>NZ_CP137734.1:6076566-7353132 GCF_033406955.1 Streptomyces violaceoruber | reverse complement strand
GGCGCGGATCTCGTCGGGCGTGTAGAGGGTGCCCAGCTCGGTGCTCTGGGTGATCGAGACGACCTGCGGCATCGCCCGGTGCTCGTCGTCCCAGCCGTAGGCCTGGCGGTCGATCAGCTCGGGCGTGAGCTTGCCGTCGGGGGTGGGGACGGTGAGCAGCTTGAGACCGCCCATGCGCTCGGGGGCGCCGCCCTCGTCGACATTGATGTGCGCGCTCTCGGCGCAGATCACCGCGCCCCAGCGGTCGGTGACCGCCTGGAGCGCGACGACGTTGGCGCCGGTGCCGTTGAAGACCGGGAACGCCTCGGCGCCGGAGCCGAAGTGGCTGCGGATCACGCGCTGGAGGTTCTCGGTGTAGTCGTCCTCGCCGTACGCGACCTGGTGCCCGCCGTTGGCCAGCGCCAGCGCGGCGAGCACTTCCGGGTGGGCCCCGGCATAGTTGTCACTGGCGAAACCGCGGACCTCGGGGTCGTGATGGCGACGCGCGTCGGTCTTCGGTGGGTTCACGGCTTCTCGGTCAGCCACAGACGGGTTCCGTTCACTTCCGCGGCGGGCTTGTCCCAGACATCTGCGACGGCATCGGCGAGGTCGCGCACGTCCGTGAAGCCCGCGAACTTCGCGTTGGGGCGCTCGGCGCGCATCGCCTCGTGCACCAACGCCTTGACCACCAGGATCGCAGCCGCCGACGTCGGCCCCTGCTCGCCCCCCGCCTTGCGGAAGTAGTCCGCCATGGCCAGCGTCCACGCCTCCGCGGCGGCCTTGGCGGCCGAGTAGGCGGCGTTGCCCGCGGTGGGGCTGGACGCTCCGGCGGCGCTGATCAGGAGGTAGCGGCCGCGGTCGCTGCGCTGGAGCGACTCGTGGAAGGCGAGGGAGGTGTGCTGCACGGTGCGGATGAGCAGCTTCTCCAGGAGGTCCCAGTCGCCGAGTTCGGTCTTGGTGAAGGTCTTGCTGCCGCGCCAGCCGCCCACGAGGTGGACGACGCCGTCGACGTGGCCGAACTCCTTCTCGGTGCGATCGGCCCAGGCCCGGGTGGAGTCCAGGTCCAGCAGGTCGACGGTCTCGCCGGTGACGGTGGCGCCGCCGTGCGCGTAGCGCGCCGCGTCCACCGCCTCGGCCAGCCGCTCCGGGTCGTTGTCCGCGCCCACGACGGTCGCACCCGCCTCGGCGAGCCGCAGCAGCGCGGCCCGTCCGGCGGGTCCGCCCGCCCCGGCCACCGCGATCACCGCGCCGTCGAGCGCCCCGTTCCCCATGGTCCTCGCCTCCCGAGCCTGCTGAGCCTGTGTCTGCCGTGCGTGTTCGTGCGTGCCGTCGCCGTCGCTCACGCGGCGGCCCGCTCGGCGCCGTCCGCGCCCGCGGTGATACCCCGGGTCGAGGCGATCACCTTCTTCAGCTTCTTGGACAGGGCCTCGTAGAACATGCTCAGCGGAAACTCGTCCGGAAGCACGTCGTCGACGAGTTTGCGCGGCGGCAGGGTCAGGTCCAGGGCGTCGGGGCCCTTGGCCCACTTCGAGCCCGGGTGCGGGGCGAGGTAGGTGGAGACCAGCTCGTAGCCGGCGAACCAGTGGACGATCTTCGGGCGGTCGATGCCGTCGCGGTAGAGCTTCTCGATCTCGGCGCAGAGCTGGTTGGTGACCTGCGGGGCGCGCTGCCAGTCGATGAAGAGCTTGTTGTCGGTCCAGCGGACGACGTCGTGCTTGTGCAGGTAGGCGAAGAGCAGCTGGCCGCCGAGGCCGTCGTAGTTGCGCACCCGCTCACCGGTCACCGGGAAGCGGAACATGCGGTCGAAGAGCACCGCGTACTGCACGTCGCGGGCCTGCGGGACGCCGTCCGCCTCCAGCTTCACGGCCTCCTTGAAGGCGGTGAGGTCGCAGCGCAGCTCCTCCAGGCCGTACATCCAGAACGGCTGGCGCTGCTTGATCATGAACGGGTCGAAGGGCAGGTCGCCGTGGCTGTGGGTGCGGTCGTGGACCATGTCCCACAGGACGAACGCCTCCTCGCAGCGCTTCTGGTCGTCGACCAGCGCGGCGACGTCCTCGGGCAGCTCCAGACCCAGCAGGTCCACGGCGGCCTCGGTGACGCGGCGGAAGCGGGCGGCCTCGCGGTCGCAGAAGATGCCGCCCCAGGAGAAGCGCTCCGGGGCCTCGCGCACGGCGATGGTCTCCGGGAAGAGGACGGCGGAGTTGGTGTCGTAGCCGGCCGTGAAGTCCTCGAAGGTGATGCCGCAGAACAGCGGGTTGTCGTAACGGGTGCGCTCCAGCTCCGCCAGCCAGTCGGGCCAGACCATGCGCAGCACGACCGCTTCGAGGTTGCGGTCCGGGTTGCCGTTCTGCGTGTACATCGGGAAGACGACGAGGTGCTGGAGGCCGTCCGCGCGGTTGGCCGCGGGCTGGAAGGCCAGCAGCGAGTCGAGGAAGTCGGGCACCTCGAAGCCGCCGTCGGCCCAGCGGCCGAGGTCGGTCACCAGGGCCTCGTGGTAGGCGCGGTCGTGGGGCAGCAGCGGGGACAGCTCGCGCACGGCCTCGGTGACGCGGCGTACGGCGTCCTCGGCGGCGGCCCGCTCGGGAGCGCCCTCGGCGTCGAAGTCGATCGACCCGTCCTTGGACTGCCATGGCCGGATCCGCTCCACGGCATCCTTGAGCACGGGCCACGCCGGGTGTTCCACCACCCTGCTTGCCGGAGGAACGTCGCCCTCCACACCCACCTGCACAAGAATTTCCGTCATGTCCCATCCTCCACGGGAGAAGCTTGCGTCAAGACACCGTAGGCATACGACGTTTCTCCAATCAAGGGGCGACTCCGTAAATTATCCTGCCTCACCCTGGGCTTCGCCGCACTTTTTCCTGTCGGGCGCCGGATTCGTATACCCGGCGCGGCACGGGGGAAACGGTCCCGCAGGGCCGTTAGGCTGCCGCCCTGCCACGCCGACGTCGACGGAAGCGAGTCGAGCCTTGAACTTCCTCACCATCGGTCACCGCGGAGCGATGGGTGTCGAACCCGAGAACACCCTGCGCTCCTTCGTCGCCGCCGAGCAGGCCGGCCTCGACGTCGTCGAACTGGACCTGCACCTGAGCAAGGACGGCGCGCTCGTCGTCATGCACGACGCGGACGTGGACCGCACCACCGACGGCACCGGTGCGATCGCCGACAAGACCCTCGAGGAACTGCGCGCCCTGGACGCCGGACGCGGGGAGCGGATCCCGGTCTTCGAGGAGGTGCTGGACGCGGTCTCGGTGCCGTTGCAGGCCGAGATCAAGGACGCGGCGGCCGCGCGCCTCCTCGCCGACGTGATGCTCCGGCGGGACCTGGTGGACCGGGTGGAGGTGATCTCGTTCCACGACGAGGCCATCGTCGAGATCGCCCGGCTGGTGCCGGGGGTGCGGACCGCCCTGGTCGCGCAGTACTACGGCCCCGAGGTCGTGGACCGCGCCGTGAAGGCGGGCGCCAAGACCCTGTGCCTGGACATCAACAGGGTCACGCTGGAGATCGTGCACAAGGCCCGCAAGGCGGGACTGCGGGTCTTCTGCTGGACCGTGAACACCCAGGACCACCTGCGCCTGGTGCGCGCCCTGGGCCTGGACGGCGCGACGACCGACTATCCGGAGATCAAGCGCACCGGGCGCTTCACCGCCTGAGCGGGCCGAGCGGGCCGAGCAGGCCGAGCGGCAGGATCCGGCCGACTCGCGTCACACCAGCGGCTTGACCAGCAGCTCGAACCGGAGGTCGGCGCGCTGCGGGATGCCGAAGCGCTCGTCGCCGTACGGGAAGGGGGTCGTCTCTCCCGTGCGGCGGTAGCCGCGGCGCTCGTACCAGGCGATGAGGTCATCGCGCACCGAGATCACGGTCATGTGCATCTCCGTGACGCCCCACGTCGTACGGGCCTGCCGCTCCGCCTCCGCGATGATCGCCTTGCCCAGTCCCGCGCCCTGGAGCGCCGGGCTGACGGCGAACATCCCGAAGTAGGCGTGCGCCCCGCGGTGCTCCAGCTGGCAGCAGGCCACGATCCGACCGTCCCGCTCCACCGTCAGCAGCCGGCTGTCCGGCGCCTTGACGACCTCCAGCACGCCCTGCGGGTCGGTGCGCTGCCCCTGGAGGATGTCCGCCTCGGTGGTCCACCCGGCCCGGCTGGCGTCACCCCGGTACGCGGACTCTATGAGCGCCACGAGCGCGTCCACGTCGGCGTCGGTGGCGTCGCGGTAGGTCAGTGGGCTGGCGGCGGTGTCCATGGGGCGTCTCCGGTTCGTTCTGGGCGCGGCGCGGGCACCGATGAGCGTAACGCCGTCGAAGGGCGCCACTAGGGTCGGGACGCATGGTGCACGTACTCAGCAGCCGGACCCTGCTCCGCCCCACCGATCCCGACCGCTCCCGCGCCTTCTACGGCGAACAGCTCGGCCTCGCCGTTCACCGGGAGTTCGGCACGGGTCCGGAGCGGGGCACCGTCTACTTCCTCGGCAACGGCTTCCTGGAGGTCTCCGGACGCTCCGACACTCCCCTCACCCCCGGGCTGGCCCTGTGGATCCAGGTCGAGGACGCGGCGGCGGCCCACGAGGAACTGGGCGCCAAGGGCGTCGAGATCGTGCGACCGCCCGTCAAGGAGCCGTGGGGGCTGGTGGAGATGTGGATCGCGGACCCGGACGGCACCCGGATCGTGCTGGTGGAGGTGCCCGCGGAGCATCCGCTGCGCTACCGGCCGGGGATCTGAGCGGGCGGACGGGCACCGCGACCGGGGTGCTCACGTGCCGGATGGCCGCGGCCCCGGCCCGGCCTTAGCGTGCTGGAGGGGGACGGACGGTCTGCGGCCCCGGCGGAAGGACGCCAGCACGATGAAGCTCCACGAACCGGTGACCGGCGGCCCCTGCTGGGCGGAGCTGGGGACCACCGACCTGGAGGCGGCCAAGCGGTTCTACACCAAGCTGTTCGGCTGGCGCCCCGAGACGGACCCGCGGCAGCGGGCGGGCGGCTACACGATCGCCCGGATCGACGACGCGCCGGTGGCCGCCCTGACTCCGCTGTACCAGCAGGGCCAGCCGGTCGCGTGGAACGTCTCGTTCGCCGTGCGCGACGCGGACGCGGCCGCACGGCAGGTGACGGCGGCCGGCGGGGTGGCCCTCCAGGGGCCTGCGGACGTCTTCGACGCGGGCCGGTTCGCGGTGGCCGCCGATCCGACCGGGGCGGTGTTCCAGCTGTGGCAGGGACGTTCGTTCCCCGGGGCCGGACTGTTCAACGCGCCCGGCTCGCTGGGCTGGGTGGAGCTGCTGACCCGGGAGCCCGGCCGGGCCGCCGACTTCTACACGACGGTGTTCGGCTGGAGCGTCGGGGCCTCGGACCGCTATCCGCAGTGGGGTATCGACGGGGCGGACTTCGGCGGCATGGTGACGATGGACGACAAGTTCCCGCACGAGGTCCCGGCGCACTGGCTGCCGTACTTCGCGGTGGCGGACGTGAACACCGTGGCGGTCGACACGACGGACGGCGGCGGCACCGTGCTCATGGAGCCGACCTCCGTGCCCGACGGGCCCCGGATCGCGGTGCTGCGGGACCCGCAGGGCGCGATGTTCGGCGTGTACCGGGCGGGCGACGAGCGCTGATCCGCCCGGCACGGGATGCCTCCGCGGCTGGGCGGGCGGGCGGATGAGCAGGCACGGCCGGGCTGCCACGATCCAGGACGATCACGATCCCGGGCGGTCACGACCCCCAGCGGTCACGACCCCCTTTCTTGAGCGAGCGATCCAGATAGGTTACGGTGACACCATGGCAAGGACCCGGGAGTTCGACACGGAGGCGGCGGTGAGCCGCGCGATGGAGCTGTTCTGGACGCGCGGCTACGAGGCCACCTCGGTGCGCGACCTGACCGGGCACCTGGGGATCGGGCAGGGGTCCTTGTATGCCGCGTTCGGCGACAAGGACGGCCTGTACCGGGCGGCCCTGGAGCACTACCGCACCACCCTCGCGGCGGCCGCCCTGCGCAGCCTGGAGGAGGGGACGGACGCCCGCTCGGCGATCCGCACCATGCTGGTCGAGCGGATCCGGATCGCCGTGGACGACAACGGCCGGGGCTGCCTGGCGGTCAACGCCGCCTGCGAGCGCCTGCCGGAGGACGCGGCGACCCGGCGCACCGTGCGCGACATGCAGGACGCCGGCCGGGACGCGCTCACCGAAGTGCTGCGGGTCGCGGCGGAGCGGGGCGAGATCGCGAAGCGGCACGACCCGCACACCCTCGCGGCTTTCCTCGTCACCTTCCTCAACGGACTACTGGTCTCCTCGAAGATCACGCCGGACGTCCGAGCCCTCGAACCCCTCGTGGAGGTCGCGCTGGCCGCCCTCGACTGATTTTTTCATGCCCGGAATCTGTATCGGGCGATCCATAAAAGTCGCCGGTGCTCCCTCTGACACGGGAACCGGCGACCCCACCCCGCCGCAATCGACAACTTCGGAGGCCCCATGCCCACCGCAGCCACCCCGAGTACGCCCGCTCTCGGCGGAAGCCGCTGGAACACCTTCCCGGCGGTCGGCACCACGCTGACCGCCCGCCACTTCTTCACGGCCATCGAGCCGCTGCTCCAGGGCATCGTCGACGACAACGCCCTCACCAGCGCCGACAGCGCGGTGCTGGAGGACCAGGTCCGCGCGACACTCGCCCTCGGCACCCGGGAGACCTCCCTTCCGCTCTTCCTCGGCCCGGACAGCGCCTCGGCAGCGCGCGAACTGGGCGCGCAGGCCGAGGCGATCGGCCGACAGCTCGCCTCCTGGGCCACCGAGGCGCTGGAGAGGCTGCTCACCGATCCGGTACCGCTGCCCG
Organism: Streptomyces violaceoruber; assembly: GCF_033406955.1. Lineage (NCBI taxonomy): Bacteria > Bacillati > Actinomycetota > Actinomycetes > Kitasatosporales > Streptomycetaceae > Streptomyces > Streptomyces violaceoruber. Next base: position 7,346,336 of record NZ_CP137734.1, on the reverse strand, counting down.
CCGGCCCACTGGTCGTCCGCAGCCACTGCTACGGCCACCTGCTCACCCCTCCCGCGGCCGATCTGCTCCTCGGCCGTCGCGGTGGACCGGTCGCGATGCAGCTCTACAACGAGTGGCTCCACCAGATCGTCCTGCTGCGCGACGCCCTGCTGCCCTTCACCAACTGGCAGGACGTCCCGCTCCTGATCACCCCGACCGGACTGCGGCACACCGAACCGGCCCGCGACGCGTTCCTCACCGAACTCCTGGTCCGGCAGATCCGGCACTCCAGCGTCGTGGCCTTCGCCCGCGAGGTCGTCACCGGCGCCTCCGGCCCGGCCGGCTACGGCTTCGAGGCGAGTGGCGGCACCGCACTGCCCGCCGTCCTCGGCCGGCCGCCCCTGACCGCGCCCCGGTACCTGTTGACCTGGCGCCCCGACCCGGCCGTCGGCGCAGCCGCCACGTACGTCCCGGAAGTACGGGACTACTACGCCGCACCCCGCACCCTCGTCGAGGACCTCCCGCCCGCCACCGCGTCCGGCCCGCTCACTGCCCGTACCCGCACCGCGCCGGTCGCCGACGGGGCCCGCACCGCCCGCATCGAGGTCAGCCACGACGGCACCACCGCCCACGTCGACCTCGGCCAAGCCCTGCGCGGCCACCGCTTCGCCCGGCGTGAGGATGGCGCCGCAGGCGACGCACCCGTCACCGTTGACGCCTGGTCCGCGCTGCGCGCGCCGGGACTGGTGTGGACGCGGGCGGGCGACGTCGTCCTGGACGCCACCGGTCGGGACGACCTCGTCGTGCTGGCCCTGCTCGGCCGGCTCTACCCGGAGAACGTCGTCCTGCGCCCGGCCGGCCGTTCCGCCGCTCCGACGCCCTCCGGCGGCAGCGGACCGAGCCGTCTGGTGACCCTCGTCGACCCTCCGCAAGCCCACTGACACCCAGATCGCGCAGCACACCAGAAAGGTGGAAGAACATGATGTTCGACCATGACGGAACGCCCGTCCGCACGGGCCGGGCCGCCGTCAACGGAACGAGTCTGCACTACCGCGCCGCAGGGTCCGGCCCCGCCGTGGTGCTCCTGCACGGCGTGCCCAAGACCAGCTACCACTGGCGTCACCTCGTCCCGAAGCTGACGCCCCACTACACCGTCGTCGCCCCCGACCTTCGCGGTCTCGGTGACTCCGCCCGCCCGTCGGACGGCTACGACTCCGCGACGATGAGCGACGACATCGCCGAGCTGATGAACCACCTCGGACACGAGTCGTACGCCGTGGTGGGCGAGGACTGGGGAGCGGTGATCGGCTACCAGCTCGCCGCCCGTCACCGCGACCGCGTCACGGCTCTCGTGTTCGCCGAGGCCCTGTTCCCCGGTTTCGACTTCGAGGACCACACGGCCCTCACCGCGGAGAACGTCGCCGGCGGCATGCACCTGTGGCACCTGGGCTTCTACTTCCAGCCCGACATACCCGAGATGCTGATCGCCGGTCACGAGCGTGAGCTGATCACCTACATGATCAAGTTCGAGCGCAGCCGCCCCGACAGCGCCACCCCCGAAGCGATCGACGAATACGTGCGCTGCTACTCCATGCCCGGCGGCATCCGCGCGATGCTCGCGGTCTACCGGGCGATGCTCGTGGACGCCGAACAGAACCGGCGGGCCGCGCGGAAGAAGCTGGACATCCCGGTCCTGGCGCTCGGCGGATCCGCGTTCATCGGCGACCGCAACGAGTCCCAGATGCGGCTCATGGCCCATGACGTCACCGGACACGTGTTCGACGCCGGTCACGATCTCGCGGAGGAAGTACCCGACGAGATGGCCGACGTCCTCCTGCCGTTCCTGGCCACGCACCAGTAACCGCACACGGGCACCCACCCCCGGGGGTGCTCAGGCCCGCAACGCGTCCAGACGGCCCTCCAGCTGGCCCAGCAGCCCGCCGAGCAGCGCCGCCAGCTCGTCCTGCCGGGGGCCGGCCACGCCGGACAGGACGGCCGACTCGTAGGCGAGCTGTTCGGGCAGGATGCCGTCGACGAGGTCGCGTCCGGCGTCCGTGAGGCGGACGTGGGCGACCCGGCGGTCGCGGGTGTCGCCGCGCCGCTCGACCAGGCCGCGCTCGGTGAGCTGCTTGAGGCGCTTGGTCACGGCCGCGCCGGAGGAGAAGGTCTCCCGGGCCAGCTCCCCGGGAGTCAGCTCGTGTCCGGTGCGGCGCAGCGCGCCGAGCAGGTCGAACTCGGCACGGCTGAGGCCCGCCCGGCGCAGCGGCGCGTCCTCGGCCTGCTGGAGGAGGGCGGCGCAGCGGTTGATCCGGCCGATGATCTCCATCGGCCCGGTGTCGAGGTCCGGGTGGACGGCACGCCACTGGCGTACGACCGCGGCCACGGTGTCCCCGCCCGGCCCCGTCCCGCCGTCACCGGACCCGGCTCCCCCGTCGTGCGCTCCCCCGTCGGTTGCGGTCATGGCCGTACGTCCTCCGTTCTCGTGCTCGCGCCCCGGTCCGGACGCGTTGCCTGGCGTCGCACCGCCTCGGCGAGCGTACGGTGTCCGGCCTGCTCGGCGAGCACGACCCTCTCCTGGGGCAGTGCGCGTCCCCACCATTCACCGGCCGCCCCCTCGGCGGTGGCCCGCAGGTCGGTCAGCGCGGCGGCCAGACCACGGCGCGCGGCCTCCAGGGCGCCCGGGGCGGGCGCGGGCTCGGCGAGGAGCCGCGCGGCGCGCTCCCGGGCCCGGTCGGCCGCGGTCACCGCCTGTTCGACGCGGTTCCCGGCGCGCCGGTTGGTGACGACGACGGCGGCGAGGAAACCGACCAGGGCGCCGACGAGGGTGTCCACGGCCCGCTCGGTCATCAGGTCGCCGGGGGCCTGGTACCCGGCGAACTCGGTGACGAGCAGGGCCATCGGGGTCACGCACACGCTGCCGAGCCAGTAGTTGCGGGTGATGAGGGCCTCGGCGCCGAAGTTGAGGGCCAGGCAGCACAGGACGAGCAGCGCCTGCCCGAGGTGGGCGAGCGGGGCTATGGCGGCGAAGAGCAGCACTCCGGCGAGGTTGCCGACCACGCGCTGCACGGCCCGGCTCCAGGTCAGGGTGACGTTGGCCTGGTAGAGCGCGGCGGCGGTGACCAGGGCCCAGTAGGGGCGGCCGATGCCGAGGGCGAGGGAGGCGTAACCGGCCAGCGCGCAGCCGAGGGCGGTGCGGACGGCGATCGGGGTCAGCGGGCCGAGCCGCTGCCACAGGGGCGCGGGGCGGGCGGCGAGTTCGGCGTCCACGCCGAGGAGTTCGTCGGTGTCCGCCGGGGCGTCGCCGGTGCGGGGGATGCGTCCGCCGCCGCGCAGGGCGTGGGCCCAGGCACGCAGCCGCTCCGGGTCGGTGTCGGCGGGGGCGGCGAGGGCGACCTCGGCGCGGACGACGAGGCGTTCCAGGGCGTGCCGGGTGGTGGCGCGGGCGCCCGTGGCCGGCAGGGCCAGCAGCGTCTGCCAGGCGGCCTGTACGGCGGCGTACCCGGCGGCGCGGGCGGCGGGGTGGGCGTCACCCTGCCCCGTGCCGCCCGCGCCGGTGCCGCCCTCGCCGGTGCCGCGGGAGGCGACGGCGTAGGCGGCCGCCGCGTTCAGGGCCTGGGCGGTGGCCCGGCGTTCCGGGCCGTGCGGACGGACCGGGGCGGGTGCCATGCCGACGAGCCAGGCCCAGGCGCCCGCGGCGGCGGCCAGTGCCAGGTGGCCCGGGACCTGGCCGAGGGTCTGCGGGACGAAGAGGGCGGCGGAGCTGATGAAGGTCAGGACCACGTTGCCCGGCGGACCGACGCGGGTGGCGTCGCACAGGGCCTTCTGCACGGCGGCCAGCAGCGCGCCGACGGTGACGAGGACGACGGCGTTCCGGGTGAGCGAGGCGGTGACCAGGGCGACGGCGACGCCGCCGAGCATGCCGAGCACGACCCACGCCAGGGTGCGGGCCCGGGCGGCGTAGGGCCGGTTGTGGGCGTAGAGCGCGCACAGGGACCCGGCCATCGTGTACATCGCCAGGTCGAGCCGGCCGAGCGCCAGCAGGAGGAGATTGGGAGGGGCGACGGCGGCGACCGAACTCAGAGCGGGCTTGAACCAGATCTCGGAGGGCCGGCGCAGGCGCAGCACGCCTGCCAGGGACAGACGTCGGGCCGGGGAGGTGCCGGCGGTGGGGGTCGCACTGCTCATGGACATAAGATTAACAAGTGTTTTACCGGTAAATCAAATGCGCGGGGCTGTGCCCTCCGACAGCACCGACCAGTGACGATCCCCCCGCGGTAGGGGCGCGCGCTCCCCCGGATGCCCCCGCGTACACCCTTGCGCTCGCGTGCGCGCCGCACGGCCCGGGCAGTTCTTGACAGACCGTGGACCGCCGAACGGGGAGGTGCGTGTGCACGGACCGGCGTCACCCGGATGGCTGCTGGTCGCGCTGTGCGCGGCGACCGGCGCCTACTGCCTGCTGCGGATGCGCAGCGGCGTCGAGGAGCAGCGCGGGGCCGCGGGCGGCGAGGCTCTCATGGGGTTCGGCATGGCCGCCATGGCCGTGCCCGCGGTGGTCTTCTCCCCGCCTGGCTGGGTCTGGCCCGCCTACGCGGTGGTGTTCGGCGCCGCGGGACTGCGGGCGTTGTGGGCGGCCCGGTCGGCGCGCCACCACCTGCACCACGCGGTGGGAGCCGCGGCGATGGTCTACATGGCGATGGTGATGGCCGCCGCCCCCGCCCACGGGCACGCGCACGGCGCGTCGGGCACACCGGTGCTGACCGGGGCGCTGCTGCTCTACTTCACGGGATACGTGCTGCTGACCGGCGTCCGCCTCATACCCGTCGTGGCGGTGGCGGGGGGCGGTGCGGGGGCCGACGGCCGTGCGGCGGCCGGGTGGGGCGACCGGCCGGAGCTGGCGCGGGCCTGCCGGCTCACCATGGCGATCGGGATGCTGGCCATGCTGCTCCCCCTGTGACACCGGCGAGCCGGGGGGGCGGGCGGCCAGGCTGGGGGGTGCCCGGCGTTCACCGCGCGCAATCGTTGCCTGCGTCACTTTGCGCGTCGGCCCGTACTGCCGACGGCGCGGCGCTCATAGGCTGCCCCCATGATTCTCCCCGCGGCACTGCTGCTGCTCGGTGCGCTGACCGCCGTGCTCGCCCCCAGGCTGCTCGCCCGGGCCGACTGGCCGGATCGCGAACCGGTGGTCGCCCTGTGGGTCTGGCAGTGCGCGGTGGCGGCGGTGATCGTGTGCTGCGCGCTGTCGATGACGCTGAGCGCGGCGGCGGCCTGGCACGCGGTGGGCGGGCCCGTCTTCGCGACCGCCCCCGGCCCGGTGGTCGAGGCCTACGCCCTGGGCACGTCCGGGCTCTGGGCGGACACGACGGCCGTCACGCTGGCCTGCGGCGGACTGTGGAGCGCGCTGATGCTGGCCCGGGAGGTGGCACGGGCCCGCGCCCGGCGTCGGCTGCGCCGCGCGGAGCTGCGGCACCGCGCTCCGCTGCTGCCCGGCGAGGAGCCCGGCCCGGGGCGGCTCGTCGTACTGGAGGGCGAGCGGCCCGACGCCTGGTGGCTGCCCGGCGCTCCCCCGCAGCTGGTGGTCACCACCGCGGCCCTGCGCCGCCTCGAGGGTCGGCAACTGGACGCGGTGCTCGCCCACGAGAAAGGACACGCGCAGGCTCGGCACGACTGGCTGCTGCACTGCTCCGCCGCGCTGGCGGACGGGTTCCCGCAGGTTCCGGTCTTCGCCGGGTTCCGCGACGAGATGCACCGCCTGGTCGAACTCGCCGCCGACGACGTGGCCTCCCACCGTTTCGGCCGCCTGACGACCGCCCTGGCACTGGTCGAACTCAACGAGGACCGCGGCGTCTTCGGTCCGTGCCCGACCGCCCGGGCCGACGTCCCGCAGCGGGTGCACCGCCTGCTCACCCCGCCGAACCGGCTGACGGCGGCCCGCAGGCTGCGGCTGACCGCGGCGGCCGCGCTGGTACCGGCGGTCCCGGTCCTGCTGGCGTTCGCGCCGGGGCTGCGGGCGTTGGGCTAGGGGGTGTCCCACCACGGCATTGGCCCCGGAGCCCTCAGTTCGGCGAGGATCGCAGCATGCAGACGCCGCCGGTCGACTCCCCGCCCGCCCCGCCGCAGCCACGCACCGCCCTCCGTGTCACCTGGGTACTGACCGTGTGCTCCGCGCTCCTGCTCACCCTGGTGGCCGTCGAATGGCGTCCGCTGCTGCGGCTGGACGAGGACATCGCCGGCACGACCCACCGCTGGGCCGTCGAGGAAGGCGGCCTCACCCACGCCATGCGGATCCTCACCGACTGGGTGTGGGACACCTGGACCATGCGCCTGTTGTGCGCGGTGGTGGTGCTGTGGCTGTGGTGGCGCCGGGCGGACCGCTGGACGGCGGTGTGGCTGGGAGCCACGTGTCTGCTGGGCAGCCTGCTGCAACAGGCCCTCAAGGCGGCGGTGGACCGCCCCCGCCCGGTCTGGCCGGACCCCGTGGACTCCGCGCACTACGCGGCCTTCCCCTCCGGGCACGCCATGACCGCGACGTTCGTGTGCGGCCTGCTGGTGTGGCTGCTCCACCACTACGACACCGGGCGCGGCCCGCGCCGCACCGGTATGGCCGTCGCCGTGGTCTCCGTGGCCGGGGTCGGCGTGACCCGGGTGTGGCTCGGCGTCCACTGGGCCACGGACGTGCTCGGCGGCTGGCTCCTGGGCGGTCTGGTCGTGGCGCTCGCGGTGGTGGTGCACCGGCGCGGCCATCCGTGAGCGGCGCGCCGGCCCGCCGGACCGGGTTCCGCCCGCACCACGGCACCCCCGGTCGCATCCTTCGCCCCCTAGGATCCGGCCATGACCGCCGTTCTGTTCGACTTCTCCGGGACCCTGTTCCGGATCGAATCCACCGAAGCCTGGCTGCGCGCGGCGCTCGACGATGCCGGACTGGAGCTCGCCGCGCCGGAGTTGGCCGAGAAGGCCGAGGCTCTCGAGCGGGCGGGAGCGCTGCCCGGCGGCGCACCGCCGCTACGGGTTCCGGAGGAACTCGCCGAGGTGTGGGAGATCCGCGACGACAGCTCCGCGCTGCACCGGGCCGCGTACACCGGGCTCTCCCGACAGGTGCCGCTGCCTGACCCGGGCCTGCACGACGTGCTGTACGAGCGGCACATGTCGCCGGACGCGTGGAGTCCCTACCCCGACGCCGCCGAGGTGCTGAGCGCGTTGCGCGGGCGCGGAATCGCCGTGGGGGTGGTCAGCAACATCGGCTGGGACCTGCGACCGGTCTTCCGCGCCCACGGCCTCGACCGGTACGTGGACACGTACGTCCTGTCGTACGAGCACGGCATCCGCAAGCCCGACGCCCGGCTGTTCGGCGTCGCCTGCGCGGCGCTGGGCGTGGAGCCGGAGCGGACGCTGATGGTCGGCGACGACCGGCGCGCGGACGGTGGCGCGGCGGCACTCGGGTGCGGGGTGCACTTCGTCGACCACTTGCCGGTGGCCGAGCGCCCGGCGGGACTGCGGCCGGTGCTGGAGCTTGCCACGTAGCCCGAGGCAACCACCGGGTGGTTCCGCCCGCCTCGGACGATCCCCCGTGTCGCCCGAGGCAGACGGTAGCCGGAGCGGCCGCTGGGGCCCCTCCGTCTGCGCCGAGTATAGTTGGCTGGCAGCCAGTCAACGCAGGAGTACAGCATGTCCCCGCGCAGCGCCTCGGTCAATGAAGAATTGCGGCGGCGCTCGAAGGAGCGTCTTCTGCAGGCCGCCGTGGAGCTGGTGGGCGAGCGCGGGTACGAGGCGACCACGCTGGGCGACATCGCGGACCGGGCGGGCTCCGCGCGGGGACTGGTCTCGTACTACTTCCCCGGAAAGCGCCAGCTGGTGCAGTCCGCCGTGCACCGGTTGATGCACCGCACCCTGGAGGAGGCCCTGGAGCGCGAGCCGCGCACCGCCGACGGGCGTGAGCGGCTGGCGCGGGCCGTCGACGCGATCCTGGGGCTCGCCCGGGACCGGCCGGTGCTCATGCGCCAGCACATGGCGGGCCTGCTCCAGGCGGAGGTGGGCTTCGTGCCGTGCCCGGAGCAGCGGAGGCTGGCGGAGCTGCTGCGGGACACGGTGGCCCGGCACGGCTCGCGGGACGTCGACCGCGACTACCCGATGCTGCGCGCACAGCTGATGGGAGCCGTCTTCGCCGCTCTCGTGCCGGGGGTGCCGATGCCGGTGCCGGAGCTGCGCGCCGAGTTGTTCGAGCGCTACCGGCTGGACTGGAAGCTGGGCGTCCCGCCGGACGCCGAAACGCCCGGCGGGACGACGTGCGACCCGGACCTGTCGCGGTTCTTCGCGACCGGTGTGCCCGACCGGCAGGACCGGACGGACCGGAGTCCTCAGTCGAAGTAGTCCGGCTGCGTCTGCGTGTTGAGCTCCCGCAGGTGGACCCGCTTGGCCGGGTCGGTGCGCCGGTCGCTGAGCTTGAGGACGTCGAAGCCCTTGGCGATGTCGTTCGAGTAGATGTAGCCGTTGTAGTAGTACGCCGACCAGGAACCGCCGGTGGTCATCGTGTCGGTGGTCAGCGGTCCCCGCTCGAAGTAGGCGATCTCCTTGGGCCGCGAGGAGTCGGTGAACTCCCAGACGGAGATGCCGCCCTGGTACCAGGCCTGGACCATGATGTCCTTGCCCTTGACCGGGATCAGCGAGCCGTTGTGGGCCACGCAGTTCTCGGTGTCCGCCTGGTGGCGCGGAATCTTGAAGTAACTGCGGAAGACCAGCTTGCGGTGGTCGCCCCGGCCGACGATGTCGTAGATGCCGTCGGCGCCGCGGTTCGGGCCGATCTCCGCGTTGCAGGTGGCGGCGCCGCCGCCGCCCAGCTCGTCGGTGAACACGACCTTGTTCGCGCGCTGGTTGAAGGTCGCCGAGTGCCAGAACGCGAAGTTCACGTTGTCCTGGACGCGGTCGATGACCTTCGGGCGCTCGGGGTCCTTGATGGAGAACAGGATGCCGTCGCCCATGCAGGCGCCGGCGGCGAGGTCCTCGGAGGGCAGGACGGTGATGTCGTGGCAGCCGGTGGTCTTGGAGACGCCAGGGTTGGTGGGCCCGCCCGGGTTGCCGCCGCCGTCGGGGCCCTCACCGGGGAACAGCACCGGGAAGCCCACGAGGGCCGCCCGCTCGGGCGCCTTGCGCGGCACCTTGATCACGGAGATCCCGTCGTGCGGCGGCTTGCAGTCGGGGTAGGCGGCGTTCGGCGAGTACGAGGAGACGTAGATGTAGACGTTCCTGCGCTCGGGCACCAGCGTGTGGGTGTGCGAGCCGCAGGCGGTCTCGACGGCGGCGACGTACTTCGGGTTCCGCTTGTCGCTGATGTCGAAGACCTTCATGCCCTCCCAGGAGGACTTCTCGGTCGCGGGCTGCGTGGTGCTGTTGCAACTGCTGTCGCTGCGCGAGGAGTCGGTCGACAGGAAGAGCAGGTCTCCGGAGACCGAGATGTCGTTCTGCGAGCCGGGACACAGTACCTGGGCGACGGTCCTCGGCTTCTTCGGGTTCTTGATGTCGAAGATGCGGAAGCCGTCGTAGTTCCCGGCGAAGGCGTACCGGCCCTGGAAGGCCAGGTCCGAGTTGGTGCCGGGCAGTGCGTCCTTGGGGATGTTGGTCAGGTGCTCGATGTTGTCCGAGTGGACGATCTCGTCCTGGCCGGGTATGTCACCGCTCTCGATGGCGTCGCGCACCTCGGCGCGCGCGCTCTTGGACACCTCCTTCGAGGTGGCCGGGCTGTCCCCGGGGTCGGGGGTCGCCACGGCCGGGCCGGCGGTGAGCAGCGCGGACAGGAGTCCGGCGGCGGCAGCCGCGACTCCCAGGCGTCTGCGCCGCGTTCGCGGGTTGTTCAACAGGGTCACTGTTTCCTCCCAACGTCCGTTCCCGTCGGAACGGTTCACGCACCCCGCAGTATCGTCTTCGCCATGCACATACCAACAGGGGGCAACAAACTCGCAATGAAGTTTTTTGATCAGTGGCGCGCGGAAGCGTGCTAGGACGGTCACCGCACCCACAAGGTGCTCCGCCTCGCTCCACCCAGAGGGGCACCCGCAGCCACAGGAGGTCGTTGTGTCCTTTCGCCCCGCGATGTCCCGCGCGTCACTCGTCACGGCCTCGCTGACCGCACTGGCCGTACTCGGGCTGGGAGCCTGCGACTCGGGACCGGACACCGGCTCGGCGGCCGCCGCCGGCCCCTCGGTGATCGCACCGGGCAAGCCGGGCGAGGGCAACCGGACCCTGTCCGCCGAGGACGCCGAGAAGCGGCGCGCCGACGACGACTCCCCCAACTCCGCGGACGTCTCGTATGCGCGGATGATGATCCAGCACCACGCCCAGGCGCTGAAGATGACCGAACTGGCTCCGAAGCAGGCCGAGTCCGGCCAGGTCAAGAAGCTGGCAGAACGGATCTCGGCCGCGCAGGGGCCGGAGATCAAGGCGATGGAGGGCTGGCTCGGGACGCACGGCGAGAAGGTGACGGGCGGCGGTCACGACCATGCCGCGATGCCGGGCATGGCGACCGAGGCACAGCTGAAGCAGCTGCGCGCGGCCGAGGGCAAGGCCTTCGACCGGCTCTTCCTCACCCTGATGATCACTCACCACGAGGGGGCGATCAGCATGGCCACGGACGTGAAGTCCGGGGGCAACAACGTGCTGATCGAGGAGATGGCGGACGACGTGGTCGCCCAGCAGACGAGCGAGATCTCACGCATGCGCGCGATGCTGTGACGATGCGGCGGTCCGGTGCCGGGGCGCGCCCGCGCAGGTGCCTCAGCGGCGCGCGCGACGGGGCGCCAGGAACCCCTCGTCGCGCGCCTGGCCGATCAGCCTGAGCGACCTGCGTCTGCTGTGCCCGGTCGCGCGCATCACCGCGAGGACCGGATCGCCGCCCTCTTCCCGGGCCGACCGGTACTCCTGCGCGACGAGCCTGCGCCCCTCCCGCCCGCGCGGCCACGGGGCCCGGGCCCGCCGCGGCTCGGCCGGCGTGCCACGCGCGGGGGCCGCGACGCAGGCCTCGAAGAGCGGATCCTCCAGCCACTCGGCCAGTACCGCCAGGTCGTCGAGGGACAGCGGCGGCCGGGCCCGTACGTCCTCGACCCGCACGTGCGCACCGGACAGCACGGCGAGCGCGTCCACCCGGGCGCCGTCGGCGAAGGCCAGCCGGACGTCGAACCACGAGGTCGTGGTGGAGCCCTCGCTCACCACCCAGGCGTGCCGCACGGACATCTCACCGTCGTCCGGACAGCGGTCGGAAAGCTGAAGAGAACGATCAACGAAGGATGCTTCGAGCACATACGCAACGTAACCGAATGATCACATTCCATACGAACGGAACACGCTTCGTTCATCGGCTGCGGCACCCTGTCAGCGCAGCGGGTCGCGCCGGGACGCGGCGGCCTGGCGGGCGGCCGCGTCCAGCAGGGCGTCGAGCAGCCCCGGGAACACGATGTCCAGATCGTCCCTGCGCAGTCCGTTCATCTTGGCCGTGCCCCGGTAGGTCTGCCGGATCACCCCGCTCTCGCGCAGCACCCGGAAGTGGTACGTGGTGGTGGACTTGGTGACCGGCAGGTCGAAGTGCGAGCAGGAGAAGAGTGCGCCGCTGTCGGCGGCGAGGTCCCGCACGATCCGCAGCCGCACCGGGTCGGAGAGGGCGTGCAGCACCCCCTCCAGCCGGATCTCCGCACGCGTCGGATGCGGCAGCTCACGGGTGCCGGCGGCAGTGGCGGCGGGGGTCACGGCGGCTCCAGTTCTCCGGGGGGTCCCACCGGTCAGGAGGGGTTCCCATTGTACGAAGGACGCCGTAGTTTGACACTCGACGTACTACGAGAGTTACCGTACGAGTCGCCCCGATCCGCCGCGACCCAGGAGCAGCCCGCCATGAGCGCCCTCTTCGAGCCCTTCCGACTCCGTGACACCACGATCCCGAACCGGATCTGGATGCCGCCGATGTGCCAGTACTCCGCGGCACCGGAAGGCCCGTCGGCGGGTGTGCCCGGCGACTGGCACTTCGCGCACTACGGCGCCCGCGCGGTGGGAGGCACCGGCCTGATCGTCGTGGAGGCCACGGGCGTGTCGCCCGAGGGCCGCATCTCCCCGCAGGACCTCGGGCTGTGGAACGACACGCAGGTCGAGGCGTTCCGCCGGATCACGGGCTTCCTGCGCTCGCAGGGCACGGTTCCGGCGGTCCAGCTGGCTCACGCGGGCCGGAAGGCCTCCACCGCGCAGCCCTGGAGGGGCGGGGCGCCGGTGGGGGCGGACGCGTACGGCTGGCAGCCGCTGGCCCCGAGCGCACTCGCGTTCGACGAGCGGCATCCGGTGCCGACCGAGCTGACGGTCCCGCAGATCCAGGAAGTCGTCGGCCGGTTCGCGGACGCCGCACGCCGGGCCCTGGCCGCCGGTTTCGAGATCGCCGAGATCCACGGCGCCCACGGCTACCTGATCCACGAGTTCCTGTCGCCGCACTCCAACCAGCGCACCGACGCCTACGGCGGCTCGTACGCGAACCGCACCAGGTTCGCCCTGGAGGTCGTGGACGCGGTACGGGAGGTCTGGCCCGACGACAAGCCGCTGTTCTTCCGCGTCTCGGCGACCGACTGGCTGGAGGAGGGCGGCTGGACGCCGGACGACACCGTCCGCTTCGCCCGCGACCTCGAGGCCCACGGCATCGACCTGCTCGACGTGTCCACCGGCGGCAACGTCCCGCGCGTCCGGATCCCGACCGGGCCCGGCTACCAGGTCCCGTTCGCCGCGCGCGTGAAGGCCGGATCCACGCTGCCGGTCGCCGCCGTAGGGCTGATCACCGAGCCCGGGCAGGCCGAGAAGATCCTGGCCAACGGCGAGGCCGACGCGGTGCTGCTGGGCCGCGAGCTGCTGCGCAATCCGTCCTGGGCCCAGCACGCGGCGCGGGAGCTGGGCGTGGACGCCCGGATGCCGGACCAGTACGGCTGGGGCATGTGAGGCGGACCGTCGCCCGAGCCGTTGACTAGAAAGCGCTTACCCTCTACGGTCCGTTCATCAGCATGTCCGTCGTGAACGCCGCGGCTCCACCTTTCCCCACAAGCGGGGTCGCGCGCTCACATTCTCGGTCATGGTGACGCACGACGTTCACGTACATGTTCCGTTCCACCCCCACTCCCTATGGAAGGGATCAGAACATGACCGCTGTGACACGACCGCGCGCGCGGCGCGCGGTGACCGGCGCGCTGGGCGCACTCGGCCTCTCGGTTGGCATGCTCATGACGTCCGGAGCCTCCTCGGCGCAGGCCGCCACCTGGCCGACACCCAACGGCAGCGAAGGCGTCTCCTCCACCCTGTCGGTCTCCGGCACCAAGGACTACGGGATGAAGCGCCTGTACGGCACCGGCGACCTGGGCTCCGGCGGCCAGGACGAGGACCAGGGCCCGATCCTGGAACTGGCCCCCGGCGCCGTCCTGAAGAACGTGATCATCGGCGCCCCGGCCGCGGACGGCGTGCACTGCAAGGGCAGTTGCACGCTCCAGAACGTCTGGTGGGAGGACGTCGGCGAGGACGCGGCGACCTTCCGGGGCTCGTCGTCGTCGAACGTCTACACCGTCTCCGGCGGCGGCGCCAAGGAGGCCGACGACAAGGTGTTCCAGTTCAACGGCGCCGGAACGCTGAACATCTCCGGCTTCGCCGTCAAGAACTTCGGCACCTTCGTCCGGTCCTGCGGCAACTGCTCGACGCAGTACAGGCGCACCATCAACCTCAACGGCATCGAGGTCAACTGGAAGGGTGGCCGGATCGCCGGCATCAACACCAACTACGGCGACAGCGCGACCCTGCGCAACATCACGATCGTCGGGGACAGCAGCAAGAAGATCGTCCCGTGCCAGAAGTACATCGGCAACGACGACGGCGACGAGCCGGACTCGAACGGCTCCGGCGCCGACGGCACGTACTGCAAGTACTCCTCGTCCGACATCACCTACAAGTGACGCGTCAGGTCCGGGGGCCGTGCGCCCGGACCTGCCCGGACTGCTCCCGCTGATAGCGCGCGTAGGCGTCCCGCAGGGCCGTCCCCGGCCAGTCGGGCGGGAGCAGTTCCGGGGGCAGCACCGGGTCGGCGAGCAGGTGCCGCACGACGGCCGCGAAGGCCGTGAGGAGGCCGGCCGGACGCCGCGCCCGGTCGACGTGGACGAGCAGCGCCCTCGCGGTGTCCGCCCAGTCGACCAGCGGCCACAGACGCGCCGCCAGCTCGACGGCCGGCGACCCCGGACGTGAAACAAGCCGTTCGGCCACCCGGCCGAGATCCGTGGGCAGCGGGCGGTCGAGGTTGGCGGGGCGCAGCCAGACACCCTCGCGGAGTTCGGCCAGGCGCAGGGCGGCCAGCCGGGTCCGCAACTCGGCACGGGCGGCCGGGTCGCGCCCCGTCGCGGTGATCACGAGCGTCTCCCAGTCGCCGTCCCACGCGCGCGTGTGCGGGCGCAGCGCCTCGTCCTGGCGCCGCTGGCGTTCCAGCAGCCGCTCGCTGAGCCGGTAGCCGGTGTCCGTGCGGCGCAGGTCCCCGGCGGCGGCCATCCGACTGAGCGCCGCGCGCGCGGTGGAGGCGCCGACGTCGAACCCCGCCACGAGCCGCACCAGGTCCCGCGCCGGCAGCTCCGGCGGGTGGGTGCCGAGCAGCAGGCTCAGGACCACCGACCGCGCGGACAGCGGACGCAGCGTGAGCCCGCCGGGGTCCCCGGAACCGGTCATCCGCGCGGCACCGCGTCGTTCGTCCACATGAGCACGTACTGTACGTGCGCCCACCGTGTTGCACTATTGCTGCGGTCGCAGAAGCAATGCAACACTCAAGGCATGACGACACTCGCGCAGGAGCCGCCGTACGAGTCCTACGAGCCGTCCGAGGAGCCCTGGGGCCGCCCGGAGGGGTACGCGACGCACGACGTCACCAACCAGCCCCCTCCCCTGGCCCCCTACGACGCGTCCGACGACACGGTCCTGCTGGAGGGCCTGCGCCGGGAGGGCGCCGGCTGGGCCGAGGACGGCTTGCGCCGGCTGGGCCGCCGGGCGGGCAGCGCGCAGGCGCAGGACTGGGGCGACCTCGCGAACCGCCACGAGCCCGTGCTGCGCACCCACGACCGGTACGGCAACCGGGTCGACGAGGTCGAGTACCACCCGAGCTGGCACCACCTGATGCGGGTGGCCGTCGGCGAGGGCCTGGCCGGCGCGCCGTGGGCCGACGGGCGTCCGGGCGCCCACGTCGCGCGGACCGCCGGCGGACTGGTCTGGGGGCACACCGAGGCGGGGCACGGATGCCCGACCTCGATGACGTACGCGGCCGTCCCGGCCCTGCGCGCCCAGCCGGAACTGGCGGAGGTCTACGAGCCGCTGCTGACCTCCCGGGAGTACGAGCCGGGGCTGCGGACGCCCACGGACAAGCGCGGTCTGCTGGCCGGCATGGGGATGACCGAGAAGCAGGGCGGCTCGGACGTCCGGACCAACGCCACGACGGCCACCGCGACCGCCGAGCCCGGCGTCTACACGCTCCGCGGGCACAAGTGGTTCACGTCGGCGCCGATGTGCGACGTGTTCCTCGTGCTGGCGCAGGCGGCCGGCGGGCTCTCCTGCTTCCTGGTGCCCCGCGTGCTGCCCGACGGCACCCGCAACACCTTCCGCGTCCAGCGCCTCAAGGACAAGCTCGGCAACCGCTCCAACGCCTCCTCGGAGCCCGAGTTCGACGGGACGGTGGCCTGGCTGGTCGGGCCCGAGGGACAGGGGGTCAAGACGATCATCGAGATGGTCAACTGCACCCGGCTGGACTGTGTGATGGCCTCGGCGACGCTGATGCGCAAGACCCTGGTCGAGGCCGGTCACCACGTACGGCACCGCACCGCGTTCGGCGCCCGGCTGGTGGACCAGCCGCTGATGCGCAACGTCCTGGCCGACCTCGCGCTGGAGTCCGAGGCCGCGACCGCCCTCACCCTGCGGCTGGCCGGCGCGGCCGACCGCGCCGTGCGCGGCGACGAGGGGGAGGCGGCGTTCCGGCGGATCGCCACCGCCGTCGGGAAGTACTGGGTGACCAAGCGGGGGCCGGCGTTCACCGCGGAGGCCCTGGAGTGCCTGGGCGGCAACGGCTACGTGGAGGAGTCGGGCATGCCCCGCCACTACCGGGAGGCGCCGCTGCTGTCGATCTGGGAGGGCTCGGGGAACGTCAACGCCCTCGACGTGCTGCGGGCGCTGGGCCGCTCCCCCGCCGCCGCGCACGCGCTCTTCGGTGAACTCACCCTGGCGCGCGGGGCGGACGCCCGGCTGGACGCGGCGGCGGACCGGCTTCGTACGGGGCTCACCGAGGCGTCCGAGTCCGGTGCCCGCCGCCTGGTGGAGCTGATGGCCCTCACCCTCCAGGCCTCCCTCCTGGTCCGGCACGCCCCGCCCGCCGTCGCCGACGCCTTCTGCGCCACCCGGCTCGGCGGCGACTGGGGGCACGCCTTCGGCACGCTGCCGGACACGGCCGACCTCGACGGGATCCTGACGCGGGCCCTTCCGGGCGAGGGCTGAGCGGGCGGCGCCAGGACGCCTCTCCGGACCCGACACCACCGTCCTGACCTGCGCCGGCACTCCTTCCGGGGGTGACTGTCAGTGCCTGGGTGCAGACTGGCCCGTGTCCGAGACGAAGGCGTCGACGAGGACGCCACGGAGGTGATCGGCATGACCGAAGTACTGCTCGCCGTGGGCACCCGCAAGGGCCTGTTCATCGGGCGCCGGCGGGGTGGCACCTGGGAGTTCGACGAGAGTCCCTACTTCAACGCACAGGCGGTCTACTCGGTCGCCCTCGACACCCGCGGCGACACCCCGCGGCTGCTGGCCGGCGGCGACAGCGCGCACTGGGGGCCGTCGGTCTTCCACTCCGACGACCTCGGCCGTACCTGGACCGAACCGGCCGCGCCCGCCGTCAGGTTCCCCAAGGACACCGGCGCCTCCCTGGAGCGGGTGTGGCAGCTGCACCCCGCGGCCGCCGAGCCGGACGTGGTGTACGCGGGCACCGAACCGGCGGCGCTGTACCGCTCGGAGGACCGCGGTGAGAGCTTCGAGCTGGTCCGCCCGCTGTGGGAGCACCCCACCCGGTCGAAGTGGGTGCCGGGCGGTGGCGGCGAGGGGCTGCACACCGTCCTCACCGACGCGCGCGACCCCGGGTCCGTGACGGTCGCCGTCTCGACCGCGGGCGTCTTCCGCACCGCCGACGGCGGCGCGAGCTGGGCGCCGTCCAACTCCGGCGTCTCCGCCGTCTTCCTGCCCGACCCCGACCCGGAGTTCGGCCAGTGCGTGCACAAGGTCGCGCGCGACGCGGCCACCCCCGACCGCCTGTACCTCCAGAACCACTGGGGGGTGTACCGCAGCGACGACGCCGGAGCGCACTGGACGGACATCGGCGAGGGCCTGCCCTCCACGTTCGGTTTCGCGGTGGCCGCCCATCCGCACCGCGGCGACACGGCGTACGTCTTCCCGATCAACGCCGACGCCGACCGGGTGCCCGCGGACCACCGGTGCCGGGTCTTCCGCACGGCGGACGCGGGCAAGAGCTGGGAGCCGCTCTCGGCGGGCCTGCCCCAGGAGGACCACTACGGCACGGTGCTGCGCGACGCGCTGTCCACGGACGACGCGGAGCAGGCGGGCGTGTACTTCGGCAACCGCAACGGCGAGGTGTTCGCGTCGGCCGACGACGGCGACAGCTGGCGGCAGTTGGCCTCCCACCTGCCGGACGTGCTGTGCGTGCGGGCAGCGGTCGTCGGGTGAACCGGACCGGGGGGACGGGCCTTGGCCACCGGTTGATCGGCGTCACCCGTACGGCAGTAGGGTGACGCCCGTGGCACCACGACCCTTGAATGAAATCGTCGAAGCGGGCTGGGCGAAGGCCCTTGAACCCGTCGCCGGACAGATCACCTCGATGGGCGAGTTCCTGCGCGCGGAGATCGCCGCCGGACGCACCTACCTCCCGGCGGGGGCGAACGTCCTGCGGGCCTTCCAACAGCCCTTCGACGACGTCCGGGTCCTGATCGTCGGACAGGATCCCTACCCCACGCCGGGGCACGCCGTCGGACTGTCGTTCTCCGTCGCGCCCGAGGTACGCCCGCTGCCCGGCAGCCTCGTCAACATCTTCCGGGAGCTGAACACCGACCTGAATCTCCCGCAGCCCGCCAACGGGGATCTGACGCCCTGGACGCAGCAGGGCGTGCTGCTGCTCAACAGGGCGCTCACCACGGCCCCGCGCAAGCCCGCGGCCCACCGCGGCAAGGGCTGGGAGGAGGTCACCGAGCAGGCGATACGCGCGCTGGCGGCACGCGGCAAGCCGATGGTGTCCATTCTCTGGGGCCGTGACGCCCGCAATCTGCGACCGCTGCTCGGCGATCTGCCGGCCCTGGAGTCCGCGCATCCCTCCCCCATGTCGGCGGACCGGGGCTTCTTCGGCTCCCGTCCGTTCAGCCGGGCCAACGACCTGCTGATGCGCCTGGGAGGTCAGCCGGTGGACTGGCGCCTGCCGTGAGCACCGGCTTCCTGGCCGTGGACTCCGGCGGCTCGGGGCTGCGCGCCGTCGTCGGCGCCGTCGGCGACGGCGGACACGGGGGCGACTGCGGACACGGCCCGCTCGGTCGGCGGGTCTCGCGGGATCCCGTGCGCACCGGTGCGCACGGGATCGACCCCGGGCATCTCCTGGGGCAACTGCTGCCGATGGCCAGGGCGTTGACCGCCGAAAGCGGCGTCACCCGGATCGACACCGTCGTCGTCGGGGCCGCCGGGCTGGCCACGCTGGGCGACGCGCTGCGCGCCGAACTGCCGGGCGCGCTGGCCCGGGAGCTGGGCGTGCGGACGGTCGCCCTGGTCGCCGACGCCGTCACCGCGTACGTGGGCGCCCTCGGGCCACGGGCCGGAGCGGTGGTGGCCGCCGGCACCGGCCTGATCGCGGTCGGCACCGACCTGACCCGCTGGCGCCGGGCGGACGGCTGGGGGCATCTGCTGGGCGACTGCGGCGGCGGTGCCTGGATCGGGCGGGCCGGTCTCGAGGCGGCGCTGCGCGCCCACGACGGGCGGGAGGACGGCTCCGCTCCGCTGCTGGCCCGCGCCGAGGAGCGTTTCGGCCCGGCGGCGGGACTGCCCGCACAGGTGTATCCGCGGCCCGACCGTCCGGCGGTCCTGGCCTCCTTCGCACCGGAGGTGGCAGCGTGCGCGGCCACCGACCCCGTCGCGGCGGAGATCCTCGGGGCTGCCGCCCGGCACCTGGCCGACTCGGCCGCCGCGGTCTGTCCGGCCGCCGGTGAACCCCTCGTCGCCGTCACCGGCGGGCTGACGCGACTGGGCGACCCGCTCCTCGTACCGCTGGAGGACGAGCTGGCGAAGCGCCTGCCGCAGGCCCGGTGGACGGCAGCCGAGGGCGACCCGCTGGACGGCTCGGTCCGGCTGGCGACGGACCTGGCGACCGGTTCGTTCACGCTTCCGGGTGACGACAGGATGCTGTGGGTGACAACCGCGCCGAACGGCTGAGAACCGGTCCGCCGACGAGGTGAATCATGCCGATGTCGGCCGATCCGTACATCACTCATCAGACAAAACCGGACGGATACCGCTCACCTGCACCCTCCCCGAACAGGGAAACCCCGGAAACCAGTAACATGCGGCGCCATGAGCTCCCCCACTGGGCCCGCGTCCGGCCTGCCAGTACGAATGCCGCGCCCCCGCCAGCCCGGACGGCACCGCCGTCCCGAACCCCTGGTGGCTCCCGAGGGCGCGCCGGCGCTCGTCCTCGCGGTGCCGGGGACGCCCAGCAGCGCCACCCGGGGCCTCGCCGACGAGGTCATCAGCATCGCCCGTTCCGAGCTGCCCGGGCTCGACGCCCGGATCGGCCACCTCGACGGGGACGACGACGCCGAGTTCCCCTCCCTGACCACCGTGCTCGTCCGGGCCGCCGAGGAGCGCGCCGCCCGCTTCGAGCAGGCGCGCGCCGCCGGACTGGACGTGAAGGAGCCGGAGGGCCCCGTCGCGGTCGTCGTGCCGCTGCTCGCCGGGCCGGACAACGCGCTGCTGCGCCGGATCCGGCAGGCCGTGATGGACAGCAAGATCGCGGCCGAGCTGACCGACGTTCTCGGGCCGCACCCGCTGCTGGCCGAGGCGCTGCACGTGCGGCTCTCCGAGGCCGGTCTCGCCCGGGCCGACCGCGCCCGGCTGTTCACCGTGGCGACCGCCGCGGACGGCATCATCCTCGCCTCCGTCGGCGGTGACGAGGCCGTGCAGGCGGCCGGGATCACCGGCATGCTGCTCGCCGCACGCCTGGCCGTGCCGGTGATCGCGGCGGCGCTGGACGAGGAGGGCTCGATCGCGTCCGTCGCCGAGCAGCTGCGCTCCTCGGGCTCCCAGCAGCTGGCGCTCGCGCCGTATCTGATCGGTCCGGAGATCGAGGCGTCCGTGCTGGAGGAGGCGGCCAAGGAGGCGGGCTGTTCCACCGCCGAGCCGCTCGGCCCGTACCCGGCGATCGGCAAGCTGGCGCTGGCCAAGTACACGACGGCGCTCGGTATCTCGCCGCAGCAGGCGCAGGGGGCGCCGGTTCGGTGACGGGCGCGTGCGCTTGCTTTTCCAGGCCTGCGTGAAGGGGCCCGCTCCTCTGCCGGAGCGGGCCCCTTCCGTACGGCCCGGGTTCCGGCGGCGCCTGTCAAGATCGTGCCCGGCGTCCGTGCGGGGCCGGGGGTGGGTCGCGCTGCCCGGCGCTGGCGGGGTGGCCGCCTGCGCCCACCCGTGCCGCCTGGGGGTACCTCCCAGGCCGTTCGGACACTGGGGGAGGCACGACTGCCCACAGGCCGGGAAGGCACGACTGCCCGCAGCTGAGGGCAACCGGCCGCCCGCGGCTACGGGGCGAAGATCACGCAGGAGGCTGCTGGGACCGCCAGGGAGCCCGTGCGGCGGGGGATGCCGGTGGCCGGGTCCAGGGCGAACCAGGTCACGTCTCCCGAGCGCTCGTTGGCCGCGTACAGGAAGCCGCCGGACACGGCGATGTCGCGGGGCCAGTACCCGCCGCAGGGCACGGTGGCGGACAGCCGCAGGCCGTCCGGTTCCACGACGAACACGGACAGGACGTCCTCACCGCGGGTCGCGGTCCACACGAAGCGGCCGTCGGGCGACACGGCGATGCCGGACGGGTAGGCGTCGCCCGCCGGGGCCCCCGGCAGCAGCGGCACCTCGGTGAGGGGCTTGAGCACGCCGTCGTCGGCGTCCCAGTGGCAGACGGTGACGGTGGGCGCCAGTTCGTTGACGACGTAGGCCTGGGAACCGTCCGGATGGAAAGCCAGGTGCCGCGGTCCCGACCCCGGCCGCAGCGCGACCTCCCGGTGCACGGCGGGGGCGCCGTCGGTCAGGGTGCAGATCCGCACGGAGTCGGTGCCGAGGTCCACACTGACGGCCCAGCGCCCGCTGGGGTCGGGCCGCACCTGGTGGGCGTGCGGTCCCTGCTGACGCTGGGCGTGCGGGCCGGAGCCGGTGTGCCGCAGCACGCCGGACGCGGAGCGGGCGAGGGTGCCGTCGGCGCGGACCGGTACGGCGGTGACGGTGCCGGAGCCGTAGTTGGCGGTCAGCACGTGCCCGGCGTACAGGCTGAGGTGGGTCGGTCCGTCGCCCTCGACGGGCACCGGCCGTCCGGCGGGCTCGGGCCTGTCCCCGCTCACCCGGTAGGCGGCCACCGCGCCCTCGGCCGTCTCGCTGACGGCGTAGAGCGTGTCCCCGTCGGGTGCCAGGGCCAGGTAGGAGGGGTCGGCCAGACCGTCCGTACCGCTCACGACCGTGAGCGCGCCGCTGTCGGGGGCGACGGTCGCCGTCAGGATCCCGGGGCCGCCGGCCGCCGTGAACGACCCGATGTATGCCCGCCGCTGCCGCCTGCCGCCGTCCGTCACCGCTGCCCCTCTCGTCCCGCTTCGTCTGCCCGCTTCGTCCTGCGTCGCGTCGAGTGCCGTCCCGGTCGCCCGGCCTGATCGTCCGCCCGGGAGCGACGGTAGCAGTCGATCACGCGCGGTCTAGACCAAACGGGTGTCGCGGGGGCGGCGGGCGGGCCGGGTCAGGCGCCGGCCAGGCGCGAGCCGGAGGGGGTGCGCAGGGGCGCGGCGAGTTCGGCGAGGGCCTGTTCCAGGTCGTGGAGGTGCGCCAGCGCGGGCTCGGCGGCCCGCGGCTCGCCGGCCCGGGCGGGGACTGCGCCTCCGCCGGTGAGTGCCTCGACCGCGGCCTCGACACGCCAGCAGGCGGCGGCCAGCCGTGCGTCGTGCGAGGCTTCGGGGTCGGCGGCCACGGCGACCAGGCCGCGGATCTCCCGGGCGCAGTCGTCGAGCAGGTCCAGGACCCGGCGGGCCCGCCGCCTGCGGCCGTGCATCGGGCTCAGCGGGTGCACGAGCGGGGCGACCGACAGCCGTACCCGGCCCAGCAGCTGCTCCAGTTCCGCCACGCGCGGCGCCGGATCGGCGCCCTCGGTTCCGGCGAGCCGGGCGGCGGCCTCCGCGGTACAGGCGTGCACGCAGCGCAGGGCGCGCTGGATCCAGACGTCGGTGACGGCGTGCGTGGTGACGGGCAGGACGAAGAGCACGGCGAGCGCGGCGCCGAGCGCACCCACGCCGGTCTCGGCGATCCGCAGCGCGAGCAGGCCGGGGCCGAGGACGCCCAGGAGGCCGTAGAGCAGCTCGGCGAGCAGGGTCACGCAGAGCATCATCCAGGTGTAGGAGACCGCGGCGGTGTAGAAGATGCCGAAGACGCAGGCGGCGGCGAGTACGGCGGTGGGCGCCGGCGCTCCGGCCACCGGCACGGCGATCAGGAAGCCCAGGCCGATGCCGACGACCGTGCCGAGGACCCGGCGGAAGCCGCGCACCAGCGTCTCGCCGCGCGAGGTGGTGTTGACGAACACCCACCAGGTCGCGCCGACGGCCCAGTACCAGCGGTCGCCGGACACCAGCTGGCCCACGACCAGGGCGAAACCGGCGCCCGCGGTCGCCTGCACGGCCTGCCGGGTGGTGATGCGGGCCAGTCCGGTGCCGGCGGGCGGCGCGGGGGCGGCAGGCGTGGGCCGGCGGCGTTCGTAGCACCACAGCCCGAACCGCACCGTCGCGGCGGTGGCGACGGACAGCAGGACGGCGGCGAACATCTCGGGCAGCCGGTCCGTGGTGGCGTGCAGGAACTGGGCGATGAAGAAGGTCATGAAGGCGAAGACGCCGAGGCTGTGCCCGCGCGGGCCCCAGCGACGCGCGTACACCCCGGCGCCGACGACGGCGAGGAAGGTGAGGTCCCGGGCCACCGGGAGGTCGTGCAGCGCGGCGGCGGCGGTGAGCACGGGCAGCCCGGCGACCGGCAGCAGCGCGGTGGTGACGGCCTGGCCGCGCACGGTAGCGTCGGTGACGGTGAAGAGCGCGAGCAGGGCGGCGAGGCCCCCGATGATCGCGCCGACCAGGGAGGTACCGGCCAGCCCGCACACGACGACGGCCAGCCCGATGCCGAGGACGGCCCGGGCGGCGAACCGCAGCCGGGACCGTCCCGGATCCGGGCTCACGAACACCTTCTTCAGCACTGATTACCGCCCCCTCGCTCGTTCAGCCCATCGGCCCGGAAGTCACCACATGCAAAAGGCGCCGCGGGGTCCGCAGCGCCATCGACAGGTCTATAGGAGCATCCCGGCCGCCAGTGGCTCAACAGGCGGCCGCCGGAGTGGGCCATTGGTACTGTGATCACGGCATGCCTGCGGCCACCGGAGAGCCAATGGCCGACTGGAGGGGGCCGGACCCGCGATGGCCGTCGACGAACTCGACACCCGCATCCTGCGGCTGCTGCTGGAGCAGCCGCGCACCAGTGTGCGCGAGTACGCCCGCCTGCTCGGGATCGCCCGCGGCACGCTCCAGGCCCGCCTCGACCGCCTGGAGCGGGACGGCGTGATCACCGGTACCGCTCCGTCCCTCTCTCCCGCCGCCCTGGGCCACCCGGTGCTCGCGTTCGTGCACATCGAGGTCACCCAGGGCCATCTGGACGAGGTGGGCGAGGCGCTGGCGGCGGTGCCGGAGATCGTCGAGGCCTTCTCCATCACGGGTGGTGGGGACCTGCTGACCCGCGTCGTGGCCCGCGACAACGCGCACCTGGAAGACGTGGTGCAGAAGCTGATCAGCCTGCCCGGCGTGGTCCGCACCCGCAGCGAGGTCGCGTTGCGCGAGCGCGTGCCGCACCGGTTGCTGCCCCTGGTGGAGTCGATCGGGCGCTCTGCCCGCAGGTGATCCTTGGCATCCTGGACGCCATGAGCACCATGGGCCCCCTGGGCGGCATCTCGGTCATCTTCGATCTCGACGGAACGCTCGTGGACAGCGAGCCGCACTACTACGAAGCGGGCCGGCGCACCCTCGCCGAGTACGGCGTCCCGGACTTCAGCTGGGCCGATCACGAGGCGTACGTGGGCATCAGCACCCAGGAGACGGTCGCCGACTGGAAGCGGCGGTACGGGCTGCGGGCCACGGTCGAGGAACTGCTCGCCGTGAAGAACCGGCACTATCTCGGGCTCGCCCGCACCTCCGCCCGCGCGTATCCCGAGATGCGGAAGTTCGTCGAACTGCTGGCGGGCGAGGGCGTACCGATGGCGGTGGCATCGGGTTCCTCGCCCGAGGCCACCGCGGCGATCCTGGCGCGCACCGGCCTGGACGCACACCTGCGCACGGTCGTCTCGGCCGACGAGGTGGCGCGGGGCAAGCCCGCCCCCGACGTCTTCCTGGAGGCCGCCCGCCGGCTGGGCACGGAACCGGCCCGCTGCGTGGTGCTGGAGGATGCCGCTCCCGGTGCGGCCGCCGCGCACGCGGCCGGAATGCGCTGCATCGCGATCCCGCACGTATCGGGGCAGGCCGACGCACCGGAGTTCGCCACGGCGGAACTGCTGGTGCGCGGTGGCCAGGAGGAGTTCACCGCGCGGGCGGCACACGACTGGCTGCGGACCGACGGAAACGCTACGAGGGAAACAATATGAGCAAGTGCTCGAAACGGTGATCAGATCGCTTCTCGTATCCGTATCTCCTGGTGTCCGAGCCTGTCTTCGCCCCAGGAGGCACGATGCGCATCACGCGCACCACGGCAGGGACCGCCTTCGTGGCCGGTGCCCTGGTCCTCACCCTCACCGCCCTCGTCTACCCGGCCATGCTCGGGGTACAGAACGCGGGCAGTGACCAGGCCCGGGTCGTCACCAACACGCGGTACGGGCCGCTCACCGAGCAGGACCGGGACTTCGTGGTGAAGGTGCGTGCCGCGGGGCTGTGGGAGCACCCGCTCGGGCTGATGGCCATCGAGCGGGGGACGACACCGGAGATGAGGGAGGCCGGTGAGCACCTGGTCGTCGGCCACTCCCGGCTGGACGCCACCTGCCGCAGGATCGCACCGGAGCTGGGCATCACCCTGCCCAACCTGGCCTCACCGCAGCAGCAGCAGTTCGTCTCGACCGTGAACGGGACGACGGGCAAGCAGTTCGACACCACCGCGGTCAACATCATGCGGATCACGCACGGCCAGATCTTCCCGGCCATCGCCAACATCCGGGCCAACACCAAGAACTCCCTGGTGCGGCAGCTCGCCGACCAGGCCAACGACACCGTCCTCGACCACATCACCGTGCTGGAGAAGACCGGGCTGGTCAACTTCGACCAGGTCAACTTCCAGCAGACCGCGCCACCGAACCTGCCCAAGGCGCAGCTCACGCCGCCGGCCCCGCAGCCCGGCGAGCCGGTGCTCTCGCTCACCGCGCCGCCCGGGCTCGAGGTCAACACCTCCGCACCGACGCCCAGTCCGACGGTCCGCTGACGCGCCGGGGGCGACGGGTCGGCGGTGGCCGGTCTGCCGAGGACCGGCGGTGGCCGGTCTGCCGAGGACCGGCGGTGGCCTGTCCGCCTTCGCGGTCAGCGCTGACGCGGCCTGCCGCCGCGTCCGCCGCCCTTGCCCTTGCCGCCGCTCGCGCCCCGGTGGCTGCCGCCGGTGCCGCGCCGGGCGCTCCCGGTCTGCTTCCCGCCGGTCTTGCCGCCCGCGGCTCCGCCCGTCCTGCCGCCCGCCTTCCCGGCCGCCGGTTTGCCACGCGTGGAGGGGGCGCCTTCGGCGCGTCCGCCCTTGGAGCGCGCCGGTTCCGGCTGCCGGCCCCGGGTGCTGTTGACGGTCCGGCCCCGGACGATGCCGATGAAGTCCTCGACGCGGTCCGTGTGCGCGTCCTCGGGCCAGGACAGGGCCACGCTCGACTCCGGGGCGTCCGTGACCGTGCGGTACGTGAGGTCCTTGCGGTGGTGCAGGCGGGCCAGCGACAGCGGCACGAGCAGCACCCCGATCCCGGCCGCCACCAGTTCGACGGCGTCCGCGGTGGTGGCCGGGCGCTCGAGCGCGGGCCTGCCGGGCAGCCGCTCCCAGTCGAGGACGTCGTCCAGGGGATGCAGCACGATCTCTTCGGCGATGTCCCCGACGCTCACCTCGTCGGCCGCGGTGACGAGATGGTCCTTGGGGACCAGCACGACCGTGGTCTCGGTGTAGAGGGGGATGGCACTGAGCGCCGTACGGTCGACGGGCAGGCGTACGAGCCCGGCGTCGGCGTCGCCGCCCAGCAGCACGCCTGCCGCTTCGGCGGCGGGGACCTGGGTCAGGACGAGGGGGACGTCCGGCAGCCGCTCGTTCCAGATGCGCACCCATTTGTCGGGCGTCACCCCCGGGACGTACGCGAGCCGGAACGAAGGGGGAGCTTCCGAGCCTGTCACCCGGCCAGGTTACCGGGCGTGGTCGGGAGCCACTCACACGATCGATACCCTTGGGCCCATGACGTCGCACCAGAACACCCAGACCATGAAGCCCGCGACCGCGGCGAAGAAGCTGGGTGTGTACCTCGAGGCCACACCCGCCGAGTTCCAGGAGGGCGTCGTCACGCGTGCCGAGCTGAACGCACTCCAGGCCGATCCGCCCGCGTGGCTGCGCGAGCTGCGGCGCGACGGTCCGCACCCGCGGCCGGTGGTGGCGGCGAAGCTGGGCGTCTCCATCGCGGGCCTGCACCGGGGCGGGGTCACCGAGCCGCTCACCACGGAGCAGATCGACGCGCTGAAGCAGGAGCGCCCGGAGTGGCTGGAGCGGGAGCAGGCGGTCCAGGCCGACGTGCGCAAGGAGGCGGCCCGGGTGAAGAAGCTGCACGCCGAGCGGGCGGAGCGCGCCGAGCGCGACTGACCGGCCGCCCGGCCCTGGCCCCCGGGCCCCGATCCGTTCCTTGCTCGGATCGTTCCGTTGCTTGCTCGGATCGTTCCCCGGCACATCCCTCGGCTCATTCGTCGGCACGTTCTCGGCTCATGCCTCGGCCTTCTGCGCCGTCAGGCTCCACGCGTACTGCATCCAGTCCGACACCACGACCGCGCTCAGGCCCGCGCACACCAGCCGCCCCGCCCTGGGCGCGACGGCGTAGGTGCCCACGAGCCCGCCGGCCACCCAGGCGGAGGTGCAGAACGGGCAGGAGATCAGGTCACCGACGGCACGGCGCAGACCGGTCCCGCGCCCGGCGTCCATCACCTCGTTGGCGTTGCCCTCCCGTTGGCGGCGGGTGAAGGGGGCCCGCAGGAAGCTGGTGACCTTGTCCTTGGTCAGCAGCCGGGAGGCCTTGAACGTCGCCGTTCCCAGCAGGACCACGTCCCAGGCGGGGACGGAGTCGGGCAGTCGGACCCCACGGCGCCATGCCGTCACCGTGAACGCGCCGGCACCGGCCGCGAAGGTCGTGGCCAGCGCCGCGTATCCGAGGAGGGGTGTCTCCTCCCCGTCGGCGTAGCGCTGCTCAACGTCCGTCATGGGTGTCTCCTCGGTCTCGGTGGCCTGTCTCCGGGGGCCGCTCTCAGTGGGGTGCCGGGCCGCCGAAGAGGTCGGCGCAGTCGGCGGGCAGGCAGGCCAGCAGTCGGTCGACGCGTTCGCGGGGCACTGCCTCGGCGAGGGTGGACAGCACGGCGCCCGCGTCCCACTCGGCGGTGCGCGGCCGGGCACCGGTCTGCTGGGCCACCCGCCGGAGGAACTCCTCGCGCCCGAAGGTCTCGGGGCGCCCGCGTTCCGGGCGCAGCGCGTCGTCCAGGGGTGCGGGCAGGTCGCGGGCCAGGTCGGCGGCATCGTCCGGTGGGATGCGGGACGCGACCACCCACAGCACGGCCGTGGCGACCTGCTCGGCCTCGTCGTCGCCGTGGAACTCACCGCGGTCGCGGACCCTGGTGAGGAACTCGTCGAGCCGCACGGCGTCGCCTCCTTGTGCCGGTTCGCGCCCCGGGCGGGTGCCCTGTGTGCGTCCGGGAAAACGGGCGTGCACTCCCCCCTCGCTTCCCCTCGCTCTCCCGCCTCGCTCCCCCTCCGTGCTCGCGGCGCTCTCTCACCGCCGTACGTCCGCACGTGCGGCGTCGGCCAGGTCGGTCACCAGTGTCAGGGCGTCCGCGTTGCCGGTGAACAGGGCGCGTCCGGCGGCGATCCGTCGCCGCCGGTCCGGGCCGGGTGCGGTGAGCCGCGCCAGGGCTTCGAGCAGCGCGGTCCGGTCCTCGGCGACCTCGGAGACACCCAGCGCGGCCATTCGCCGGACGCCGTCCGCGCCGTGACCGGGTATGGGGCGATGGCCCACGACCGGCAGTCCGGCCGCGAGCGCCTGCACGGCGGTCTGACCGGCCGCGTTGTCGATCAGGGCACGGGCGGCGTGCAGCAGGCCCGGCATGTCCGTCACCCAGCCCAGGGCGAGGACGCCGGGAGTGCCGGACAGCGTGCGGCGCAGCCGCTGGTTGTCGCCGCAGAGCACGACCGGCAGATAGCCGTGGTCCACCAGCAGCCGGACGGTGGCGTCCAGGTGCGAGCCGACGCCCCAGGCACCGGCGGACAGCACCACCGCGGGCCGCCCGGGGCCGAGCCGGTCGAACGTCTCCCGCCACTGGGCCGCCCCCGGGACGCGACCGGCGGAGAACTCGGGCGCCACGACGGGACCGCACGTCTCCGCCGGAGTGCCGGTGTTGCCCCGCGCCTCGCGCGCCGCCTCCTCGGTGAGACACAGGCAGTGGTCGTTGCCGGGGTGCAGCCACTGCCGGTGGAGCTCGAAGTCGATCACGAGGACGACACTGGGCACGGGCAGCAGCCCGCGGTCCCGGAGGTGGCCGGTGAGCTGGGCGCCGAGGTGGAAGACGGGTACGACCACGTCCGCGCCGGTGCGTGCGGCCAGCTCGCGCAGCCGGTCTCCGGCGAGCCGGGCCAGGGGCGTCCCGCTCGGCCGGCGTCCCGCGCCGGGCCGCAGGAAGAGGCGGTAGAGGGCGGCGTACGCCCACGGAAAGTGCCGTACGGACCCGCGGTAGAAGCACCTGAGGACCGCGCCCAGGCCGTACGGCAGGAGGGCGAGGACGTCGACGGTCTGGGCGGTGTCGCCGCGTTCCCGGGCCCGCCGGACCAGTTCGGCGGCGACCGTGTCGTGGCCCGCGCCCATGCTCGCGCTGATCACCAGCAGACGTCTGCCGCCCTGCGGGCCGCGCGGGGTGCCGGGGCGCCGGGGCACCGATGAGCTGCGAGGATGCACGACGGACCAAGTTGCCGGTGCCACCGGTTCCAAACCATCGCACAAGCGGGCGTTTCGGGCGGACCCTGGGGGATACTCCGTGACCGCCCGTCCGGCCGGACGCCGGGAGCCCGACCGCGAGGTCGCCGCTTCCCGGTGCCCGCCCCGAGCCAAGGTGGTCCCCATGGTCCATGCGTTCTCCCGTCCCCGGTCCGTCCCCGGACCGCAGGTCGTCGCACCCGACGCGGACCGCGCGAAGCCCCGGCGGCAGCCCGTCGGACTCCGGGACCCGCGGACCCGTACGGCGCTCGTGACGGGGGCGTCCTCCGGCATCGGCGCGGCCGTGGCCCGCCGCCTGGGCGACGAGGACGGCTGGCGGCTGGTGCTCACGGGCCGTGACCCGGTGCGGCTGCGCCAGGTCGCCGACGACACGTCGGCCACCGCGTTCGCCGCGGACCTCACCCTCCCCGGCGCCGGCCGGCAGCTCACCGACTTCACGCTGGCCACCGCGGGGCCGGTGGATCTGCTGGTGGCGGGAGCCGGGGTCGGCTGGGCCGGGGAGTTCCTGGACATGCCCCCGCGCACCATCGACGACGTGCTCGACGTCAACCTGCTGGCCACGTTGCGGCTGGTGCGGCTGCTGCTGCCGGGGATGGTGGCGGCGGGGTCGGGGCGGGTGGTGCTCATCGGCTCGCTGGCGGGCAGTGTCGCGGTGCGCGACGAGGCCGTGTACTCCGCCGCCAAGGCCGCGATCGGCGCCTTCGCGGATTCGCTGCGCTACGAGTTGCGGGGCACGGGCGTCGGCGTCACCCATGTGGTGCCGGGCGTCGTCGACACCCCGTTCTTCGAGCGCCGGGGCGCCCCCTACCGGCGGTCCTGGCCGCGCCCGGTGCCTCCCGAGCGCGTGGCCGACGCGGTGCGGACCGCGGTGCTGCGGGGCCGGGACGAGGTGTACGTGCCCTCGTGGCTGCGTCTGCCCTGCCGGGTGCGGGGCGCGGCCCCGGGCCTGTACCGGCGGCTGGCCGCACGGTTCGGATGACCGGGAGCACGCCGCGGTGAGTGTCCTCACCGTCGTCCTCGCCCTGTTCGCGGCGCTGTCCAACGCGGCGGCGTCGGTACTGCAGCGCAGGGCCGCGGCGCAGGACGAGGACCGGGCGGGGGCCCGGCACACGATGCTGCGCTCACTGCTGCGGCTGGTGCGCGACCGGTACTGGGTCGGCGGGGCGGCGCTGCTCGCGCTGACGACGGTGCTGCAGGCGGCCGCGCTGGCGGTGGGCAGTCTGGCCGTCGTCCAGCCGCTGATGGCGACCGAACTACTGTTCACGCTGGTGGTCGGCAGTGCGGTCTTCCACCGGCGTCCGGACTCGCGGACGTGGCTGGCGTTCGTGGCGCTGGCCGTGGGGCTCGCACTGTTCCTGGGCTCGGCCGCCCCGGCGCCCGGTCACGACACCGCCACCGCGGGCCGCTGGGTCTGGGCGGGGCTGGCGCTGTTCGTCCTGATGACGGTCCTCGCCTCGGTCGGCAGCCTGGTGCACGGCGCGCCTCGCGCGGCGCTGTTCGGCTCGGCGTCCGCAGTCGGGTTCGGCGGTACGGCGGCGCTGCTCAAGGAACTGACCGGGCGGCTCTCCCAGGGAGTGGGCGAGGTGCTGACCCAGTGGCCGCCGTACGCCACGGCCGTCCTGGGCGTGGCCAGCTTCCTGCTGCTGCAGAGCGCCCTGCGGGCGGGGACCCTCGCGGCCTCGCAGCCCGCGCTGACCCTCGGTGACGCGCTGACCAGCGTCGCCCTGGGCTGGGCCCTGTTCGGCGAGGAGATCCTGCTCGGGGTGCGGGTGCTGCCCGAGCTGATCGGCGTGGCGCTGATCGGCATCGGCAGCGTCGGACTGGCCCGGGCACCGTCGGTGCACGGCGCCTGGGACACGGCCCCGGCGGCTCGGGACGGTCCCGCGCGGGCGGAGAGGCGGTGAGCGGCGGAACGGACGACGCCGTAGTGCACGAAGACCTGATGCACGAGGGCCTGAAGCATGCACGAGGACCTTGAAACGAACCGGGACGGAGCACAGTGAACAGACCGGAGGCACCACGGACGCGTCATGGGTTTCCCACCGGACGGGCGGTGTACGCCGTCGCTCCGGTCGTCGCGGCCGCGCTGGCCCACATCGGTCCGGCCGCGACCTGGCTGCCGGAACTGCGCCGCCGGCGGTTCCCGGGCCTGGCCGGCCGGGGCAGCCCCGGCCACGTCGCGCTCACCTTCGACGACGGCCCGGACCCGGCGTCCACGCCGCGGTTCCTCGACACGCTGGACGGACTCGGAGTACGGGCCACGTTCTTCGTCCTGGGCGAGAACGCCCTGCGCCATCCGGCGCTGACCCGTGAGCTGGTCCGGCGCGGACATGAACTCGCCGTCCACGGCTGGACGCACGACCGCCCCTGGTGGCCGTCGCCGGCGCGGGACACGCGCGAGTTGCTGCGTGCCGTCCGGGTGGTGGACGAGGTGTCCGGACGTGCGCCGCGCTGGTACCGGCCGCCCTACGGGATCCTCACCTCCGGTCGCTGGGCGGCCGCCCGGCGGGCCGGGCTGCGGCCCGTGCTGTGGACGGCGTGGGGCAAGGACTGGCGGCACGACGCCACGCCCGCCTCGGTACGCGCGACCGTCGCGGCCGATCTGTGCGGGGGTGGCACGGTCCTCCTCCACGACACCGACCACGCCTCCGCCCCGGGCAGCTGGCGGGCTACGCTCGGCGCGCTGCCGGACATCGTGCGCGACTGCCGCGAGGCGGGGCTGGCGGTGGGCCCGCTGGGCGAGCACGGCGCGGGTGGGGCCACGGGAACGCCGGGAACGGCAGCGGTGGCGGGGACCGCGGGGACGGCGGGGACGGCGGCGTCGTTTCGGTCACCGGCGCCGGGATAGCCGTAGCGTCATGAACGACAGCGACGATCGGCGCGCGGCGGCAGCGGACACGTCCTGCCCGCCCTGGGCGCTGCGCGAGTACGCCGTGCTCGCCGACGGTGAACGAGGTGCTGTCCTGGATCCCCGGGGCCGGATCGTGTGGCTGTGCGCCCCGCGGTGGCACGACGACGCGGTGTTCTCCGCGCTGATCGGCGGGGCCGGGCATTTCACGGTGGAGCCCGCGGACCCCTGGCACGTCTGGGGCGGCTCCTACGAGGAGGGCACGCTGATCCGGATCAGCCGGTGGGTGACCGCCGACTGTGTGATCGAGTGCCGCGAGGCGCTGGCCCTGCCGGCCCGCACGGACCGGCTCGTGCTGCTGCGCCGCATGCGGGTGGAGCGGGGCGAGGCGCGCCTCAACCTGGACCTGGACCCGCGGCCCGGTTTCGGACAGGGCCGGATGCGCGACCCCCGGCGGGAGGACGGGGTGTGGACGGCCGGGGCGCAGGGGCTGCGGATGCGGCTCGCCGGGGCCCCGGACGCGGTGTGGCGGGACGGGGCGGGGCTGCGCGGCGAATTCCGGCTGCGCGAGGGCGAGACGCACGACCTCGTCCTCGAACTGTCCGCGGGGCGGGAGACCGAACCGCTCGACGCGGACGCGCTGTGGCGGGCCACGGAACAGGAGTGGCGGCGGGCCGTGCCGGACTGCTCCCGGCTGGTCGCGCCCCGCGACGCCCGGCACGCGTACGCCGTCCTGCACGGGCTGACCAGCGTCTCGGGCGGGATGGTGGCCGCCGCGACCACGTCCCTGCCGGAACGCGCCAACAGCGGGCGCAACTACGACTACCGCTACGCGTGGCTGCGCGACCAGTGCTACGCCGCTCTCGCGGTCGCCGCGCACGGGCCGCACCCGCTGGTCGACGACGCGGTGCGCTTCGTCGCCGAGCGCATCCTCGCGGACGGCGACCGGGTGCGGCCCGCCTACACCGTCGACGGGCGGCCGGTCGGGAAGGAGCGTTCCCTGCGGCTGCCCGGCTATCCCGGCGGCAACGACCACGTCGGCAACGACGCGGGCGCCCAGTTCCAGCTGGACACCTTCGGCGAGGCGCTGCAGTTGTTCGCGGCGGCGGCCGCGCACGACCGCCTGACCGACGAGGCGGAACGGGCCGCCGCCGTCGCCGTGGACGTCGTCGAGCGGCAGTGGTTGAAGCCGGAGGCCGGTCTGTGGGAGCTGGAGGACCGGTGGTGGACCCATTCCCGGCTGAGCGTGGTGTGCGGTCTTCGGCGGATGGCCGAGGTGCTGCCCGGGGCCGCGGGGCGCCGGTGCGCCGATCTCGCCGACACGGTGCTGCGGGAGACCCGGCGTCGGTGCCTGCACGCGGACGGCCGCTGGCGGCGGGCCGAGGACGACGACGGGCCCGAGGCCGCGCTGCTGGTGCCGATGGCGCGCGGCTGCACCTTCGAAGACGACGGCGACGCCGCCACCCGCGCGTACGTCGAATCCCGCCTGTCCGAGGACGGGTACCTGTACCGCTTCGAACATCCCGGGGTGCCGCTGGGCGAGGCCGAGGGTGCCTTCCTGCTGTGCGGCTTCGCCATGGCGCTGGCCACGCACCGGGTCGGCGACCGGGTGGACGCGTTCCGCTGGTTCGAGCGCACCCGGGCGGCCTGCGGGCCGGCCGGGCTGTTCGCCGAGGAGTACGACGTGCGCCAGCGCCAGCTCCGCGGCAACCTCCCGCAGGCCTTCGTGCACGCCATGTTGCTGGAGTGCTCGGTGCGCCTGGCCGGCGAGTCGACGCTGCCTTGAGCCTCCTTCCCGGGCGACCGCCCTGTCCGGGTCCCTCAGGCAGCCGCCTCCCTTGCCTTCTCCTCAGGCGGCCGCCCCGTCGCCTCCCGGTGGATCGGTGCCGCCCCGCCCGTCAGCGGGACGCCCGTACCGCCGCGGCGGGCCGCGACGATCTCCGCCGCGATGGACAGGGCCGTCTCCTCGGGGGTGCGGGCGCCGAGGTCGAGGCCGATCGGTGAACGCAGCCGGGACAGCTCGTCCCCGCTCAGGCCGGCCTGGC
Organism: Streptomyces violaceoruber; assembly: GCF_033406955.1. Classification (NCBI taxonomy): domain Bacteria; kingdom Bacillati; phylum Actinomycetota; class Actinomycetes; order Kitasatosporales; family Streptomycetaceae; genus Streptomyces; species Streptomyces violaceoruber. Next base: position 7,311,901 of record NZ_CP137734.1, on the reverse strand, counting down.
GCAGCCGGCGGTCGCGGTCCTCGTGGGTACGGCGCGAGCCCATCGCGCCGACGAACGCGACCGGCATCCGCAGCGCCTCCGCCAGCAGCGGCACGTCGAACTTGGCGTCGTGGGTGAGCACGCACAGCACCGTGCGCCCGTCGGTCGGGGTGTCCCGCAGGTAGCGGTGCGGCCAGTCGACGACGACCTCGTCGGCCTGGGGGAAACGGGCCGGGGTGGCGAAGACGGGCCGGGCGTCGCACACCGTGACGTGGTACCCGATGAACTTCCCGGCTCGAACCAGCGCCGCGGCGAAGTCGACCGCGCCGAAGACGATCATGCGGGGCGGCGGCACGCTGGTCTCGACGAGCAGGGTGAGCCCGCCGGGGCAGTGCGAACCGTCCTCCGAGAGTCCGACCGTGCCGGTGCGCCCGGCGTCCAGCAGGGCACCGGCCTCGGCGGCCGCGGTGCGGTCCAGGTCGGGGTGGCCGCCCAGGCCTCCCGTGTGCGAACCGTCGGGCCGGACGAGCAGGGCCCTGCCCAGCAGCTCGGGCGGGCCCTCGACGACCCGGGCGAGGGCCGCGGTCCCGCTCCGGGCGGCGGTGGCCAGCGCGGCCCGGAGCACCTCGCGCGAGGGCGCGTCGGCGCCGACCGGCGTGACCAGTACGTCGACGATCCCGCCGCAGGTCAGCCCGACCGCGAAGGCGTCCTCGTCGCTGTAGCCGAAGCGTTCGCGCAGCGTCTCCCCGGTGCGCAGGGCGTCGGCGCACAGGTCGTACACCGCGCCCTCCACACAGCCGCCGGAGACCGAGCCGATCACGGTGCCCCCGCTGTCGACGGCGAGGGCGGCGCCGGGACCGCGTGGCGCGCTGCCGCCCACGGAGACGATGGTGGCGACCGCGAACTCCCGGCCCTCGGCGAGCCAGCGGTCCAGCTCCTCGGCGATGTCAAGCATCCGCCGCTCCCGAGCTCGCGGGCACCGCCGACAGTACCCGGTCCGGCCGGATCGGCAGGTTGCGGTGGCGTACGCCGGTCGCGTGCCAGACGGCGTTGGCGACGGCCGCCGCGGCGCCCACGATGCCGATCTCGCCGACGCCCTTGATACCGACCGGGTCCTCGGGGTCGGGGTCGTCCACCCAGTCGGCCTGGACGTCGCCCACGTCGGCGTTGGTGGCCACGTGGTAGCCGGCGAGGTCGGGGGCGTAGAGGCCGCCGCTCGTCCGGTCCCGGACCGCCTCCTCGTGCAGGGCCATGGAGATGCCCCAGACCATGCCGCCGACGAGCTGGTTGCGGGCGGTGAGCGGGTTGACGATCCGGCCGGCCGCGAAGATGCCGAGCATGCGGCGCACCCGCACCTCGCCGGTGGCGGTGTCCACGGCGACCTCGGCGAACTGCGCGCCGAAGGAGTGCCGTTCCTTCTGCGCGAGGGCGCCGAGCAGGGCGGTGGTGTCGGACCGTACGGTGATGCCCTCCGGCGGGATCGTCGTGCCCAGGGCCAGCCGCTCCCGCAGTTCGCGGGCCGCCTCCGTGACCGCCCAGGCCCAGGACCGCGTGCCCATCGAGCCGCCCGCGATCATCGCGGGGCCGAAGTCGCTGTCACCGATACGCACCCGGACCCGGTCGGGCGCGACCTCGAGGGCGTCGGCGGCGACCAGGGTGAGCGCCGTACGGGCGCCGGTGCCGAGATCGGCGGCGGCGATCCGTACCGTGAACCCGCCGTCGGCCTCGGCGGTCACAACGGCCGTGGAGGGACCGGCACCCGAGTGGAAGGAGGCGGCGGCGGTGCCCGTCCCCAGCAGCCAGCGCCCGTCACGGCGCACGCCGGGTCGCGGGTCGCGCCCGGCCCAGCCGAACCGCCGGGCTCCTTCGCGGAAGCAGGCGTCCAGGTTGCGGCTGCTGAAGGGCAGACCGGAGACCGGGCCGACCTCCGGTTCGTTGCGCAGGCGCAGGGCGATGGGGTCGATGCCGCCGCGCTCGGCGAGTTCGTCGAGGGCCGATTCGATGGCGAAGGAGCCCGGTGCCTCGCCCGGCCCGCGCATGAACGTCGGCGACGGCACGTCGAGGGGCGCGACCTCGTTGGCCGTGTGGTGCGCCTCGGCGTCGTACATGACCCGGGCCACGCCCGCGCTGGGCTCGACGAACTCGTAGACGGTGGACGTCTGGTTCAGCGAGCGGTGCTCCAGGGCGCGCAGCCGGCCGTCGGCGTCGGCGCCGAGCCGGACGCGCTGGACCGTGGGGCTGCGGTAGCCGGCCAGGGAGAACATCTGCCGCCTCGTCATGACCACGCGCACCGGCCGCTGCAGTTCGGTCGCGGCCATCACGGCGGCGACCTGGTGGGCGCGCAGGCCCTTGCTGCCGAAGCCGCCGCCGATGTGCTCGGAGCGCACCCGTACCGCGGAGGCGTCGAGGGAGAACAGGCTGGCCAGTTCGGTCTGGATCCAGGTGGTGCCCTGGTTGGAGTCGACGACCTCCAGCCGGCCGCCGTCCCACCGGGCGGTGGCGGCGTGCGGCTCCATCATGCTGTGGTGCTCTTCGGGAGTGGTGTACTCCTCGTCCACGACCACTGCGGAGGCGGCGAGTCCGGCCGCGAGGTCGCCCTTGGCGGTCTCGCCGGGCATGACCCCGCCGGCCGGGTGGGCCCCCGGGTGGTCGGCGGTGAGGGCGGTGTCGTGCGGTTCCTCGTCGTAGGCGACGACGAGGGCCTCGGCGGCCTCCCGGGCCTGCTCGGACGTCTCGGCGACGACGAGGGCGACCGGCCAGCCCACGTGGTGCACCCGGTCCTGCTGGAAGACGGCGGCGGTGGGGTCCGGCGGGATGCCGAGGAGGCCGACGTAGTCGGTGTCGACGCGCGGGGCGTTGCCGTGGTGCAGGACGGTGAGCACGCCGGGCATGGCGAGGACGGCCTCGGTGTCGAGGGAGCGGATGCGGCCGCGCGCGACGGTGGAGAGGACCAGCCATCCGTGCGCGAGGTCGGCGAAGGGGATCTCGCCCGCGTAGCGGGCCGCTCCGGTGACCTTGTCGCGGCCCTCGACGCGGGTGTGCGCGGTGCCGACGACGCCCCGGAGCGCCGTACGGCCGGTGGTGGCGGTGGTCATCGGGCGGTCTCCTCGGCGAGTTCGGTCAGGACGGCCACCGCGAGGTTGCGCATGAGGGTCACCTTGTATCCGTTGTCGGGCAGCGGCCTGGCGGCCGCGAGTTCGGCGTCCGCGGCGGCGGCGAAGGTGTCGCCGTCGGCCGGTGCGCCGGTGAGGACGGCCTCGGCCGCGCGGGCCCGCCAGGGCCGCGAGGCGACCGCGCCGAAGGCCAGCCGGGCCTCGCGTACGACGCCGTCCTCGACGTCGAGCGCGGCGGCGACCGAGCCGATCGCGAAGGCGTACGAGGCGCGCTCGCGCACCTTGCGGTAGCGGGAGCGGGCGGCGACCGGGGCGGGCGGCAGGGTGACTCCGGTGATCAGCGCGCCGGCCGGCAGTGCGGTCTCCCGGTGCGGGGTGTCCCCGACGGGGAGGTAGAAGTCGGCGAGCGGCAACTCGCCGGGGCCGTCGAGGGTTTCGTAGCCGACGACGGCGTCGAAGGCGGCGAGGGCCACCCCCATGTCCGAGGGGTGCACGGCGACGCAGTGGTCGGAGGCGCCCAGCACGGCGTGGTTGTGGTGTTCGCCGGTGACCGCGGAGCAGCCGCTGCCGGGGGCGCGCTTGTTGCAGGGCTTGCTCAGGTCGGTGAAGTAGCCGCAGCGGGTGCGCTGGAGCAGGTTGCCCCCGACGGTGGCCATGTTGCGCAGCTGGCCGGAGGCACCGGCCAGGACCGCCTGGGTCAGTGCCGGGTAGCGGCGGCGCACTTCGGGGTGGGCGGCGAGGTCGCTGTTGGTGACGGTGGCGCCGATGCGCAGTCCGCCGGCCGCGGTCTCCTCGATGGCGTCCAGGGGGAGCTCGCGGACGTCGACGAGCCGGGCGGGACGCTCGACGCCGGTCTTCATCAGGTCCACGAGGTTGGTGCCGCCGCCGAGGAAGCGGGCGTCCGGGTCGGCGGCGAGCAGCGCCACCGCGCCGGAGACGTCGTCGGCGCGCTGGTATCCGAACTCCCTCATGCGGCCGTCTCCTCGGTGGTCACGTCCTGGTCGGCACGGTCGTCGTCCTGGGCCGCGGCCTGGTGGGCCTCGGCGGCGCGGGTGACGGCCTGGACGATGGAGACGTAGGCGCCGCAGCGGCACAGGTTGCCGCTCATCCGTTCGCGGATCTCGTCGGGCGTCAGGGGTGGCGGCCCGGCCTCGGGGCGGATGTCCTCGGTGGCGGCGCTGGGCCAGCCGGCCGCGTGCTCTTCGATGACCGCGATCGCCGAGCAGATCTGGCCGGGGGTGCAGTAGCCGCACTGGTAGCCGTCGAGGTCGAGGAAGGCCTGCTGGACCGGGTGCAGTCGGTCGCCCTCGGCCATGCCCTCAATGGTGGTGATCTCGCGCCCCTCGGCGGCGACGGCGAGGTTCAGACAGGAGACGGCGCGGCGTCCGTCGACCAGGACGGTACAGGCGCCGCACTGCCCCTGGTCGCAGCCCTTCTTGGTACCGGTGAGGTCGAGACGCTCGCGCAGGGCGTCGAGCAGGGTGGTGCGGTGGTCGACGGTCAGCTGGTGCTTCTCGCCGTTGATGTTCAGGGTGACGGCGCTGGACGTCGATGGGGGTACTGGGGCCATGATCAGCCTTCTTTGGTGTCTGGATACCGGGAAAACTGGCTGTAGGCAGTGGGTGCATGGGTGGGGGGACCGCTGTCCGCCGGTAGAGTGGGCGGACAACCGGACAACTGTCCATTCACTGAGAACGTAACGGACAGCTGTCCGCTTAGCAAGGTCGGGATTCGGCCACGAACCCGAAAGGAGGACGAGTGCCGCAGCCGAAGAAGGACAAGCCGGACACTCCGCTGCGCTCGGACGCCCAGCGCAACCGCGAGCGCATCCTGGCCGTGGCCACGGAGGAGCTGACGCACTGCGCGAACGCCCCCTTGAGCGCCATCGCCAAGAAGGCGGGCGTCGGGCAGGGCACCTTCTACCGCAACTTCCCCAACCGCGAGGCGCTCGTCCTGGAGATCTACCGCTACGGGATGCAGCAGGTGGCCGAGGCGGCACCCGAGATGCTGGCCGCCGGGGAACCCGACCTGGCCCTGCGCCAGTGGATGGACCGTCTCGCCGAGTTCGCCATGACCAAGGCGGGTCTGGCGGACGCGATCCGGCTGGTCACCAGCGCACCCGGGGCGCCGGAGAAGCCGCGCCCCACCCCGCTGGAGGACGCGGCCGAACTCCTGCTCCGTGCCAACCACGAGGCCGGCACGATTCGGCCCGGAGTGACCGGGGACGACTTCTTCCTCGTCCTCGGCGGGCTGTGGCTGATCGACCCCGGCGAGAACTGGCAGCCGCGGGTCACCCGGTTCCTGGACCTCGTCATGGACGGCCTGCGCGCCGGAGCTCCGGGCCGGTGACCGCGCCCCGGAAGCGGTAGCGGCGTTCGGGGCGTCCCGCGACCCCGTAGCGCAGGGACACCTCCGCGCTGCCCACGGTGTGGAAGTACTCCAGGTACCGGCGCGCGCTGACCCGGGAGATGCCGGTCAGCGCCGCGCACTCGCTGGCGGACAGGGTGCCGTCGGCCTCGCGGAGGGCGCGCTCGACGAGTTCGGCGGTCTCCACACTCATGCCCTTGGGCAGCCCCGGGGCCGGCCCGGCCGGTGCCGCGGCCCCGGCCAGTACCCGGTCGACGTCGGCCTGGCTGCGCACCACCGTGCCGAGCAGCCGGCCCCGCTGGACCGCGTAGCGCTGCAGCCGGACCCGAAGGTCCTCGAACTCGAAGGGTTTGAGGAGGTAGTCGACCACGCCGTGCCGCACGGCGCCGCGCACCGCGTCCGCCTCCCGGGCGGCGCTGATGACCATGACGTCGCAGTCGTGGCCCGCGGCGCGCAGCCGTGGGACGACGTCGAGGCCGAAGACGTCCGGCAGGTACAGGTCGAGCAGCACCAGGTCGGGGCGCAGCTCCCCGACGGCGGCCAGCGCCTGCTCCCCGGTGCCCGCGACCCCGAGCACCCGGAAGGGCTCGACCCGTTCGACGAACGCGCGGTGGACGCGGGCCACCATGAAGTCGTCGTCGACGACGAGCACGCCGATCGGGGCGGCGCCCGGGGACGTCTCCAGGGGTGCGGCGGTCGGGGCGGTCGCGTCGGGCGTGCCGCTCGTAGCCGTCATGGTGCTGCTCCTTCCGCCACCGCGTCGGTGAGGTGGCTGACGGTCATGCGTGCGGTGAACACCGCCCCCTCGGGGGTGTTGGTCACCGAGATCTCACCGCCGTGACGTTCGCAGACCAGCCGGGTCAGCGCCAGGCCGATGCCGCGCCCGCCCTGCCGGGCGGCCTTGGTGGTGAAGCCGTGGGAGAAGACCTCCTGGGCCAGTTCGGGCGCCACACCGGGCCCGGAGTCGCGGACCACGATCTCGACGCTGGCGGCGTCCTGCCGCAGCTCGACCTCGACCCAGGCCTCGGGCGCGTCGCCCGGGGCCGCGGCGGCGTCCACGGCGTTGTCGACGAGGTTGCCGACCACGGTCGCCACGTCGGCGGCGTCGGCCGGCTCCAGCCGGTCCAGCGCCGTGCGGTCCGAGACGCGCAGCGCGACCCTGCGCTCGGCCGCCAGGGAGGACTTCGCCGTGATCAGCGCGGCCACGGCGGTGTCCCGGACCCGGCGGCTGAGGGTGACGTCCAGGGACTGGCGGCGCTGGTTGAGCCCGCGGACGTAGCGCACCACCTCCTCCTGCTCGCCGATCTGGATGAGGCCGGAGATGGTGTGCAGCTGGTTGGCGAACTCGTGGGCCTGGGCGCGCAGCAGCTCCGAGGTGCTGCGGAAGGAGCCGATCTCCCGCTCCAGGCGGGCCAGTTCGGTGCGGTCGCGCAGGGTGGTGACCGAGCCGAGCGGGCGGCCGTCCTTGGTGACGGTCATACGGTTCATGACCAGGACCCGGCCGTGGCGGACGACGACCTCGTCGCGCGGCTCGGCCGCTTCGCGGGCGGCACCCGCGAGGACGTCGCGCAGCCGCCCGTCGATGCCGAGGCCGTCCAGGCTCTGGCCCACGCAGTCGGCGGGCAGGTCGAGCAGACGCCGGCCCATCTCGTTGACCAGGGTGAGCCGGTGCTGCGGGTCGAGGGCGACGACGCCCTCCGCGATGCCGTACAGCATGGCCTCCCGGTGCTCGGCGAGGCCGGCGATCTCGCGCGGCTCCAGGCCGAGGGTCTGCCGCTTGACCCGCCGGGCCAGCAGCCAGGAGCCGGCCACACCGAGACCGCTGGCGACGCCGAGGTAGGCGAGGAGGTAGGAGGAGGCGCCGCTGAGACGCTGCCACACCGTGGGATCGGCCTCGCCGACCATCACCGTGCCGAGGTGGCGGCCGAGGGTCTGCCGGGTGGCCCCGAGCACCGGGACCTGGGCGACCAGTTCCCGGCCGCCCTGCACGGTCAGCGGCCCCGACCAGCCGCTCGTGACACCGGCGCCCTGTGCGCGCGGCAGCCGGGCGCCGATCAGCGTGGGGTCGGTGGAGCTGACGACCCGGCCGTGGGCGTCGGCCACCGTGACGGAGGTGACCCCGGACTGCGTCTGCGTGGAGTTGACCAGCGGGGCGAGGGCCTCCTGCGGCACCGGGCGCAGCAACTGGCTGCGCACCAGCGGCGTGGCGGCCAGCTGCTCGGCCAGGGCGGTGACCCGGCGGCCCTCGACGCGGTTGAAGGTGGCCCTGGACTGGGCGAGCGAGACGGCGGCCACCGCGAGCAGGACGACCACGACGATGGCGAGCTGGAGGACCAGCATCTCGCCCGCGAGGGTCTGACGGCGGAAGGTGGGGGCCACGGCGGACTCGTTCTCGGCTCACGGAGGGGCGGGGGGGCGGGGACGGATGGCGGTGACCGGCGGGCTGACCGGTGGGCTGGGACGGGATGGCGGTGGCCGGCGGGCTGGCCGGTGGACGGGACGGGATGGCGGTGACCGGCGGGCTGACCGGCGGGGGTGCCGGGTCGCCATCATGGCGCCCACCTGCGGCGAGGGAAAGGGATGTGCCTGCTTCGCAATGAACCGGCGACCCGGCAGCGATGTGACGCCCTGCATCGGTCACGCGGCCCTGGCGACCGCAATGAACACAACCTCCCTTGGTTCCGCAAGGAAGACACGGGACAGGCCCGCGGGCACCATGTGGCCCACGTCACCCTCCCCCACAGGGCTCCCCGTAACGAACTACCCAACCGACAGGTGGTGTCATACGTGCGCCTGCGCACCCCCCTTGCCCTGCTCGGGGCCGCCGTGCTCGTGCTGGCCGGACCGCCGTTGCTCTCCTCGGGCGACGACTCGGAATCCGGCACCCAGATCCCGGGCCTGCGCTTCATGGTCCCCAACACGCCCGGCGGCGGTTACGACATCACCGCCCGCACGGCCGCGAAGAACGCCGAGGACGCCGGGATCACCCACAACATCGAGGTGTTCAACCTGCCCGGCGCGGGCGGCACCGTGGGCCTGAGCCGGCTGGTGAGCGAGCACGGCAACGGCAAGCTCGCCATGTCCATGGGCCTCGGCGTCGTGGGCGCCGTCCGCTCCAACCACGCACCCAAGACCCTCGCCGACACCACGCCGATCGCGCGGCTGACCGAGGAGCAGGACGTCGTCGTGGTGGGCAAGGACTCGCCGTACAAGACGATCGACGAGCTGATCGACGCCTGGAAACAGGATCCGGGGAAGATCCCGGTGGGCGGTGGTTCGTCCCCGGGCGGGCCCGACCACCTCGCGCCGATGCTGATGGCGCAGGCCGCCGGGATCCAGCCGAAGTCGGTCAACTACATCCCGTTCGACGGCGGCGGCGAGCTGCTCGCCTCGATCCTCGGCAACAAGGTCGGCTTCGGGGTCTCCGGTGTCGGCGAGTACCTGGACCAGATCAAGGCGGGCGAGCTGCGGGTGCTCGCGGTGACCGGTCCCGAGCGGGTGGACGACCTCGAGGACGCGCCCACGCTCAAGGAGTCCGGCTACGACGTGAACTTCACCAACTGGCGGGGCATCGTCGCCCCGCCCGGCCTGTCCGAGGCCCAGCGCAACAAGCTGACCCGCCTCTTCGAGGAACTGCACGACTCCCCCGAGTGGAAGAAGTCCATGGACCAGAACGGCTGGGACGACGCCTTCCTGACCGGTGAGGAGTTCGGCGACTTCCTGGACGCCCAGGACGAGCGCGTGGTGTCGGTGCTGAAGGAGCTGGGACTGTGACGACGCGGACCGAACTCACCGAGGAGCCCGGGGAAGCGGCCGCCGGCCGGCGCTCGTGGCTGCGCGAGCATTCCGAACTGGGCGTGTGCGTCCTGCTGCTGGCGCTCGGCGTGCTCGTCCTGACCGACGCGCTCACCATGGACGTCGACATCACCCAGCGGGGCCCGGTCGGCCCCAAGACCGTGCCGGTCGTGGTGGGCGCCGGCCTGCTGGTGATAGCCGCGCTGCTCGCCGTCGACGTGCTGCGCGGGGGCCGGGGCGAGGCGGAGGGCGGCGAGGACGTCGACCTGTCCGAACCGGCCGACTGGCGCACGGTGCTGCTGCTGTCCGGGATCTTCCTCGGCGCCGCCGCCCTGATCGAGCCGGCCGGCTTCCCCGTCGCCGGGGCGCTGCTCTTCTGGGGCGCCGCCTTCGCCCTCGGCAGCCGCCGCGTGGACCGCGATCCGCTGATCGCCGCGGTGCTGTCCCTGATCACCTATGTCGTCTTCGACAAGCTGCTCGGCGTGCCGCTGCCCGGCGGTCCGCTGATGGGAGTGCTCTGACATGAACGCCCTCAACTCCCTCATGGACGGGTTCGGCACGGCCCTGACCCCGCTCAACCTGCTGTGGGCCGCCCTCGGTGTGCTGCTCGGGACGGCCATCGGCGTGCTGCCCGGCATCGGCCCGGCGATGGCGGTGGCGCTGCTGCTGCCGGTGACGTACGGGCTGGATCCGGTCGCGGCGTTCATCATGTTCGCGGGCATCTACTACGGCGCGATGTTCGGCGGTTCGACCACCTCCATCCTGCTCAACACGCCGGGTGAGAGCGCCGCCGTGGTCGCGGCCATGGAGGGCAACCCGATGGCCAAGGCGGGGCGCGGCGCGCAGGCGCTGGCCGCCGCCGCCATCGGCCACTTCGCTGGCGGCATGATCGGCACGATCCTGCTCGTGGCCCTTGCCCCGACGGTCGCCGACCTGGCCGTGGACATCGGCGCCCCGGACTACTTCGCCATCATGGTGCTGGCGTTCATCGCCGTGACGTCGGTGCTGGGTTCGTCACGGATCAGAGGCCTGGCCTCGCTGCTGATCGGGCTGACGATCGGGCTGGTGGGCCTGGACCAGATGACGGGCCAGCAGCGGCTGACCTTCGGTTCGCTGCAACTCGCCGACGGTGTGGACGTGGTGATCGTGGCGGTCGGTCTGTTCGCGATCGGCGAGGCGCTGTGGGTGGCGGCCCATCTGCGGCGCGGGGCGGCCGAACCGATCCCGGTGGGCCGTCCCTGGCTCGGCCGCGGTGACGTGAAGCGCACCTGGAAGTCCTGGCTGCGCGGTCCGCTCATCGGCTTCCCGTTCGGCGCGATCCCGGCGGGCGGCGCGGAGATCCCGACCTTCCTGTCGTACGTCACGGAGAAGCGGCTGTCCAAGCACAAGGACGAGTGGGGCAAGGGCGCCATCGAGGGCGTGGCGGGTCCGGAGTCGGCGGCGTCGGCCTCGGCCGCGGGCACGCTGGTGTCCATGCTGACGCTGGGCCTGCCGACCACCGCGGTCGCGGCGGTCATGCTGGCCGCCTTCCAGCAGTACGGCATCCAGCCGGGCCCGCTGCTCTTCGAACGCGAGCCCGAGCTGGTGTGGGGTCTGATCGCCTCGCTGTTCGTGGGCATGGTGCTGCTGCTCGCCCTGAACCTGCCGCTGGCACCGGTGTGGGCGAAGCTGCTGCGGATCCCGCGGCCGTACCTGTACGCGGGGATCATGTTCTTCGCCGCGGTCGGTGCGTACGCGGTCGGCGGTGAGGTGGTCGACCTGGTGATCCTGCTGGTCATCGGTCTGATCGGGTTCGGTATGCGGCGCTACGGGCTGCCCATCCTGCCGGCCGTGATCGGCGTCATCCTCGGCCCGAACGCCGAGCAGCAGCTGCGCCGCGCCCTGCAGATCAGCGACGGCAAGGTGTCGGGCCTGGTCAACACGCCGTTCTCGGTGACGGTGTACGCGGTGATCGTGCTGCTGCTGGCCTGGCCGCTGGTGAAACGGCTGGTGGTCCGGGGACGGACGCGGGCGAACGCCTGATCCCCGGTCCGCTCCGGCGGCGCGGCTCCTGGCGAGACGGCGGTGGCGTGGGACGCCGCGTCCCGTTCAGCCCAGGAAGCTCAGCCGGACCCGGCGGTCGGGGTTGTCCCGGTTGGTGTCCACCAGGCACACCGACTGCCAGGTTCCCAGTTCCAGGCGGCCGGCGATCACCGGCAGCGTCGCGTGCGGCGGTACGAAGGCGGGCAGGACGTGGTCGCGGCCGTGTCCGGGACTGCCGTGGCGGTGCTGCCAGCGGTCGTCGGCCGGGAGCAGCGTGTGCAGGGCGGACAGCAGGTCGTCGTCGCTGCCGGCGCCGGTCTCGATGATCGCGATGCCGGCGGTGGCGTGCGGGACGAACACGTTGAGGAGGCCGTCGCGGCCGGACGCCGCGTCGCGCAGGAAGGACTCGCAGTCACCGGTGATGTCGGCGACCCGCTCGGCCGAGCCGGTGGCGAGGCTGAGGACTCGGGTGGTGAAGGCATCTGGCATGACCCCATCGTGACACCGGGGGCAGCATGATCCCGTCCTGACACCGGGGAAGATCGGGGCCCGCGACGCCGTTGGTAGAAGCGTGAACAACACACGCGAGGTCGAGGTCGTCGTCATCGGGGCCGGTCAGGCCGGACTCGCCGCGGCCTATCACCTGCGCCGTACGGGGTTCGAGCCGGAGCGCGACTTCGTGGTGCTCGACCACGCCCCCGGGCCCGGCGGCGCCTGGCAGTTCCGCTGGCCGTCGCTGACGTACGGCAAGGTGCACGGCATGCACGCCCTGCCGGGCATGGAGCTGACGGGGGCGGATCCGGCTCGGCCGTCCGCCGAGGTGGTGAGCGGGTACTTCGCGGAGTACGAGCGAACCTTCGACCTGCGAGTACGGCGGCCCGTGGACGTCCGCGCCGTGCGCGAGGGGACGGACGGGCGGCTGCTCGTCGAGACGTCGGCCGGGTCCTGGTCGACGCGCGCGCTGATCAACGCGACGGGCACCTGGGACCGCCCCTTCTGGCCGCGCTACCCGGGGCAGGAGACCTTCCGCGGACGGCAGCTGCACACCGCGCAGTACGCAGGGCCCGAGGAGTTCACCGGCCTGCGCGTGATCGTGGTCGGCGGCGGCGCCTCGGGGACGCAGCACCTGCTGGAGATCGCCCCGTACGCCGCGGCCACCACGTGGGTGACCAGGAGGCCCCCGGTCTTTCGCGAGGGACCCTTCGACGAGGAGGCGGGGCGGGCCGCGGTGGCGCTGGTGGAGGAACGGGTGCGGCAGGGGCTGCCGCCGAAGAGTGTGGTGTCGGTGACGGGGCTGCCGCTGAACGACGCGGTCCGGGCCGGCCTGGAGTCGGGCGTACTGGGCCGGCAGCCCATGTTCGACCGGATCACGCCCGAGGGGGTGGAGTGGGACGGCGGGCGGCGGGTGGCCGCGGACGTCATCCTGTGGGCGACCGGGTTCCGGGCCGCCGTCGACCATCTCAGGCCGCTGCGGCTGCGGGAGGCCGGCGGCGGGATCCGGGTCGAGGGGACGCGCGCGGTCGCCGACCCGCGGATCCATCTCGTCGGCTACGGGCCCTCCGCCAGCACCATCGGCGCCAACCGGGCGGGACGCGCGGCCGTGCGGGACATCAGGCGGCTGCTGGCCGAGGAGGAATCGGTCGCCGCGTGACGCCCCGAGCGGTCACTTGGCGGCCCCGGCCCCGGCCTGCTTCGAGGCGCTCTGCTGGAGGCGGTTGAACTCGTCCACGTTGCGCCGGTGTTCGGCGTAGTCGGCGGTGAAGCGCGTGTCGCCCGGCTTGACCGTGACGAAGTACAGCCAGTCACCGGGGGTCGGGTTGATCGCGGCGGTCATCGCCTCGTCGCCCGGATTGGCGATGGGGGTGGGCGGCAGCCCCATGCGCTGGTACGAGTTGTAAGGACTGTCGATCTTCGTGTCCTTGGTGCTGGTCTTCAAGGTGCTGCGGCCCAGGGCGTAGTTGATGGTGGAGTCCATCTGCAGCGGCATGCCGCGTTCCAGCCGGTTGAAGATCACCCGGGCCACCTTGCCCATGTCCTCCTTGGCCGCGGCCTCCGCCTGCACGATGCTGGCGATGGTGACCGCCTGATAGACGTTCAGCGCGTTGCGCTGGGCGCCCGCGGCGACCGGCGCGCCGGTGAACTTCTTGTTCGCCGTGTCGACCATGGCCGTCAGCAGCTTCTCCGGGGTCGGGTTCTCGCCGAGCGGGTAGGTCGCCGGGAAGAGGTAGCCCTCGGGGTTGCCCTCGGCGTCGTTGGGCAGCTTGAGGTTGGCCTTGGCCAGGGACTTCTTGGTGGTGCCCGCGGGCAGCGCGAGGGCTTTGTCGACGGCTCCGTAGACCTGGGTCGCGCGCCAGCCCTCCGGAATCAGCAGGGACGTGGGACGGGACTCGCCCTCGTCGTCCGTCGTCAGCAGCGGCACCGCCACGGCGGTACCCGCCACCAGGGCGCCGGCCGCGATCAGGGCGATACGGCCCCGACGCGTCAGCCGGAGCGCTCTTCTGGGGCTTCTCGGACTTCCAGGGCCTCTGAGGCCTGTGGGGCTCCTGAGGCTCCTTCTGGGGCCTCTGGTGCTCCTGGCGCTTCTCGCGCTCCGTGACGGAGTGTTCATCTGCATGCGGGCACGGTAACCCCCACATGCACACAAACCCGGCATATCTTCATCTTGTCGGCTCCAGTCGGGCGTCCCGGCGGACCAGCGCGGCATACCTCCCGTCCTGCGCCAGCAGTGCCTCGTGCGTGCCCTGTTCGGCCAGGCGTCCGGAGTCGAGGACCACGATCCGGTCGGCGTCACGGACGGTGGACAGGCGGTGGGCGATGGTGATCGTGGTGCGGTTGGCGGACAGGGCGTCGATGGCACCCTGCACGGCGGCCTCGGTACGGGTGTCCAGAGCGCTGGTCGCCTCGTCCAGGACGAGGACGGGCGGGTCGCGCAGGATGGTGCGGGCGATGGCCAGGCGCTGCTTCTCACCGCCGGAGAAGCGGTGGCCGCGCTCCCCGACCACGGTGTCGTAGCCGTCGGGCAGGGCGGCGATGTGGTCGTGGATCTGGGCCGCCCTCGCCGCCGCCTCCAGCTCGGCGTCCGTGGCGTCCGGCTTGGCGAAGCGCAGGTTCTCGGCGACGGAGGCGTGGAAGAGGTACGTCTCCTGCGAGACGACGCCGACCGCGCGGGCGAGGGTGTCGAAGTCGAGGTCGCGCACGTCGACCCCGTCGAGGGTGACCCGGCCGTCCGTCACGTCGTACAGCCGCGGCACCAGGTGGCCGAGCGTGGACTTGCCGGCGCCGGTGGGACCCACGACGGCGAGGCTGCTGCCGGCCGGAACGGTCACGTCGATGCCGTCGAGGACCGGGCCGCCCTTGCCGCCGTAGCCGAACCCGACGCCCTCGAAGCGGACCTCGCCCTTGATGTGGTCGAGGTGGACGGCGTCCTTTCGCTCGGTGATGTCGATCGGCAGGTCGAGGTACTCGAAGATGCGCTGGAAGAGCGCGAGCGAGCTCTGGATCTGCACTCCGGTCGACAGCAGGCTCACGGTCGGGCGGAACAGCCCCTGCTGGAGCGAGACGAAGGCGACGATCGTGCCGAGGGAGACGTCGGGGCCGCCGAGTTGCAGGGCGATGCCCGCGGTCCAGTAGATGACGGCCGGCATGGCGGCCATGACGATCGTGATGACGGCCATCCGCCAGCGGCCCGCCATGTTCGACCTCACCTCCAGGTCGACCAGGCTCTCGGACTCGTCCGCGAAGGCGCGGGTGAGCGAGTCGGACCGGCCCATGGTGCGGCCGAGCAGGATGCCGCTGACGGAGAGCGACTCGGTGACCGTGGCGGCCATCGCGGCCATCTGCTTCTGGCGCCGGGTGGTGATCTTCCGGCGTTCCCTGCCGACGCGACGGCTGATCCACACGAACACCGGAAGCAGGAGCAGCGAGACGACGGTGAGGCGCCAGTCGAGGACGACCATGGCGACGATGGTGGCGACCACGCTGGTCAGGTTGGACACCAGTGAGGTCGCCGTGGAGGTGACGGTGGCCTGCATGCCGCCGATGTCGTTGGCGATGCGGGACTGGACCTCGCCGGTGCGGGTGCGGGTGAAGAAGGCGAGGGACATCTGCTGGAGCCGGCCGTAGACGGCGGTGCGCAGGTCGTGCATGACCCGCTGGCCCACGGTCGTGGAGATCAGGGTCTGCAGCACGCCGAAGACGCTGGTGAGGACGGCACCGAAGATCATACCGAGGGCGAGCAGGCTCAGCAGGCCCGTGCGCCCCTCGGGGATGGCGACGTCGAGGATCTCCTTGAGCAGGAAGGGCGTGGCGACCGACACCAGGGACGCGGCACCGACCAGCAGGCCGACGACCGCGAGGCGGCCGCGGTAGGGGCGGAACAGCTTCAGGATGCGGCGCACCTGCCGGGGCTGTTCCACGGCGTCGGCGGGTGCGGTCCAGGCGGATTCGCGATCGGGGTGCATGGGCTCCTTCGGAGGCGGCGAGGAAGGCCGGCGGAATCCTCGGACGGCAGGCCTGCCGGGCCTGCGGCGGACTTCGCCGACCTTACGGGTCACAGGTCATTGTTACCTATACTCACAATGAACATCATCCTGTTATTGTTCCCGTATGACCGCCCCCGATTCCGACGGCCTGCTCGCCGAGCAGCTGCTGCGGCTCACCCGCAGGGTGCACCGCATCCAGAAGCGCCATCTCGAGCACCGCGACCTCGGCATCACCCCGGCCCAGTCCCGGCTCCTGCGCACGCTGGCGCACTGGGGCTCACCTCCCCGGATGGCCGACCTGGCCGAGCGGCTGGAAGTCGTGCCCCGGGCGGTGACGACCCTGGTCGACGGGCTGGAGGCGGCCGGGAAGGTGCGCCGTGTCCCGGACCCCGCCAACCGCCGGGTCATCCGGATCGAGCTGACCGACGACGGGCGCGCCGCCCTGCGGGAACTGCGCGGTGCGCGCCGCTCCGCCGCCGAGGAGATCCTTGCCCCGCTGACGGACGAGCAGCGCGCGGTGCTGGGCAGACTGCTGGACACCCTGATCGACGGGCCCGACACGGGCGAGGGCCGCCGGACGGGGTGACCCCGGACCCGCCGCGGGCCCTCATGCCTTGAGGTGCGCCCTGTCTCCCATCACGACCACCGGGTGCTGATCCGGGTCCAGCGTGCGCAGCAGGTACTCCATCGCCGGCTTGGGCAGGCTGACGCAGGCCGAGGTACCGCTGCCGTGGTCCATGTGCAGCCAGATCGAGCCGCCCTTGGACGTACCTTCGGGGCGGGTCGGGTCGTTCGGCGGGGTGCCCTTGACGCGGTTGTAGTCGATGGCGATGACGTAGTCGAAGTCGTGCCAGTACGGCTTCGCCCACCACCGCGGTGCCGCGATGCTCGCGGACCTGGTGTACGGCAGCCCTGTGCCGGGGGCCGGCTCCGGGTCCGGGAGCACGCCGCCCGCGTCGCTGAGCGTGAACACGCCAACGGGGCTGCGCTTGTCGTTCTCGTGGTGGTCGGTCGTCCACCCCTTCGTGCCGTTGTGCCCCGCCCAGCTCCGGTCGCGGTGCCAGGCGGAGCCCTGCTTCGTGTAGAGCACGACCGTGGAATCGGCGGAATCGCTGCCGTCCCCGTACACCGCGACGACCTGGCGCGAGTCGCCCGGGATGCGCGTCTGGAGCCGGTCGCCGACGCCGGGGATCCTCGTCGGGTCCGCCGAGGCGCTGCTCCGGCCCGCCTCGCCGGGGGATTCGCCCGCCCGGGAGTCCCCGCCGTCCCCCGACGGGCCGCCGCAGGCGGACAGCACCGTCCCCGCCAGCAGGGTTCCAAGGGCCGCCATCGCGACCGCCGTACGCCGTCCACCACCACGTGCCATCCGTCCATGGTCCCACTCCCCTCGGACATGCCGTCAGGGACGGCCGCGAACCAGCGCACGCGCCGCGGCGGGTGGTGTGGAGGCGGTGTGGCGGACCGCAGCCGGATTCGTGCCCCATCGCGGAAAACCGCTTGATTTTGGGCATGCCGCGACGCGAACCTTTCACGGTTTGCAGCCTCTTGATGCCGCATAGCAACGGCACCCCCTGACACGAGCCACTGGGACGTCATGCAGATCCAAGACCTTCCGTATCCCGACCCGGGTGTGCCGGACGCACGCTCGGGCCCCCGATTCCTGTGGTGGCTGTTCCGCAACCAGCTCGGTGGGCAACTCAAGTCGCTGGCCTGGGGCCTGCTGCACTTCGCCTCCGTCTCCGCCCTGCCCTTCTGCGTCGGTCTCGCCATCCAGGCGGTCGTCGACCGCTCCGGCAGCCGGCTCGCCCTCGCGGGCGGCGTCATGGTCCTGTGCTGTGTCGGCAACGCGCTCGGCGACACCTTCCTGCACCGCGCGGCCGTCACCAACTGGATCACCGCCGCCGCCCGCGTCCAGCAACTGCTGGCCCGCAAAACGGCGCTGCTGGGCTCGGCACTGACCCGGCGCGTCGCGGCCGGAGAGGTCGTGGCCGTGTCCACCGGCGACGTCGAGAAGATCGGCTGGTTCGTGGAGGCCGTCTCCCGCTTCACCGCGGCCGCGCTCACCATCGTGCTGGTCTGCGTGGCGCTGGTCGTCTACCAGCCGGCGCTCGGCGTCGTCGTGCTCGTGGGCCTGCCGGTGCTGGCCCTCGCGGTACTGCCCCTGCTGCCCCGCGCCACCCGGCGGGCCGACGTCCAGCGCGACAAGGCCGGCCGCGCCACCGAACTCGCCTCGGACACCGTCGCCGGACTGCGCGTGCTGCGCGGCATCGGCGGCGAGGAACTCTTCCTCGACCGCTACCGCGACGCCTCCCAGGAGGTGCGCCACGCTGCCGTGCGCAGCGCCCGCATGTGGTCCCTGATCTCCGCCATCCAGGTGCTGCTGCCCGGGCTGCTGCTGATCGCCGTGGTCTGGCACGGCGTCCACCTGGCCCGCGAGGGTCGTATCGACGTCGGCGAACTCGTCACCGTCTACAGCTCCGTCATGATCCTCACCTACCCGCTGCGGCACTTCGAGGAGATCGCCATGGCGTACTCCTTCTCCCGGCCCTCGGCCAAACGGGCGGCACGGGTGCTGTCCCTGGAGCGCACCACGGACACCGAGGGTTCGCGCGCCGCCGAGATCCCCACCGGCGACCTGTACGACCCCGCCACCGGTCTCCTGGCTCCGGCGGGCCGGTTCACCGCCGTGGTGTGCGGTGACCCGGACGCGGCCGGGCGGCTCGCGGAGCGGCTCGGCGGGCACCCGTCGGAGGAGGGCACATCGGCCCTGCTGGGCGGGGTACCGCTGGACGAGCTTCCCCTGAAGTCCGCGCGCACCGCCGTCCTGGTGCAGGACAAGGACCCGGTACTGCTCTCCGGAACGCTCCGGGAACTGCTGGACGTGCCCGCGTCCGGTGCCGTCGGCGCCGAGGACGCGCTGTCCGCAGCCCAGTGCGGTGACGTACTGACGGCGCTCGCGCAGGGCTCGGTCGGTGCCGACGACGCGATGGACGCCCGCATCACCGAGCGCGGCCGTTCGTTGTCGGGCGGCCAGCGCCAGCGTCTGGCACTGGCCCGGTCGCTGATCACGGACCCGGAGGCGCTGGTCCTGGACGAACCGACCTCGGCGGTCGACTCGCACACCGAGGCGCGGATCGCGGAAGGCGTACGGGCACTGCGCGCGGGGCGCACCACGGTGGTGTTCACCTCCTCGCCGCTGCTGCTGGACCGTGCGGACCGGATCGTGTTCCTGCACGACGGCGAGGTCGCGGCGGTCGGCGCGCACCGGGAGCTGCTGCACACCGAGCCCCGGTACCGGGCGGTGGTGACCCGCGAGACCGACGAGGAGACCGTGGCGCACCCGGACGCCGTACCGGCCGGCGGGAAACCGGCGAAGCCCCTGGCCGACGACGGCCGCGCCGAGGGCCGGGACGGCTCTCTGAGCGACGACGACGTACTGCACCGACTGGAAGAGATCGAGGAGACGGCATGATCGGCGTCGCCCCACCGTCCTACGACCCGGCCGCTCCCACGACGGCGAACACCCTGCCCGTCGGCGCGCGCCCGACCGTGCGCGCGTACGTGGGAGAACTGCTGCGCCGGCACCGCCGGGCCTTCCTCTTCCTCGTCACCGTCAACACCGTCGCCGTGATCGCCTCGATGGCGGGCCCCTACCTGCTGGGCGGGCTCGTGGAGCGGGTCTCGGACGACGCGCGCGAGCTGCGACTCGGCCTCACGGCCACGCTCTTCGTGCTCGCCCTCGTCGTGCAGGCCGTGTTCGTGCGCGAGGTGCGGCTGCGGGGGGCCGTGCTCGGCGAGCGGATGCTGGCCGATCTGCGCGAGGACTTCCTCGTGCGGTCGGTCGGCCTGCCGCCCGGCGTGCTGGAGCGGGCCGGCACGGGCGACCTGCTCTCCCGGATCACCACGGACATCGACCGGCTCGCCAACGCCATGCGCGAGGCCGTGCCCCAGCTCGCGATCGGCGCCGTGTGGGTCGTGCTGCTGCTCGGTGGCCTGGTGGTGACCGCACCGCCGCTGGCGCCCGCGGTACTGATCGCGGTGCCGCTGCTGGTGATCGGCTGCCGCTGGTACTTCCGCAGGGCGCCCGCCGCCTACCGCTCGGAGGCCGCCGGGTACGCCGCGGTGGCCGCCGCGCTCGCCGAGACGGTGGACGCCGGGCGCACCGTGGAGTCCCACCGCCTCGACGCCCGTCGCATCGAGCTGTCCGAGCGCCGGATCAGGGAGTGGACGGCCTGGGAGCGCTACACGCTGTGGCTGCGGTCGGTGCTCTTCCCCGTCATCAACGTCACCCACGTGACCGTGCTCGCCTCCGTCCTGCTCATCGGCGGTGTCTTCGTCCTCCAGGGCTGGATCGGGGTCGGTCAGCTGACCACGGCCGCCCTGATCGCGCAGATGCTCGTCGACCCGGTCGGCATCATCCTGCGCTGGTACGACGAGCTGCAGGTGGCCCAGGTGTCCCTGGCCCGGCTGGTGGGCGTGCGGGACATCGAGCCGGACGCCGGCGACGCCACGCTCGCCCCCGACGGACGGCGCGTGCACGCCGACCGCGTGCACTTCGGCTACCTCGAGGGCGTGGACGTCCTGCGCAAGGTGTCGCTGGAGGTCGCCCCGGGCACCAGGCTCGCCCTGGTCGGCCCCTCGGGCGCCGGCAAATCCACCCTGGGCAGGCTGCTCGCGGGCATCTACGGTCCACGGGAGGGCCGGATCACCCTGGGCGGGGCGGAACTCTCCCGGATGTCCGCGGAACGGGTCCGCTCGCACGTCGCCCTGGTCAACCAGGAGCACCACGTCTTCGTGGGTTCCCTGCGCGACAACCTCCGGCTCGCCAGGACCGGTGCCACCGACGCCGAGCTGTGGGCGGCGCTGGGTGCGGTCGACGCGGACGACTGGTCCCGTGGGCTGGACGAGGGCCTGGACACCGAGGTCGGCTCGGGCGGCTTCGCGCTGACCCCGGCGCAGGCCCAGCAGATCGCGCTGGCCCGCCTGGTACTGGCCGACCCGCACACCCTGGTGCTGGACGAGGCGACGTCCCTGCTCGACCCGCGGGCCGCACGCCATCTCGAACGGTCCCTGGCCCGGGTCCTGGACGGTCGCACGGTGATCGCGATCGCCCACCGCCTGCACACCGCCCACGACGCGGACGTCATCGCCGTGGTCGAGAACGGCCGGATCAGCGAGCTGGGCAGCCACGACGAACTCGTCGCGGCGGACGGTGCCTACGCGGCGCTGTGGCGGTCCTGGCACGGGTAGCCGCGTCACGCTCTTCGAGAGGGGAGGGGGGAGCCGGGCCCGGCGCGTACCCCGACGGCGTCCGTGCCGTTGCGCGGTCCCGAACGGGAGTGGAAGGCTGGGAGAAGGCACCGGCTCGAGGCAGGCCCGGGAACCGCGCGGTTCTCCGACGGGTGAGGCCTGTGCCCCGTGCAGCGGCGACCCGCCGCGGTCCACGGTGAGAAGGGGCCGGTCCCCACCCCCTGGAGGTATCCGTGAACAGCGTCGACGGATGGGGAGATGACGTCTACCAGCCCGACGGATCCGAGCAGCGGGAGGACACCGGCCTGCTCGACGGTGAGGACACTCTCGAGGAGGACGGTGTCGACGATCCCCTCGACCGGGGCTGGTCCCCGCCCGAGCGCCCCTGGGCGGTGGAACACACCGGCGTGACGGCCGCCGAACGCCGCCGCGGCGAAACGCTGGACCAGCGGCTCGCCGAGGAGCGGCCGGACGAGCTCGCGCCCGAGGGCGACGGGCTGGGCGATTCCGACGGCACCGACGGGGAACTGCTGGACAACGAGGTGGGCGCGGACCGCTCCGGCCGGCTCGTGGCACCCGACGAAGGGGTGCACGAGGACGAGGAGCCGGCGCTGGTCGCCATGGACGTGGGCATCGACGGCGCGGCCGCCTCCGCCGAAGAGGCCGCGATGCACGTGGTCGACGAGGACTCCCTGCCCGGCTGACGCCACTCGCGACGGCAGGCACCTGCCGTCGCCCCGATGAACCGTGCCGTACGAGGAGCAGCCATGCAGCAGGACAAGCATCCCGACTACCGGCCCGTCGTCTTCCGTGACCGCGGCGCCGGTTACGCCTTCCTCACCCGGTCCACCGCGACCAGCGACCAGACCATCGTGTGGGACGACGGCGAGACCTACCCGGTGGTGGAGGTGGAGATCTCCTCGGAGAGCCACCCCTTCTACACGGGCAAGGCGCGAACGGTGGACTCGGAGGGGCGCGTCGCCCGCTTCGAGCGGCGTTACGGCGCGGGCGAGGGACAGGACACCGGGGAAGCCGGCTGACCCGACCGGCGGCGGGTCGCTCAGATGAAGTTGAGTGCCGCCGCGCCGCCCACTCCCCCGAGCAGCATGAACACCGGCATCAGCACCTTGAGCTCCACCCAGCTGCCCGCCCGGAACCGCATCGCCTTCGGTGGGCCGATGGGATACCACCGCTTGCGGCCCACCGGTATGGGCCACAGTATCGGGCAGCCGGAGACGGTCAGCGCGTCCCCGATGTCGTGCACCAGCGCGCCGAGCACGATCGGCAGCCCCAGCCACAGGTATTCCTGGCCCGGCGCGGTGAACAGCCAGTCCGCGCCACCGTCGGGCTTGTCCAGGATCCCGGCAAGGATCCAGGCGCTGGTCCCGGCCAGCAGCCAGACCAGCACGTCGCTGCTGGAGCCGCGGGTGGCCCGCCAGAGCAGGCCCTCGATGGCCAGCACCATGTGCACGAAGAGGATCGCCAGAACCGCCCACCGGCCACCCGTGATGGCCAGGACCGAGGTGCCCCCGCCGATCAGGACCGCCCACAGCCAGGTGTGCGTCAGCGTGCGGTGCCCGCCGGTGCGGCGCGGGTCGCCGCGCTTCTTCGTGGCCTTGTAGACGGCGTAGGACAGCTTGTCCACGATCTCGCACAGCCCCCGTGAGACCGGTCCGAAGGCCCGGGAGATGGTGGCCGCCTTGTGGTCGAGGTCGGGGGCGAGCGCCGCTCCGGCACAGATCAGGGCTCCGGCGAGCAGCACCGGCCAGGGCATCGGGTGCCCCGCGGCGGCGGTCGCCGCCCCGACGCCGAGCCACGCCGCGGCGCCCGAGAGTGAGTGTGCTGGTCCCATCATCGCCGTTGCCCGCCCCATTCCTCGTGTGCCGCTGTGCAGTTGTCCGCGTCCGCGGTAGCCGCGTCGGCGACCCAGCGTAGCGTTCGTGATCTTCATGCGGACAGCCGATTCCCCCATCACGACCCGGGACAGGCAAGATGGTGGCGTGACCCTCATCGATCAGCTGCCGCGGACCGCCGACCCCGATGCCCTGTACGAAGCCTTCGAGGCGTGGGCGCAGGAGCGCGGTCTCACGCTCTACCCCCATCAGGAGGAGGCGCTGATCGAGGTGGTCTCCGGCGCGAACGTGATCGTGTCGACTCCCACCGGTTCCGGTAAGAGCATGATCGCGGCGGGCGCGCACTTCGCCGCCCTGGCCCGGGACGAGGTCACCTTCTACACGGCTCCGATCAAGGCGCTGGTGTCGGAGAAGTTCTTCGAGCTGTGCAAGATCTTCGGCACCGAGAACGTGGGCATGCTGACCGGCGACGCCTCGGTGAACTCCGACGCGCCGGTCATCTGCTGCACCGCCGAGGTCCTGGCGTCCATCGCGCTGCGTGACGGCAAGCACGCGGACATCGGCCAGGTCGTCATGGACGAGTTCCACTTCTACGCGGAGCCGGACCGCGGCTGGGCCTGGCAGATCCCCCTGCTGGAACTGCCGCAGGCCCAGTTCGTCCTGATGTCGGCGACGCTCGGCGACGTCTCCTTCTTCGAGAAGGACCTGGCACGCCGCACCGGCCGTCCCACCACGGTGGTCCGCTCGGCCACCCGTCCGGTGCCGTTGTCCTACGAATTCCGCTACACCCCGCTCACCGAGACCCTCACCGACCTGCTGGCGGCCCGGCAGGCCCCCGTGTACATCGTGCATTTCACCCAGGCGCAGGCCGTGGAGCGGGCACAGGCGCTGATGAGCATCAACATGTGCACGCGTGAGGAGAAGGAACGGATCGCCGAGCTGATCGGCAACTTCCGCTTCACCACGAAGTTCGGCCGCAACCTCTCCCGGTACGTGCGGCACGGCATCGGGGTCCACCATGCCGGCATGCTGCCGAAGTACCGGCGGCTGGTGGAGAAGCTGGCGCAGGCGGGCCTGCTGAAGGTCATCTGCGGGACGGACACGCTCGGCGTGGGCGTCAACGTGCCCATTCGGACCGTGTTGTTCACCGCGCTGACCAAGTACGACGGCACCCGGGTCCGCACGCTGCGGGCCAGGGAGTTCCACCAGATCGCCGGCCGGGCCGGGCGTGCCGGGTTCGACACGGAGGGCTTCGTCGTCGCCCAGGCCCCCGAGCACGTCGTCGAGAACGAGAAGGCGCTCGCCAAGGCCGGTGACGACCCGAAGAAGCGGCGGAAGGTCGTCCGGAAGAAGGCTCCCGAGGGGTTCGTCGCCTGGTCGGAAAGCACGTTCGACAAGCTCATCGGCTCGCAGCCGGAGCCGCTGACGTCCCGCTTCCGGGTCACCCACACCATGCTGCTGTCGGTGATCGCCCGTCCGGGCGACGCCTTCTCCGCGATGCGGCACCTGCTGGAGGACAACCACGAGCCGCGCAGGCAGCAGCTGAGGCACATCCGGCGGGCGATCGCCATCTACCGCTCGCTGCTGGACGGCGGCATCGTGGAGAAGCTCGACCAGCCGGACGCGGAGGGTCGCATCGTGCGTCTCACGGTCGACCTGCAGCAGGACTTCGCGCTGAACCAGCCGCTGTCGACGTTCGCCCTGGCCGCCTTCGAGCTGCTGGACCCGGAGTCGCCCTCGTACGCGCTGGACATGGTGTCGGTCGTGGAGTCCACGCTGGACGACCCGCGGCAGATCCTCGCCGCCCAGCAGAACAAGGCCCGCGGTGAGGCCGTGGCCGCGATGAAGGCGGACGGGGTCGAGTACGAGGAGCGCATGGAGCGCCTCCAGGACATCACGTACCCGAAGCCCTTGGAGGAACTGCTCTTCCACGCCTACGACACGTACCGCAGGAGCCACCCCTGGGTCGGTGACCACCCGCTGTCCCCGAAGTCGGTCATCCGCGACATGTACGAACGGGCACTGACCTTCACGGAGCTGGTCTCCCACTACGAACTGGCCCGCACCGAGGGCATCGTGCTGCGCTACCTGGCGAGCGCCTACAAGGCCCTCGACCACACCGTGCCGGACGACCTCAAGTCCGAGGACCTGCAGGACCTGATCGAGTGGCTCGGCGAGATGGTGCGCCAGGTCGACTCCAGTCTCCTCGACGAGTGGGAACAGCTCGCCAACCCGGCGGAGATGACCGCCGAGGAGGCTCAGGAGAAGGCCGATCAGGTACGGCCGGTCACGGCCAACGCGCGCGCCTTCCGTGTGCTGGTCCGCAACGCCATGTTCCGCCGGGTCGAGCTCGCCGCCCTGGACCAGGTCGGTGAGCTGGGCGAGATGGATGCCGACGCCGGCTGGGACGCCGACGCGTGGGGCGAGGCCATGGACAAGTACTGGGACGAGTACGACGACCTGGGCACCGGCCCCAACGCCCGCGGCCCGAAGCTGCTCGTCATCGAGGAGGAGCCGCAGAACGCGCTGTGGCGCGTGCGGCAGATCTTCGACGACCCGAACGACGACCACGACTGGGGCATCAGTGCGGAGGTCGACCTCACCGCCTCCGACGCGGAGGGCCGTGCGGTCGTCCGTGTCACTGATGTCGGCCAGCTGTGAGCACAGGAGAAGCCCACTCATGACGAATCCGGCCGAAAGCCTCGTCGCCCTGCTCGACCTGGAGCAGATCGAGGTCAACATCTTCCGTGGCCGCAGCCCCGAGGAGTCGTTGCAGCGGGTCTTCGGAGGCCAGGTGGCCGGCCAGGCCCTGGTCGCCGCGGGCCGCACCACCGACGGTGACCGCCCGGTGCACT
Organism: Streptomyces violaceoruber; assembly: GCF_033406955.1. Lineage (NCBI taxonomy): Bacteria > Bacillati > Actinomycetota > Actinomycetes > Kitasatosporales > Streptomycetaceae > Streptomyces > Streptomyces violaceoruber. The sequence goes on along the minus strand of NZ_CP137734.1, from coordinate 7,286,186 downwards.
CGCTGCACGCGTACTTCCTGCGTCCGGGGCGCCCGGGAGTGCCCATCGTGTACCAGGTCGAACGGGACCGGGACGGAAGGTCGTTCACCACCCGCAGGGTCACCGCCGTGCAGCAGGGCCGCACGATCTTCACGCTCACCGCCTCCTTTCACAAGCCCGAGCCGGGCAGTTTCGAACACCAGTTGCCACCGGCCCGCAAGGTCCCCGATCCGGAGTCGCTGCCGACGGTGGCCGACGAGGTGCGGGAGCACCTCGGCGCACTGCCGGAGCAGCTGGAGCGGATGGCTCGCCGTCAGCCCTTCGACATCCGCTACGTCGACCGCCTTCGCTGGAGCGCCGAGGACGTCGAGGGAGCCGAGCCCCGCAGCGCCGTGTGGATGCGCGCCGTCGGGCCGCTGGGCGACGACCCGCTCGTGCACACCTGCGCCCTGACCTACGCCAGCGACATGACGCTCCTGGACGCCGTGCGCATCCCCGTGGAGCCGCTGTGGGGGCCCCGGGGGTTCGACATGGCGTCGCTGGACCACGCCATGTGGTTCCACCGGCCGTTCCGGGCCGACGAGTGGTTTCTGTACGACCAGGAGTCCCCGATCGCGACCGGCGGGCGTGGCCTGGCCCGTGGGCGGATCTACGACAGGGAAGGACGGATGCTGGTGTCCGTCGTCCAGGAAGGGCTTTTCCGGGCCCTGTAGGTCAGGACTCTCTGCGCCGCAGCCGTCCGAACAGCCCACTCAGCCGTCCGGGTTGCCGCGCCGCGCGCGGTGCGGCGTTCTCCCCCTCGGGCGGAACCGGTTCCGCCGTCTCGCGCGGCAGGGGTTCTGGACCGGGCGGGTGCGGCACACCATGTGCGGCCGGGCGGGGCGCCGGGCGATGGCGGCGGGCCGTGGCCACCGCGGCCGCCAGGTCCGAGCGGAGCCAGTCGACCTCGTCCGGGTCGCCGGCCGTGACGATCTCCTCGGCGAGCTGTGCGGCAGGGGAGCCCGGCGAGCCGTGCACGGCGCGTGCGGGGCGGAACCGGCGCAGATGGGATCGCTCGTAGGGGTCCGTGACGACGTCCGAGATCTCGGCGGCGTCGAGCAGCGACGCCACCGCCGCGGCCCGGGCCCACGGGTCGTCCGCCTGCCGGAGCAGGAAGCCCAGATGCCGTCCCCGCCAGTTACGGGGACGCAGGTCCAGTCCCTCCCCGAGCTGCTCCCGCAGGCCTTCGGGTGTGCGGCCCTTCAGCAGTGCGGTGTTGCGCTCGTCCGTCCTGAACTGCTGCAGCTCCGCCGCCAGATACAGCCAGACGACGGCGCGGTACCGGTTGACGTAGAACTTCACGGGCACCAGCAGTCCCAGCCGAGCGAGACGGGTGAACCGGGCCGTGGTCACGTCCATCAGAGCCGCACCCTCCGTGGTCCCGACGGCTCGGACGGCGGCCCGAAGCGCCTCGGGGAAACCGTCCGCCGCCCGGACACGGTCGATCTCGTCGCGGGGGACGCGCCGCCCGCCTCCTGCGTCGTCGCCTACCGTGCGGACCCTGCCGAGGTGCACGGCGAGGTCGAACTCGCTGCGCCTCAGGCCCAGCTCTCGCGCCGCGCGGTGGTGGGTGACCGAGGCGCCCCGGGTGGTCCCGGTCCGCTCGCCGGCCGCTGCGACGTCGTGCGTGATGGTGTTGCCGGACATGGTTCGTCTCCCCCGTGGAGTGTGTGGCCGGCGCCGTCCGCGCCCACCGACACGAAAACCGTAGCCGCGACCGCGGCATCCGTGGCGAGCCTGTGGATAACTCTGCGACCGACTGCCAGGGACACCGAAAGCGCAGGTCAGGGCTCGGTGGGCGATATTCGTCCCGGCTGCCGCGCATCGACGTCGAGGTGCTCACCCACCCGGTTCACGAGCAGCGTCATCTCGTAGGCGATCTGCCCGATGTCGGCCTCCGCCCCACTGAGCACGCACAGGCAACTGCCCGAACCCGCCGCGGTGACGAACAGGACGGCGTCGTCGAACTCGACCATCGTCTGCTGTACCTGGCCGGCGCCGAAGTGACGGCCCGAGCCCTTGGCCAGGCTGTGCAGTCCGGACGACACGGCGGCGAGGTGCTCGGCGTCCTCGCGTCGCAGGCCCGTACTCGCCCCGGTCACCAATCCGTCGTTGGACAGGACCAACGCGTGCCGCACGTGTTCGACGCGTGCGGTCAGGTCGTCCAGCAGCCAGCCCAGTCCCTGGTTCTGCACCATGATCCGATCTCCCCGTGTCTCCCCGTACACCTTGCCTCCCCCTGGCCGGGGGATCCGTCCGCCAGCCTTCACCACGCCCGTGCTCCGGGCAAGGAGGATGGGGGCATGGCACAGAAGATGACCGATGAGGAATGGCGGGCGTTCGTCTCGGACGGCACCCGCACCGGAAAACTCTCGACCGTCCGGGCCGACGGCAGCCCGCACATCGCGCCCATCTGGTTCCTGCTGGACGGGGACGATCTGGTGTTCAACACCGGCAAGGACACCGTGAAGGGGCGCAATCTGCTCCGTGACGGCCGCATCGCCCTGTGCGTGGACGACGACCGGCCGCCCTTCCACTTCGTGGTGCTGCAGGGACGTGCGCGCATCTCGGAGGACCTCGGCGAACTGCGGCACTGGGCCGGGCGCATCGGCGCCCGGTACATGGGTGAGGAGCGCGCCGAGGAGTTCGGGGCACGCAACGGTGTCCCGGGGGAACTGCTGGTCCGGGTGACCGTGGACAAGGTCCTGGCCCAGAAGTCGGTCGCTGACTGAGAGCCCCCTTCCCCGGGGGCCGGTCCGGTCAGCGGACGGAGTCGAGGAGCCGGGCGGTGTGCATCCGCCCGGCGTACTCGACGAGCCGGATCAGCACTTCCTTCCCCGAGTCGCGGTCCCGGGCGTCACACAGCACTACCGGTGTCCCCGGATCGAGGTCGAGGGCGCGCAGGACGCTGTACTCGTCGTGGCGGCGTGCTCCCGTGAAGCAGTTCACGGCCACCACGAACGGGATGTGCCGGTGTTCGAAGTAGTCCACCGCCGGGAAGCAGTCCGCCAGGCGCCGGGTGTCCGCGAGGACTACGGCGCCGAGCGCCCCCTGCGCCAGTTCGTCCCAGAGGAACCAGAACCGGTCCTGACCGGGTGTACCGAAGAGGTAGAGGGAGAGTCCGGACCGGATGGTGATGCGTCCGAAGTCCATGGCGACGGTCGTGGTGACCTTCCGGTCGATGCCGTCGGTGTCGTCCACCAGCCGTCCGGCCTCGCTGAGCAGTTCCTCGGTGCGCAGTGGTCTGATCTCGCTGACCGCGCCCACCAGGGTGGTCTTGCCCACGCCGAAACCTCCGGCGACCAGGATCTTCAACGCCAGCGCGGTCGTGTCGCCGTCCGTGTCGTCGGAGCGTTCGGAGCGTTCGGAGCGTTCGGAGAGCATGGATCACTTCTCTCGGTGCGGGTGGTCGTGCACGTGCGTGCCGGTCGCGGTCGTTCGTCCGGCCTTCTCTACAGAGCGCGCAGTCCGTCGATCACTTCGCGCAGTATCCGTTCGTCCGGCAACTGCGCCGGTGGCACCGGACGGCTGACGGTCACGCACCCCAGTTCCGCCAGGTCGCCGAGGAGCACTCTGACGACGCCCACGGGCAGGTCGGCGTCGGCGGCGAGTTCGGCCACCGACTGGGTCTCCGTGCGGCACAGGTCGATCAGCGTGCGGTGTTCCGGTCCGAGCACGGTGTCGTCGGCGTCCGGGGCGCCGACTGCGCGCGTGACGAGGGCGATCAGGTCGAACCGCGCTCCCGCGGGGCCCGGCCGGGTGCGGCCGCCGGTCATCGCGTAGGGGCGGACGAGGGGCCCGGCCTCGTTGTCGTACCACTGGCTGCCCGGCCCTTCCCGGTCGCCGCCCGTGATGTCGTCGGTCATCCTCGGGGCCCTTCCGGGTCATGTGCCGAAGGGTGGTCGCGCGGCTGCACGTGGCGCGGTGTGGAGATGCTCGCCGACGCGTCGCACCAGCCGTGCCATCTCATAGGCCACGAGACCGATGTCCGCGGTCACGGTGGTGAGGACGGCGAGGCAGGAACCGTCTCCGGCCGCGGCCACGAACAGGTAGCCGTCGTCCATCTCGACCATCGTCCGGTGCACTCCCCCGGCGCCGAAGTGCCGGCCCGCCCCCTTGGCCAGGCTGTGGAAGCCGGAGGCGACGGCGGCGAGGTGTTCGCCGTCCTCGCGGGCGAGTCCGTGCGAGGCGCCCACGGCGAGACCGTCGTTCGACAGCACCACGACGTGCCGCACCTCGTGTACGCGTCCGACGAGGTCGTCCAGGAGCCAGTCGAGTTCGCGGGCCCGCCGGGCGGTCCCGGTGCCGGGATTCTGGATCATGCGGGGTCTCCTTCGGTGCTGTCGCCGCTCTGCGGTGTTGGCGGTGCGGAGTGGCCGGGGCGACGGCCACCGCCGCGCGACCAGCCGTCGCGGTAGGCGGTCATGCGGTCCCGTACGGCCGCGGGGGTGCGCTGCTCGTCGTCGTGCACCGGGTCGGGTCGGGCCGGCTCAGGGCTGCCGTCGCGCAGTTGGGGGGCGAGGCTCGCCTGCCGTACCCGGCGGGGAAGGTCGTCGGGCTCCCCCGCCGGCTGCTGCGGGCGGGGGACGTCGCTCTGCGCGGGGGCTTCGGCGGGATCGGGAAGGTCAAAGGACCGGTGCAGTCGCAGCGCGGGCGCTCCGGCAGACCGGCCCGATGTGGTGGTGCGCGTCGCCGCCGGTACGGCGGATGTCAGCGCCGGCCGGGCGGTCGGCGCTGACACGGTTTCCTGCTGCCCGGCGCCGGGCACGCGCGCGTGCGGGTGCTCCTCGGATCGGGCCGCCTCGTGGGCGGCCCGGGCAGGAGACGGGGCCGTTTCGCTGTGCAGGAGTGCCGTGGGCAGGAGGACGACCGCGGTGGTGCCCCCGTAGGGGGAGGTCTTGAGGTGCACCTTGGTGTCCTGCCGGGCGGCGAGCCGGCTGACGACGAACAGACCGAGCCGGTCGCTGTCGAACAGGTCGAGCGTCTCCGACCGCGCGATGCGGTGGTTGGCCTCGGCGAGGGCATCCCTGCCCATGCCGAGGCCCCGGTCCTCGACCTCGAGCGCGTAGCCGTTGCCGACCGGTTCACCGGTGACCCGTACGCGTGTGTGGGGCGGTGAGAACTGGGCCGCGTTCTCGATGATCTCGGCCAGGAGATGGGTGACATCGGCGACGGCCGCGCCCTGGACGGACGCTTCGGGGAGCTGCCGTACCTCCACGCGCGCGTAGTCCTCGACTTCGGAGACGGCGGCACGGACGACGTCGGTCAGGGAGACCGGCATGCGCCAGGCCCGTCCGGGTGCCGCACCGGAGAGGATGATCAGGCTTTCGGCGTGGCGCCGCATGCGGGTGGTGAGGTGGTCGAGCCGGAAGAGGTCGCTGAGTTCGTTCGGGTCGTCGGAACGGCGTTCCATGGTGTCCAGGAGGCTCAGCTGGCGGTGGACGAGGATCTGGCTGCGGCGGGCGAGGTTGACGAAGACCCCGGCGATGCCGCCGGCGAGTTCGGCACGTTCCACCGCGGCGCGCAGGGCGGCCCGGTGCACGGTGCCCAGGGCCTCGGCGACCTGACCGGCCTCGTCGTCGGCGGGAGGCCGCGGCGGTGCCTCGTGCCGGATGTCGATCTCGTCGCCCGCGCGCAGCCTGCGCATCGCCTCGGGGAGCTTGCGCCGGGCTATCTCCAGGGCGCTGTTGCGCAGGCTCACCAGCTCGACCACCAGACCGCGGCCGATGCGGACGGAGACGACGAGCGACGCGGCGACGGCGAGGAGTCCGAACAGGACCGCGGCCCCGGCCGGAGTGAGCACCCCGCGGGTGAACGGGTCGGCGCGGTCGGCGACCGAACGTCCGGCGTCCCGCTCGATGGCCCGCATGCCGTCGCGCACGCGCGCGTGGGCCACGTCCCAGGCCGCCCGGGATGTGGTGGCCTCGGCCGGCCGTTGCGGCGATCCGCTGTCGAGCAGTCGGTCCTCCGTCGCGCCCACGGTCAGGTAGGCGCCGCTGCCGGCCAGCTCCCGCCAGGATGCGCGCTCGGAGCCGCCCAGATCGACGACGGCGGACTCGGTCAGCGTCCGGCGTGTGGCAACGGCGCCGGTGAACAGGCGCAGCCGCTCACCGGCGAGTCCGTCGGCCGGGCGGACACCCCCCAGCAGGGCGTCCTCCTGGGCCAGTGCCTCGCCCGCGCGGGCGAACTCGACCAGCACGCGCGCGTCGGATCCCGGATCGGCGTCCTGGACCCCGCTCAGCGCGCCCCCCACGTGAAAGGCGGCAGAGACGGCCGCCGTGTAGCGGCGATAGGTCTCCTCCCAGTCCGCCCGGTGGTCCAGGACGGCGGTACGCAGCGACCCCAGCCGTTCGGCGCCGGTGACGAACGCCTCGAGCCGCCGGGCCACTGCGGAAGGCAGTTCCTCACTGTCCGCCACGGTGTGACGATCGCCGAGCCGCAGCTGTCCCACCGCGCGGTCGGTGCGCGCGATCAGTTCCCGGAAGTCGGCACCCGGCACCGACGACGGGTCGGTGGCGTGGCGCACGGCCGCGAGCCGCTCGGCCTGCAGGGCGGCGACGGCGGTACTGACGGGGGCCCGGACCCGGGCGTCCACACGCTGGACCTGCCGCAGCCGGGAGATGTCCTGGGCGGTGGTGACGGTCGCGTACGCCCACAGGGCCAGCAGGGAGACGACGGGCACCATCAGGAGGCAGATGATCCGGGCGCGCACGGTGCGGGGCTGCATGCGCCCGCGCCACGCGTGCGTGGCGGGTGAGTCGGGTGCCTCGCCCGCGGGCTCCGCCGGGCCCTCGTCGGCGGGTGGTCCGGCGTGCGCACGACGGCCGCGCGCGGACGGCCGGGCCGAGGTCTCGGCGCCTGCTTCGGACGTGGGGTGGGCGGGGGTGGTTCGGGGTGGACGCATGGCCTCCTCGCTCGGGGCGGTGTGCGGTGCGTGGTCGCCGGGGCCTGACGCCCGGTCCGCGGTTATGGAGCGGTGCTCCCGGCGGGTTGCTGCCGGGCCGAGGCGGACGCCTCGCGTTCCCGGGCCGGCGGCGACAGCGCGACGAAGGCGGACGTCAAGAAGAGGTAGGACCCGAGGCCGACGGCGAGGGGGAAGATGAACTGCATCGCCGTGGCCCCGGGCAGCGCCTCGCCGGAGGGCGTGACGCGCACGCTCACGGCGAACATGCCGGTGTAGTGCATGCTGCTCACCGCCGCCCCCATGATCAACGAGGCGGCGGCGACGGCGAGGGGCGAACGGGTGTTGAGCGCCGCCCACAGGGCGGCTGTGGCGGCGGCGACGGCGATGAGCACCGAGAGTCCGACGCGTACCGGGTCGTAGTTCACCTCGCCGTGCAGGCGCATGGCCGCCATGCCGAGATAGTGCATGCTCGCGACACCGATCCCGGTGGTGAGTCCGCCGAGCAGGAGCGCCGGCGCCCGGTTGCGGCCGTGGCCGACGGCGAAGACGCCAGCGCAGACCACGAGCACCGCGACGAGCAGACTCACGAGGGTGAGCGGTACGTCGTACCGGATGTCCGTGCCGCTGACCCGGAAGCCGAGCATGGCGACGAAGTGCATCGTCCAGATGCCCGTACCGATCGCCGAGGCCGCGGTCAGGAGCCAGTTGCGGCGCGAGCGCCCGGTGGCGGCCAGGGCGCGCACGGTGCAGCGCAGCCCGAGGGCCGAGCCGGTGCAGGCCATCGCGTACGACAGCACGGGGGTCAGCCAGCCGAGAGCGGCGTGGTCCAGGTGTCCCATGGCCCCGGGACGCTAGTCCCGAACGGGGCGCACAACGGGGGCGCATTTCGAAAGGTGTTGCTATCTGACACAGAGGGGAGGGGGAACGATCGCGTCACGCTCGAACATGTGCGCCGTGGCTCTCTCTGTGCTCCGCGTGCTTCGCGGGCTCTTGGGGGATCATGCGAAGCATGAGCGACGACCACACGCACGTCCAGGAATTCTTCGGCTCCCGGGCCGCCGACTGGGACCGCCGGTTCCCGGACGACGGCCCGGCCTACACCGCCGCGGTCGCCGGTCTGGGGCTGCGCGAGGGTGATCGGGTGCTCGATGCCGGATGCGGCACCGGTCGCGCCCTGCCCCCGTTGCGTGCGGCCGTGGGGCCGTCGGGACTGGTTGTCGGCGCCGATCTGACGCCTGCCATGCTCGAGGCCGCCGTACGGGCCGGGAGGGACCGTGACGGACGCCTGCTGCTGACCGACGTGGCCGCGTTGCCCCTGCGCTCCCGGACGCTCGACGCGGTCTTCGCGGCGGGTCTCGTCGCGCACCTGCCTGATCCGGCCGGAAACCTGCGGGAGCTGGCCCGCGTAGTGCGCCCCGGCGGTGTGCTGGCGCTGTTCCACCCGATCGGCCGGGCGGCGCTCGCGGCACGGCAGGGGCGGCGGCTCACGCCGGACGACCTTCGTGCCGAGGCCAACCTCCGGCCGCTGCTGGCCGGTTCCGGATGGGCGATGACGGCGTACGTCGACGAGGACGATCGATTCCTGGCCGTGGCGACCCGCACGGGCTGAGTCGGTCCCGCGCGGCGACCGCCGCCGTGAACGCGTCGGGCGGTCGAGCACGACGTTGTGCCCAGCGCCCGGCACGGTCGTCCGGCGCACGCCCGCCGCTTCCGGGGGGCCCGCCCGGCGGTGCGCCGCCGCGTTCGCCCTGAAGACAGGCACGCTCCACCGCGAGCTCCCCGAGGAGGGTGCGCACGACCGCGTCCGATCCGCGGCGGAGCCCTGCGGTGGAACGCTGCAGGGCGCGGGCATCCGTCAGCCGCATCGTCGCCGCCCATGGAGCCGACGTCCGCCGACCCGCGCGGGCGTGGCCGCCCGTGGGCGGGGACGAGCCTCTTCTACGACGGCGAGCGACTACCTGGGCGCCGGGGAGTTGGACGGCCTCTTCCGACGTGGCGTACTGATCGTCACGCGGGCCACCTCGGAACTCGGCCGGCGGTGGGAGACGATCGCTTCACTCGGCGGCCGACGTGTCGATGTGACGGACCGGGCAGCCCCGGAGGCCGGGGGCCGGACGAGTGCCCAGATCGGCCAGCCGATAGCCGTTCGGATAGCCCTTGATCTCCCGGTTCTGACGGGCATGGTGCGGGGCGCGCCTCGGCGGCAGCAGGCGGACCGCGCGCCCGCGCAGCCTGACGGCGCGACGCACGACCGCGCGGGTGACGGGGCTCGGCGGGGCGTAGCCGAACGCCCGCAGCAGGGGGTCGTCGAGCAGGGCGAGGGTCCCGGCCCGCAGGACCGGTGCGAGTGGGCGCGGATACCAGGAGGCCATGAGGTCGAGTGTGGCGTCGGAGACGCGGCGCGCGCCTTCGTCCCAGGCGAAGTGGGCCTGTTCGTAGGCGTCGAGGCAGGCCTCGAATTCCTCGTAGGACCCGGGAATGTCCTTGATGCCCATGTGCCGCCCCAGCGTGCGGTAGTGCACGGCGGAGGCGACGGTCTCGTGGCGCGACATCCTGCGCCATCCGTAGGCGTCGATCCAGCGTTTGGGGATCACCACGAAGGTGCACAGGACGTACCGCATGTCGTCGTTGGTGATGTCGTAGCTGCGGTGCATCTGGTTGATGCGCCGGATGGCCGTGCGGCCCTGCCGGCTGTCGAAGCCGTGCTCGACCACGGCGTCGAGCAGCAGCGCCGTGTCGTCGTACCGCTTCTGGGGCCGATGGGTGAACTCCGCGGTCTCGGCGAGCAGTCGGCCGATGCTGGGCACGGCGTAGGTGCGGTAGAGCGCCAGCTCCAGGGCGCGGGCGAAGTCCCAGGGGAACTCGTAGGCCGAGCACAGCCGATAGATCTCCGAGGCGTCCTCGTGGGGGTCCATGCGCCGGATCCGTGCCAATTGCTCGAAGCGCCCTGCCATGGCCGCCCCCTTCTGCCGTCGGGACTTCAACTCTACGTTGAGTAGCGGGATATGTACGGTCAGCCAGAGTGATCGAATGGGGAGAGTGGTCCGCTTGTTCGGCAGGATCCGCGAGGCTTGGGACAGATCCCGCACCGCTCGGCGCACGGAGCGGAGCAAGCAGGGGGACGCGGGCGGCGGACCCCGCTCGCACAACCTGTTCGAGGCCGCGGCCGCGTACGTCTCGGCGTGCGTGGCCGACGACCAGGACCGGATCGAAGAGGCGGCGGGCCGCGTGTCGCCGGAGGCCCTGTCGTTCGGGGTCAACGAACTGGCCTGCCGGGCCGTGATCGCGCTCGCGCGGGAACGGGACGAGCCCCCGGGCGACGTGGCCCGCGCGCTCCTGGGACTGCCGGCGACCTGATCCCGGCCCCGGCGCCAGGTGGTCGATTCGCCCCCGTCCAACCGGAAAACTGCAGCTCGGGTGCGTCTGGGAGTCGTGACAAGGGCTTCTCGGGCGCACTAGGGTGCCCGCCATTGGACGAACCGATGGGGAGGCTGGGATGGCCGGGACGGACGAGGACGCCGTCGCCGCCGCGGACGATGCGCTCTATGTGCTCACGGCGGTACTGCTGACGCCGGCGAAGTTTCCGAGTGTGCTGGGCGACGACTATCCGGAGGCGTGCGCCGCGCTCGGTCTCCCACCGCTGGCCGACGGCTACGGTCTGGTGCTGGGCCAGGACGGTGACGGCGCCCGGTGGACGGTCGTCATCGATGACGTCTCGCTGGTGGCCGTCGCCGTGGCGTCCTGGGACTGCGGCATGGAGTACGACCTGTCGCCCGACGAGCGAACAGTCGTCACGGCACTGCCCGGCTGGCCCCTCGCGGTCGCCGTGGCAGCACCCGGGGTGCCCGTGCCGCACGACCCGGGGCCCGAGGTCACCGACCAGCCCGCGCTGTGCCCGCCGGACACCACCGTCTGGGGACCGCCGCAGCGCCGCCTGGGAGCCGACGAGATCGCCCTGCAGTGGGCACAGTGGCGGGAGCAGATCGACGACGCGGACTTCTCGGCGCCGGGCGGCGGCGCCGGTTCGATGGAGGGTGCCCCCGGCGACGGCGGAGAGGGCGACGCGGGCACCGGCGCGGGCGCACCGGCCGACACCGCGGACCAGAGCGTGGCCACGGACGGACGGTCCGGCGCGAAGGTCTCCCGGCACGGCGGTGTCCGGCGGGTCCTCGCGGAGGCCCGCGCCTACGTCGACACACCACCGCCGCTCGGCCGGGTCCGGTCGTCGTTCGCACCGGGGGACGCGCGGACACTGCGTGCGGACGGCCCCGGCTGGTCGCTCGTCGCCAGGACCGACGACATCGCGTTCATCCTGCTCGACGAGGAACCCGGTGAGGTCCTGCCGGTGGGGCGGGGGCCGTCACTGCCCGGACTCCTGGAGGCCCTCGACAAAATGGCCGTACGGCCCAGCTGACCAGGGACACGGGAGGCGTCCCACCGCCGGGAGCCGGTCGTCGGGGCGTCAGCGCCTCAACGGCCTATCTCCTTGCGGGAGACACGGCGCAGCCTGCGACGCTGTGAGGGGTCGAGCGCGAGGTAGGCGGCGGCCGGGACTCCCAGAACTATCAGCAGGGCGGCCCACCAGGGCAGCCAGATCAGCAGGATGAGTCCGGCCGCCACGCCACCTGCTGCGACCTTGGCGTTCTTCGACATGATGTCGCCTCCTTCGCGGCCACTGCCGCTCTCTGTCCTGAAAACGGACCCGCGCTCGTGGCGGTTCCGCGGCGCGACCCTGAGAACTCCCTGAGGACCGACCCCTACGCGCCCCTGAGAGCCCGTCGGCGACTGAGTCCGGGAAGGCATCGGCAGAACACCTCCCCCACTGAATAGTGACCCATGCCATACCCAAGCCGCAGCCCACGGCCTCGACCTCCGTGTACACTCGGCCGCCGCACCCTGGCTAGTCAAATTTGAGGAATACGTCATCGCTGCGCAGAACACTGCTCCCGCTCCCTCCGAGATCTCCGCACTCGCCGACTGCTGCGCCGTCTTCCTGCCCGGCGACCCGGCACGCACCGGCACGGTCGCGTTCTGGCGCCCCGACGGCGAAGCGCCCTGCACCGTACCGACGGGGGCCCCGGGAAGCCTGACGGTCGCACTGCCCGACGGCAACGGTGTGGAGGCGGTGAGCGTGCCGGCCGTGCTGCTCCCGGTACGGGCCGCCCTGCCCGTGCTCACACGCGCGCGTGCCCGCGCGAACGGCCACCGGGCGTCGGTGTTCTGGGGAGCGGTCGCCGTCGAGGCCCTGCACCTCGTGGCGCGCGGGCTGTTGCTGCCCGGCCTGTCCGCGGCCGAACACGACGCCTGGCGGGTGGGTCCACTGGATGCCGAGGGGACCGAGCGGGTCCGGCATCTCGCCGCCGCCATGCCGCCCGAGGCGCACGCGGTCCCGGTGGGCGGCGCCGGTTCCCTGCGGCTGCCCGACCCGGAACCGCTGGTGCGGTCCTTCCTGGACGCCGTCGCGGACACGCTGCCCCGTTCCCCCGCCGCCGAACTCCTGACGGCCGGACCCGCCTACGCCTCGTGGGCGCCCCGGCCTTCGCCCGAGCTGCGCGGATGGGCCCTGGACGTCGCCGCGGGACACGACACGGGCGTACGGCTGTCGCTGCGTGTCGAGGTGCGGGGACTGTCGGCCGCGGGTCCGCAGAACGCCCGGCCGACGTTCCGAGCGGTGCCACAAGTGCACAGCGTCAGCGATCCGGGGCTCGTCGCCGACACCGCTCAGGTGTGGGGCGGCACCGTGGGAGAGGCGTTCGGCACGCGCACGCGGATGGACGCCCTGCTCGCCCTGCGCCGGGCGGCACGGGCCTGGCCCTCGCTCACGCCCCTGCTTTCGGCGACCGTACCGGACGCCGTCGAGCTCACCGACGAAGAGATCACCGAACTGCTCGGAGCCGGCTCCCGGGCGCTCGCCGCCGCCGGAGTCGACGTGCACTGGCCGAGGGAGCTGGCCCGCGACCTGACCGAGCGCGCCGAGGTGGGACCGCCCGACGGCAGCCGGGCGTCGCGTGCGGCTGGGCCCGAGGCCGGCCCGTCGTTCCTGTCCGCGGACGCGCTGCTCGCCTTCAACTGGACGTTCGCCCTGGGCGACAGGACCCTCACGCGCGAGGAGCTGGACCTGCTCGCCGAGGCGAATCGCCCCCTCGTACGCCTGCGGGACCAGTGGGTGCTCGTCGATCCGGAGGAGGCCCACCGCGCCCGTGCCCGCCAGGATCACAAGGTCACGCCGGTCGACGCCCTGGCCGCGGCCCTGACTGGCTCGGCGGAGGTCGACGGACACCGCGTGGAGGTGCGGCCCACGGGGTGGCTGGCGTCCGTGCGGGAGCGCCTCGCCGACCCCGAGACGCAGGAGCCCGTGGCGCAGCCGGCCGCCCTCGATGCCACGCTGCGCGACTACCAGCGACGGGGCCTCAACTGGCTGGCCCGCATGACGTCGTTGGGCCTCGGCTGCTGCCTCGCCGACGACATGGGGCTCGGAAAGACCATCACGCTGATCGCCCTGCATCTGCACCGGCAGTCGGACGCGGAGGCCGCCGGTCCCACCCTGGTGGTCTGCCCGACCTCCCTGATGGGCAACTGGCAGCGGGAGATCGAGCGGTTCGCACCCGGCACTCCCGTGCGCCGCTTCCACGGGCCTCGCCGCGACCTCGACGGCCTCGCTGACGGCGAGTTCGTGCTGACCACCTACGGCACCATGCGCCTGGACGCCGAGCGGCTCTCCGCCGTGTCGTGGGGCATGGTCGTGGCGGACGAGGCGCAGCACGTGAAGAACCCGTACTCCGAGACCGCGCGACGACTGCGCTCCATCGGCGCACGCGCGCGCGTGGCGCTCACCGGCACCCCGGTGGAGAACAACCTCTCGGAGCTGTGGGCCGTTCTCGACTGGACCACCCCCGGGTTGCTGGGCCGGCTCGGCAGCTTCCGGCGGCACTACGCCCAGGCCGTCGAGGACGGACAGGACCCGGCGGCGGCGGAGCGACTCGCCCGGCTCGTACGGCCCTTCTTGCTGCGGCGCCGCAAATCGGATCCGGGAATCGCACCGGAACTGCCACCGAAGACCGAGACGGACCATCCCGTGTCGCTGACCACGGAGCAGACGGGCCTGTACGAGGCGGTGGTGCGCGAGGCGCTCGCGGAGATCGCCGGGGCCGACCACATGGCGCGGCGCGGCATGATCGTGAAGCTGCTGACGAACCTCAAGCAGATCTGCAACCACCCGGCGCAGTTCCTCAAAGAGGACCGGCCGAAGATCACCGGCCGCTCGGGGAAGCTGGAACTGCTGGACGAGTTGCTCGACACGATCCTCAGCGAGCAGGCGAGCGTGCTGGTCTTCACGCAGTACGTGCAGATGGCGCGGCTCCTGGAGCAGCACCTGGCCGCGCGAGGCGTGCCGTCGCTGTTCCTGCACGGCGGCACGTCCGTCACCGCACGGGAGTCGCTGGTGCGACGCTTCCAGGACGGCGATGCCCCGGTCTTCCTGTTGTCCCTGAAGGCCGCGGGCACCGGACTGAACCTCACGCGCGCGGAGCACGTCGTGCACTACGACCGCTGGTGGAACCCGGCCGTCGAGGCACAGGCCACCGACCGTGCCTACCGGATCGGCCAGACCCGTCCCGTGCAGGTGCACCGGCTGATCGCCGAGGGGACCATCGAAGACCGCATCGCCGCTCTCCTGAACCGCAAGAGGGAACTCGCCGACGCCGTTCTGGGCTCGGGCGAGGCGGCGCTCACGGAACTGACGGACGCGGAACTGGCCGACCTGGTCGAGCTGCGAGGGGGTACGCGATGACCCGGTACGACGACCAGGCGGAACGGACGTTCGTCGCGCTGCCGCCCGCACAGGGACGGGGCTTCGCGCAGACCTGGTGGGGCCGCGCCTGGCTGAAGGCGCTGGAGGACGCGGCGATGGACACGGCGCAGGTGAAGACGGGGCGCCGGCTGGCGCGCGCGGGAGCGGTCGGGGCGGTGTCGGTGCGGCCGGGGCGCATCACCGCGGTCGTGCAGGACCGGGACCGTACGGCGCACCGGGCCGACGTGCTGCTGGAGCAGCTCTCCGACGCGCAGTGGGACCGCTTTGCGGACATGGCGACCGAGCGGTCTGGGCATGTCGCGGCACTGCTGGACCGCGACATGCCACCGCACCTCGTGGAGGACGCGGCGGCCGCCGGCATCGACCTGCTGCCGGGCATGGGCGACCTGGAACCGGAGTGCGACTGCGGCGCCTGGGACCACTGCGGGCACACCGCCGCGCTCTGCTACCAGGTCGCGAGGCTGCTGGACCAGGACCCCTTCGTTTTGTTGTTGATGCGGGGACGCGCGGAGGGTGCCGTACTCGACGCTCTCCAGGCACACGGCTCCGCGCCCACGGAGGACGCCGCGTTCCGGCCGGAGGGTGTGGACGCCGCTGAGGCGTACGCGGCGGGCCTGGTGCTGCCCCCGTTGCCCGCGCCGCCCGGCCTCGGGGAGGGCCCGGGCGTGCCGCCGTCCCTGGACACCGAGGCGGCGCCTCCGCCGGGCGTCGACCCTTCCGGCCTGTCCTTTCTGGCCTCGCGGACGGCGGCGGAGGCCCACCGCCTGCTCGTCGAGGCCCTGCGCGGCGGGCACCAAGGGCACGCAGTGGCCCCGGAGCCGACCCCGGCACAGGACGCGGTGCGCCTGGCCGCGGGGGATCCGGGACCGGACGTGCTGGACCGCCTCGGCGTCGGTTCGGGGCGCACGCGGGAGGCACTGGCCGCGGCCGTACGCGCATGGCGACTCGGAGGCGGAGCCGCCCTGTCCGTGCTCGAGGAGGAATGGGCGGTGGAGGGCGACACGCTCGCACGCGCGCGTGCGGCACTGGAGTCGGCCTGGGAGGAGGACGAGCGGCCCTCGCTGCTGGCTCGGGCCAACCGGTGGACCGTCGTCGGCGCGCCTCACCAGCTCCGCCTGGACCGCCGGGGGCGTTGGTGGCCGTACCGCAGGGAGCACGGCCGATGGGTCCCCGTGGGCGGACCGAGCCAGGACCCGGCGACGGCGCTGGCCTCGGCGGCCCTCGCGACCGACGGCGAGCCCTGACGGCCCTCGCCCGTCCTGCCGGGTGACGCCCCGCACGAGATCCGGCCCCGTCCGCGAAGGACGGGGCCGGACATTCTCACGGGTGCCGGACCGGTCAGCGGGCGCCGAGGAGGTGGTCCATGGCGAGCTGGTCGAGGTGCTCGAACGCCATGCCTCGCGCGGCGGCCGCGTCCACGTCGAAGGTGTCGTAGGCGCTCCGGTCGGCCAGCAGGGCGGCGAGACCGTCCTCGGCGGTCGGGCGGGCCAGTTCGTCCAGCCGGGCCGCGGCCAGCGCCTCCTGCACCTGCGGGTCGGCGCGGAATGCCGCCGCCCGGTCCTTGAGGATCAGGTAGTTGCGCATGCAGCCGGCGGCCGACGCCCACACGCCGTCGAAGTCCTCGGTCCGCGGCGGCTTGAAGTCGAAGTGCCGCGGACCCGCGTACCCGGCCCGCTCCAGCAGGTCGACGAGCCAGAACGCGGCCCGCAGGTCGCCCGCGCCGAACCTCAGGTCCTGGTCGTACTTGATGCCCGACTGGCCGTTGAGGTCGATGTGGAAGAGCTTGCCCGCCCACAGCGCCTGGGCGATGCCGTGGGGGAAGTTCAGGCCGGCCATCTGCTCGTGGCCGACCTCCGGGTTCACGCCGTACAGCTCCGGCCGCTCGAGGCGCTCGATGAAGGCGAGGGCGTGGCCGACCGTCGGGAGCAGGATGTCACCGCGCGGCTCGTTGGGCTTCGGCTCGATCGCGAACTTCAGGTCGTAGCCCTGCTCGGTGACGTACTCGCCCAGCAGGTCGAAGGCCTCCTTCATCCGGTCGAGCGCGTCCCGCACGTCCTTGGCCGCGCCGGACTCCGCACCCTCCCGGCCGCCCCAGGCCACGTAGACGCTCGCGCCCAGCTCGACCGCGAGGTCGATGTTGCGGATCGTCTTGCGCAGCGCGTACCGCCGCACGTCCCGGTCGTTCGCCGTGAAGGCGCCGTCTTTGAACACCGGGTGCGTGAACAGGTTCGTCGTCGCCATCGGCACCTTCATGCCGGTCGCGTCCAGCGCCTGCCGGAACCGCTTGATGTGCGACTCCCGCTCCGTGTCGCTCGACCCGAAGGGGATCAGGTCGTCGTCGTGGAACGTGACGCCGTACGCACCCAGCTCGGACAGACGCCGTACCGACTCGGCGGGGTCCAGGGCCTGCCTGGTGGCGTCACCGAACGGGTCACGGCCCTGCCAGCCGACCGTCCACAAACCGAACGTGAACCTGTCCTCGGGAGTGGGCTGGTAGTTCATTCCGCGGCTCCTCACTCGCTGCCGATCAATCGCTGCCGACTATTTCGTCATGGCGCTTTACAAATTAGTATGCACACACGGTCCTGGGAAGGGACAAGGTGTCCCCGAAGGAGTGAAGACCGGGTCGCGGGACCCGCGGAAGAGGGAGAAGCCCGATGTCAGCAGCCGAGGGTCCGCTCGTCGTCGGCGTGGACACGTCCACCCAGTCCACCAAGGCGCTGGTCGTCGACGCGGCCACCGGCCGGGTCGTCGCGAGCGGCCAGGCGCCCCACACCGTGTCCTCCGGGACCGGCCGCGAGAGCGATCCCCGCCAGTGGTGGGACGCGCTGGGCGAGGCCCTGAGCCAGTGCGGCGAGGCCGCCCGCGAGGCCGCCGCGGTGTCCGTCGGCGGGCAGCAGCACGGTCTGGTCACGCTGGACGCCCGGGGCGAGCCGGTGCGCCCCGCCCTGCTCTGGAACGACGTGCGCTCAGCTCCGCAGGCCCGCCGGCTGATCGACGAGCTGGGCGGGGCCAAGGCCTGGGCGGAGCGCACGGGGAGCGTGCCCAGCGCCTCCTTCACGGTCACCAAGTGGGCCTGGCTGACCGAGCACGAGCCGGAGGCGGCCCGCGCGGTGAAGGCCGTTCGGCTCCCCCACGACTACCTCACCGAGCGCCTCACCGGCGAGGGGACCACCGACCGCGGCGACGTGTCCGGCACCGGCTGGTGGGCGTCGGGCACGGAGGCCTACGACGAGGAGATCCTCGCGCGCGTGGCGCTCGATCCGGCCTTGCTGCCCCGGGTGGTCCGGCCAGGTGAGGTGGCCGGCACCGTACGCGACGGCCACGGCCTGCCGTTCTCCAAGGGCACTCTGGTCGCCGCCGGCACCGGCGACAACGCGGCCGCCGCGCTGGGTCTCGGACTGCGCCCCGGCGTCCCGGTGATGAGCCTCGGCACCTCGGGCACGGCCTACGCCGTGTCGCAGCGCCGGCCCGCCGACCCGACGGGCACCGTGGCGGGCTTCGCCGACGCGCGCGGCGACTGGCTGCCGCTGGCCTGCACCCTCAACTGCACGCTCGCCGTGGACCGCGTCGCGTCCCTGCTGGGCCTGGACCGGGAAGCCGTCGAGCCGGGCACCGACGTCACCCTGCTGCCCTTCCTCGACGGCGAGCGCACACCGAACCTCCCGCACTCCTCCGGCCTCCTGCACGGGCTGCGCCACGACACGACCGCCGGACAGCTGCTCCAGGCCGCGTACGACGGCGCCGTCCACTCGCTGCTCGGCGCGCTCGACCTCGTCCTCGACGCCGACGCGGACCCGTCCGCGCCCCTGCTGCTGATCGGCGGCGGTGCCCGGGGGACGGCCTGGCAGCAGACGGTACGGCGGCTGTCCGGGCGCCCGGTCCAGATCCCGGACGCCAGGGAGCTGGTCGCGCTCGGTGCCGCGGCGCAGGCGGCCGGTCTGCTGACCGGCGAGGACGCGGCAGCGGTCGCCCGACGCTGGAACACGGCCGCCGGGCCGGTACTCGACGCCGTGGAACGGGACGAGGCGACGCTGAACCGGATCACCGGGGTACTCTCCGACGCGGCACCGCTGCTGGAACGGGACGCGGCCTCCCGCTGAGGGCGCGCCCGCACGGGCGGGCCACCGGCGGACCCTCCGCCCTCCGCGCCCCGCGGAACCGCCGCGGACGGGTCGCCCAGCAGACCGGGACGTGACGAGGGGCATCTCAGGCATCTCCCGTCGTCTCCGGCTTCGGACGACCCGCACGTGGCCCGACCGCGCCCCGTGGCGGCCGGCCGGGACCGGACCGGACCGGACCGAGCGACGAGAGACCAAGGACTGACGGAGGCATGAGCGCACCGCCGCACGAAGCCCAGCCGGCCCGCCCCGGGCGCGCGCTGCCGGACACCCAGCAGGGGATGCGCCGCCGCAACCTGTCGCGGGTGATGCACACCGTCAGCGCCGAGGGCCCACTGTCCCGGGCCGCCGTGGCCTCGCGGATCGGGCTGACGCGGGCCGCGGTGTCGACACTCGTGGACGAGCTCATCCGCTCGGGCCTGCTGGAGGAGCTGGGTCCCGAACGCCCAGGCCGCGTGGGCCGTCCCGGCTCCGCACTCGCCGTCAGCGGGCAGGGCCCGGCCGGCATCGGGGCGGAGGTCGGCGTCGACCATCTCGCGGTCTGTGCCGTGGACCTCCGCGGCCGCGTACGCGCGCGTGCGGTGCGGTACGGCAGCAACCGGGGCCGTTCGCCGGAGCCGGTACTGGAGCAGCTCACCGGCCTGGTGCGTCAGGTCGTCTCTCAGGCGGAGACCGAGGGACTGTGGCCGGCCGGCCTCGCGGTGGCCGTGCCCGGTCTGGTGGCCCGGGACGGCCGGACCGTCGTCCGCGCACCGAACCTGGACTGGCACGACGCAGACCTCGGCGCCCTGCTGCCGGCGGATCTGCCGCCGACCGTGGACAACGAGGCCAATTTCGGCGCGCTCGCCGAACTCTGGCTCGGCGACGGCACTCCCCGGGACTTCCTGCACGTCTCGGCCGAGATCGGCATCGGTGCGGCCGTGGTGTTCGACGGCAGGCTGCTGCGCGGTACCCGCGGGTTCGCCGGTGAGCTGGGGCATGTGCCGGTCCATCCCGACGGGCCCCGGTGCGCCTGCGGTGGGCGCGGGTGCCTGGAACAGTACGCCGGTGAGAAGGCGGTCCTGCGCGCGGCGGGCGTGGAGCCGGGGGAGGACCGTGTCGGCCTGCTCGCCGGCCGGGCCGCGGAGGGTGACGAGGACGTACGGCGTGCCCTGCGCGAGGCGGGCACGGCGCTCGGCATCGCCCTGACCGGTGCGGTGAACCTGCTGGACCCCGAGGGCGTGGTGCTGGGCGGCGCCCTCGCCGGACTCGCGCCCTGGCTGCTGCCGTCGCTGCGGGACGAACTGGCCCGGCGCACGGCGGGTCCCGCCTGCCCGGTCGCGGTGTCCGAGCTGGGTCCGCAGGGGCCGCTGCTCGGAGCCGCGCACTCCGTGGTCCGGGCGGTCCTGGACGACCCGGGCGCGGTGGCGGAGCGGGCCTGACACTCGCCCTTCGGGGGTCACCGACAATCCGAACCATCGCTCGCGTTCACTCGATCGAGTGAGCGCGGTGTCCACAAGGCGGTGGCTGTCCACGGAACGGCGCGGCGCTCTACTGCGCAACCCCCGCTCCCCGTACGGTGATTCACGCGGACGCACCTCGCCCACGGGGCGGTCGGACGTCCGCGTCGGCATTCCGCTCCGCGTCATTTCGCTCTGTCGTGCGCTCTGACATGTCGCTCCGTCATACCGAACGGCTGAGCACTCACCCCCCACCGGGCCGAGGGCCCACCGACGAAAGGGCAATCCCATGGAAAGGGAGAGGACAGCACCCGTTCCGACCAGGCGGCGGCTCCTGAAGGGCGCCGCGCTGGCCACCGTCCCCTACACCCTGCTCTCCGGTACACGGGCCGCCGCGCAGGTCCGTGCCGTCGACTACCCCTCCGCCGAGTGGCTCCCGGCGAGCACGTCGAACTACAGCCGGTCGAGCCGGCCCACGGCCTACCCCGTCGACTTCGTGGTCGTCCACGTCACGCAGGAGACGTACGCGGACACGCTGTCCATCTTCCGCGACCCCGAGAAGCAGGTGTCCGCACACTACGTCGTCCGGTCCTCCGACGGGCACGTGGCGCAGTGTGTCCGCGAGACGGACATCGCCTGGCACGCGGGCAACTGGGACTACAACACCCGCAGCATCGGGATCGAACACGAGGGATGGGTCGACCGGCCCGAGTACTTCACCAACGCCATGTACGAGCAGTCGGCCCGGCTCACCGCGGCGATCTGCACCGCCTACGGCATCCCGAAGGACCGCACGCACATCATCGCGCACCACGAGGTTCCGGGCAGCGACCACACGGACCCGGGGCCGTTCTGGGACTGGACCCGATACATCAGACTGGTCAACTTCGCCTGACCTCCTGGTCCGGTCGTCGTCCGGCCTCGCCCGGCCGCGCCCGGCCGTCGCCCGGCCCCCTCTCCGGTCCACTCGGAACGCCACATTCGGGTGCCCGGCCGGTCGAAGTGGTTGTCCGCGCGTATCCGCGGAGTCACGATGTCCCACACCGCAACACCATCCGGGGAGGCCGAGTTGACTGACGCATGGCTGGCTCTGGAACCGGGTGCCGACCCCGTCGAGCGCGCGCGGGCACTGCGCCGGGCCCACGAGACCTTCACCGAAGCGGGAACGGTGCGGCGGCCCGTGCGGGCCGTGGTCGCGGATTCGTGGCGGCGGTCGGTCCGGGCGGGTGTCGGCCCGGACGGTACCGCGAGCGTGGAGCTGATGGACGGCGACCTCGGCGCCTACCGGGCCGAACACCCGCTGTCGCGGGTGATGCCGCTGGTCCGCGAGTTGCTGGGCACGTTCGCCGCCGACGGCGAGCACCTGCTCGCGGTGTGCGACGCGCACGGCAGACTGCTGTGGGTCGAGGGACACCCTGCCACCCGGCGCCGGGCGGGACGGATGAACTTCGTGCCCGGGGCCCGCTGGTCGGAGTCGGCCGTCGGGACGAACGCGCCGGGCACGGCCGTGGCCGTCGGCCGTCCGGTGCAGGTGTTCGCGGCCGAGCACTTCATACGCCGGGTACAGCCCTGGACCTGCGCAGCCGCTCCGGTGCACGATCCCCGCACCGGTCGGGTGCTCGGCGCCGTGGACATCACCGGCGGGGACGGTCTGGCGCATCCGCACAGTCTGGGTTTCGTACAGGCGGTGGCGCGTGCCACGGAGTCCCAGCTGGCGCTGCTCACTCCGGAGCGGTCCGCGTCGGAGGCGGCCGAGCTGACCGCGCTGGGCCGCGACGAGGCTCTGCTGAGCGCGGACGGTCGCAGGGTCCGGCTGAGCCGGCGGCACAGCGAGATCGTCGTGCTGCTGGCCCACCATCCGGAGGGTCTGACGGGCGACGAGTTGCTGTGCGCTCTGTACGAGGACGAGACGGTACCGCCGGTGACGCTGAGGGCCGAGCTGGCCCGGCTGCGGGGCATCCTGGGACCCGGCCGACTGGCTTCCCGGCCGTACCGGCTCACGATGCCCGTCGAGTCCGACACCTCCGTCGTCGAACGCCGGCTGCGGGCCGGTGCGGTCACGGCGGCCGCGGCGGCGTACGCGGGTCCGCTGCTGCCCGGTTCCCAGGCTCCGGCGGTCGGACGGCTCAGGCGCCGGCTCGCCGACGGTCTGCGCGCGGCGCTGATCGCCTGCGGTGACCCCGACCTGCTGGCCGACTGGGCTCACGCACCCTGGGGGGAGGACGATCTCGACGTGTGGCGTGCGCTCGCCGCGGTGCGGCCCACGGCGGCCACGAGCTCCCGGCTCGCGGCGCTGGAGTCCGAGCTGGCCGCGCCCAACCCGTGGTGAGCACCCCCCCCCCGCCGAGCGGCGGGCCGGGAGACCGGGCGCCGCCCGCGACGCGCGCAACGTGTCTGCAACGTCCCGCTTCCTAGCCTCGCGCGCAGAGCTGTCCAACGGCGGACAGCGCTCGATGAGGGAGGCAGACAGGATGACCCGTTACGCGGCGCCCGGCACCGAGGGCGCGATCGTCTCCTATGAGTCGCGCTACGACCACTTCATCGGCGGCGAGTACGTGCCACCGGCGCGCGGGCAGTACTTCGAGAACCCGTCCCCGGTGAACGGCCTGCCGTTCACCGAGATCGCGCGCGGCACGGCCGACGACGTGGAACGGGCGCTCGACGCCGCGCACGAGGCCGCTCCGGGCTGGGGCCGTACCTCGGTGACCGAGCGTTCCGACATCCTCCTGAAGATCGCCGACCGCATGGAGGCGAACCTGGAGCGCCTGGCGGTCGCGGAGAGCTGGGAGCACGGCAAGCCGGTGCGCGAGACTCTGGCGGCCGACATCCCCCTCGCCATCGACCACTTCCGCTACTTCGCGGGCGCGGTGCGCGCCCAGGAGGGCTCACTCGGCGAGATCGACGACGACACCGTGGCGTACCACTTCCACGAGCCGCTGGGGGTCGTCGCCCAGATCATCCCGTGGAACTTCCCGATCCTGATGGCCACCTGGAAGCTCGCGCCCGCCCTCGCCGCCGGCAACGCCGTGGTCCTGAAGCCCGCGGAGCAGACCCCGGCCTCGATCCACTACTGGCTGAGCCTGGTGGCGGACCTGCTGCCGCCCGGGGTCCTGAACGTCGTCAACGGCTTCGGAGTGGAGGCGGGCAAACCGCTCGCGTCGAGCCCCCGGGTGGCGAAGGTGGCGTTCACCGGCGAGACCACCACCGGGCGGCTGATCATGCAGTACGCCTCGGAGAACATCAAACCGGTCACGCTGGAGCTGGGCGGCAAGTCGCCGAACATCTTCTTCGAGGACGTCTGGGCGCGGGACGACGACTTCCGCGACAAGGCGCTCGAGGGCTTCACCATGTTCGCGCTCAACCAGGGGGAGGTCTGCACCTGTCCGTCCCGCGCGCTCGTCCAGCGGGGCGTCTACGCCGAGTTCATGGAGGCGGCCGTCGCGCGCACCGAGTTGATCAAGCCCGGTCACCCCCTGGACACCGACACGATGATCGGCGCCCAGGCCTCCAACGACCAGTTGGAGAAGATCCTCTCCTACCTGGACATCGGCCGCCAGGAGGGCGCGAAGGTACTCACCGGTGGTGAGCGGATCGAGCACGACGGCGAGTTGAAGGGCGGCTACTACGTCCAGCCGACGATCTTCGAGGGCCACAACCGCATGCGGATCTTCCAGGAGGAGATCTTCGGCCCGGTGGTGTCGGTGACGTCCTTCGACGACCTCGACGACGCCGTCAAGACCGCCAACGACACCCTGTACGGCCTCGGCGCCGGGGTGTGGACCCGCGACATGAACACCGCGTACCGCGCGGGCCGCGCGATCCAGGCGGGACGCGTGTGGACGAACTGCTACCACGCATACCCGGCGCACGCCGCCTTCGGCGGCTACAAGCAGTCGGGCATCGGCCGGGAGAACCACAAGATGATGCTGGAGCACTACCAGCAGACCAAGAACATTCTTTGTTCCTACAGCCCTAAGAAACTCGGGTTCTTCTAGAGCCTCGAGTCGGGCCTGGAGGGGGCGTTGCCCCTCGCTCCTCCAGGCCCTCGCCGGGCTCAGTCACTGCGTCGGTCCGCCGCCAGCACCCGCTCCCACCAGGAACGACGGGCCTGCCACGCCGCCCGGCTGATCACCGCGTCCGGGGCCACCAGGTCGAACGTGTGGTAGCCGCCGGCCCGCCAGATCCGGTCGGCGTAGGAGACGGCCTCGTCGCGCAGCGTCTCCGCGGAGCCGACGTCGATGAAGGCGGGCGGCAGTCCGGACAGATCCGTGGCGCGGGCGGGCGCGGCGCAGGGCGACACATCCGGGGCCCCGCACCCGGAACCGAGCAGGGCCTTCCATCCGAAGCCGTTCCAGCCACGGTCCCAGACATCGACACCGTCCATCTGGTGGGCCGAAGCACTGTCGTTGCGTTCGTCGAGCATCGGGCACATCGGCAACTGCCCGACCAGCCGCGGACCGCCCTTGTCGCGCCCCGACAGTTGCCGGGGGCGGTGTAGATCTTGCTCGACGTGGCCAACGCGCCCGCGGAACGGGGATCACAGCGCGCGGTGATACTGGGCGGGCCAGGTGGCCCGGTCCGATGCGTGCCGGCGCAGGGCGAGGTAGGGGTCGCGCAGCAGCGCGCGGCCAAGCATCACCGCATCCGCCCGTCCGTCCGCCCGTCCGTACGTCCGCCACGAGTGCGTGGACCGCTCGCGCACCGGCCGGGCGGGCCGCCTCGTCCCGTACGGCCAGGCCGGAGGAGACGTCGAGGAGGTCACCGCCCACGGCTGCCAGCTCCTGAGCGAACAGCCGACTCTCGATGGTGGTGCCGCCCTCGACCCAGTCCGTGGCGGTGATGCGGAAGAGGACGGCTTGCCATCCCCGGAACGCCTCCCGCACCGCGCGGGCCACGCGCAGGGGGCAGACGCATCCGGTTCCCCAGGCTGCCGCCGTACTCGTCCGTTCGCTGCGTCACGTGGCCGGTCCGGGGCCATTTTCGAGTGGGCGGCTCGTGCCTCGCAAGGCCTCGTCACACCGCCGACCCGGAGCGATGCCGTTCTCCCGAACGGGCCGTGAGCGTGGTCAACGGCTGCGCGCTCGTCGCCCTCAGTGGGAGTCTCGGGGAACCTCGTGTCCGCGGTTTCCCCGCAGGAATCCGAAGTCGGCGCCCCGGTCGGCCTGTTCGACGTTCTGGGTGTAGAGCCAGGCGTAACCGCCGGCGTGCCGTTCGGCGGGTGCCCGCCACGCCCGCCTGCGTCGCGTGAGCTCGGCGTCGTCGACGTCCAGGCGCAGGGTGCGGTGGGGGACGTCGAGGACGACCGGGTCCCCGTCGTGGACCAGGGCGAGGGGTCCGCCGACGGCGGCCTCGGGTGCCACGTGCAGGACCACCGTCCCGTAGCCGGTGCCGCTCATCCGCCCGTCGCAGACGCGCACCATGTCCTTGACGCCGGCCTTCAGCAGCTTGGCGGGCAGGGGGACGTTGGCGACCTCGGGCATGCCGGGGTAGCCCTTGGGGCCGGCGTTGCGGATGACGATGACGGTGTTCTCGTCGATGTCGAGATCCGGGTCGTCGGCCACCTCGTGATACGCCTCGGGAGAGTCGAAGACGCGTGCGGGGCCGCGGTGGGTGAGCAGGTGCGGTGACGCGGCGGACTGCTTGATCACGGCGCCGTCGGGGCACAGGTTGCCGCGGAGGACGGCGATCCCGGTGCCGGCCGGCTGGAAGGGGGCGTCGAGGCGGGTGATGACGTCGAAGTCGGGGTCGGGGTCGGGGTCGGAGCCGACCCGTTCGGTGTTCCCGGTGTTCCCGGTGTTGTCGGTGCTCCCCGTGTTGTTCTCGGCGATGGTGCGTCCGGTGACCGTGATCTGGCTGCCGTGCAGCAGCCCGCCGCCGAGCAGTTCGGCCAGTACCGCGGGCAGGCCGCCCGCATAGCAGAAGTCCTCCATGAGGTACTTGCCGCTGGGCATCAGGTTGACCAGGGTCGGCACCGCACGGGCCAGTTCGTCGAAGTCCCACAGGCTCAAGTCGACGCCGACGCGCCCGGCGATGGCCAGGAGATGGATGACGGCGTTCGTGGAGCCGCCGATGGCCGCGTTGACCCGGACGGCGTTCTCGAACGCCTCGCGGGTCAGGATCCGCGAGGGGCGCAGCTCCTCCTCCACCATCCCCACGATGCGCTGCCCCGCGGCCTGCGCGGTCTCCATCCGCCGGGAGTCGACCGCGGGCCAGGCCGCCGAGCCCGGCAACTGCATGCCGAGCGCCTCGGCCAGGCAGGCCATCGTCGAGGCGGTCCCCATCGTCATGCAGTGCCCGTTGGAGCGGGCCATGCAGCCTTCCGCGAAGAAGCACTCCTCCTCGGTCATCCGGCCGGTCTTCAGGTCCTCCTCGAACTTCCACACATGGGTGCCGGATCCCACGTCCTGCCCCCGGTACTTGCCGTTGAGCATCGGCCCGCCGGTGACCATGACGGCGGGCAGGTCGACGCTGGCGGCGCCCATGAGCATGGCGGGGGTCGTCTTGTCGCAGCCCGACAGCAACACCACACCGTCGAGCGGATTGGCCCGGATCAGCTCCTCGACCTCCATGGCCATGAGGTTGCGGTACAGCATCGCGGTGGGGCGCATCAGCGTCTCGCCGGTGGCCATGGTGGGGAACTGCAGCGGGAAGCCGCCGGCCTGCCACACCCCGCGCTTGACGGCCTCGGCGACGCGGGTGAGGTGGGCGTTGCACGGGGCGAGTTCGGAGGCACTGGTCGCGATGCCGATGACGGGGCGTCCGTCGAACACCTCGTGGCCGAAGCCCTGGCTGCGCATCCAGGAGCGGTACACCATGCCGCTGCGGCCCTGTGCGCCGAACCACGCCTGGCTGCGGCGACTCGTCCTCGGTTCGTCGGTCATGCGGTCACTCCCGTGGCTCTGGCGTCGTCCGCTTCGCGGTGGGGTGCTGCCGGGTGGGGCCCGCGGGCCATACCCTGTCCCACAATCATTGAATGATTCGATGAATGGTGTCCAGGGGGCGAGCGGAGATCGTGGTGCACTTCCCGACCATGCAGCAGCGCGTGGTCGACGAACTCGGGCGGCGCATCGTGGGCGGCTCGTGGGAGCCGGGGGTTCCGCTGCCGGTCGAGGACGCGCTCGCGGCCGAGATCGGCGTCAGCCGAGGGGTGCTGCGGGAAGCGGTCAAGGCACTGGCGGCCAAGGGGATGCTCCACGTGCGCCCGCGCACCGGCACACGTGTGCTGTCCCCGGAGCACTGGAACCACCTGGACCGCGACGTGCTGCGCTGGAAACAGGCCGGGGACGCCACCGCTCTGCTGCGCGACACGAGCGAACTGCGCCGGATCGTCGAGCCCGAGGCCGCGCGGCTGGCTGCCGAACGGGCCGGCTCCGAAGACGTACGAGTCCTGTACGACGCCCTGACCGCCATGGAGGCCGCGGCGGCCAGGCCCGGCCGCCGCGGATACGTCGAGGCCGACATCGCCTTCCACCGGGCCCTGCTCGACGCCGGCGGCAACCGTCTCCTCGGCTCGCTGGGCCGTGCCGTCGAGATCGCGCTGGAGCACAGCTTCCTCGTCAGCACCCGGACCGCCGGCGCGGTGGAAGCCTCACTGCCGGCTCACCGCGCCGTCGTGCAAGCCGTCGAGGCCCGCGACCCCGCGGCCGCGGCAGCCGCCGTACTGGCCATCGTCGAAGCCGCCGAGGACGAGATCGCCCGGTCTCCCGGCATGCCGGACGGTGCCGCATGACCTCGCGGGCCGCGCCCCCGCGCCGCTCGCCTCACCCGCTGCGGACTTCGGTGTTCTGGCAGGCGTGCAACAGCCACCGTCCGTCCTCCTGCTTGGTCATGACGTACAGCGGGGCGCCTTCCGTCTCCCCCTCGGCCGAGTGGTAGACCTGCCGGACCTTGACCGCGGCCACGTCGGGGCGCAGGAACTGCGTGTGGATCACCTCGTAGGTGACGTCGCCGTCCCACACGGCCTGGGGCAGCACCGCGCGGGTGAACTCGGCGATCACGTCGAGGCCCAGGAGCACCTTGCCGTGTCCGGTCGTCCAGAGCGCGTCGGGCCGGAAGAGGGTGAGGAACCCTTCGGCGTCCTTGTCCCGCTGGGTGCGTTCGACGGTCGCCACGACGCGTTCGATGGCCTCGATGTCGTCGATGCCGTCGATGCTCTGGGTGCCGGCTTCCATGGGTGAGCCCTGTGTGTTCATGCGATCACCGTGGTACCTCGACCACGGTTGAGGTCAAGGGGCGGCAGGGGCGGCGGAGACCGGCAGGGCGGGACGACCGAGACGGACCGGGACTCCGGGCGAGTAGAGGACGCTGACCGGGCCCTCTCCCGTCGCCGGTATCCCGGCACTCGCGACCAGGTCCTCGTCGCACGCGAGAAGCCGGGCCCGGTGCAGGGGCCAGCGGGGGTGGTGGTTGGGCAGGTACGCCGCTCCGCCGAAGAACACGTTGTGCATGCCCCAGCGGGCGGTGAGGAAGTGCTCCAGGGCCGTGGGCTCGTGGATGCGTTCGCCGGTCCGCAGGGTGATGCGGCTGTGGGCGCCGCGCGGACCCGGCCAGCGGCGGGAGCTGATGTAGGTCACGGTGTCGCCCACGGAGCGGACGGTCATGCGGGACCACAGGTAGGGCAGGCGGAAGCCGACGCGCCCCAGCACCACCGGGATCAGCCGCGAGGCGTCCATCGACCGGAAGACCACACCGCGCCGCCCGTGCGCGTCCACGCTGTAGAGGCGCACGTTCGTCTCCGGGAACGAGCCCAGGTACGGGACCCCGGGGAGCCGGAACCAGCCGACCCGGTGCATGCGGAACGCGACGAGCCCGACGTAGGTGACTCCGTCGTGCGTGTCGGGGACGGTGCCGCGCGGCATGAGTCCCGCCACGGCGGCGGGCTCGACGGCCCAGTGGACGAAGGCGAGGTCGAGCCACTCCTGGGTGAGGAGCGGCGACCGTATCGCCGCGGGGGCGTCCGGGGTGACGGCGCTGGGCTTCTGCACGGCGCAAGGATGGCAGACGGGCGGCCGTACGGGCCCACCGGCCGCTCCTGCGGGAATCCCCTCATGATTGACCCTCGACCTGGTTCAGGGAGCAGAGTCCCCGACGTGGAGAACGAGATGCGCAGTATCGGGGAGATGGCCCGCGAGAGCGGACTGGGCGTGAGCGCCCTGCGGTTCTACGACCGTGCCGGTGTACTGGTCCCCGCCCGGGTCGATCCGGCGAGTGGCTACCGCTGGTACGCCCCCGGCCAGCTCGACGAGGCCAGGGTGCTGGCCCGGCTGCGGCGGACCGGCCTGCCGCTGGCCGACATCCGGCTGGTACTGGCCGGCTGGTCCGGGGCGGACGCCGACCTGGTGCGCGGGCTGCTCCAGGCGCACCTGCGCCGTCTGGAACGGGGGCTGGCCGAGGCCCGCAGCGAGTTCTCCACGCTCGAAGCGCTACTCGATCACAGGGAGAATCCCATGACCGCCTCACCGCGTACCGGCACCGTCCGGCTGTCCCTTCCCGCGCCCGCGCTGGCGGACGCGCTCGACGCGGTCCGCTTCGCCGCGGGCCGGGACCCCGAGCTGCCGATGCTCGGCGGCGTTCTGTTCGACGTCGAGGGCGACACGCTCCACCTCGTGGCCACCGACCGCTACCGGATGGCCGTCGCGCGGCTGGCCGCCGTCGGACACGGGGGAGCCCGTGAGCAGGTCATCGTGCCCGCGCCGCTCGTCGACGCGATGCGCGCGCTGCTGGACGACGACGGGCCCGCCCGTTTCGCGGTGGAGGGTGACCGCGTGACGCTGGAGGCAGCGGAGCGCCAGGCGTCGGGGCGGCGCCTGGCCCACGACTTCCCCGACTACCGCCGTCTCGTCCAGCTGCCGCCCGGGCGGCGCGTCGCCGTCGATGTGCCCGAGTTCCGGGAGGCGTTGGAGT
The DNA here is from genome assembly GCF_033406955.1 of Streptomyces violaceoruber. Lineage (NCBI taxonomy): Bacteria > Bacillati > Actinomycetota > Actinomycetes > Kitasatosporales > Streptomycetaceae > Streptomyces > Streptomyces violaceoruber. The sequence goes on along the minus strand of NZ_CP137734.1, from coordinate 7,255,991 downwards.
CCGGCCCCGTCCGCGTGGCCGAGGACCGCGAGCCAGGTCGGCAGGCGCGCGACGTCAGCGTGCTCTCGACGGTGGACGACGGCACGGTGATCGTCTGCGGCGACGGCGCCCCGGACGAGGAGGCGGACGGAGCCGCGCACCACGTCGGCGTCGACCGCGGATACCTGCTGGACGCGCTCGCCGCCGCGGACCGGGACCGGCTCGTCCTGGAGTTCGGGCCCGCCGCCACCGCGCCGCTGGCGATCCGCCGGGTGGACGACGAGGGGGCGTTCTCGGTCCTGATGCCGGTCCGCCTGGACGACTGACGGCTCTCCGGTCGCCCGCCCCGGGGCATCCCCCGTCCTGCGTCCGCCGCGCCGACGGCGTTGTCAGTGGGCTCGCCTACAGTCGTCAGCACTTGATCACTGCGGTGCGGGGAGGCACTCATGGGGTGGGTGACGGCCGGGGACTACGAGGTCGCCCTGGACGAGGGGAAGGTGGTGTGCCGCAACGCCACCGGACGGCGGCTGAAATCGGTGCCGGCCAAGCTCGCGGACGATCCCGCGGTGGTCGGGCTGCGGCAGCTCGTCGAGTGGCTGGAGCGGCACGAACGCCAGTGCCTGAGCGACGTCGAGCGGTGGATGGTGCGGTCGCTGCCCGTGCCCCTCGCCGTGCTCACCCGGGTGTGGCCCGACCCGGCCTGGCGGTCCGCCCTGCGCGACCTCGTGGTCACCGGTGCCGACGGCGAGGTCGCGGGATTCCTGCGCGACGCCGACCCCGAGCGCGGCCTCGGCCTCGTCGACCTCGACGGTGACACGGTCCGTGTCGCCCCCGACCTCGTCCGTCTCCCGCATCCGGTGCTCCTCGAGGACCTGGAGGAGCTGCGGGAGTTCGCCGTCGAACTCGGCGTCGAACAGCGCGCTCAGCAGCTCTTCCGCGAGGTGTGGCACCGCCCCGCGGGACTCGACGCCGAGGCCGCCTCGGTCGAGGAGTACGCGGGCGGCGCCTTCAAGGAGCTGCGCTTCCTGCACGGCCGGGTCACCCAGCTCGGCCACCGTGTACGGGGCGGATACGCGGTCTGCTCCGCCTGGGAGGACGGCCGGGCCGTGGAGGCCCGCGTCTGGGTCGGCGACTACGACGGCTACGAGGAGACGGAGACCGGCCCCCTCATGTGGACGGACGCCGCCGGGCGGGTGCTCAAGCTGGGCCGGGTCGGTCCGGTCGCCTGGTCGGAAGGGATGCGCATGGCGGCCGGGCTGTACGCCGGTCGCGACATCGAGGACGAGGAGCGGGCCGCGTGAATGCCATGGACACCACCACCGCGCCCCAGGGCGCCACCGGCGCGCGCGAGGTCACCGTCCCCGACGGCGCCACCGCCTCGGCACTGCTCGAGGCCGGCGCGCTCCTGCCGCCCGGCAGCAGCCGCCGGGAGGACGCCGACACCCTCACGGTCCGTACGTACACGCATGCCGCGCTCGGCGAGCGCAGCGTCGTCCGGCTGGTGCCGGGCACCCTCGGGGAGGCCGAGGACCTCGCTCTGGACTTCCTCGGCCTCGTGCGGGACGCGGAGACTCCCGAGATCGGGCAGGTCAGGCGGGAGACCCTCGGATTCCCCGCCTGGGCCCTGGTCAACGACCCGGCCAACGGGCACCACGCGCTGGCCCTGGTCAAGGACGTCGAGCGGCTCGCCCGTCAGGCCAAGTCCCGGCCGGGCAACGCCAAGGAGGGTTTCGAGAAGCTCGGCGACCGGCTCGGCCGGGCCGTGCCGCACTTCCTGCCGACCTTCTTCGAGCAGGCCGCGCGGATCTTCCTCCAGTTCGACAACACCACCTACGCCGCCGCCTTCTTCGGCAAGGCGCGGGAGGCGGAGCGGGTGCACGCGCTCGCCGTCGACGAGCAGCGGCAGCGTGCCGTGTTCCTGGAGTTCGCCTTCGCCGGGGCGCTGACGGTCAAGGCGCTGAAGCAGCATGTGAGGGATCTGGCGGCCCGACTGGACGCCGCCGAGGCCTGGGCCCAGTTCCGTCAGCTGGCCGTGGAACGCTGTGCGGCCGGCATGCCGCCCTACGCATCGCTGCCGCAGGACGCGCGCGTGCTGATCAAGGCGGCCGGGCTGCCCCGCGTGGAGGCGGAGTGCGACCTCGTCGCCGATCTGGTCGCCTCGCCCGCCGCCGTCCGGGCGCCCGCCTCCTTCTGGACCGCCTACCGGGCGACGCTCGCCGTCCTCGCCGAGCGACGGCCCGCGGTCCGGGAACGGATGCTGGAGATCATGCCGGCCGGGCTGGACCACGGCACCAAGAGTGACGAGTTCTGGCTGGAGTTGCTGGCCGAGTGCGGTGCCGACCGGCTGCTGACCGGCGAGGACGGTGGGACGGCGGCCGGAAGCGGCTCGGTCGCCGAGGCCGCGGGCGGTGTCGACGCGGCGGACTGGCTGAGCCGTTGGGCCGCCCATCGCAAGCGCGGTGCCACGGTGTGCGACAGCTCCCCGGCCACGCTGGGCCTCGTCGCACGGATGGCGCCGCGGTTGCGGGCCGACGGACGCGCCGTCGACCTGTTCACCGGCCGCCGGCACGTGGGCGTCGACATCGCCCTGCTCGACCTGTGCGCGGCGGAGGACATCCCCCTGGCCCTGCCCGGCCCCGACGCCGAGGTCCACCTCGGGCTGGACCGCTGGGTGCGCGACACCCGGCCGGAGCGGCGTGAGCTGGCAGCCGTCGCCGCGGACCCGCGGCTGCGCCCCCTGCTGCTGCGGGCGGTCGGTGCCGCGGGGCACGAGCGGCAGTCGAGCCGGGTACTGGACCATCTCGCCGACCATCGCGTGCTGAGCGGGGTGCTGCGCGAGTGGCTGGACGGCGCCGTCGGTGAACTCGCCCGCACGGTGGGCCTGCCCGGAGCACGCGAGGCGCTGAACCGGCTGAGCCCCTATCGGTCGGTGGCCTCCCGGGTCAATCCCGAGGCCGTCGCCCGTGCCGCCGGGTACGAGGCGGCTCCGCTGCTCGGGCGCACCCTGCGGACCGGCCTCCTGGACGAGCTGGGCTGGCCCGCCCTGGACGAAGCCCTGCGGCTGCTCGACGCCGAGACCCGGGCCCGCAACGGCAACGGGGCCGGGACCCGCGGGGACCGCGACACCGCGCTGATCGTGAACGAGGCCTGGCCCTGCCTGATCCTCAGCCGCGGGCACAAGGCGGTCGTCGTCGGCCCGGACGGGATTCTGCTCGAACACGACCTGCGGCTCCCCGCCGACCTGGACCGCTGGCAGCGACCGCAGTTCCGCTACGCCGACGGGGAGTTGCTCGTGGGGTGGTGGCAGGACGGCAAGCAGCGCGGCTACTGGTCCAACCGGCCGTCCGAGGTCCTCACGCTCACGGGCGAGCAGATCTCCCACTGGTGGCGCAACGACGAGGTCGCCCCGTCCATCCCGCTGCCCGACGGCGGCCGGGCCACCGGAGGGCGCACCCTGCATGCCGGCGACACCGTACTGCCCGCGAGCAGGCCCGTCATCGGCGACGGCACGTCGTACTGGCGGCAGGGCAGGCAGGGCCGGCAGCACGTGTGGCTGGAGTACGACCCGGCGACGGGCACGCACAGTCGCGCGTCGCTGCCCGCCTTCCTCCGCTCCGGCATCGGCGACGACGCGACGCTGCTGCAGGACCAGTGCGAGGTGCTGCCGCTGCAACCCGGTCTCGAACGGAGCCCGTTCGGCACCGACGGCACCGTGCTCGGGCGTTGGGTGCGCGCCGAGCAGGCGCCCGGCGAGGCACTGACCACGGCGGGAACGCCCGACGGCCGGACCGTCACGCTGCGCGCCTCCGGGCGCGGCGAACGCGTCACCCCGCTCGGTGCGCTGCGCCTGCCCGGAGGCGCGGCGCCCGTCGTGGCGCGCACGCGAGGCCAGGTCGCCCTGTACGCGCCGGACGACGGCAGCGACGCGGGCGTGCTCGGCCGGGTGACACCGAACGAACGGGGCGGGGAATTCGCCGCGGGCACCCCGTTCGTCCCGCCGGTCTCCTTCTGGCACGCACTGCGCCCCCGCGACGAGCGGTCGTCGGCCGTCCTGCGCGCATTCACCGACGAGCAGGCGGCCGACCTGCTGCGCACGGCGGTGCGGGCGCTGGCGGAGCGCCAGGCGCAGGTCAGCGCGGCGAAGGCCGCGGACGAGGCGGCCGGTGAGCACGGCGCGGACTCCGGAGCGGCCACCGGGTCGGCCGGCGGGTCGGCCGGCGCGAACAGGCCCGTGGTGCCGACCGCCGACGAGGTGGTGCGGCGGATCGTGACCCGGGCGCTTCCCGGGCTCACCGACAAGCGGCTCCTCGTCGGTGTGACGGCTCTGGTCCGCACCACGGTCCAGATCGCCGACGCGGTCGCCCGCTTCGTCACCCCACCCGTGGAGCAGCCGAAGCCGCAGCGGAAGCGGACCGAGGGGATGTTCGCGGACTACCGGCCCGAGCACGGCGACGACCGCACCCTGCGCGCGGCCGCCGACGGTCTGGCCCGCATGTGGGGGTCGTGGGGCGGCGAGAGCCAGTGGACCGCGCTCCGGCAGATCCGTGCGGTGAACCACGTTCTCTCGGGCAAGCCCGCCGACGGCATGCGCCTCGCCGAGCGCACCCGCAGGTCCCCGCTCGGCGACGGGTGGCACAGCGACGAGCACACCGTCCCCCGCATGGGCATGACCTGGCCGGAGCTGCTGGGCGTGCTGCGGCCGCTGGCCTACCGGGCCACGGTACCGACCCTGCCTGCGGCGGAACGGGAGGCGCTGCTCCTCCTGTTCGAGGCGCTCGCCGAAGGGCCGCTCGCCGCACCGGGGGACGGCATCCGGGAGATCGTCCTGGGCGAGCCGTACGACAAGCACCGGCAGCGGGAACGTGCGGGGCAGGTACTGCGACGCGAGGGCCGCACCGTGGTCGTCCTCGGCTGCCAGAACGTCGACATGGCCCGGGACCGCGTCAACTGGCTGGCGCTCGACCACGATCCGGCGGGCGTCTTCGGCGCCGTCGCGCACTTCACGCTGGAGAAGGAGACCCGGCACGCCCCGGCGCTCCCCGCCGGCGCCCTCCCCGCGGTCGCCCGGCTGACCCGCGACAAGGGAGCCCCGCCCTGGCAGCCCGAGGCGCCGGGCGACCTCGCCGCGGCCACCGGCGATGGCGTCGGACCGCTCCAGGCCACCGTGCTCCTCGCCGCGCAACCGGAGCGCCTCGACGCCGGCGCCCTCGCCACGACCGGTCTCAAGCCCCGTCAGCTGGACGCGGGCAACCGCATGCTGAACTCCCTCCTCGCCACCGACCGGGCGGCGCTCATCGGCGCGCTGCTGCCCGACGATCCGGCCGAGTTGTGGACGGCGGGACCGGACACGGGAGCCGTGGGCCGGGTCTGGTCCGAGCGCCTGGGTGCCCTCGTCCGCCTGCCCGAGGACCTGGCCGTCACGCTCGACGGCCTGCCGGTCGGATCCGCCGAGGCGGTGCTCAATCCCGAGCGCACCCCTTGGCTCAGCCGCACCACGGTCCAGCGACCGGACAAGAACGGCCGGCTGGTCGCGGAGGACCCCGCCGCCGTACCGCACCGTTACACCCTGACCGGCGCCGTCGACGCTCTCGCCTCGCTCGCCTACGCCCTCCCCCACGGCCACCCGTTGCGCGCGGCCCTGCCCGAGGGCCTGGCCGCCGTGCGCCGCCGTCTTGCCGATCCGGGACTGCTGCTCGACCTGGACGTGGAGTGGACGGAGAAGGGCGGCACCACCGCCGCCGAACTCCGCAAGGCGTACGGGCTGCCCGCCACCGGCGGCGCCGACGCGGAGGGCACGACGCGGATCGGGGAGGCCCTGGTCCTGCGTCCCTGGCACGGCGACCGGGAGACCGTCCTGGTGCGACCGGCCGGTCTCACCGGCCCGGACGACGCCGTGCTCGGCCTGCTCGAAGGGCTCGTGGGCACCGCGCGGGGCACCGGGGTGCGGGCCCTGCGCACGCTCTTGGGCGACGAGCTGGCGCGCAGCGTCGATGCCGGGCTGGATCCCGCGGGGGCCGAGGGATCCGCCCAGGACCCCACGGTCAGTGTTCCCGCGCTCGTCACCGAGGTGGCCCGGACCCAGGGCCTGAGCGAGGACGCGGCGGCGCTCTACCTGCAGTTGCTCGCCCTGCCCGATCCGACCGACCGCAACTGCGCCCGCTGGACCGGCTGGAGGCCCGCGCGGTCGAAGAAGGTCCGGGCCGAGCTGGCCGCCACGGACCTGGTCGTCGAGGCCAGACGGCCGCGGGCCGGCCGTTCCCTCTTCCTGCCCTGCGGCTGGCGCGATCTCAAGTCGCCCGCCCTGCCGGTGGAGACGTGGAAGGAGGGGCTGTACCCGGTCGGCGAGGGGTTCCGTTCCGTTCCACTGCTCCCGGTGCCGGAGCTGTTCACCCGTGCCTGGGCCCGGGTGTGCGACCGGGACGCGCCCGCCTACGAGGAGCTCACCACCCGTGCCAGGCGCGGGGGCCGCCGCCGATGAGCCCGCTCGATGCCCCAGTGACCGCCGCCCGACCCGACCGGAAGATCCGTCGATGACCACCACCCTCTCGCCCGACACCGCCCGCCAGATCGTGCCGCCCGAGGAGCGGTACGCCGCCGAACTGGCCTTCCTCGCCGCCTACGACGACGGTCCGCGCCCGCCCGCCTGGCGGCTCACCCCCCGCGCCGTGGTCACCTTCGTCATGGGCAGCGACGGCCGTGCCCTGCGGCTGCCCGAGGGCGCCGAGACGCCGGAGGGCGTGCCCCGCCGACTGACGGTCGAGGGCAAGTTCGTGGGTGACCGGTCGCTGGTCGAGCGGTGCGTCGTCACCCTCGCCGGGGAGCGCGGACTGCTGCTCGTCGGAGAGCCCGGCACCGCCAAGTCCATGCTGTCCGAACTGCTGTCGGCGGCCGTGTGCGGCACCAGCGGCCTGGTGGTGCAGGGCACGGCGGGTACGACCGAGGACCAGCTGAAGTACGGCTGGAACTACGCCCTGCTGCTCGCCCAGGGCCCCAGCCGGACGGCTCTCGTGCCCTCCCCCGTCCTGACCGCGATGGCCCGCGGCGGCATCGCCCGCGTCGAGGAGGTGACGCGCTGCCTGCCGGAGGTGCAGGACGCCCTGGTCTCCCTGCTCTCCGAGCGGCGCATCGCCGTACCCGAACTCTCGGGCACCGACGACGCCCTGGCGCACGCCGCACCCGGCTTCAACCTCATCGCCACCGCGAACCTCCGCGACAAGGGCGTCTCCGAGATGTCCGCCGCGCTGAAGCGGCGCTTCAACTTCGAGACGGTCGGCCCCATTCCGGACCTCGACGCCGAGACGGCCCTGGTCCGCAGCCAGGCCCGGGCCTCGGTCGAACGGGCCGGCGCGCCCTTCAAGGTCGACGAGGCGGTCCTGGAGGCCCTGGTCGTCGCCTTCCGCGACCTGCGCGAGGGCCGGTCGACGGAGGGCTGGGAGGTCGAGCGCCCCTCTACCGTCATGAGCACCGCGGAGGCGGTGTCGGTCGCGGGCGCGCTGGGGCTGGCCGCGGCGTACTTCCCCGGGGACCGCGACGTGCTGGGCCTGCTGCCGGGTCATCTCCTCGGTGTGGTCCGCAAGGACGATCCCGCGGACGCGGCGCGGCTGCGCGGGTACTGGGACGGTCCCGTGCGGCGCCGCGCCGAGCAGGGTTCCGCCACCTGGCGCACCCTGTGGGACCTGCGCACGGTCCTGGAGGGCTGACCGCCGTGTCCCGCTCCCCGTCCTCCCCCGGCTGCCGCCTTCCCTCCTCGCCCGGCTGCCACTGCCCCTCTTCGCCCCTGTCCGCGGACCAGGCGGTCGCGGCGCTGACCGGTCCCGGGGTGCCGTTCCTCGTCGGCGTACGGCACCACGCGCCGTCCCTGGCCGCGGCGGTACCGACGCTGCTCGACCGGGCCGCCCCGGACGTCCTGCTGGTCGAGCTGCCCGCCGAGATGCAGGAGTGGCTCCCCTGGCTGGGTCACGAGGAGACGCGGGCGCCGGTCGCGCTGGCCGCGGCCGGCGGGGAGGAGGGGTCGGGACCGGCCTTCTATCCGTTCGCCGACTTCTCGCCCGAGCTGGCCGCCGTGCGCTGGGCCGCCCGGCGGGGCGTTCCGGTCGTCGCCTGTGACCTGCCGCTGGCCGACCGGGCGTGGCGCGAGGGGAGGAGCCCGGGAGCCCCCGCCACGCCCACCGGGCCCACCACGCCCACCGGGCCCACCACGCCCACCGGTCCCACCACGTCCGCCGTGCCCACCACGCGCACGGCACCGCTCGCGCCGGAATCGCAGCCGCGGCCGGACCTCTCGGACCGTTCCGGGCTCACCAAGGCACTGCGGGCGCGCCTCACCGGTCGTCCCGGTGAGGATCTGTGGGACCGCCTCGTCGAGGCCGCGGCTCCGGGATCCGGGCCGGAGGCGTTGCGCCGCGCCGCGCTCCTGACCGGCTGGGCCCTGCGCGAGGAGGCCGTGGCGTCCGGAGGCGTACCCGAGCTGGATCTGCGGCGCGAGGCGTGGATGCGCTCCCGGCTGGCCGCCGCCACCGCTGACGGTGCGCGGGCCGCCCTGGTCGTGGGCGCGTTCCACGCGCCGGCACTCGTCTCCCCGGCCGACGCGGCCGAACCCGGGCAGGACGGCTCCGGAGCCCCCGCCGGGCCGACCGGCCGGCCCGGGTGGATCACGTCGCTCATTCCGTACACGTACGCCCTGCTGGACGAGCGGTCCGGTTACCCCGCGGGCATCCGGGACCCCGAGTGGCAGCACCTGGTGCTGCGGGCGGCCGGTGATCCGGGGGCGCTGGAGGAGGCGCTGACGCACGCGGCCGTACGCGTGTGTGCGGCGCTGCGCGGCCTCGGGCATCCGTCGGGTCCGGCCGACGCACGCGAGATCGTGCGGTTGGCCTCGGACCTGGCACGGCTGCGCGGGCTGCCGGCGGCCGGCCGGGGAGAGCTGGTCGAGGCGGTCCAGACCGTACTCGCGCAGGGCGAGCCGTACGGCCGGGGGCGGGCCGTCGCCAGGGCGATGGAACAGGTGCTCGTCGGCACCCGCAGCGGCCGCCCCGCCCCGGACGCACCGCGCAGCGGCCTCGCTCCGGCGGTCGAGGCCGAGCTGGCGGCCCTGGGACTGCCGGGCCCGGCGTCGGACGGCGGCGGGCCGGTGGGGGCGGGTGGCACCGCACGGGGCAGCGGCGCCCCGGGGGGCACCGCGTCCACGACCGCCCGGGATCTGCGGCTGGACCCCTTGCGGTCCGAGCTGGACCGCGCGCGCGACCTGTTGCTTCGCCGCCTGACGGTGTGCGGCGTGCCCTATGCCGAGGCACGGGGCGCCGTCGGTGCGGGCGGCGCCGAGACGCTGACGACACGGTGGGAGGTGCGCTGGACGCCGGCCACCGCGGCGATGCTGTCCGCGGTCGGCGTGCACGGTGTCACGCCCGCACAGGCCGCCGAGGGGGTGCTGCGCGAGCGGTGGCGGACGGAGCGGGACAAGGGCGGTCCCACCGCCGCGCAGACCTTGGACGGACTCCGGCAGGCGGCCGAGTGCGGTCTGCCCGACCTGGCGGACGCGCGGCTCACGGAGACCGCCGACGTGCTGCCCGGTGCCGCCACGCTGCCTGAACTGCTCACCGGCCTCGGCCTGTTGGACCGGTTGCGGGCGGGGCACGTCCCTGGGCTCGGTGCCGACGAGGACCGTGCGCTGCGGGCCACCGCCGTGGCCGAGCTGCTCACCGCCGCGGCGGTGCGTCAGGTGGACGGGCTGAGCGGTGCCGAGGACCCGGCGGACGCGCACGCCCTGTTGGAACTGGCCCACCGCGCGGACGTGCTCGGCGGTGTCCGGCTGGCCGATGCGCTGACCCGGTTGGCCCGCGAGGGTTCGCCCCTGATGCGCGGCGCCGCCGGAGCCGTCCGAGTGCTCCTCGGGCACGAGGATCCCGACGTACTGGGCGAACGTGTCGCGTCCTGGGTCGACGGGGCCCGCGACCGCGCGGCCCGCTCCGCGCTCACGGCCAGGCTCACCGGGCTGCTGACGGCCGCGGGGCCGCTGCTGGAGTCGGCGGCCCCGGCGCTCGAGCCGCTTCTCGAGCGGGTGTCGGAGTTGGCCGACCGGGAGTTCCTGGACCGGCTGCCGGCCTTGCGCGGCGGCTTCGACACCCTGAGCCCGGCCGCCCGTGACCGTCTGCTGTCCGTCGTCGAGGAGCGCGTCGGCGTGGACCGGCCGGCCGACACGGGCGGGGTGGACCCCACGGCCCTCGCCCTGTGGACCCGCGCCGACCTCATGGCGCGGACCGCCCTCGACGGGTTGAGACTGCTGCCCCGGACCCCTGAACCGATCCCCGGCCCGGGTGATCCTGCCCCGTGTTCTGACCCCGACCCTGGCTCTGGCTCTGGCCCTGGCCCTGGACGGGAAGCGGGAGCGGCCTCGGATCCGGACCGGCCCCAGCCCCCGGCCGACGACGCCGACCCGCCCCACGGCACCGCCACGACAGCCGTCAGCACCCCGTCGCCCGCGCCGTCGCCCGCGCCGTCCGGCGGCCCCGGGCCCCTCGCCGCGTCCGTCGGCGCCGCTGATCACCGCCTCCCGCCCGCCGACCGCTGGCGGCTCGTGCTCGGTCGCCGTACCGACCGGTTGTCCGCGGCGGCGGCCGCCCCGGCCACCGCGTTGGACGAGCTGTACGGCAGCGGACGCGGCGAGGGCAGCCGGGGTGACCTGACCCGTCCGGGCCGGGGCGGCTCGGGCGGCGGCCGGGAGCCTTCGTACCCGGGTGTGCGTGAGTGGTCGGAGGAGCTCGCGGCGCTGTTCGGGCCGGGCATCCGTGAGGAGGTCCTGGCGGCCGCGGCCGCATCGGGCCGGCCGGACGTCCTGGCCGAACTCGACCCGGACAGCGTGCGACCCTCCGTCGATCTGCTGCGCACCGTGCTGCGCCACGCGGGAGGCCTGCCCGAGGCACGGCTGGCCGCGCTCCGGCCGCTCGTGCGGCGCCTGGTCGAGGCGCTGACCCGGGAGTTGGCCACCCGGTTGCGCCCCGCGCTGCACGGCACCGTGGTTCCGCGCCCCAGCCGGCGGCCGGGCGGCGGCCTCGACCTCCCCCGCACCCTGCGGGCCAACCTGGCCTCGGCACACCGCGGTCCGGACGGCACGGTCCGGGTCCTTCCGGAGCACCCCGTCTTCCGCACTCGGGCCAGGAGATCGGCCGACTGGCGGCTGGTCCTGGTGACTGACGTGTCGGGGTCCATGGAGGCGTCCACGGTCTGGGCCGCCCTGACGGCGTCGGTGCTGGCGGGTGTGCCCACCCTGTCCACGCACTTCCTGGCCTTCTCCACGGAGGTCATCGACCTCACCGACCACGTCGACGATCCGCTCTCCCTGCTGCTCGAGGTCAGCGTGGGCGGCGGTACCCACATCGCCGCGGGGCTGCGGCACGCCCGTGAGCTCGTCACCGTGCCGTCCCGCACCCTCGTGGTCGTCGTCAGCGACTTCGAGGAGGGCTATCCGCTGGGCGGACTGCTCGCCGAGGTCCGCGCTCTCGTCGGTGCCGGCTGCCATGTGCTGGGCTGCGCCAGCCTCGACGACGCGGGCCGCCCGCGCTACTCCACCGGAGTGGCCGGCCGGCTCGTCGCGGCGGGCATGCCGGTCGCCGCGCTCAGTCCGCTCGAACTCGCCCGTTGGGTAGGGGAGAAGATCGCATGAGCCCGCTCCTTCCGCCGGTCAGCCCCTCGGTGACCGCCGAGCTCGTCGCCGCACTCACACCCCGGCTGCGCAAGCGGCTGGACGCGGGGGTCGCCAAGGTCTCGGGGCGGCCGGTGGTCCGGGACGGCGACATCGTGCGCATCGCGGTCGACGCCGAAACCGACCTCGAACTGCACGCTCCCGACGGGATCGTGTCCAGTGCCGGGGCGATCCGCTGCGGGTGCCTGCTCGCGCCCGACTGCCTTCACCGGGCCGCCGCGGCATCGGCGGCCCCGGTCGCCGAGCCCACGGAACCGGCAGTCGGGACGCCGTCGCCCACGGAACCGGCGGTCGGGACGCCGTCACCCGGGGAGCCACCGCAGGAAACCGCTCCGGCACCGGCCGGGCCCGCAACACCGGCCGCAGTGCCCGCCCCGGGCCCCACCCCGCCCCCTGCCCCGCCCGCCGCCCAGACCCCCGGCGCCGCTCCCGGCGGCGACCCGGCCCCGGAATCGGCCACCCCCGCCCAGTGCGCCGCCTCGGCGGCGCTGCACGCCGCGGCGGCCGCCGTGCTGGAGGCAGGCGTCGAAGGTGCCGGGGCCGTGCTCCAGGCGGAGCTGCTGCGGGCCGCGCACACCGCGCGACTCGCCGGCCTCCCGCGCGCCTCCGGCCGTGCCGTCGCCGTGGTCACGGCGCTGCGCGCGGCCCGTGCCGCCGACCCCGCACACCGCCTGAGCGATCTCGGCGCCGCACTGCGCGACGTCCTCCTCCTCGCGCACCGCCTCCCGGGCGCCACGGGGCCCGAGCTGGCCGGGCTGCGCGGCAGGGTACGCCAGCCGTACTCACCGGACGGGTCACTGCGTCTGTACGGGCTCTTCGCCGAGCCGGTCCTCACGACGACCGGCTACGCGGGCACCGTCACCTGGACCGCCGATACCGCGGGGCGGCTCTACACGGTCCCGGACGTGGCCCCGGGCGGCGCCGAACGGGCCATGGGCTCGGCGGACCGTGCCGTGCGCCTCGGCGACACCTCCCTGACGCCCCGTGAGCTCTCGCGCGCGGGACTCGCCGTGTCCGGGGCGACGGTCTCCCCGACGGGCCGTCTGGGGGCGGGTACGGGCGTGCGGGCCGTCCGCGCGCCCGGCGCCTCGTGGTACGCCGAGCCGCTCGACCGGCTGTGGGCGGTACCGGTGGCCGAGCAGGTAGCCCGGGCCCTGGCGAGCGACCTGGACGTACCGGACGCGCACCTCACCCCGCAGACCACCGGACGGACCGTGCGGGGCGGCGAGAACGGCCCCGACGGCCAGGACCTGCTGTTCCTCGACGTCACGCTCGTCGGCACGGTCCGCGAGGCCGCGGGCGAGTGTCTGCTCGCCGACTGCGACGGGCTGACGGTCCGACTGGCCGCCGCCCACGACGACCCCGCGCTGCCCCACCGTGAGAACCTGCGCCTCCTCGCTCGGCTCGCGTCCGCGCGCAGTGCCCGGCTCCGCGTGGTCGCCCGGCTCACGCCGGCCCCGCAGCCCCGCGCGTCGCTGCTGGCGGCGAGCCATCCCACCGATCCGGACAGCCGGATCGACCTCGGTCTCGACCGGCTCCGCCGCGCGGACCTGCCCGCGGAAGCGGCGTCGGGCCCCGCGGGCGACGCGCCGACGACCCCGTCCGTACGGGCGGCGACCGCCGCGGACGAGGCTCCCGTGCATCTGCTGCGGCGCCGGGTCCACCAGGCCGCGTCCGGTGGCCGCCGCGTACTGGCCTTCCCCGGAAACCGTGAGTCCGAGGCCGCGCGCCTGCGTCGGTACGGCCTCGGCACCGCCGGTGAGCTGCTCGCCGAGTTGCACGCCACCGCCGCGGAACGGGCGCGCGACCCCTTCGGCCGGCTGCTCCCGGCCGACACCGGGCGCTTCGCCCGCGCGTGGCTGGGCGCGGCCGTCTACACCGAGGAGGTGGACCGTGCCCTGTGTGCCGCCGCGTGGGGCGCGAGGCTCCCCGGCCTCACCTCTCCGTGATCCGCCGTCCCGGCGCGCAGGCGGCCCGGCGGGTCACCGTAGTATCGGACGATCTCGTGGGGGAAGGCGGGCGGACATGGGCAGGCAGCGTCCGGGTACGCCGACGCTGGAGGAGGTGGCCGCCCGCGCAGGCGTGGGGCGAGGCACCGTCTCAAGGGTCGTCAACAACGCGGCCGGCGTGCGCGACTCGACGCGCCGCGCCGTGCAGCGGGCCATCGCCGAGCTGGGCTACGTGCCGAATCTCGCGGCCCGTTCGCTCGCCGGCCACCGTGCGGACGCCGTCGCGCTGGTGATGACGGAGCCGGACTGGCGGTTGTTCGGGGAGCCGTTCTTCACGGAGATCGTCCACGCCGTCGGCGACGCCCTCACCGACACCCCGTTCCAGCTGCTGCTCACCCTGGTCCGCACGGACACCGAGCGGCGGCGTTTCGTGGAGTACGCGCGCGGCGGCCGGGTCGACGGGGTGCTGCTCATGTCCGTGCACGCCGAGGATCCGCTGCCCGACATGCTCGCCGACGCGGGACTGCCCACCGTCATGCTGGGGCGGCGTTCCGGCGAGGAGTGCGTCACCTACGTCGACGCGGACAACGCGGGCGGTGCGCGCGGCGCGGTGACGTATCTGCTGGACGCCGGCCGGCGCAGGATCGGGGCCATCAGCGGTCCGCTCGACATGTACGTCGCCCAGTGCCGACTGCGCGGCTACCGGGAGGCGCTGGAGCCGGCGGGCGTGGCTGCGGGGGCGTCGCTGGTCGTCGAGGGGAGCGACTTCACCGAGGAGAGCGGGCACCGGGCGATGACCGAGCTGCTGGCCCGGCACCCGGACCTGGACGCGGTCTTCGCCGCCTCGGACACGCTGGCCGCCGGGGCGCTCAACGCGCTGCGCGCCGCGGGCCGACGGGTGCCGCAGGACGTCGCCGTGATCGGCTTCGACGACTTCCACCCGGCCCGGCCCACGGACCCGCCGCTGACGACCGTCCGGCAGCCGCTGGAGGAGATCGGCCGCACGATGGTGCGGCTGCTGCTGGAGGAGATGGAGGACGCCCCGGTCGCCTGGCGGCACGTCATCCTCCGTACCGAGCTGGTAGTCCGGGACTCCGCCTGAGCAACCGGGCCGCCGGGAGCGCTCCCGGAGCGGGACCCCTCCGACCTGCGGCTTCGAGATTCGTTCGACAACTCTGCCGCGCACAGTCTTGTCAGGAACATGAACCGCTTCTACAGTCCCATCAACCGGTAAGTGGGAGCGCTCCCATCAGTGGGGAGTTGGGAGCGCTCCCGCACCGGCCCCCTCCCTCCCCCCACACCCTCCCGGAGAGGCCCCCATGCGAACGTTACGGCCCCAGGCCCGCGCCCCGCGCGGCCTCTTGGCGGCCCTGGGCGCGGTCTTAGCGGCCTTCGCCCTCGTGTCGTCCCTGGTGACAGCCGCCGCGCCCGCCCAGGCGGACACCACGATCTGCGAACCCTTCGGAACGACGACGATCCAGGGCAGGTACGTCGTCCAGAACAACCGCTGGGGCTCCACCGCCACCCAGTGCGTCACGGCCACCGACACCGGCTTCCGGGTCACGCAGGCCGACGGCTCGGCACCGACCAACGGGGCGCCGAAGTCGTACCCGTCGGTCTTCAACGGCTGCCACTACACGAACTGTTCACCGGGCACGGCCCTCCCCGTCCGGCTCGACACCGTCTCCGCGGCGCCGTCCAGCATCTCGTACGGCTTCGTCGACGGCGCCGTCTACAACGCCTCGTACGACATATGGCTGGACCCGACGGCCCGCACCGACGGGGTGAACCAGACCGAGATCATGATCTGGTTCAACAGGGTGGGTCCGATCCAGCCCATCGGCTCACCGGTGGGCACGGCCTCCGTCGGCGGCCGGACCTGGGAGGTGTGGAGCGGCGGCAACGGCTCGAACGACGTGCTGTCGTTCGTGGCACCGTCGGCGATCAGCGGCTGGAGCTTCGACGTCATGGACTTCGTCCGGGCGACCGTCGCGCGCGGACTCGCCGAGAACGACTGGTACCTGACGAGCGTTCAGGCGGGGTTCGAGCCGTGGCAGAACGGCGCCGGACTGGCCGTGAACTCCTTCTCCTCCACCGTCGAGACCGGCACCCCCGGCGGCACCGACCCCGGCGACCCGGGCGGCCCGTCCGCGTGTGCGGTGTCGTACGGCACGAACGTCTGGCAGGACGGCTTCACCGCGGACGTCACCGTCACCAACACGGGCACGGCTCCCGTCGACGGCTGGCAACTCGCCTTCACCCTGCCCTCCGGCCAGCGGATCACCAACGCCTGGAACGCGTCCCTGACGCCCTCCTCGGGCTCCGTCACGGCAACCGGCGCGAGCCACAACGCCCGGATCGCACCGGGCGGCAGCCTGTCATTCGGCTTCCAGGGCACCTACGGCGGCGCGTTCGCCGAGCCGACCGGCTTCCGCCTGAACGGCACCGCCTGCACCACGGTGTAACCGCCCCGCCTCCCCGCCCGTCCGGTCGAAGCGCCCGCCCCGGACGGGCGGGGGTTCCACGGGACGCCCCCACCATTGTCATGAACTGATCATCCAGCCGCTCAGGCACTCATTCAGACACCCGCTCAGACACCCGTCCCGACCCGCTCAGACACCCGCTCAGACATCCCGACCCGCTCAGACACCCGCTCAGACACTCATTCAGACGCTTGTCAGCCCACTCACGCACCGGAACCAGGAGGCCCCTATGGTTCGACGCACCAGACTCCTCACCCTCGCGGCGGTACTGGCCACCCTGCTCGGCTCGCTCGGCGTGACCCTTCTGCTCGGGCAGGGGCGGGCCGAGGCGCACGGCGTGGCGATGATGCCCGGCTCCCGCACCTACCTGTGCCAGCTGGACGCCAAGACCGGCACCGGCGCCCTCGACCCGACGAACCCCGCCTGCCAGGCCGCCCTCGACCAGAGCGGGGCGACGGCCCTGTACAACTGGTTCGCCGTGCTCGACTCCAACGCGGGGGGCCGCGGCGCCGGTTACGTGCCGGACGGCACCCTGTGCAGCGCCGGCGACCGTTCCCCGTACGACTTCTCCGCCTACAACGCCGCCCGCTCGGACTGGCCCCGCACGCACCTGACGTCGGGTGCGACGATCCCGGTGGAATACAGCAACTGGGCGGCCCACCCCGGGGACTTCCGGGTGTACCTGACCAAGCCGGGCTGGTCGCCCACGTCCGAGCTGGGCTGGGACGACCTGGAGCTGATCCAGACGGTGACCAACCCGCCCCAGCAGGGCTCGCCGGGCACCGACGGGGGCCACTACTACTGGGACCTCGCGCTGCCCTCGGGCCGCTCGGGCGACGCGTTGATCTTCATGCAGTGGGTGCGTTCGGACAGCCAGGAGAACTTCTTCTCCTGCTCGGACGTCGTCTTCGACGGCGGCAACGGAGAGGTCACCGGCATCCGCGGTTCCGGAAGCACCCCGGACCCGACACCGACCCCGACGGACCCGACCACCCCGCCCACGCACACCGGCTCGTGCATGGCCGTGTACTCGGTGGAGAACTCCTGGAGCGGCGGCTTCCAGGGGTCGGTCGAGGTGATGAACCACGGCACCGAGCCGCTGAACGGCTGGGCCGTGCAGTGGCAGCCGGGCGGTGGGACCACGCTCGGCGGGGTGTGGAACGGTTCGCTGACCAGCGGCTCCGACGGTACGGTCACGGTCCGCAACGTGGACCACAACCGCGTCGTACCACCGGACGGGAGCGTGACCTTCGGCTTCACCGCCACTTCGACGGGCAATGACTTCCCGGTCGACTCGATCGGCTGCGTGGCACCCTGACGCACACCTCGTAGCACGCCCCGGCGCACGCCACGACGCACGCCGGGAGTGGCGTCGGGACACGCGTCGGCACACGGTCGGCGGGGGCACCAGGGCTCCCGCCGACCTCACGTGCCGGTTACAAATCGCTCAACCTCTGGTTGCGAAGCGGTGAGCGGGCGACGATAGGGCCATGACTCCGGCCCAGCGCGCCTTCGAGCGGCTGCAAGCCTGGCCCGACCTCTCGGCGGGTCCGGCCAGTTGCGGAACCGGACGGGCACTGTGCTCCGTCCGCGACGAGATCGTCCACTTCCACTCGGACCGGGACGTGGACCTCCACCTCACCCACCGGGCCATCCAGCGCTTCCGGTACGACCTGGGCGGCTCCACCGCCATCCGTCTGGTGCCCGGCTCCCGCTGGGTCACCGTGCACCTGGACTGCGACGCGGACGTGGATCTGCTGTTGAGCCTGGTGAGCATCGCCCTGAAGGCCCATCAGTCCCGGCCCCCGGCCGACCTCGCCCCGGGGCCACCGGGGCCGACGGCGCTGTCGGCGCCGCCGGGGTGCAACTTCCACCGGGTCACGGTGCTTCCGCGTGCCGCGGCCGGGGAGGCCTGAGTCCGGCCGCCGCGAGGGCAGCACCGAGCACGCAGAGGACGCCGGTGACGACCACGGCCACGTGCACGCCGTTCATGAACGCCTGCCCGCTGCCCTCCACCACGGCTGCCCGCAGCCCGGCCGGCATCTCGCCGGAGACGGGCGCCACGCCCATGGCCACGGCGTCCCGGGCCTCCTGGAGACCGTGGGCCACGGCCGGGGGCACGCCCGCGCCGGTCAGCTCACCGGTGAGGGTGGCGCCCACCTTGGCGCTGATCAGGGAGACCAGCACGGACGTGCCGAGCGCGCCGCCGATCTGCAGGGTCGTCGCCTGGAGACCGCCCGCCACCCCGCCGTCCCGGACGGGGGCGTTGCCCACGATGGCGTCGGAGGAGGCGGCCATCACCATGCCGACGCCGAGGCCGAGCGCGATGAACGGCGGCCATATCGTGGCGTAGGCGGAGTCGGTCTGCCAGGTGAGCATGCCGAAGCAGGAGGCGGCCTGGAGCAGCATGCCCAGCGGCATGGTCAACCGCGGCCCGAAGCGCTGGGTCAGGGCCGCGCCCAGCGGCGAGGCGACCAGCGAGGCGAGGCTGAGCGGGAGCGTGCGCACGCCCGCCTCGACCGGCGTGAAGCCGCGCACGTTCTGCAGGTAGAGCATGACGAAGAAGATCACGCCGAGCATCACGAAGAAGTTCAGCGCGGTGACGATCGCGCCGATGGTCAGCGCGCGGCTGCGGAACAGGCGCATCGGCAGCAGCGGGTGCTCCACGCGGGTCTCGTACCGGCCGAACACGAGGAGGAGCAGGAGACCGGCGGCCACGGCGCCGAGGGTGCCGGCGGAGGTCCAGCCCCAGGTCTCGCCCTTGACGACGCCGAAGACGACTGCCAGGAGGCCGAGGGCGAGCAGGACGAGCCCGGGTATGTCGAAGCGCTCGCGGCCCGCGGCGTTGCGGCTCTGCGGGAGGACGAGGGCGCCGAAGGCGATGGCGGCGACGCCGATGGGGGCGTTGACGTAGAAGACGGACTCCCAGTCGACGTGCTCCACGAGGAGGCCGCCGACGATGGGCCCGAGGGCCGTGGCGACGGCGGAGACCATGGCCCAGATGCCGACGGCCATCCCGAACTTCTTCGGCGGGAAGACGGAGCGGAGCAGCCCGAGGGTGTTGGGCATCAGCAGTCCGCCGAAGGCGCCTTGGAGGGCGCGGAAGGCGACGACGCCCTCGATCGAACCGGCCAGTCCGATGGCGATCGAGGCGAGGGTGAAGCCCGCGACGCCCACCAGGTAGTAGGTGCGGCGGCCGAAGCGGTCACCGAGCTTGCCGCCCAGGATGAGGGTGGCGGCGAGGGCCAGCAGGTAGGCGTTGGTCACCCACTGGAGCTGGGCGGTGGACGCGTGCAGGTCGCTGCCGATCTCGGGGTTGGCGATGGCGACGACGGAACCGTCGAGCTGGACCATGAACAGGCCGAACGCGACGGCGAGGAGGGTCAGCCACGGGTTGGACCGCAGCCGGCCGGCGGCCCCGGGCGCGGGGGCGGGCTCGGCCGCGGGCACGGCGGGGTGATCCACGGACGTGGAGGGCATGGAGGAGCTTCTCTTCCGGTTTCAGGGGTGGTGCGGGAAGGGAGCGGCGCGCCGCGAGGGCGGGCACACGGGTCAGCGGACGCCGGGGTGGAGATGCCGCGTCAACGCGTCGAGGGCGTCCAGGGCGGAGCCGAGCGCGCCCTGCTGGCCCTCGGTGAGGGAGGTCAGGGCGTGGCGGATGAACGCGGTCTCCAGTTCCCGCACCTCGGAGACCCGCTCACGGGCCGTGGCCGTGAGGTGGAGGTGGGCGACCCGCTTGTCGGCGCTGTCCCGCCGGCGCTCCAGGTCACCCTGCTCGACGAGCTGGGAGACCAGGGCACTGACGTTGTTCGGCTTCATCAGCAGGGCCTCGGCGGCCTCGCGCACCGTGACGCCCTCGTGCTGCGCGACGTACCGCAGCAGGGCGAGCTGCCCCTCGGGGGGCTTGGGGTGCGGGTACCGGGCGGTGACCTGCCGGTCCAGCGCCCGGTACAGCACGGGAAGGCACGCCGCGAGCCCGGAGGCCATGCGGTCGATGTCCCGGCGAGGGGTGCTGGAGTCGGTCACCCGGAGACAATAGATATGGTCGGATAGGTATGTCAAAAGAGGTTTCTGGCGGAGGAGGCGGGAGCCGCCCCGCCAAGGTGCCGCGCAACGCGCTCGCAACGTTCCCCGTGCTGGCATGTGCGGTATGGGCGACACATACGAGGAGACCCCGCGCGTCGAGCTGACCCCCGAGGCGTCCCTACTGCTGCGGCGGCTCCGCGAGGCGCACGGCCCGCTGATGTTCCATCAGTCCGGCGGTTGCTGCGACGGCAGCGCACCCATGTGCTATCCGGCCGGCGAGTTCCGCACCGGCGCCTCGGACATCCTGCTCGGCGAGCTGGCCGTCGACGGCGTCGAGGAACCGGTGGAGTTCTGGATGTCACGCAGCCAGTACGAGGCGTGGCGCCACACCCGGCTGATCGTCGACGTGGTCCCGGGCCGGGGCAGCGGCTTCTCCCTGGAGGCACCCGAGGGAGTGCGCTTCCTCATCCGCTCCCGCGTCGTGGACGTCTAGAACCCTGTCTTCCTTCGGCCGTCAGCTCACCAGGGGCAGGAAGATCGTGTCGACGATCTCCTCGACGACGTCCTCGGGGACCGGCGCGAGGGTCGCGAGGATCTCCTGGCGCAGCAGGTCGAAGGGGAGAGACCTGACGCGCCCGGTGAGCCGTTCCGGCCTGGCCTCGCCGCGGGCGACGGCCCGGTCGTAGACCTCGGCGAGCGCGTCCGCGGACTTCCCGCGCGCCGCGTCGAGCAGCTCGCCGGGGCTGGTGCCGGTCTCCTGGCAGTAGCCGGCCAGGTGCGCGTACATGAGGATGACGAGCTGGGCGTTGGCGGTGCCGATCTCCCGCATGAGGGCGAGGAGGTCCCCCCGCAGGGTTCCCGTGTCGGGGGTGTCGACGCGGGCTTCCTCCAGCACATGGGCGACGGCTGCCCTGGCCAGCTCGTCGCGGTGCGCCCAGCGCCGGTACAGCACCGGCGGGCTGGTGCCGGCGCGCCTGACGACGCCGTCCATGGTGAACCGGGCGTAGCCGCGCTCGGCGAGTTCGCCCCAGGCCGCGTCCAGGAGTGCCTTCTCCAGTGCCGCTCCGCGGCGCCGCTGTGCCATCCGACGCCTCCTTCCAGTGAGAAAGAATTGCCTTTCTTATCCTATCTCCCTACCCTGAGGAGAGTAAGAAAGGATTCTCTATCTTAAGGAGGTGGGGGTTCGTGAGCATCCCCCATGGGGCCGCGTCCGCGGCAGCACGTCCCGATCGCGTCGACCCCGCCGTCCGGCGCATTGGGGCCACCCTCGTCGTGGGCGCGCTCGGAGTCGTCTTCGACACCACCGTCGTCAGCGTCGCGCTGGACGACCTGGCGAAGGCGTTCGACGCCCCGCTGGCCACGGTCCAGTGGGTGAGCACCGGCTACCTGCTGGCGGTGTTCGTCACCATCCCGCTCGCCGTGTGGGCCCAGGCGCGCTTCGGCGGCCGACAGCTGTGGATCGCGGCGCTGGGCGGTTTCCTGCTCGGCTCGGTCCTGAGCGCGCTGGCGTGGAACGCCACGAGTCTGATCGTCTTCCGTGTCGTCCAGGGCCTCGCGGGCGGCATCATGATGCCGCTCATGGCCACGCTGCTCATGCAGGCGGCCAGGGGCAGCCACCCGGGCAGGGTCATGGCGATCATCACGGTGCCCACCGCGCTGGGCCCGATCCTGGGCCCGGTCCTCGGCGGCCTCGTCCTGCATCTGGCCGACTGGCGCTGGATGTTCTTCGTCAACATCCCGTTCTGCGTCGTCGGCGGATGGCTGGCCCTGCGGAACCTCCCCGACGACCGGCCGGAGCCCGGCGGCCCCCGCGGCCGCCTGGACGTCGTCGGCCTGCTCCTGCTCTGCCCGGGCGTCGCCGCCCTGGTCTACGGCCTGTCCCGGGTAGAGGGCGGAGCCGGATCCACCGGCGCCGCGGTCCTCGTGCCGCTGCTCGGCGGACTCGCCCTGGTCGGCGGCTTCACGGCCCGGTCCCTGACCCGTCCCGGCGGTGCCCTGATCGATCTGCGGCTGTTCCGCCACCGCGCGGTGGCCTCCTCCGCCGCCCTGCTCTTCCTGGGCGGCATCGCCCTGTACGGGCCGATGATGCTGCTGCCCCTGTACTTCCAGCAGGTCCGCGGCGAGGACGCCCTCGGCGCCGGGCTCGCGCTCATCCCGCAGGGTGTGGGGGCGCTGCTCGCACGCGCCCTGGCGGGCAGGTACATGGACCGCGTCGGCCCCCGCCGGGTCGCCGTCACCGCGTTCACTCTCGTCGCCGTGGCCACGGTCCCGTTCGCCTTCGTCACCGCCGGCACCGGCGGGGCCGTGCTCATGGCCGCGCTGTTCGTCCGCGGCATCGCGCTCGGCGCCGCCATGATCGCGCCGATGGGCGCCGCCTACGTCGGGCTGCGGCACCAGGAGATCCCGGACGCGGGTGTCATCACCCGCGTCGCCCAGCAGATCGGCGGCTCCGTGGGCATCGCCCTGCTCGCCGTCGTCCTGCAGCACGCCGCTGCCGGCGCCCACGGCCCGAGCGCCCTGGCCGGCGCCTTCGACCGGGCCTTCTGGTGGTCGGCGGTCCTCACCGCTCTTGCCGTCCCGCTGTGCCTGCTGCTGCCCGGCCGACCGGAGCCCCCGCCCCCCGCCCGGACCACGCGGACCGGCGAGGCCGTCGACCCCCGCCGTCCTACGGTCTGAGGCTGCCCACGATGTCCGCCGTGGCGGTCAGTCCGCTGTTGATGGTCGGGGCGATGCTCGTGCTCGCCAGGTAGAAGCCGAGCAGCAGGCACACCAGGGCGTGCGAGACCTTCAGCCCGCCGTTGCGCAAGAAGAGCACCGCCAGGATGGACAGCAAGAGCACCACAGAGATGGAAACGGCCATCGTCAACCTCCTCCGCCACGTCCACTTCGCGGCGTTCGGCCGTAAGTGTGGCGTAGCGGAGGGTTCGTCCGGGCGGCTGACCTGTCCTCCGAACGAGTGGTGTTGAGACGCTTCCTACGCGTCCCGGTGCGCGTCGAGGAACGCTTCGAGGCCCGCGAGGTCGTCGGTGTTGAGGTGGTCGACACCGGCGGCGAGCAGTTCGGCCCACACGGCGTCCCGCGCCGGACCCGCCGCATCCGGCGTGGCCCAGAAGCGCACTCGCTGCCCGCGCGCGTGCGCCGCGCCCACGATGTCCCGCAGCCTGCGCCGCTCGGCGGCCGGGAAGGTGCCGACGCCCTGCCAGGTGAAGTTGAGCGTCCAGTTGTCGCTGATCAGCGGGACGAACGAGGCCGGTGCCACGGTGCCGAGGTCGGTGAGGCGGCCGTCGTAGAAGGCGCGGCGGCTGCGCTGGGCCGCCATCGGCGCACGGGCCGCCCGATCCCCGGAGACGACGGCCGTGACGGCGCCCGGGAAGACCCGCCCGTGGGCGTAGGAGGTGAACAGGTGCTTGTAGCGGCGCAGTCGGCGGTCGAGTTCGAGGTAGGTCGCCTCACCCTCGGTCTTGATGTCGATCAGGAGTTGCAGGGAGCCGCGGTCCCGTCGGTAGACCCGGCCGTGGTGCGCGCGGACGCGGGCGGCGAGCGGGTCGAGGTAGAGCGACTCCAGGGTGCGGGACGGGTCGAGGTCCTCGGGGTCGTGGGCGACCAGGAGTTGGCCGCCGACCAGGTAGATGTCGGCCTCGACGCTGCCGAAGCGGTGGTCGAGGGCGTCGAGGAGGGGCCGGGGGTGCTCGTAGTCGTTGTGGGCGTGCGCACGCCACAGCGGGCGCGGTCCGTGCCCGCCCTGGGACGCCAGCGCGGTACCGGCGGGCAGGGCGACCGCGCCCGCGAGGGCGGCGCCGAGAGTGGTGAGGGCTCTGCGTCGGGTGGTGAGGGCCATGCTCTGCCTCCCTGGAAGTGCCGTACGGGACGCCTGTGAGTATGGGGTCCCGACGGCCCCGGGGAGCAGAGCCGTGCGGTGAGTTGGCCGGACCGCCGCCGGTCGTTCACTTCGGTCGTTCACCTCACCGGAGCGGGCCACCGGGCGCACTCGCGCGCGGGCGGGTGCGTCAGGGTGCCCGCAGGTCGACCAGTTCGGCCAGCGCCGCGCGGTGGGTGCCCGGCGCTCCGTAGGCGATCGAGTCGGCCTTGGCCCGCTTGAGGTACAGGTGGACCGGGTGTTCCCAGGTCATGCCGATGCCGCCGTGCAGTTGCAGCGCCTCCTCGGCGGCGTGCACGGCGACCTGGGCCGCGTACGCCTGGGCCACGGCGACGGCCACGTCGGTGTCCGCGCCGGTCGCCAGGGCGTCGGCCGCGTTCCGGGCCGCGGCGCGCAGGCCGGCCACCTCCAGCCACAGCCGGGACAGCCGGTGCTTGAGCGCCTGGAAGCCGCCGACCTGGCGGTTGAACTGCTTGCGTTCCTTGAGGTGGCGGACCGTCTCGGTCAGCAACCAGTCGGCCAGGCCCAGCTGTTCGGCGGCGAGCAGCCCGGCACCGGCCCGCAGGGCACGGCGTACGGCCGGTTCCGCGTCACCGAGGCGACGCCCCGGGGCGCCGTCGAGGGTCACGCGCGCCAGCGGCCGGGTGGAGTCGAGCGACACCTGCCCGGTGACCGCGGCGTCC
The DNA here is from genome assembly GCF_033406955.1 of Streptomyces violaceoruber. Classification (NCBI taxonomy): domain Bacteria; kingdom Bacillati; phylum Actinomycetota; class Actinomycetes; order Kitasatosporales; family Streptomycetaceae; genus Streptomyces; species Streptomyces violaceoruber. The sequence goes on along the minus strand of NZ_CP137734.1, from coordinate 7,231,296 downwards.
GCGGCGGCGACCGCATACAGGCCCCCGTCGTCCGCGGGCACGAGCAGCACGTCGGCGACGGACGCGTCGGCGATGCCGGTCAGTTCCCCGTGCAGCGCGCCCCCTTCGAGCCGCACCCGCGGGGCGGCGCCGCCCGGTGCGACGTGCAGCCCGACGGCGAGCACGGCGACGGTGGTGGCGGACGCCAGCTCGCCGAGCAGGTCGTCCGCCCCGCAGGCAAGCAGCGCCTCGGTGGCGACGACGGCGCTCGTCAGGTACGGCACCGGTGCGACCGCGCGGCCCAGTTCCTCCAGGACCACGGCGGCTTCGCGGTGGGTGGCGCCCTGCCCGCCCAGTTCCTCCGGGATCAGCAGGCCGGCGAGGCCCATCGAGCCGGCGAGGGCCTTCCACAGCGACACGTCGTGGCGGGCGGCCGACTCGGTGCGGGTGATGACGCCCGCCGGGTCGCAGTGGTCGGTGAGCAGGTCCCGGACGGCGGCGCGCAGCGCCTCTTCCTCCTCCGAGAGGAGCAGGGCGGGTTCCGGCTGTGCGCTCATCGGGCGAGGTCCTTCCATGCGACGTCCTTGTCGGTGCGCGGCTCGGCGGGCAGGCCGAGGACGCGCTCGGCGACGATGTTCAGCAGGACCTCGCTGGTCCCGCCCTCGATGCTGTTGCCCTTGGACCGCAGGTAGCGGTATCCGGCGTCGCGGCCGGTGAAGTCGACCAGTTCGGGGCGGCGCATGGTCCAGTCGTCGTAGAGCAGGCCCTCCGCGCCGAGGAGTTCCACCTCCAGACCGCTGATCTCCTGGTTGAGCCGGGCGAAGTTCAGCTTCATGCCGGCGCCCTCGGGGCCGGGCTGCCCGGCCGCCAGTTGCTGGCGCAGGCGTACACCGGTGAGGCGGGCGACCTCGGCCTCGACCCACAGGCCGAGCAGCCGCTGGTGCAGGTCGTGGGTGCGCAGTTCGGGGCGTTCCCGCCAGGTCTCGGCGATCTTGCCGATCATGCCGCCCTCGCGGGGGATCGGCGTGCCGCCGATGGCGACGCGTTCGTTGTTCAGCGTGGTCTGCGCGACCCGCCAGCCGTCGCCGACCTCGCCGAGCCGGCGGGAGTCGGGGATGCGGACGTCGGTGAGGAACACCTCGTTGAACTCGGCCTCGCCGGTGATCTGGCGCAGCGGCCGCACCTCGACGCCGGGGTCGGTCATGTCGCACACGAAGTAGGTGATGCCCCGGTGCTTGGGCACGTCCGGGTCGGTGCGGGCGATGAGGATGGCCCAGCGGGCGAGGTGCGCGCTGGAGGTCCACACCTTCTGCCCGTTGACGACCCAGTCCTCGCCGTCCCGTACCGCGCGCGTGCCGAGAGCGGCCAGGTCGGATCCGGCGCCCGGCTCGCTGAAGAGCTGGCACCAGACCTCCTCGCCGGTCCACAGCGGGCGCAGCAGCCGGCGCTTCTGCTCCTCGGTGCCGTACTGGAGGATGGTCGGGGCGGCCATGCCGAGGCCGATGCCGATGCGGCGGGGGTCGTTGTCGGGGGCGCCCGCGGCCGCCAGCTCGGCGTCCACGACGGCCTGGAGGGCGCGTGGGGCACCGAGGCCGCCGAGCCCCTGCGGGTAGTGCACCCAGGCCAGTCCGGCGTCGAAGCGGGCCCGGAGGAAGTCCAGGCGGTCCGTGTCGGCCGGTGGGTGCGCGGCGAGCAACTCGCGCGTACGGTCGCGCAGTTCCGCTGCGTCGGTCATGCGGCGGCTCCCTTGTCCAGGTTCTCCGGTACGACGGCCAGGCGGCCGGTCGTCCTGCCGTCGGCGACGCGCTGCACGGCGTCGGCGGCGTCGGCGAGCGGCACCCGCTCGCTCACCAGCGGCTTGATCGCGCCCCGCGCCGCCAGCTCGGTGAGCTGCTCGTGGCAGTGCCGGACCAGCTTCGGGTCCTTGGTGTTGTACAGGCCCCAGTGCAGGCCGAGGATCGCGTAGTTCTTCACCAGCGCGTGGTTGAGTGCCGGGCTGGGGATCGTGCCGCTGGCGAAGCCGACGACGACGATCCGGCCCTCGAAGGCGACGACCTTGGCGGACTGGGCGTAGGCCTGGCCGCCCACGGGGTCGTAGATCACGTCGGCGCCCCGGCCGCCGGTGGCCTCCTTCACGGCCGCGACGACGTCCTCGGCATGCCGGTCGACGACCACGTCGCAGCCCAGCTCGCGGGCGACGGCCGCCTTCTGCGAGCCGCCGACGACGCCGATCACGGTGGCGCCGGCCGCCTTGCCGAGCTGCACGGCGGCGCTGCCGACGCCGCCCGCCGCGGCGTGGACGAGCAGGGTCTCGCCGGCTTCCAGCCGGGCCCGGCGGTGCAGGCCGAACCAGCCGGTCTGGTAGCCGATGTGCAGAGCGGCCGCCTCGGCGTCGTCCAGGGAGTCCGGCGCGGGCAGCAGGGCCCGGGCGTCGGCGAGGGCGTACTCGGCGAAGCCGCCGTGCGGCAGCGCGGGGTTGGCGATGACGCGGCGCCCCTCCTCGGTCTCGCCGCAGATCTCCACGCCCGGCGTGAACGGCAGCGGCGGCCGGACCTGGTACTGCCCGCGGCACATCAGGGCGTCCGGGAAGTTGATGTTCGCGGCGCGGACCCTCAGCAGGACCTGACCCTCGCCGGGCGTCGGCGGCGCCACGTCCGCGAGGCGCATCACCTCGCCCGGCTCGCCGTTCTCGTGCACCTGCCATGCCTGCATGCGGGGCCTCCACCGACTGCGTCGTCCGACCGGGTCCTCCGCATACTAAGCGGTCGCTTGCCGATCAGGGAACAGGGTGCGGGGTCACGCCTGCGCGGGCCGCGCCCGTACGTGCATCCGCTCCCCCTGCGGGCCGAAGAGGCTGAGGAACTCGGCCGGCCCCTCCCCCGTCGACCCGAACCAGTGCGGCACCCGCGTGTCGAACTCCGCGGCCTCCCCCGCCGACAGCACCACGTCGTGCTCGCCGAGCACGAGCCGCAGCCGCCCCGAGAGGACGTACAGCCACTCGTACCCCTCGTGGGTGCGCGGGTCCGGCTCCTCCCGGCGCTGGGGCTCCAGCACCTTGAACGCCTGGAGGCCGCCCGCCTGGCGGGTGAGCGGCCAGTGGGTGCGGCCGTGGCGCACTACGGGCCTGGCACGCACCCGGGGGTCGCCGACCGGTGGCGCGCCGACCAGTTCGTCCAGCGGCACCTGGTGGGCCCGGGCGATCGGCAGCAGCAGTTCGAGGCTCGGTCTGCGCAGGCCCGACTCCAGCCGCGACAGGGTGCTCACCGAGATGCCGGTCGCCTCGGACAGCGCGGCCAGGGTCACCTCCCGCTCCTTGCGCACCTGGCGGAGCCTCGGCCCGACACCGGCGAGGACGTCGTCTGGGGTCGTCATGCATTTATTGCAGTTCCGGCAAACATATTTGTCAATACCGTGGGATCCGAGCGACCTTCTACGTGGAGGTGGTCACCATGACCCAGAACACGAACCTGAAGGATCCGAAGGACCCGTCCGGGAGGTACGACGTGGTGGTCGTCGGCGGCGGCGCGGCCGGGCTCTCCGCCGCGCTCGTCCTGGGCCGCTCCCGGCTGCGCACCCTGGTGGTCGACGCCGGTGAGCCGCGCAACGCGCCCTCGGACCACATGCAGGGCTACCTGACCCGGGACGGCATGTCCCCCGCCGAGTTCCTGGCCCTCGGCCGGGAGGAGATCGCCCGCTACGGGGTGGACCTGGTCCGCGACCGCGCGGTGGACGTGTCCAGGGACGGAGACTTCGCGGTGGAGCTGGCCGGCGGGGACACCGTGCACGCCCGCCGGCTGATCGTCACCACCGGTCTCAGGGACGAGCTGCCGGCCGTGCCCGGGGTCGCCGAGCGGTACGGCCGGGACGTGCTGCACTGCCCGTTCTGCCACGGCTGGGAGGTGCGGGACGAACGCTTCGGCGTCCTGGCCTCGAGCCCGCTCAGCGTGCACCAGGCCCTGATGGTGTCCGGCTGGTCGGACGACGTGACGCTCTTCCTGCACACGGTCGCCGAGCGGGAGCTGTCCGACGACGACCTGCGTCGGCTCGCCGCGGCCGGGGTCAAGGTGGTGCCCGGCGAGGTGGCCGCCCTGCGGGTCGAGGACGACCGGCTGACCGGGGTGCGGCTGGCGGACGGCACGGCGCACGACCGCACGGTGGTGTTCGTCGCCCCGAAGGCGGTGCCGCAGACCGGCCTGATGGAGCGGCTGGGGGCGGAGTTGCAGGAGACGCCGTTCGGCGCCTACCCCGTGGTGGACCCGACGGGCCGGACCAGCGTGCCGGGCGTGTGGACCGCGGGCAACGCGATGGGCTTCGCCGAGCAGGTCGTCCACGCGGCCAGCGGCGGGTACCGCGCGGCGTCGGCGGTCGTCGGCGACCTGATCATGTCGGACCTGGACGCCGCCCTCGCGGAGTGAGGGCACCGCGGAGCACCCGGGAAGGGCGTACGCGGACGCGCGCGGACGCCGCGGGGTGTACGCCCGCCCGCTCCGGTGCACCATGACTGCATGCTGCTTGCCCGGTTGGCCCAGGTGTCCCGGGAGGTCGCGGCCACGTCGGCGCGGTCCCGGAAGACCGTCCTGCTCGCGGAGCTGTTCCGTGAGGCGGAGGCGGCGGACGTGCCGGTCGTCATCCCGTACCTGGCGGGACGGCTCCCGCAGGGCCGGATCGGCGTCGGCTGGAAGGTGCTGAGCCGCCGCGTGCCGCCCGCGGACGCACCGACCCTGACCGTACGTGACGTGGACGCCCGTCTCACCCGGGTCGGCGCGGTCTCCGGCGCCGGTTCGCAGGCCGAGCGGACCCGGCTGGTCGGCGAGCTGATGGGCGCCGCCACGGAGGACGAGCAGCGCTTCCTGATCGGGCTGCTCACCGGGGAGGTCCGCCAGGGCGCCCTGGACGCGGCCGCCGTCGAGGGCCTGGCCGCGGCGACGGACGCTCCCCCGGCGGACGTGCGGCGGGCGGTGATGCTCGCGGGGTCGCTCCAGACCGTGGCCGAAGCCCTGCTGGCCGACGGACCCGGCGCCCTCGACCGGTTCCGGCTCACCGTGGGGCAGCCGGTGCTGCCGATGCTGGCGCACAGCGCGTCCTCGGTCGCCGAGGCGGTCGGCAAACTGGGCGCCGCCGCGGTGGAGGAGAAGCTGGACGGCATCCGCGTCCAGGTGCACCGGGACGGCGGCACCGTGCGGATCTACACCCGCACGCTGGACGACATCACCGACCGGCTCCCGGAGGTCACCGACGCGGCCCTCGCGCTGCCCGGCGAACGGTTCATCCTGGACGGCGAGGCGATCTCCCTCGACGCGGGCGGCCGCCCCCGGTCCTTCCAGGAGACCGCCGGCCGGGTGGGCTCCCGCACCGACGTGGCCACGGCCGCGCGGGCGGTCCCGGTCTCCGCGGTCTTCTTCGACGTACTCTCCGTCGACGGCCGCGACCTGCTCGACCTGCCGCTGACCCAACGGCACGCGGAGCTGGCGCGGCTGGTCCCCGAGCCCCTGCGGGTACGGCGCACTCTGGTGCACGGCCCCGAGGACACCGGTGCGGCGGAGGAGTTCCTCGCCCGGACGCTGGCGCGCGGGCACGAGGGCGTCGTCGTCAAGGGGCTCGACGCCGCCTACAGCGCGGGACGGCGCGGCGCGTCCTGGCTGAAGGTCAAGCCGGTCCACACGCTCGACCTGGTGGTGCTGGCCGCCGAGTGGGGCCACGGCCGCCGCACCGGCAAGCTCTCCAACCTCCACCTGGGCGCCCGCACCGCCGACGGCTCCTTCGCGATGCTCGGCAAGACCTTCAAGGGCATGACCGACGCGCTGCTGACCTGGCAGACCGAGCGCCTGAAGGAGCTGGCCGTGGAGGAGCACGGCTGGGGCGTGACCGTACGCCCCGAGCTCGTCGTCGAGATCGCCTACGACGGCCTCCAGCGCTCCACCCGCTACCCGGCCGGCGTCACCCTCCGCTTCGCGCGCGTGGTCCGCTACCGCGAGGACAAACGCCCCGAGGACGCGGACACCGTGGACACCCTGCTCGCCGCCCACCCCGGGGTGGCCCCGTGAGGCGCAGCGCGGGCCTGCTGCTGCACCGGCGCGCTCCCGGCGGGGGGCTCCAGGTGCTCCTCGGCCACATGGGCGGCCCGTTCTACAGCCGCCGGGACGCCGGGGCGTGGACCGTCCCCAAGGGCGAGTACGACTCCGGGGAGCCGGCCTGGGAGGCGGCCCGGCGGGAGTTCGAGGAGGAGCTGGGGCTGCCGCCGCCCGAGGGCGAGGCCGTCCCGCTCGGCGAGGTGCGCCAAGCGGGCGGGAAGCTCGTCACGGTCTGGGCCGTGGCGGCCGACCTCGATCCGGCGACGGTCGTGCCCGGCACCTTCCGCATGGAGTGGCCGCCGAGGTCGGGGCGGACCGAGGAGTTCCCCGAACTGGACCGGGTGGCGTGGTTCGGCCTCGACCGGGCCCGCGAGGTGATCGTGAAGGCGCAGGCCGCGTTTCTCGACCGGCTGGCTGAGCACTCGCACTGACGAGAGGCGACGACGGACGGCGGCTTCCGGACGCGCGGCGGACCGCGGCACCCACCTGCGGGACCCGTCCGCGTTGCGGCACCCCGCGCCGCGCGCCAAGGTCGAAGCACGAAGGCACCCAGGGAGGTCGGCCATGCCCATCGCGACGGTGAACCCGGCGAACGGCGAGACGCTCAGGACGTACGAGGCCATGGGCGAGGAGGAGATCGAGCGCCGGATCGAGCTCGCGGAGGCCACCTTCCGCACCTACCGGACCACGGGGTTCTACGAGCGGGCCGGGCTGATGCGCCGCGCCGCCGACCTTCTCGAGGCCGATCAGAAGGAGATCGGGAAAGTCATCACCACGGAGATGGGCAAGCCGGTGAAGCAGGCCCGCGCGGAGGCGGCCAAGTGCGCCAAGGCGATGCGCTGGTACGCCGACCACGCGGCGGAGCTGCTGGCCGACGAGGAGCCCGCCGAGGCCGACGTGAAGGACTCCGGCGCCTCCCGGGCCCTGGTCCGCTACCGGCCGCTCGGCCCGGTGCTCGCGGTGATGCCGTGGAACTTCCCGCTCTGGCAGGTGATCAGGTTCGCGGCGCCCGCGCTGATGGCGGGCAACGTCGGGCTGCTCAAGCACGCCTCGAACGTGCCGCAGACCGCCCTCTACCTGGAGGACCTGTTCCACCGGGCGGGCTTCCCCGAGGGCTGCTTCCAGACGCTCCTCATCGGTTCCGCCCAGGTCGACGACGTCCTGCGCGACGAACGGGTACGGGCCGCCACCCTCACCGGCAGCGAACCCGCGGGCCGCGCGGTGGCCGCCACGGCCGGGGAGATGATCAAGAAGACGGTGCTCGAGCTGGGCGGCAGCGACCCGTTCGTCGTCATGCCGTCCGCCGACGTCGAACGGGCCGCGGAGGTGGCGGTGACCGCGCGCACCCAGAACGCCGGTCAGTCGTGCATCGCCGCCAAGCGGTTCATCGTGCACACGGACGTCTACGACGCCTTCGCCCAGCGCTTCACCGAGGGCATGCGGGCGCTGAAGGTCGGCGACCCGATGGACGAGGAGACCGAGGTCGGCCCGCTCTCCAGCGAGCAGGGCCTGAACGACCTGGTGGAGCTGGTCGACGACGCGGTGCGCGGCGGCGCGAGCGTGCTGTGCGGCGGCGAACGTCCGGACGGGCCCGGCTGGTACTACCCGCCGACCGTCCTGGCGGACGTCACCCGCGAGCTGCGCATCCACCGCGAGGAGGCCTTCGGACCGGTCGCCACGCTCTACCGGGCGGCCGACCTGGACGAGGCGGTGCTGATCGCCAACGACACGGACTTCGGGCTCAGTTCGAACGTGTGGACGCGCGACGACGCGGACGTGGACCGTTTCGTCCGGGACCTGGAGGCGGGCGGCGTGTACGTGAACGGGATGACGGCGTCCCACCCGGCGTTCCCGTTCGGCGGGGTCAAGCGGTCGGGCTACGGGCGTGAGCTGTCCGGGCACGGAATCCGCGAGTTCTGCAACATCACCACCGTATGGCACGGAGCGTGAGCCTTCCGCGACTACGATCCCCTTTGTGAACCGCGAAGTGACCCTGCCTCTGATCGTCGACGACCGCGGCACGCTCCAGGTCGCCGCGTCCGACGTGAGCAAGCTGCTGCGCACGGTCGGCGGGCGGTGGCTGCGGCTGGTGGAGACCGGCGAGGAGAGCCTGGACGAGGACACCGTCGCGGCCCTCACCATCGAGCTGGCCAAGCTGGCCGACCGGATCGACGTGGCGTGCATCGCCCACAGCAGCGGCCCCTCCTCCTGACGCCTGCCGCCCAGCTCCCCGGGACGGAGTAACCCGGCGGGAGATCACCGCCCCGGTGAGTGATCGTGGATGGGCACCCCTGAAAAGGTGCACCACTTTCCGGCCGGGGGGCGCAAGCCTTCCGCGAGGCGAAAGCAGGCACGGTTCATGGCGACTTTGTGCAGACCCTCGGTGTCCGTCCCGGAGCACGTGATCACGATGGAGGAGACGCTGGAGCTGGCGCGTCGGCGTCACACGGACCATCCTCAACTGCCGCTCGCGCTCCGGCTGATAGAGAACACCGGGGTCCGCACCCGGCACATCGTGCAGCCCATCGAGGACACGCTGGAGCACCCCGGCTTCGAGGACCGCAACAAGGTCTACGAACGCGAGGCGAAGTCCCGTGTCCCGGCCGTGATCCAGCGCGCTCTGGACGACGCGGAGCTGCTCGCCACCGACATCGACGTGATCATCTACGTCTCCTGCACGGGCTTCATGATGCCGTCGCTCACGGCGTGGCTCATCAACGAGATGGGTTTCGACAGCACCACGCGCCAGATACCCATCGCGCAGCTGGGCTGCGCGGCCGGCGGTGCGGCGATCAACCGGGCCCACGACTTCTGCACCGCCTACCCGGAGGCCAACGCGCTCATCGTGGCCTGCGAGTTCTGCTCGCTGTGCTACCAGCCCACCGACCTCGGCGTGGGCTCCCTGCTCTGCAACGGCCTCTTCGGCGACGGAATCGCCGCCGCGGTGGTCCGCGGCCGGGGCGGCACCGGAGTGCGCCTGGAGCGCAACGGCTCGTACCTGATCCCCAAGACCGAGGACTGGATCATGTACGACGTGAAGGCGACCGGTTTCCACTTCCTGCTGGACAAGCGGGTGCCGGCCACCATGGAGCCGCTCGCGCCGGCGCTCAAGGAGCTGGCGGGAGAGCACGGTTGGGACGCCTCCGACCTGGACTTCTACATCGTGCACGCGGGCGGCCCCCGGATCCTCGACGATCTCAGCACGTTCCTGGAGGTCGACCCGCACGCGTTCCGCTTCAGCCGGGCCACGCTCACCGAGTACGGCAACATCGCCAGCGCCGTCGTCCTGGACGCGCTGCGCAGGCTCTTCGACGAAGGCGGCGTCGAGGAGGGGGCACGTGGGCTGCTGGCCGGCTTCGGTCCCGGCATCACCGCGGAGATGTCGCTGGGCTGCTGGCAGACGGCGGACGTGCGGCGGGGCATACGGCAGGACGTGACGCGGACCGCGGCACGGGGCGTGTCGCGGAGTGTGAGGCAGGCATGACTGAAGAAACGATTTCCCAGGCCGTGCCACCCGTCCGGGACTGGCCGGCCGTCGACCTTCCCGGCAGCGACTTCGACCCGGTGCTGACCGAGCTGATGCGCGAGGGTCCCGTCACCCGGATCTCGCTGCCCAACGGCGAGGGCTGGGCCTGGCTCGTGACCCGCCACGACGACGTCCGCCTGGTCACCAACGACCCCCGGTTCGGGCGCGAGGCCGTCATGGACCGCCAGGTCACCCGGCTGGCCCCGCACTTCATCCCGGCGCGCGGCGCGGTGGGCTTCCTGGACCCGCCCGACCACACCCGGCTGCGCCGCTCGGTGGCCGCGGCCTTCACCGCGCGGGGCGTGGAGCGGGTGCGCGAGCGGTCCCGGGGCATGCTCGACGAGCTGGTCGACGCCATGCTGAGGGCCGGTCCGCCCGCCGACCTCACCGAGGCGGTGCTGAGCCCGTTCCCCATCGCGGTGATCTGCGAGCTGATGGGTGTGCCGGCCACCGACCGGCACTCCATGCACACCTGGACCCAGCTGATCCTGTCCTCCTCGCACGGCGCCGAGGTCAGCGAGCGGGCCAAGAACGAGATGAACGCCTACTTCTCGGATCTCATCGGGCTCCGCTCCGACAGCGCGGGCGAGGACGTCACCTCGCTGCTGGGTGCCGCCGTGGGGCGGGACGAGATCACGCTGTCGGAGGCCGTCGGGCTCGCGGTGCTGCTCCAGATCGGCGGCGAGGCGGTCACCAACAACAGCGGGCAGATGTTCCACCTGCTGCTGAGCCGCCCGGAGCTGGCCGAACGCCTGCGCTCCGAGCCGGAGATCCGCCCCCGGGCCATCGACGAGCTGCTGCGCTGGATCCCGCACCGCAACGCCGTGGGGCTGTCCCGGATCGCCCTGGAGGACGTGGAGATCAAGGGGGTGCGGATCCGCGCGGGCGACGCCGTCTACGTCTCGTACCTGGCGGCCAACCGCGACCCGGAGGTGTTCCCCGACCCGGACCGCATCGACTTCGAGCGCTCCCCCAACCCGCACGTCTCCTTCGGCTTCGGCCCGCACTACTGCCCCGGCGGCATGCTGGCGCGGCTGGAGTCGGAGCTGCTCGTCGACGCGGTCCTGGACCGCGTGCCGGGGCTGAAGCTCGCGGTGGCGCCGGAGGACGTGCCCTTCAAGAAGGGTGCGCTGATCCGCGGGCCCGAGGCCCTGCCGGTGACGTGGTGAGCGGCCTGGTCGCGGCGGCCGAGGGCCTGCTGGTGCCGCCCGGTCAGGGCAGGGTGGTGCAGGCGCCGGCCCAGCACGTGACCTTCAAGGTGACCGGTTCGCACTCGCGCATGGCGTCCACCTTCGAGGTGATCGTGCCGCCGGGGTTCGACGTCGGCGCCCATGTGCACACCCGCAGCGAGGAGCTGTTCTACGTGCTGGAGGGCGAGCTGGACGTGCTCGCCTTCGAGCCGCGGATCCGTACGCCGGACAGCTGGCGGGACTGGGAGTCGACTTCCGGCAACCGGGTGGTGCGCGCCACCCCCGGAACGGTCATCGTCGTACCCCCCGGCTGTCCGCACGCCTTCGCGAACCCGACGGGCGAGCCAGCCAAGATGTTCTTCCAGGCCAGCCCGCCCCCGGACCACGAGCGCTACTTCGAGGAACTGCTGGAGATCCTCGGCGAGGGCGGCCCGCCGGACCACGAGGCGATCGAGGCCCTGCGGGCGAAGTACGACATCGAGCAGCTCACGCCGCTGCGACACGGTTAGCGGATCGGCATCCCGGCCAGCGTCCGCGCGATCACCAGCCGCTGGATCTCACTCGTGCCCTCGAAGATCGTGTAGATCGCGGAGTCCCGGTGCATCCGCTCCACCGGGTACTCCCGCGTGTAGCCGTTGCCGCCCAGGATCTGGACCGCCTGGGCGGTCACCTTCTTCGCGGTCTCGCTCGCGAACAGCTTGGACATCGAGCCCTCGGCCGCCGTGAACGGCTTGCCGTTGATCGCCATCCAGGAGGCCCGCCACACCAGCAGCCGGGCCGCGTCGATGGACGTGCGCATGTCGGCGAGCTGGAAGGCGACGCCCTGGTTGTCGATGATGGGGCGCCCGAACTGCTCCCGGGTCTGCGCGTACTCCAGCGCCACCTCGTACGCGGCGCGCGCGGTGCCCACCGCCATCGCCCCGACCGCCGGGCGGGACGCCTCGAAGGTGGCCATCGCCGCGTTCTTCACGCGCTCGCCGCCCTTCTTGGCCTTCTCCCGGGCGCGGGCCAGGCGGGCGTCCAGCTTCTCCTTGCCGCCGAGCAGGCAGGAGCCGGGCACGCGCACGTTGTCGAGGACGACCTCGGCGGTGTGCGAGGCGCGGATGCCGTGCTTCTTGAACTTCTGGCCCTGGGACAGCCCGGGCGTGGCCGGCGGGACGATGAAGGAGGCGTGGCCCTTGGAGCCCAGGTCCGGGTCGACGACCGCGACGACGACGTGGACGTTGGCGATGCCGCCGTTGGTCGCCCAGGTCTTGGTGCCGTTGAGCACCCACTCGTCCTTGGCCTCGTCGTACACGGCACGCGTGCGCATGGAGGCGACGTCGGAGCCGGCGTCGGGCTCGGAGGAGCAGAAGGCGGCGACCTTGACGTCGTTGGCGTCGCCGTACATCTGCGGGATCCAGGTGCCGATCTGCTCCTCGGTGCCGTTGGCGAGGACGCCGACGGCGGCAAGGCCGGTGCCGACGATCGACAGGGCGATGCCCGCGTCGCCCCAGAACAGCTCCTCCATCGCCATGGGGATGCCGAGGCCGGTGGAGTCGAAGTACTGCTGGGCGTAGAAGTCCAGGGAGTAGATGCCGACCTTGGCGGCCTCCTGGATGACCGGCCAGGGGGTCTCCTCGCGCTCGTCCCATTCGGCGGCCGCGGGGCGGATGACGTCGGCCGCGAAGCCGTGCAGCCAGTCCCGGACCTCCTTCTGTTCGTCGCTCAGCTCCATGGTGAACTCGGCCATGTCCCCTCCAGTGACGCCCGTGCATGTTACTTGCGGTAACACCGAGTCTGTTACCCGTGGGTAGGAAAAGTCAACTCCCGGGACCACCTCGCCCTCCCGTTCGATGGCCCTCGTCCCGTGAGTGTTAGTTTGCGCAGGCGTCACCGAAACAGCACGGGTGGGGAGAGCACATGAACACCACGCAGCGGGCCGATCAGCAGACATCCGCCGACCGCAGACGGCGCGAGCTGCTCGAGGCCGCCGACCGGGTGGTGCTGCGCGACGGTCCGCACGCCTCGATGAACGCCATCGCCGCCGAGGCGGGCATCACCAAGCCGATCCTGTACCGCCACTTCGGCGACAAGGGCGGACTCTACGCCGCCCTCGCCGTCCGCCACACGGACGCCCTGCTCGCCTCGCTGCGGGCCGCCCTGGACGCTCCGGCCCAGCGCCGGCAGCGCGTGGAGGCCACCCTGGACACCTATCTGGCGGCCATCGAGGCCCGTCCGCAGGTGTACCGCTTCCTGATGCATCCGGCGGAGAGCGCCGGCACCCCGGGCGACCAGTCCGAGCAGGGCTTCGACGTCGGCAAGCACTCGGCGCCGCTGCTGCGCCGCATGGGCGAGGAGCTGGCCCAGGTCATCGAGGAGCGCCTCGACGTCGGGCCGGGCACCCAGCAGCTGGCCCGGGTCTGGGGGCACGGCATCGTCGGCATGATGCACGCCGCCGGGGACTGGTGGCTGGGTGAACGACCCTGCCCCCGCGAGGAGTTGGTGCGCACCCTGGCCGATCTGCTGTGGGGCCGCCTCGCCGAGGCCGGCGACAAGGAGGGCGGTCCCGGGTTCTGACCCCCGGCCTCGCGCGCCCCGGTCGTCGTCGGGGAGGGCGTTCAGCGGTGCCAGGACGCCCGCGCCACCTGGCGCATCAGCTTGCGGTGGCGCCGGCCGGTCAGGCGATCGGCGTAGACCCGTCCCTCCAGGTGGTCGCACTCGTGCTGGAGGCACCGGGCGAAGAACCCCGTCCCGCGCACGGTGACCGGCTCACCGGCCACCGTGAAGCCCGTCACCACCGCCTCGTCGTACCGCTCGGTCCCCGCCTCCAGACCCGGCAGCGACAGACAGCCCTCCGGACCGCGCACCACCACACCGCCGGTCTCCACCAGCCGGGGGTTCACCACGTGCCCGAGGTGCCGCTCGTCCTCGTCGTCCGGGCAGTCGTACACGAAGACGCGCACCGCCTCGCCGACCTGGTTCGCGGCCAGGCCCACGCCGTGGGCGGCGTACATGGTCGCGAACAAGTCCTCCACGAGCGCCGCGAGTTCCGGGCCGAAGTCCGTCACCTCCGCGCAGCGGGCGTGCAGGACGGGGTCGCCGAGGAGGCCGAGGGGACGGACGCGCCCGTGGGCGCCCGGGATGGAGCCTTGTCGCATGGCGGTCAGAGTAAGGTCCCTGTGTCCCCCGGCGGCAGGCGCCCACCGCCGGAACCGGTGGCCGGTGCCGCGATTCGGGAGTGCGAATGGATCTCGATAGGCTGAGGTCCACACCACGTGGCCGTCAGGCTTCACAGGCTTCAGGCGCGGCGCGTACGGCAAGGAGGATCGAGAACTGATGGCAGGCAACTCGGACCCGCTCACGCCGCGGGCCAAGATCGCCGTGACCGCGGGCAAGGCGGTCGCGGCGGCATCGCGCGCCGCGGGGCGCGGCAGCGGTTCGGTGATCGGCGGCCGGGTCGCGCTGAAACTCGACCCCGACCTCCTCGGCCGGCTCGCCGGGCACCTGGACGTGACCCTGGTCTCGGCGACCAACGGCAAGACCACCACCACCCGGCTCATCGCCGAGGCGCTCAAGGCGGCCGGTCCGGTCGTCTCCAACGCGCTCGGCGCCAACATGCCGGCCGGCATCACCTCGGCTCTCGCGGGCGGCGCGGACGCCCGCTACGGGGTCATCGAGGTCGACGAGAAGTACCTCGTCGGCGTCGCCCAGGCCACCGACCCGAAGTGCATCGCGCTGCTCAACCTCTCCCGCGACCAGCTGGACCGCGCCGCCGAGACCCGCATGCTCGCCGAGAACTGGCGCGAGGGCCTGGCCGGCTCGAAGGCCGTGGTCGTCGCCAACGCCGACGACCCGCTGGTGGTGTGGGCCGCGTCCTCCTCCCCGAACGTGATCTGGGTCGCCGCCGGACAGATGTGGAAGGACGACGCCTGGTCCTGCCCGTCCTGCGGCGGCGTCATGCAGCGCCCGGGCGACGACTGGTTCTGCGGCGAGTGCGGCTTCCGCCGCCCGACGCCGAGCTGGGCGCTGTCCGGCGACCACGTGCTCGACCCGCACGGCTCCGCGTGGCCGATCCACCTCCAGCTGCCGGGCCGCGCCAACAAGGCCAACGCCGCCTCCTCGGCCGCCGTCGCCGCCGTCTTCGGGGTGCCGCCGCAGGTCGCCCTGGAGCGCATGTACCAGGTGCAGGCCGTCGCCGGGCGCTACGACGTCGTCCAGTTCCAGGGCCGCGACCTGCGCCTGCTGCTCGCCAAGAACCCGGCGGGCTGGCTGGAGACCTTCTCCCTGATCGACCCGCCGCCGGCCCCGGTGATCCTCTCGGTGAACGCGCGCGGCGCCGACGGCACCGACACCTCCTGGCTGTGGGACGTGGACTACACCCGGCTGTCCGGCCATCCGATCTGTGTGGTCGGCGACCGGAAGCTGGACCTCGCGGTGCGCCTGGAGGTCGCGAACCAGCAGTTCCAGGTGTGCGAGGACCTCGACCAGGCGGTGCAGCTGTGCCCGCCGGGACGCATCGAGGTCATCGCGAACTACACCGCCTTCCAGGACCTGCGCCGCCGCGTCGGCAACTGACCGCGAGACTTCAGGGGATTTTCGTGAGCGACAACCAACTGCGGATCGTCTGGATCTACCCGGATCTGCTCAGCACCTACGGCGACCAGGGCAACGCCCTCGTCGTGGAGCGCCGGGCCCGCCAGCGCGGACTCGACGTGGCCCGGCTCGACGTGCGCAGCGACCAGCCGATTCCGACCTCCGGCGACATCTACCTCGTCGGCGGCGGCGAGGACCGGCCGCAGCGGCTCGCGGCCGAGCGGCTGCGCCGTGACGGCGGCCTGTACCGGGCGGTGGAGAACGGCGCGATCGTCTTCTCGGTCTGCGCCGGCTACCAGATCCTGGGCCACGAGTTCATCAACGACCTCGGCCAGCGCGAGCCGGGCCTCGGCCTGCTCGACGTGGTCTCCACCCGCGGCGAGGGCGCCCGGTGCGTCGGCGACGTCCTCGGCGACATCGACCCGCGCCTCGGCCTGCCCCCGCTGACCGGCTTCGAGAACCACCAGGGCGTCACCCACGTCGGGCCCAACGCCCGCCCGCTCGCCCAGGTCCGCTTCGGCAACGGCAACGGCACGGGGGACGGCACGGAGGGCGCGTACAACGACACGGTCTTCGGCACCTACATGCACGGCCCCGTGCTGGCCCGCAACCCGCTGATCGCGGACCTGCTGCTCAAGCTGGCCCTCGACGTGAACGCGCTGCCGCCGACCGACGACCGCTGGTACGAGGCGCTGCGCAACGAGCGCATCGCGGCCGCGCAGCAGCCTGCCTGACCCTGGCGGGGCGGGCCCGTCTGATGCCCCGTCCGCACAGGTGAGCGGACTCGTCCAGTAGGCGGACGCACGGTTCGGTCCCGCCCCCCGATGCCGCTAGGGTGGCGGGGATCGAGCCGGACAGCGCGGTCCGGACCCGTGCCACGTTGAGAAGGTATTTCGGGCTATGCGCATTGGTGTCCTCACGTCCGGCGGCGACTGCCCCGGCCTGAACGCCGTCATCCGGTCCGTCGTGCACCGCGCCGTCGTCGACCACGGCGACGAGGTCATCGGTTTCCGGGACGGCTGGAAGGGCCTCCTGGAGTGCGACTACCTCAAGCTCGACCTCGACGCGGTCGGCGGCATCCTGGCGCGCGGCGGCACCATCCTCGGCTCCTCCCGGGTCCGACCCGAACACCTGCGGGACGGCGTGGAGCGGGCCCGGGGACACGTCGAGGAACTCGGCCTCGACGCGATCATCCCGATCGGCGGCGAGGGCACGCTGAAGGCGGCCCGGCTGCTGTCCGACAACGGCCTGCCGATCGTGGGCGTGCCGAAGACCATCGACAACGACATAGCGGTCACCGACGTCACCTTCGGCTTCGACACCGCGGTGACCGTCGCCACCGAGGCCCTGGACCGGCTGAAGACCACCGCCGAGTCCCACCAGCGGGTGCTGATCGTCGAGGTCATGGGCCGGCACACCGGCTGGATCGCGCTGCACTCGGGCATGGCCGCGGGTGCGCACGCCGTCGTCGTCCCGGAGCGGCCCTTCGACATCGACGAGCTGACCGCGAAGGTCGGGGAGCGTTTCTCCGCGGGCAAGCGGTTCGCGATCGTGGTGGCCGCGGAGGGTGCCAAGCCGAAGGCCGGGACCATGGACTTCGACGAGGGCGGCAAGGACGTCTACGGCCACGAGCGCTTCGCCGGGATCGCCCGCCAGCTCTCCATCGAGCTGGAGGAGCGGCTCGGCAAGGAGGCCCGGCCGGTGATACTCGGACACGTCCAGCGCGGCGGCACGCCGACGGCGTACGACCGGGTGCTGGCGACGCGGTTCGGGTGGCACGCGGTGGAGGCGGTGCACCGCGGGGAGTTCGGGAAGATGACGGCCCTGCGCGGGACGGACATCGAGATGGTGTCGCTCGCCGACGCGGTGGAGTCGTTGAAGACGGTGCCGGACGCGCGGTACGCGGAAGCGGAGTGTGTTCTCTGACCTGCCGGTCGGAGCTCGGGCCTTGAGGTGATTCGAGGTCTGCGGGCCGGTGTGGCTTGTCGCGCAGTTCCCCGTGCCCCTTTGGGGCGCTTTCCCCGCCCCCGGTCGCAGATGTGGCCGGGGGCGGTTCTACGCTTGGCTCGGACAAGCGGCGTTCAACCGCGCTCAACCCCCACGAAACAGGAGCGGGCGGATGGATCACAGCGGGCACGGCATGACGATGGATCTGCCGCCGTTCACGCTGGGGCGGGGTCTCGCATGGTCGGCGGATCCCTTCTTCCTGGTCGCCTGCCTCCTGGGACTGGCGCTGTACGGGTGGGGCGTCGCGCGTCTGGTGCGGCGCGGTGACAAGTGGCCGGTCGGCCGGACCGTGGCCTTCGTGGCCGGTGTGCTGAGCGTCGCCCTGATGATGTGCACCAAGCTGAACGACTACGGCATGGTCATGTTCAGCGTGCACATGGTCCAGCACATGGTGATCAGCATGGTGTCGCCGATCCTGCTGCTGCTCGGCGCCCCGATCACGCTGGCCCTGCGCGCACTGCCCCCCGCGGGGCGTGGCCGCAAGGGTCCCCGTGAGCTGCTGCTGATGCTCCTGCACAGCCGCTACATGCGGATCATCACGCACCCGGCGTTCACCATTCCGCTGTTCATCGCGAGCCTGTACGCGCTGTACTTCACGCCGCTCTTCGACACCCTGATGGGCTCGCAGGCCGGGCACATCGGGATGATGGTGCACTTCCTCGCCGTGGGCGTGGTGTTCTTCTGGCCGATCATGGGCGTCGACCCGGGCCCGCACCGGCCGGGCTACCTGATGCGGATGCTGGAGCTGTTCGCGGGCATGCCGTTCCACGCGTTCTTCGGCATCGCGCTGATGATGGCCTCCTCCCCGATGGTCGAGACGTTCAAGAACCCGCCTGCCTCGCTCGGCATCGACGCGCTCTCCGACCAGAACGCGGCCGGCGGCATCGCCTGGGCCTTCAGCGAGGTCCCGTCCGTGCTGGTGCTGCTCGCGCTCCTCTTCCAGTGGTACGCCTCGGAGGAGCGCCAGGCCCGGCGCAGCGACCGGGCCGCCGACCGCGACGGCGACAAGGAGCTGGCGGCCTACAACGCCTACCTGGCCTCACTGAACACACGCGGCGGCTGAACGGGGCACCATGGAGGGCAACGGACACGAGGAGGGTGTTGCGATGCCCGGTTCCACGGACAGTTCGACGAAGACGATGGGGGCGCTCACCATCGGCGGCCTCGTCGCGGTGACGGCGTACACGGTGGCGCTCGGGAGCAACGGCTGGCTGTGGTTCGGCTGGGTCGTGCTCGGTCTGATCACCCTGGGGCTGGTGGCCACGCGCAGCGCCTGAGCCCCGCGTGGGGCGCCCCCGTCGCTCGGCGGGCCGGCTCAGTCGCGACCTAGCCGGCCCGCCGAGTGCACGCCCGGCTGGTACTTCGGCAGCCGGACCGTGATCTTCATGCCCGCGCCGACGGCCGTCTCGATGACCAGGCCGTGGGCGTCTCCGTAGACCTGGCGGAGGCGGTCGTCGACGTTGGACAGCCCGATGCCGCCCGACGGGCTGACCTCGCGCGCGAGGATGCGGCGCAGCAGGTCGGGGTCCATGCCGGCGCCGTCGTCCTCGATGACGACCAGGGCCTCGGCGCCCGCGTCCTGGGCGGTGATCTGGATGCGGCACCGGTCCGCCTTGCCCTCCAGGCCGTGCTTGACGGCGTTCTCCACCAGCGGCTGGAGGCAGAGGAAGGGCAGCGCGACCGGCAGCACCTCGGGGGCGACCTGGAGGGTGACGGCGAGCCGGTCGCCGAAGCGGGCCCGCACGAGCGCCAGGTAGTGGTCGATGGCGTGCAGCTCGTCGGCGAGGGTGGTGAAGTCGCCGTGCCTGCGGAACGAGTAGCGGGTGAAGTCGGCGAACTCCAGGAGCAGCTCGCGGGCGCGCTCGGGGTCGGTGCGCACGAAGGACGCGATGACCGCGAGCGAGTTGAAGATGAAGTGCGGGGAGATCTGGGCGCGCAGTGCCTTGATCTCGGCCTCGATGAGGCGGGTGCGGGACTGGTCGAGGTCGGCCAGCTCCAGTTGGACGGAGACCCAGCGGGCCACCTCCCCGGCGGCGCGGACCAGGACGGCGGACTCGCGGGGCGCGCAGGCGACGAGGGCGCCGTGCACCCGGTCGTCGACGGTGAGCGGGGCGACGACGGCCCAGCGCACCGTGCAGTCCGGAGTGTCGCAGGAGAGCCGGAAGGCCTCGCCGCGGCCGGTGCTCAGGGGTCCCGCGAGGCGTTCCATGATCTCGGCGCGGTGGTGGTTGCCCACGCCGTCCCAGACCAGGACCTCTTCGAGGTCCGTCAGACACAGCGCGTCCGTGCCCAGCAGGGAGCGCAGCTTGCGGGCCGACTTCCCGGCGGTCTCCTCGGTCAGGCCCGCCCGCAGCGGGGGCGTGGCCAGGGACGCGGTGTGCAGGGTCTGGAAGGTGGCGTGCTCGACCGGGGTGCCCAGGCCGCCGAGGTGCTGCGGGCGGGCCGTGCGCCGCCCGAGCCAGAATCCGGCGGCCAGCAGCGGGAGCAGGGCCACGGCGAGACCCGCCAGGAAGCCGCCCACGGAGCCGCTCACCGCGTCGGCTCCTCGCGCACGTCGCGCACCTCGCGCACCTCGGGCAGGTCGGCCGCCGTCTCCAGGTCGTCGGTACGCAGGTCGTCCGTGCGCAGGTCGTCCGTGCGCAGTTCCTCCGCGTGCAGCTCCTCCGCGTGCAGCTCCTCCGGCAGGTGGAAGCGGGCCAGGATCGCCGCCGTCCCGGCCGGCACCCGGCCCGGGGTGGCGAGGGACACCAGCACCATGGTGAGGAAGCCCAGCGGCACCGACCACAGGGCGGGCCAGGCCAGCAGCGCGTGCAGGGACCCCCCGCCGCCCGGGAAGCCGCCCATGGTGGCAGCCACGGCGAGCAGTGCGGAACCGCCGCCCACCAGCATCCCGGCGGCCGCGCCCGGCGGGGTCAGCCGTCGCCACCAGATGCCGAGGACGAGGAGCGGGCAGAAGGAGGAGGCGGACACGGCGAAGGCGAGGCCGACGGCGTCGGCGACCGGCAGCCCGCCGACCAGCGCGCTCGCCGCCAGCGGCACGGCCATGGCGAGCAGGGTGCCGAGCCGGAAGTGCGGCACGGCGCGGGACGGCAGCACGTCCTGGGTGAGGACGCCCGCGACGGCCATGGTGAGCCCCGACGCGGTGGACAGGAACGCGGCGAAGGCGCCGCCCGCCACCAGCGCGCCGAGCAGGTCGCCGCCCACTCCCCCGATCACCCGTTCGGGCAGCAGCAGGACCGCGGCGTCGGCGTCCCCGGTGAGGGTCAGCTCGGGGGCGTAGAGGCGGCCGAGGGCGCCGTAGAGGGGCGGCAGCAGGTAGAAGGCGCCGATGAGGCCGAGCACGGCGACGGTGGTGCGGCGGGCGGCGACGCCGGTCGGGCTGGTGTAGAAGCGCACCACGACGTGCGGCAGGCCCATGGTGCCCAGGAAGGTGGCGAGGATCAGGCCGTACGTGGCGTACAGCGGGCGTTCCGTGCGGCTCTCGGCCCGGGAGGGGGACAGGGCGTCGTCGGCGCCGCGGCCGGCGGCCGGGACGGGGGTGTGTGCGGCGAAGGTGAGGCGGGCGCCGGCCTCGATGCGGTGGGTGCCCGCGGGCAGGGCGACGCGGTCGCCGTCGTGGGCGCGGCCGTCCACGGTGCCGTCGACGGCCACGGTCAGCGGCTCCTCCAGCTTGAGGGTGAGACTGTCGTCGACCCGCACCGAACGCTGCTCCCGGAAGGTGGCGGGTTCGTCGAAGGGGCGGCCGGGGGCGCCGTCGCCCTGCCAGGCCAGCACCAGGAAGAGGGCGGGGACGAGCAGGGCGGTGAGTTTGAGCCAGAACTGGAAGGCCTGGACGAAGGTGATGCTGCGCATGCCCCCGGCGGCGACGATGGCGGCGACGACGACCGCGACGATCACCCCGCCCAGCCAGTCGGGCGCTCCGCTGAGCACCGTCAGCGTCAGCCCGGCGCCCTGGAGCTGCGGCAGCAGGTAGAGCCAGCCGACTCCGACGACGAAGGCCCCCGCGAGCCGCCGCACCCCCTGGGAGGCGAGCCGGGCCTCGGCGAAGTCGGGCAGCGTGTAGGCGCCCGAGCGGCGCAGCGGGGCGGCGACGAACAGCAGCAGGACGAGGTAGCCGGCGGTGTAGCCGACCGGGTACCAGAGCATGTCGGGGCCCTGGACGAGGACCAGCCCCGCGATGCCGAGGAAGGACGCGGCGGAGAGGTACTCGCCGCTGATGGCGGCGGCGTTGAGGCGGGGGCCGACGGTGCGGGAGGCGACGTAGAAGTCGGAGGTGGTGCGGGAGATGCGCAGCCCGAAGGCGCCGACGAGGACGGTGGCCACGACGACGAGGGCGACGGCGGGTATGGCGTAGCTGGAGTTCATGGTGCCTTCACGGCCTCGTCCGGCATGGTCACCGGTCCTCGACGAGCCGCACGAAGTCGCGTTCGTTGCGCTCGGCGCGGCGCACGTACCAGCGGGCGAGCAGGACCAGCGGGGCGTACAGGCCGAAGCCGAGGACGGCCCACTCCAGGCGCCGGGCGTCGGGCAGCGCCGCGAACAGCAGCGGCAGCGGCCCGACGAGGAGGCCGAGCACGGCGAGGGCGGTGAGACCGGCGCGCAGCTGGCTGCGCATCAGGGAGCGGACGTAGGTGTGTCCGAGGGTGGTCTGCTCGTCGATCTCGGTGCGCGGCCGGTAGTGGCCGGTGGCCTGGGGGTGGCGCCCGCGGGAGCGGAGCCGGGCGGGCGGGACGGTGCGCCGGGGCGGGCCGGTGACGGTGACGCGGCGTTCGGTGGGGTCCTGGGGCACGGCTCACGGCCTCCGCATGAGCAGGTCCCGCAGTTCGCGGGCGTGGCGCCGGCTGACCTGGAGCTCCTCGGTGCCGACCAGGACGCTGACGGTGCCGGCGTCGAGCCGGAGTTCGCCGACGTGGCGCAGGGCGACGAGGTGCCGGCGGTGGATGCGGACGAAGCCGCGGGCCCGCCAGCGCTCCTCCAGGGTCGACAGCGGGATGCGGACGAGGTGACTGCCCCGGTCGGTGTGCAGGCGGGCGTAGTCGCCCTGGGCCTCGACGTGGGTGATCTCGTCGACGGGGACGAAGCGGGTGACGCCGCCGAGTTCCACGGTGATGTGGTCGGGGTCGGGTTCGTGCACCGGGATGCGCGGGGCGGGCACGGCGGCGGTGCCGCGCTGCTCGGCGACCCGGCGCACCGCTTCCGCGAGCCGCTCCCTGCGCACCGGTTTGAGGACGTAGTCGACGGCCTTCAGGTCGAAGGCCTGGACGGCGAAGTCCTCGTGCGCGGTGACGAACACGACCAGCGGCGGCCGGGCGAACCCGGTGAGCAGCCGTGCGAGGTCCAGTCCGTCCAGACCGGGCATCTGGATGTCGAGGAAGACGACGTCGATGGCGTCGGGACCGCCGGGGCCCGTCTCCAGGGCCCGGTTGATGCGGCGCAGCGCCTCGGTCGTGTCGCTCGCTCCCTCCGCCGTGCCGATGCGGGGGTCGGCGTTCAGCAGGTACACGAGTTCCTCGAGTGTGGGCCGTTCGTCGTCGACAGCCAGGGCGCGCAGCATGAACGTGGAGTGTAGGGGCGATCCGGGCGCCTGCACACGCCTGCGACGTGCCGGTATCCCCTGGATACAGTGCCCGCATGAACAGCAGGCCCGCTTCGTTCGACGAACTCGACCGGAAGATCGTCACCGCCCTGATGGAAAACGCCCGGACGTCCTTCGCCGAGATCGGCGCGGAGATCGGACTGTCGTCCACGGCGGTCAAGCGCCGGGTGGACCGGCTCCGCGAGACCGACGTGATCACCGGGTTCTCGGCGACGGTGCGGCCCTCCGCGCTCGGGTGGCGTACGGAGGCGTATGTGGAGGTGTACTGCGAGGGGGCGGCGCCGCCGCGGCGGCTCGCGGAGGTCGTGCGGGGCTACCCGGAGATCACCGCGGCGATGACGGTGACCGGCGGCGCGGACGCGCTGCTGCACGTGCGGGCGCGCGACGTGGAGCACTTCGAGGAGGTGCTGGAGCGGATTCGTGCGGAGCCGTTCATCCGGAAGACGATCAGCGTGATGGTGCTGTCCCACCTGATCCCGGACAGTCCCGAGGCAGGGGCGGCCCTGCTCGCACCCAAGGACGCAGCGGACGTGCGCTGACCTGGGGTACAACGCAGCGATCCTGCGGGAACACGCAGCTTTCGTCGCTTGTCGGGCGCGGTCGCCACTTCTTACCGTGGTGTCAACACCCCGTCACACACCGTGAAAAGCGGAGGTACCCCTCTGTGACCGAGTCCCGTGTGCAGCGCCGGCGGCGCTTCGTGGTCTGCGAACCCAGACACTTCGCCGTGCAGTACGCGATCAACCCGTGGATGAGCACCGGCCGACCCGTCGACGTCATCCGCGCCCTCGACCAGTGGCAGGCACTGGTCGACACCTACCGTGCCCACGGCCACACCGTGGACACCGTCCCGCCGGTCCCCGGACTGCCCGACATGGTCTTCGCCGCGAACTGCGCGGTCGTGGTCGAGGGCCGGGTCTTCGGCTCCCTCTTCCACGCGCCCGAGCGGCGTCCGGAGTCCGTGCCGTTCGAGGCGTGGTTCAAGACGGAGGGCTTCGAGGTCCACCACCCCGAGTCGGTCTGCGAGGGCGAGGGCGACCTGGTCCCGGCCGGCCGCTGGATCCTGGCCGGCACGGGTTTTCGCACCACCCGTGCGGCCCATCGCGAGGTGCAGGAGTTCTTCGGTGTGCCGGTGATCTCGCTGACCCTGGTGGACCCGTACTTCTACCACCTGGACACGGCCCTGTTCGTGCTCGACGACGGGACCGGCGGGGAGGGCCGGAGCGAGGGGAGCGCAGGCAGTGGCGGGAACATCGCCTACTACCCGGGCGCCTTCTCGCCCGGCAGCCGCGAGGTGCTGGAGCGGCTCTACCCGGACGCGGTGATCGCCACCCGCGAGGACGCGCTGGCGTTCGGGCTCAACTCCGTGTCCGACGGACGGCACGTGTTCATCGCGCCCGAGGCCCGGGGGCTGGCCGACCGGCTCGCCGGCCGCGGCTACGTGCCGGTCCCCGTCGACCTGTCCGAGTTCCACAAGGCCGGTGGCGGCATCAAGTGCTGCACCCAGGAGATCCGGGAGACCCGCTCATGACCGCACCCGCCCGCACCGCCCGCGGCTCCGAGGAACTGATCCGCGCGGAGGAGCCCGTCCTCGCGCACAACTACCACCCGCTGCCCGTCGTCGTGGCCCGCGCCGAGGGCGCCTGGGTCGAGGACGTCGAGGGCCGCCGCTACCTGGACATGCTGGCCGGCTACTCGGCGCTCAACTTCGGCCATCGCCACCCGGCACTGGTCGAGGCCGCCCACCGGCAGCTGGACCGGCTCACGCTCACCTCGCGGGCCTTCCACAACGACCGGCTCGCGGGCTTCGCCGAGCGGCTGGCCGCACTGACCGGCACGGACATGGTGCTGCCCATGAACACCGGCGCGGAGGCGGTGGAGAGCGGCATCAAGGTGGCCCGCAAGTGGGCCTACGACGTCAAGGGCGTCCCGGCCGACCGGGCGACGATCGTGGTCGCGGCGGACAACTTCCACGGCCGTACGACGACGATCGTGAGCTTCTCCACCGACGAGACCGCCCGCTCCGGCTTCGGCCCCTTCACCCCGGGCTTCCGGATCGTGCCGTACAACGACCTCGCGGCGCTGGAGGCGGCGGTCGACGAGACGACGGCGGCCGTGCTGATCGAGCCGATCCAGGGCGAGGCGGGCGTGCTGATCCCCGACGACGGCTATCTGGCCGGGGTGCGGGAGCTGACCCGCCGCAAGGGCTGCCTGTTCGTCGCGGACGAGATCCAGTCCGGTCTGGGCCGCACGGGGCACACCCTGGCCGTCGAGCACGAGTCGGTCGTGCCGGACGTGGTGCTGCTCGGCAAGGCGCTGGGCGGCGGCATCGTCCCGGTGTCGGCGGTGGTCGGCCGGCGTGACGTGCTGGGTGTGCTGCACCCGGGCGAGCACGGTTCGACGTTCGGCGGCAATCCGCTGGCCGCCGCGGTGGGCACGGCGGTGGTGGAGCTGCTGGAGACCGGCGCGTTCCAGCGCCGGGCGGCCGAGCTGGGCGCGGTGCTGCGCGAGGGGCTCGCCGCCCTGGTCGGCAGGGGTGTCGTCGGCTTCCGGGCGCGGGGGCTGTGGGCGGGCGTGGACGTGGACCCGGCGCTGGGCAGCGGACGCGAGATCAGTGAGCGGCTGATGCGCGAGGGCATCCTGGTCAAGGACACCCACGGCTCCACGATCCGCCTGGCCCCGCCGCTGACGGTCACGGCCGAGGAGCTGACGGGCGCCCTGGGGACGCTGGAGAAGGTCCTCACCTCCTGACCCGCACCCCGGGGTTCACCGAGCGGCTCGGCGGTCCTCGTCGAGCCGCTCCACGTGCGCGACGTTGTCCCGGTCCTCGGCGTCCGTACTCGGGCCGCCCGCGAACCAGGCGTCGAGGATCTCGCGCAGCACCGGAGCGGACGTCAGCCGCAGGCCGATGGCGAGCACGTTGGCGTCGTTCCAGCGGCGGGCCCCGTCGGCGGTGTACGCGTCGGCGCACAGGGCCGCGCGGATGCCCGGCACCTTGTTGGCCGCGATGGACGCGCCGGTGCCGGTCCAGCAGCACACGACGGCCTGGTCGGCCCGTCCCTCGGCGACCTCGCGCGCCGCCCGCTCGGAACAGGCGGCCCACCGCGGGTCCGCCCCGGGGCTCAGCGCGCCGTACGCGCGCACCTCGTGACCGCGTGCGCGCAGTTCCTCGACGAGGAGCCGGGCCACGGGTTCGTCCATGTCGGAGGAGACGGAGATACGCATGTGCGAAGCGTACTCACCGGCCGCTCACCTCATCGGCCCAACCACATGACCGAAGTCACCACCATACCCAGCATGATCGGGGGAACGGGTACGACCTGAGAGACGTACGACCGAGCAGCGCTCCGTCCGGAGTGTCTGCGCGTGGAAAGGGAGGCCGCCACGTCCCCCACCGAGAACGGACCGGAGACCGACGCCGCGGCGGTGCGCCGCCACCCCGCCCTCTTCCGGGCGATCAAGCGCCGGCAGAACCCCCGGCTGCGCCGGTCGGACATCACCGTCACGGACGAGGCCGCGGTCAAGCGAGCCGTCAAGGCGGCCTCCCTCGGCAACGCCATGGAGTGGTTCGACTTCGGCATCTACGCCTATCTGGCGGGCACGATCGGCCGGGTGTTCTTCCCTTCCGGGAGCGACACCGCGCAGTTGCTCTCCTCGTTCGCCACGTTCGCCGTGGCGTTCCTGGTGCGGCCGATCGGCGGCATGGTCTTCGGCCCGATGGGCGACAAGATCGGCCGCAAGAAGGTGCTGGCGCTGACGATGATCCTCATGGCGATCGGCACGGCCGCCATCGGGTTCATCCCCAGCTACGACTCCATCGGCTTCTGGTCGCCGCTGCTGCTGATCCTGTTCCGCCTGCTCCAGGGCTTCTCCACCGGTGGCGAGTACGGCGGCGCGTCCACCTTCATCGCCGAGTACGCGCCGGACAAGCGACGCGGGTTCTTCGGCAGCTTCCTGGAGCTGGGGACGCTGGCCGGGTACACCGCCGCCGCCAGTCTGGTCACCGCCCTGACCGCCGTTCTGGGCAGCGACGGCATGGACTCCTGGGGCTGGCGCGTCCCGTTCCTGGCCGCGCTTCCGCTCGGCATGATCGGTATCTACCTGCGGCTGCGGCTCGACGACACGCCCGCGTACCTGAAGCTGGAGGACTCCAACGTCCACGTCTCGGAGGCCGCGACAGCTGTGGAGACCACCGCACGGGGCGACCTCGCCAAGATCTTCCGCACCCACTGGCGGGCGCTGGTGCTGTGCATCGCGCTGGTCGGCGCGTACAACATCACCGACTACATGCTGCTGTCGTACATGCCGACATATCTGTCGGACGAGCTGGATTACAGCGAGAGCCACGGCCTGATGATCCTGGTGGCGACGATGGTGCTGCTGATGCTGATCATCAACCAGGTCGGCCGGCTGTCCGACCGCTTCGGGCGCAAGCCCGTCCTGATGACCGGCATGATCGGGTTCTTCGTGCTGTCCGCACCGGCCTTCGTGCTGGTGCGGGAGGGCAGTCTGCTCGCCGTTTCGGGCGGCATGCTGATGCTCGGCCTGTCGCTGGTCTGCCTGCTGGGCACGATGTCGGCGGCGCTCCCGGCGATGTTCCCGACCAACGTGCGGTACGGATCCCTGTCGGTCGGCTACAACCTGTCGGCGTCGCTGTTCGGCGGGACCACGCCGCTGGTGATCACCGCGCTGATCAGCGTGACCGGCTCCGACATGATGCCCGCCTACTACGCGATGGCGGCGGCCCTGATCGGTGTGGTGGCCGTGGCCTGCATGAAGGAGACGGCCCAGCAGCCGCTGGCGGGCTCCCCGCCGTCGGTGCAGACCGAGGAGGAGGCGGCGGAGATGGTGGAGGCGCAGGCCCCGACGCCGAAGTTCTGACGCCGCGGTCGCAAGCACACGCCGACGGGCGGTGGGGTTCGGTGCGAACCCCACCGCCCGTCGGCGTGTCGGGCGTTTCTCTCAGCGGTGTGTCACAGGCGCTGCCACAGGGCGGGGACGTTCGGCGGCTCCCAGCCGGGGTAGGCGGTGTGGCCCTGGATGCACCGGTAGCTGACGCCGTTGTAGCTCACCACGTCACCGGCCGCGTAGGTGGCTCCCAGCTGCCAGGTGGTCTCACCGCCGCCGTCGCCGGACACGGTGAGGGTGTACGTGGTGGTGTGGGTGACGGTGCCCGCACCCGTGAGGGTCAGGGTGTAGGTGCCGCCGGCCGTGCCCGCGGCGACCTGGACCGTGGCGGTCGAGGACTGGCCGGAGGTGACCGAGTCCGGGCTGAAGCCGACGCTCACACCGGTCGGAGCGCCGGACGCCGACAGCCGCACGCTCTGCGCGTCGCCGCTGGTCGTGGCGGTGTTCACGGTGACGGACGCGGAGCTGCCCGGGTCGACGGTGCCCGAGGACGGGTTCGCGGAGATCGAGAAGTCGTCCTGCGGGTTCGGTGCGTCTCCGACTGCGGTCTTCCAGATCGTGTACGCGATGCCGTCGGCGCTGCGGTTCAGCGCGGTGGCGCTGATGTTGGCGGTGGTGTCGCAGGCGGAGTGGTAGCACGGGTCGTAGGACCGGCCGGCGGTGCCGCCCCACTTGGCGGCCTCCGTGGACGACTTGATCGCGGAGGCGCCGGTGGCGTAGCCCGAGGTGGGGATGCCGACCTGCTGGAAGGAGTAGTCGTCGGAGCGGCCCTGGCCCTCGACGTTCTCCTGCGGGGCGAGGCCGAGGGAGGTCCAGTACTCCCGCATCGGGGCGGAGGCCGAGGAGGACAGGTTGTTGATGAAGTAGCCGCCGTTGACGGAGGCGACCATGTCGAAGTTGTAGTAGGCCTTGATCCGGGAGCGGTCGGTGGTGGAGAGGTTCCGGGCGTAGAAGTCGGAGCCGTTCAGGCCCTGCTCCTCGTCGGTCCACCAGGCGAACCGGACACGGTTGTCCATGGTCGGGTTCTGCTCGGCCAGGGTGAGCGCCGTCTCGAGGAGCGCGGCGGAACCGGAACCGTTGTCGTTGATGCCGGGGCCGGCCGAGACGCCGTCGAGGTGGGCGCCGAACATGTAGACGCTGTTCGCGTCGCCCTTCGGCCACTCGGCGATCAGGTTGTTGCCCGCGCCGGCGGAGCAGCCGGAGGTGCAGGTCTGCTCGGTGACGGTGTAGCCGGCCGCCTGGAGCTTGCCCTTCACGTACGCGAGTGAGGCGTCGTACCCGGAGCCGGTGGACCGGCGGTTGCCGCCGTTCTGCGCGGCGATGGAACCGAACTGGGCCAGGTGGGCCTGGACCTGGGCGACGTCGACGTCGGGCGGCGTGCCGGGGTTGTTGCCGCCGCCGACGGTGAGGGTGTACTGGGCGGTGTGGCTCTTGCTGCCCGCCGTGCCCTTGACCGTGAGCGAGTAGGTTCCGGCGGCGGTGCCCGAGGTGGTGGAGACGCGCATCGTCGAGCTGGAGCCGGAGGTGACCGTGGACGGGCTGAACGAGACGCTGACGCCGGGCGGGGTGCCGGTGGCGGTCAGCGACACCTGCTGGGCGCTGCCGGTGACGGTGGTGGTGTTGACCGTGGCGTTGACCGCGGACCCGGCCTCGACGTTGCCGCTCGCCGGGCTGAGGGCCAGCGAGAAGTCGGTCTCCTGCCGGGTGCAGGCCGGGTCGCCGCTCTGGGCCGGGATGTCGATCGCGTTCCAGGCCGCCCTGGTGGCGTCGAACAGGTCGCAGGAGGCGTCCAGGTTCTTGGCCGCGGTGAGGGTGGCGGAGCGGTACCGCTTGTAGGTCATGCCGCTGGTCTTGAGCAGCATCCCGCCGTAGAAGATCTTTCCGGCGTTCTGGATGCCGATGCCGGTCACCCGGCTGCCGTCGCAGGTGGGGCTGGAGGGCTTGCCGCCACCGGGGCTGGAGCCCTCGGCGAGGAGGTAGAACCAGTGGTTCATCGGCCCGGCGGCCGCGTGTTCCTCGGTCCTCGGGATGGCGGAGGAGTAGCAGTTGGGGTCGTTGTTGACCAGCTGCGGGTTGTACATGTTGCGGATCGGGCCGCGGCCCTGGAGGTCGATCTCCTCGCCGACGGTGTAGTCGGGGGTGTCGTACCCGGCGGGCTGGTTGGCGTAGGCCTCGGTGAGGGCGCCCATGATGTCGCCGGTGGCCTCGCCCAGGCCGCTCTCGTGGTTGGCGCCGCCGGGGGTGAAGCTGTCCAGGCCGTGGCCGTACTCGTGGCCCACCACGTCCATGCCGGCGATCCACTTGTTGGCGCTGTTGTGGCCGATGGTGACCCGGGAGCCGTCCCAGTAGGCGTTGAGCTGGTTGAGGCCGACGAGCGCGGGCCAGCTGCCGCCGTTGCCGTTGTGGCCGTTGCGGCCGAGCCAGTCGCGGAGCATGTCCGACTCTTTCTGCGCCGCGTACATGACGTCGACGCAGCCGGTCTCCTTGCTGGAGGCGTTGCCGGTGCCCCAGTCGTCGTCCGGTCCGGTGAACAGGCCGCCGTTGTAGTCCGAGCACTGCAGGCCGGGGCGGGTGGTGTCGCGCAGGGCGTACTGGCTGCCGGAGCGGGAGGTGTCGATGGTCAGCGGGCTGGGGCCGTTCCACTCGCTGTGGCCGGTGCCGGCCTGCACGTCGTCGTAGCTGTCGACGACCTTGCCGGTGCGGGCGTCGACGAAGACGTGCAGCTTGCTGGGTACATGGTCCTTGGTCGCGCCGACGAGCACCGTCTCCCAGGCGAGGGTCTGGACGTCGTCCTTGACCCGGACCACCAGGCGCCCGGAGTCGACCTCGTCCACGTTCGCGAGCCGTTCGCGGCTGGTCCTCACCGCCTGCCCGGACTTGATCCGGGCCTCGGTGGGCACGGCTATCGCGGCCTCGGTGGCGGACCGGACGGCGCGGACCCTGCCCTTGCCGTCGGCGAGGACGACGGCGTCGCCGCCGACCACCGGCAGACCGTGGTAAGTGCGCTCGTAGGCGACCGAGAACAGGTCCTTGTCCCAGGGGGTGACCTGGTGGCGGTCGTACTGCTCGTCGGGGCCGCCGGCGACGAGGGCGTCCAGGCCGCTGCGAACGGCCTGGTCGGCGGCTGCGACGGCCCGCTCGACGGGACTGGGTTCCGCCGCGGAGGGAGCGGACCGCTCCGACGCCGAGGCGAGGGAGGCCGGTACCACCACCCCTGCGAGTGTCATGGCCAGGACTGTCCCGGCCACCGCGGTCTGTCTGAGCATCGTGGCTCCTTGTGAGAGTGGGGGGCTCCTTGCGGGCCGGCCCGGGCCGTGACATGCCGAACGCGCACCCTGGGGTGCGGGGACGCGTCCATCAGGTGTCATTTGCATGTCATGTCGCGGGCTGGGCGGAACCCTCACACCCCGCCGCACCGGAATCAACGGCTCCGCGAGCTTGGTCCAGACCTGTCAAAATCCGGCAAGCAGGCGTGCGTGCCGCGGAGATGCCGCGCGCCTCACCGCCCCGTGCGCGGACGGAGCCCTCCCCCGCCTCACTCCCCCGCGTCCAGCAGCCGCTCCCGGTAGGCCCTGACCTCGGGCAGGTCGGCCCACGGCCCGGTGAGCCGGCTGTGCAGTCCGCGCAGTTCGGCGGTGACCATCGACTCGCGCGAGCGCACCGCCTCCGGCAGGACCTCCGAGGCGAGGGCGACGGCGGCGCCGGGATCGCCCGCACACGCCCAGCTGTCCGCCAGTCGCAGGGTGAGCAGCAGCCGGGCACCGCGCATCTGGGGCGGCACCTGCGCGCGCGAGCGTGCGGTGGCGTCGATGGCGCGTCGGGCCGCCGCCCGGTCCCCGGTCGCGACGGCCAGGTCGCGCAGGGCGCCGCCGATCGCCGAGTCCACCCGCATGGAGCCCTCGGCCCCGGCCATCCAGGGCGCTTCCAGGTGGTCCTGCGGACCGAGGCGGGCGAACCCCCGCCGGGCCAGGGAGATGTGCCGACGGCACGCCGCCGCGTCGCCCGACAGGGCGTGGCCGCGCGCCTGGTAGAGGTCCGAGAGGGTGGCCATCCACCGGCGGCGCGCGTCCACCGCGCCGATCCCCTGCGCGTACCCGAGCATCAGGGAAGGGTCCCCGTCGAGCCGGACCAGGGTGCACATGTCGCTGAGCAGGGTCGCGCGGGCCGAGGCGTCCTGGACGGCGTCCGCCCAGCGCAGTCCGTGGCCGAACCAGGCCATGGCCACGCCGATCTGCCCGCGCTCCATCCGCAGCCGGCCGGCGACCTGGGCGTACTGTGCGCCGAGCCGCAGCTGCCCGTACGGCAGCCGCCCGGCGGAGTTGACCTCACCCGCCCAGCGGGCCAGGGTCCGCAGCAGCCCCTCGACGGCCGTCACGCGGCCCTCGTGCCGGAACGCTTCCCGGATCAGGCAGGCCAGCACCGCGGTGAGACCGTGCAGCAACTCCGCCTCGGCGACCGCCGCTCCGGTGCCGGTGCCCCAGGACGGGGCCGGGCCGCCCGCCGGACCCGGCCCGTCGAGCAGCGCCGGTAACTCACCCGGATCGGGCACCGCGCACCCCGCGGTTCCGTGCAGGGGGCAGGCCAGCCCCTCGGCGGGCAGCCTCGCCGGCCACATCCCGGAGTCCGGCGCGCCCTGCCCCGCGGGGGCGTCCACGCCGGGCAGCGGCGTGAACAGCGCCGGGTCGGCCGGGAAGCGGCCCGGCCTCCGCGGCACCTCGCGCGGCGCGGCGACGGTCGCGGCCAGCTCACCGCCCGTCTCCAGCACCGCGTCGAGTCTTCGCACCAGCCCCACGGGGGGTTCGCGCAGGCCCGTCTCGAGCCTGCTCACGACGGAGTGGTGGTAGCCCACGCGCAGGCCGAGTTGCAGCTGGGTGAGTCCGGCCGCCCTGCGCAGGGAGCGCAACTGCCGCCCGAACTCGGCCCACGGAGCCCCGTCCGCCCCTGCCGGGCCGGTCACGCCTGCC
Source organism: Streptomyces violaceoruber (assembly GCF_033406955.1). NCBI lineage: Bacteria > Bacillati > Actinomycetota > Actinomycetes > Kitasatosporales > Streptomycetaceae > Streptomyces > Streptomyces violaceoruber. The sequence continues at coordinate 7,198,480 of NZ_CP137734.1, read as the reverse complement.
GTCCTCGCGGGTCCGGCCGCCCGCGCCGATCCACCGGTCATCTGCCCTCCCCCCGGTCGCGCCCCTGCCGCGGGCCGTGCGCCGCCCGGGCTTCGCGCCTCCACTACGGGACAGCACAGAGGACGGGCGGTGCCGCGTCAATCGAGTTGGCCGAAGAGCGGCCGAACCGGTCCCGGCCGGATTCGGCGAGCTCGGGCTACGATCGATCAGCGGCCGCGGACGACCGGCCGGGAGCCCGGAGAACTGGGAGACACACCGTGTTCTACTACGTGCTCAAGTACGTGCTGCTGGGCCCGCTGCTGAGGGTCGTCTTCCGCCCCCGGATCGAGGGGCTCGACCATGTGCCGGGATCGGGGGCGGCCATCGTCGCGGGCAACCACCTCTCCTTCTCGGACCACTTCCTCATGCCCGCGGTGCTCAGGCGCCGCATCACCTTCCTGGCCAAGGCGGAGTACTTCACCGGGCCGGGCCTCAAGGGCAGACTGACCGCGTTCTTCTTCCGCAGCGCGGGGCAGATCCCGGTGGACCGCTCGGGCAAGGAGGCGGGGCAGGCCGCGATCCGCGAGGGGCTCGGCGTGCTGGGCCGGGGCGAGTTGCTCGGCATCTATCCGGAGGGCACCCGCTCGCACGACGGCCGGCTGTACAAGGGCAAGGTCGGCGTGGCGGTGATGGCGCTCAGGGCCGGGGTGCCGGTCGTGCCCTGCGCGATGATCGGCACCTTCGAGGCGCAGCCGCCGGGCCGGAAGATCCCGAAGCTGCACCCGGTGGTCATCCGCTTCGGCGAACCCCTCGACTTCTCCCGCTACGCGGGCATGGAGGGCGAGAAGGCCGTACTGCGCGCCGTCACCGACGAGATCGTCTACGCGATCCTCTCCCTCTCCGGTCAGGAGTACGTCGACCGGTACGCGGCGGACGTGAAGGCCGAGGAGGCCGAGCGGGCGGCGCAGGGCCGCAGGTTCCCCCGGCTGCCGCACCGCTAGGCCCCGGCTGCCGCACCGCCAGGCGCCGTCTGCCGTCGGCAGAAGGACGTGCCCGGCGGGCGTCCGGGCGCCTACCGTCGCCGTATGACACATGCGGTGGTGCTCGGGGCGACGGGACAGATCGGGCGGGCGGCGGTCGACGCGCTGGCCCGGGACGGCTGGGAGGTGACGGCCGTCTCGCGGGGCGGCGACCGGGACGCGCGGTGGCCGAAGGACGTACGGGTGGTCCGGGCCGACCGGGAGGACGACGCGGCACTGTCGGCTGCGGTGGGCGAGGGCTGCGACGTCCTGGTGGACATGGTGGCCTACGGGGAGCGGGAGGCACGGCAGTTGGTCTCGCTGGCCGGGCGGGTCGGCTCGGCGGTGGTGATCTCCAGCGTCTCGGTCTACGAGGACGACAGCGGCCGCAACTTCGACACGCAGGCCGAGCCCGACGGCTTCCCCGCGTACCCGGTGCCGATCACGGAGGCGCAGCGCACCGTCCGCCCGGGGGACGGCTCGTACAGCACGGGCAAGGCGGCGCTGGAGCGGGAACTCCTCGCGGCGGGCGACCGGTTGCCGGTGACGCTGCTGCGGGCGGGTGCGATCCACGGCCCGTACTGCCGGACTCCGCGCGAGCTGTACTTCGTCAAGCGCAACCTCGACGGCAGGCGCAGGCGCGTGCTCGCCCACGGCGGAGCGAGCCGCTTCCACCCGGCGAGCGTGCGCAACATCGCCGAGCTGATCCGGCTGGCCGCTCCGCGACCGGGCACGCGGGTCCTGAACGCGGTGGATCCGGACGCCCCGACGGTGGCGGAGATCGCGGCGGCGATCGACGCGGTGATGGGCGTCCGGACGCAGGACGTGCTGTTGGACGGCCCGCCGGTGGACGGCGTCGGGGACACCCCGTGGACGGTGCCCGCGCCGGTGGTGTGCGACATGAGCGCGGCCCGGGAGCAACTGGGCTATCGCCCGGTGGTCCGGTACGCCGACGCCCTGCCGGAGACGGTGGCCTTCATCGAGGAGCGGCTGGCCGGGCGGGACTGGCGGGAGGCCTACCCGAAGATGTTCAAGGCGTACGGCGACCTCTTCGACTACGCGGCGGAGGACGCCTGGGCCGAGGGACGGTAGCGACAGGTGGGGGGAGGGGGCGGCCGGTCGGACCGGTCGCCCCCTCCCCCCGCTTGGCCTGAGCCCGGGTTACGGCCTGGGCGTGGCGTGCGGCGCGCAGGTCACGTCGCGGGCGTCCGTCCTGCCGGTGAGCAGGTAGGTGTCGACCCGGTCGTTGACGCACGGGTTGACCAGGCCGGTGACGCCGTGGGAGCCGGCGTCCCGCTCGGTGATCAGGCGGGAGCCCCTGAACCGCTGGTGCAGTTCGACGGCGCCCTCGTACGGGGTGGCGGCGTCCCGCTCGGACTGGACGATCAGCACCGGCGGGAGTCCCTTGCCGGTCTTCACGTTCAGCGGGGTCTGCTGCTTGACCGGCCAGGTGGCGCAGGGCAGGTTCATCCAGGCGTTGGCCCAGGTCATGAACGGGTGGTCGCGGTGGAGCCGGGTGTTGTCCCGGTCCCAGGTGCGCCAGTTGGCGGGCCACTTGGCGTCGGTGCACTCGACGGCCGTGTAGACGGCGTTGCCGTTCTCCGCGGAGGCGTTGCCCGCGGTGTCGGACAGGTCGGGTGCGGCGGCGTCGACGAGCGCCTGGGTGTCACCGGCGACGTACTTGCTGAAGATCTCCGCGGTCGGCGCCCAGGCGGAGTCGTAGTACGGGGCGCTCTGGAAGAAGGAGATCAGCTCGGCCGGTCCGACGACGCCGCCCAGCGGCTCCTTCGCGGCGGTGGCGCGCAGCTTCAGCCACTGGTCCTGGACCTCGGCGCGGGTGTCGCCGAGGTGGTAGGCGGCGTCGTTCGCGGCGACCCAGTCCTGCCAGTCCTTCCAGCGGCCCTCGAAGGCGACGTCCTGGTCCAGGTTGGCCTGGTACCAGATCTTGTCGCGGGACGGGTTGACGACGCTGTCGACGACCATGCGGCGGACGTGGTCCGGGAAGAGGGTGCCGTAGACGGCGCCGAGGTAGGTGCCGTAGGAGACGCCGAGGTAGTTGAGCTTCCGCTCGCCGAGGGCGGCGCGGATGACGTCGAGGTCGCGCGCGGTGTTCGGCGTGGTCATGTGCGGGAGCATCTCGCCGCTGCGCTCGAAACAGCCCTCGGCGTACTCGCGGGCCAGCTTGCGCTGGGCGCGCTTGTCGGCCTCGGAGCCGGGCACGGGGTCGGCCTTGGGTGCCTTGACGAACTCCTGCGGGTCGACGCAGGAGATGGGCGCGGAGTGGCCGACGCCGCGCGGGTCGAAGCCGACGAAGTCGTAGGCCTTGGCCGTGTTGGCCCAGACCGCGCTCTTGTTCGTGACGCGGGCCGGGAAACGCAGGCCGGAGCCGCCGGGACCGCCGGGGTTGTAGATCAGGGCGCCCTGGCGCTCGCTCCTGGTTCCGGTGTTGCCGATGCGGTCGACGGCGAGCCTGATCTGCTTGCCGTACGGCTTGGCGTAGTCCATCGGCACCGTGACGTAGCCGCACTGGATGGGCTTGGGCAGGTTCCAGTCGGCTGCGCAGTCCTCCCAGTCGATGCCCGCCCGGGCGGCGCGGGCGGCGGCGATGGCGGCACCGCGCGCCTCCCGGTCCCAGCTCCGCCCGTGCCCGTGGCCGTGCCCGTGGCCGTCGGCCGGGGTGGCGCTCGCGGCGGGTGCCGAGACGGCGCCGGCGATCAGCGTGGCGGTGACCAGTGCTCCGGCCGTGCCGAAGGCGGTCGCCCTCCGCCGTATGCTGCTCTTCCTCAAGTGGCCCTCCCCGTACGTGTTCGCGACAAGTACGGGGATCCTCGCCGCTGTGGGTTTCCTGAGAACAGGGCCAGTGCTACTTCTTTGCCAATCCGATAAACGGAGAAGGGCGTTCGTTCGGCGGGGCCGTCGGACGGTCCCGCCGACGGGGACTCAGTCCAGCGAGGCCAGCGCCCCGTCCAGCAGCCGTCGCAGCCGGAGCGCGTCCGGCGCCACGGCGGTCACCAACGCCGCGGGTCCCGCGAGCGGCATGACGGCCGCGCCCTCCTCGAACACGCGCGCCGCCGGTGGCTCGGTGGCGAAGCCGGGCCGGACGACGACCAGCTGGCCGACCGCACGGTGTCCCGCCAGCCCGGCCGGTCCGTCCCAGCCGCCCGGCGCACCGGGCCCGCACAGCAACTCCTGGTCGAGGACGCCCCGCCCGTCGATCCGCAGGGTGAGACGGCTGGTCAGGCGCCCCGGTTCCTCCCCGGCCCGCCCGAGCACCTGCTCCTCGCGCAGCAGCAGCCGCGCCCCCGCGGCGAGGTCGACGGACGTGGTGACGGTGAGATCGCTGCCGCCGGCGGAGATCAACTGCTCCGGTAGCCAGTACAGTTCCGCGTCGTCGTCGACGGTGAGCCGGACGTCGTAGCGGGCCCCGGCCTTGTCCTGCCCCGGCAGGGCGAGGGTGGCGGCGGCCGAGCCGACCCGCAGCCGGGCGCCGTTCGCGGCGTGGGCCCCGACCTCGAAGTGGTCGCCGCCGAGCGGCCCGCTCATCGCGCCGACCAGCATCACCCGGGCCTCGGCCCCGCTCCCCCGGGTCCGCCGCACGGCGAGGGGCCCCTCGCCCTCCAGGACGGGCAGCACGGTGCCCCCGCGCCCGTCACCTCGGGCGAGGACGCGGGCGCTCGCCCGGACACCGCCGGCGACGGTGGTCACGCGGTCCACGCGGCGATCCGCTCCCGCACCCAGTCGGCAACCTCCCGCACCCCGTCCTCGCCGCGCAGCGACTGCAGGACGACGGGCAGTTCACCGCGCGCCGCCTTGGCGTCGGCGGCCATGCGCGCGAGGTCGGAGCCCACGTACGGCGCGAGATCGGTCTTGTTGACGATGAGCAGGTCGGCGGTGGCGACTCCGGGCCCGCCCTTGCGCGGGATGTCGTCGCCGCCCGCCACGTCGATCACGAACACCTGCGCGTCGACGAGGCCCCTGGAGAAGGTGGCGGTGAGATTGTCCCCACCGGACTCCACCAGGACCAGATCGAGCGGGCCGACCTCGTCCTCCAGGTCCTCGACGGCCTCCAGGTTGGCGGAGATGTCGTCCCGGATCGCGGTGTGCGGGCAGGCGCCGGTCTCCACGGCGGTGATCCGCTCGGGCGGCAGCACCGCCTCGCGGAGCAGGAACTCGGCGTCCTCCCGGGTGTAGATGTCGTTGGTCACCACGGCGAGGGACAACTCCGCCCGCAGCGCGCGGCACAGGGCGGCGACGGTGGCGGTCTTCCCGGATCCGACAGGCCCACCGAGCCCGATCCGCAGCGCCCGCCGCGACCCGTCGGGCCGACGCGCGTCGGCGGAGACGGCGGCGGCGGATTCGTGGTGATGGTCGAGATGCATGAACGGCTCCTGTCAAAGTCGGGATCGGCCATGTCAGCCCGTCCGGCGCTTGGGGACGAGGCCGTTCAGACCGAAAGGGGCTCCAGGGAGCGAAGCCCCCGGCGGGGTGGAAGGGGCAGAGCCCCTGGGGTCGGGAACGGGACGGGTCGGCGGGGGCGAACCCGCCTACGAGGCGAACAACCGCACGGGCCAGGCGGCATGCGCCTCCGCCCCGATCTCCAGCAACGGCGCCGACCGCGCGGGCAGCACACCGACCCCGTCGGTCGGCACGCGCTCCGCCACCTCCACGGCGTCCACGGCGATCCGGTCGAGCTCGCCCGCGAGCCGCGCCAGCACCCCCGTCGCGTCGAACGGATCGAGACCGAGCAGCCGCACGACCGCCGTCGCGGGTCCGCTCACCCCCTCGTAGAGGGAGCAGTACGCCGCGTCGAGCGCCCCGAGTCCGGCCGCGCGCGCGGCGAGGCCCAGTACGACGGGCTGATGCGCTCCCTTGGGGAACAGCGAGGCCAGGGCGTCGAGTTCGGGACTCGGCCAGGTCGCGCGAGCGGCCCGCGTCAGCTGCCGCCCCAGTCTGCGCGCCGCCACCCGCAGGGCGGGCGACGGGGTGCGGGCGTCGGCGGCCCGGTCGAGTTCCCCGGGGTCGGCACCGAGGGCCGAGGCCGCCGCGACGCACGCCGCGACGACCCCGCTCGTGTGCAGACGCCCCCGGCAGAACGCCTCCAGGCTCGCGGCGTCGGTGATGCGTCCCGCCCGGACGGCGGCCTCCGCCCCGCCGGAGTGGGCGTGCCCTCCGGCGGGGAAGCGGCCGTCCGCGAGGACGAGCAGTGCTGCGCGGCTCATCTCCGCGCTCAGAAGAGGAAGTACCGCTGGGCCAGCGGCAGTTCGGCGACGGGAGCGGGTTCGACGAGTTCGCCGTCGATGGTCACCGCGAAGGAGTCCGGGGCGACCTCCACGCGGGGCAGCGCGTCGTTCTGCCGCATGTCGGCCTTGGTCCGGCCGCGTGTGGACCGGATGGGCACGAACGCCCGCCCGAGTCCGAGCCGTTCCGGAAGCCCGTCCTCGACGGCCTGCTCGGAGACGAAGTTGACCGAGTTGGTGGCGGGAGCGGTTCCCAGCGCCCCGTACATCGGGCGCGGCAGCACCGGCTGCGGCGTGGGAATGGAGGCGTTGGCGTCGCCCATCTGCGCGTACGCGATCTGGCCGCCCTTGATGACGAGCTGCGGCTTCGCGCCGAAGAAGCGGGGGTCCCAGAGCACCAGGTCGGCGAGCTTGCCGGTCTCGACGGAGCCGACCTCGTGCTCGATGCCCTGGGCGACCGCGGGGTTGATGGTGTACTTGGCGACATAGCGACGGGCACGGAGGTTGTCCGCGCGGGTGTCGCCGGGCAGGAAGCCGCGCCGGCGCTTCATCACGTGCGCGGTCTGCCAGGTCCGCAGGATCACCTCGCCGATGCGCCCCATGGCCTGGGCGTCCGACGACATGATGGAGATCGCCCCCATGTCGTGCAGGATGTCCTCGGCCGCGATGGTGCTGGGCCGGATCCGGGACTCGGCGAAGGCCAGGTCCTCGGGGACGGCCGGGTTGAGGTGGTGGCACACCATCAGCATGTCGAGGTGTTCCTCGACGGTGTTGACGGTGTGCGGCCGGGTGGGGTTGGTGGACGCCGGCAGCATGTTGGGCAGCGATACCGCCGTGATCATGTCAGGTGCGTGGCCGCCGCCGGCGCCCTCGACGTGGAAGGCGTGCAGGGTGCGGCCCGCGACCGCGTCGAAGGTGTCGCCGACGAAGCCGGCCTCGTTCAGGGTGTCGGAGTGGACGGCCAGCTGGACGCCGGACTCCTCGCACACGTCCAGGCAGGCGGAGATGACGGCGGGGGTCGCGCCCCAGTCCTCGTGGATCTTGAAGCCGAGGACGCCGGCCCGCAGCTGGTCGCGCATGGACTCCTTCGACATGGTGCTGCCCTTGCCGAGGAAGCCGATGTTGACGGGGCTGGACTCCAGGGCGGCGAACATCCACGCGAGATGCCAGGCGCCGGGCGTGACGGTGGTCGCCTTGCTGCCCTCGGCCGGGCCGGTGCCGCCGCCGATGAGAGTGGTCACGCCGGATGCCAGGGCCTCGTCGACGGCGCCCGGCGCGATGAAGTGGACGTGGGTGTCGATTCCGCCCGCGGTGACGATCTTGCCGTTGCCCGCGACGATCTCCGTCTCGGGGCCGATGACGAGGTCGGGGTGGACACCGTCCATGGTGTCCGGGTTCCCGGCCTTGCCGATGCCGGTGATCCGTCCGTCGCGGATGCCGATGTCGGCCTTGACGATCCCCCAGTGATCGATGATCAGGGCTCCGGTGATCACGGTGTCGGGAGCACCCTGGGCACGGGTGGTGCGCCCCTGCCCCATGGACTCGCGCAGCACCTTGCCGCCGCCGAAGACGGCTTCGTCGCCGGAGCGGCCCGGACCGCCGGAGCGGTCCTCCTCGATCTCGACGAAGAGGTCGGTGTCGGCGAGGCGGACGCGGTCGCCGGTGGTCGGGCCGAACAGGTCGGCGTAGGCGGTGCGGGACAGTTCAGGCATCGAGGGCACCTCCGGTCGCGCCGCGCAGTCCGACGACGACACGGGCGCCCGCGAGGGGGATCAGCCGCACGTCGACGGGGATGCCGGGCTCGAACCGGACGGCGGTGCCGGCGGCGATGTCCAACCGCCTGCCGTGCGCCGCGGCGCGGTCGAACTCGAGACCGGGGTTGGCCTCGGCGAAGTGGTAGTGGGAACCGACCTGGACGGGCCGGTCGGCGGTGTTGAGCACGGTCAGGCGGACGGCTTCGCGGCCTTCGTTGAAGGCGACCGGCTCGTCGGCGAAGAGGATCTCTCCGGGGATCACGACTGTCTCCCCGTCAGATGATCGGCTCGTGGACGGTGACCAGCTTGGTGCCGTCGGGGAAGGTGGCTTCGACCTGCACGTCGTGGATCATCTCGGGGATGCCCTCCATGACCTCGTCGCGCTGGATCAGCTTGCGTCCGGAGGACATGAGTTCGCCGACGCTGCGCCCGTCCCGGGCACCTTCGAGGATGTGCGCGGTGATCAGCGCGACGACCTCGGGATGATTGAGCTTGACACCTCGTGCGCGGCGCTTCTCCGCCACGTCCGCAGCCACATGGATGAGCAGTCTCTCCTGCTCGTGCGGGGTCAGTTGCATTTACCACCTCACAGGGCATCACGCCAGGACCGGACGGTCCGGCTGCCGCGGCCACCGCGACGGCTCTAGGTGTAACACACACGATCGGGCCGGAAATCACCTACCGGTCCGTGGAAAACCGCAGGTGGATCGGGGTGCAGACTAGGGCTAGAGTGTGACGGCCACGTCACCCGGTTTTGACCGATTGATTACCGATGCAGTCGGCGGCTTCCGGCATGCCCGTACTAGGACGGGTCCGGCCCCCGGTGCTCCGCGGCGATGCCGAAGCGGTGATGCTCGCGGGGTGCCGAGGCGGCGGACGCGTCGTGGACCCCGGCGACCGAGGCGATCACCTGGGCGTCCGGTGATTCGCGGAGCTCCTCCAGCCGCGCGAGGTCGGCGGCGGAGACGAGGGCGACGAGAGGCTTGCCGTGCCGCGTCACGACGACGCGCTCGCCGCCGTACACCACCCGGTTGATCAGGTCGGCCAGCTCGGCCCTGGCTTGCGTCACCGGAATCTCGTAGGCCATGACCCCAGCTTACGGTTCCGCCCGAATCCCCCCTCAGCGTACGTACGTCCTGTACATTTTTTACAGAGACAGCGCAGCCGAAGTCGGTTCTGCCACGAGGAGGGGTTCGTCATGACCCGGCCGTCAGCCCGCCATGTCCTGCCGGAGTTCACCGAGCGCACGAGTGCGGGGACCCGGACGTCGGACCCGTACTCCAAGCTGCTCCAGGAGCGGATCGTGTTCCTCGGGACACCGGTCGACGAGACCTCCGCGAACGACGTGACGGCGCAGCTCATGTATCTGGAGCACCAGGCACCGGACCGGGACATCGAGCTGTACGTCAACTCGCCCGGCGGCTCCTTCACCGCCATGACCGCGATCTACGACACGATGCGCTACGTCGCCTGCGACGTGGCCACCACCTGCCTCGGGCAGGCCGGTCCGTCCGCCGCCGTGCTGCTGGCGGCGGGCACCCCCGGCAAGCGCGCCGCCCTGCCGGGCGCCCGGGTGGTGCTCCACCAGCCGGCGCTCACCGAACCGGTGCGTGGACAGGCGGGCGACCTGGCCGTCCACGCCGCGGAACTGGTCCGTGTCCGCGCCCGCCTGGAGGAGATCCTCGTACGGCACACCGGCCGCACTCCCGGGCAGGTGGCCGCGGACCTCGAGCGGGACACGGTCCTGGACGCCCGGCAGGCACGGGAGTACGGGCTGGTGGACCGGATCGTGCCCGGCCGCAGGACCCCGCCCGCCTCGTCCGGCGCCAGGTGATCCGCCCGTGCTGCCACCCGAGTTGCCCCCGCTGCCCGCGCTGACGCGCGCCGAGGCCGAGGTCGTCGACCGCTATCTGGACGTCGTCGACCTGCTCGGACGCATCAACCCCGGGCGGGACGGCGACACCTACCGCGGGCTGCGGGCCGCCCAGGCACTGGTCGGCAAGGCGGCGGCCCTGCGCGACGCGCTGACGCTGATGCACCACCGGGGCGAGACGGAGGTGCACGCCGCCACCCTGGCCCGGGCGCTGCGCGTGCTCGACGGTGAGCGGCGGACGGCGCGGGTCGGACTCCCGCCCCCTTCCGAGAGCTGAGAAACCTCGGGCCGAAACGGACCAAACGACGTACCCCCTTTCGGCGTAGGAACACCCCCGATTCGCGACCGGTCGAAGTTGCGGCAGCCGTCCGCTCCACCGGCGCGGCACACCACTGCGCCGCTGGTCCCGGGGCCGTCACCGCCTGCGGCGGCGCTTCGAACAGGAGGGCGTCGACCCGAACGGGTGAGTGGCACGTAACAACACAAAGGGCACGTTCCGTTGGGAATTCCCCTTGGGGCGGGACAAGATCCGTGACTGACGACAAGCCCTCGCCGCCGCGGCGGGGCGGTCCGGGCGGACGCCGAGTCCTGCCGCCGTCCGGACGACCGGTCGCAAGGGAAGTGGATCGGCAGGAGTGGAGGACCCGAGCACGACGGGTCGCCGGCACGGCCGCCTCCGCGAGAGGCACCGGGACCGGCGGTCCTTGGGGTGAAGCCGCACACCGCGGCCGGGCAACTTCGCCAGCCCGAATCCGACAGGTCATCCTTCACAGGCGGCTGACGAAGGGTTGCGCATGTCCGCGCTCAATCGTGTCCCGTCGCTGATGGCCCGTGCCGGTACGGCCTCGGCTCTCACCCTCGCCGCCGTGGGCGGCTCCGTCGTGGTCCCGGGCGCCGCCGCCGAGGCGGCCGCGGCGAGTCATGCGACGAAAGCCCTCAAGATCGCGGCCTCCAAGAAGGGCGCCCCGTACCGCTGGGGAGCCACCGGTCCCCACCGGTTCGACTGCTCCGGCCTGACGCTGTACTCGTTCAAGAAGGCCGGCAAGAAGCTGCCCCGCACCGCGGCCCAGCAGTACAACAAGACCAGCCGTGTCTCCGTGAGGCACCGCAAGGCCGGTGACCTCGTGTTCTTCCACTCCGGCAGTAGCGTCTACCACGTCGGCATCTACGCCGGGAAGGGCCGGATCTGGCACGCGCCGAAGACCGGCGCCGTGGTGCGCCTGGAGAAGATCTGGACCTCAAGCGTCTGGTACGGCCGGGTCAAGTAGCCCGCCCGCGGGGGTGACGGCGTTCTGTCCCGCCGTCACCCCCGCGGGCGCGGCCGGTCCGGGCGGGGGCGTCCAGGGCAGTTCGATGGAGACGGTCTTGCCGCCCTCGCGGGTGGGCCGGACTCTCAGCTTGCCGCCGCACTCGGCGGTCAGCCAGCGAATGATCACCATCCCCCGGCCGTTGTCCTGCTGGACGGCGGCGGGCAGGCGCTTGGGGAAGCGCGGGTGGCTGTCGGTGACGCCGAGGCGCAGCCGCTCGTCGCGGTCGAGGACGAGGTCCACCGTGAAGGTGGGCGACTGCCCGAACGTGTGCTGGACCGCGTTGGTCGCCAGTTCGGAGACGATGAGCCGCACCGTGTCCGTCAGGTCGGCGTCGCCCGGCAGGCCCCACTCCGCCAGGGCGCCGACCACGTAGGTCCGCGCGGCGGCCACCGAGGCGGGATCGCTCGGCAGAGTGACGGATGCTTCCAGATGGTCTGCCATGGCGACGCCGTCCCTTTCTCACGGGACCGCGGCCCGACACGGAGCGGATGGTTCGAGTACGGTCCCGGACTGGTGCTTCGCCGCCAGACTGCCATCACCGGACCTGTGAAGGGCGGCGATCCACCAAGATATGCATATATCTGTCGCTCGAAGCGGTGAACTCTGCGACGGCCGAGCGTATTTGGGCGACTCATAGGGAGTAAGGGAGTTGTCCCATGCAGCACGGTCCCGTGGTGCGCCGCCGGAAGCTGGGCGCGGAACTGCGCGCCCTGCGCACGTCGGCGGGCATCACCAGCGGCGAGGCGGCCCGGCTGGTGGGCTGGCACCAGTCGAAGGTCAGCCGGATCGAGACCGGGACGAGCGGGGCGAAACCGGCCGACGTGCGGTTACTGCTGGACGCCTACGGCGTGACCGACGAGCAGCTGCGGGGGCTGCTGGTGATGCTGGCGCACTCCGAGGACGCGGGGGGACGCAACCACTGGTGGCACGCGTACCGCGGAGTGCTGCCGCCGACCTACCGCGACTTCATCAGCCTGGAGTCGCAGGCCGCCGCGATGCGCACACTGGAGACCACGGTGGTGCCCGGCCTGCTCCAGACGCCCGAGTACGCCCGCGCGGTGACGCGCGCCGCCGTGGACGGGATGCCGGCGGAACGGCTGGACACGCTGGTGGAGGTCCGGCTGGCCCGCCAGGACGTACTGCGGGGCGAGCCGCCGCTGGAGCTGAGCGCGGTCCTGGACGAGGCGGTGCTGCGCCGGGTGGTGGGCGGACCCGGGGTGATGTCCCGTCAACTGACCAGACTGGTCGAGGCGGCGCAGCTCCCGCACGTCCGGATCCAGGTCCTGCCGTTCGCCGCCGGGGCGCACATCGGTGTCACCGGCCCTTTCGTAATCTTCTCATTTTCGAGCACTTCTGATCTGGACGTGGTGGTTCTCGACCACTTGACGAGTAGCTTGCACCTCGAACGGAAAGAAGACCTAGAGGCCTATACCGAGGCCTTCAACGCCCTTCTGATCCATGCCCTTTCGCCCGAGGACTCGTTGGACTTCATCGCCGCGACCGCGGCAGGCGCGTAAGGAGGCACCATGTCAGGCTCCATGTCCGAACTTCCCCGGAACATCCCTGTCAGCACCGATGTGCCCGGTGTCCGGTGGCTGCGCAGCAGCTACAGCACCGGAGCGAACAACTGTGTGGAGACGGCCCGTCCGCCGGCCGGCCCCGGCGCCGGACTGCTGGCCGTGCGCGACTCCAAGAACCCGGCCGGACCCGCCCTGCTCTTCTCCCCCGGGAGCTGGACGGCGTTCACCGCCCGCCTCGACCGCGGCTGACCGCGCCGGACACCGGACGACGCACGGCCGTGTCCCGCCGACTCATGGCCGCGTTTCGCCGATCACCCGTACAGCGCGCTCGATCTGTTCCCGGGAGAGGTCCCCGCGAGCGGTCAGCCTGAGCCGTGAGATGCCGTCGGGCACGGAAGGAGGGCGGAAGCAGCCCACGGACAGGCCGGCCGCTCGGCAGTCGGCCGCCCACCGCACGGCCTCCTCCGCGGAGGGTGCGCGCACCGAGACGACCGCGGCGTCCGGACGTACCGCGTCCAGCCCCGCGGTGGTCAGGCGTTCGTGCAGTTCGGCGGCGACGGCACGGGCCCGCGCCGCACGCTCCGGCTCGCGGACGAGCAGCCTGAGCGCCGCGAGGGCCGCCCCGGCGGCGGCGGGGGCGAGTCCCGTGTCGAAGATGAACGTGCGGGCCGCGTTGACCAGGTGGGCGACGACCCGGGCGGGGCCCAGCACGGCGCCGCCCTGGGCGCCGAGCGACTTGGACAGCGTGACGGTCGCGACCACGTCGTCGCGGCCCGCGAGGCCCGCGCCCTGCGGGGCGCCCCGGCCGCCGTCACCGAGGACGCCGAGACCGTGGGCGTCGTCGACGATCAGCCCCGCCCCGTACGCCCGGCACGCGTCGGCCAGTGCGGCCAGGGGCGCGGCGTCGCCGTCGACCGAGAAGACCGTGTCGGAGACGGCCACGGCGGGTCCGTCGTGCGTCGCCAGTGCCTTGCGCACGGCGTCCGGGTCGGCGTGCCCCACGACCTGGGTGGTGCCGCGGGCGAGCCGGCAACCGTCGATCAGCGAAGCGTGGTTGCCCGCGTCGGAAACAACGAGGCTGCCGTGCGGTGCCAGGGCGGTGACCGCGGCGAGGTTGGCCGCGTAGCCGGAGGAGAAGACCAGCGCGGCCTCGAAGCCGCAGAACCCGGCCAGTTCGCTTTCGAGTTCGGCGTGCAGTGCGGTGGTGCCGGTCACCAGCCGGGAGCCGGTCGCACCGCCGCCCCAGGTCCGCGCGGCCGAGGCCGCCCCTTCCACGACCTCCGGGTGCCGGGCAAGACCCAGGTAGTCGTTGCTCGCCAGGTCCAGCAGCGACGACGACGCCGGGCGGGGGCGCAGAACCCGTACGAGTCCGGCCTCGCGGCGCGCCCGGTCCTGCTCCTCGATCCAGCCGAACGCCATGGGACGGTCCTCCGGGGTTTTGTAGGCAATGAACAGACATTAGCGGTCCGGCCACCCCCGCGAGGTGTGGCAATACCCACACGTCGATCTGTCAGTGTTGTGCAAAGTCTCCTTGGCCGCGGACGGCCCCTTAGGACAGGATCGGCTCTCATGGACCTGCTGAACACGCTGGTGGACAAGGGGCTTCGGCGCGAGACGCCGACCCGCGAGGAGGCGCTCGCCGTCCTCGCCACTTCCGACGACGACCTGCTCGACGTGGTGGCCGCGGCCGGAAAGGTGCGCCGCCACTGGTTCGGCCGACGGGTGAAACTCAACTACCTCGTCAACCTCAAGTCGGGCCTGTGCCCCGAGGACTGCTCCTACTGCTCGCAGCGGCTGGGCTCCAAGGCGGAGATCCTCAAGTACACCTGGCTCAAGCCCGACCAGGCCTCGGCGGCCGCCGCGGCCGGAGTGTCCGGGGGCGCCAAGCGCGTGTGCCTGGTGGCCAGCGGACGCGGTCCGACCGACCGGGACGTGGACCGCGTCTCGGACACCATCAAGGCCATCAAGGAGCAGAACGAGTCCGTGGAGGTCTGCGCCTGCCTCGGGCTGCTCTCCGACGGCCAGGCGGAGCGGCTGCGGGAGGCCGGGGCCGACGCCTACAACCACAACCTCAACACCTCCGAGTCGACGTACGGCGACATCACCACCACGCACACGTACGCCGACCGGGTGGACACCGTGAACAAGGCACACGCGGCCGGGCTGTCCGCCTGCTCGGGGCTCATCGCGGGCATGGGCGAGAGCGACGAGGACCTGGTCGACGTGGTCTTCTCGCTGCGCGAACTGGACCCGGACTCGGTGCCGGTCAACTTCCTGATCCCGATGGAGGGCACGCCGCTGGCCAAGGAGTGGCACCTGACCCCGCAGCGGTGCCTGCGCATCCTGGCGATGACGCGGTTCGTCTGCCCGGACGTCGAAGTGCGCATCGCCGGCGGGCGCGAGGTCCATCTGCGCACGATGCAGCCGCTCGCGCTGCACCTGGCCAACTCGATCTTCCTCGGCGACTACCTCACCAGCGAGGGCCAGGCGGGCCACGCGGACCTGGAGCTGATCGCCGACGCCGGCTTCGAGGTGGAGGGCGCCGGCGAGGTCACGCTGCCGGAGCACCGCGCGTCGGTGCGGGACGGGGGCTGCGGCTCGCACGAGGGTGGCGGCGGCTGCGGCTCGCACGACGGCGCCGACGGCGACGCGGGCTGCGGGTCGCACGCCGGTGGCGGAGTGTGCGCCCCCGCGCCCGCGGCCACGACGCCGCGCCCCGCCGAGGAGCCCCGCACGGACCTGGTGGCGGTACGCCGCCGCGGCGCCGGGACGGACCTCGCGCCCAATGCCTGATCCCGCGCTGAACGTCGCCGAGCTGCTGGACCTGGACCGGCGGCACGTCTGGCACCCGTACGGGCCCATGCCCGGCCGGCAGGACCCGCTGGTCGTGGAGTCGGCGAGCGGGGTCCGGCTGCGGCCGGCCGACGGCTCCGGGGAGCTGGTCGACGGCATGTCGTCCTGGTGGTCGGCGATCCACGGCTACAACCACCCGGTGCTGAACGCGGCCGCGCGCGAGCAACTGGAGCGGATGAGCCACGTGATGTTCGGCGGGCTCACCCACGAGCCCGCCGTACGGCTGGCGAAGCTCCTTGTCGACATGTCTCCCGAGGGCCTGGAGCACGTGTTCCTCGCCGACTCCGGCTCGGTGTCGGTCGAGGTCGCCGTGAAGATGTGCCTGCAGTACTGGCGTTCGCTCGGCCGCCCCGGCAAGCACCGCCTGCTCACCTGGCGCGGCGGCTACCACGGCGACACCTGGCAGCCCATGTCGGTGTGCGACCCCGAGGGCGGCATGCACGAGCTGTGGTCCGGCGTCCTGCCGCGCCAGGTCTTCGCGGACGCGCCGCCGGCGGAGTACGAGGAGACGTACGCCGACCACCTGCGGTCGATGGTCGAGCGGCACGCCGGCGAACTGGCCGCGGTGATCGTGGAGCCGGTGGTGCAGGGCGCGGGCGGGATGCGGTTCCACTCCCCCGCGTACCTGCGGGTGCTGCGCGAGGCGTGCGACGCGCACGACGTCCTGCTGGTCTTCGACGAGATCGCGACCGGCTTCGGCCGCACGGGCGCCCTGTTCGCGGCGGAGCACGCGGCGGTGACACCGGACGTGATGTGCGTGGGCAAGGCGCTGACCGGCGGATACCTCACGATGGCGGCCACGCTGTGCACCTCGCGGGTGGCCGAGGGCATCTCGCGGGGCGAGGTGCCGGTGCTGGCCCACGGGCCGACGTTCATGGGCAACCCGCTGGCCGCGGCCGTGGCGTGCGCGTCGATCGGACTGCTGCTCGGCCAGGACTGGCTCACCGAGGTCAAGCGGATCGAGACGGGCCTCGGCGAGGGACTCGCGCCCGCCGCCGGGCTGCCGGGCGTGCGCGATGTGCGGGTGCTCGGCGCGATCGGAGTGGTGCAGCTCGACCACGCCGTCGACATGCGGGCGGCGACGAAGGCGGCCGTGCGCGAGGGCGTGTGGCTGCGCCCGTTCCGCGACCTGGTCTACACCATGCCGCCGTACGTCACGGGCGACGCGGACGTGGCACGCATCGCCCGCGCGGTCTGCGCGGCGGCACGGGAGGGATGACATGCCGGTACTGGTGATCACGGGCACGGGCACGGAGGTCGGCAAGACGGTCGTGACCGCCGCGGTGGCCGCGGCGGCCCTGGCGGGCGGCCGGACGGTGGCCGTGCTCAAGGCGGCGCAGACCGGCGTCGGGCCGGACGAGGCCGGGGACGCCCAGGAGGTGGCCCGCCTGGCCGGGACCGCGACGGTCGCCGAAGTGGCCCGGTTCCCGGAGCCGTTGGCGCCGGGCACGGCCGCGCGCCGGGCCGGACGGACACCGGTGCGCCCGGAGGAGGTGGCGGAGGCCGCGGCCAAACTCGCCACGGAGCACGATCTGGTGCTGGTCGAGGGCGCCGGCGGACTGCTCGTGCGCTTCGACGCGAAGGGCGGGACGCTGGCGGACGTCGCCGGTCTGCTGGGCGCACCGGTGCTGCTGGTGACGTCGGCGGGGCTCGGCACACTGAACACCACGGAGCTGACGGCGCGGGAGCTGCGTTCCCGGGGGCTGGAGCTGCCCGGGCTGGTGATCGGCAGCTGGCCCGGAGCCCCGGACCTCGCCGCCCGCTGCAATCTCGCGGACCTCCCGGACGTCTCCGGCGCTCCCCTCCTCGGTGCGGTCCCGGCCGGGGCGGGGTCCCTCAGCCCGGCCGCCTTCCGGTCGGCGGCACCGCGCTGGCTGGCGCCGCCGTTGGACGGCACCTGGGACGCGGACGCGTTCGGCGACCGGCACGGCCCGTGACCGGCGGGTGCTCGGGACGGGCGGCACTGGAGCGCGCGCCGACGGACCACGCGCCGCCGAGGCGATCCGGGCCACGGGACCCGTTCGGCGCCACGCGGGCAACATGACCGGGGCGGCTTCCCGTCCGGGACGAGCGGCGCGGGAGCGTCCGGGAGGGTGCGGGAGCGCGCCGCTCGGCGGCACCCGGCGGCGGGCAACGTCGCGGCGCGGACACGTTCGCCCTGAGCAAGTCGTCCCGGCCGCCACAGCGGGACGGGGCCGCGCGGTCGGTCGAGGGCGCACCGGGCGAATCGCTCGCGCGGTGGGTGCACCGGGCCCGCGCGGGGGAGAATCGCGGTAAGGCTGCCGCCTCGTGAGGGAGGTCCCATGCCGCTGCGATCCGTCCGGACCCGCGGGGTGCCGCGGGACACCGTGCACCATCCGCTGTTCGCCCGCTACTACGCCCGCGTCAGTGTGGGCGCCGAGACCCGGATGGGCATGGCCCGCGTGCGCCGACGGCTGCTCGCCGGACTGTCCGGGCGGGTGATCGAGGTCGGCGCGGGCAACGGGCTGAACTTCTCCCACTACCCGGGCACCGTGTCCGAGGTCGTCGCCATCGAACCGGAGCGGGTGCTGCGGCAGTTGGCGGTGGAGGCGGCGCTGCGCGCGGAGGTTCCGGTGGACGTGGCGCCGGGCGCGGCGGAGGCCCTGCCGGTCAAGAGCGAGGCCTTCGACGCGGCCGTGGTCTCGCTGGTGCTGTGCAGTGTCCGGGACGTGCCGCGCGCGCTCGCGGAACTGCGGCGCGTCCTGCGGCCGGGCGGGCAGGTGCGGTTCTTCGAGCACGGCCGGGGCGGCGGGCGGGCGATGACCTTCACCCAGCGGGCGCTGGACCGGACGCTGTGGCCTCCGCTGGCCGGCGGCTGCCACCTCTCCCGCGAACCGGTGGCCGCGCTGCGGGAGGCGGGGTTCACCCTCGGGCCCTACCGGCAGGTGATGATGCCGGAGCACGGGCCGGCCCTGCCCAGTTCGTACTGCGTCCTGGGCACGGCCTGGCGACCGTCCTGAACAGCGGTGCGAGCGGCGCGGTCACCCGCTCCAGCCGCGCAGTTCGTCCGCGATCTCCTCGACCGACGCCGCGCCCTTCTTCACGAGCAGCGCGAGGTCCCGCACCCGCTCCGGCGTGGTGACGACCTCGACCCCGCTGGCGACCAGGTAGGCGTAGGCGACCGCGGAGGCGAAAAGGGCGTTGGAGCGCTCCAGCGCCGGGACGTGGATCAGCAGTTGGAGCAGCGCGGCGGCGCGGGCGTGCGGGGTGTCGTAGACGGGGGTGTCGAATATCTCGGCCCGGTGGCGGGCGACGGCGGCGACGAGCGCTCCCCAGTCGGAGACCCGTGGGTCGCCGGGGGTGCGCCGCTCTGCGAGCATCAGCAGCCAGGCGAGGTCGATGGTGAGGTCGTTCATCCGGGACGCGTGCGACGGCTCAGCGCCGGCCCTCGCCGGCCTCCTCGGCGAACACCTTCTCGTACTGGCGCATGAAGTCCGCGGCGGCCTCCACGAAGGTGCGGCCCGCCTCGCCGGTGTCCTGCCGGACCAGTTCCTCGATGTAGCGGTTGACGCTCATCCCCCGGGCCAGGGCCTTCTCGCGGGCCGCCCGGACGGTGCCCTCGTCCACCCGCACGTTCAGCTGGGCCTTCCGGGTCTTCGCCATGTCTTGAAGCTAGCGCCGGAACGCTAGCGGCGGCAAGGGCGTGCCGGGCCCGTCCGCATCCCGGAACGACCGGCACGGGTGCCGGGCGCTCGTGGTGGGATCGCGGCATGACGGATCTGCTTGTGCGGCCCGCCGTGGCCGCCGACCTGGACGCGGTGCTGGCCTTCTGGAAGACGGCCGCCGAGGGGACGAGCATCAGCGACGACCGGGACGGCGTGGAGCGTCTGGTGGCGCGCGACCCCGAGGCACTGCTCCTGGCCGAGCGCGAGGGGGAGCTGGTGGGCACGGTGATCGCGGGCTTCGACGGCTGGCGCTGTCATCTGTACCGGCTGGCGGTGCACCCGGACCACCGGCGCCGTGGCATCGGCTCGGCCCTGCTCACGGCCGCCGACGAGCGCTTCGTCCGGCTCGGCGGGCGCCGCGGCGACGCGATGGTGCTGGTGCGCAACGAACGGGCCCAGCATGCCTGGCGGGCCGCCGGGTACGAGCCGCAGGAGCAGTGGCGGCGCTGGGTGAAGCACCTCACCGACTGAGCGCCCGCGAGGCGAAAGGTTGAAGGCTTGAACATCGGGCGAACCACCGGCTCCTGGCCGATCATGGGTCCGAGGTGACCCGATGACCGAAGTGCTCCTGCTGCTGGTGGCGATCCTGCTCTCGCTCGCGTGCGGCGCCTTCGTCGCGGCCGAGTTCTCGCTGACCACCGTCGAGCGCGGCGAACTGGAGCGCGCCGCGGCGCGCGGCGAGCGGGGCGCGGCGAGCGCCCTCAAGGGCGTACGGAACCTGACCTTCCAGCTCTCCGGAGCGCAGCTCGGCATCACGGTCACCAACCTGGTGGTGGGCATGCTCGCCGAGCCGTCGGTCGCGGCCCTGATCGCGGGGCCGCTGGAGGACCTCGGGGTGTCGCGTTCGGCGGCGTCGTCGCTGGCGCTGGTGCTGGGCACCGCCCTGTCGACGGTCTTCCTGATGATCGTCGGGGAGCTGGTGCCCAAGAACTGGGCGATCTCCTCGCCGCTGGCCGTGGCCAAGCGGGTGGGCGGGCCGCAGCGCTGGTTCAGCGCGGTCTTCCGCCCTTTCATCACCCATCTGAACAACACCGCCAACCGCGTCGTGCGCCGCTTCGGCGTGGAGCCCGCCGAGGAGCTGGCGTCCGCGCGCGGTCCTCAGGAGCTGGCGGCGCTCGCCCGGCACTCGGCGAAGGAGGGCGCGCTGGAGGCCGACACCGCCGAGTTGTTCGTGCGCACCCTGAATCTGGCCGACCTGACGGCGCAGCAGGTGATGACCCCGCGCGTCCAGGTCGTGGCCCTCGACGTCCGGGCGACGTGCGAGGACGTGGCGAACGCGACGCGGGCGACCGGGTTGTCCAGGTTCCCGGTCTACCAGGACGGCCTCGACGCCGTGGTGGGCACGGCGCACGTCAAGGACGTCCTGGCGGTGCCGGCCGAGCGGCGGCCCACGATGCCGGTCGCCGAGCTGATGCGCGAGCCGCTGCTGGTCCCCGAGTCGCTGACCGTGGACCGCCTCCTGGACCGGCTCTCCGGGCGGCGCACGATGGCCGTGGTGATCGACGAGTACGGCGGTACGGCCGGGGTGGCCACGCTGGAGGACATCGTCGAGGAGGTGGTCGGTCAGGTGCGGGACGAGCACGATCCGCACGAGACGCCCGACCTCGACCCGGCCGGCACGGACGAAGCGGGGCACGCGCTGTACTGGGCCGACGGCTCCGCGCGCGTGGACCGGCTCGAGCGGCTGGGCCTGCGGGTGCCCGAGGGCCCGTACGAGACGGTCGCGGGGCTGGTGGCGGCCGGCCTCGGGCGCATCCCCGCCGTCGGCGACAGCCTCGATGTCGCCGGCTGGCGACTGGACGTCGTGGACGCCACGGGGCGCAGGGCCGCCCGGGTGCTGATGCACGCACCCCTTGACGACGGAGCCGACGGAGCCGACGGAGCCGACCGGGTCGACGGATCCGGCGCCGCCGAGTCCGGTCCGGGCGGCGGGGAGAACGAAGGGGAGGCCGGCCGGTGACCGCCGTACAGCTGCTGATCGGTCTGGCGACCCTGGTCGTCAACGCGTTCTTCGTGGGCGCCGAGTTCGCGCTGATCTCCGTGCGCCGCAGCCAGGTGGAGCCGTACGCCGAGGAGGGCGACACCCGTGCGAAGCGCGTGCTGTGGGGGCTCGAGCACGTGTCGGCCCTGCTGGCGGCGGCGCAGCTCGGCATCACGCTGTGCACGCTGGTCCTCGGCATCGTCGCGGAACCGGCGATCGCGCATCTGCTGGAGCCGGTGTTCCACGCGGTGGGCGTGCCGTCGGGCGCCGGGCACGCGGTGTCGTTCGTGCTCGCCCTGGCGCTGGCGACGTATCTGCACATGCTGCTCGGCGAGATGGTCCCGAAGAACATCGCGCTGGCCGAGCCGGTGCGCAGCGCGCTGGTCCTCGGGCCGCCGCTGGTGGCGCTGTCCCGGGCGCTGCGTCCGGTGATCTTCACGGTCAACGCCTTGGCGAACGGGCTGCTCAAGCTGCTCAGGGTCGAGGCCAAGAACGAGGTCGCGGCGACCTTCACGGACGCGGAGCTGGCGGAGATCGTCAAGGACGCGGGCGAGGCCGGGCTGATCGACGACCGGGCACGGGAGCGGCTGCGCGACGCCCTGGAGCTGGGCCGCCGGCCGGTGCGGGACGTGGTGCTGCCGCTGGAACGCGTCGTCCACGCACGCGTGGGCATCACCCCGGAGCAGTTGGAGCGGCTGTCGGCGCAGTCGGGGTTCTCCCGTTTCCCGGTGGTGGACGACGGGCGGCGGATCGTCGGCTACCTGCACGTGAAGGACGCCCTGGACGCCTCGCCGCGGGACCTGCCGTTCCGGCTGCGGGACATGCGCCCCATCGCCCGGGTGCGCGAGCGCACCCCGCTGGACGACGTGCTCACCGCCATGCGGCGCAGCCGTACGCACCTGGCGGCGGTGCTCGGCTCCGACGGACGGCTGGCGGGCCTGGTGACCATGGAGGACGTCCTGCGGGAGCTGTTCGGGCAACGGACCTGAGCCCGGCGTCCGGCGGGGGCCCGCGGGCCCCCGGGGACGAGGCCGCGGAGGGCGACCGACCGGCGGGTATGTGCAGGGGATAGCATTTCCGTCGCCATGCAGACGAACCCCGCGTACACCAGTCTCGTCGCCGTCGGCGACTCCTTCACCGAGGGCATGTCGGACCTGCTGCCCGACGGCTCCTACCGTGGCTGGGCCGACCTCCTCGCCACCCGGATGGCGGCCCGCTCCCCCGGCTTCCGGTACGCCAACCTGGCGGTGCGCGGGAAGCTGATCGGACAGATCGTCGACGAGCAGGTGGATGTGGCCGCCGCCATGGGAGCCGACGTGATCACGCTGGTCGGCGGGCTCAACGACACGCTGCGGCCCAAGTGCGACATGGCCCGGGTGCGGGACCTGCTGACCCAGGCCGTGGAACGGCTCGCCCCGCACTGCGAGCAGCTGGTGCTGATGCGCAGTCCCGGCCGCCAGGGTCCGGTGCTGGACCGCTTCCGGCCCCGCATGGAGGCCCTGTTCGCCGTGATCGACGACCTGGCCGGGCGGCACGGCGCCGTGGTCGTCGACCTGTACGGGGCCCAGTCGCTGGCCGACCCGCGGATGTGGGACGTGGACCGGCTGCACCTGACCGCCGAGGGCCACCGCCGGGTCGCGGAGGCGGTGTGGCAGTCGCTCGGCCACGAGCCCGAGGACCCCGAGTGGCACGCGCCGATCCCGGCGACGCCGCCGCCGGGGTGGGTGACGCGCAGGACCGCGGACGTCCGGTTCGCCCGGCAGCACCTGCTGCCCTGGATAGGCCGCAGGCTGACCGGGCGCTCGTCCGGGGACGGCCTGCCGGCCAAGCGCCCGGACCTGCTGCCCTACGAGGACCCCGCACGGTGACCCCCGGCACCGCGCGGCCCCTGGCAGGCACCGACAGCCGTTCGTAGGCTCCGACGGCCGTTCGTGGGTTCCGTCGGCCCTTCGTGGGCTCCGACGGCCCTTCGTAGGTTCCGACGAACGGCCCCGCGGCGCCGACCTGCACGAATCGCCAGTAGAATCCGTCCACGTGACTTCCGCTCCCGCCAAGCCCCGCATCCCGAACGTCCTCGCCGGACGCTACGCCTCCGCCGAGCTCGCCACCCTCTGGTCGCCCGAGCACAAGGTGAAGCTCGAGCGGCAGCTCTGGCTCGCCGTGCTGCGGGCCCAGAAGGACCTGGGCATCGAGGTGCCCGACGCCGCGATCGCCGACTACGAGCGCGTCCTCGACCAGGTCGACCTGGCCTCGATCGCCGAGCGCGAGAAGGTCACGCGGCACGACGTGAAGGCGCGGATCGAGGAGTTCAACGACCTCGCCGGGCACGAGCACGTCCACAAGGGCATGACCTCCCGCGACCTGACGGAGAACGTCGAGCAGCTCCAGATCCGGCTCTCGCTGGAGCTGGTCCGGGACCGTTCCGTGGCCGTCCTGGCCCGCCTCGGCAAGCTGGCCGGCGAGTACGGCGAGCTGGTCATGGCCGGCCGCTCGCACAACGTGGCGGCGCAGGCGACGACGCTGGGCAAGCGGTTCGCCAGCGCCGCCGACGAGCTGCTCGTGGCGTACGGCCGGGTGGAGGAGCTGCTCGGCCGCTACCCGCTGCGCGGCATCAAGGGCCCGGTCGGCACCGCCCAGGACATGCTGGACCTGCTCGGCGGTGACGCGGGCAAGCTGGCGGACCTGGAGCAGCGGATCGCCGGGCACCTCGGCTTCTCGCAGGCGTTCACCTCGGTCGGCCAGGTGTACCCGCGCTCCCTGGACTACGAGGTCGTCACCGCGCTGGTGCAGCTCGCCGCCGCGCCGTCCTCGCTGGCCAAGACGATCCGCCTGATGGCCGGGCACGAGCTGGTCACCGAGGGCTTCAAGCCCGGACAGGTCGGCTCGTCCGCGATGCCGCACAAGATGAACACCCGTTCCTGCGAGCGCGTCAACGGCCTGACGGTGATCCTGCGCGGCTACGCCTCGATGACCGGTGAGCTGGCGGGCGACCAGTGGAACGAGGGCGACGTGTCCTGCTCGGTGGTGCGCCGGGTGGCGCTCCCCGACGCCTTCTTCGCGCTGGACGGGCTGCTGGAGACGTTCCTGACCGTGCTCGACGAGTTCGGCGCCTTCCCGGCCGTCGTGGCCCGGGAGCTGGACCGCTACCTGCCGTTCCTGGCCACCACCAAGGTGCTGATGGGCGCGGTGCGCGGCGGTGTGGGCCGCGAGGTCGCGCACGAGGCGATCAAGGAGAACGCGGTCGCCTCCGCGCTGGCCATGCGCGAGCAGGGCGCCGAGCGCAACGAGCTGCTCGACAAGCTGGCCGCCGACGACCGCATCCCGCTGGACCGTGCCGCCCTGGACGCGCTGATGGCCGACAAGCTCTCCTTCACCGGCGCCGCGGCCGACCAGGTCGGTGTGGTCGTCGGCCGGATCGAGGACATCGTCAAGCGGCATCCGCAGGCCGCCGGTTACACCCCCGGAGCGATCCTCTGACCCGCTTCACCAGGGCCGAGCTGGAGGCCGCCCGCGACCGTCTCGTACCGGACGTCGTCGCGGACGGCCTCCGCGTGCTGTTCTGCGGCATCAACCCCGGCCTGATGACGGCGGCGACGGGCCACCACTTCGCCCGCCCCGGCAACCGCTTCTGGCCGGTGCTGCATCTGTCCGGGTTCACGCCCCGACTGCTGAAGCCGTCCGAGCAGGACGAGTTGCCGTCGTACGGGCTCGGCATCACGAACGTCGTGGCGCGGGCCAGCGCACGGGCGGACGAGCTGACCGCCGAGGAGTACCGGGAGGGCGGCCGGCTGCTGGGGCGCAAGGTGGCGCGGCTGCGGCCCGGTTGGCTGGCGGTGGTGGGTCTCACCGCGTACCGGGCGGCCTTCGACGAGCCGAAGGCCCGGGTGGGGCCGCAGGAGCGGACGTTCGGGAGCACGCGGGTGTGGGTGCTGCCCAATCCCAGCGGGCTCAACGCGCACTGGACGGCGCAGACGATGGCGCAGGAGTACGCCCGGCTGCGGGAGGCGGCGCACGGGACGGAAGCGCAGGCCTAGGGGGTGTCGTCTGGATCAGGCCGGCCGCGGCCGACGGTGCCTTGTGGCCGACCCGAGCGGGGTCTGGTGCGGGCAGCTGCGAGGCGGAGGAGGGAGTCGACGCGGAGCGTCGGAGACCGACGACAGCGCCGCGGGTGGGCGGGCCGGGCCCCGCGTCTGCGGCATGCTCCGCCGGACGGGTCCCAGGCGCGGGTCGCGGTCACGGTGGTGCTTCCTGCGTGACCACCGCCAGCAGCCGCACCTCGTCCGCCTCGTCGCGGTCGGCGACGGCCAGCGCGACCCAGCGGCCGGTGCCCTCGGCCTCCCAGAGGTACGCCACCCGCGCGGCGACGCTCAGCCCGGCCCACGGCTCGGGTATCTCCTCGCGCCCGGTCCGCAGCAGGACCGTCTGCAGGTTGTAGGGGTCCGTCGGCCCCCAGCGCGTGGCGAGCCGTTCGTAGAGGGCGTCCCGGTCCTTCTCGTACTGCTCGACCGTCGCCGCCCGCTCCCCCGGGGCTCGTCCGCGCAGGCCGCGGCTGCTCTCCAGCACCGCCGTGAAGTACCCGGGAGCCGCGGTGCCCCCGCCCGACGGGCCGTGCTCCGCCGGGAAAGGCCGGAAGCACAGCTCGTCGACGAGGGCGAGGTGCCGCGCGATGTTCATGCCTCCAGTAAACCCGCCACCACTGACAATTGGCGGGGCGTCAGCCGCCCCGCCGGTCGTCCGTGGTCAGGCGTCCCGGCGGCGCAGCCGCCAGTAGCCGGCGAGGAGCGCGGCCGCCGCCCACAGCGCGGTCACCGCGAGTCCCGTCCAGGGCCCCAGGGTCCCCTCGTGCGTCTGGTACAGGACGATCTGACCGGCTTGGTCCGGCAGGAAGTCGGCGGCGGCGCCCGCCGCGTCCCCGATCACGAAGGAGACGACGAGGATGAACGGGATCAGGGTGGACAGGGTGGCCACTCCGCTGCGGAACAGAGTGGTGAGCCCGGCCGCGAACAGGGCCATGAGCATGAGGTAGAGCCCGCAGCCCACGACGCCGCGGACCTGCTCGCCCGTGCTGAGCCCGTCCGCCGCCGTGCCGAGGCCCGTACGAGCCGCGAGCAGGGCGGCGAGCGCGGTGGCCAGCCCCACCACCAGGGCCGGTACGGCGATGACCGCCAGCTTCGCCGCGAACCACCGGCCGCGCTGCGGTACGGCGGCCAGGGAGAGCCGGATCCCGCTTCCTTGGTACTCGGAGGAGACGACGAGGGCGCCGAAGGCGATGGCCGCGATCTGGCCGGGCATGACACCGGACAGGGCCGTGAACAGCGGGTCGAAGTCCGGATCGGAGGCGTCGGACGACCCGGCCAGTGCGGAGAACGCCGTGGTGACCACGGACAGGGACAGCAGGGTGCCGCACAGCGAGCGCAGGGTGAGCACTTTGAGCGCCTCGGCGCGGAGGACGGGCGTGAGGTTCATGGTCAGGCCTCCTTGGGCTGTGCGGCGAACTCGGTCTCGGCGGCGGTCAGGTCGAGGTAGGCCTGTTCCAGCGTGCCCTCGGCCGAGGCCAGTTCGAGGACGGGTACGCCCGCGCCGGACAGGATCCGGCCGACGTCCTCCACGCGCGCGTGGCGCACGGTCCAGTACCCGTCGTCGTGTTCCACGGCATCGTGTCCGTGCCGGGCGAGCGCGGCCTTGAGTGCGGTCGCGTCCGATGTCCGGATGCGCACCCGCGGCTGCACGCGCGCGTCGATGAAGTCCCGCATCGGGGTGTCGGCGAGGAGCCGGCCGCGGCCGAGGACGACGAGGTGGTCGACGAAGGACGCGGTCTCGCTCATCAGGTGGCTGGAGACGAGCACCGTGCGCCCCTCGGCAGCGAGCCCGCGCAGCAGTCCGCGGATCCAGACGATGCCCTCCGGGTCCAGCCCGTTGGAAGGCTCGTCCAGCATCACCACCTCGGGATCGCCCAGCAGCGCGGCGGCGATGCCCAGGCGCTGACGCATGCCCAGGGAGTACGTCCTCACCCGGCGGCGGGCCACCGCGGCGATGCCCGTCTGCTCCATCACCTCGTCGACCCGGCGGGCGGGTAGGCGGTTGCTCGCCGCCAGGACGCGCAGGTGGTCCCGTGCGGTGCGCGAGCCGTGGGCGCAGTCCGCGTCGAGCAGGGCACCGACCAGCCGCAGGGGTTCGTCCAGGGCGGTATAGGGGCGGCCGCCCACGGTCGCGGTCCCGGCGGTCGGCCGGTCGAGGCCGAGGACGAGCCGCATGGTGGTGGACTTCCCGGCGCCGTTGGGGCCGAGGAAGCCGGTGACCCGGCCGGGGCGCACGGTGAAGGAGAGGTCGTCGACGGCTCGTCGGGTGCCGTAATCCTTGGTGAGGTCGCGGACGTCGATGCTGGTCATGGCAACAGCGTGGTGGACGCACCGCGCGGAAGCCTCCCCCGCCGGTGGACCGTGCCTCCCCCGTGCGGGGGAGCCGCGCCGTCGGTGCCGGATGACACGATGACGGGATGGTTCGCCTGCTGCGCCCGCTGGTACGCGGGAGGACGTACACCCGGCTGCTGCACCTGTGGGTGCCGGTGGCCGCGCTCAGCGTGTGGTGGTGGGTCGAGCCGGAGCTGCCCTGGGTGCCGCTGCTCGCGCTGGTGGCGGTGGGTCTGATCCCGGCGGTGCGTGTGGGCGAGGTGATGCAGGCCCGGCTGCTGCTGACACCGGACGAGGCGGAGCCGGACTTCGCCACGCTGCCCGCCATCGCCTGGCGGGACCGCTGGCGGACGGTGCTCTGGCTGGAGGTGCGGACGCTGCTGGGCGGGGTGGCCGCCTACCTCACGGTCTGGCTGCCGATCGTGGCGTACACCCTGGCCGCGCGCACGGTGGGGCACGAGACCGAGGACCTGCCGGCCCTGTCGGGCCAACCGCAGTGGTTCTACGGCCTGCTGGCGCCGCTCCCGCTCCTCGCGCTGTACGCGGCCGTGGTCGGCCTCGGCGAGGTGCTCACCGCCGCCGCCCGGCGACTGCTCGGCCCGTCGGCCGCCGAACGCCTCACGGCCCTCGAGGTGCGCACCGAGCAGCTGCTGGAGCGCACCCGCATCGCCCGCGAGCTGCACGACTCCATCGGCCACGCGCTGACCGTGGCCGTCGTCCAGGCGGGGGCCGCTCGCGCGGCGAACAGCCCGGAGTTCACCGACCGGGCCCTGACGGCGATCGAGGAGACGGGCCGGGCGGCCCTGGAGGACCTGGAGCGGGTGCTCGGGGTGCTGCGGGAGGCGGAGCGGCCGGTGAGCGCCCGGCCGACGCTCACGGACGCCGACCGGCTCCTGGAGTCCGCGCGCGCGTCCGGGGCCAAGGTGGACGCCGAGGTCACCGGTCCGCTGGAGAGCCTGCCGGGCCCGGTCTCCCGTGAGGGCTACCGCATCCTCCAGGAGGCGCTGACCAACGTGCTGCGGCACGCCGGTCCGGTGCCGGCCCTGGTCCGTATCGGGGTCG
Source organism: Streptomyces violaceoruber (assembly GCF_033406955.1). NCBI lineage: Bacteria > Bacillati > Actinomycetota > Actinomycetes > Kitasatosporales > Streptomycetaceae > Streptomyces > Streptomyces violaceoruber. Next base: position 7,169,796 of record NZ_CP137734.1, on the reverse strand, counting down.
CGGACGGGACGCTCACCCTGGAGGTGCGCAATGCGCTCCCGGACGCCGGGGCCGCCCCGGGCCGCGGGAGCGGTCTGCGCGGCATACGGGAGCGGGCCGCGCTGCTGGGCGGGCGGGCCCGCACGGGGCCGGACGGCGCCGGTGACTGGCAGGTGCGCGTCGAGCTGCCGCTCGGCTGATCTACGCTGGGCGGATGCCGGTCAGAGTGCTCCTCGTCGACGACGAACCCCTGGTGCGCGCGGGTCTGCGGGCCGTGCTGGAGGCGCAGCCGGACATCGAGGTGGTCGGTGAGGCGGCCGACGGGGCGGCGGTCGTCCCGCTGGTGCGGCAGGTGCGGCCGGACGTGGTCGCCATGGACGTCCGGATGCCGCTGCTGGACGGGATCGAGGCCACACGCGCGCTGCTGCGTACGGTGGCCGACCCGCCGAAGATCCTCGTGGTGACGACCTTCGAGAACGACGAGTACGTGTACGAGGCGCTGCGCGCGGGCGCCGACGGCTTCCTGCTCAAGCGGGCCCGGCCGGCCGAGATCGTGCACGCGGTGCGGCTGATCGCCGAGGGCGAGTCCCTGCTGTTTCCCGCCTCGGTGCGGCAGCTGGCCGCCGAGTACGGCGACGGCGGCGGGAACCGCGCGGCCCGCGCCGAGTTGGCGCGCGCCCGGCTGACCGAGCGGGAGGGCGAGGTGCTGCGGCTGATGGCGCGGGGGCTGTCGAACGCGGAGATCGCGGCACGGCTGGTGGTCGGCACGGAGACGGTGAAGTCGCACGTGAGCGCCGTACTGGCGAAGCTGGGTGCGCGCGACCGCACCCAGGCGGTGATCACGGCGTACGAGTCGGGGTTCGTGGCGCCGGGCTGAGGGCGCCGCGGGGAGCGGGACCGGCGGACCGGAACTCGCCGGGGTTCGGCGGGCCGAGTACCATCCGGCCCACACGCGCACGAGCTGGGAGGACGGACCTTGGCAGGCCTGACCGGCGGGGATCCTTCGCTGTTGCGGAGGATCAATTCCGCTGTGGTGCTGCACGCGTTGCGTGCGACGGACGCCGCGACGCTGACCGAGATCACCCGGGTGACGGGGCTGTCCAGACCGACCGTCGAGGGCGTCGTCGAGGGGCTGATAGAGGCCGGTCTGGTCGTCGAGGCGGCCGCCGACGAGGGGACGGCCCGGCGGCAGGGGCGGCCCGCGCGGCGGTTCCGGTTCCGGGTGGAGGCGGGACACCTGCTGGGCCTGGAGATCGGCCCGCACCGCGTGGCCGCGCTCCTGTCCGGCCTGGACGGCCGGGTGATCGGCGCCCAGGCCAAGGACGTGGACGAGAACGCGCCGGCCGACGAGCGGCTGGAGCGGCTGCGTACGGCCGTGGCCGAGCTGCTGCGCCGGGCCGGTGTGGCGCGCGGCTCGCTGCGGGCGGTCGGCGCGGCCACACCCGGCATCGTCGAGGCGGACGGCACGGTCCGCCTGGGCACCGCGCTGCCCGGGTGGACGGGTCTTGGCCTGGGTGAGCGGCTGAGCCGGTCCTTCAAGTGCCCGGTGCTGGTGGAGAACGACGCGAACGCGGCGGCGGTGGCCGAGCACTGGAAGGGGACCGCCACCGAGTGCGACGACATCGTGTTCGTGCTGGCCGGTCTCAGTCCCGGGGCGGGGGCGCTGATCGGCGGGCGGCTGCACCGGGGGTACGGCGGGGCGGCCGGGGAGATCGGCGCGCTGCACCTGCTGGGCCGGGACGTGACGCCGGAGACGCTGCTGTCCACCACGGACCAGCCGCTGCACCCGCTGGACGAGCAGGCGGTCGCCAAGGTCTTCGCCGAGGCCCGCGAGGGCGACGAGCGGGCCCGTGCGGCCGTCGAGCGCTTCATCCAGCGGCTGGTGCACGACGTGGCGGCGCTGGCGCTGGCGCTCGATCCCGAGATGGTCGTCATCGGCGGCTGGGCGGCCGGCCTCGACGGCGTGCTGGAGCCGTTGCGCCGGGAGCTGGCCCGCTACTGCCTGCGTCCGCCGCGGGTGGCCCTGTCGCTGCTGGGCGAGGCCGCGGTGGCGACGGGTGCGCTGCGGCTGGCCCTCGACCATGTGGAGGAGCAGCTGTTCGCGGTCGAGGGCGCGACGGCCCGCCGCTGATCCACGGGCGGCGGTGGGTCCGCGGCGGGGGCGGGTCGGTCAGGAGGCCCGGGTCTCGGGGCCGTGGTGGATCTCGACGTCGCCCGAGTCGCCGAACGTCAGCCGGCAGGTGTCCGCGCGGTAGGTGGCGACGGAGAGGGCGGCGGTGCGGCCCTCGGCGAGGTAGCGGGTGGTGACGACGAGGACGGGCGCGCCCGGGAGGCGGTCCAGCTCCTTCGCGTCCTCCGCGCCGGCCGAGCCCAGCTCGACGGCGCTCTCCTGCCGCTCCAGGTCCCCGCGCTGCAGTTCACGCAGGACGGCACGCGCGCGTGCGGGGCCGGCGGGCGCGTCGATGGCGGTGAGGTCGGGCACCGAGGACGCCGGGACGTACAGCAGTTCCGCGGCGACGGGCTGGCCGTGGCTCACGCGGGAGCGGCGGACGGTGTGGACCGGCTCGTCGCGGTCGGTCTCCAGGGCGTCGGCCACGGCCGCGGGAGGTGCCGCGAGGACGCAGTCGGCCGGCTGCCAGGCGTCGTCGGCCGTCCCGGGCCAGGCGTGCTCCCGGGTGCCGACGGCCACGCCGACGCGTGGCGGCGCCACGGTCGTACCGACGCCCCGGCGGCGCTGGAGCCTGCCCTCCAGCTCGAGCTGTTCCAGGGCCTGGCGCAGGGTCGCGCGCGCGACGCCGAAGCGGGCGGCGAGATCGCGTTCGTTGGGCAGTATCTCGCCCACCTCGAACTCCGAGTCCAGCGCCTCGCTGAGCACGGTCCTGAGGTGCCAGTACTTGGGCTCCGGCACCGATTCCAACTGCGTGGTCCCCACCCTGTCCTCCGCAATCGCCGTGGTCCGGCGGCGTTTTGACGCCCTTGTTTATTAAAGGTTGTTGCAGTTCTCTGCGACCATAAAACGCCCCACCCCCTTGGTCAAGACCAATCCCGCGACGGAACGGCCCCGGCCCCCGTCGCGGGACGGGTCCGGGGCCGTGAGATGCCGCAGGGAAGACGGGGCGGGGTCAGAGAACGCCGGCCAGTGATACCAGTTTGTCCGGGTTTCGGATGATGTACATCGACTGGATGCGGCCGTCGACGACGTCCACCTGGACGACGGAGTCCGGCTTGCCGCCGGAGCGGACCAGCAGGGCCGGGCCGCCGTTGAGTTCCAGGAAGTGGAAGGTGGCGTCCGGAACGCCCTGCCGCGCGACACCGAGCAGGAAGCGGCCCACCTTGTCGGAGCTCTCCAGCACACGCAGCGGTGCCTTGGACCGGCCGCCGCTGTCGCCCACCAGCCGGACGTCCGGCGCGAGCGTGGCCAGCAGGCCGGCCAGATCACCCTCGGCAGCGGCGGCGAGGAAGCGCTCGGTGAGGTCGCGGCGCTGCGCCGGGTCGACGTCGTAGCGGGGGCGCCGCTCGTCGACGTGCTTGCGGGCGCGTCCGGCGAGCTGGCGCACCGCGGCCTCGCCGCGCTCCAGCATGGCGGCGATCTCCGCGTACGGGTAGCCGAAGGCCTCCCTGAGGACGAACACCGCCCGTTCCAGCGGCGACAGCGACTCCAGGACGACGAGGACGGCGAGGGAGACGGAGTCGGCGAGGACGGCCCGCTCGGCGGTGTCCGGCACCGCGTCCCCGAAGTCGGTGACGTAGGGCTCGGGCAGCCACGGGCCCACGTACGTCTCGCCGCGCGACTTGACCTGGCGCAGCCGGTCGATGGCGAGCCGGGTGGTGACGCGCACCAGGTACCCGCGGGGCTCGCGCACCGCGGCGCGGTCGGCACCGGACCAGCGCAGCCACGCCTCCTGGACCACGTCCTCCGCGTCGGCCAGGCGGCCCAGCATCCGGTAGGCGACGCCCAGGAGGACGGGCCGGTGCTCTTCGAAGACGTCGGTCGCGGTGTCGGTGGTCACCGCTCCATCCCAGCGGACGCGTCCGGTGCTGTCCAGACGGAACCGCTCGTACCCGACACCGGGTCTACCCGTCGGTAGCCATTGCTGACAAGCTGTCTACCCGAAGCCATCGCACGCGCGTTCCCGGAACACCCGTTCCCGACAAGGAGCCCCATGTCCGCAACGCTTTCCTTCACGGCCCCCACCGCTCACGGTCCGCGCGACATCACGCTCGCCTACGCGCGCGTGGGCGCCGGCGAGCCGCTGCTACTGCTGCACGGCATCGGTCACCACCGGCAGGCCTGGGACCCGGTGGTCGACATCCTGGCCACCGAACGCGACGTGATAGCCGTGGACCTGCCGGGGTTCGGGCAGTCGTCCGCGCTGCCGCCGGGGCTGCCGCACGATCTGCCGACGACGAACGCGGTGCTCGGCGCCTTCTGCGGGGCACTGGGCCTCGACCGTCCCCATGTCGCGGGCAACTCGCTGGGCGGACTGCTGGCCCTGGGGCTCGGCCGCGAGAACCTGGTGCGGTCGGTGACGGCCCTGTCCCCGGCCGGCTTCTGGACGCGGGCCGAGCGGCGCTACGCCTTCGGCGTCCTGATGGGGATGCGCCGGACCGCCCGGAGCCTGCCCCTCCCACTGGTCGAGCGGCTGTCCCGCACCGCGGTCGGCCGCACCGCGCTGACGAGCACGATCTACGCCCGTCCCGGCCGCCGCTCCCCCGAGGCGGTCGTCGCCGAGACGCTGGCGCTCGCACACGCGCCGGGGTTCTCCGAGACGCTCCGGGCCGGACGGAGCGTGCTGTTCACCGACGACGTGCCCGGCGTCCCCGTCACCGTGGCGTGGGGCGACCGGGACCGGCTGCTCCTGCCCCGGCAGGGCATACGCGCCAAGCACGCCATTCCGCGGGCCCGCCTGGTGCGGCTGCCCGGCTGCGGCCACGTCCCGATGAACGACGACCCCGCGCTGGTCGCCCGCGTCCTCCTGGACGGCAGCAGGGCTCAGTCGGCCAGGGCCTTGAGGACTTCGTTCAGCACGGTGGCGTTGTAGGGCATGCTCACGTGCGGGGTGTGGTCGTCCGGGTCGATGTCCTGAAGGACGATGTTGTTGACGTAGCAGCCCTCGGTCTTCGCGAGGGCGCACGACGTGTACGGAGTGACCACGTCGTCGTACTGGGTGGCGATGACGGTGTGGCGGACGCCCTCCGTCGTCTCGCCGAGATCGGCCAGCTCCCGCTGGAAGAGGTGGTCGTGCTGCAGTTGCGGCCAGGCCGGCACGACCTCCCCGACGGCACCCTGCTCCAGCAGTTCCACCGCGCCGGGGATCTGGCGGGCGAGGTTCATCAGCCCCTGGGCGGTGACGCCGTGGTTGCTGGGTGAGATGCCGACGAAGTTGTGCACCTTGGGCCCGCCGCCCAGCGCGTTGAGGTAGTAGCGCGGCATCATGCCGCCCTGCGAGAAGCCGACGAGGTCGACCTGCTGGGCGCCGGTGCGACGCAGGACCTCGTCGACGAAGTCGGCCAGTTGCCGGGCGGAGTGCTTGATGTCGCCGAGGCCGAAGATCAAGGGGTTGCCGTGCTGGCCGTAGTCGAGCCGGAAGACACGGTGGCCGTGTCGCCGCAACAGGGGTACCGCCGTGTTCCACGTGTAGCCGCGGTTGCCGAAGGTGCCGTGCACGAGGACCACCGGGCGCGGATGTTCCTCGCTCGGCGGGGTGTTCCAGTCGTCCTCTCCCGCCTGGACGTCGACGGTGGCGATGACCTGCGCCCCGCCGGCCTGGACGACCGCGCCCAAGCGGTGCGGCGCCTCGGTGATGTCCGTGACGACGTCGTCCGAGTTGACGCCTGGGATACGGGGATTGAGGAAACTCACGATCTTCTCCCTTTCGTTGCAGAACGGCGCCGCCCGAAGGTGCTCACGGTGAAGGAGCGGCCGGCTCCCGGGCCGGTTCGGTGGGGCAGCTTCTGAAGGCGAGTACGGCGTTGTGGCCGCCGAAGCCGAAGGAATGGCTCAGGGCGAGGTCGACGGGCTGCGCCCGGCTGGTGCCGGTGACGGCGTTGATCTCGGCGTCTCCTTCCTGCTTCTCCAGGTTGGCCACGGGCGGCACCCGGCCGTGGGCCACGGACAGGGCGGTGATCGCCGCTTCGACCGCTCCGGCCGCGCCGAGCAGGTGGCCGAGGGTGCCCTTGACCGAGGTCACGGAGGGCTGGTGAGGGAAGAGGCGGCGGATCAGACGGGCCTCGGCGGCGTCGTTGAGCGGCGTGCTGGTGCCGTGCGCGTTGATGTGCTGCACGTCCGCGGGGCGGGCGCCGGCGTCGTCGAGGGCCCGCCGCACGGCGAGGGCGGCGCCCTTGCCCTCGGGGTCGGGTGCCACGGGGTGGTGGGCGTCGGACGATGCCCCGTAGCCCGCCAGCAGGGCGTAGCCGGGGCGTCCGCGGGCCCGGGCCGCACTCGCCGGCTCCAGGACCAGGGCCGCACCGCCCTCAGCCATGACGAAGCCGTCCCGCGCGGTGTCGAAGGGCCGGGAGGCGGCCCGCGGGTCGTCGCCGCGCCGGGACAGCGCGCCCATCCGGTCGAAGCCGGTGACCCAGAGGGGCTGTACGACCGCGTCGGAGGCGCCCGCGACGGCGATGTCGCAGGCCCCGGAGCGCAGGAGTTGCAGGGCGGTGCCGATGGCGGTGGCGCCGGAGGCGCAGGCGGTGACCGTGCACAGCGCCGGGCCCCGGGCCCGCAGGTGGATGGTGAGCTGTCCGGTGGCCATGTTGGGCAGGAACATCGGCAGCAGCAGCGGTGAGACGCGTGCCGTGCCCAGTTCCAGCAGTTTGCGGTGCTGGTCCAGCATGGTGCCGGTGCCGCCGGCCGAGCTGCCGAAGACCACCGCGACGCGGTCCCCGTCCCAGTCGGCCGGGTCCAGACCGGCGTCGGAGACCGCCTCCAGGGCGGCGTGGAGGGCGAACTGGGTGAAGCGGTCGTACTGCCAGGGGCGTGAGCCGGGGACGTGATCACGAGGGGAGAAGTCCGGTACGAGGCAGGCGAAGTCGACCGGGAGGCCCTTGAGTTCGGGGACGTGCCGGGCGGTGGGGCGGCCCGCGCACACGCCGTCCCAGGTGGCCTCGCGGCCGGTGCCGGCCGGAGTGACCAGGCCGATCCCGGTGACGGCGACGTCGGGACGGGCGCCGGTCACGGCTTGACGGCCTCGGCGATGAGGTCGGCCACGCCGGCCAGGGTGAGGTCCGGGTCGGCCTCGCCGTCCTGCACTTCGATGCCGAGTTCCTCGGTGAGTACGACGAACAGCTCCACCACGGCCAGCGAGTCGAGGTCCAGCTGCTCGAAGGTCGCGGTGGGGACGATGGCCTCGGAGGGCACTTCGAACTTGTTGCAGAGAACCGAGGCGAGCAGGTCGTAGGCGCGGCTGTGGGGCGTGGTGTCGGTGGTCATGTCAGGGGTGTCCTTTTCAGTCCGACGGGCGGTACCCCGGGGGGTGGTGGGGTGCCGTGTGGTGGGGTTCCGCGGTGAGGGTTCCGCGGTGGTGGGTTCCGTGGTGGGGTTCCGGGGCGGCGGGGCGGCGGTCAGCCGAGCGCGGCCGGGGCCTCCAGCTCCTCCTTGACGTCCTTGAGCAGGGCCATCGCGTCCCTGCCGTTGACCACCCGGTGGTCGTAGACCAGGCCCAGGTGGACGAACCGGTGGGTGCGAGGAGCGCCCTGCGCGTCCAGGAGCACCTGGTCGTCGACGGCGCCGACGGAGACCACGCAGGTCTGGCCGGGGAAGACGATGGGGGTGGCCAGGACCATGCCCTCGGTGGTGTGCGGGGCGACCATGATGTTGGCCCCGGTGAGTTCGGCGGCCTGGAACGTGCCCCGGAACGCCTTGCTCCGGAAGCCGGTCAGCAGGTCGGCGATCCGGTCGCCGCTCAGCTCGGCGGCGTCGTGCACCACCGGGGTGTACAGACCTCGGCCGGCGTCCATGGTGACGCCCACATGGGCCCGTTCGCTCTCGCGCACCGCGCCGTCGTCGGTGAGCGCGGCGAACATCAGGGGATGTGCCGCGTGCCGGCGCGCCACCGCCTTGATCAGCAGGACGGGCAGCGAGACGAAACTGCCGGTGCGCTCGGACAGCTGCCGGGCCAGTTCCTCCGCCTGTCCGACGTCGACCTTGGCGTAGGCGGCCGCGGCCGGAACGGTCCGCATCGACTCGGTCACCACCGCCCCCACCGTCCGCTGCCGTTTGGACAGTTGGCGCCCGGGGGAGGCGGGCGCCGACGCGGCCCGCCGCACCAGGGCCTCGACATCGGCCGTACGGACGACCGTGCGCCCGAGACCGCGCAGCTCGGCCTCGGACACGCCGTGGCGGTCGGCGAGCGCACGGGCCGCGTTGGTGATGCTCGGCCCCGCGCCGGGGGGTGCGGATGCCGCCGCCGGGGTGGCGGCCGACGCCCGGTAGGAGTCGCGCTCCTCGGCCGACTCGAAGAGGTAGGCGATGGTCTGCCCCGGCCTGCACTCCTGGCCGCCGCCGACGAGGACGTGCAGGATTCCGGGGCCGGTGCTCTCGATCTCCTCACTGGCCTTGGAGGTCTCCACGACCGCCAGCGGTTCCTCGCCCTCGATGCTGCCGCCGTCGGGGACGAGCCACTCGACCAGGGTGTAGCTGGAGTCGTTCGTGTTGAGCGTGGGCAGCTCGATGCCGATCACTTCGTCGCCTCCACGATCGCGCGGTGGATGGTGGACGGCTGGAGCAGCACGCCGTGCTCCAGGTGCGCCGCGGTCGGTACGATGCTCGGCTCGGCGCTCAGCGGCAGTACTGGGCGGGCCAGTCGGCTCCACAGCTCCTCGTGGAGTTGCTGTGCGAGCAGCTCGCCCCAGGTCCCGTCGGCCGTGGAGTCCTCCATGACACAGATGCGGTCGGCGCGGGACAGCACCGGGAGCAGCGCCTTGCTGTCGAAGGGGTAGAGCTGGGAGGGCACCAGCAGTTCACACGTGATCTCCTCTTCGAGGAGCAGGGTGCGCAGGGCGGTGACGGCCCGTTCGGTGAGCCCGCCCGGGGCCAGGACGATCCAGTCGGGGGGCCCGCAGTCCGGCGCGAACACCCGGGCGGTCTCGCTGGGATCGGCCAGCACCTCGTAGCGGAAGAGGTCGTCCACGACCCCCGCCTGGTACATGGCGCGGGTGTAGAGCACCTTGTCCTCGAAGAGCACCCCGGGCTCCTCGCGGTCGAGCATCGCGGTCAGTACGCGCCGGTTGTCGTGGAACGGGGAGACTTCCCGCAGGTGCAGCGAGGGAATGCCGAGGAAGTGCTTCTGCAGGCTCTGGCTGTGCGTCGGACCGTACCCCCGGTTGCCGCCGGTGGGGCAGCGGACGACCATGCTCATCGGGACCCTGCGGCCGTACATGGACACGGACTTGGCGGCGAAGTTCAGCAGCGGGTCGAAGGCCAGCGCGGCGAAGTCCGAGAACATCATCTCGACCACGGACCGGTTGCCGGCCAGGGCCAGGCCCGCGCCCACGCCGGCGATGCCGCCTTCGCTCAGCGGCGAGGACAGCACCCGGTCCGGGAAGCGGTCGGAGAGCCCCCGGGTCACCTTGAACGCCCCGCCGTAGGGGTCGGCGACGTCCTCGCCGATCAGATACGTGCCGGGGTGGGTGCCGAGGAGGTGGTGCAGTGCGCTGTTGAGGTTCTCGGCCACGCGCTGGCGCCTGGTCATCGGGCCTCCCATCGGGACGCCGGACGCGCGCCGACCTCTCGTACGACGGCGGCGACGGCCTCCGCCTGTGCCTGGTCGGCGGCGGCGAACTGTGCGGGACGGTCCTGTCGGTAGCGGCGGTACCAGTCGTGCCGGGCGGCTCGCTCACGGACCTCGGCCGGGCGGGTGTCGTCCCCCTTGCTGTGCGGGCCCACGCGGTGGGTGACGCACTCGACCACGTACGGCCGGTGCCGGTCGCGGACCTGCTCGACCACGGGGGTGAGGGCGGCCCGTACGTCGGTGACGTCCACGAAGTCGATCCGCAGGTGGCCGACGCCGAAGGCCGCCGCCCGGGCCGCGACGGTGCCGGACATCTGCCGCTCGGTCGGTGTCGACTGGGCGATCCCGTTGTGCTCCACCACGACGAGCACCGGGACCTGCCACAGCTGCGCCATGTTGAGCGCCTCGTACACGGCGCCCTCGCCCCAGGTGCCGTCGCCGATGTGGACCACCGCGATCCGGCCCGGCTCGGCCTGCTTCAGGTGCAGCCCGACTCCCACGGCGACGGGCAGGCTCTGGCCCTGTACGCCGGTCGACAGGTAGCGGTCGCGGTAGATGTGCTGGCTGCCGCCCACGCCGTGGCAGACGGCACCGGCCCGCCCCATGATCTCCGCGAGCAGACCGTGCGGGTCGTGGAAGCGGGCCAGGTAGTGGCCGTGCCCGCGGTGGTTGCTGAAGACGTAGTCGCCCTCGTCCAGCAGCGGGTAGAGCGCGACGGGGATGTACTCCTGGCCGAGGCAGGTGTGCGTGGTGCCGTGCAGCCGGCCCTGGGAGAACAGCTCAAGGACGGCCAGTTCGAAGTGGCGGATCATCAGCAGGGTGCCGAGATCGGCGTCGGACAGACGGGACAGGGGACGGGGCACGACACCGGCTTCGGGTTCGCCGGCGGGCCCGAGGTCGACCGCGGGGGACGCGGACGTGACGTTCATGAGGTGCTCCTTACGGAAGTTCGACCACCTGGGCGCACCAGGTCAGCCCGGCGCCGAAGCCCAGGAGCAGCGCCTTGTCGCCGGGCCGTACGGTGGCCGAGGCGAGCAGCGACTCCAGGGCCAGCGGGATGGACGCCGAACTGGTGTTGCCGTCGGTGACGATGCTGCGGGCGATCGCCACGTGCTCGGGCGGGCGCAGTCGGCGCACCATCGCGTCGATCAGCCGCCCGTTGCACTGGTGCGGCACGAAGGCGCCGATGTCGTCCCAGGTGAGCCCGGCCGCCTCGAGTGCGTCCCGGGCCACTTGCGGCATCTGCGAACCGAACCAGCGGACCACCCGGGTGCCGTCCATGTGCATGTACGGGCGGGCGGCACCGGGTTTGGGCGGGGCGCTGGTCATCCAGGGCTCACCGGGGCCGTGGGTTCCCCACACCGCCGGTCCGATCCCGGGGTGCTCGGCTGCGCTGACCACCGCGGCCCCGGCGGCATCGCCGAAGACCATGACGGTCCCGCAGTCGTCGGGGTCGGTGATGTCGCTCAGCCGCTCGGCGGCGACGACCAGGATCTGACGCGCCTGCTGTGCGGCGATGAGTCCGGACGCCAGGGTCAGCCCGTAACCGAACCCGGCGCACCCGCCGTTGAGGTCGAACCCGCCGGCCCGGCCGGCGCCGATGCGGTGGGTGAGACTGGCGGCCCGGCACGATGCCTGGCCGACGCTGCTGGCGGAGGAGAACAGGACGCAGTCCAGGTCCTCGGCGAGCACGCCCGCGTGGGCCAGGGCCTTGTCCGCCGCCTGCGCGGCCATCTCGACGAAGGTGTCGTCGGGGTCGGCCTTCAGCCTGGTCCGGATTCCGGTGATCTGCTCGATATAGCCGTCCTCGTGACCGAACCTGGTGTCGAGTTCGGCGCTGGTGAGCAGACCACCGGGGCGGTAGACGCCGATGCCGGTCAGCCGCCCCGCACCCCGGGCCATCAGCGGGCTCCGTCCGCCGCGGCGACGGCGGCCCGGCCGTTCACGTAGTCGAGGGTCCGCCGGACGGTGCGCAGGTCGTGCACCGCCTCGTCCGGGATGGGAACGCCGTAGCGCTCCTGGATCCGCTCGGCCAGTTCGATGACGGCCATCGAGTCGAACCCCAACGACGTGAAGGGCGCGTCGGCCGGCTGCTCCGAGAGCGCCCTGGCCGCTTCGGCGCCGGCGATCTCGGCCACCATCGCCGTCAGGTCTTCCAGGGTGAAAGGGGACATGCGGAAACTCCAGCTGATGAGGTGCGGGGAGGGTGCACGGGAGGGAGGGGAGGAGAGGACCGCGTGTGGGTCACCGGGCGGGCAGCACGGCGTCGCGGTTCAGGAAGGCGAGCATCCTGCGGAAGTAGTCGGAGTCGAGCACGGGCGGGGCGCGGTGCGCGGAGGCCGCGGCGGGGCCGGCGGTGTCCTGCCCCGGGGCCGGGATCATCTGCCGGAGGGTCTCGCCGGCCAGCCGCAGGGTGCTGCGGGGGACCTCGTCGCCCAGGTCGCGAAGCCGCTCCAGCCAGGTGTCGAACGGAACGAGCGGAAGGTCGACGCCCGCGTCGGCGAAGCCCTGGAAGTACGACCGGAAGGGCAGCGGCTCGGGATCGATCACGTGGAACACCTGTCCTCGGGCACGCCGGCTCAGGGACAGCTCGACGATGGCGCGGCTGGTGAAGTCGACCGTGCCCACCGGCAGGAGACCGGGGTGGTCGGGGGCGCAGCCGGCGCGGATGCTCGCCGTCGTCAGGTGGACGAACCAGTCCGACTTCCCCACCAGGCCGGTGCGCGAGTCCGCCAGGATCACCCCGGGCCGGTGCACCATCGTGGGCGATCCGCGGTCCGCGGCCTGCGCGACCAACTGCTCGGCGACCCATTTGGTGGCGCAGTAACCGGAGACACCGGTCCCGGCCTCCCGGGCCGCCGGAATCACCCCCATCGTCGAGATGTAGTGCACGGGAATTCGGCGGGTCCTGGTCGCCAGTCTCAGGATTTCCAGGGTCCCCGACACATTGCAGCCGCGCAGGATCGGGTAACTGGCCAGAAGATTGACCCAAGCACCGCAGTGGTAAATAACGTCGATGCCGCGCGAGAGGTCGGAGAACTCCTCGTCGGACAGGCCGAACCGCGGCTTCGCCAGGCTGCCGGGCACGACGTCGATCCGGGACATGTGGTGCTCCGGAACATTCCGGGCGCGTAACTGGCCGGCGAGCCGCTCCCGGGCCTCACCGGCCGATTCCGCTCTCACCAGGCAATGGATTCGAGCGTCGGTGGCATCCAGCAGATCGGCGAGCAGGAAACCGCCGAGGAATCCCGTGGCTCCCGTCAGCAGAATTCTCTCGGGCGGGCCTTCGGGAGCATCCGGCAGAGCCGACGCATCGATTTCCGCCGGAAGTCGCAGATCTTCGGCGATCGGGAAACTGACCATACCAACACCGCATTTCAGCACAGGCGAGATTCGGTCCTGCCCTGAACACTCCCCGCACCTCACGAGGTTTACTACAGAAATCTGCCACCAGTGGGAGCGCAGGGCGCATCCCTCTGACCGTCACCCGCTCCCGCACCGCCACAACGGATGAGTAGGGCTCATTCATTCGAACAGGCACGGCTTCCGAATGGACGGCCGGAACGTACGCCCGGAGCGCGTTACCGGTGTCGCGCGCCGTCGGCTGCGCGCCAACGCGCTTACGTGGACGAAGCGTTGCGCAACGAGGGGCGGGGGGCGGAGGCGGCCCGAGCGTAAAGACAGATGAGACGGACACAGCCAATGGGTCGTGAAGCAAGGGGGGTTGAGTCATGGCCGCAGGGCCTGAGATGCCGGAGGTTCCCGATCCCGGTGGGAGCGGGGCGAGTTCACACTCCGATCCGCCGAAGGCGTTGCCCGAGGCATGGCAGCCTCTGCTCGGCCGCCCGGCCCTCGCGGAGCTGCTCGGGCACCCCCTCGCGGGCGCCGCACTGCAGGAGATGTGCCGGCTCCTGCCTCCCCACCTCGCCGTGCACTCTCTGCGGACGTTCCTGCTGGCCGACGCCTGTGCGCGGACCCACGGGATCGCCTACGACCGGGGCGGCCTGCTGGCCGCCGCGGCGTTCCACGACGCCGGGCTGGTAGGGCGCACTCCGCTCGGTCGCGGTGGATTCCCGTACCGCTCCGCCCAGTTGCTCGACCACTTCCTGGCCCGGCACCAGGTGGGCACGGTGCGGCGCATGACCCTCACGCGTGCGGTGCGCGAGCACATGCGGCCGTTCCCCGCCCGGGACGCCGGACCCGAGGCGCGGCTGCTGCACTTCGGCGTGTGGCTGGACGTCACCGGGCGCGGCGAGCGGCAGGTGCCCGGTGACCGCCGCCTGTTGGCCGGACTGGCGCCCACCCCCCGGTTCGCACTGTCCTTCTCCGCCCGGGTGGTGGCCTGCGGGCTGCGCCGGGTGCTGCCGGGCTCCCCGGTCACCCACCGGTGACCGGGGAGCCCGGCGACTCGCTCTTCCCGTCGCGAAAGGAACCGCAGACATGCAAGAAGACCAGCGTGTTTTCGATGTCGCCATCGTAGGAGGCGGCATCGGCGGGACGATGCTGGGGACCGTACTCGCACGTCACGGCGTGCGGGTGCTGCTGCTCGAAGGCAGCGGCCACCCCCGGTTCGCCATCGGAGAGTCCACGGTCCCCGAGACCACGTTCGGGCTCCGGGTCCTGGCCCGCCGCTACGACGTCCCCGAGCTCGATCACCTGGCGACCAACGCGGCACTGCGCCGCCACGTGTCGTCGAACAGCGGGGTCAAGCGGAACTTCAGCTTCATCTACCACCGGGAAGGCGAGCCCACACGGCCCGACGAGTGCACCCAGTACCCCACCTGGGGACCTCCGCTCGGTCCCGACTCGCACTACTTCCGGCAGGACGTGGACGCGTACATGTTCCACGTCGCCGTGTCCTACGGCGTGACCGCGTACACCCACACCATGGTCGACGACGTGAAGTTCGAGGAGGACGGCGCGACTCTCGTCACCCGGGACCGGGGCACCTTCCGGGCCTCGTACGTGGTCGACGCCGGCGGCATGCGGGCAGTCCTGCCCGAGCGCCTCGGGCTGCGGCAGGAACCGCCCTACCGCACGAGGTCGCGCACGATCTTCACGCACATGGTGGACGTGCGCCCCTTCGACGCCGTGGCGCCCTCGCGGGCACAGCACGGCATGCCCAGCCCGTTCAGCCAGGGGACGCTCCACCACATGTTCCCGGGCGGATGGTTCTGGGTCATCCCGTTCGACAACCAGTCGACCAGCACGAACCAGTTGTGCAGTGTCGGCATCAACCTCGATCTCGACCAGCACCCCCGGCCGGAGGACGTCTCGGCGGAGGAGGAGTTCTGGCAGTACGTGCGCCGGTTCCCCAGTGTGGCCCGGCAGTTCGAGCGGGCGCGGGCGGTCCGGCCGTACGTCTCCACCGACCGTACCCAGTTCGCCTCGCAGAAGGTCGTCGGCGACCGGTGGTGCCTGCTGCCGCACGCCAGTGACTTCATCGACCCGCTCTTCTCCAGCGGACTCGCCGTCACCGTGATGGCGCTCAACGCCCTGGGCCACCGGCTGATCGACGCCGTGCGCAAGGACGACTTCGACACCGCCCGGTTCGCGTACCTGGACCACTGGACCAAGCGCATGTTCCGGTTCTACGACGACCTGGTGTCCTGCAGCTACATCGCGTTCGACGACTTCGACCTGTGGAACGCCTGGAACCGCGTGTGGACCATCACCACGCTGTACGGCACGAACGCCCAGAACCAGGTCGCCGTGACGTTCGAGAAGACGCACGACCCGGCCTGCTTCGACCTGCTGGAGCAGCCGCCGTACCGAGGTCTCCAGGGTATGGACAACCCCTGGGTGGAGCGGATGTTCGACCAGTCGCGGGACGCCGTACTCGCCTATCGTGCGGGCGAGTTGACGAAGGAGCAGACGATCGCACGCATCTACGAGCTGCTGGGCGAGAGCGGACTGGTCCCGGCGGTGTGGGGCACCCTGGACCCCGACGACCGGTGCCCGTCCGGGGTGTTCACCCTCTGGCCGCTGATGAAGATCCTGCTGTGGGGCAAGTACCGCTCACCGCAGCACGTCCGGGGCTCCTACTTCACCGGCGGAGCGCGGCTGGTGGGCAAGGAAGCGGTCCAGGCGTACACCACCGAGCTGCGCGCCGGCAGCTCCCAGGTGCACCAGACCGTACGGGACATGTGGCGCAACTGGAACCGCGACTGGGCACGGCGGCCCGCTCCTCGGAAATGAGCACGGAAAAACATTTCTGCCGACCGGCGGAGGTGCGTATTCCGGTTTGCCGCTCCAGGGCCTCGGGTAGAAAATCCACATGGCCGAACAAATGGAAAATCGGCCGCGGTTCTCCCTGCTCAATCCGAGAGACAACGGGCTGCAATCCACGATGGTGCGACATTTCACCTGCCAATCGCCCGCTGAATGCTCCTGGGAAGAAATCTTCCAGCATCAGGACCGCCTCATGCGGCTGGTTCGGCGAAGACTACCAAGTTTTCAGGACGCCGAGGACTGCGTTCAGGAAACCATGGCCCGGGCAGCCGCCCACGCCGCGTTGGACAGGAATCGACTCGGTGCCTTTCTGACGTCCGTGGCGCTTCGCCTCTGCATCGACTTCTACCGTGACATGGAGCGTCGCAGCAGACTCCTCCAGCGTGCGGCGCTCGCGGAAACCCCGGGTACGACCGAGGAGGACGTCTGCGACGAGGACTTCGGCAGATGGCTTCTGGGCCAGGTACAACACCTGCGGGGGCGTGAGCAAGAGGTCATACTCGCCCGCGCCAAGGGTATTTCCACTGCGGAATTCGCCCGCATACACAACATCTCCGTCAAGGCGGCCGAAGCCGCCTTCACCAGGGGCCGCGCACGATTGAAGAACGTCTGCGCGAAAGCCTTGGAAGGCTGCGCCCGATAACACCCGGAAACCGCACCTCTCCCATCGCAGAGAAACGGAAAGGGACCCCACTCATGGGCAACAGCAAGAACGTCCAAGACATCTTCAAGGACTTGGTCGGTGATATGACCGACAGCTGGAAGGAGGCCTTCGACGACCTCCTGAACCGGGACGACGACTCTGGATCGTCGCGCGGCTCAGGATCGTCGCGCGACTCCGGCAACGCCGTCAGCACGCTGGCCGGGCTGCCCCCGAACGCCCTCGCCGCACTGGCCGGGGCCGTGAACCCGGCGACCGCGCTCGCGGGTGTCACCAATCCGCTGGCCGCCCTCGGCGGGATCGGCGCGGCCGGCAACCCGCTCGCCGGCCTCGCCGCGGGGGCCGCGGGCCCGCTGGGGAACATCGCAGGCGCAGCGCAGAACCCCCTGGCCGCGCTCACCGGTGCCGCGGGCGGCGGCAACCCGCTCGCGGCCGCGCTGGGCGGGGCGGGCAACCCCCTGGCCGCGCTGGGCGGGGCGGCCAATCCGCTCGCCGCGGTCGGCGGCGCGGCCGGCGCGCTCGGCGGGCTCGGTCAGCTGGCCGGAGGCCTCGGACACGCGGCGAGCGGGGCGGGCGACCTGATGGCGCTGCCGGCCCAGCTCACCCAGCTGCTCCAGGTGCTGCCCAAGCTCCTCGAGGCGGTCCAGGGCCTGCAGAACCTGACCAACCTGCCGGCCCAGGCCGGTCAGCAAGGGCTGGCGGCCCTGCAAGGCCTGACCGGTCAGCAGGGGCCGGGCGGAAAGCCGTCCCAGGGCGGACAGTCCTCGACCCCGGGCTGACCGGCCGTGCCACCGTCCCGCCCGGCCGTCTCCGTGATGCACGCCGACCGCCGTTCCGCACCCGGGTCCCGATCTGAGGAGGATCACACACGATGACGTCTGTCGTCGGCGATCGGCTGCGTCTCGTGGTCAGGGTTCTGGGCAGCCTCGTGGCCGACGAGGTGGGACAGGCGACCCGGCTGCGCAGGCGTACGAAGCGGGACACGCGGTCCCCGGCGGAGGGCCTCGTCGGCTCCGCCGGGTCCGCGGCCGAGGCCACCGCCGGGGCGGAGCAGCGCCGCGCCAAGGCGGTGCGGCATGCCCTGGAGAGCCTCGGTCCCTTCTACGTGAAACTCGGCCAGGTCCTCTCCACCCGGCCCGACATGGTCCCCCAGTCCATCCGGGACGAACTCCAGAACCTGCACGACGAGGTCGACGTCCAGCCGTTCTCGGAGTTCGAGCCGGTACTGGCCCGGGACCTCGGGGCGGACTGGAAGCTGCGCTTCGACGACATCGAGACCGTCGCCCCGCTGGGGGCGGCGTCCCTCGCCCAGGTCTACCGCGTGACGCTGCCCGGCGGGCGCGCGGCCGTGGTGAAGATCCAGCGACCGGGCATCCGCGAGGGCGTACTCGCGGACATGGCCCTGATGCGCCGGGCGTCGAAGATCGTGGCCCGTGTCGCTCCCCGGTTCAACGAGGTCATCGACATCGAGGCGATGCTCGGCTCGGTCTTCGACGCCATGGAGCCGGAGCTGGACTTCACCGGCGAGGCCCGCAACATGGACGAGGCCCGCGGGCAGGTCCGGTCGTTCCGTTCGCTGGAGGTGCCCCGGGTACTGCACGCCAGCCCACGGGTCCTCGTCCAGTCGCTGGCCGACGGGAAGTCGGTGCGGCACGTCGACCGCGCCCACTTCACGGACGACGAGCGCGTGGAGATCGGCAAGGACCTGCTGCGGTTCATGTACCACGGGTACTTCGTCCATCGCTTCTTCCACGCCGACCCGCACGCCGGCAACGTCTTCGCCGCTCCCGGCGGACCCGCGACACTGATCGACTGGGGCATGGTCGGCCGCCTGGACCGCAGGACCAGTCTTCAGCTGCTGCCGCTGTTCATGACCTTGGCGCAGAACGACGGGGCCGGTCTGGCGCAGCACTGGGCGGAGATGGGCCGGGTGACACCGTGGGCCAACATGCCCGCGTTCGCCGCCGACATGGCCGCGTTCGTGCCCAAGGTCTCCCATCTCTCCCTGGAGGACATGAACTTCGGCGTGGCGCTCACCACCGTGCTGGCCAAGGCGACCAAGCGCGGGATCGGTTCGCCGCCGGCCGTCTCACTGCTGGGCAAGTCCTTCGCGAACCTCGACGGTTCGGTGCGGTGCCTGGCTCCCGAGATCACGCTGCCCGAGGTGTTCCAGGGGGAGGTGCCGAAGATCCTTTTCGCGCTGGGCCGCGAGTTCCTCGGCCGCAACCAGTTCGCCCGGAACTCCATGGAGCTTCTGCTGGCCGCCGTCACCAGTCCCGAACAGGTCCGGGGCGTCCTCTCCGACGTGGCCAACCGTCAGTTCGCACTGAACATCCACGAGCCGCGCACCCCCGACGCGATGGGCGGCCAGCGGCCCACCCGCCCCTCCGCAAGCCTGCTCGCGCTGGGTGCCGCGGCCTTCCTGCTGGGCCGTCGCCGCTCCGGATGATCCGGGTCGCACAGCCACCCCGTCCCACCTCGAGGAGATCCGATGCCGGAATCCACCCGCCCGCGGTCACCGTTCGCGCCGGCCGCCGCAACCCCGCACGGCATTCCCAGCGCGGCGCTCTGGACGGCCGCCGCACACGCGGCGGAGTGCCTCCGGCCCGCGCCGATCGTCCGCGACCCGTGGGCAGCCGACTTCCTCCACGCGGCCGGGTTCGACGGGGGCCCGCCCGGTGACGGACCGCTGCAGCGCCTGCTGCCCGACTGGCAGGTGGTACGCACCCGCTTCTTCGACGACTACGCTCTCGCCGCGGCCCGTTCGGGCTGCCGCCAGGTGGTGCTGCTCGGCGCCGGCCTTGACACCCGTGCCTTCCGGCTCGACTGGCCGACCGGGGTGCACGTCTTCGAGGTGGAGGACGCGGCCGTACTGGCCTTCAAGGAGTACGTACTGGACTGGAGCCGGCTCTCCTGCGGACGCCGCACCGTCGTCGAAGCCGACGGCACGGCATCCTGGGGAGAGGAACTCGGGGCGGCGGGATTCGATCCCGGCAGGCCCACCGCATGGCTCTGCGAGGCACCCCTGTACTTCCTCCGGCCGCCGGAGGTGGCGGCCGTCGTCGCCGTGATGACCGAACTCTCCGCTCCCGGCAGCATGTTCGGTGCCGAGTGCGTGAACTCCGCGACCACGTCCTCCCCGTTCGTCGCGCCCTTCATGGACGCCCTGTCGACGATCGGACTGGGCTGGAACTGGCAGATTGCCGATCCGGAACGCTGGTGGGCCGAACACGGCTGGGACGCGGCGGCCGCCGACCCGTACACGCTGCCGTACGCGGTCGAGCGCCTCTCCCCGTATCTGCCGCTGATCGGCACGGCCGCCGCGGAGAGCGTCTTCCTCACCACCGGAACGCTGCGCGGCACTCCCTGACACGGCGCCACGCGCAGGCCCCGGACGCACCGTCCGGGGCCTGCGCGTGGCGCCGTGTCAGGGCCGCTCCAGCTCCAGCAGCGCCGCGAGCCACAGGTCGGGGAGTTCGTCCGCGGTCGCCAGGGCCTCGTCGTGAACGACGGTCAGGCACGCGGTGTCGTGCTGGCTCGTCAGCGTCGTCACACACCGGATGCCTGACGCGACGCCGGCGAAGACGGCCGAGCGGCGGGCCGCGACCCCCTGGTGGACCAGGGCCGTGCCGAAGTTCACGCTGCTCACCGGGCCGGCCACGAACGCCCCGCGGACCAGGCGGGTGCCGACGGTGGCACCGAGCGCCCGCGGGGAGGCGGACAGCAGCAGGCGCATGGCGTCGCGCCGCCGGCTCTCCCGCAGCCGGCCCGTACCGGCGACGACCCGGGCCAGGGCCCGCTGCGGTGACTCCTCGTCGCAGGGCAGCAGGAGCCGGGCGGTGACCATGCGGTTGCCCGGGGCGTACTCCTCCCCCGGGGCCCGGACCGACATCGGGATCGACACGGGCAGCGGCGGATGGGCCGAGCCGGTGTCCTTCAGGTACCAGGTGCGGACGGCGTGGGACAGGGCCGCGAGATAGACGTCCGTGACCGTGCCGCCGTGGGCGCGGGCGATGGCGCGCAGCCGGGCCAGCGGGGTGTCGGCGTGGCAGACGTCGACGCGGCCCGTGAAATCTCCGTCGAACGCGGGTTTCGGGGTGGGCGCGCGGAAGGCGGCCATCACCTCGCCCAGGGCGTCCGCGAGGCCGTGTGCGGTGGGCCGGGCCGGACGCTGTGGGGCCGGTCCGCCCTCGGGGTGGTCTCCGAGGAGAGCGCGGGTGGTGTAGGCGGCGCCCATACCGTCCTGGAAGGTGTGGTCGGTGCGGTAGACCAGGGTGTGGCGGTCCGCCGGGCCGTGGACCAGCCACACGTCCCAGGGCGGCCGGTCGTCCGTGCTCATCGGCCGGGACAGCATCAGGCGGCTGGTCGCCGACCCGTCGGTGTCCTCGGGCAGCCACGCCTCGTGCACATGCCGGTCCACCGCGATCCGGTCCACCCGCCGGAATTTCCTGCGGTCCCGTGCGATGCGGTAGCGCAACGCCGGGACGTGGTGGACGCGTTCGGCGACCCGCGCGCGTACGGAGTCCAGGGTGGGGGCACGGCCTTCGAACCCGAACGTGAACGCGAGGGGCACAGGGTTGCCGCCCGTCGCCAGGTGGAAGGCGACATCTGCGGTTCCCATGGAGAGGGCCGACGGCAGGCGGCCGTCCGTACCGAAGTCGGGTCGCATGGTGGAACCTCCTGGTCGGGTTCTGAGGGTCTGCGGGGCTGCGAGGCCGGGGCTGCGGACCGGAGTCCGCGGTCCGCGGAGCCCCTGCGGAGTCCGGTCTGCGGTCCGCGGAGCCGGGGTGCGGACGCGGGCCGCGCCCGCCGTCAGCACGTGTGCCGCGCGATTCGCCCCATCGCGTCGACGTACGCCCGCAGCAGGGGCCCCGCGGGTCCGCGTGCGGGCAGGCGCGGGGCCCGGGAACGGTGCCACGGGAGCGGTTCGCCGGGTTCCGGCTCACCCAGCAGGGCCGCGGCCACGTGCGCGCCGTGCGCCACGGACAGGGCGAGGCCGTGCCCGCAGCAGCCGCCGATGTACCAGACGTCGTCGTAGCCCGGCACCGGCCCCACCACCGGCAGGTCGTCGCCCGTCATGCCGATGCGGCCGGACCAGCGGTGGGTGACCCGTACCCGGGCGAGGTCCGGATGCAGGGCCCGCAGCCACCTCTCCAGCCAGGACCAGGCACGCTCCCTGACGGCCTGGAGACGGGGAGCGCCGACACCCGCCGGGACCGTGGCGGTACCGCCGCCCGCCACCAGGCCCCGGTCCGGGAGCAGCCGGAAGTACGGCGCCATCGGGACGGCGTCGACGACGGCGTGTCCGGCGCGCCCGCCCAGGGCCTCGTAGGCCGGGGCGCTCAGCGGTTCGGTGGCGACGGCGTACACCTCGAGCGGCAGGACGGTGCCGACCGGCAGGTCCAGTGCCTGCGCGGCCGAGTTGACGGCCAGCACCGCCTGACCGGCGTAGAGCCTGCCGTGCGGGAGGACCAGCTCGGGGCCCACCAGATCGCCGGGGCGCAGGGCCAGCAGTGGGCTGCGGCCGTAGAACCGCACGCCTTTGTCGGCGCAGGCCCGGGCGAGGGCGCAGGTCAGGGCGGCCGGGTCGAGGGTCGCGGCGGGGCGGTGCAGGAGTGCCGCCCGGTAGGGCACGCCGACCCGGTCGCGGATGCCGGCCGGGGTGAGGACGGGGACGTCCAGGCCGAGTTCGCGGCAGGCGCTGGCCTGGCGGGCGAGTGCCGCCAGGCCCGCGGACGACCGCGTGGCCACCAGCTGCTCACCGGTCCGCAGCCCGCAGGGCACGTCGAGCCGGGCGCACAGGGCGAGGACGTCCCGGACCGCCCGCTCACTGGCCCGGTGCATCCTGCGCGCCGTCTGCGGGCCGAAGCGGCGCACCGCGCGGTCGACCGCGGGGCCGGCCCGGGGGCCCAGCAGACCGGTGCCCCGGCCGCTGGCGCCGGCGGCCGGGTGCTCGGCGTCCACCACCGCGATGTCGAGCCCGGGGGCACGCTCCGCCAGGTGGTAGGCGCAGGACAGCCCGGCCAGCCCGGCCCCGACGACGGCCACGTCCGCGGTGACCACGCCGTGCAACTGGGGCTGCGTCGGCAGCTCCGCGGCGTCCCAGTACGGCGTTCCGGCCGGCGGCCTGGTCATCCGGCGGCGTCCGGCACCGGCTCGGTCAGCGCACCGAACCGGCGGTCGTGCCACAGCAGCGGGCGTCCGCCGCCCACGTGCACGGCGGCGACCCGGCCGACGACGAGGTGGTGGTCGCCGTAGCGGCGCACGTCCTCGGTCAGGCACACCGACCAGGCGAGCGCGCCGGCCAGCACGGGGACGCCCAGCACCTGCCGGGTGTCGGTCCCGGCGAACCGCTCCGCCGCGGTCGTGGTGGGGGACGCGAACCGGCCTGCGAGCTCCTGCTGTTCCTCGCGCAGCAGGTGCACGGCGAAGACCCGCCGGCCGCGGACGGCGGCGAGGGTGCGGGAGCCGTCGCGCAGACAGGCAAGGAGCAGCGGCGGGCGGGCGGAGAGCGAGGTGACGGCGGACACCGTCATACCGAGCGGGCCGTCCGCGCCGCGGGCGGTCACGACGGTCACCCCGGCGGTCAGCTTGGCGTACAGGCCGAGGCAGCGGGCCGCGCCCGGGCCCGGTTCCTCGTGCAGCGGCTCCTCGTGCGGCGGATCGGCGACCGGGGGCGGGGCGCCCGCGACGGCCGCCCGGTCAGCCACCAGCCGCAGCCGCGCGCTCATCGATCACCTCCGCGCCCGCAAGGCCCCGCAGCACGCGGGCGATGTTGGTGCGCACGGTCGACTCGGCCACCGGGTCGAGGATCTCGGCCATGGAGGGGATGCCGAGGTCGAAGGCCGCGGTGTAGACGACGAGCGTGCCGCCGTCCCTCGCTTCGCAGCGCCAGCTCCCCTCGAAGGTCTGGAAGTCGCCGCTGACCTGTTCGAAGGCGATGGAGTACGTCTCGGGCGAGTAGGTGTCGCGTTCCCGCCACCGCATCAGGCCGCCCCGGAACTCGACGGTCCAGTCCGAGACCGTGGTGCCGTCGGGCAGCGGAGGCTCGACGCGCACCTCGCGGAAGGTGTCGCTGTACTCGGGGTAGCGGCGGAAGTCGCTGATGCGGGCGTAGACGTCTGCGGGTGCCAGTCCGTCGGCGAGGGCGTGCAGGACCATGTGACGCATGGGTCGTTCGGTTCCTTCCCTGAGGGTTTCCGGACGGTGGTGTCCGGAGCGGGTGGCTGGCGCCGGCGCCAGGAGCCGGTGTCAGCCGGTCATGCGGTCGGCCGTGCCGCGCAGGGCCGCGCCGAGGGTGGTGAGGAACAGGTCGAGCGCGGAGTCCTCGACCACGGCCGGCGGGGTCAGCCGCAGCACCCGGGTGGAGTTGAGGGAGTTGTTGACGAGCACACCGCGGGAGATGAGTTCCAGCATGAGTTCGCCGACCGCCTGTTCTTCGGCGAACTCGATGCCGATCAGCAGACCCCGGCCGCGCACTTCGCGGACCAGCCCGCCCTGGTACGGCGCGCACACGTCCCGTACGGCGGTGAGGATGCGCGGGCCGAGCGCGGCGGCCCGCGCCACGGTGTCCTCCTCCTCCATGGCCCGTACGGTGGCGAGGGCGGCGGCGCAGGCGATCGGCGAGGCGCCGAAGGTGGAGGTGTGCAGGTAGGGGTCGCGGCTGAAGGGGGCGTAGGCCTCCGCGGTGGCGACCATCGCGGCGACCGGTACGACACCGCCGCTGAGTCCCTTGCCGACGAGCAGTACGTCCGGACGCACGTCCTCGGCGTCGACGCCCCACCAGGTGCCCAGCCGTCCCATGCCGGTCTGGATCTCGTCGACGACCAGCAGGGCGCCGTACGTCCGGCACAGCGCCCGCACCTGGCCGAGGTAGCCGGGGCGGGGGATGCGTACGCCGCCCTCGCCCTGGACGGGTTCGACGATGACGCAGGCCCGGTCGCGGTGGGCGGCCAGCGCCTGTTCGAGGTCGGCCGGGTCGTCGTAGGCCACCTGGGTGACGTCCGGGAGCAGGGGCTGGAAGGGCGTCTGGTACGTGGTGTTGGCGGTGACGCTCAGCGCGCCGAGGGTCTTGCCGTGGAAGCCGCTGCGGGTGGTGATCACCGAGGTGAGTCCGTGGGCGCGGGCCAGTTTCAGGGCCGCCTCGGTGGCCTCGGCGCCGGAGTTGACGAAGTGGACGTAGTCGAGGCCGGGTGGGGTGTGGGCGGCCAGGGCCTGGGCGGCCCGGGCGGCGACGGGTTCGAGGAGGACGCGGCTGGCCAGCGGGTGGGTGTCGATCTGCCGGTGCACCGCTTCGACGACGGCCGGGTGGCGGTGGCCCATGATGAAGACGCCGTAGCCGCCGAAGTCCAGGAAGCGGCGGCCGTCGTCGGCGTGGATCCAGACCCCCTCGGAGCGGACCTCGGCCATGCCGCCCATGACACGGCCCATCACGGCGCGGCCGGAGCCGATGTGCTTCAGGTAGAGGTCCACGATGTCGGGCCGGCCGGTCGGCGCGGCGGTTCCGGCACGCGGGGCGGAGGGCTCGCAGGACGGGGCGGAAGGCTCGGAGGACGGGGCGGAAGGCTCGGAGGACGGGGCGGAAGGCTCGGAGGGCGGGGCGGCCAACCCGGCGGACGGCCCGGTGGACGCGGTGGACGCGGTGGACGGGGGTGACACGGTCATGACGCCACCTCCATGGGGGCGGTCGCGGCGGATCGGTTCGGGCTGAGCAGGCCGGCCCTGTCCCCGGCCCAGCTCTCCGCGTTGCGCACGAGCGCGGCCCGGAGGTCGGTCCGGGTCGGGCGGGTGCCGCAGTCGGGTTCGCCGAGGGAGGTGCCGAACGGCAGCTCCCGCTGGAACACCAGCAGCAATTCCGCGTAGTACTCCAGCCGCCGCCTCAGGGACGCGGGCAGCGAGGTGCCCGCCAGCATGGGAAGGAGCAGCCGGTGCACGGCATCGGCGGGGATGAACCGGGGCCGCTGGGGCCGGGGCAGGCCGTGGCGTACGGCGACGTCCGCGCAGACGTCGGCGAACTCCCGCAGACCCATGGCCTCCTGGCCGGCCGTCAGCCAGTACTCTCCGTCGGCCACACCGCCCCGGACCAGGTCGCCGATGGCCCGCGAGACGTAGTCCCGGGGCACCATGTCGATCCGGGTCGCTGGGGCTCCGGGCAGCACCGGGGCCTGCCCCAGGACCATCGAGCCGATCATCCTGGTCAGCCCCTGCCGACCGGCGATCCGCCCGCTGCCGGAGTCACCCATGACGACCGAGGGCCGGACGATGGCGCCGGGCACGCCCGCCTCGCGTGTCATCTGTTCGGCCCTGG
Source organism: Streptomyces violaceoruber (assembly GCF_033406955.1). Lineage (NCBI taxonomy): Bacteria > Bacillati > Actinomycetota > Actinomycetes > Kitasatosporales > Streptomycetaceae > Streptomyces > Streptomyces violaceoruber. The sequence goes on along the minus strand of NZ_CP137734.1, from coordinate 7,143,890 downwards.
CCATGGAGTCGAGGTAGGCGGCCGCACCCGGGAAGTGCCGACGGTCCTCCTCGGTGGGGGTGTTGGCCACGAACGCGGTACTCACCAGGTACAACGGGGCGTCGGCCCGGGCCGCCAGGTCGAGCACGGTGTCGGCACCGCGCAGATTGGTGCGGGTGATGTCCTGTGGCGGGGTCCGCCAGTCGGTCTCGGCGGCGCAGTGCAGCACCACGTCCACCTCGAGGGCCAGTTCGTGCCAGGCCCGTGGGCTCAGGCCGAGCCGGGGAGCGACCAGGTCGCCCTGGAGCTCACGCACCCGCGGATCGCGCAACGGTGTGTCGCGGCGCAGGCACAGCAGGTCGAAGTCGGGTGACAGCTCGTCGATCAGGGCACGTCCGAGCACTCCGGAACCGCCGGTGAGCAGCAGGGAGGGGCGGTCGAGCCGTCCGGTACGGCCGACGGGCAGGAGGGCGAGACGCTGGTTGTCTGACGGCATGGGGGGTGGGTTCTCCCAACGGGTCTCGGCCACCGAAGGACGGTGGGGGCGCGCGCGGTCAGGCGATGGCGAGTGGCCGGTCCGCCAGGTACGCGGAGAACTGGGCGGTCATCCGGGAGCGCGCCGGCGGGTGCAGGGAGAGTCCGTTGGCGCAGGCGGCCAGGTGGCCCACCTCGTCGGACGTCATGAAGTTGAGGCCGCCGAGGAGTTCGACCGCGCGCGGGACGACTCGGGCGATGGCGTCCTGGACGCCGTAGCGCACGTACAACGCCTGGGCGAGCGCCGACTCGTCGAGGTCACCGGCGTCGATGCGCCGGGCGACGCACTCGGCGGTGGCCATGGCGGCCTCGGTCTCGACGAAGAGGCGTACGCGCTCGTACTCGGGGATGCGGTCGTTCAGCAGCACCCGCTCCACCAGTGCGCTCGCGGCGCCGAGGTAGCTGCCCGTCATCAGCGTCTCGAACCAGATCAGACCGGCCGTCTGAAGTTCGTCGAGCTGTTCCCCGGAGGTCGTCGCGGTGCGCAGCAGGAGTTCCGGCGGTACGAGGACATCGGTGAGTGTGACCTGCTCGCTCTCGGCCCCGGCGAGGAAGGCGCTGGACCAGAAGCCGCTGACGCTCAGCCCCTCGCTCTCCGCGGGCACGAGGGCCACGGCGAGTTCGTCCCCCTGCCCGTCCTCGCGCGGGATCATCACGCTGGCGGTGAGCACGTCCATGGAGTGGGCCAGGCTGCACGGCCGTTTGACGCCGTTGATCCGGATGCCGTCCGCGGTCACCGTGGCGGTCATCGACGGGTCGAGGGTGCCCGCGCCGCTGCGGCCCTCGGCGAATCCGGAGGCGAGCACGCGGTTGGACGAGGCCACGCCCTCGATCAGCATCCACTCCAAGCCGTCGCCGAGGCCGCCGAGCCCGACCAGGGTGGCCATGGAGAAGTGGTGCATGGTGGTGGCCACGGCCAGGGACGGCGAACGGCTGCCGATGGCCCGCTGCACGCGCAGGGCGTCGAGCGCGGTGGCGCCCCGGCCCTGGTGGGCCTCGGGGACGAGCAGTCCCGGACCGCCGCTGTCCCGGAAGTGCCGGATGCCCGGGCTGCCCGGCCGCTCCAGTTCCATCAGCGGGACCTCGCGCAGCGCGGGGTCCAGTTCGGGCAGCAGCTTCGCGAGGGTGGCGCGTTCACGCTCTAGGAATCTCATGGACGTGCAGTCCTCCAGGGTGGGATGAATACGGAATCGGCGCGGCACTCGGACGGCCGTGGACGCGGTGGCTCAGAGGGCGTTGGTGGCGCGCAGCAACTGCCAGACCGCGCCGGGGCGGGGCCTGCCGCGGAAGGCGATGTACTCCGGCAGGACCACGTGCGGGGCCCACTTCTGCTTGTACTCGAGCTGGGAGGCCGCGGGGTAGATCACGTCGCCGCGCTCGGCCAGGAGACGGGCGAACCGGGTGAACATACGGCTGGCACCGGGTAGTTCGTGCTCCGGGTCGAGCCCGGTGAACGGGGTGAAGCCGAAGTGCAGCCAGCCCGCTCCTTCGGCGGTCAGCCGCTCCATGACGGTGGCGTTGAGCGCCTCCATCACGCCGGGCGGAGCGTCGGGGCGGCGCCGGCTGAGATCGTGCAGCCAGCCGGAGCGGCTGCCGTAGACCGGCGAGTAGTTGATGTAGCCGGCCGTCTCGCCGTCGATCCGGCCGACGAACAGACGGCGGTGCCGCTGCAGGCTTCCGTTGCGCTGGCCGACGAGGAAGCGCAGCTCCTTGACGTGCCGGCCCTTGTCCCGCAGCCAGCACTGGTCGATCCGGTCCAGTTCGGCGCAGTCGTCGCCGGCCATGACCTCGGCGACCTCCAGGCCCGCCCGGCGGGCGCGCGAGATCTTGTTCCGCAGCCGGACGAACCGTGAGCCGCGCAGCGTGAAGCGGCTCAGGTCGACCGCGTACGACGCGCCGAGCTGGTTGACCGTGAAGCCGTGCGCCGCGTACAGCTCGGCGTCCGCCCGCTGCAGTTGCACGGCGACCAGACGGCGGCCGGCGTGGGCGGCGAACGCGTCCAGCAGGCGTGCCCGGTGTTCCGGCGCGGTGAACGGGCCGCCGAATTGCAGTACGTAGCGGCCCGAGGTGCGATAGGCGCAGGCGCCGTCGAACCCGCCGTCGTGGAAGTACGCGTTCCCGCTGTTGAGGGCGAGAAAGGAACTGGGGTTGTCGCTGTGCGCGGCGAGTGTGTCAAGTACGGACGGCATCGGCGTCCTCCACGGAAGTCCGCGCGGCGGTGCTTTCCCCGGAATTCGCCGCCGTGTGGTACCGCTGCTCGAACCTGCGGAACTCCGGGGTGGTTTCCGGCTCGAAGGCGACACCGAAGGGTTTGAGGGAGTTCCCGAAGAGGGCCCGGTCGCCCATGAGGTGGATCGGGAGGGCCAGCAGTGCCCATTCCGGCCGGACGAACAACGCCCACGCCCCGGCCAGGACACCAGCTGTGACCAGGCTGTGCATGGTGTTGTAGGCCACGTAGCAGGCTCGCGGAACGTGTCCGTCCGGGCTGCGCCGGAAGGCGATCGCGCCGGGCAGGTATCCGACGACGTCGATCACCGCGAACAGCAGCACGAAGACGGCCCAGCGGATTTCCGTGAGGTGCTGGAATGCGAGCACGAGCGATACGGTGAGAAAGCCCAGCCATTCGAGTCTGGAGAGAGCGAAGGTGGTCCTCGTCTCGAAACGGTTCTTGGCGTCCACGGGCGCTCCTGGATTGCGCGTACGATTCCGGGGCGCGGCCTCAACCTGCCCCCTCGCTGTGGTCTGTCACTCCGGTTTACGCACCAGCGGGTCCAACCCCTCGTAAAGTGGGGATGATTGAGAAGACGTGGTGCAGACGTGATGTTCGGGGGGACTTCTTTCATGACGTCGTCGACCGTTCCGGACGGCCCTCCGGGCTCCGCCGCCGGCAGCGCGGCCTGGGAGTTGCTGCTGCCCGCCGCCTCGGCACCGGCACGCGCGCGTGGCCGCGCCTTGCAGGAGGCCCTGCGCGACGCGGTCCGCTCGGGCCGGCTCGCGCCGGGCACCCGCCTCCCGTCCAGCCGGGACCTGGCGGCCGACCTCAAGGTGTCGCGGGGTCTGGTGACGGAGGCATACGAGCAGCTGACGGCCGAGGGCTATCTGCGCAGCGGACGGGGCGCGGGGACGTGGGTGGGGGACGCCGTACGGGCCGCCCGTCCGCGCGCGCGTGATCTCGCCCCGCGCTCCCCCGCCGATCGCGTCGACTTCGTGCCGGGGACACCGGATCTGTCGCTCTTCCCGCGCTCGGCGTGGGCCGCCGCGCAGCGGGGCGTACTGACGGAGCTGGAGCACGAGAGCCTCGGCTACCCCGACCCGCGCGGGCTGCCCCGGCTGCGGACCGCGCTGGCCGAGCTGCTCGCGCGGCGCCGGGGCGTGGTGGCCGACCCGGAACGGATCATGGTGGTCTCCGGCGTGGCACAGGCCACCTCGCTGCTGGCGAGCGTGCTCCACGCGCGCGGGACGCGCACCGCCGGTGTCGAGGACCCCGGCAGCCCTCAGCACCACGCCCTGTACGGCGCGGCGGGCCTCGGCACCGTGCCCCTCCCCCTGGACGACGAGGGCCTCGCCACGGGCCCGCTGTACGCGTCGGGCGTCCGGCTCGTGGTGGCGACACCGGCCCACCAGTTCCCCACCGGGATCGCCTACTCGGCGCGGCGGCGCGCCGAACTGCTCGACTGGGCACGGTCCGTGGACGGCCTGGTCCTGGAGGACGACTACGACGGCGACTTCCGCTACGACCGCGCTCCTGTGGGCGCGCTCCAGGGGCTGGATCCGGAACGCGTCGCCTATACGGGCTCGGTGAGCAAGTCCCTGGCGCCGGGGCTGCGGCTGGGCTGGCTGCTGGTGCCCGACTGGCTGGCGGACGACGTCGTCGAGCGCAAGCGGACCACCGACCTCGGGCATCCGGCCCTCGACCAGGCGCTCTTCGCCCGCTTCGTCGAGCGCGGCGACTACGACCGCCAGCTCCGCGTCTGCCAGCGCGCCTACCGGGAGCGCCGCGACACCCTCGTGGGCGCCCTGGCCGAGTACTTTCCCGGCGCGCGGGTCACCGGCATCGCCGCGGGCCTGCACGCCATCGTCACGCTCCCCGAGCGGTACGGTCCCGAGGAGGTCTTCCTCGCGCGCGTGGGCGGGGCCGGCGTCGCGGTGCGCACCCTGGCGGCGTACGGGCACGGCGGGGCGGCCGGTGGCCCGGGGGCCGGTGATCCGGCAGGCGATGGTCCAGCGGCCGGTGATCCGGCAGGCGATGGTCCGGCGGCGGGCAAGGAGGTGCGGCTGGTGCTGGGGTACGCGCACCTGACGCCTGCACGGATCCGGGCGGGGCTGGAGAGGATGGCCCGGGCGGTGTGACACGGCCCCGCCGCTCGCGAACGACGACCGCTCGGGCCGTCCGGGTTGTTCACCCGCAATTTCCGTGGGCGCCTCGCCGTGCCAGTAGGTCTGGCTTCACACCGGTCCGAACACTGGCCGGATCCCGTCTCTGGAGGCGCATCCATGTCACAACGTCGTCCGCTGCCCGGCCGCCGCGGCGTGCTGCGCGGTTCGCTCGCCGCGTCGGCCGCCCTGACCCTGCCCACCGCCCTCGGGACGGCGCCGGCGTTCGCCCGTTCCGGGCGGCCGGGGGCGGGCTGGGGCGTGCAGGCCGGAGACGTGACCTCCCACTCCGGCCTGGTGTGGGTGCGGTCGGACCGGCCGGCCCGGATGATCGTCGAGACGTCCGCGACCGAGTCGTTCCGCCATGCCCACCGCCGGCACGGCCCGCTGCTCGGGCGCGACACCGACTTCACCGGCACCACCCGGCTGCGCGGCCTGCCGCCGGGCGAGCAGATCCACTACCGTGTGCTCCTCGCCGACCCGGACGACCCGCGCCGCACCGGCGAGCCGGTCACCGGGACCTTCCGCACCGTGCCGGTCCGCCGGCGCGACGGCGTGCGCTTCGTGTGGTCCGGCGACCTCGCGGGCCAGGGCTGGGGCATCAACCCCGACCTCGGCGGCTACCGCATCTACGACGCCATGGGCGCCCTGGACCCGGACTTCTTCCTGTGCAGCGGCGACAACATCTACGCGGACGGCCCCATCGCGGAGACGGCCGCCCTGCCCGACGGCGGCACCTGGCGGAACATCACGACCGAGGAGAAGTCCAAGGTCGCCGAGACCCTCGCCGAGTTCCGCGGCAACTTCCGCTACAACCTGCTCGACGAGAACCTGCGGCGCTTCAACGCGCAGGTCCCGTCGATCGTCCAGTGGGACGACCACGAGGTGCGCAACAACTGGTACCCGGGCCAGGTGATCGCGGACACGGACGACCGGTACACCGAGAAGCGCGTCGACGTCCTGGCGGCCCGCGCCCGGCGCGCGTTCGCCGAGTACTTCCCGGTCTCCTCCCTGCGCCCCGGCGCGCGCGAGGGACGGGTGCACCGGGTCCTGCACCAGGGCCCCCTGCTCGACGTGTTCGTCCTGGACATGCGGACGTACCGCAACGCCAACTCCCCCGGCGAACAGGCCGTGGACCCGCAGGGCATCCTGGGCCGCGAGCAGCTGGAGTGGCTCAAGCGGGAGCTGGCGCGGTCGCGAGCCGTGTGGAAGGTCATCGCGGCGGACATGCCGTTCGGTCTCGTCGTGCCGGACACCACCGAGGGCGCGCCCCACATCGAGGCGATCGCGCAGGGCGACCCCGGCGCACCCCTGGGCCGCGAGCTGCAGATCGCCGAACTGCTGCGCTTCGTCAAGCACCGCAGGATCACCGGCACCGTGTGGCTGACGGCCGACGTGCACCACACCTCGGCCCAGCACTACCAGCCGTCGCGGGCCGCGTTCGGTGACTTCGAGCCGTTCTGGGAGTTCGTGTCCGGGCCCCTCAACGCGGGCGCGTTCCCGGCCAGCGAGCTGGACGGCACCTTCGGTCCCGAACGGGTCTTCGTGAAGGCGCCGACCGCCTCGAACGTCTCCCCCGCGGGCGGCTACCAGTTCTTCGGCGAGGTGGACATCGACGGCGGCAGCGCCGAGATGACGGTGCGGCTGCGCGAGCAGGACGGCACGGTGCTGTTCACGAAGGTGCTGCGACCGGGCCGGGTGGGCCAGTAGTCCCGTAATCTGTCGGCTGTGCCGCGCACCGGCGTCATCCCCCGGTGCGCGGCCCTGCGCCGTCCTGCGGCGGGTGCTTCGACTTCCCCTCCGACGTAGTTGTTTCCGCAGGTCAAAACGATTGTCAGTGGTCGCCTCTACGGTTTTTCCATGACGCGATCTTTGCAGGCCGTGGCCTATCGACGACCCTCCGTGCTGGAGTCCGCGGCGGGCGGACAGCACCTGGGGCTGGAGACCTCCCGGGGTGCGACACCCGCCGGCGCCGTGGACCATCCGCGGTTCTTCGCGGGCTTCCTGACGGCCCCTCAGAAGGCGTCCACGGCGCTGCTCGCGGTGGCCGACGTGGCCGCCGCGCGGTACTACCAGCCGCAGCTGCGGGCCTCGCTCGACCCGGTGGTGACGGGCAGCGGCGACCGGCTCCGCTTCGAGTCCTTCTCCGGCTGCGGCGGGGTCTACGCCCGCCTGGACGTGCTGGAGGCGGGCCTCGACGGCGGCGAGGTCGGACACGGCACTACGAACGTCGACGTCAACAACCCCTTGCGCGAGGCCCTGTCCCGGATCGGCGCCGACGACCCGCTGCACCTGCGGGTGGGTCCCGAGGAATTGGCGGTGACCACGCTGGACGGTCCGGTCGTGGAGAAGAAGGTGCCGCTGCCGGACCGGTGGCTGCGCGGTTTCGCCGAGGCCCAGGTCATAGCGGCCGGCTTCGACCTGCGGGCCGAACTGGACGCGGCCGAGGCGGTGCGTTTCCTGCGCGCGCTGCCCCGCGGCGGCAGGAGCGCGGCGACCGGCCTCCGGTGGGTGGTGCCCGCCGGGCGTTCACTGCGGCCGACGACGCGTGCGGTGCCCGGCGCGGTGTGCCTGCCCGGTCCCGAGCGGCTGGTCGCGCTGCAGCGCGTACTGCGGCACGCCACGGCCCTGCGGGTCTACGGACCGGCGGTCGCCTCGGGGGCCGCCGCCACGGCCTCCGCCTGGGAGGTGCTCCTGCCGGGTATGCGGCTCACCCTCACCCTGTCCCCCGACGCCGCCCGCGGGTTCTCCGGTGAGGGCGGTGTCCTCGACGCGCTCGCCACCGACGAGGCGGCCGCGGACGCCGAGCTGATCTCGGTGCTCCTCGCCTGGGAGCCCCGGATCGACATCGCCGACCTGGCCGCCGCCTCGGGCCTGACCGCCGAGCGGGTGCGTGCGGCGCTGGTCCGCCTCGGCACCTCGGGGCGCGTCGGGTACGACACCGCCGAGGCGGCCTACTTCCACCGGGAGCTGCCGTACGACGCGGAGCGCGTGGAGCGGCACAATCCCCGGCTGCGTTCGGCCCGCGCCCTGGTGGCGGCGGGCGGGGTCGTCCTGGACGGTCCGATCGGGACGGTCACGGCCGAGGACGGTCATGTGCACCGGGTGCGCGAGGAGGCGGGGGTGCTCTCGTGCAGTTGCCTGTGGTGGGCCAAGTACCGGGGCGGGCGCGGTCCGTGCAAACACGCGCTGGCGGTGCGGATGGTGCGGCGGGGTTCCGGCGAGTCGCAGGGTGCGGTTCGGATCGACGGGGGTGCGCGATGACGACGACGGTGGCGAGTGCGGTGGTGACTCCGGCTGCGACTGCGACTGCGACTGCGGACACGACGGGGCTGCTGGTGACGGCGGTGCGAGCGGGTCGGACGGCCGAGGTCGTGGCGCTGCTCGACGGCATGACCGACGCGCAGCGGCGCGCCGCTTTCCCCGAGTTGAAGGCGGTCCGACAGGAGCTGAGGACGGCCCGCTGGTCCGCGGACTCCCGCCGGGCCCACCCGGCGCTGCACGCGGCCGGGGCGGCGTGCCAGACCGGCGCCGCGGCCGTGGCGAACTGGCTCGCGGCCGTCGACATGCGCTGGTCGCAGGCGTCTCCGGCGGTCCTGCTGCATGTGCTGGGCGACCGCGATCGCGGGTGGCTGGCCGACGTGGCGCACCGCCTCGCCCAGCGACCGGCCGCCTCCAACGTGTCGTACGAGCTGATGGCCGGCCTGGTGCGGTTGTCCGGCTGCCCGGTGCCGACGACGGAGGCGTACGTCCAGGGCTGGCTCACCCACGTCGGCGGCGACTGGCAGCGCGGTGGCACGGTCTGCGACCGCCTGCGCCGGGACCCGCACCTCGCGGAGCTGGTCGCCGCCCTCTTCCGCACCGAAGGCGTCGGCACGCAGCTCGGATGGCTGTCCGGCGACGGGCCCGAGAGCTGGACCAGCGCCCTGGCGCGGCTGACCGGCGAGGGCGTGCTCGACCGACGGTCCGTGGTCGACGCGTGCGTGGCACGGCTGCTGCGCGGAGGCGCACCGGCCGAGCTACGGGTGTTCCTGCGCCTGCTGAAGGACCTGGCCCTCACCCGCGAGGAGGAGCGCCGGCGGGCGGCCGACTGGACGGCGCTCGCCTCGGACGCGATGCCGACGGTGGCCTCCCACGCCCAGTCGGTGCTGGGCGCCCTGGCCCTGGCAGGCGAGTTGTCCCCGCGGCGGTTGGCGCAAGTGACCGAGGCGGTGCTGTTCCGCACCGAGAAGAAGCTCGTGCGGGCCCAGCTCGTGCTGCTCGGCAAGGTACTCACCAAGAACCGGTCCGCGGCCGGTGAGTTGCTGCCGGCCGCCGCCCGGGCGTTCGGGCACGAGGACTCCGACGCGCAGGAGCGGGCGCTGAAGCTGGTCGAGCGCCACGTCGGCAAGGTCACCGCCGCGGAAGTCCGGGAGGAGCTGGCCGGGGCGGCCGAGCAGTTGATTCCCGCCCTGCGCGCCCGGGCGGTGCGCACCCTGGGAGCGACACCGCCGGACTCGGTGCCCGTGGCCCACGAGGAGGTACTGCCTCCTCCGCCGCAGCCGGTGCGCCTGGCCCCCGCTCCCGCGGCGGCCGTCGAAGTCGCCGAGGAGATCAGCGCGTTGCTGGCCTCCGGAAGTGACGTGGCCGTGTTCGAGCGCGCCCTGGACGGCCTGGTCCGGCACGCGCACCTGGACCGGGACGCCCTGCTGGAGGCCCTGGAACCGGTGGTCGCCCGCCGCTGGTGGGCCGAGGGGGAGCGGCGGCACGGCCACCGGTCCGACGACTTCTTCGCCCGCCGCCACGAACTGTTCGACGACGCGCGCGCCTTCGACCTGCTCCTGGCGACCTTGTACGGGAAGGTCCGGACGGACACCTTGCACCGCGTGGTCCACGACGGGTTGACGAACTCCGGCTGCGCGCACAACTCCCTGGCCCGCCCCTTCGAGGCCCGCGTGTGGGAGGTGGCCCACCGGCTGCGTACCGACCCCCAGCCGTTCCTGCTGGCCACCCCCACCTGGGGCACGGGTCTGCTCGAACCCGGCGAGCTGGTGGACCGCCTGGACGCCTACCGCCGCGCGGGCGCCCGGGTCGCGGCGGTCGACTTCGGTCAGGCGCTGCTGCGGGTGCGGCGGGACAACCGCCCGGCGGCGCTCGCGGCGGCTGAACGCGCGGCGGCGCTGGGGACCGAGGAGGGGGAGCGGCTCGCGCGCCGGCTGCTCACCGAGCGGGCCGCCCCTTCCGTCACCCGGCGGACGGCGGACACCCGGATCCTGGTGGAACTCGGTGAGGTGCCCGACCTCCGGGCGGAGGAGTTCCCCGCCGCCCTGCGGCTGCTGGGGCGTCCGGTGAACCCGGACTCGGACCACTGGTACTGCAGTCACTGGAGCGGCGCGATGCGCCCGCACTGGTTCGCCCTGCTGCCCGAGCGACCGGAGCTGGTGGCCGCACGGCTGCTGCGGGACGTGTCCGAGGCGGCCGTGCACGACCAGCAGGGCACCGCCGCCTCGGTGCTGCCCCACCTCGCCGACGCGGACGGCGAGGCCGGCGAGGCCGTGCATCTGTCCGTGGCCTACGGGCTGGGTGCGCGGCACGCCGAGGACCGGCTCGCAGCGGTGGACGCCCTGCTCGTACTGGCGGCGCGCGGTCGGCTCGAAGCCGGCCGGCTGGGCGCGGATCTCGGCCAGTTGGTCCGGCGCGGCGCGGTGAAGCCGGCGCGGCTCGCGGACGCGGTGCGCACCGCCGCGGCGACGGGGGCGAACGCCACGGTGTGGGCGGTCCTGCGCCAGGTGCTCCCCGTGCTGCTCGCCGACCTCTCCACCGGTGGCGCCACGACGTCCTCGGCCCGTGGGCTCGGTGAACTGCTGGCCGTGGCGGCCGAGTGCGCCGAACGGACGGGCGAACGGGGCTCTCTGCCGCACCTGTCGGGGGTGGCGGACCGCCGCGGTACGTCACGGCTGGTGACACAGGCGCGGCGGCTGCGGGAGGCGCTGGCGGCGGCACCCGCGGCCGCCTGACTCCCATATCGGCCCGAAAGGCAAGAACTCCCCAGAAGCCTTCTTTACCCATCGGTCACAGAGCGTTCGTGATCACGCAACACCATTCCTTCACAGTGGGTGCATGAGTCGAGACATGTCTGATGTGACGGATGCCGTGGTGCGCCTGGTCGACCACGGCCCCACGGTGCCCGCCCTGGTGCTGGCCTCGCTGGCGGCACTGATCGCCACGGCGGGTTTCCACACCCGGTGGTCACGACGCCACGGGCAGGCGCCACCGGCCGACGATACCGGCGCCCGGCCGCCGACCGCCGAGCGGCCGGCCGGGACCGGACCGGCCGGGAGCGGATCGGCCGGGAGCGAGCCGGGCGGGTCCGGGCCCGGCGGTGAGAGCGCGCTGTGGCGGATGCGCACGACGGTGCGGGACGCGCCGGGGTCGCTGGCAGTGCTCTGCGCGGCCCTCGCCGACCGGCGGATCGACATCCTGAGCCTGCAGACGCACCCGCTGACCGAGGGCACGGTGGACGAGTTCCTGCTCCGTGCCCCGGGCGAGCTGAGCGCCGCCGAGCTGGCCGAGGTGGTGACGACGGCGGGCGGTGCCCGGACCTGGACCGAGCGGGCGGACGCCCACGACCTGGTCGACGCGCCCACCCGGGTGCTGGGCCTGGCCGCCCGCACCGCCCTGGACGCGGCGGAACTCCCGTTGGCACTGCGCCAGTTGCTGGGCCGCTGCACCATCAGGTCCCTCCCGGCGCCCGCGGACGACGGGGCGGGGGCACGAGCGGCGGCCGCGGTACCGCCGGAGGGCGCGCTGGAGGACACCGTGCTGCGGCTGCGCGCCCCCGAGGGCGGGGTGATCAGCGTCGAGCGGCCCCATCTGCCGTTCACGCCGGCCGAGTTCGCGCGGGCGCGGGCGCTGGTCGAGCTGGACGCCCGGCTCGGTCCGCGGGTCCCGCGCGGCCGGGACGTGCTGACGCTGCCCGAGGGCAGCGACATCACCGTCCGCCGGGCCGACACACGTGACGTTCCGGCCGCGAAGGCGATGCACGAGCGCTGCTCGGCGCGGACGCTGGGGATGCGGTACCACGGTCCGGTCGGGGATGCCGACCGGTACCTCAACCACCTGCTCAGCCCCCGTTTCGGCCGCACCCTCGCCGTGCAGACCGCCTCGGGGCGGCTCGTGGGACTCGGCCACCTGTTGTGGGACGGGGACGAGACGGAGGTCGCGCTGCTCGTCGAGGACGGGTGGCAGCGCCGCGGCATCGGCGGCGAACTCCTGGCCCGGCTCGTGGCGATGGCGGCCGACGCGGGCTGCGAGAGCGTGTACGCGATCACGCAGGCGTCGAACACCGGCATGGTCGCCGCGATGCGTGGCCTGGGCCTCCCCCTCGACTACCAGATCGAGGAGGGGACCCTGGTCGTCACGGCCCGCCTGGACCCGGCCGCCCAAGCCGCGGCACGGCTGCCGCAGGCGGAGCGGATCGGCCGGGAGTGACGGGCGGCAGGCGCGGTGGCGCGGTCAGTCGGCCCGCGACAGCGCCTCCCGCGGCGAGACGGCCCCGGCCGCCCGCTCCCCCAGGGCCCGGTCCAGGTCGGCCCACAGGTCGTCGACGTCCTCCAGGCCGACCGACAGCCGCAGCAGCCGGTCGCCGACCCCGGCCCCCCGCCGGTCGTCCGCGTCCACGATGCGGTGGCTGATCGACGCCGGGTGCTGGATGAGCGTGTCGACGCTGCCGAGGCTCACGGCCGGGGTGATCAGCCGGACACCGGCGATGACCGCGTGCGGGTCGCCGTGGACCTCGAAGGAGACCATCGCACCGCCGATGCGCGGGTAGTGGACGCGGGCCACCCGCGGGTCGGCGGCCAGCCGCCCGGCCAGGTCGGCGGCGTTGGCGGAGGCGGCCCGTACCCGCACGGGCAGGGTGGACAGCCCACGCAGCAGGAGGTAGCCGGCCAGCGGGTGCAGCACTCCGCCCGTGGCGAAGCGGACCTGCCGCAGCCGCCCGGCGAACTCCTCGTCGCAGGCGACCACGCCCGCCAGTACGTCCCCGTGCCCGCCCAGGTACTTGGTGGCGCTGTGCAGCACCAGCCGGGCCCCGTGCTCGGCGGGGCGCTGGAGCACGGGCGTGGCGAAGGTGTTGTCCACGAGCAGCGGCACCGACCCGCAGGCGTGGGCGACGGCCCGCAGGTCGACCTCGGCCAGCGTCGGGTTGGCCGGCGACTCCACGAGCACCAGTCCGGTGTCCGGGCGCAGCGCGTCCGCGACGCCCGCCGGGTCGGTCCAGGTGACCTCGGACCCGAGCAGCCCGGCGGTCAGCAGGTGGTCACTGCAGCCGTACAGGGGCCGTACGGCGACGACGTGACGGAGCCCCATCGAGCCGCGGACCAGCAGGACGGCACTCAGCGCGGCCATGCCGCTGGCGAAGGCGACTGCGGCCTCCGTGCCCTCCAGCCGGGCCAGTGCCGTCTCGAAGCGGGCGACGGTCGGGTTGCCGAGGCGGCCGTAGACGGGCGGCCCGTCCGGCTCGGCACCGGTCGCGGCGAACGCGTCGATGCGGGCGGCCTCGCCGCGGCTGTCGTACGACGGGTAGGTCGTGGACAGGTCGATGGGCGGGGCGTGCAGTCCCTGGGCGGCGAGGTCGTCGCGGCCGGCGTGCACGGCTTCGGTGGCCAGTGCCCTGCCCGCGGGTGCGGTGAAGCGTACGTCGTCGGGTGGTGACGTGTGCGTGCGCGCTGAGTCCATGGCCGAAGGGTGAACACCGGCCGGGACGACGGGGCCGTACTCCGTGCTACGTTCGGGCCATGGCCGATTCCGTCGTACTGGATCCGGTGGATCTCCATCTGCTGCGGCTGCTGCAGAACGACGCCCGGACCACCTACCGCGATCTCGCCGCCCAGGTCGGCGTCGCCCCGTCGACGTGTCTTGACCGGGTGACACGGCTGCGGCGGGCCGGGGTGATCCTCGGCCACCGGCTCGAGCTGGACCCGGCGAAGCTGGGGCGCGGTCTCCAGGCACTGCTGCTGGTGCAGGTGCGCCCGCACCGGCGGGAGCTGGTGGGACCGTTCGTGGAGCGGATCCGGGCGCTGCCGGAGTCGCGCACCGTCTTCCACCTCACCGGCCCGGACGACTACCTCGTGCATGTCGCGGTGGCGGACATGGCGGACCTGCAACGGCTGGTCCTGGACGGATTCACCTCCCGGCGCGAAGTGGCCCGCGTCGAGACCCGGCTGATCTTCCAGCAGTGGGAGTGCGGCCCCCTGCTGCCGCCGGCCGTGCCCGCGGACACGCCCTGAGCGAAATCCGGCCGCCCGCGCGATCGGGCCCGGTCCACCGGGCTGACGCGGCACCGGTATCCGTATGAGGATGTCCGCATGTCAGAGACCAAGAGCCCGCTGCCCCGCGAGGTCGCCGACGCGTACGTCGACGAGCTCATCGCCCTCGACCCGGTCACCGGTACGTATCTCGGTGTCGCGGAGAGTTCCAGCCGTCTGCCCGACTTCTCGCCCGCCGGGCAGGAGGCCCTCGCGGAGCTGGCCCGCACCACCCTCGCCCGGCTGGACGAGGCGGAGCGCCGGCCGGGCGGTGACAGCGACGTGGAGCGGCGCTGCGCCCGGCTGCTGCGTGAGCGCCTCACCGCCGAGATCGCGGTGCACGAGGCCGACGAGGGCCTGCGGTCGGTCGGCAACATGGGCACCGCCGCCCACTCGGTGCGCGAGGTCTTCACCCTCACCCCGACCGGCACCGACGAGGACTGGGCCCGGATCGCGGAGCGCCTGCGGGCGGTCCCGGCGGCGTTCGCGGGCTACCGCGCGTCCCTGTCGCTGGGTCTGGAGCGCAAGCTGTACGCGGCGCCGCGGCCGACGGCCACCTTCGTCGAGCAGCTCGGTGAGTGGGCGGACACGGGTGAAGGCCGCGGCTGGTTCGAGGACTTCGCCGCCGACGGCCCCGAGGCGCTGCGCGCGGAGCTGGACGAGGCCGCCCGGGGTGCGACCGCGGCCGTGGTCGAGCTGCGGGACTGGATGCGCGACGTGTACGCCCCGGCCGTCGAGGGCGCCCCGAACACGGTGGGCCGGGAGCGCTACGCCCGCTGGTCGCGGTACTACAACGGCACCGACCTGGACCTGGACGAGGCGTACGCGTACGGCTGGGCCGAGTACCACCGCCTGCTGGCCGAGATGAAGGCGGAGGCCGAGAAGATCCTGCCGGGCGCCGAGACTCCGTGGGTGGCGCTGGCCCACCTGGACGAGCACGGCAAGCACATCGAGGGCGTCGACGAGGTCCGCGACTGGCTGCAGGGCCTGATGGACCAGGCGATCGAGCAGCTGGACGGCACGCACTTCGAACTCGCCGAGCGGGTCCGGCGGGTGGAGTCGCGCATCGCGCCGCCCGGCAGCGCGGCCGCGCCCTACTACACGTCCCCCTCGGAGGACTTCTCCCGCCCCGGCCGCACCTGGCTGCCGACGATGGGCCAGACCCGCTTCCCCGTGTACGACCTGGTGTCGACCTGGTACCACGAGGGCGTGCCCGGCCACCACCTCCAGCTCGCCCAGTGGACGCACGTGGCGGAGGACCTCTCCCGCTACCAGGCTTCGGTCGGCATGGTCAGCGCCAACGCCGAGGGCTGGGCGCTGTACGCGGAGCGGCTGATGGACGAGCTGGGTTACCTCACGGACGAGGAGCAGCGCCTCGGCTACCTGGACGCCCAGATGATGCGGGCCGCCCGGGTCATCGTGGACATCGGCATGCACCTGGAGCTGGAGATCCCGGCGGACTCGCCGTTCCACCCGGGTGAGCGCTGGACGCCGAAGCTGGCGCAGGAGTTCTTCGGCGCGCACAGCAGCCGCCCGGCGGACTTCGTGGAGAGTGAGCTGACCCGGTACCTGACGATTCCGGGCCAGGCGATCGGCTACAAGCTCGGTGAGCGGGCGTGGCTGCTCGGCCGGGAGAAGGCCCGCGAGCGGCACGGCGACGCGTTCGACCCGAAGGCCTGGCACATGGCGGCGCTCTCCCAGGGTTCGCTGGGCCTGGACGACCTGGTCGACGAGCTGTCCCGGCTGTGACTCCCGCGCGCCCCGCCGCTCACCTCACCGCCTGAACCCGCCCTCCGGGTCGACGACCTGACCGGTGCCCCTCCCCAGCTCTCCACTGCGTCCGAGCCGGGGAGCCCCTGTGGCCTCGTCCGTGGCGAGCCACGGGACGAGGCGGGCGGGGTCGGCGGGCATGCCCCAGCGTCCGCCGGGCCACGGCGTGGCCGATGCGGCCGCGTCGGCCGGCTCCCGTGACGAGGGCGGTGCGGCCGGGCAGGGGCAGCGGGTCGCGGCGCAGGTCTTCGGGGGCGGGGTGGGGAAGTCGTGGCACGGGCACCCAAGACGGGCGTGCCACGGCCGCCCCGCACACCGATGCCGCCGGGGTCACGCCCCGCACACCGATGCCGCCGGGGTCACGCCCCGCACACCGATGTCGCCGGGCTCACCGCACGGCACGCCATATCGCCGGAGTCGCCGCGGGCACGCCCCTGTCGCCGCGACTACCGGTCGGCGAGCCGCCGCAGGTGTACGAGGCTCAGCCAGGTCTCGGGACCCGGGCGCACCTCGGCCGCGCGCACCGCGTACCGGCCGGGTTCCAGGGCGACCCGCACCCGGTCGGGAGCGCGGTCGGATGCGCTGCCGGGCCAGGCGGCGTCGAACAGGAGCACGGGGCCGGATACGTGCCAGGACACCTCGGGCTGCCATTCGGCGGCGTCGAGGGCGGCGGGAACCCTCGCCAGCACCTCGTCCTCGGAGTCGGCGGCGCACCAGCGGACGAAGGCGCCGTGGTCGGGGAGGTAGGCGGTGGAGGCGGGTTCGTCGCCGAGCACGAGGGCGGTGGAGTCGCCGACCGGGAGCAGTCCGACCTGGCCGTCGACCTCGCAGGCCCGGTCGTAGTCGGAGTCCGTCTCCTCGCCGTCGGCGCCGGTCCAGAACGGCAGGACCGTCTCGGGTACCGCGATCAGCGGCCCTCCGCCCGACTCGACCCACTCCACCGCGCCCGGCTCCGCGTATCGCACCATGCGGCAGAACCTACACGCCGATCAGCAACCGCAGTCGGCCGCGTCCACCGGAACGGTCAGGGGGTCGGCGGCACGTCGCTCGGCGCCCTGCCACGTGTCGAACCCGAAGCCCTCGCGCACCCAGTACTCGAACCCGCCGAGCATCTCCTTGACGGGGTACCCGAGTTCGGCGAGGGCGAGGGCGGCGCGCGTCGCACCGTTGCAGGCGGGGCCCCAGCAGTACGTCACGACCGGCACGGCGGGGTCGAGGAGTTCCCCGGCCCGCTCGGGGACGAGCGCGGTGGGCAGGTGGACGGCGCCCGGCACGTGGCCCTGGTCCCAGGACGCCGTGGAGCGGCAGTCGACGAGCACGAACCCCGGGTCACCGCCGGCCGCGAGGGCGTCGGCGACGTCGGAGACGTCGGTGTGGAAGGCGAGGCTCGCCCGGAAGTACGCTGCGGCCTCGGCGGGCGGCGCGGGGGACACGCGCAGGACGGGGTTGACGTGCCCGGCGACGGCGGTGGTGACGCTCATGGTGGGGCCTCTCCTCGGTGGATCTACCAGCCAGAAATCTATGCACCATGTCTTGCCGCATGAAGGGCGTTTCCCCGGCCTGCTCCTTGTCCGACCAGGGAATCCGTGCTACTTCTGCCGGATGACCGAGTATTCCCCGGACGCCACCGACTGGCGCATCCTCGAAGCGCTCCAGCGGGACGGGCGGGCCAGCTTCGCCGAACTGGCCCGTGCCGTCTCGATGTCCGCGAGCGCGGTGACGGAGCGCGTGCGGCGGCTGGAGGAGGCCGGGATCATCCAGGGGTACGCGGCGGTCGTCGATCCGGAGCGGCTCGGCCTGCCGATCCTGGCGTTCGTGCGGCTGCGCTATCCGGTCGCCAACTACAAGCCGTTCCACGACCTGGTCGCGGTCACGCCGGAGATCCTGGAGGCGCACCACGTCACGGGCGACGACTGCTTCGTCATCAAGGTCGCGGCCCGTTCCATGCGGCACCTGGAGGAGGTGTCCGGCCGGATCAGCGCCCTCGGGTCGGTCACCACGAGCGTCGTCTACTCCTCACCGCTCCCCCGCCGCCCGCTGGGCCGCTGAGGGCCGCCGGGGACACCACCGGGACGGCCTTGCTCAGCCGGCGCCCCGCTGCCGCAGTACCGATCCCGACCGCCCCTTCACGACCTCGAGTTGAGCGTGGACGCGGCGGCGCAGGTCGGCGACGTGGCTGACGATGCCGACGCTGCGGTCCCGCTCGCGCAGGGCGTCCAGGACGTCGAGGACCTCGTCGAGGGTCTGGTCGTCGAGGCTGCCGAAGCCCTCGTCGATGAAGAGGGTGTCCAGTCGGACGCCGCCCGCTTCGTCGGTGACGACGTCGGCGAGGCCGAGCGCGAGGGCGAGCGAGGCGAAGAACGTCTCGCCGCCGGACAGGGTGGCCGTGTCGCGCTCGCGGCCGGTCCAGGCGTCGACGACGTGCAGGCCGAGGCCGCTGCGGCCGCGGCCGGTGCGGCCGTCGGAGTGGACCAGGGTGTAGCGGCCGGAGGACATGCGCAGCAGGCGGGCGGTGGCCGCGGCGGCGACCTGTTCGAGGCGGGCGGCCAGTACGTACGACTCCAGGCGCATCCGGCGTTCGTTGTCCGCCGAGGTGCCCGCGGCGAGCGAGGCGAGGCGGGCGACCCGGGTGTGCTCCTCGCGCAGCGGGGCGAGCCGGCGCACGGAGGTGGTGGCGTGCGCGGACAGCCGGTCCAGCTCGGCGCAGCACCGGGCGGCGGCGTCACGGGCCGAGGCGGCCTCGCGCAGCCGGCGGCCCGCGTCGGCGGCGGCCCGCTCCGCCGCGGCGAGGTCGGCGGGCGGTCGCCGGGCCGCCTCGGCGGTGTCGGCCTCGCCGAGGACTGCACGGACCGCGGCGTCCTCCGACTGCCAGGCGTCGAGCCGTCGTTGCAGCTCGCGGTGGGCGGTGTCGTCGAGCAGGGCGGCGGCCGCGTCGGCGGGGGTGTCGAAACGGGCGCGGAAGGCTGCGTCGGCGAGCCGGGCGTCGGCGTCCTTGAGCCGCTGGGCGGTGTCCTCGGCGACGCGGGCGGTCTCCGCGGCCCGGGTGAGCAGCGCCGCCTGTCGTTCCAGTTGCGCCGCCCGCGCCGTCACGCTCTCGGCGCCGTCCCGTGCCCGCGCCAACTCCTCCTCCAGGGAGTCCTGTTCACGTTCCAGCCGGTCCCGGCCCGCGACCCGCGAGGCGGACCGCACGACGGCCTGCTGCTGGGCGGCGACACGCTGCTCGCGTTCGCCCTCGGCCCGCCGCAGCTCCTCCTGCGCCGCGTGCAGTGTGGAAGCGGCCGCCCGCGCCCGCGCGTACGTCCCCTCCAGTTCCTCGGCCTCTTCGGCCAGCCGGTCGGTGGCCGCGTCACCGGCTTCCGCCGTGGCGGCGGCGAGCGCCTCCCGTACGGTGCCCAGGTGCCGTTCGGCCTTCGCGCGCCGTTCGTCGGCGGCCTGGTGGCCGGCCAGGGCGCGCTCCTCGGCGTCGCGGTCGACGTGCCCGGCGGTCTTGCGCGCGGGGGCGGGGTGTTCGGTGGCGCCGCACACCGCGCAGGGCGCGCCGTCGGTGAGGTTCGCGGCGAGTTCGGCGGCGATGCCGTGCAGCCGCTGTTCCTTGAGGTCGAGCCAGTGGGCGCGGGCCTCGACGGCGTCCTCCGCCGCGGCGAGCGCCCGCCGCCGTGCCTCTTCGGTGTCGTCGGTGAGCCGGTCGCGCAGCCGGGCGGCGTCGAGTCTGCGCCGCGCCGGTTCGCGCTGCAGGGCGAGCTGTTCGGCGCGGGCGGCGGCTTCCTGCGCGGTGTCGACGCGGCTCTGGAGTCCGGCGCGGGTGGTCTCCCAGTCGGCGAGCCAGGTCTCCGCGTCCTGCCGGACCTCGTCGTCGGCGCGTTCCTGGCGGTCGAGGCCGGCCCGCTCCTCGACCAGTTCGGCGAGGCGCCGTTCGGCACGGCGGGCCGACTCGAGGCCGCCCAGTTCCTCGGCGGCCCGACGGGCGGCGGCGGCGAGCCCGGCGGCACCGGCGTCGGCGAGGCCCGGCGGCAGCAGGGCACGCGCGCTTGCCTCCGCGGCCGCCGCCCGGCGGTGCTCGCTGTCGGCGGCGTCCCGCAGCTCCAGGGCGGGGGCCACCGCCTCGGCCTTGCGGGCCCGCTCCATGCGCTCCTCGGCGGCGCGGTGGGCGTCGGCCCGCTCCGCCAGCCGTGCGGCGCGCTCCCGCGCCTGGGCGAACCGGCGCTGGAGCCGGTCGAGTTCTCGGGCGTCGGCCAGGCGGCGTTCGGCTGCGGCCTGGGCGGACTCGGCGGCGGTGAGCCGGCAGTCAGCGACCGTCAGCAGCTCGCGGGCGGTGCCGCGGGCGACGGCGGCGGCTTCGAGCACCGCCTCGGCCAGCCCCGGCTCGCCCGGCGCCAGTTCCGGCAGCGCCATGGCGTCACCGGCGGCCTGCTGCATCCGGTGCGCGTCGGCCAGCAGCGCGGCGTCCCCCTCGCGAACCCGGGCCTCGGTGGTGCGGCGTCGTTCGGCGAGGCGCTTCTCGACCTCGGCGAACCGGCGGGTGTCGAAGAGCCGGCCGAGCAGCTTGCCGCGTGCTTCGGCGTCGGCGCGCAGGAAGCGGGCGAAGTCGCCCTGCGGGAGCAGCACGACCTGGCAGAACTGCTCGCGGCTCATCCCGAGCAGCTGCGTGATCTCCTCGCCGATCTCCTGGTGGGAGCGGCTGAGGTTTTTCCAGGCGCGGGTCGTGGCGTCGTACTCGCGCAGCCAGGTCTGGGCCTTGTCGACGGTCGTGCCCTTGCCGCGGAGCTTCGGGCGCTCCCAGGGCGGCTGCCGGGTGACCTCCAACCGCCGTCCCGCGACGGTCAGTTCCAGCCGCACCTCGGTGCGGGTGCCGACGGCCGCGTGGTCGCTGCGCAGCGTCATGCCCTGGCCGGTGCCGCCCTGCCGGGCGCCCGGCACCGAGCCGTACAGGGCGTAGCAGACGGCGTCGAGGACGGAGGTCTTGCCGGCGCCGGTGGGGCCGTGCAGCAGGAACAGTCCGGCGGCCGAGAGGTCGTCGAAGTCGACGCTCTGCGAGGCGCCGAAGGGCCCGAAGGCGGTGATGTCCAGCCGGTGCAGCCTCACCGGGCCACCTCCCGCACGGTCTCGTCCGCGCGTACCGCGTCGAAGGCGTCCCGGAGCACGGCCTGCTCGTGGTCGTCGGGCCCGGCGCCGCGCACGTGGGTCACGAAGTCCTCCGCGATCTGCTGGTCGCTGCGGTCGGCGAGGCGCCGGGCGTAGGACACCCCGGGCTCGTCGGGGGCGCGCTCGGGGTCGAAGACGAGGCTGAGCGTGTGCGGGAAGCGCTCGGTGAGCCGGGCCATGGGCTCGTCGGGGCGGACCGGGTCGGTGAGGGTCGCCTCGACCCACGCGTCCTCGTGCGGGGTCAGCTCCGGGTCGGCGAGCAGGTCCGCCAGCGTGCCGCGCAGCCGGGCCAGCGCGCGCGGCACCGGGCAGTCGATCCGCTCGGCCGTGACCGACCCGTCGGCGCCCAGATCGACGAGCCACATGCTCTTGCGGTGCCGGTGCTCCGAGAAGGAGTACGGCAGTGGGGAGCCGGAGTAGCGGACGCGCTCGGTGAGGGTCTGGCAGCCGTGCAGATGCCCCAGCGCGACGTAGTCCACGCCGTCGAAGACACCGGCGGGCACGGCGGCGACCCCGCCGACGGTGATGTCCCGCTCGCTGTCGCTCTGCTCACCGCCGGTGACGAAGGCGTGCGCGAGGACGACGGACCGGGTGCCCGCCGCGCGCGTGGCGAGGTCGGCGCGCACCCGGTCCATGGCGGCGGCGAGCACGGCCTCGTGCCCCGCCTTCTCCACGCCGAACTCGGTCTTGACCAGCGCCGGTTCGAGATACGGCAGCCCGTAGAAGGCCACGTCCCCGTGGGCGTCGCCCAGCACCACCGGGGTGCCGCAGCCCGCCGGGTCGGTGCGCAGGTGGATGCCGGCGCGGTCGATGAGCCCGGCGCCGACCCCGAGGCGTCGGGCCGAGTCGTGGTTGCCGGAGATCATCACGGTCGGCACGCCGAGCCCGGCGAGGCGGTGCAGGGCGTCGTCGAACAGCTCGACGGCGGCGAGCGGCGGCACCGCGCGGTCGTACACGTCTCCCGACACGACCACGGCGTCGACGGAGTGCTCGTGCACGGTCTCGACGAGGTGGCCGACGAACCCTGCCTGGGCGCCGAGCATGTTCACCCGGTGGAACGCCCGGCCGAGGTGCCAGTCGGACGTGTGCAGCAATCTCATGAATGGGCCCTGACCAGCATATTTCTCTGAGTAACACCGGAAACCGGCACAAGCCCGGCACGGGGGCCCCGGGCCGGCCCCACCACGCTAGCGCCTGCCGGCCCCTGCTTCACCACTGGCCCTTGTGGTCGCCGGCGGTCGGGAGCGGTGGGCTCCAGCCGCAGTTCGCCGTCGCGCGTCTGCCCGCCGAGGTCCATCAGCCCTCCCCCCCCTGGTCCACACCGACATCACCCGTGACGACGCGGCAGCCAACCTCGCCGAACTCGTCCGCACCCGACGGATCCGCCGCCGGATCCTCGAAGTCACCCGGGGCCGCGAACCCGTCGCCGGCGCCGTCCGCCGACAGACCCCCAACGGACCGGCCGGGCTGCTCGCTCCGTCTCGTCAGGCGTCGCCGTAGGCCTCTCCGCCCAGTTCGAACCCGGCCGATCCGGCAGTGGCGTCGGCGAGCCAGGAGCGGAAGGTGTCCACGTCGGCCTCCGGCAGACCGACCTCGATGGTGACGGCCTCGGCGTACCGCACGTCGCGCACCGCGCGGCCCGCGGTGCGCAGGTCGTTCTGGAGCTTGCCGGCCCGGTGGTGGTCGACGGTCACGGTGACCAGGCGGAACCGGCGCCGGGTGAGGGTGCCGAGGTCGTCCAGGGCTTCGCCGACCGCGCCGCCGTAGGCGCGGATGAGGCCGCCCGCGCCGAGCTTGACGCCGCCGTAGTAGCGGGTGACGACGGCGACGACGTACCGCATGTCGCGGCGCAGCAGCATCTGGAGCATCGGGACGCCCGCGGTGCCGCCCGGCTCGCCGTCGTCGCTCGCCTTCTGGACCCCGGCGTCGGCGCCGATGACGTACGCCCAGCAGTTGTGGGTGGCGTCCGCGTGCTCCTTGCGCACGCCCGCGACGAACGCCTGGGCGTCCTGTTCGGTGGCGGCCGGGGCGAGGGAGCACAGGAAGCGCGAGCGGTTGATCTCGGTTTCGTGCACACCCGCGCGGGCGACCGTGCGGTACTCGTCCTGCATCCGGCCAGCCTATGCGCTCGCCGTGCCGCGCTCCCCGGGGGCGTCGGCCGGGCCCAGGGCGGCGCCCCCGGTCACGGCGGGGACCCGACGTCGCGGGTGAGGTGGAGGCCGAGGAACCGGTCGGCGTACGCGAAGGTCTCGAACCGGGCTCCGTCCGGAAGGTCCGGGTCGGTCGCCACCCGGCGCAGGACGCGCAGTACGCCGGGGGCGTCCAGGTCGTCCTCCCAGGCCGCCCGCAGCCGGTCGCGCAGCTCTCCCGGGACCGGCCGCGAGGGCTGCCGGGCCCAGTCGGCGACCGCCCCGCGCAGCCCCGCGAGGGTGGCGCGGGCCTCGTCCAGCGCGGTCGCGTCGAGCTCCACGGGCGCGTGGTGGTGCCGTTCCAGCAGGGCGAGGCGCACGGCGTCGGGATCGGCGAGGTCGGGAACGGCCGGGTGGACGGAGGCGACGGCGACCGTGGCCACGCCCGGTGCGTCCCCGCCCTCGCCCTCGCCCGCATCCTCTCCTGCGCTCACGACGCGGACGCTCTGCCCGCTGCCCGGTCCGGGCCCGGGGCCGGCCGTACCGTCGTCGAAGGGCCGGACGCCGAGGGCGGCGGCATCCTTGCGCGGCCCGTCCCGCTCCGCCGCGCCGGTCAGCACGGCCCACGCGGGCGTGCTGTCGAGTTCCAGGACGCGCACCAGGAGGTCCGCGACCAGCAGCACGCGCAGCGCGGTGGCGTCATGCCCCGGCACGTGCGCCTCGACACGGGTCGGCGCCCGTCGGGCGGGGGCGGCGGGGGCGGGTTCTCCGGTCCGGGCGTCGATGATGCGCAGCACGAGGCGAGCGTAGGCGCGGCGACGCGGTGGCGCACAGGGGCGCGCTCGCCGCACCCCTCCGGCCGTGGGGGAATCCCGGCACGTCGCCGTCCGTTGTGCCGAACGGGTGGCCCGACCCGCGGGCCGCCCGGGAGCACGAGGAGGCCGCCGGTGTACGGCGACGAGGCAACCGTCCGCAAGATCCTCACCGAGCTGGGCGACACCTGGGCCGTGGTCGGCCTGTCGAACAACCGGCAGCGCGCGGCGTACGGCGTGGCCGAGGTGCTGCAGCGCTTCGGCAAGCGCGTCGTCCCCGTACACCCCAAGGCGGAGTCGGTGCACGGGGAGCAGGGATACGCGTCGCTCGCGGAGATCCCGTTCGACGTGGACGTCGTCGACGTCTTCGTCAACAGCGACCTGGCCGGAGCGGTCGCCGACGAGGCGGTCGCCAAGGGCGCCCGGGCGGTCTGGTTCCAGCTCGGTGTGGTCGACGAGGCGGCGTACGGGCGGACCCGGGACGCGGGCCTTGCCATGGTGATGGACCGGTGCCCGGCGATCGAGATCCCGCGGCTGGGCTGAGCGCGCCGGGGCTCACCGGCCGGCGTCCGGACCCGACTGGATGACCACCACGCGGGCCCAGTCGGGTGGTGCGTCGGGGACGTACTCGGGGTCGTCCTCGTTCCAGGAGCCGCCGGTCCGCTCCCGGGGGAACAGGCCCACCACCGTCCGGCACGCCGGCCGCGTGTCCGGCCAGGGCGTCTGCCCGTCGGTCAGCACCACGACGGCGTCCGGCGCGGGGCGTGCCCCGAGTGCCTTGGCGAAGCCGGTGCGCAGGTCCGTGCCGCCGCCGCCCACCAGCTCGATCCCCTCCTCCCGGCACAGCGAGTGCGCGAGGCGGGCCGCCGCGTCGCAGGGCACCACGCTGACCAGGTCGCGTCGGCCGCCGACGGCACGGGCGATCGCCGCGACCTCCAGGAGGGCGCTGCCCAGTTCGGCGTCGCTGACCGATCCGGAGGTGTCGACGACCACGGCGACCCGGGGCGGTCTGCGCCGCAGGCTGGGCAGCACCACTGCGGGTGTTCCGGCCGAGCGGCGCGACGGCCGGCCGTACGTGTAGTCCTCGCCCGCGCCGCCCGAGGAGGTCGCCGAACGGACCGCCGCTCCCAGCAGCTGACGCCAGGGCTGCGGCGGATGGAACACCTTCTCCGCCCATCGCCGCCAGCCCTTCGGGGCGCTCCCCGGGGCGGCGTTGATGCCGCGGGCCACCCGGAAGCGCACCGCGTCCCGTTCCTGCTCGCTGAGGCCGTCCGCACCGTCCGGGCCGAGGTCCCACTCCCTGTCGAGGCCGTCGGCACCGCTGCCGCAGTCCAGCCAGGCCAGGCCCTCGGTGAGCCGCCCGAGCCGGAACAGACTCAGGTACTCCTCCATGAGCTGCCCCTCGGGCAGTTGCAGGAACGCCGGATCGACCACGCCCTCCGGACGGACCAGTCCGTCGCCGAACACGTCGTCGTTGATCTCGCAGTCCGCGGCGATGTTCATCCGCAGCCGTTCCGAGGGGCCGGTCAGCCCGCGCTCGCGGGCCACCCGGTCGCTGCGCCCGTGGTGGTCGCGCAGGAGGTGCGAGACCTCGTGCACCCAGACCCCGGCCAGTTCCTCCACGGGCGTGCGGTCCACGAAGACGGGCGAGACGTAGCACCGCCAGTACCGGTCGACGGCCATCGTCGGCACCCTGCGCGACGGGACGACGTGCAGGGCGAACAGCGCCGTCGCCAGATAGGGCCGGGCCCGGGCGGCCTGCAACCGGGCGGCGAAGAGCTTGTCGAGGTCGACCCGTACCCGGTCGGGCTCGGCCGTCACCGGGCTCGGCGTCGGCTTCGTCGGGTTCATCTGCCTCGTCGGGTTCAGCGGCTTCATCGGCTTCGGCGGCTTCATCGGCTTCATCGGCTTCGGCGGCTTCGCTGATCTCATCGGCTTCATCCGCTTCATCCGCTCGTCCTCGCGGTACCCGCGAGCCGTGCCGTCGCGCGGTCGGCCGCGCGGTCCGCGCGCCGTGAGAGGGACATGGCCCCGGCGAGCCGCTCGATCGAGGCAGGGATGTCCCAGTCCTGCTGCCGCAGCGTGGCGAGGGTCGTCGCCGGCACGACCACGACGTCCGGGGCGCCGGTCTCCATCGCCCGGGCCAGCAGCGCCCACGCCGAGTCCCACCGGGACTTCTCCGGCCGTTTGCGCACGGCGGCCACCACCCCGTCCAGCACGGCCTGCCGGAGGTCTCCCCGTTCGGGCAGTACGGCACCCGCCGGGTCGGCGAGCAGGGTCTCCGGGTCCGGGAGGTCCATCCGGTCCAGGCTCGCCATCAGTTCGAGGCCGGGACCGTCCCCCACCGTCCCCCGCACCAGCAGGGAGAGTACTTCCCTGGACGAGCGGGCCGCGGTCGCGAAGGCGATCAGGCACAGGGTCATCTCCCAGCTCCGGGGCGACGGCCAGGCACCGCCCCGGCGTGTCTCACCACTGGGCAGCCGGTGCACGAGGCCGGGGCGGGCGGTGAGGAACGCGCACACCGCGCGGCGCGCGTAACGCACCGCTCCGTCCAGCCCGCCCGGGTCGAGGCTCGGCAGGGCAGCCCGCGGCCAGGTGCCGCCGAGGCCCCGTACGACGACGCCCTGGTCGTGGGTCCACTGGAGATGGACGAACCGGTTGGCCAGGGGCGGGCTCAGCTCCCAGCCGTCGGCAGCCGAGGACCGCGGGTTGGCGGCGGCCACGATCCTGACGCCGGGCGGCAGCCGGAGCGCGCCGATCCGGCGTTCCAGGACGAGCCGGAGCAGCGCCGCCTG
The DNA here is from genome assembly GCF_033406955.1 of Streptomyces violaceoruber. Taxonomy (NCBI): domain Bacteria; kingdom Bacillati; phylum Actinomycetota; class Actinomycetes; order Kitasatosporales; family Streptomycetaceae; genus Streptomyces; species Streptomyces violaceoruber. The sequence continues at coordinate 7,117,068 of NZ_CP137734.1, read as the reverse complement.
TACGGCGGGCGGCGCGGTGGACAGCTCGTCGAGGAACAGCAGCCCCCGGCCGGCCCGCACCAGGCGCACGGCCCAGTCCGGCGGGGCCATCGGAACGCCCTGTTCGGCGGGGTCGTCGCCGACGACGGGCAGCCCGGAGAAGTCGGACGGCTCGTGCACGCTGGCGATCACGGTGGTGAGCGGGAGATCCAGGGCGGTGGCGAGCTGTGTGAGGACCGCGGTCTTGCCGATCCCCGGCTCTCCCCAGAGCAGCACGGGGAGGTCGGCTGCCACGGCCAGGGTGAGTGCCTCCAGTTGGATGTCGGGCCTGGGTTCGGTGGTCGTGTCGCGCAGCAGCGCCAGCAGGTCACCGGCGACGTCGAGCTGGGCGGGAACGGCGGGAGCACATGTCGTCATTTGTCATCACCTGGGGGTCGGTAGCGAGGGCAGTCGGTCGTGGGAGGGGTTCGGCGCGGAGGGGCCGGTGCGGCCAGGGCGTCCGCGGTCCCCGGGGTCAGTCGAACGTCGCGTGGCGCGGGCGGGAGCGGCCCTCGCGGGGCCGGTGCGGGTCCGGGGCGACGCGTCCCGGAGCGGGCTCGTCGAGGCCCGCGCGGAACAGTCCGTGGGCGACCCGCCGCAGCGCGGCGGCCGCCAGGTCGTCCCGCAGGTCTCCGTCGCGCAGGCGGGCAGCGGGTCCCAGCAGGGCCTCGACGGCGGCGAGGGCACCGGCGGTGTCCCCGTGGTTGAGGCGTTCGCGGATGTCGGGGAGGCACTCCGGACGCCGGTGTGCCTCGTCGATGACCTGGAAGCAGGGCAGCGGCGTGCCGGTCAGCGCGGCGAGCAGTTCCTCCCGCCGGATCTCGGCCGGATCGTGGTCCAGCGCCGCCAGCACCCCGTCGACGAGGCCGATCCGGTGCATGGCTCCCCGGCAGTCCACCACCCGCGGCCCCGCGACCGGGTCCGGTGTCCGGTGCCGGGCACCCGGCACCTGGCCCGGTACCAGTGCGGAGGCGACCAGCGGGTGCAGCCGATGGGTCTCGATCGCACCGGCGCGCACCAGTTCCAGGTCGGGCAGTACCCAGGTGGACGCGTCGGGGAGCACCGGCAGCGCGGAGACGGCACCGCCGGTGGGCACCGCGACGATGCGCGGCACCGTGGCCGAGGGGGGTTCGTCCGCGTCCAGTTCCAGGGCGAGCCGCTGTCCGGACCCGACCCGTACGACGACCGTCGCGCCGCCGGTGTCCTCGGCCCGGAGCAGGATCCGTGCCTCGGCCTCCCACCGGCCCACGGCGCGGCGCAGCTCCGGCGGCACCGCTCCCCACGGGCCCGCGGTGCCGGGCGGGCCGTCGGCGGACGGCGGCAGGTCGGCGCCCGAGCGCACGCGCAGCTCATCGGTTCGGCGCGCGTCCCACAGGTGACGGTGCAGGTCGAGCCGGAAGCGCCTGCTCGGCCGGGGATGCGGGTGCCGGGCGGGACCGGCGTCCGTGCCCGAGCCGTCCCACAGGGCCAGGCTGACGCGCTGACCGCCGTCCGCCCGGGCGGGCGGGGTACGGACGACGAGATGCACCGGCCGTACGCCGTCGCGGCCCTCGGTGGCGTACCGGGCCAGGGTGAGCGTGAGGCCCGGGCGCAGGAGTCCGTCCGGGGCGATCCTCGGCATGTGCCAGCGCAGCAGGTCGGGAGCGAGGTGCCGCAGGTCGGTGCGGAGCCGGGAGGCGAGGGAGCGGCCGTGGGTGCGGGCCACGGAGCGCAGGTCGAGGTCGACGTCGACGGCCGCGGCGGCGCACGCGCCCGCCCAGTCCCCGGCACGGCGGCGCGCGGTCGCGGTCTCGATCATGGACGGCGGCACGGCGAACTCGCGCACGCGCTGCCAGAAGGAAAGGCGGGAGTCGGAGTCCCCGTTCACGAGGTGAGTGGCCATCAGCACTCACCTTGCGCGGACGGGTCCCCCAATCTGCCGACAGGAGGAGTAGTCATCGCGGGGAGCATAGCCCCGCCGGTCGGGGCCCGCCAGGTGTTTTCCCGCGGGGCGGGCCGTCGCGACCGTTCCGGTGGCCCGTGCGCCGCCGACATAATGTCCGCGTGACCGCACCCTCCCGCCATCCCGACTCCGCTGCGCCGCGAGGCATTTCAGTCGTCGTGGTGGGCGCGGGTCCGGCCGGGCTGACCGTCGGCAGCATCCTGCGCGCGGCGGGTGTCGGCTGTCTGGTGCTGGAGACCGCGACCCGCGAAGTCGTCGAGCACCGGCCGCGGGCGGGTGTCATCGAGGAGTGGGCCGTGCGCGGGCTGGCACGGCGCGGACTGGCACGGACCCTGCTGGAGCGGGCGCAGGCCCACACCGAGTGCGAGTTCCGGTTCGCCGGGGAGCGGTACCGCTTCGGGTACACCGGACTGACGGGGCGCCACCACTTCGTCTATCCGCAGCAGTTCCTGGTGACGGACCTGGTCCGGGAGTACGCGGACGTGCGTGGCGGGGAGATCCGGTTCGGTGTCCGGGACGTGCGTCTGCACGGCACCGGGTCAGCCCGGCCGGCGGTGTCGTACGTGTGCCCCGATTCCGGTGAACGCCGGGTCGTGGAGGCGGACTTCGTCGCGGGGTGCGACGGTGCCCGCGGCGTGACCCGCGCGTCGCTGCCCGCCGGGCGGGTCCGCCTCGCCCGTCACGACTACGGCGTCGGCTGGCTGGCGCTGCTGGCCGAGGCCCCGCCGTCCTCGGACTGCGTGGTGTTCGGCATGCATCCGCGCGGCTTCGCCGGGCACATGGCGCGCAGCCCCGAGGTGACCCGCTACTACCTCCAGTGTCCGCCGGGCGACTCCCCGGAGAACTGGCCGCACGAGCGGGTCTGGGCCGAGCTTCGGGAACGGCTCGGCGCGGCGGGCGCACCGCCGCTCACGGAGGGGCGGCTGATCGAGAAGCGCGTGCTCGACATGCACAGTTACGTGGTCGAGCCGATGGCCTTCGGGCGGCTCTTCCTGGCCGGGGACGCGGCCCACCTGACCGCGCCCATCGCCGCCAAAGGGCTGAACCTCGCCCTGCACGACGCCTTCCTGCTCGGCGACGGGCTGGTCGCGGCCCTGACGAAGGGTGACGACTCCGCACTGGCCGGCTACTCGGACGCGTGTCTCGCCCGGGTGTGGGACTACCAGGAGTTCTCCCAGTGGCTCGCGGAGATGTACCACGGCACGGCGTCGGGGGACCCCTACCGCGCGGGTGCCGCGCTGGCCCGGCTGCGGCGCCTGTTCTCCTCACCGGCCGCGGCGGCGGAGTTCGCCGAGCGGTACCTCGGCGTGCGGACGACCGGCTGAGCTCCCGGGCAGCCGGGACGGCAGGTAGCTCAGTCGTGGAGCGGCCGGTCGCCGAGCCGGTGGTCGGCCACGTTCAGCGCCTCGTCGACCAGGCGGCGCAGATGTCCGTCGCGCAGGGAGTACACGACCCGGCGCCCCTCCTTGCGGGTGCCGACCAGCCCCGCGAGGCGCAGCCGGGCCAGGTGCTGGCTGACCGCCGGGCGGGCCGCCCCGCAGGCCTCGGTGAGGGTGGTGACGTCGGCCTCGCCGCCGGTCAGGGCGTGCAGCAGGGTCAGGCGGGTGCGGTCGCCGAGCAGCGCGAGGATCTCGGCGGCCAGGGCGAACTGCTCCTCGCCCGGTGTGCGCGGGTGCGCATCGTCCGCAGGTGACAGGTGCATGCGTGCGCTCATACGCACATAATGGCGGGACGGACGGCACGCGTCCACCCGTCGCACCGACACACCGGACGCCGGAAGGCACCCGGCACCGAGCACCGAGCACCGGAAGGGGCACCCATGAGCGACCCGCACCGGCACCATCACGCTCACCACCATCGCGACCACCACGATCGCTCACAGGACGCACACGCTCACCGCGACCGCTCCCCCGCGGCCCGGTGGCGCCGGTTCGCGCACCTCCTCGCCCACCGGCTCACACCCCACTCCCACGAGAGCGCCGACAAGCTGGACCCGGCCCTGGAGGCCTCGGCCCGCGGGCTGCGCGCGCTGTGGGTGTCGCTGGCGGTGCTCGGCGCGACGGCGCTGGCACAGGCGGCCGTGGTCGTGGCCTCCGGATCGGTGGCGCTGCTCGGGGACACGGTGCACAACACCGCGGACGCGCTGACCGCCGTACCCCTGGCCATCGCCTTCGTCCTCGGCCGGCGCGCGGCGACCCGGCGTTTCACCTACGGCTACGGGCGGGCGGAGGATCTGGCGGGCATCGTGATCGTGCTGACCATCGCCGCGTCCGCCGTCTTCGCGGCGTGGACGGCGGTCGACCGGCTGCTCGACCCGCGCCCGGTCGCACACGTCCCGGCGGTGGCCGTGGCCGCCCTGGCCGGTTTCGCCGGCAACGAGTGGGTGGCCCGCCACCGGATCCGCGTGGGCCGGGAGATCGGCTCCGCCGCGCTGGTGGCCGACGGTCTGCACGCCCGCACGGACGGGTACACGTCCCTGGCCGTACTGCTGGGCGCCGGCGGCGCGGCACTGGGGTGGCGGCTCGCCGACCCGGTCGTGGGGCTGGCGATCACGGCCGCGATCGTGCTCGTCCTGCGGGACGCGGCGCGCGAGGTGTTCCGGCGGCTGATGGACGCCGTCGACCCGGCGCTGGTGGACCGGGCCGAACGCGTACTGGGCGAGGTCCCCGGCGTGCGCGGGGTGGGCGAGCTGCGCCTGCGCTGGATCGGGCACCGGCTGCGCGCCGAGGTGGCGCTGGTGGTGGACGGCGAGGCGACGGTCCGCGAGGCCCACCGCATCGCCGTGGCGGCCGAACACGCCCTGCTGCACGCGGTGCCGCGGCTCTCCGCCGCCCTGGTCCACGCCGATCCGGCGCCGTGCCCGGGCGAGGCGGATCCGCACCTGGCGCTCGCCCACCACGCCCCCGCGTGACGGGTCAGGCGACGCCCAGTCCTTCCAGCACCTCGGCGCCGGGCAGCTCCGCGAAGGCCTTGCCCGGCACGAGCAGCTTGCCGCGCCTGCGTCCGCTGCCGACGAGGACGTACGGCAGGTCGACGACGGCCGAGTCCACCAGCACGGGCCACCCGGCGGGCAGGCCGACCGGGGTGATGCCGCCGTACTCCATGCCGGTCTCCCCGGTGGCCGTGTCCATCGGCGCGAAGGAGGCCTTGCGCGCCCCGAGGCGACGGCGCACGACGCCGTTGACGTCGACCCTGGTGGTGGAGAGGACCACGCAGGCGGCGAGCGTCGTGCCGCCGCCGCGCTTGCCGGTGACCACCACGCAGTTGGCGGACTGTTCGAGCAGCTCACGGCCGTAGTGCTCGACGAAGGTGGCGGTGTCGGCCCAGTCCGGTTCGGTGTCGACGTAGAGGATCTGGTCGGCGGGTACGGTGCCGCTCCAGTGGCGTACGGCGTCGGCGACCGGGCGGGTCAGTGCGTCGAGGCGGTCCGGGGCGGGCGCGGCGCTGTCGAAGTTCCCGATGGGTGCGTGCATGGCGGCACGCTAACAACCGCCTGAGCCCCGGTGAGCGGCCGTCTCAGCGGACGGGCGGCACCGAGACGGCCATGATCATCTCCATCGGCGCGTCACCCTCGTTGCCGTACGTGTGCGGGGTGTCGGACTCGAAGGAGGCGCTCGCGCCCGTGGGCACGCGGTGGGTCACCCCGTCGACGGTGAGGGCGAGTTCACCGGAGGTGACGTGCACCAGCTCGACGGTGCCGGTGGGGTGCGGGTCGGAGAGGCTGCTCTCGCCCGGCATCAGCCGCCATTCCCACATCTCCAGCGGGCCGGGCGCCTCCACCCCGGCGAGCAGCCGGCTGAAGCTGCCGGCGTCGGTGTGCCAGAGGCGGACGGCCTCGTCGGCGGGGACGACGCGGACCGCGGGCCCCTGTTCCCAGTCGAGCAGGGTGGTGATGCTGACGCCGAGGGCGTCGCCGATCTTCACGACGGTACCGAGGCTGGGGTTGGTGCGGGCCTGCTCGATCTGGATGAGCATGCCGCGGCTGACCCCGGCGCGCGCCGCCAGCGCCTCCAGGGTGAAGCCGCGTTCGCCGCGCCAGCGCTTGACGTTGCGCGCCAGGGACTGGGTCAGGAGGTCGAGGTCCGCCACGTTCCGTCCAGGGACTCGTACAGATGCGTGCATTATTTTGGATTACACGGTGCAGCAGATTGAACTATGGTCTGCTGCACCCGAAGGTCCACCGAACTGTACTGCGAGGCGACCGGATCATGACAGCGCTGTTCGCCCTGGCCACCAGCGCCCTGTGGGGCCTGGCCGACTTCGGCGGCGGGGTGCTGACCCGGCGCACCCCGGCGCTCACGGTGGTCGTCGTCTCGCAGTCGATCGCGGTCGCGGTCCTCGGTGTGATCGTGGCCGCGACCGGCGCCTGGAGCGAGGCGTCGCCGCACCTGTGGTTCGCGGTCGCGGCGGGGCTGGTCGGGCCGATGGCGATGCTCGCGTTCTACAAGGCATTGGCCATGGGCCCGATGGGGGGTCGTCTCGCCGCTCGGTTCGCTCGGCGTGGCCGTCCCGGTGACCGTGGGCCTCGTCCTGGGCGAGCGGCCCGGACTGCCGCAGCTCGCGGGCGTCCTGGTCGCCGTCGCCGGGGTCGTGCTCGCCGGAGGTCCCCAGCTGAGGGGCGCGCCCGTGCAGCGGCGGGCCGTCGTCCTCACGCTCGTCGCCGCGATGGGCTTCGGCGCGGTGATGGCCCTCATCGCCGAGGCGTCGACCACGCTCACCGGTCTCTTCCTCGCCCTGTTCGTCCAGCGCGCCACCAACGTCGCCGCGGGCGGAGCGGCGCTGTGGCTGTCCGTGCGGCGCGGCGCCCCCGCCCTGCCCGAGCAGGGCCTCCCCCTCACCACGCTGCCCGCGCTGGCCTTCGTCGGCCTCGCCGACGTCGCGGCCAACGGCACGTACTCGATCGCCGCCCAGCACGGCCCGGTCACGGTCGCCGCCGTCCTGGCCTCCCTCTACCCGGTGGTGACCGCCCTGGCCGCGCGGGGATTCCTGAGCGAACGGCTGCGTGCCGTGCAGGCGGCCGGCGCGGGCCTCGCGCTGGTGGGCACGCTGCTGCTGGCGACGGGCTGAGCCCGGCGCCCGCCCGGCACTCGCGCCCGTTCAGCCCTCCGCGGCCGGTTCGGCGAGCCTGCCCGCCGCCCGCTCCGGGTCGTCCAGTTCGGCGAGACGGGCCACCGCCTCGTCGTCCAGCTTCGACAGCTCCCGCAGCTGCCCCGGCGTGATCCCGTCGGGAATCGGCACCGGGGCCGGGGTCCGCAGCGGCGGCTGCCAGCCCTCGGCCGGTGTCCAGCGCCGTACGACGCGGGCGGGGGCGCCCGCCACCACGGCGTGGTCGGGGACCGCGCCCCGGACCACGGCACCGGCGGCCACGACCACGTTCCGTCCGATCCGGGCGCCGGGCAGGATCACCGCGCCCGTGCCGATCCAGCAGCCGGGGCCGATCTCCACCGGGTCCATCCGCGGCCACTGCTTGCCGATGGGCTGGTGCGGGTCGTCGTAGGAGTGGTTGGTGGAGGTGACGTAGACGTACGGGCCGAAGTAGCAGTCGCTGCCGATGGTGACGGTGGTGTCCGCGATGACGTGGCTGCCGCGGCCGAGGACGACCCCGTCGCCGATGCGCAGGATCGGTTCCGGTCCGAGGTCGAGGTCGGGCATGAGCCCGGCGGTCAGCGTGACCTGCTCGCCGATGATGCAGTGCGCGCCGACCTGGATCCAGGGCTCGCCGAAGACCGTGCCGAGCGGGAAGGCGAGCCGGGTGCCCGTGCCCAGCGCGCCGAACCGGAACCGCCCCGGGTGCGCGGCGGTGACGGAACCGGTGCGCTGCACCCAGGCCCAGCCCGCGTGGACGGCCTTCTGGGCGAGGCGGCTCCGCCAGGACGAGAACGTGTTCTTGCGGTGGGGCACCCGCTCACGGTAGACCGCGCGCGCGGCGGCCAGGACCGCGCCGTGCTGTGATCTTCACCCCACCGGGTGGCGTACGGTGCCGTACAACACCCGAGCAGGAGGCGGAGATGACGCAGAAGGCGCTGATCACGGGCATCGGTGGCAAGGACCCGAAGGTGGACGCGGAGGTCTTCGTGGCGCCGACCGCCTCGGTCGTCGGGGACGTGACACTGCACGCCGGGGCGAGCGTCTGGTACGGCGCGGTGCTGCGCGGCGACGTCGAGCGGATCTCCGTCGGCGCGGACAGCAACGTCCAGGACAACTGCACGCTCCACGCCGACCCCGGTTTCCCCGTCACCGTCGGCGAGCGCGTCTCCATCGGTCACAACGCCGTGGTGCACGGCGCCACCGTCGAGGACGACTGCCTGATCGGCATGGGTGCCACGGTGCTCAACGGCGCGGTGATCGGCGCCGGTTCACTGGTCGCCGCCCAGGCGCTGGTCCCGCAGGGGATGCGGGTGCCGCCGGGGTCGCTGGTCGCGGGGGTGCCGGCGAAGGTGAAGCGGGAGCTGACGGAGGAGGAGCGTCAGGGGGTCACGCTGAACGGCACGATGTACGCGGCGCTGGCCGGGCAGCATCGGGATGCGGTGGGGGAGGTTCGCTGAGACGCCGTCTGCGGGCCGTCCGTGGCTGGTCGCGCAGTCCCCCGCGCCCCTTTGGGGGGCGCCTCACTCCCCGGCGGCGACCGGCTCGGGCGTCTGCTGGGCCTTGCCCGCCCTGCGCTTGACGATCAGCATGGACGCGATGCCGATCAGGACCGCCACCACCAGGCCGAGCCACGAGAAGCGCTTGAGCCAGTCCTCCGCGACGACACCGACGTAGTAGATGACGGCGGTGGTGCCGCCCGCCCAGACGATGCCGCCGAGGACGTTGGCGATCAGGAACTTCCAGTACGGCATCCGCAGCACACCGGCCAGCGGGCCCGCGAAGATCCGCAGCAGGGCGACGAAGCGGCCGAAGAACACGGCCCACATGCCCCACTTCTGGAAGGACCGCTCGGCGGTGGCGACATGCCCCTCGCCGAAGTGCCTGGGGAACTTTCCGCCCAGCCAGGCCAGCAGGGGCCGGCCGCCCTTGCGGCCGATGGCGTACCCGATGGAGTCGCCGATCACCGCGCCCGCGCTGGCGCAGGCGCCGAGGACCAGCGGGTCGATCCCGCCGTGCTGCGACGACAGCAGGGCCGCCGACACCAGAATGATCTCACCGGGCAACGGAATGCCCAGGCTCTCCAGACCGATGACGAGTCCGACGACGGCGTAGACGGCCGCCGCGGGCACCGTGTCGAGCCATTCCTGGACGTGCAACGCCCCACCCTCCGCTTCGCGAACCCGATCCCTGTTCCCGGTGCGCCTCGATCAAGGCGCACCGGGAAGCGTACCGGGTCGGCGGGGGTCAGCCGTTGGGTCGCAGGGTCCATATGACGGTCATCTCACCGGTGACGGCTCCGTCCTCGCGCCGGATGGCGACGCTCACGGGGAACTCGGGCCGGCTGCCCGCGTCCAGTTCGGCGACGACCTCCGCGGCGGGACGGCCGAGGGTCGCGGTGGCGGTGACCGGGCCGAGCGCGATCTTCTTGAAGGCGATCTCCGCGGTGACCGGCAGCGGCACGGCCCGGGAGAGCTGGTCGCCGAAGGCGGCCAGCACGATCGCGCCGCTGGCCGACTCGCCCAGCGTGAACATGGCTCCGGCGTGCGGTCCGCCGACGTGGTTGCGGTACTCGCTCTGGTCCGGGAGGGCCAGGACGGCCTTCTCCGGAGTGGTCTCCAGGTACTCGAGGTTCAGGGTCCGGACCATCGGCACGGTGGCGGCGAGCAACTCGCCGATCGACATCTGATCTGCGCTCATGAAGGCAGGTTACCCGCGAGTAGCTTCCAGGGCCAGGCACCCGTGAAGATCGCCGTAAGCTGTGCGCCCATGTGGCCAGGAGAGCAGTCATCCACCGGCGGACCGGACCCACGGCACCCCAACCCGTACCGGCAGCCCGGTTACCAGCAGCAGCCGCACCCGGGACAGCAGCAGCCCGCGCCCTGGAACGCCCCCGCCGTCGCGTCCGGCGGACCGGCCGGCGGACCGGCCGGCGGACCGGCCGGCGGACCGGCCGGCCGGGGGCCCGGCCACGGCCGTACGAAGGTGGTGGTGATCGTCGCGGCCGCGGTCGTGGTGGTCGCCGCCGCGGTGACCGGGGCGGTGCTCCTGGGCGGCGGCGAGGACGACGGGGCGCGGCCCGGCCCCACCGCCTCCGCTCCGTCCGTCTCCGCACCGTCCGCCTCCCCCGCCGACGACCCGCGCGGCGGGGACGGCGCCCCGAAGGCCACCGTCGAGGGCTGGACCGTCGTGGCCAATCCCGACCTCGGCCTCGCCTTCGACGTACCGGCGTCCTGGGTGCCGCAGTCCCGCGACTGGGTGACCTACGTCGCCGAGGACGACGACCCCGACGAGAAGCCCCTGGTCGCCATGAAGGCCCCCGCCGTCCTGAAGGAGAAGTGGTGCGGGTCGGACGGCGACCGGGACGGCTCGGTCGAGTACACGCCCCTGGCCAGTGCGGGCACCCGCGGCAACAACGGCGCCCGGAGCACCGGGGAGATCGCCAGGGCCGACTCCGCGACCTGGGTCTACGGGGCCTTCGCCCAGCCGGACCGGGACAAGGTCTCGACGGGGACGGTGACGCCCTTCACCACCGACTCCGGCATCGAGGGCAGCCTGGCCACCTCCCGGTCGGCCGGGGTGGCGAAGAAGGGCAAGTGCGACGTGAACGGCAAGGCGACCACCTTCGCCTTCAAGTCCGCCGACGGCGACTTCGTGTCGTGGTCGTTCTTCGGCGCCGCGGGCGTCGCCGACGAGGTGACCGACGCCACCGTGCGCAGGATTCTGGCCACCGTCAGGGAGTACACGCCGTCGGACAGGCCCTAGGTTTCCGGGTTTCGGTACGTCCCTGACAAGGGTCGGTGACCGAATCGTTTCCTGGGCGGCATTAGGGTGACTGCTCATGTGGCCAGGACAGCAGCCGCCCGGGGGCGAGCAGAACCCGCAGAACAATCCGTACCAGCAGCCGGGGTACCAGCAGCCGAATCCGTATCAGCAGCCGGGCTACCAGCAGCAGCCCGGCGCGTACGGGCAGCAGCAGTGGAGCACGCCGCAGCCGGCCACCGTTCCGCAGCCGGCCACGGGCGGTGGTGGCGGTGGCGGCAACCGGACGAAGCTGGTCGCGATCGTCGCGTCCCTCGCCGTGGTCGTGGCCGCGGGCGTCACCGGCTTCCTGGTGCTCGGCGGCGACAAGGACGACAAGGCGGACGACGGCAAGGACAAGAAGACGTCCGCGAGCCCGACCGTGGAGAAGTCCGAGTCCCCCACCGCCGACCCCAGCGCGTCGGGCGCCGACGAGAACCCGCGCGGGGGCGAGGGCGCGAAGGCCACCGTCGACGGCTGGAAGGTCGTCGCCAACCCGCGCTTCGGCACCATGTTCGACGTGCCCGCGGAATGGGAGATCGACAGCACCGACACCAGCGTCGGCTTCGAGTGGGAGGAGGACGGGAAGACCGACCGCACCACGGTCACCGCTCCGGCCTACCTGAAGTCCGAGTGGTGCACGACCGACGAGAACAAGGACGGCCGCAAGGAGACCACCGCCCTCGCCACCACGGGCACCCGCGGCGAGAGCGGCGCCAAGACCACCGACCAGGCGGCCGAGACGCGGGTGCCGTGGTGGATCTACGGCGGTTACACCGAGCCGGACAAGAAGAGCGTGAAGTACGGCAAGCCGAAGCCGTACACCACCGCTTCGGGCATCAAGGGGAGTGTCATCACGGCGCACTCGGAGGGCGCTCCCAAGAAGGGCAAGTGCGACACCGAGGGCAAGGCGATCACCTTCGCGTTCAAGAACGGCGCGGGCGACTTCGTCACCTGGAACCTCTACGGCCCCAAGGGCGTCAAGGAGGAGATCCCGGAGGCGACGATCCAGAAGATCCTCGCCACCGTGCGCCTCACCGAGGAACCGCCGACCGAGTCCTAGGCGCACCGGGCCGACGGCGTCGCTCAGCCGATGCCGAATGCCCCGGCCGGGGGCTCGGGCGACGGTACGGCGTCCTCGTCCCGCACCGGACGGGCGTCGCCGACGAAGTCCCGCAGGGCGGGCCCGTGCTCGACCCTGGCCGGGAAGGCGTCGGCGGCGGTGCGCCGGGCCAGCGCGGCGGTGTCCAGCGGCCGGTGCGCGGCGACGAGCACCGCGTTGCCGAAGCGGCGCCCGCGCAGCACCCCCGGTTCGGCGATCAGCGCCAGCTCCTCGAAGAAGGCGGCGAATCCGGCCAGTTGGCCGCGCAGGAAGCCGAACGGCGCCCCGTCGGCCAGGTTGGCCACGTAGACGCCGTCGGCGCGCAGAACCCGGGCCGCCTCGCGCACATAGCCGAGGGACGTCAGGTGCGCGGGCACGCGTGAGCCCCCGAAGACGTCGGCGACCAGTACGTCGGCCGAGTCCGCGGGGGCGGCCGCCAGCCAGGCGCGGGCATCGGCACCGTGGGCGGTGATGCCCGCGCCCGGCGGCAGCGGCAGGTGCTCGGCGACCAGGTCGAGCAGCCCCCGGTCGGCCTCCACGACGTCCTGCCGCGAGCCGGGCCGGGTCGCGGCCACGTACCGGGGCAGGGTGAACGCGCCGCCGCCCAGGTGCAGGACGTCCAGCGTGCGCCCCGGCTCGGCGACCGTGTCCAGGACGTGGCCGAGCCGGCGCGTGTACTCGAACTCCAGGTGCGCCGGCTCGTCCAGGTCGACGTACGACTGCGGCGCCCCGTCCACGGTGAGCAGCCAGGCCCGGGCCCGGTCGACGTCGGGCATGAGCTTGGCGGTGCCGTGGTCGGTGACCCGGCTGACGGGTATGGCTTCGTTCACCCGCCCATTGTGCCGGTGCCCGGCGGGCCGCCCGCTCCACCGGGCTCAGCCCGGCCCACTCAGCCCGGCCCACTCACCCCGGCGCGCTCACTCCACCGCGGTCACGGTCCCCGCCCCCACGGTGCGGCCGCCCTCGCGGATCGCGAAGCCGAGCCCCGTCTCCAGCGGCACGTCCCGTCCCAGCTCGACCGTCATGGTGACGGTGTCCCCGGGCCGGGCGACGGCCTCCTCGCCGAGGTCCACGTCGCCGACCACGTCGGCGGTGCGGATGTAGAACTGCGGCCGGTATCCGGTGGTGAGCGGTGTCGAGCGCCCGCCCTCGCGCGCCGAGAGCACGTACACCCGGGCCCGGAAACGCCGCGCGGGGACGACGCTGCCGGGTGCGGCGACCACCTGCCCGCGGCGCACCGTGTCGCGGGCGACCCCGCGCAGCAGCAGCGCCACGTTGTCCCCGGCCTGCGCCTCCTCCATCGGCTTGCCGAAGGTCTCCAGGCCGGTGACGACCGTCTCGACGGACGCCCCGAGCACCTCGACCCGGTCGCCGACGCGCACGGTGCCGCGCTCGACGGCGCCGGTGACGACGGTGCCGCGGCCGGTGATGGTGAGCACGTTCTCCACCGGCAGCAGGAACGGCGCGTCCAGGTACCGCTCGGGCATGGGCACGTACGTGTCCACGGCGTCGAGCAGCGCCTCGACGGAGGCCGTCCACCGCGGGTCGCCCTCCAGGGCCTTCAGCCCCGAGACCCGTACGACGGGCACGGCGTCGCCGCCGTAGCCGTGCGCGGTGAGCAGTTCGCGCACCTCCAGCTCGACCAGGTCGGTCAGCTCCTCGTCACCCGCGTCGGCCTTGTTGAGCGCGACCACGATGTGGTCGACGCCCACCTGCCGGGCGAGCAGCACGTGTTCGGCGGTCTGCGGCATGATCCCGTCCAGCGCGGAGACGACGAGGATCGCCCCGTCGAGCTGGGCGGCGCCGGTGACCATGTTCTTGACGTAGTCGGCGTGGCCGGGCATGTCGACGTGGGCGTAGTGCCGGGTGTCGGTCTCGTACTCGACGTGCGCGATGTTGATGGTGATGCCGCGCGCCGCCTCCTCCGGGGCGCGGTCGATGCGGTCGAACGAAACGTACTGGGTGGTGCTGCCGGCCCCGCGCTCGGCGAGGACCTTGGTGATGGCGGCGGTCAGGGTGGTCTTGCCGTGGTCGACATGGCCCATCGTGCCGATGTTCAGATGCGGTTTGGTGCGGACGTACGCCGTCTTGGACATGGCGGTACCTCGAAGCCTCGTGGCGGTGGTGGGGACCCCTGGGGCCGGCCGACCCTCCCCCTGCGGGGTCCGCCGGACGATCCGGGGAGGGTCAGCTTCGGGCGCCGTCGACTGCGGCGGTGAAGTGGGCGACGGCAGCCTTCGGGGCATCCGCGACCGCGGATGCTGCGAGGTGGAAGGCGTACCGGAACATGAGACAGATCATCGCCGACGCTTCGTCGCACGTCGAATGGTTTTTTATGGAACGGCCGTTCGAGAGCGGTACCGCTCCGGCGCTACGGGCCGATGGTCCGCAGCGCCTCCCGCGCGGACAGCGGCGCGAGGCGGGCGCGGTGCTCGGCCACGAAGGCGCGCACGGCGTCCGGGTCGGTCCTGGCGTACTCGCGCAGGCACCAGCCGACGGCCTTGCGGACGAAGAAGTCGCCGTGGCCGGACCGGCGCAGGCAGTAGCCGAAGAGCCGGTCGGTGTCGGTGCGTTCCTTGTACCGCAGCTGGTGGAGGAGGGCCGCGCGGACCAGCCAGCGGTCCTCGTCATCGATCCAGGCGTCCATGTCGGCCGTGAGGCCGCGGTCGGCGGTGACCAGGCCCCCCACGACGTGTGCGGCGAGCAGGTCGACGGTGTCCCACCAGGGGACAGTGGTGAGCAGGTGCCGCACCACGGGCAGGAATCCGGACGAGCAGTGCGTCACATACCGGCGCAGGTAGTCGACGGCGAAGTAGTGGTACTCGCGCTCGGGCAGCCGCCAGCAGCGCAGCGCGACCGCGGTGCAGTCCGGCTCGTCCGGGCGGGGCACTCCTGCCAGCACGGCGCGGGACAGGGAGCGGCGAACGGGCGAGGTCATGCCCAGGAACGGCGCCACGTCCTTCATGTACGCCCGGAGTCCGACGGCCCGCTCGGGGTCGGCCGCGGCGGGGTATTCGAGGGTGATCCGCTCCAGTACCGTGTCGGCGAGGGCGCTGTGCGGCGCGTCCGGAATCGGCCGGGCTGTGACGCTCATGAGACGCACCATACGGCGATCACACACATTTGTCGGTTAGTGTCACCGGATGCTCGATGCCACCACCCGCTCTGGGGGCACCGCCACGGTCTCTCCCCGGACCGCCGCCGCCGAACTCGCCGTCGCCGCCGCAGGACCGGTCGCGCCGACCGGCTTCGCCGCGCGTGTGACGAGAGTGCTGCTGTCGCCGTGGTCCCGGCTCTCCCTGCTCGTCGCCCTGCTGGTTTCGGCCGCGACGACGGTGGTGCTGTTCCAGCCGCAGCAGTTGCTGACGAACGGCTGGCCGCCTCAGCTCGGGGGCGCCGCGGCGGCCGTCGCGTACGCGGTGGCGTACGGGCTGTGCACGGTCGCCTTCGTGCCGCGCCCGCTGCTCAACCTGGCGGCCGGCGCGCTGTTCGGCTCGCAGCTGGGGCTGGCCTCCGCGCTGGCGGGGACGGTGCTCGGCGCCGGGGTCGCCTTCTGTCTCGGCCGGGTCCTCGGCCAGGAGGCGCTGCGCCCGCTGCTGCGGGGCAAGTGGCTGAAGGCCGCGGACGGGCAGCTGAGCCGGCACGGTTTCCGGACGATGCTGGCGATGCGGCTGTTCCCGGGGGTGCCCTTCGCGGCGTCCAACTACTGCGCGGCCGTGTCCCGCATGGGTCTGCTCCCCTTCCTGCTGGCGACGGGGCTCGGTTCGGTCCCCAACACCGCCGCCTACGTCGTCGCGGGCGCCCGTGCCTCGACGCCGACCTCCCCCGCCTTCCTGATCGCGTTGGCCTGCATCGCCCTGCCGGGGCTCGCGGGCGCGGTGGTGGCCTGGCGCAAGCGGCACCGGCTGCGCGGGCGCTGAGCGGGTGCACAGCGCGCGCCGAGCCGATGCCGACGAGGCGTTACACCGCTTCCAGGATCATGGCGTTGGCGAGACCGCCCGCCTCGCACATGGTCTGCAGGCCGTAGCGGGCGCCGCGTTCGTGCAGGGCGTGGACGAGGGTGGTGGTCAGACGGGTGCCGCTCGCGCCGAGGGGGTGGCCGAGCGCGATGGCGCCGCCGTGCACGTTGACCTTGGCCAAGTCGGCGCCGGTCTCCCGCTGCCAGGCCAGTACGACGCTCGCGAAGGCCTCGTTGACCTCGAAGAGGTCGATGTCGCCGAGGGAGAGCGACGCCCGGCGCAGCACCTTCTCGGTGGCCGGGACGACGCCGGTGAGCATGAGCAGCGGGTCGGAGCCGGTCACGGCGAAGCTGTGCAGCCGCGCGAGGGGCCGCAGTCCGAGGCGGGCGGCGGTGTCGCCCGAGGTGATCAGCACGGCCGAGGCACCGTCGTTGACCGGGCTGGCGTTGCCCGCGGTGACGTTCCACCCGATCTGCGGGAACCGTTCGGCGAAGGCCGGGTCGTGGTAGGCGGGCCGCAGTCCGGCGAGGACCTCGACGTTGCTGTCCGGGCGGACGCACTCGTCGTGCGACACCCCGTCCAGCGGCGCGATCTCGGCGTCGAAGCGGCCGGCGGCGTGGGCGGTGGCGGCCTTCTGGTGCGAGGAGACGGCGAAGGCGTCCATGCGCTCCCGGCTCAGTGACCACTTCGCGGCGATCAGTTCGGCGCTGATGCCCTGCGGGACGAGCCCCTGCGGGTAGCGGGCGGCGACGCCGGGACCGAAGGGGTCGGCGCCGGGCGGCACGTTCGACCACATCGGCACCCGGCTCATGGACTCGACCCCGCAGGCGACGACGAGGTCGTACGCCCCGGCCATGACGCCCTGCGCGGCGAAGTGGACGGCCTGCTGGGAGGAGCCGCACTGCCGGTCCACGGTGGTAGCGGGGACGGACTCGGGGAAGCCCGCCGAGAGCAGGGCGTAGCGGGTGGTGTTCATCGCCTGTTCGCCGACCTGGTCCACCGTGCCGCCGATGACGTCGTCGATCAGCGCCGGGTCCACCCCGGACCGCTCGACGAGGGTGCGCAGGGTGTGCGCGAGGAGTTCCACGGGGTGGACGTGGGCGAGGGCGCCGTTCGGCTTCCCCTTGCCCATGGGGGTGCGTACGGCTTCCACGACGACTGCGTCACGCATGGTGCGGGCCTCCGGTGGTCGGTGGTGGCGAACTGCCGGTGCGGAACTACCAGTGAGTAGGAAATCTGGACTCACCATAGCCTCGTGAGTTGGAAATTCAAACCCTCTCTTGATCCTCACCTAGACTGGCCGTCATGGCCGCCGCTCCCAAGAACCCGCGCCCCTGCTCCATCGCCGACACGCTGGCGCTGGTCGGCGAGAAGTACTCGCTGCTGGTCCTGCGCGAGGTCTGCCTCGGCAACGGCCGCTTCGACCAGCTGGTGCGCAACACCGGCGCCCCGCGCGACATCCTCGCCACCCGGCTGCGGCGGCTCGTCGACGCGGGGATCCTGGACCGGCGTCCGTACAGCGAGCGCCCGCAACGCTTCGAGTACCGGCCGACTCGGGCGGGCCTGGAGCTGGAGCCGGTCCTGATGACCCTCATGGCGTGGGGCGACCGGCATCTGCACCCGGACGGCGACCGGCCCATGGTGATCGAGCACGTCTGCGGCCACGAGCTGGTCCCCCAGGTCACCTGCCCCGCCTGCGGCGACGCCGTCCGCCACGAGGACCTGACCGCCCATCCGCGGGTCCCCGGCTGGACGGTGACGGGCCCCGCGGCGGCGTAGGCCCGCTCACCCCCGTCGTCCGGGGTTCATTTTGGGGCGCTACGCTGCCCCACGGCACGCCAGGTCCCGATCACCGCACGCGACGGTTCGGCGTGTCCGCCGACCGTTCCCCGCCGTTCTCCGATCGCCACTTGGACTGACGCAACTTTATGTCTTGGTTTGAATCCCTTGTCCTCGGACTCGTCCAGGGACTGACCGAGTTCCTCCCCGTGTCCTCCAGCGCGCACCTGCGGCTGACCGCGGCGTTCTCCGGCTGGCACGACCCGGGCGCGGCCTTCACGGCGATCACGCAGATCGGCACCGAGGCCGCGGTGCTCATCTACTTCCGCAAGGACATCGGGCGGATCATCGCGGCGTGGACGCGCTCCCTCACCGACAAGTCGATGCGCCACGACCCGGACGCGCGCATGGGCTGGCTGGTGATCGTCGGCTCGATCCCGATCGGCGTGCTCGGCCTGACGCTGAAGGACCAGATCGAGGGCCCCTTCCGCGACCTGCGGATCACCGCGACGATGCTGATCGTCGTCGGCGTGATCATCGGCATCGCCGACCGGATGGCCGCCCGGGACGAGAAGGGCGGCCGGCACCGCGCTCCCCAGCAGCGCAAGGAGCTGGAGAACCTGGGCGTGCGGGACGGCCTGATCTACGGCCTGTGCCAGGCGGCGGCCCTCATCCCCGGCGTCTCGCGCTCCGGCGCGACGATCAGCGGCGGCCTCTTCATGGGCTACCGGCGAGAGGCGGCCGCCCGGTACTCGTTCCTGCTCGCGATCCCCGCGGTGCTCGCCTCCGGCGTCTTCGAGCTGAAGGACGCGATGGAGAGCGACCACGTCTCCTGGGGACCGACGCTCTTCGCCACGGTCATCGCCTTCGCCACCGGGTACGTGGTCATCGCCTGGTTCATGAAGTTCATCTCCACCAAGAGCTTCATGCCGTTCGTCTGGTACCGCATCGCGCTCGGCATCGTCATCATCGTGCTGGTCAGCGTGGGTGTGCTGAGTCCTCATGCGGCCGAATCCGGCGGCTGAACCAGGGCCGTACAGCTCCAGTGGTCGTCGCCACGCCCCGGCTCAAGGAGGCGATGGACTTCGAGGTCCGAGGGGATCGACGGCCACAGGGACGCAGGAAACTGGCCGTGGAGCGAGCTGAGTACCTTCGGCCTGTGAATCTTGGAACGGGTTCGGAAACCTGCCGGCTCCTTGGCGTCAACGACCGCGCCAGGTGTATGGATCACGAGCGTCGCTGACGCCGATGACGCCGGGCTCAGCATCGGCTTCGGGGCAGCCCCCGGATGTGGTCCGCGACTGTTTTTCCCTGCCCGCTCGCTCCTGTGGCCGGCTGTGCCTGACAGGTCGTTCGAGGGCTGCACCTGGTTGCGTCGGGCCGAAGGTGGATATGGCGGCGATGTTCGTTGTTCCCGTGAAGTGCGGAGGGTCGATCCCTCCGGGAGGGGCTGGCTCGTGCATCATTTTCGTCGAAGTCTTGGACCGCATGACTCAGGGGAAGGGAGGGGCCATCTGTGGGCGTGGGGCGGGCGGCTGCAGAGTACCGGCGACAAGCTGAGCAGCATCCCTGGCCTCCACGATGGCTGCGTTGGCTTCCACCCTCGCTGATCCTGGTGACGATGGCGCTCGATCACGCGACACCCCCACGGTACTTTTTCGGATCGCTGCTGACCGCATCGGTCGTCCTGGCCATCTTCGTCTATCGTCCGCTCGGTGTGGCAGCGACCGGGGCCATCGGATGCCTCTTTCTGGCCGTCACCGTGCAGATCGAGGACTACATCGGCCCAATGACCGTCGTCGCTTTGGTCGTGCTGGGTTCCGTCACCTTGCTTTCCGTTGTGCTGTGCGTAATGCTCCAGCGGGCCGCGAGCCGCTACCGCCGCGTGTTGGCGGTAGCGGAAGCCGCGCAGCTGGCTCTCCTGCGTCCTCTGCCCGACAGAATCGGCTCTCTACGGATGGCCGGCTTCTATCGGGCTGCTGATGACGAGGCGTTGATCGGCGGGGATCTTTACAGTGTCCGCCCGACGCCGTTCGGCGTTCGTGCAATCGTCGGGGACGTCAAGGGGAAAGGCATCAATGCGACCCAGACGGTGGCCACGGTGATCTCCACCTTCCAAGAGGCGGCGCTGCTTCACCCGACACTCCCCCAGGTGGCAGATCGCATCGACGTAGCCCTCCAACTGGACCGTGACAACCCTCCGCCGGAGCCCGTCAGCCACACACAGCCCGAGCACAGTGCCGATGACGCCAAGGGGCTGGTGGACGAGCTCTTCACCACGGCGGTCCTGCTGGAATTCACCTCGGACGCGCGCACGGTACAGGTCCTGGACCGGGGCCACCAGCCTCTCCTCATCGTCCGCCGCCACACCACATCGGTTGTGCCGGCCGAGCACAGTCTGCCGCTGGGCATGGCCGATCTGCTCACCGAACCACCCGGCACTACCGCGTGCCGGCTGGAACCCGGCGACATCCTTCTCGCGTACTCCGACGGTGTCACCGAGGCACGCGACTCCACCGGCACCTTCTATCCGCTGCCCGAACGGCTGCGGCACCACTACGCCACAAGCGCCCAGCCCGTCTCACCCTCTGACCTGATTTCCTTTCTCCAGGAGGACGTCACCCGATGGGCGCACACCCTGGGGGACGATGTCATCGCCATCGCCTTCCAGCGGATCTGACACGGTGATCCGGAGAGCTGGGCCGCAGCCGGGCTCGGACGGTAGTGGCACGGGCGCCGTCCGACAGGCCGCAGCTGATCTCGGCGCCCAGGAGACGTGCCTGCGTCAGGCTCCTCGCCGTGAGGGAAGCCGCGGCCCTGTCGGTACAGGCCTGTGGTGCCTGCAATTCGATGACGAGTTCCTCCCGCTCAGTCACCGTCAGCCGCAGGGTGGCGGCCGATGAGGCCGTGCCGGCGAGTGGGGCGCGCGCGACGGGTATGTGTGTCAGGCAGGTCAGTACCTGGATGGCGGTAGCGAGGTCGCCGGGCCATCCGACGAGAGTCAGGTGCGTACGCGCGTCGTTGCGGAGCGTGCCGAGTTCGTTCGGGGAGCAGGTGTAGGACTGGTGCCGTTCGAGGCGGTCAGCCGCGACGGGGCGCCGGTGTGCTGTCTTGCGGACGTCATCGAGGTAGGCCGCGAACGCGGAGACGCTGAGCAGCCACCGGCGCAGCGCGCTCTGCTGAGCGGGAACGGCGGATATGTGGTTCGCCGCCGGTGCGACGAGCCCGGCAGCTCTACGACCGGTGATGACCCGTTCGACAGTTCGCCAGCCGGCACGTCTGCGTGCGGGAACATGCAGTGATGTCAGGTCGTACACCTCGTGTACGACGTTGAAGCCCTGCCGTGCGGCGAAGGCACGCAGCGACGTGAGTGTCACGACGGCTGTGGAGGTGTGGTCGCTGATGGCGTAGAGCACAACGTCGGCGCCAGTGTTCTGGTCTGGGTCCATGGCGAAAGGTGCGGGGCGTCTCGTGACGTGGGTTCGTCCCTGGGCGGGGGGTGCTGTCATGGTCTCGGCCGCCTTCCTGGTCATAGCCACGGGTAGCGGCGGGTGAGGATCGTCCATTCCTCGTCCGTACCGCCCGGTGCATAACGGCCCGCTTCCTGCCACAGCTGCAAGAGAGCAGGGAAGATCGGCTCCGGCTCGGTGAGGGCTGCCTTCGCGCTGCTCCGCAGCGACGGAACGGGCGTGAACCAGGCTGACGTCGTGGCTTCGGAAGGGGCGTGGCCGGGGGCACTGGGGCTAACCATCGCCACGCCCCCACGTCGCGAGGGCGGCCCGGGCCTGGCCGGGGTCGATGAGGGCAGCGAACTCCTCGCGTGCCACCGTCACGACTTCGTCGGCGGTGGGCCGCTGCCTCGGTGCGCACCGGTCGGCCGCGATCCGGACCGCTGCCTGGGCCAGGAGGACGTCGCGCTCGGCCTCGTCGAGCCTGTCGTCCTTGAGAGCGGTCAGGAGCTTCCGCCAGATGGTCAACGGGCACTTCCTGACGGCGGCGGCGCAGCAGGGCAGTCGGCCGCATCCGGGAATCCGCTGTCCGAGACGGCGGCGTGCCCGCCGGGGGTCAGCAGACAGGCACCGATGAGGATCACCGCGTTCAGGCCGTGCGTCGTTCCAGAGGCGGAGAACGGTGGCACTTGTGCGGGGTCGACGTGCGACGCGGTGTTGTCGATCAGTGTTCTGGCGGTCAGGGCGGCGGTGCGGAGCATGCGGTGGCTGAGTAGCGCCTCCTGGGCACCGGACGGCGTGTCCGGCGCTCGGACGGCGATGGCCGGGTCGTGGTCCCAGCGGTGGACCACGCCGGTGTGCCGAGGCCAGAACGTCACCTGGTCGAGGAAGTCGGGGCCGACCGGGATCAGTGTCGTGTCGCTCTTCCTCATCTCCTGCGAGGTCGTTTCGTCGGGAGCGGTGAAGACGAGTCGTGCGCCACAGGCCTCATGGCAGGGGTCCACGGTGGGTGTCCGGGTTCTGGGGTACACGGGTACGGCGACTGCTCCGGTGCGCAAGGCTCCGAAGTAGAGCACCGCGAAGGCCAGGGAACAGGGCAGTCTCAGCCCGACCCGGTCGCCGGGGCGCACCCCGTGGGCGCGTAGTCCGCCGGCGGCACGGGCACTGAGATCGTCCAGATCGGCATAGGTCAGGACTGTCTTCTCATCCTGCATCGCCAGCCCCTGCGGTTGCCGCTGGGCCATGTCCACCAAGGCCGTGGCGAGGTTACTCACGTCGATTCGCTTCCATACCAGGGGGCGCATCCGGTGTCTGCTCGGCAGCAGTTCGCGCCTGCCCCCTTCATCCGGCGCAGGAACGACTCTGCCCCCGCACGTGACCTCTGGGCGTGGACTTGTGGGCAAGATCGGTAGGTGGGGCAGGGCGATTACGTATGCGCTGGCCATACGTAGGTGCACATACGCATCCCCGAGGGGCCTCTTTCGGGGGATACGGAGGCGTACCCGCCGCGAGGCGCGGTCGTTGAACGCACGTAGTCGGACGGTCCGGTGTGACGGCGCCGGCGACTCGGCTCGAGCGCACCTGCGGATTCGAAACGTCAAGCACACCGTCGCTCGCGGCGTCGGATTCTCGTGCTGGCACAGAAGGGGGATGGCGTGACGCAGTGGACATGGGCCAGGCCGGGAGCGCGGAACGAGACCACCGGGTTCATCGGCCGTGCGGCCGAGTTGGAGGCCGTGCGGAGCGCGGTGACGCAGGCCAGGCTGGTCACGCTCACCGGCCCCGGTGGGGTCGGCAAGAGCAGGGTCGCGATGAGGGCCGCGCACCAGGCGGCGGTCGACTTCCCGGACGGCGTCAGCATCGTCGAACTGAGCGGTCTGCGGGACGCCGAGTTCCTGCCCAACACGGTGGCCACCGCGGTCGGTCTGCCCGAGATCGCTTCGACCGAGCCGATGGACCAGCTTCTCGGTCATTTCGCGGACAAGCAGGCATTGCTGGTACTGGACACCTGCGAACATCTGGTGGACGCGATGGCCGTCTTCGTGGACATCCTCTTGAGTCACTCCGCGGGGCTGGTGCTCCTGCTCACCAGCAGGCAGCCTGTGGCACTGCCCGGAGAGTGCGTCCTGCCCATCCCGCCGATGCCCACTCCCGAGGCGGACGCGGACGAACACGGCAATGACTCCCTGGCTCTGTTCGTCACCCGGGCGAAGGCAGCCCTGCCCACCTTCGAACTGAACACCGACAACCGCTCCGAAGTCGTCGCCCTCTGCCGTCGTCTGGACGGTATTCCGCTGGCCATCGAACTGGCGGCCGTGCGGTTGAGAACCATGACGCTTGAGCAGATTCTCGGCCGTCTCGACGACCAGTTCCGGCTCCTGTCGGGGGTGCGCACCGCCCAGGCCCGTCATCACACGCTTCGGACCACGATCGAGTGGAGCCACGAACTGTGCTCGCCTCCGGAGAGGGAACTGTGGGCAAGGCTGTCGGTGTTCGCCGGCGGCTTCACCCTCGGTGCCGTCGAAGAGGTCGCGGCCGGGGGTGAGCCGGCCGACTGGGACGTGGTGGACCTGCTGGGCGCTCTGGTGGACAAGTCGGTGGTGCAGCGGGTGGAAGGCGTCGGCGAGTACCGTTTCCGGATGCTGGACACCATCCGTGAGTACGGTGCCGAGCGGTTGGAGCACAGTGGCCTGAGACAGGAGTACGCGCGCCGCCATCAGGACTTCTTCCTGCGCATGGCCCGGCGGGCGGGCGAGGAGTGGCTGGGGGATCAGCAGGTCGAGTGGGGCGACCGGCTCGCCGCCGACTTCGACAACTTCCGGGTCGCGAT
Organism: Streptomyces violaceoruber; assembly: GCF_033406955.1. NCBI lineage: Bacteria > Bacillati > Actinomycetota > Actinomycetes > Kitasatosporales > Streptomycetaceae > Streptomyces > Streptomyces violaceoruber. The sequence continues at coordinate 7,093,103 of NZ_CP137734.1, read as the reverse complement.
GGACTTCGCGGTTGCCCACCCCTCGGACGGCGCCGGCTACGGACTGGTCAATGGCCTGTGGGGGCTCTGGCTGGGCAAGAGCCGCCTGACCGAGGCCCGGCGCTGGATCGAGAAGGCCCTCGTGGCCGAGCCGGAGCCGAGCGTCGAACAGGGAATCGCCCTCTACTACGGCGCCTACTACGGACTGATCCAGGCCGACCGTGAGACGGGCGACATGGTGCGGCGGTGCCGGGCCGTGGCCGAAGCGCTGGACGACGACTTCCTGCGCGCCCGGGCCCTGTACGTCGAAACGTACGAGATGCTCATGTGGAGCCGGGACACCGAACGTACCCTCGCTTCGTACGAGCAGACGCGCCAACTGCTCAAGGCGTCAGGCGATGTGTTCCCGCTGGTGGCCGGCTACATCAACACTGCGGTGTACCACGCAGCTCACGGCAATCCGGCCGGTGCCCTGCGGGACGTGGACGACTGCCTGCAGCATCTGTCGCACATCCCGCACGAACGGTGGGGACGCAACTACATGACGATCGCGCGGGTGCTCGCCCTCTGGGCGGACGGCAGCACGGCCGAAAGCCGGGAACTGGGCCGCAGAATGCTGCCCTCAGCCCTCGACCAGGGCGAAACGATGAGCCTGGCCGCCACGCTGGAATTCCTGTCCTGGTCCGCCTGCGGCGAACACGAACACGAGCACGCCGCGATCCTGCTCGGCGGAGCCGCCACGCTCTGGCGCCGCGTCGGCACCACGTTATGGGGAGTACGGGCGCTGAGCGCGCAGCATACGCAGGTGGAGAACACACTGATGCTCGGCCTCGGGGCGGAACGATTCACCCAGGTGTACACGTTCGGGACCCGCCTCCCGGTGCCGCAGCTGATCGACGTGGCCTGCGGGAACGCCCACGCCGATGACGCCGCACCGCCACGGCACCCTCACGACGGCAGCCCTCTGGGTCCTCTCACCCCGCGTGAGCGGGAGGTTGCCGACCTGATCGGTGAAGGACTCACCAACCGGCAGATCGCCGAACGCCTCGTCATCTCCAAACGCACCGCCGACACCCACGTCGAGCACATCCTCACCAAACTCGGCGTCACCTCCCGCACGCAGATCGCCGCGACCATCGGCCCCGGCAAACCGACAGAGGCTTGAGCCCTGCGCCCTCCGCGATGACCATGGTGGTCCGCGCCGGACCTTCGAACAGGGCTGTCGGCGGGCGAGAAGGTGAGCGGAACCCCTGCCCGATGAGTTCGCCGCGCCGTGGCGGTCCGGCGATCCGGCCTCAGGGCGACCGGGGCGAGGCGGCGCCGGTCTCGCGCAGGCAGATTGCACACAGGTGCGCGGGCCAACGCTTTACGCGGCGGGATGACCACCGCATCGGCACACCACGGGAGCCGTGATCGACACCCTCAGCGGCCCGTCCTGGGCGGTTTCGTTCGGATCATGAGGAATCGGCTGGGGCCGGACTGGCCGGACGGGGTGGGGCACTCGGTCTCCCGCTCGGGCCTCGCACGGTGGGGATCAGGTGCCGGCGGTGCTCGTGGAAGCCGGCTCGGCCGGACTACTGCCGCCTCGGGCGCGGGAGGTCCCGTGTGGCGCGGCCGGAACGTGAGAGTGGCCGTGAACGCGGGGGTGTGGTCCGGATGTTTCGTGCTGAGGCGCATGCGACAGCATGGACGCGGCAACGAGACCGCTCAGCAGCGCCACCGCACCGACGGCCGTCCGTGTGAGGAGGCGTGTGCGACGCTCGCTCTCGGCGCGCACCGCGCCGGCCGTGGGCACGGTCGCTGACGCGGCATCGTCCACCAAGGCCCTGACCTGTTCCCGCAGTCGGCTCACGTCCTCGCAGTCGGGGAACTGCTCCTGAAGGGCGGCGTGCGCGTGAAGCAGCCGCATCCGGGTGGCCGCGGGAGAGGCTTCCAGCTCCGCTGCCGCTTCGTCGATCGTCAGCCCCAGGCCGTCACACATCACGAGGGTGCGGCGGTGCAGAGGTCTCAGTCGCAGGATCGCGGTGCCCATCGGACCGTTCGGTGCGAGGGCGTCGCGCGTCACGGTCTCCCGGAACCGGTGCCACGGTGAGAGGGCGTACTCGTAGGCGCACCCGCGAACCCAGCTCACCGGGTCCGCGTGGACGGCGACCTCCGGCCAGCAGTCCCAGGCGCGGCAGAAGGCGTGGTCAACCGCCTCGAAGGCGCGTCCACGACGTCCGGTCAGCAGATGTGTCTGATGGACCAGATGCGGTGCGGTGTGCAGATAGAGCGCGTCGAACGCCGCCTCGGGCGTCGGGGCGGAGCGAAACGAATCTGCAGAACGTCCGGGCTCCCGCCGATCGGTGCCGACTGGTCCGACGGGCTGCTCCGTCACCCAGTCTGCGGGGCGCAGATGAGAAAGCAAACGAGGACTTCCTTCTGGTGGTGCGGAAAATGCCGTCCGTATGGGACAAACGGTGCGGGACGGTCAACGACCGACCCTGCGACGGGTCACCCGAACCACCGGGCGCACCCCGGCCGACCGCGCGCTTCCCTCGCACCGTTCACCCGTTTGCCGCACACCCGCCGAGGCGCAGAACCGTTACTCCGGGCATGACCAAGTACACAGGGGATGGGGTTCTCCGGCCGCCGGGGGACAGCGCGAACGACCGGCACCGGCCACGACCGGTCGGCACGGACCGGGAGATGGTCAGGTAACCCACGGCCTTATGCACCACGAACGCAGCACACACGACGCGCGCCGCCCGAACCACCCTCAGTACTTCCCCGGGCAGCCCCCGTTCGCGGACGGGAACGGCCAACCCTGGCCACACGTGGAAGAGTTCACTCCCGACACGGACATGGTCCTCGACCTCCACGCGACCGACGCGTACGCCGGACCTCTGGCGCCGCCGGACACCGACTGGGACCCCGCGGCGGAACTGGCATTCATGCTCCAAGGCACGCGGGAGCGGCGGCAGCCCACCGACTTCCACGAACCGGAGACCTCCCCGCGGCCGCCGGCGGACGGGGCACCGCAGGGAGACCCGTATCCGGCCACGGCGCCACTCGGACGCCGACGCCGTCCACGTCGCAGAGCGCGCCGTCGACGCGACATCAGCCCCCTGCGCGTCACCAGCCTGACGGCCGCCGCGCTGGCGGCCGTCGTCGCCTCATCCGTGAGCCTGCTCAGCGGGATGGCGTCGTACGAGCCGCTGCGCCTGACGGCCACCACCCAGGCCTCCGACGGCGTGGTGTCATGGTGGCCGATGCTGGTGTACGGCCCCTGGCTGGTGGCGTCGTTGGCCGTGCTCCGCGCCGCGCTGCACCGGCGCCGTGCCGTGCACTCGTGGGCCGTGGTCCTGCTGTTCTCGGCCATTGCGATGCTGCTGTGCGTCTTGCAGGCAGCCAGAACACCGGAGGACGCCGCGGCCGCCTCCTTGCCCGGTCTGGCCTCGCTGGTCTGCTTCCAACAAGTCGTCCGGCAGATCACGTTGAGCCGACCACCGCGGCGCGCCGCGCCCCGTCATCACCGTCCCTCCCAGGGTGACCGATCCACCGCCTCCGGCGAGGTGCGGAATCCGCGGGGCAAGGACGGGAACGGCCGTCGCCAGCCCTCCGCGCCGGGCACCGTGCGGAACCGCCCTCCGCAGGGAGCCGCCCCGGACCGGGGCCGTGCTCGGCCCACCAGACCCTGAACGGCCGGTGCGCGGCGGGGCGACGTCCACGCGGGCCCGGACCTCGTCGGCCGCGGCAGGCATGGAGCGGCTTGCGTGCGGGAGTGACGATCGGGCACAGGACGGCGAACCGACGTCGGCGAAGACGGGGGGAGCCGCCTGACCTCGTGTGGCGACGCCGGTTGGACGCGTCACCGGGCTCCCGCCGCTCCCGCCCCGCGCCGCCGACTGTCCTCGCGGGTGACGAGACCCACCGAAACAGTCCTGCCGGGCCGCTACCGGTCAGGGAGGATCCGCCACGTCACCGTCGACGAAACCGATCACCAACAGCTCGCCCTACTGGTCGCGGGCGCGAAAGCAGCCTGCTCTCTGCCCCTGATTCTCGACGAGCGCCACCCGCTGTTCCATGCTGCCTTGCCGGACAGCGACGGCGTGCTGCGTGCCAGGTGGTGACCAGGCCACCGCCGGCGCCGTGACCGACTCGTCGTTCTTGTGTCGGCGTACACGTCGAAGTACCCAGGTACGTATCGCATCGCGCTCGGCGTCGTCATCGTCGCCCCGGTCGCGACGGGTGCCCTCAGCCCGCACGCCGCGGAGTCCGCCGGCTGGCCGGAACTGTTTGTGTAGCCGTCCGGTAGCGCAGTGTCAGTGCTTGCCCCTAGGCTTGTCCGCATGTCCCCCGATTACGTGACGCCTGGTTCCGTGCGGTCCGCCGCGGAGCTGAACGATCAGATCCGCGCGCTGTGGCGGCGCGCGGGCGGGACCCTGTCGGCGCAGGAGCGCGTGGAGTACGAGTTGCTGGTGGTCGAGTGGGCGACCGCGATCCGCGGGCAGGTCGTCGAGGCGGCCTGAGCCGCGGGGCCGCCCCGGTGCTCGGCCCGGCCCCTCCCCGGACGCACCCGGGCCCCGGTCAGCGTCCGCCCGCCACCCTGAGCACCGTCCCCGTCGTGTACGACGCGTCGGGCGACAGCAACCAGGAGATCGCCGCGGCGATCTCCTCCGCCCGGCCCGCGCGTCCCATCGGCACCGCCGCCCCCATCCGGGCCGCCCGGCCGGCGTCCCCCGCCGCCGCGTGCATCCCGGTGTCGATCACCCCGGGCGCGACGGCGTTGACCCGGATCCCGTCCGGGCCGAGTTCCTTGGCCAGGCCCAGGGTCACCGCGTCGACCCCCGCCTTGCTCGCCGCGTAGTGGACGTACTCCCCGGGGCTGCCGAGGGTCGCGGCGCCCGACGACACGTTCACGATCGCGCCGCTCCCCCGCGGGGTCATCAGCCGCGCCGCCCGCCGGGCGCACAGCAGCACGCCCAGCAGGTTGACGTCGAGGACCCGGCGCAGGTCCGCGGTGTCGCTGTCGGCGAGCCGTCCCAGCGGGCCGGTCACAGCCGCGTTGTTGACCAGCCCCGTGACCGGGCCCAGCCGCTCCTCCGCCACGTCGAAGAGCCGCTCGACGTCGGCCTCGACGGACGTGTCCGCGCGCACCGCGACTCCGCGGCCGCCCGCGTCGCGCACCCCCGCCACGACCGTCTCGGCGGCCGTCGAGTCGCGCGCGTAGCCCACGACGACGTCGTGGCCGTCCGCCGCGAGGCGCAGACAGGTCGCCGCTCCGATCCCCCGGCTGCCGCCGGTGACCACTGTGATGGGCCGGGTCATGAGGTACCTCCACGTTTGATCGATCATCGATCATCCTAGGTGAGGGCTCACGCGCCGGACAGGCTTCGGTGTGATCAACTGAATCCGCCTCGCCGCGAGCGCACACTGTACGGATCACCGGGTACGGATCATCTGTAGGGAGGAGCCCATGAAGACGCTCGACCGCCGGCTCGCCTCCCCGTGGCGACGCTCCGGCCTCGCCGTGCTCGCCGGCGCCCTGCCCGTGCTCGCCTTTCCGGGCCCGGCCCTGTGGTGGTGGGCCTGGTTCGCGCTGGTCCCCTGGATCCTGCTGGCCCGGACCGCGCCGGGCGGGAAGCGGGCGGCGTACGACGGGTGGTGCGGCGGGTTCGGGTTCGTGCTGGCCATGCACCACTGGCTGCTGCCCAACCTGCACGTCTTCACGTTCGTCATCGCCGCGCTGCTCGGCGCGCTGTGGGTCCCGTGGGGCTGGCTGGTGCACCGGACCCTGGGCGGGACGCCCTCCTCGCGCCGGGTCGCCGCGGCGCTCGTCGTCCTGCCGTCGGGCTGGCTGCTGGCGGAGCTGGTCCGCTCCTGGCAGGGACTGGGCGGCCCCTGGGGGATGCTCGGCGCCAGTCAGTGGCAGGTCGCCCCCGCGCTGCGGCTCGCCTCGGTGGGCGGCGTGTGGCTGCTCAGCTTCCTGGTGGTCGCCGTCAACGCGGCCCTCGCCGTCCTCGTCGCCGTACGCCGGGCGAGGGTACCGGCCCTGGCCGGGCTCGTCGCCACGGCCGCGGCCACCTCGGCGGCCTGGGTCTGGTCGCCGCGCCCCGACACCGACGAGCGGGCCGCGATCGCCGTGGTGCAGCCCGGCGTGGTCGCCGGAGCGGACAGCGCCGACCGCCGGTTCGACCGCGAGGAGCAGCTCACCCGGCGGCTCGCCGACCGCGACCTCGACCTGATCGTCTGGGGCGAGAGCAGCGTCGGCTTCGACCTGGACGACCGGCCGGACCTCGCCCGGCGGCTCGCCGCGCTGTCCCGGGAGACCGGCGCGGACATCCTGGTCAACGTGGACGCGCGGCGCTCCGACAAACCCGGCATCTACAAGAGTTCGGTGCTCGTCGGCCCCCAGGGCCCGACCGGTGACCGGTACGACAAGATGCGGCTGGTCCCCTTCGGTGAGTACGTGCCGTTCCGGTCGCTGCTCGGCTGGGCCACCTCCGTCGGCAAGGCGGCGGGCGAGGACCGCAGGCAGGGCACCGAGCAGGTGGTGATGGACGTCGGCGACGGCCTGCGGATCGGGCCGATGGTCTGCTTCGAGAGCGCGTTCCCCGACATGAGCCGCAGCCTCGTCGCCGACGGTGCCGAGGTACTGGTCGCCCAGTCCTCCACCTCGACCTTCCAGCACACCTGGGCACCCGAGCAGCACGCCTCGCTCGCCGCGCTGCGCGCCGCCGAGACCGGCCGGCCGATGGTGCACGCGACGCTGACCGGCGTCTCGGCCGTCTACGACGCGAACGGCGCCCGGATCGGCTCCTGGCTCGGCACCGACGCGAGCGCGTCACGGGTGTACGAGGTCCCCGTCACCCACGGCACCACGCCGTACGTCCGCTACGGCGACTGGACGGTGTACGCGGCGCTGGGGATCCTCGCGGCCTGGGGCGCCGCCGAGGGCGTACGGACGGTGCGGCTCAGGCGGAACCGTCCGGCACGGCCCGGACCACCCGCTCGCACAGCTCATGGGTCGCCAGCGCGTCCCGGGCACTGAGCACCTCGCCGGAGCGCACCGCGTCGAGGAAGGCGAGCACCGCCTGCTCGATGCCGCGCTGCCGGGCCACCGGGACCCAGTCGCCGCGCCGCCGCACGGTGGGCTGGCCCTTGTGGTCGATCACCTCGGCGAGGTTGACCACCTGGCGCTTGGTGTCCTGGCCCGAGACCTCCAGGATCTCCTCGGCCGAGCCGCTGAGCCGGTTCATCACGCCGAGCGCGGTGAAGCCGTCCCCGGCGAGCTGGAGCACGACGTGGTGGAGCAGACCGCCCTCGGTACGGGCGCGCACGGTCACGTCGTCGACCGGTCCGGGCACCAGGAACCTCAGCGTGTCGACGACGTGGATGAAGTCGTCGAGGATCATCGTGCGCGGGTCCTCGGGCAGTCCGGTGCGGTTCTTCTGCATGAGGATCAGCTCGCGCGGGTGCTCGGCGCACTGGGCGTACCCGGGCGCGTGGCGCCGGTTGAAGCCGACGGCGAGGCTGGTGCCGCGCTCCTCGGCGAGGGTCACCAGGCGTTCGGAGTCGGCCAGTTCGTAGGCGAGGGGCTTGTCGACGTAGGTGGGTACGCCCGCCTCCAGCAGCCGGGTCACGATCTCGGGGTGGGCGGCGGTCGGCGCGTGCACGAAGGCGGCGTCCAGGCCCTGGGCGAGGAGCGCGTCGAGGTCGGCGTGGCGCTGCGCCGGCGGGATGCGCAGCTTGTCCGCGACCCGGGCGAGGGTGGCGGGGGTGCGGGTCTGCAGGTGCAGTTCGATCCCGGGGAGGGCGGCGAGCACCGGCAGGTAGGCCTTCTGCGCGATGTCGCCGAGTCCGATGCAGCCGACCTTCACGGGATGTGCTCCTCTAACGTTCGTTGTGCTCGCCGACCTGGGTCCGCCGGGAAGCATACGGGGGCTGCGGGGGCCGCCAGTCGGCGATGCCGTCGAAGCCGCGCAGGAGCAGGGCGGGACCGGCCTTGGACAGGGCGAGGATCGTGGCGTCGCGGACGGCGGTCCCGGCGCGGTTGCGCATCAGGTTGAGACGGGCGACCTTGACGGCCTTGCGGGCGATCGCGGTCGTGCGGGGCAGCCGGGCGGCCGTGTAGGCGGCGAGATCCTGGTTGTGGTGGGCGAGCACGATCGCGTCCTCGACGGCCTGGTTGCCGCCCTGGCCGAGGTTGGGCGGCATGGCGTGCGCGGCGTCCCCGAGGAGGGCGACCCGGCCGCGGTGGTAGGCCGGCAGCGGCTCCGCGATGTGGTGCACGTCGTGGCGCAGGACGTCCTCGGGGCGGGCGGCCGCGAGGACGGCGGGGATCGGGTCGTGCCAGTCGCCGTAGCGGTGCAGCAGTTCGGCCCTCTCGTCGGCCGCGTGCCCCGCGGCCGGGGCGACGGCGGCGGCGTAGGCGTATACCCGGCCGTCCTTGAGCGGATGTGTGCCCCAGATGCGGCCCCGGCCCCAGGTCTCGTGGGAGGCGAATGCCACGCCGGGGACGGGGATCACCAGCCGCCAGGTGGTGAAGCCGGAGTAGACCGGGCCCGGGTGGTCCGGGAAGAGCGCGCGGCGCACGACGGAGTGGATGCCGTCGGCCGCGACGACCAGGTCGGCCGCCAGCTCGCCCTCCGGGGTGCGGACCCTGGCCGGACGGTCGCGGTCACCGGGGTCGGCGACCGTCGCGTCGGCGGCCGTGCGGACGGCGTTTGGCGGCAGCAGCGCGGCGAGGCGTTCGACGAGGGTGGAGCGGTGGAGCAGCACCAGCGGACCGTCGAAGCGTGCCGCGGCCGCCTCGGCACTGGAGCGGGAGAGCCAGCGTCCGCCGGGGGTGCGCAGTCCGCCGTCGCCCTGCCATGCGGCGAGGTCGCGGATCTCGTCACCGAGGCCGATCACGTCCAGGGCGCGCAGGGCGTTGGGCGACAGCGAGATGGCCGCGCCGATCGGCCGGAGCGAGGGGGCCCGTTCCAGGACGGTGACCCGCAGGCCGCTGCGGTGCAGGGCGGCCGCCGCGGTCAGGCCGCCGATGCCGCCGCCGATCACGACGGCGCTCCTCGTACGTGTCATGGCTCTCCCCGGCCCTCTCCTCGACGCGAGGCACACTACAGATGTAGTAGCACCCGCCGCCGACTGTACTACAGCCGTAGTGAGACGGGTAGGTTGATCTCCATGTCCGCACACACCGCACCCTCCGGCCCCTCGGCGGGCGCCTCCCGGGCCGGCCTGGTCGCCGACGCGGCTCTGACCCTGCTGGCGGACCGCGGGATGCGCGGGCTCACGCACCGGGCGGTCGACGAGACGGCGGGGCTCCCCCAGGGCTCCACCTCCAACGTCGCGCGGACCCGGCAGGCGCTGCTGGAGCTGGCGGTGCGGCGGCTGGCCGACCGGGAGGCCCGGGTGCTGGCGCTGCACGAGATGCCGGACCCGCGGGCCGGCCTGGACGCCCTGGTGGACGCGCTGGCGCTGGCGACACACCGGGCGCTGACCCGTAACCGGGCGCTGACGCTGGCCCGGTACGAACTGGCGCTGGAGGCCACGCGCCGCCCGGAGCTGCGGGCGCACTTCGACGCCGCGGGCGCCCGATTCCGGGAGCAACTGGGCGCCCTCGTCACCGCGATGGGCTCCGCCGACCCGGCCCGCCACGTCCTGACGCTGGTCGCCTGGGCGGACGGCCTGATGTTCAGTTGCGTGGCCGGGACCTTCCACGCCGAGGTGCCGGGCCTCGAAGAGGTGCGGTCGGGGCTGCGGGAACTCCTCGCGGGGATGCTGGGCAGCGTGCCGGACAGCTGAAAACTCCTGGTGGGACCCGCCGTTCTGAGCGAGGATGCCGCCATGACGACCGAACGCCACGAACCCGCCGTCGACGCCGACGAACGCACCATGCTGGAGGGCTGGCTCGAATACCACCGGCAGACCCTCGCCTGGAAGTGCGAGGGACTCACCGACGAGCAGTTGCGGACGGCCGCCGTCGCACCGTCGACGTTGTCCCTGATGGGACTCGTCCGGCACATGGCGGAGGTGGAGCGCAGCTGGTACCGCAGGGTGCTGGCGGCGGAGGACGCGGGCCCGATCTACTACTCCGACGAGGACCCGGACGGCGAGTTCCGGCTCACCGGGGCGGACACCTTCGCCGAGGCCCGCGCCACCTGGCAGGCCGAGATCGAGGCGGCCCGCCGCAACGCGGCCGGCGTCCCCCTGGACGCACCGACCCGGGGCAAGCACCTGCGCACCGGCGAGCGCTACACCCTGCGCTGGATCCACACCCACATGATCGAGGAGTACGCGCGTCACAACGGGCACGCGGACCTGATCCGCGAACGCCTGGACGGCGCCACGGGCGACTGACGTCACCCCGGGTCGCCCACGGGACTCCGTACGGGGGCGGAGATCACCCGTGCGGGGCAACCTGCGCTTGTCCGGCGCCGGTCGTGACGCCCGAACCAGCAGAGTGGCGCGGGTGCATCGAACGACGACCACCGCAACGCTTCTCGTGACCGTGGCTGTCTCGGCCCTGACCGGCTGTACGACGGTCCGGGGCCCGGCCGCGGCCGACCCGTCCGCGGTCGGCGCCCGCTCGTCCGCGCCACGTCCGGACGGCCCGGCCGAGCCGCGGGTGGTGCAGGCCCCGGCGCGGGAGGCGCTGGAGATGATCGGGCCCTCCCCGACCCCGGAACACGCCACCGGAGAACCCCGCCGGACGAAGGCCCCGGCGCCCCCGCCCGCGCGGCACCGGCTCCCGGCCGCCGGTGCCACCGAGCGGCGGCCCGCCGCTCCGGCGGCTCCCGAGCCCACCCGTGCGCCCGCGACCCACCGGCCGCGGGTGCCCGAACTGCCCGGCGGGACCGGCGCTGGCACCGGCGGGAAGGCGGACGTGTGCTCCCTCGGCAAGCAGTACGGCGGCTGGCGGCCGGGCAGCCCCGAGGCCCGCATCTGCGAGCACGCGTACGGCCACTGAACCCAGCCGTGCCACGGTGACCGGCCGGGCGCCGGGCCGGACCTAGGGCCGCTGCCGCGGCGGTCGGCCCCGCCCCTGGGGGCCGTCGGGACGGCCGGACCCGTCGGCGCCCCGGCCGGCGCCGTCCAGACGCAGCTCCAGCCGGTCGATCGAGGCGCGTACGCCCTCCCCGTAGCGCCCGGGGGCGAGGGTCTCGGCGGCGGCACGGGCGTGTCTCAGGTGCAGCCGGGCCGCCTCGCGGTGACCGAGCCGGTCGTAGTCGGCGGCCAGGTTCAGGTGGAGCGAGGGGTAGAGGGCGCGGGCGGCGGGCGTACCCTCGCCCCGGCCGGCGGACGGGTCCCCCGTCAGTTCCTCGGCGGCCGACAACGCCCGCAGGTCCCAGGCCAGTTCCTCCTGCGGGTCGTCCTGGGTGTCGGCCAGGTAGTGGGCCAGCGTGCAGCGGTGCAGGGCGTCGCCGTGCTCGCCGATCTCCGCCCACAGGGCGAGGAAGCGGTGCCGGGCCTCCTCGCGGTCGCCCGCGTGGTGCAGCATGGCGACCTGGCCGATCCGCGTCAGCACGGCATCCGGCGCCGCCTGCTCCTGTCCCTTCGCCACCGCGTCCTCCGTGCCCTCGTCGGGTGTCCCGACGACGCTAACCGCACGCGCCCGCTTTCCCGGTCAGGCGGCACCGGGGTGTGCGCGGGCCGGCCGGTGACGGACCGGCCCGAGCGCCGGGCCGGCTCAGCCCAGGTTCGGAATGGTCCAGTCGATCGGCTCGTGGCCCTGCCCGGCGACCGCCTCGTTGATCTGCGTGAAGGGGCGGGAGCCGAAGAACTTCTTCGCGGACAGCGGCGAGGGGTGCGCGCCCTTGACCACGACGTGCCGCGCCTCGTCGATCAGCGGCAGCTTCTTCTGCGCGTAGTTGCCCCACAGCACGAACACCGCGGGGTCGGTCCGGGCGGCCACCGCGCGGATCACCGCGTCGGTGAACAGCTCCCAGCCGCGGGACTTGTGCGAGTTCGCCTCGCCGACCCGGACCGTGAGCACCGCGTTGAGCAGCAGGACGCCCTGCTCCGCCCACGGCATCAGATAGCCGTTGTCCGGGATCGGGGTGTCCAGCTCCGCGTGCATCTCCTTGTAGATGTTCCGCAGGGACGGCGGGACCTTCACCCCCGGCCGGACCGAGAAGCACAGCCCGTGCCCCTGGCCCTCGCCGTGGTACGGGTCCTGGCCGAGGACCAGCACCTTCACCCGGTCGAACGGCGTGGCGTCCAGCGCGGCGAAGACCTCCTCGCGCGGCGGGTAGACGGGGCCGTTCGCCCGCTCCTCCTCGACGAACTCCATCAGCTCCTTGAAGTAGGGCTGCTGCAGCTCGCCGCCCAGCACCTCGCGCCAGGATTCGGGCAGCATGGCGATGTCGGTCACGTCAACTTCCTTACGGTGTGCGGTGGCTTCCAGTGACCAAGAACCTACCGCCGACCACTGACAACGGGAGCGGCTACCAGCTCGTCTTCCGCTGGAGCTGCCACATCATCATGATCGTCGACGGGTCCAGGGCCTGCTCCGCGCCCGAGATGTCCGTGCTGGCGGCCACGTACTGCTTGCCCTGCCACAGCGGCAGCAGCCGCGCGTCGTTCACCATGATCTGCTGCGCCTGCTCGAACTCCCGCTCCACGTTGGCGCGGTCGCTCTCCCGGCGGGAGCGCGGCAGCAGGTCGCCGGTGATCTTCGGGGTGAGGTACGGCGTGCCGAGCGCGTTCTGCTCCCCGACGAAGGGCGCGATGAAGTTCTCCGCGTCCGGGAAGTCCGGGGACCAGCCACGTCCGAACACCGGGTACTCGCCCTTCTGGTATCCGGCGACGTACGTCTTCCAGGGACGGCTCTTGAGGGTGACGTCGAACAGCCCGGAGGCGTCGAGCTGCCGCTTGATCTCCTCGAACTCCTTGGCCGTCTCGGAGCCGTAGCGGTCGGTGGTGTACCAGAGGGTGAGCGGGACCGGCTCGGTGATGTCGGCGTCCCGGAGGATCTCGCGGGCCTTGGGGATGCTGGGGTCGCCGTAGTCGTCGAAGAAGCCCGTGGTGTGACCGGTGAGGCCCTTGGGGACCATCGAGTACAGCGGGTCGACGGTGTCCTGGTAGATCTTGTGGGCGATCACCGTCCGGTCGATCACCTGCGCTACGGCCTGGCGCACTTCCTTGCGCCCCGCCCACGGGTCCTCGGGGTTGAAGACGAGGTAGCTGATCTCCGTACCGGTGCCCTCGACCAGCTGGAGGCCCTCCTCCTTGCCCTCCTTGCCCTGGAGGGTGATGACGTCGTCGGCCGCGAGGCCCCGGTAGGTCACCTGGATGTCTCCGTCGCGCAGCGCCTTCACCATGCCGGCGGAGTCCTTGAAGTAGCGGACGGTCACGGCCTTGTTCTGCCGTTCGGCGAAGCCCTTGTAGCGGTCGTTGCGCACGAGTTCGGCCCGCTCGCCGTCCTCGTAGGACTTGAGTGTGTACGGGCCCGAGCCCACGACGCCGCTGCCCTCCCGCAGGGCGTCCGCGGGGTAGTCGCCGGGGGCGACGATCGACATGGCGGGCGTGGCGAGCACGAACGGGAAGGTGGCGTCGGGCTTGTTGAGGTGGAAGACGACCTCGCGTTCGCTGGGCGCCTGGACCCGTTCGAGGCTGCCGAGCAGGCCGGCCGGTCCACCGTTGACGTCGATGTCCTTGATCCGGTCGATCGAGTACTTGACGGCCCGGGCGTCGAGGGCGTCGCCGTTGGAGAAGGTCAGGCCCTCGCGCAGCTCGCAGCGGTACACCCGGTTCGAGGTGTCGGTGAACGCGCACTGCTCGGCGGCGTCGGGCTGCGGCGCGGTGGCACCGCTCGGGTAACTGAGCAGCGTCTGGTAGATGTTCCGGAACAGCTCCCACGAGCCGTCCCAGGAAGCGGCCGGATCGAGGGTGCTGGGGGCGCTGGTCGTCCCGACGACGATCGGCTCCTCGTCCTCCGGACCGTCGGAGGACAGGATGCCGCATCCGGTGACCAGTGCCGATATGGACACGATGGCCGCGACCCGCCGCAGGCCCCGCTTCCGGTTGAACACGCGCACGCTCCTCGATCCGCCGTACCAAGGTCGGCAGACCATACCGCAGCGCCACGCCCCCTGAACCCCCTTCTGAACAGGGGTTTTGATCATTTGGCGATGACTACGTTGTCATCGTGCACCGGGTTCCGATACGCGGACACGGGCGCCGTTTTCGTCAACGGCGCCCGTGTCCGGGGGCGATCTTGAGGGGTCCTCGTGGGCGAGATCAGGCCACGCCGGCGTTCAGGAAGATGCCGCCGTCGACGACGAGCGTCTGACCCGTGACCCAGGCGGACTGCTCCGAGGTGAGGAACTCGGCGGCGCCCCCGATGTCGGAGGGCACGCCGAGCCGGCCCAGCGGGTAGCCCGCGGCGGCCTCCTCCTCACGCCCCTCGTACAGGGCGGCGGCGAACTTGGTCTTCACGACCGCCGGGGCGATCGCGTTGACCCGCACCCGGGGGGCGAACTCGTGCGCCAGCTGCGCGGTGAGGTTGATCAGCGCGGCCTTGCTGACGCCGTACGCGGCGATGAAGGGCGAGGGTGAGAGGCCCGCGACGGAGGCGATGTTGACGATCGCGCCGCCGTTGTCCTTCTGCCAGGCGTGCCACGTGCGCTGGGCGAAGCCGAGCGCCGAGATCACGTTGGTCTCGAAGACCTTGCGCGCCACGTTCAGGTCGAGGTCGGCGATCGGGCCGAACACCGGGTTGGTACCGGCGTTGTTGACCAGGAAGTCGACGCGGCCGAAGGCCTCCATCACGCGCTCGACGGCGACGGCCTGGTGGGCCTCGTCGTGCGCCTTGCCGGCGACGCCGATGACCCGGTCGGGGCCGAGCCGGTCGACGGCCTCCTTCAGCGCGTCCTCGTTGCGGCCGGTGATGCAGACCCGGTCGCCGCGCGCGACGAGTGCCTCGGCGACGCCGTAGCCGATGCCGCGGCTCGCGCCGGTGACGAGCGCGACCTTGCCGGAGGGCTCGGGCAGTTCAGTCATGTCAGTGTTCCCAACCGTTCCTGGTCTCCGTGTTCCGTCTTCCCTAGTCGAGCGGTCCGCCGGCCACGTACAGGACCTGGCCGGAGACGAAGCCGGCGGCCTCGCCGGTGAAGAAGGCGATGGCGTTGGCGATGTCGTCGGGCTCACCCACGCGCGCGACCGGGATCTGGGTGGCGGCGGCGGCCTTGAAGTCGTCGAAGCCCATGCCGACGCGGTCGGCGGTGGCCTTCGTCATCTCGGTGGCGATGAAGCCGGGGGCGACGGCGTTGGCGGTCACGCCGAACTTGCCCAGCTCCTTGGCGAGGGTCTTGGTGAAGCCCTGGAGACCGGCCTTGGCGGCGGAGTAGTTGACCTGGCCGCGGTTGCCGAGGGCGGAGGAGGAGGACAGGTTGACGACACGGCCGAACTTGGCGTCCACCATGTGCTTCTGGCAGGCCTTCGTCATCAGGAAGGCGCCGCGCAGGTGCACGTTCATGACGGTGTCCCAGTCGGAGACGCTCATCTTGAACAGGAGGTTGTCGCGCAGCACGCCCGCGTTGTTGACGAGGATCGTCGGCGCGCCCAGCTCCTCGGCGATGCGCGCGACGGCCGCCTCGACCTGTGCCTCGTCGGAGACGTCGCAGCCGACCGCGATCGCCTTGCCGCCGGCCGCGGTGATCTTCTCCACGGTGTCCTTGCAGGCGGCCTCGTCGAGGTCGATGACGGCGACGGCGCGGCCCTCGGCGGCCAGTCGTACGGCGGTGGCGGCGCCGATGCCGCGCGCGGCTCCGGTGACTACGGCGACCCGCTGCTCAGTGGTGGACATTCGCTGCTTCTCCTCGTCCTGGGGATGCGGCCCGTGCGGAGCGTGCGCCCTGCGGTGAGCGACCGCTTAGTACCTTCCGCAGACGTGACGCTAGAAGCCCTGGCACCCGGTGTCAACGGGACACCGGGCCGGTGTGATCCATTACCTGGTCCCCGCCCCGCGCCGTTCCCCTCGGTCGCCCGATCGGCCCAGCGCTGCGGGCCGCCCGGCCGCCCGGCCCCTAGCGTCGAAGCGCGAGCCACCCGTGGCCGGAAAGGAGGCGTCCATGCGCCGTCGAACCGGTGCAGCAGGCATAGCAGTCGCGATCGCCGCGATCGTGCCGCTGGCCGACCCCGCACCCGCCCAGGACCTCAACGCGAGCCTGGAGCCGGACTGCCGGAGCTTCACCTACCAGGAAGCGGTGACGATCGGGCTGGAGGAGGATCCGGGCAGCCCGGACCCGCTCTGCCCGGACTCGGAGTACGAAGACCCGTCCGCCGAGGCCCCACCGGACGCGGGCCGGACCGAGGACGGCCGGCTCGATGCGGGCGGAGCCGGCGACGGGCGCCTCGACGGAGGTCTGCCCGACGGAAGCGGACCGGGCCAGGCCCGGCCGGACGAGAACGGCCCCGACGGAGGCGGGCCGGGCCAGAGCCGGCCCGACGAGGGCCGCCTCGACGGGGGCCGCCCCGACCAGGACCGGCCCGGTCAGTCGCACTCCGCCGGCCGGGGTCCGTTCGACCAGGGCGGGATCCGGGAGGCCCGGGAGGCGGACGACGGCGCGGGCGGCGCTGCCCGTCCGGGCCGGGACCAGCTCCCGACGATCTCCGCCACCTCCATGCCGCGTCCGGCCACCACGGCCCCGGCCCCGGTCGTCACCACGCCGGCACCCGCGGCCTCCCCCGCCGTGACGCCGACGCTCGGCACACAGGGCGGCCTCGGCGGCGCGTCGGGCACCGGTCCCAGCGACTGGGACATCGGCATCGGCCTGAGCTTCGTCACCGGCGCCGTGCTCGCGACCGGCTACGTGATCAGGCGCCGCCGACGCGTCTGACGCACGGACCGGACAGCGCGTGCCGGACAGCGCGTGCCGAAACGTCCGGGCGGGCCCCGCCCCTACCGCACCAGCAGCTCGAGAAGCCGTTCCGTCTCGGCCGCCGGGTCGGCCGTGAGGCCGGTGTGGACGGGGCCCGGCTGGACGACGGTCGACCGGGGTGCGATCAGCCAGCGGAACCGGCGGCCGGGATCGTCCTCGGCCGCCTGGCCCGCCGCGTCCCCTCCGGCGCACACGCCCTCCACGGCGCGCAGCGCCGCGCGCACCCCGGGCAGGTCCACCCGCGGGTCGAGGGCCAGCAGCCGGTCCTCGTCGAGGTGGGTGCGGGCACCGACGTAGGACCTGGCACGGCAGTAGACGAGTACGCCGGCGTTGACGCACTCCCCGCGCTCGACGCGCGGCACGACGCGCAGCAGCGCGTACTCGAATACGTGGCGGTCGCTCACCGCACCCCCTTGACGCGTTCGTGGATCGTGGCGGCCCGGGCGAGCAGCGGCCCGGCGTAGGCGCGGCGCAGGTCGTCGGGTGTGGCGAAGCCGGGTTCGTCCCGCAGCCAGACGTCCGGGATCTCGGCGGTGACCTCGGCGAGGAGTTCCTCGGTGACCAGCGGTGCGAGCGCGGCGGCGGCCGAGCCGACGTCCGGCGCGAAGCGCGCGAGGGCGTGGTCGGCGGCGTCGTAGGGGCGGGCGGCGGATGTCTCTGCGCCGGGCCAGTTGTGGTGCCAGATCATGGTGGCGCCGTGGTCGATGAGCCACGTCTCGCCGCGCAGGCGCAGCAGGTTGGGGTTGCGCCAGGAGCGGTCGACGTTGTTGACCAGCGCGTCGAACCAGACGATCCGTCCGGCCTCCGCCGCGCTCACCTCAAAGGCGAGCGGGTCGAAGCCGAGCGCGCCGGAGAGGAAGCCCATGCCCAGGTTGGTGCCGCCGCTGGACTTGAGCAGTTCCTGCACCTGCTGGTCGGGCTCACCGAGCCCGAGCACCGGGTCGACGTCGACGGTCACCAGTCGCGGCACCCGGAAACCCAGCCGGCGGGCGAGTTCGCCGCAGACCACCTCGGCGACCAGCGTCTTGCGGCCCTGACCCGCGCCGGTGAACTTCAGGACGTACGTGCCGAGGTCGTCGGCCTCGACGAGTCCCGGCAGCGAACCGCCCTCACGCAACGGCGTGATGTAGCGGGTCGCGAGGACCTCTCTCAACACTTGTGCCGGCCACCCGTCTCTTCAGCCCTGCCCGTCCCCGCGGGGAGGCTTCCCCCGGACCTGGAGTGAGCATAGTGACCGCGGGTGACCGTCGGCGAGACCGGCCCGGGCCCGCGCCCTGCGGAGGGCTTTTCTTACGTATCCGTAGCGCCCGGGCCCGTATGTACGCGCGGTGGCCGCGGTCCCTAGGTTGCCGTCATCGGCCGGCCGCGCCTTGGCGCGTGCCCGTTTCCCGCCGCACTTCGCACCAGGAGCCTGCCTTGGCCAACTCGGTCTTCGATCCGTGTCCCACGGCGTCGCGGACGGCGTCCTTCCTCCTTCCCGCCGTGCCCGCGGCCGTGCGCGAGGGACGCCGCCGTGTCCGTACGACGCTGCTCGGCTGGGGCCTCGGCCTGGACGAGGACTCCAGCTGGTCACTCACCGTGGTCTGCGGCGAGCTGCTCGTCCGCGCGGTACGGCGGGCCGCCGGGGGGCCGGCCGGGCGGCTCGCGGTGGGCGTCGACGTGGAGGGCGACCAGGTCATCGTCGACGTGCTCGAACTGCTCGACGGCGCCCCGCCCTCGGCCCGCGTGCGGGCCGAGCCTCCCGGCCCGCACGGCGAGGACGGCTGGGCCCTCGCGCTCGTCGGCGCCCACTGCACGGCGCACGGCACCGAGCACACCCCGGCGGGCCCCCGCTGCTGGGCCGTCGTCACCCTGCCCGCCGGGGCGTTCCCGGGCCGCCCGTCGGACGTGGAACGCCTGGGGAGCACGCGCTGGGTCGTGGAGCCTGCGGGGGCCGCCCTTGCCCGGGCGGGAACCCGCGTGCTGAGGATGGGGCAGGAGAACGTCCCGTTCGCCTAGGACGCCCGCCCGGCCCGGCGGGGCGGGGCGGCGCGTCCTCGGGCCGGACGGGGCGAACGGGCCGAAGGGGCCGAACGGGGCGAACGGGCCGAACGGGCCGAACGGGCCGGAGGAAAGCGATGGTCGACGACATGGCCGCTGTGCAACGGTCCCCCTGGCTGGCTCCCCTGCGTCTGGCGCTCGGCGGAAGCGGCTCGGTCCTCGTCCTCGTGGAGGGCCCGGCGGGCCTGGGCAAGAGTCGTGCGCTGCACCGGCTGAGCGGCCTGCCGGAGGCGGCCGCGGCCCGTCGGGTCCTGTGGCGGTGCGGTACGGCGCAGGAGCGGCCGGAGACGGGCGGGGGCGCCGCCCTTCTGCTGGTGGACGACGTGCACCGGGCGGCACCCGAGGAGAGGGAGTGGCTGCGCGGGGTCCTGGAGCGGCCGTGGGAGGGGCTGGCGGCCGTACTCGCCTACCGCCCCGAGGAGTTGGGCACCTGCGGTCTGCCGCTGGGCGTCCCGGCCGTTTCCTATCCTCCGGCTCTCGCGGTCTTCCGGCACCGGCTGCGCGTCTGGAGCGTGGACCGGGTGCGGCGGGCCGCCTCGGAGGCCCTGGGCGAACGGGCGACGCCCGAGGCGGTCGCCCGGCTGCACGCGTGCTCCGGCGGGGTGCCGCAGGTGGTGGCCGACCTGCTCGGCGTGCTGCGCGCGGGCCCGGGTTCCCGGTGCACGGCCGCCGACGTGGACGCGGCCGGCGTTCCGGTGCGGCTGGCCGAACTGGTGCTGAGCCGTACGGACGCGCTGGCCCCCGCGGACCGGCCCGTCGTGTGGGCGGCCGCGGTGCTGGGCGAGGCGGCCGCCCGGGACGAACTGCTGTCCGTGGCCGGGACGGACCCGGCGCGCGGCCCTGCGGCGCTGCTCGCGGCCCTGGCCCGCGCGGCGCTGTCGGAGGTGTCGCAGGGACGCTACGGCTTCGCCGTGCCGCTCGCCGCGACCGCCGTGCGCGAGCGGGTGCCCGGGCCGGTGCGCGAGGAGTTGCACGGGCGGGCGGCGCGGGTGCTCGCCCGCCGCCGGCCGGTGCCGTGGTCGGAGGTGGCCCGGCACCGGGGGGCCGCCGGCCGGCGCAAGGGCTGGCTCAGGGCGGTGGAGAAGGCCGCGCTGGCCGCGGTGGCGCAGGGCCACCACGAGGAGGCGATCGGGCTCCTGGAGCGGACGCTGGCGGTGCCGGAGGTCCCGGCGCGGTTCCGGGCCCGGCTGGCGCCGCTGCTGGCCCGCAGCGCGGTGGTCGGGCTGCGCTCGGACCGGACGGTGGAGGTGCTCACCCAGGCCGTCCGCGATCCCGGTCTGCCGGTGGACGTCCGGGGACAACTGCGGCTGGACCTCGGCCTGATGCTGGCGAATCAGGTCGGGGACCTGGCCGCCGGGATGCGCGAGCTGGAGTCGGCGGTCGAGGAGCTGGGCGAGGTGCGTCCGGCGCTCACCTCCCGGGCGATGGTGGCGCTGGCCATGCCGGAGTGGCCGACGGGGACGCTGGCGGGGCACCGGGAGTGGCTGCGCCGGGCCGCCGGGCTCGCCCACGCCGGTGACAGCGAGGTGGCGCGGGCCGCCGTCGCCGCCAACCACGCCTCGTTGGCCGTGGCCTGCGGTGACCCGCGGGCCCGGGAGCTGGTGGCGGCGCTGCCCGTCGAGGGTGCGCCGGCGGGCTGCCGGGAGCACGCGGCGCGGGGCCTGTGCAACGCCGCGGACGCCGCGCTGTGGCGGGGGTCGTACCAGTGGGGCGAGGAACTGCTGTCGGCGGGGCTCGACCTCTCGGCCCGTATCGGAGCCTCGTACACCGAGCAGACGGCGCAGGGCACCCGCCTGCTGCTGGACTGGTGGTCCGGGCGGTGGGCGGGGCTGGGTGAGCGGTGCGAGCGGTTCGTCGCCGAGACCGCCGACATGCCCGTGGTGGCGGCGGACGCCCACCTGGTGCGGGGCATGCTGGCCTTCGCCCAGGGGGACTGGACCGAGGCCGTGCACTGGCTGACCGCCCTCGGGGCGCCCGCGCCGGAGTGCACGCGGATGCCGCTGGCCGCGGCCACGGCGGGGACGCTGATCCGGCTCGCCCTGGTCCGCGGCGATTCGCCGGCCGCGGCGGAGCAGGCCGGGGCGGCCTGGACGGCCGTGTCGGACAAGGGCATCTGGGCGTGGGCCGCGGAGCTTGCCCCCTGGGCGGTGGAGGCGGTGGCCCGGGCGGGGGACGTGGCGGCCGCCCGCCGGATGGCCGCGGAGTTCGTCCAGGGACTTCAGGGGCAGGACGCGCCGTCCGCCCGGGCGGCCGTCGTGTGGAGCCGGGCCGCGCTGGAGGAGTGCGAGGGCCGCCACCGGGAGGCGGCCGGGTCGTACCGGAAGGCCGCGGCGGCCTACCGGGAGCTGCCCCGTCCCTACGCCTGGGCCCTGACGACGGAGGGCGCGGCACGCTGCTCACTCACCGGCGGAGCGGGAACCTCCGGGGCGGCCGGGGACCGTTCGGACGGTGCCGCCGGTGCGGACGGCGGGCGGGCCCAGGCCGTCGCGTCGTTGCGGCGCTGTGTCGAGCAGTACACGGAACTCGGCGCGGTCTACGACGCCGCCCGGGCCCGTACCCTGCTGCGCTCGCACCAGCCCCCGCAGGCCCGCCGCCCGGGCCGTCCCGCGTTCGACGACCGGCTCTCCCCCCGGGAGCGGGAGGTGGCGGAGCTGGCGGCCCGCGGACTGATGAACCGTGAGATCGCGGTGGTGCTGCACCTCTCGCCGCGGACGGTGGAGCAGCATGTCGCCCGAGCCATACGGAAGACCGGCGCCCTCTCCCGGCGCGACCTCCTGCGCACGGAGAAGAACGCCGGTCCTCCTTGAGGTCCTCGAGGTCCGGGAGTCCGTCCGCGGGCTCAGCCCGCGAAGCGGGCCATCCAGGCCTCGACCTCGTCGGCGCTGCGGGGCAGGCCCGCGGACAGATTCTCGTGGCCGTCCTCGGTGACGACGAGGTCGTCCTCGATCCGGACGCCGATCCCCCGCCACTCCTCGGGCACGGTCAGGTCGTCCGCCTGGAAGTACAGGCCCGGTTCGACGGTCAGGCACATGCCCGGCTCCAGCACGCCCTCGACGTACTCCTCCGTGCGGGCCCGCGCGCAGTCGTGGACGTCCAGGCCCAGCATGTGACCGGTGCCGGCCATGGTGAAGCGGCGCTGCAGACCCAGTTCGTACGCCCGCTCGGCGGGGCCCTCGATGAAGCCCCACTCCACCAACCGTGCCGCCAGGTGGCGCTGGGCGGCCTCGTGGAAGTCGCGGTACGCGGCGCCCGGCTTGACCGTGGCGATCCCGGCCTCCTGGGCCTCGTACACCGCGTCGTACACCTCGCGCTGGAGCGGCGTGAAGGTGCCGCTGATCGGCAGGGTGCGGGTGACGTCGGCGGTGTAGAGGGAGCGCGTCTCCACACCGGCGTCCAGGAGCAGCAGGTCTCCCGGGCGGACCGGGCCGTCGTTGTCCGTCCAGTGCATGATCGTGGCGTGCTCGCCTGCGGCGCAGATCGTGCCGTAGCCCACCGCGTTGCCCTCCAGGCGTGCCCGGCGGAAGAAGGTGCCCTCCAGCCACCGCTCCGACGAGGCGACGGCCCGGGACAACTCGCCCACCACGTCGGTGAAGCCCCGCACCGTGGAGTCCACCGCCTTGCGCAGCTCCCCGAGTTCCCAGGCGTCCTTGACCAGGCGCAGGTCGCTCAGCACGTCCTCCAGCTCGGCGTCGCGCTCCTCGTCGGTGGTGACGGCCGCCTCCAGGGCGGGGTCGATCCCGCGCACGATCCGGGTCCGCACCTCGCTGACGGCGGCCAGGTCGGCGGCCGCCGTGCGCACGTCGCGGCACGGCAGGCCGAGCACCCGCTCCGACTCGGCCAGCGAGCGGCGCCGGCCGGTCCACAGTTCGGCGTGGGCGCCGGTCCAGAACTCGTCGTCGTCGCGGCTGTCCCGGGGCAGTTGGTAGCAGTAGGCGTCGTGGCCGCCGTCCGGGCGGGGTTCGAGCACCAGGGCTCCGTCCCGGGCCTGGTCTCCGGTCATGTGCACGTAGCCGGAGTAGGACCGGAAGGGGTAGGTGTCGTCGTTCGAGCGGACCTTGAGGTTCCCCGAGGGGACCACCAGCCGTTCGCCGGGGAACCGTGCGGAGAGCGCGGCACGGCGGAGGGCCGCGTACGGGGCCTGCTCGGCGGGCGCGAGGTCGTGCCGCTCCGTGTCCGCCCAGCCGGTGCGCATCAGTGCGGACAGCTCCGCCGAGAGCGTGGGGTACAGGCTGTTCTTCCGACGGTTCGACACGTCGTGCACCTTCTTTCGCTGGACTTCCGCCGGACGCTACCGCGTCCCGGCGGGCCGCGGGGCTCAGGAGTGCCAGTGGCACCGATCGGCCACCACGGGACCGGTCGGGCCGATAATCGCCTCATGGCGAACGAGAAGCTCGGCGAGTCCCTCCGCGTACTGGGGCTCGACCCCACGGCCTGCCGGGTCTACCTGGCCCTGCTGGAGCTGTCCCCCACCCCGCTGGAGGCGATCGGCGCGGCGACCGGCCTGAGCGGTGCCCGGCTCGCCGCGGCGTACACCACGCTGGCGGACACCGGTCTGGCCAGTGCGGCGGCCGGGGGCGCGGACGTCGTGGCGCCGGTGCCGCCCGCGGCGGGCCTGGAGGTGCTCGCACGGCATCGGGCGGCCGAGCTGGAGGAGTCGCGCATCGCCGTCGGGGGCGCGTTCGAGTCGTTCCGTCGTCGGCGCCTCGCCGCCTACAACGACGGCCTCGTCGAGGTCGTCACCGGGGAGGACGTCGGTCCGCGCATGCGCCACGCGTGGGCCAGTGCCCGGGAGCAGATCCGGCAGTTCGAGTCCCCGCCCTACGTCCACCTGGCGGGCGCGACGGACGACGCGCTCGCGACGCTGGCCCGCGGGGTGACCCAGCGCGTCGTCTACGCGCGCGAGTCGCTGGAGCGGCCCGGTCAGCTCGAGAACGTCATCGAACCGTGTATCGAGGCGGGTGAGCAGGCCAGGGTGCTGCCGTCGGTGCCGGTCAAGCTGCTGATCATCGACGAGGCGTTCGCGCTGGTGTCGTTGTCGATCAAGGACGCGGACGTGCACAACACCATGCTGGTGGTGCAGCCCTGCGGTCTGCTCTCCGCGCTGGCGGCGCTGTTCGAACAGACCTGGCGCGACGCCGTCCCGCTGCACGGTCCCGCCGCCCGCCCCGCCGGGCTCCCGGCGGCCGACCGTCGGCTGCTGCGGCTTCTGGCCGGCGGCGCGACCGACGAGGCCGCCGCCCGCGAGCTGGGAATCAGCCGACGCACGCTGTTCCGGCGGCTCCAGATCCTCATGGCCCGCCTCGGCGCCGCGAACCGCTTCCAGTTGGCCCTGCAGGCCCAGCGCGCGGGCTGGCTGTGAGCCCGGACCGGCCGTGGCCGCCCGCGCGTTCTCGCGGGCGGCCACGGCGGTGACGCCGGTCCGGTCCCGGACGCCGGTCGTCAGCACATCTGCGTCTTCATGACGTCGTAGGGGCTGTTCCAGCTCGCGCAGCCCACGGCACTGTGGTCGTACCAGTTGTGTCCGAACTCGTGCGCGGAGAGCAGGGCGAAGTCGCGCACCATGGTGGACAGCGCGATACGACCGCCGTGGTTCCAGTTGCAGCCGACGGCGTTGGATATGCCGCAGCCCGCCACGTAGCCGTTGGTGCAGGAGACGGGGGTGCCGCCGGAGGCGGTTTGGACGCCGCCTCCCCAGTAGTCCGCGCCGGCGGCGATCGCGTTCTCGTAGCCCCGGCACGAGGCGGTGATGTGGTAGTACCAGCTCGCCCGCGCGACGCCCGCGGACTGCTTCGCCGGGGTCCGCTGCGCCGGTCGCGCCGTCGCCGGAGACCCGGCCCGGTCGCCGGTGAGCGAGACGCCCTCGGTGGCGGCCGTGACCCCGGCGGACGCGGCGGGCGGGCCGGGGACGGGGGCCGTCGACTCGGCCGCCTCGGCGGTGAAGGGCAGGGCCGCCAGCAGGAGGGAGGCCAGGAGCGCTCCGGCTCCCCGCTTGAGCACGGACATGTCATGTCCTTTCGGGTGTGGGGGTGGGGCAAGGGGGATGGGGTGAGGAGAGCGGGCGGCTCAGAACCGGAGCGACCAGGCGTCGACGTGGCCGGTGTCGTTGACCCAGTTGTCGCTCACCCGGAGCTTCCAGGTGCCGTTCGCGGGCTTGCCGGAGGCGTTGACCGCGAACGTGCCCCGGACGTCGTCGGTGCCGTCGTAGGCCGCGTAGTCCTTCAGCAGGAAGACGTCGCCGTCGGGGGCGACGAGTTCGACCCGGAGGTCGCCGCGGTAGGTGTGGCGGATGTCGACGGTGACGGAGAGGTCGGCGGGCGCGTTGCCGCTGACGCCGGTGACCGTGAGGGGGGACTCGACGGTGGCCCCGTCCCGGATCGGGTAGTCGTCGGTGTTCTCGAACCGCTCGCCGTCGGTGGGCGGCTGGGTGTCGTCACCGGTACCGGTGAACAGCAGGCGGTTGGGGGACCCGTTGCGGGGGTCGGTGACCTTGCCGGACGTGGCGTCCGCGACGAGCCGGTCGCGGACCTGGGCGGGAGACCAGTCCGGGTGGGCCGACAGCAGCAGGGCGGCCGCACCGGCGACGTGCGGCGAGGCCATCGAGGTGCCGCTGTCGGCACGGGAGGCGGAGTCGCCCGCGTTGGAGGCGGAGACGATGGTGTCGCCGGGGGCGAAGATGTCCAGGCAGGAGCCGTAGTTGGAGCCCTGCCCGTTCGACCAGCCGCTGGCCCGGGCGTCGCGGCTGTCGGTGGCGCCGACGGTGACGGCGGCGGGGGTGGAGGAGGGCGAGTACGAGCAGGCGTCGGCGTTGTTGTTGCCGGCCGCGACCACCCAGGTGACGCCCGAGGCGACGGAGGCGTCGACGGCGTCGTTGACGGACTGGGTCCGGCCGCCGCCGATGCTCATGTTGGCCACCGAGGGGCCGTCGGCGTTCCTGGTGACCCAGTCGATGCCCGCGAGGACCGGTGCCCAGGTGTTGCCCGAGGTGCCCTGGCAGTTGAGCACACGGACGCTGACCAGCCGGACGTCCTTCGCGACGCCGTGCGAGGCGCCGCCGACGGTGCCCGCCACATGGGTGCCGTGGCCCTGGCAGTCGGAGGCGTTGGAGTCGTCGTCGATGAAGTCGTAGCCGCTGACCGCGCGGCCGCCGAAGTCGTTGTGGCTGAGGCGGACTCCGGTGTCGACGACGTAGGCGGTGACGTCCGGGGCACCGCCCGGGTAGGTGTAGGAGCGGTCGACCGGCAGGTCGCGCTGGTCGATGCGGTCCAGGCCCCAGGAGGGCGGGTCGGGCTGGGTGCCGACCGCGTAGGCCACGGCGTCGGCCTCGACGCGGGCGACCGACGGGTCGGCGGCGAGTTCCTCGGCCCGCCGCTCCGTCATCTTCACCGCGAAGCCGCGCAGGGCGGTGGTGTAGGTGTAGCGCAGGCTGCCTCCGTGGCGTTTGGCCAGCGCCTTGGCCGAGGCGGGTACGTCGGCTCTGGCGACGTTGTCCTTGAGGGTGACGATGTAGGAGCCCTCGACGGCTCCGGCGCGGTCGGCCCCGACGATGTGGCCCCGGTCGTCGGGCGGTACGGGGGCCGCCGCTCCGTTGGCCGCCGCGGCACCTACCAGCAGGGCGGACGTGGCACCGGCGGCGAGCAGCCCCCGTATGGCACGGGCGTCGAACTTCCTGAGTTTCATGGGCATCTCCGTGGGATGTCGTGCGCATGACAGACCAGTGCAAGCCACCTTTCGCGTCGTTCACGCCTCCCGGGGCGCGGATCGGTGCGACGGCGTCTCGCGGAAGGGAACCTAGGCACCGGCCCGGCGCGCGCCTATCCGGGCGCCACGGGCACGGACACGCAAGTAATTGCGGCGCCCGGTACGGCTCGGCGGGTTTCACGCGGAGTTGCCCGGCGGCCCGTGGGCGAGGGACGGCCGCCGGCCTTGAACAACAAGCGCCGCGGGGCCGTACCTCTCGGCAGATCATCACGCGTCCACCCCGGAAGGGACCCCAGCATGACCAGCGCACCGTTTCATCCCGCAGCGGGACCGGCCCGTCGTACCGTCGTGGCGGCGGCCGGGGCGGCGGGACTCACCGCCGTGCTGGCCGCCTGCTCAGACTCGGACGACGGCGCGTCCGGCGACGGCGGCACCGCTCCCTCCGGCAGTCCCTCCCAGGAGGCGGGCGGCGGCGGTTCGGGCGGCGGCGAGAACGCGGGAGCCGGGGCCGCCCTCGCGGCGACGGCCGACATCCCCGAGGGCGGCGGGAAGGTCTTCCCCGATCAGAAGGTGGTGGTGACCCAGCCCGCGGCGGGCGACTTCAAGGCCTTCTCCGCCACCTGCACCCACCAGGGCTGCGCCGTGAAGAGCGTGGCCGACGGGCTCATCAACTGCCCCTGCCACAACAGCAGCTTCTCGATCACCGACGGCAGCGTGCAGGGCGGTCCCGCGCCCAAGCCGCTGCCCGCCGTGCAGATCACGGTCAGCGGGGACTCGATCCGGCTGGCCGGATGACCGTGACGCAGCGCCGGGGGCGCCGGATCATGATGACGCCCGGCGAGCTGGAGGCGTTCCTCACCGCCCAGCGCACCTGCCGGGTCGCCACCGTCTCGGCGGACGGCGCCCCGCACGTGAGCACGCTCTGGTTCGTCTGGGACGGTGCCTCGATGTGGCTGTACTCGGTCGTGCGCAGTCGGCGCTGGGCGGACCTGCGGCGCGATCCGCGGGTGGCGATCGTCGTCGACACCGGCGAGGAGTACGACGAGTTGCGGGGCGTGGAGCTGTCCGGCCGGGTGGCGTTCGTGGGCGAGGCGCCGCGCACCGGTGAGCTGTGCGCCGAACTCGACTTTCCGGAGACGCTGTTCGCCCGCAAGAACTTCGGCCTCCAGGAGATGCCCCACGACGGCCGGCACGCCTGGCTGCGGCTGACGCCGGAGAAGGTGGTCTCCTGGGACTTCCGCAAGCTGGCGCGGGTGTAGCCGGGTGCCCGGGTGTAGCCGGGTGCCCGGGTGTAGCCGGGTGCCCGGCCGAGAGGCGTCCGTACAGCCGGGCGCCCGCCCGAGAGGCGTCGGTATTGCCCGGCGCCGCCCGGAGTGGCGCCCGCCCGCCCGGCACCTGCCCGCCCGGTCTCACCCCGCCTCGCCCACCTCCCGCGCCGCCGCCCGCAGCGCGTCCACCGCCGCCCGGATCGACGGGCGGCGGTCGGCGTCCGCGCGCCAGACGACGTACACGTGCCGGCGCACCCGCTGCCTCAGCGGCACCGTGACGACCGCGGCGGGCATCGGATGGCGGCCGAGCAGGGGGGCGATGCACACGCCGAGCCCGGCGGCGACCAGCCCGAGCTGAGTGTGGGTCTCGGCGGCGCGATGGCCGACGATCGGCTCGATGCCCTTGGAGCGCAGCGTGAACATCAGCCACTCATGGCAGAACTCCCCCTCGCCCCACGTGATCCACTCGTCCTCGGCGAACTCCGCGAGGTCCACCTCGTCCCGGCCGGCCAGCCGGTGGCCGACGGGCAGGGCGACGTCGGCGGGATCGTCCAGGAGCGGCGCCTTGACGAGTCCGTCGGGCAGTGGCATCGGCTTGTTGTACCAGTCGAGCACGACGGCCAGGTCCAGGTCGCCGCGCACCACGCCGTTGATGCCGCGCTCCGGCTCCAGCTCCGAGGAGCGGATGCGCAGCGCGGGGTGCTCGGCGCGCAGGGCGGCCAGCGCGGCGGGGAAGAGTCCGCGGGCGGCCGTGGGGAACGCCGACAGCCGCAGCTCGCCCGCCACCTGTCCGCGCTGCGCCTCCAGGTCGGCCTGGGCCAGCTCGACCTGGGAGAGGATGCGGGCCGCGTGCTCGGCGAGCAGCCGGCCGGCGTCCGTGAGGCGTACGCCCCGCCCGTTCTTGGCGAGGAGCCGCTGCCCGGCCTCGCGCTCCAGCTTGGCCATCTGCTGGGAGACCGCCGAGGTGGTGATGTGCAGGCCGGCCGCGGCGCCGCTGACCGATCCGTGCCGGGCGAGGGCGTCGAGGGTCCGCAGGCGCTCCAGGTTCAACATGTAAGCGATACTACGAGGTATTCCGTGCGAATTCTCGATTGTGCTACGAGGACGACTGCCTCATCGTTGCCTGCATGAGCAGCGTCCCGTCCCCCTCCGCCCCTTCCCCGGCCCGCCGCGTCCTCGACTGGCGGCTGCGCTTCGGACTCCTCTCCCTCGTCTGGGGTTTCAGCTTCCTCTTCATGAAGGTGGGCACCGAGAGTTTCGCCCCGTTCCAGGTCACGCTCGGGCGGCTGGCGTTCGGCACGGCGGTGGTGGCCGCGGCGATGGCGGTGAAGCGGGAGCGGCTTCCGCGCGGGGCGTGGACGTGGCTGCATTTGACGGTCGCCGGGTTCCTCCTCAACGCGCTGCCGTTCTCGCTGTTCGCCTTCTCGGAGCTGACCATCCCGTCGTCTCTCGCGGGCATCTGCAACGCGACCTCACCGCTGTGGGGCATGGCCCTGTCACTGGTCGCCCTGTCCGAGGACCGGCCGACGCGCCGCCGGGTGGCAGGGCTCGGCATCGGCTTCCTCGGCGTCCTGACCGTGCTGGGCGTCTGGCAGGGGTTCCACGGCCTCGACGTCACGGGCACGGCGCTGGCCCTGCTGGCCTCGTTCAGCTATCCGGTCGGCTGGATCTACGTCCGCCGCACGCTGGCCGGCTCCAGCCACTCCCACCTGTCGCTGACCGGTGCCCAGCTGGGCCTGGCCACGCTGCAACTGGCAGTGGTGACCCCGCTGTTCACCTCGGTGCCCACCAGCTTCCCGGTACTCCCGCTGCTGGCGGTCGCGGCCCTGGGCGTGCTCGGCACCGGGCTCGCCTTCCTGATCCAGTACGACCTGGTCGCCGAGGTCGGCCCGACGACGGCCCAGATGGTCACCTACTTCACCCCGGTCATCGCGACGGCCGCGGGCGTCGCCCTGCTCGGCGAGTCGCTGTCCTGGTCGACCCCGGTCGGCGCGGCCGTCGTCCTCGCCGGCGCGGCCCTGACCCAGTCCCGGCCCAGGGCGAACCGGGCCGGGACCGCGCCCGCGCCCGCGCCCGCGCCGGAGACTCCGGGAACGACGGGGGTACGACAGGGCTCGCGGGTCTGAGCGGGGCAAGACTCCGGGCGGGCGCCGCATCGCGCCCCGGTGGGACAGCTCGCCGGATCGCCCACCACCCGTACCGGGAGCCACCCGCCTCCGGGTTCGCCGGGACCGTTCGCCGCGCCCCGGAAGGGCCCTGGGGCAGCTGGGCAGCACCCCCGGGCGCGAGCGCGGGCACCACGCCGTCCGGCCGACCGGACGACGACGCGGTACGGCGCGACGGCACCGGACACCCTGCCGGGCCCCGGCCCGGCTCGGCTCGGCACCCACCGCACCCGTACCCGCACCCGCGCCCGGGGGCACTTACCGGCCCCGCGCCGCGCCCCGGAAGGGCCCTGGGGCGGCACCCCCGGGCGCGAGCGCGGGCACCACGCCGTCCGGCCGACCGGAGGACAGCTCGGTACGGCGCGAAGGCACCGGACACCCCGCCGGGCCCCGGCCCGGCACCCACACCGCACCCGGGGGCACTTACCGGCACGCCCCGCGACGAGACCCGGGGGCGCCCCCACGACGCATCGCTCCGACCGCCGAACAAGCACGGCACCCGGCGCCGAGGCCACGGGCGCCGGCCGGCACCCGGGTCCCTCCCGAACCCCGCATCGGACGTAGCTCCGTGGCGGCCCCGCCCCCGCCTCAGACGTAGCTCCGCGGCGGCCCCGAACCCGGCCCGGTCGCCGCGGCGACCGCCTCCGCCAGCGGTCCGAGGTCGTCCTCCCCCAGCGTCGAGACCGTGATCCGGATGCCCGGCGGCGCGCCCAGGCGGAAGCGGGCCCCGGGGGCGACCGCCCAGCCGGCGTGCAGGAGCCGGGCGACGGCACCCGTCTCGTCCGGCACCGGGATCCACACGTTCATGCCGCTGCGGCCGTACCCGGTGACCCCGTGTTCCGCGAGGGCGCCGAGGAGCCCGTCCCTGCGTCGCCCGTACACCCCCGCCACCGCACGGGCGTCCACCGCGCCGTCGGCCCACAGCCGGGCCACGGCCCGCTGGGTGATGCGGCTGACCCAGCCGGGGCCCAGCCGCTGCCGCCCGTGCACCCGGTCGAGCGTGACGGGGTCCCCGGTGAGCACGGCGAGCCGCAGGTCGGGACCGCAGGCCTTGGCCGCGGAACGGACGAGGGCCCAGTGACGGGTCGTACCGGCGAGGGGGTGCAGCGGCAGGTCGACGATGCCGTGGCCGTGGTCGTCCTCGATGAGCAGCGTGCCGGGGTGCTCGCGCAGGACGGACCGCAGCGCACGCGCGCGTACCGCGCCCACCGCGGCGCCGGTCGGGTTCTGCGCACGGTCCGTGACCACCAGGGCGCGGGCACCGGCCGCCAGGACCCGCCGCACGTCCTCGGGCAGCGGCCCCTGGTCGTCGACGCCGACGGGGACCGTGCGCAGGCCGAGCGCGGGCACCAGGTCCAGGAGGCTGCCCCAGCCCGGGTCCTCGACGGCGACGGCGTCACCGGGCCTGAGATGGGCCGCGAGGACCCGCTCCATGGCGTCCAGGGAGCCGGACGTCACCATCACGGGCCCGCCCGGCACACCGTCGGCGTCCAGTTCGGCCCGCGCGACGCGGGCCAGCTCCGGATCCACGGGCGCGTGCCCGTACAGCACCGGTTCGCGGTCGCCCTGCGCGGCCGCCACGGCGAACACGGGGCCCAGCGCGGGCAGCAACGCCGGGTCCGGATTGCCGTCGGACACGTCGCGCACACCCGCGGGCACGTCGACGCGGATGAACTCCCGCCCGGTGGTCGCCGGTTTCGCGCGCACCCGGCTGCCCCTCCGCCCGGCCGTCTCGATGACCCCGCGTTCCCGCAGGGTGCGGTAGGCGGCGGCGACGGTGTTCGGGTTCACCCCGAGCCGCTGCGCCAACTCCCGCATCGGCGGCAGGGGTTGCCCCGGCTCCAGCTCTCCCGAGCCCACCGCGCGCTCGACGCTCGCGGAGATCTCCGCTGCGCCCCGCCCTGTGATCCGATACTCTCCTAGCACAAACCAGATTATGCACTAGTGCAATGGAGAACGCCATGCAGGGGACCACGGGGACGTCGTCGCAGCCCACCGGCACCTACCCGCCCACCGACCGCACCGTCCCCACCCGCTCCCCCGAGCGGGCCGCGTACGACAAGGAGCTGGTGCACGCGATACTCGACGAGGGGTACGTCTGCCACCTCGGCTTCGTCCGCGACGGCGCCCCGGTGGTCCTGCCGACGCTGTACGGCCGGGTGGGCGAGCGGCTCTACGTGCACGGCTCGACGGGCTCGCGCCCGCTGCGGATGACGGGGGCGGCCGACCCGGGCCTGCCGGTGTGCCTGACCGTGACGCACGTGGACGCGCTGGTGCTGGCCCGCTCGGCCTTCCACCACTCGATCAACTACCGGTCGGTGGTGGTGCACGGCACGGCGTACGAGGTGACGGATCCCGAGGAGCGGCGCACGGCCCTGGACGCCCTGGTCGAGCATGTCGTCCCGGGCCGCTCCCGCGACTCGCGGCCGGCCAACAAGAAGGAGCTGGCCGCCACCGCCGTGATCCGCCTCGATCTGAACGAGGTCTCCGCCAAGCTCCGCACGGGCGGGGTGAACGACGAACCGGAGGACCTCTCCCTCCCGCACTGGGCCGGTCTCGTCCCGTTGCGCAAGGGGTACGACGCTCCGGTCGCCGACCCGGCCCTGGCGCCCGGCACGGCACTGCCGGACTACCTGTCGGCCGGGTGACACCGGCCCGCACGGGCGGCGTGGGCCCCGGGAAGGGCTCCCGCCGTCACGCGGGCGCCGGCCGCGTCCTCGCCTCCCGCGCCGCCCGGGTCTCCGCCACCGCGAGACCCGCGACCGAGCCGAGCATCAGCAGCGTGCCGGCCAGGGTCGCGGCCGTGAGGTGCTCGCCGAGCAGCAGGACGGCGAGCGCGGCCGCACTGACCGGCTCCAGGAGCATGATCACGGAGACCGTCGCGGACCTGACGACGGCCGCGCCGGCGAAGTAGAGCCCGTAGGCCAGCGCGGTCGGGACGGCCGCGACGTAGGCGAGGAGCCACAGCAGCCGGACCGGTTCCGCGGTGTGCGGCACCAGGCCCTCGGCCAGGGCGAACGGCAGCAGGCACAGACTCGTGACGGCGAACGCCCCCACGGACGTACCGGCCGCGTCCGCCCCGCCGCCCCGTCCCCACCAACGGGTGAGCAGCGTCATCACCGAGTACCCGGCGGCGGACAGCAGCGCGAGGAGCACACCCGGCAGGCGGACGGTCGCGCTTCCGCCGCCGAGGACGAGCACCAGGAGCCCGGCGAGGGCGCCGGCCACGGCCGCGGCACCCCCCGCTCCCAGCTGTTCCCCGAGGGCGAGGCGCGCGCCGAGGGCGATCAGTACGGGCCCCGCGCCGAGGGTGACCACCGTGGCCACGGCTAGCCCGGTGGACTGCACGGCGGCGAAGTAGGCGGTCTGGAACACCGCGAGCCCGACACCGGTGACACCGGCCCGAAGCGTCTTGCGGGCGAACGGTTCGCGGACCGCCGGGCGCACCCGCGGACGCAGCGGGCGGGCGGCGAGCAGCAGCACGAGCCCCACCGCGCAGCGCCAGAACGACAGGGCGACGGGCCCCATGTCGCTGGCTCGGTAGACCAGCGAGGCGGCGGCACCGGCGGTGCCCCAGGCGACACCGGCGACGATCAGATAGAGGAGGCCACGCCCTACGGGCAGGCCGGAGACGGCATTCGACACGAGTTCTCTCCGCAGACGCGCACGAGGCGCGGAAGTTCGGGGCGGCCCGGAACGACCGGGGCGCGAGGACTTTCGTCTGCGGGCAGCACCGTCCGGCCCGGCGACAGCGCGCCGGGCTCGCTACAGGGCCCGCCTCAGGCGGCCGGAGGCGGGAGGACGAGTGCGTCGGAATGCATGATCCGCACCCTAGGTCGACGTTCCCCGGCTCGACAACTCCCTTTCGGGACCGCCCCTGGCCACCGGGTCCGCGGAGCCCTTCGCCGGGGTCGAGGACTGGGCGATGAAGGCGCCCGCCAGCACCACGATGCCGCCGACGACCTGCGGGGCGGAGAGGTGCTCGCCCAGCAGCACCCACGCCAGGACGGTCGCGATGACCGCTTCCAGGCACGCCACGACTCCGGCGACCTGCGGCGACAGCCGACGTACGGCCACGATTCCGGTGACGTAGGCGAGCACCGTGGCGATGAGCACGATCCAGGCCAGCAGCAGGGCGGCGGCGACGGGCGTGCCGTCCATGGGTGCCGAGCCGGCGAGGACGGACCAGTCCATCGACCAGGGCCGGGCGACGACGGTGAGCACGGCGGCGCCGACCAGCAGGCCGTAGGCGATGACGCCGAGCGGGTCGGGCGCCTCCTCGCCGGCGTCGCTGCCCTGGTCGGACAGGACGAAGTAGCCGACCTGGCAGCAAGCGGCGCCGAGGGCGAGCAGCAGTCCGAGGGCGTCGAAGCCCAGCCCCGACCAGACCTCGACCACGCAGGCGAGGCCGCCGACCGCCAGGACCACGCCGAGCGCGGCGGCCCGTGTGACCGGCCGCCGTTGCACGAACCGCACCCAGCCGAGGACCAGAGCGGGCGCCAGGTACTCGACCAGCAGGGCGACGCCGACGGGGATGCGCGAGATGGCCGCGAAGTAGCACGCCTGGACACCGGCCACGGCGAACAGTCCGTACCCGGCGACCAGCGCGGGACGGCGGCGCGGCAGGGCGCGGTGGCGCACGGCGAGCGGCAGCATCACCAGGGCCGCGCCCGCGACGCGCAGCCAGACCACGTGGAGCGGATCGAGCCCGGCCTCGATGAGCGGTTTGGCCGCGACTCCAGAACCTCCGAAGGCGACCGCGGAGGCCAGTGCCAGGCCGAGCCCGGTGCCCTTGCCGCGGCTGCCGCGGGCGCTGTCAGACGTATGCACCGGCACATGATGACAGGGGTCGACATGACCGTCACCCCCGATGACACCTGTCTCACCGACTGGACGGCGCCGTGGCGCACGCGCGAGAGGGACGAGGGAAAGGACGCGGGAAGGACGACGGAAGGGTGCGGCCGGGCTCAGGGCGTCGGCTCGAAGTGGCTCTCCACTCGGGCGAGCACGGCGTGCGGCTCGACGGCGGCGCGGGCCAGTACCTCCGCGGCGCGGGTCCGCGGGTCCGCGACCAGGGCGGCGAGCAGGTCCGGGCCCCCGGCCCGGGCCGCCCCGCGCCGGACCGCCCGTGCGCACGCGTCCTCCATGGCCGCCGCGGCGGGCGGGGAGAACCCGGCGGCTCCGGTCACGACGGGTACGGCGCCGGAGTCCTCGACGGAGCTCTGCCAGCGCAGGCCGTAGCCGATGCTGCGCTGCACGAGGTAGCCGAGGACGCGGACGACCCGCGGACCGTCCCCGAGCAGTTCGCGGGAGTCCGCGTCGCACTCGAGCAGCGAGTGCAGCAGATGGGCGGTGTCGATCTGCCGGTCCCCGTCCCGCACCGCCCGGCGGCGGGCGCCGGAGACCGCCGAGGTCAGTTCCACGCCGAACCGGTCCTCGAGGTCGGTGCCGTCCGGCCACCGGCCGCCTTGCTCGCCGGCCGACTGCCGGGGGATACGGGGTTGCACATCCCCAGCTCATCAGTCCCGCGGAGCCCGGTCATCCCCGAAGGGAAGCATTTCGCCGTCCCACGCGGAGTGGACCAGCCCGGACAGATCTCCTCCTTGCGGATGAGATCAGGCCGTTTCGGCCCGGCGGGCGCGCGCCGCCTTGCCACACGCCCCCTGGGGCAACCGAAACGTACCCTCGCGGGTCGAACAGGGGCATGAGGAGCAGGTGCTGGCTGGTGGCGCTGCCCGCCGTCGACGGCAGGCAGTACGTGTACCGGGTGGACGCCCCCGCGGAGGCGCTGCTCGCCGACCTGTTCTGGGAGGCGTGGCACTGCCACGACGAGAGCGCCTTCCCGCGCGCGTGGGACGTCTTCGACGCGGCGGTGATACGACGGGTCGACTGAACACCCTGGGAACACCCCGGGGACGCCCCGCAGGCCGCGAACGTCCCCGTACGCGAAGGTGCCCCGCGGATCCGCTCCGCGGGGCACCTTCGTCCGCACCGGCACTCGCCCGTGTCAGTCCTCGTCGGCGAGGATCAGGTACAGCTTCTTGCGGGCGTCGCCGATGACGGCGAGCGCCTTCTCCCGCTGCTCCTTGCTGCCGGTCTTCCAGACCTGGCCGAAGGCCTCCATCAGCCCGAAACCGGCCTGGCGGATGTCGTTGAGGGCCTCCCAGTCGACGCCTCGCGAGGCCTCCTCCCAGGGCGCCTCCGGGCCTTCCTCGGCCGCGGTGCGGCCCGCCTCGGTGAGCGCGAAGAGCTTCTTGCCGCCCTCGCTCTCACTGGCGATCAGCCCCTCGTCCTCCAGCAGCTGGAGGGTGGGGTACACCGAACCGGGGCTGGGCTTCCACGCCCCGCCGCTGCGCTCGGCGATCTCCTGGATCATCTCGTAGCCGTGCATCGGCCGGTCCTTCAGGAGGGCCAGGATCGAGGCGCGTACGTCGCCCCGCCGCGCCCTTCCCCTGGGCCCGCCGCGCCCTCGGCCGCCCCAGGGACCCCCGTGGCCGAAGCCGGGCCCGAAGGGCCCGCCGGGGCCGCCGCCGGGACCACCCGGGCCGAAGGGGCCGAACGCCGCCCGCCGACCGTCGAAGCCGCCGCGGCCGAAGGGCCCGCCCTCTCCGTGGCCGGGGCCGTGTCCACCGTGTCCACGCTCGTATCCGTGGTTACGCATCGCCATCACTCCATTCAGTCGTTGATCTGTCGCGATGCCTCAACGATATATCGGAACGTATCGTGGTGCAAGCCCCTGCCGACGGACGGAGGCGGCCGTCGCGGACCTCGGCGATCCGGTCTGCGGCGGTGAGGTGGGTGCGGTCGTGGGTGACCAGCAGGGTGGCGCCCGCCCGCTCGTGGGTGAGGCGGGTGATCAGTGCGATGACGGCGGCGCCGCGCTCGTGGTCGAGGGCGCTCGTGGGTTCGTCGACCAGGAGGACGGTGGGGTCGTTCATCAGGGCCCGGGCGAGGGCGACGCGCTGACGCTGGCCGCCGGAGAGCTGGTGGGGGCGGCGGCCGGCCTGCCCGGCCAGCCCGACCGCGTCCAGGAGCTCCATCGCCCGGCCCCGGGCGGCGCGCGGCCTGCGGCCGTCGATCCGGGCCATCACCTGCAGTTGTTCGACGGCGGTGAGGGAAGGCAGCAGGTTGGGCTGCTGGAAGACGATGCCGATCCGGTGGCGGCGCAGAGCGGCCAGCTCGCCGCGGCTCAGGCCAGTGGTGGGGGTGCCGTCGACGGTGACGGTTCCGGCGTCGGGCGTGATGAGCGTGGCGGCGACGGCCAGCAGACTGGACTTGCCGGAGCCGGAGGGTCCGACCACGGCGGTCAGGCTCCCCCTGGGGACCTCCAGGCTGACCCGGTCGAGCGCGGTCAGGCGCTCCCCGCCGTCGGGGTAGGTGAGGGTGACGTCGGTCAGGTGCAGGCTCATCGGGCACTCCCCAGGGCGGTCAGCGGGTCGACGGAGGTGATCCGGCGGATGGACAGGGCGGCTCCGAGCGCGCCGAGGAGGACCATCACGGCGGCCGGGAGGAGCACGGTCGCGGGAGTGAGGAGGAACGGCACGGACGAGCCCGCGGCGAGGGCCCCCAGGGCGGCGGCGGCACCGGTGCCGAGCAGGGTGCCGCCGACCAGCAGGACGACGGCCTGTCCAAGGGCGTCCCTGAGGAGACCGGCGGTGGAGGCTCCGAGCGCCTTGAGGACGGCGACGTCGCCGCTGCGCTGGATGGTCCACACGGTGAAGAAGGCGCCGACGACGAGCGCGGAGATGGCGAACAGGAAGCCGCGCATCAGCTGCAGGGAGCCGTTCTCGGAGGTGTAGGAGCCGATCGCGGAGAGGGAGTCGGCGGTGGCGACGGTGGTGGTACCGGCCTTCTCGTCCACGGCCGCCACGTCGGCCGCCGAGGTGGTGCGCAGCGCGATGACGGTGGCGGTGGGGCCGTCGCCGCTCCGGCCGCCGGTGGGTCCGTCGCCGCCCCGGCCACCGGTGGCGCCGCCGTCGTCGCCGCCGGTGGGAGGCGCGGCCTTCCGCCACACGTTCAGGGTGGTCCAGACGACCGGGGTGTGGCTGAAGAAGGCGTCGCCGCGCACCTCGGCCACCCGCAGCCGCTGCCCGGCCAGGGCGAAGGAGTCGCCGCGCCGCACCCCGAGGTCGTCGGCGGCCGTGGTGGACAGCACCGCCGCGCCGTCGTCGATCCCTTCGGCGGGGGCGAGGCGGGAGCCGGGCCGCACGCCGAAGGCGGAGACCCCGGCGCTCCGGTCCCCCGCGGTGGCCTTGGTGGTGGTGATGCCGAGCGGTTCGGCGGCCTCGACGCCGGGGGCGTCGGACCACTGCCGCCACTGCCGCTCGGTGACCGTGGAGTCGGCGTACGACAGGTCCCCTCCCCCGCCGGGAGCCCGGAAGGCGATCCGGTCGGCGGGCAGGTCCGTGATGGCGGAGGTGTTCTGCCGTCCCAGTCCGGCCGTGAGCCCGGACAGCAGCCCGACCAACAGGGTGATCAGCACGATGACGGTCCCCATCAGGGCGAAGCGCCCCTTGGCGAACTTGAGGTCTCTCCAGGCGACGAACACGGCCTCGGCCTGTCCTTTCCGACGGTGGCAGCGGTACGGCTCCCACCGTCGCCGCCGGCCCCCCGCAGGCGCGTCCGGCGCAGGAGGTCACTTCCCGGGCCGGAAGGCGGCAGCCGGGT
This sequence comes from Streptomyces violaceoruber, assembly GCF_033406955.1. Classification (NCBI taxonomy): domain Bacteria; kingdom Bacillati; phylum Actinomycetota; class Actinomycetes; order Kitasatosporales; family Streptomycetaceae; genus Streptomyces; species Streptomyces violaceoruber. The sequence continues at coordinate 7,054,418 of NZ_CP137734.1, read as the reverse complement.
TGTAACTTTCGATGGAGGCTCCCGGGCGTCGGCCTTTCGTAGCCTGGGAGCACTGTGAACGTTTCCGCCCCCGCCCCGACCCCGACCTCCCGGGCCCTGGCCTGGTGCCTGCACCTGCTGGTCGTCGGGCTGCTCGTCCTGGTCGCCGCCCGGGCCGTGACGGACGGCCGGACCCCCACCGCAACGATCGTCGCCGTCGCGGTGGCCTGCGGCCTGGTGTACGCGGCCGGGCCGCTCCTGCCCCGGGTGCGCCTCGTCCGGCGGGTCGCCGCCTGGTGGCTGACGGCGGTGGGCGCCGTCTGGCTGGCGCTGCTGGCGCTGTCGCCCGAAGCGGTCTGGGTCGCCTTCCCGCTGTACTTCCTCCAGCTCCACCTGCTGTCGCGCCGCGCCGGCCTGGCCGCCGTGACCGCCACCGCCGTGGCGGCCGTCGCCGGGTTCGCCGCCCACACCGGCTCCTTCGGTCCGGCGATGGTGATCGGGCCGACGCTGGGCGCCGCCGTCGCCGTCGCGGTGGTGTGGGGCTATCAGGCCCTTTACCGCGAGAGCGAGCGCCGCCGACGGCTGATCGAGGCGCTGACCGCCACCCGCGCCGACCTCGCCCGGGCCCAGCACACCGCCGGCGTGCTCGCCGAACGCGAGCGGCTGGCCCGCGAGATCCACGACACGCTCGCCCAGGGCCTGTCCAGCATCCAGTTGCTGCTGCGCGCCGCCGAACGCGCGCTGCCCGAGCGGCCCGGTACCGCCGCCGGCCACGTCGTCGCGGCCCGGCGGGCCGCCGTGGACAGTCTCGCCGAGGCCCGCCGCTTCGTCGCCGCCCTCACCCCGCCCGCCCTGGAGGGCACCACGCTGGCCGACGCCCTGGAGCGCCTGTGCGCCACGGCCCGCGTCCGGCACCGGATCACCGCCCGTTTCCACCTCGCCGGTACTCCGGTCCCGCTGCCGACGGCGCACGAGGTCGCCCTCCTGCGCGTCGCCCAGTCGGCCCTGGCCAACACGGTCCGCCACGCCCACGCGGGCACCGCCGAGATCACCCTGAGCCACCTCGGCGACCACGTCGCCCTGGACGTCGTCGACGACGGCACCGGCTTCGACCCCGACGCGCTGCCCCCGCCCGACCCCGAGGCGGGCGGCTTCGGACTGGCCGCCATGCGCGCCCGCCTGGACGCCCTGGGCGGCACCCTGTCCATCGAGTCCGCGCCCGGCCACGGCACCGCCCTGGCCGCCCGGCTGCCCCTCGTCCCGCCCACCGAGCCCGAGGCCCACCCGTGACCGACAGCCCCGTCCGCCTGCTCCTCGCCGACGACCACCCCGTGGTCAGGGCCGGGCTGCGCGCCGTACTGGAGACCGAACCCGGCATGGTGGTGGTGGCCGAGGCTGCCACCGCCGAGGAGGCCGTCACGCGCGCCGCACGGGGGGACGTCGACGTCGTGCTGATGGACCTGCAGTTCGGCAAGGGGATGAATGGCGCCGAGGCCACCGCCGCGATCGCCGCCCGCCCCGGGGCCCCGCGGGTGCTGATCGTCACCACGTACGACTCCGACGCCGACACCCTGCCCGCCATCGAAGCCGGAGCCACCGGCTACCTCCTCAAGGACGCACCACCCGAGGACCTGGCCGACGCCGTGCGCACCGCCGCCGCCGGACGCACCGCGCTGGCTCCCGCCGTCGCCGACCGGCTCATGCACCGGCTGCGCACCCCCGGCACCACCCTGACCCGACGCGAGACCGAGGTTCTGGCGCTGGTGGCCGACGGCCTGTCCAACCAGGCCATCGGCCGACGGCTGCACCTCACCGAGGGCACCGTGAAGTCCCATCTGGCGCGCGTCTACGCCAAGCTCGACGTCGACTCGCGCACCGCCGCCGTCGCCACCGCGGGCTCCCTCGGCCTGATCCGGCGCTGACCGCACGCGCGCGCCGCGGAAGCCGTCGAAGCCCGCGAAGGTCCGTCGGAATCACGAAGGGCGCACCCACGAAAAGGGGGCCGGCACTCCGGGATTGGCCTTGGCCCGCGACCCGGTCCCGGCTCTAGCGTCGAGCCATGCGCATCCGAATCGTCGACGCCTTCACCGACCGGCCCTTCGCCGGCAACCCCGCCGGGGTCCTGCTCCTCGACGCCTTCCCGGACGACGACCGGCTCCAGCGGGTCGCCCTGGAGGTCAACCACTCCGAGACCGCGTTCGCCCACCGCCTGCCCGCGGGCGGCGAGGCGGACTGGGCACTGCGCTGGTTCACTCCGGCCACCGAGGTCGCGATGTGCGGCCACGCCACGCTCGCCACCGCCCACGTCCTGCACACCACCGGCGCCCACGAGGGGCCGGTGCGGTTCGCCACCCGCAGCGGCGTCCTGGTGGCGACGCCCCGCGAGGACGGCTCGTTCACCCTGGACTTCCCGACCGCGCCGCTCACCCCGGTCGAGGCACCGCCGGGCATCGCCGCGGCCCTGGGTGCCGAGCCCCGTACCGTCCTGGACACCGGGCCGAACATCGGGGACCTGCTGGTCGAGGTCGCCGACGAGGAGACCGTCCGCGGCCTGTCGCCGGACCTCGGGGCGCTGGCCGCCCACTCCGAGCGCGGCATCATCGCCACCGCCCGCGCCGAGGACCCGGCCCGCGGTTACGACTACGTCTCCCGCTGCTTCTTCCCCAACGTCGGCATCGACGAGGACCCGGTCACCGGCAGCGCGCACACCGCCCTGGCCCCCTTCTGGTCCGAGCGCCTCGGGCGTCCCGACCTCATCGGGCTCCAGGCGTCGTCCCGCTCCGGCCGGGTGCGCACGGAACTGCGCGGCGGGCGCACGCTGCTGAGCGGGCACGCGGTGACGGTGATCGACGGCGAACTGCTGGCCTGACCGCGCGGCGGCGCGGCCCCGGGCGGTCACGCCGTCGGCAGCCAGTCCACCTTCCCGGCGAGCAGCCCGTAGCCGACGAAGGCCCCGATGTCGAGCAGCGAGTGCGCCACGACCAGCGGGCCCACGCGGCCCCAGCGGCGGTACAGGTGGACGAACACGACGCCCATCACCATGTTGCCGACGAACCCGCCGATCCCCTGGTAGAGGTGGTACGACCCGCGCAGCACGGAACTGGCCGCCAGTGACGCACCCGCGCCCCAGCCGAGCTGGTCGAGCCGGCGCAGCAGGTAGCCGACGACGACGACCTCCTCCAGGACGGAGTTCTGCACCGCCGAGAGGATGAGCACCGGGTATTTCCACCACACGTCGGGCAGGGCCTCGGGCACCACGGTGAGGTTGAAGCCGAGGCCGCGCGCGGCGAGGTAGAAGGCGATGCCGGTGCTGCCGATGACGGCGGCGACGGCGGCCCCGCGGCCCAGGTCCGGCCAGGGGCGGGTGCGGTCGAAGCCGAGGGTGCGCAGACTGCGCCCCTCGCGCAGCAGGAAGTGCGCGACGAGGGCGACCGGGACGAGCGCCGTGGTGATCCCGAAGAGCTGCCAGGCCAGGTCGAGCCAGGGACGGCCGGGCGCCGCGGAGGCGTTGAGCGTGGCCGCCTGGTCCTTGAGCCCGCCCGGCCGGGTGACCGAGCCGATGAAGCTGATGAGCGCGGACACGCCGCTCGCCCCGAGCGACAGTGCGAGGACGAGCAGCGTCTCGTCACGCAGGATCCGCCGCGCGGGGCGCTCCTCGGTCGAGGACTGCTCGCCGAGTCGCTTCTGAGGGAACGCATCGTCCACCGGGCCCGCCTCCGCCATGCACACCTGCCTCCAGCTGGGACGTCACAGCTTGCCCGATCAGTATGGGGCGGCGCGCGGCGGGGGCGGGTCGGACGGCGGTCAGCCGAGCGGCACCGGTTCCGGAAGGCCCACCGGCCACAGGTGCACCGGGTCCCCCTCGCGCATCAGCTCGACGTAGCGGCGGGTCGTGGCGGCCAGCGCGGCCTCCCGGGACATTCCCGCCTCCAGCGCCCGGTGGAACGTGGCGGCCTGCCAGGACGCGCCGTTGACCCGGCGGCGGCACCGCTCCTCGATGACGCCGAGGTAGAAGTCCCGGTCGGCGGGCTCCACCCCCCACGCGTCGAGACCGGCCTCGGCGAGCGGCAGCAGCTCGTCACGGACGAGTACGGCGGCGTCGACCTCGGTGGTGCCGCCGAGGCGGCCGCGCCGGGGCCATTCGAAGCGCGCGTCGATGCCGTGGCGGCACGCGGCCTCGAAGTTGGCGGCGGCGGCCTCGAACGGCAGCCTGGTCCACACCGGCCGGGGCTCCTCGGCGAGCGCGCGCACGACCCCGTAGTAGAAGGCCGCGTTGGCGATGACGTCGGTGACGGTGGGCCCGGCGGGCAGGACGCGGTTCTCGACACGCAGGTGCGGGACGCCGTCGGCGATGTCGTAGACGGGCCGGTTCCAGCGGTAGACGGTGCCGTTGTGCAGGACCAGCTCGGACAGGGAGGGCACGCCGCCCGCGTCGAGGACGTCCAGTGGGTCCTCGTCGTCGCAGATCGGCAGCAGCGCCGGGAAGTAGCGCCGGTTCTCCTCGAAGAGGTCGTGGGCCGAGGTCACCCACCGCTCCCCGAACCAGGTGCGCGGCCGCACGCCCTGGGCCTGCAGTTCGGGCGGGCGGGTGTCGGTGGACTGCTGGAACAGCGGGGGCCGCGACTCGCGCCACAGTTCGCGCCCGAAGAGGAAGGGTGCGTTGGCGCCGAGGGCGATCTGGGCGGCGGTCACCGCCTGGGCCGCGTTCCACACGTCGGCGAAGCGGTCCGGGGTGACCTGGAGGTGGAGCTGCACCGAGGTGCAGGCCGCCTCGGGCGCGATGGACTTGGAGGTGCAGGTCAGTCGTTCGACGCCCTCGATGTCGAGGGTGAAGTCCTCCCCGCGGGCGGCCACGATCTGTTCGTTGAGCAGGGCGTAGCGGTCGACGGCGGAGAGATTGGACGAGACCAGGTCGTCCCGGTCCAGCGTCGGCAGAATTCCGATCATCGCGATTCCGGCGTCGACCTCGCCCGCCTTGCGGTCCGCGTATGCCAAGGACGTGCGGATCTCCTCGGCGAGGCGATCGAATACCCGGCCGCCGAGGCGGTGCGGGGCGATGTTGACTTCCAGGTTGAACATGGCGAGCTCCGTCTGGAAGTCACGGCTCGCGATGCGCTCGAGGACTTGCGCATTCAACATTTTCGGCATCCCGTCGGCACCGACGAGATTCAATTCGATCTCCAGCCCCATCAGGTTCTTCGGGCGGTCGAACCGCTTCTCCGCCAGAAGTCGCTCCAGGCCCGTCAGGCACCGCTGGAGCTTCTCGCGGTAGCGCTGGCGATCGGACAGGTCGAACTGACCTGCCGCGACCTTCTCCCCCATGGAAGAGTCCCTTCTCGGAGCGATGAGTGGAAGATCCGGCCGCCGCTGGCCGGTGGCCGGTCAGGTTGGATGATGCCCAGCCGAAGCGATCGATAACGTCCCCGCACCGGCCCGGCAGCCGCTACGCTGTGCCGGTGTGACCGGTGGCACATTCACCGGGCATGGCACGTCGAGCAGTTTCCCGGGCCGACAACTCGTGAAAAACGCCGACGACAATTGGCCGACCGCTCGGTGAACATTCCCCGAGGTCACCGCCGTACACCCGGTCCGGAATCCGGAGGATTCCCACATATCGACGGCCGAATGCAACCTTGTACCGGTTACCGGAATCGGCTAGCCGAAACACAGTCTGAACACATGTCGTATAAACTCCGCGGACAGGCAGTGGACCGGCTCCCACGGTCGCAGGATCCTGCCGTCGAGTTGACGCGCGGCAGGCCTCTCCCACTTCTCGGTTCCCGGACCCGGTCCCTGCCTCTCCCAGCCCTGTGAGCCGACAGCGTCGTCCGCCCAGCTCCGCCCTCGCGCCACCGTGCCTTCGAATGAGAGGCGACCCATCATGCCCCTGCGTGTCCCCCCGGCCCCCGCGCCCGCCCTGCGCTCCGTCCTCACCGCTCTCTCCTCGCCCACCGCGGTCCGCGAGGCCCGGACCCCCGCCCTGCTCGGCGCCCAGGGACCCGCCACACCCGAACTGCCGCTTCCCGTGCACGTCCTCGACCGGGTCACGACGGAGGGCGTGGCGGCGACGCGGCTGGCCGGGTGGCGGTTCCACATCCGGCTGGGCGACCGGGCGGTGGCGGCGGCGGAGACGATGCTGACCCCCGACGGCTGGGCGTTCTCGCACTTCTTCGAGGGCCCCTACGTCGCCTCGACCGAACGCGCGCTGCGGCAGGCCGAGTCGGTGCCCCAGTCCTACCAGCCGCGCCTGCTGTCGGTGCCCGAGCTGTACATGCTCACGCTGTGGCTGCACGGCGACTGCACGGCGGACGCCGGCACGGGGCACCCCGCGGCCACCGATCTGCTGGTGCCGCTGGCGCCGGCCCCGCCCGGCATCGCCGCGCACCGGCCGCACCGGGTCGCCGAACTGCTGCCGGTCCTCACGCACCGGGTGACGCCGACGCGGTTGCTGGGTTCTCCCGCCTGACCTGCCCCGCGCCCCGCTCGCCACCCCGTCGCCCGGTCACCCACCCGCGCGGACTAGCCCCATCCGGCCATGCCGAACCATCCGAAGTGACAGTGCGGTTCAGCTGAACCGTCCGCGCGGGTGATGCGTCATCAACCTGTGAGAAGCGGTGCTGCCAAATGCCTGCGGATCGAGGCCCGCGGGGCAACACTGGGTTCCGAACGACTCGACAACGGGGGGCGGCCATGAACGAGGCTTCACGCCGCAGGACAGACAACACAGCGACCTCACCCATCACCACGGACCGAGAGACCCCACTCATGTGTCAGCACCAGCCACCGTGCCCCTCAGCCGTCTCCGCCGACCGGGAGTCCGCCCGTCTCGTGGCGCACCACCCGGAGCAGGGCTGGAGCCTGCTGTGCAACGGTGTCGTCCTCTTCGAGGACACCGGTGAGCTACTGCCGGACGGTCGGGTCATCGCCCCGCACCGTCCCGTCGGCGCGGGCCTGACGACCGCCGCCTGACCACCGGCCGGGCGGGGGCGTCCCCCTGCGCCCGGTGCATCACGGGGCCGGCCCGCAGCCACGGCTGTGCACCGGCCCCCACACGTGTCCGTGGCCGGTCACTCCGCGTGGTCTGCCCGCGCGGACGTGGTGACTGCCCGGTTTCCGGGTCCGGAACGCCTTCCCCCGAGCACCCGGTTTCCGGAAGACTCCGGGGCGTCCGGCGGTCGGCGTCGGCGGAGGTGGGGGAAGTGGCAACAGACGAGGCCCGGGCCGAGACGGTCTCCGGCCGCCGGGGCAGGGTCACGATCACGGACATCGCGCGCCGCGCGGGCGTCTCGGTCCCGACCGTGTCCCGGGTGGTGAACGGCCGCTCGGACGTGTCGCCCGGGACCAGGGCGCGGGTGGAGGAACTGCTGCGCCGGCACGGGTACCGCAAGCGCGCCGCGGCGCCCGGCCGCCGGGCCGCCCTGATCGACCTGGTCTTCAACGACCTGGACAGCCCCTGGGCCGTGGAGATCATCCGCGGGGTCGAGGAGGTGGCCCACGCCGCCGGGGTCGGCACCGTGGTCTCCGCGATCCACGGACGTTCGGGCGACGCCCGTCAGTGGATGCGCAATCTGCGGGCCCGGGCCTCCGACGGCGTCGTGGTCGTCACCTCCGCCCTGGACCCCGTGCTCCACCAGGAGCTGCGGATCCTGGGCGTGCCCCTGGTGGTCGTCGACCCGGCCGGCGCCCCCGACCTGGACGTGCCCATCGTCGGCGCCGCCAACCATTCGGGCGGACGGGCGGCCACCGAGCATCTGCTGGCGCTGGGGCACCGCAGGATCGGGCTGATCGCCGGTCCGCCGCGGCTGCTGTGCTCGCGGGCCCGCCGCGACGGCTACCGCGCCGCCCTGGAGGACGCCGGGGTCGCCGTGGACGAGTCGCTGGTCGTACCCGGGGACTTCCGTCACGAGTCCGGCTTCGCGGCCTGCGCCACCCTGCTGGGCCTGCCCGAGCCGCCGACGGCGGTCTTCGCGGCCAGCGACCAGATGGCGCTCGGCGCGATCGAGGCACTGCGCCGTCGCGGGCTGCGGGTGCCGCAGGACATGAGCGTCGTCGGCTTCGACGACCTTCCGGAGGTCCGCTGGTCGGCGCCGCCCCTGACGACCGTGCGCCAGCCGCTCGCCGACATGGGCAGGCAGGCCGCGCGCGCGGTGCTCCGCCGTACTCGCGGCGAACCTGCGGACCCGCCACGGACCGAGCTGGGCACGGAGCTGATCGTCCGCTCCAGCACGGCGCCGCCGCCCCCGCCCGTCCCGGCGACACCCTCCCGCTGAGTCGTCCCGCCGATCACCCTCCCGCTCGGGGCCCGGCGTGGAAGGTCCGCGACGTCTTCGTCCCGGCGAGGCCGAGGCGACGCGGACGCACGCGTACCCGCCGCAACGCCTTCACCGGGCTACCGTGCCCCCATGAGCCTGAGCATCCGCAACCAGCTCCCCGGCACCGTCACCGCCGTCACCCCGGGCGAGGCCATGGCGACGGTCGCCGTCCGTCTCTCCGGCGGCCAGGACCTCACCGCGGCGATCACCCGGGAGGCCGCCGAGGACCTCGCGCTCACCCCCGGCACCGCCGTACGGGCCCTGGTGAAGTCCACCGAGGTGGCTCTGGCCACCGGGCGGGTGGACGGGCTGTCCATCCGCAACCGGCTGCCGGGCACGGTCACCGCCCTCACCACCGGCGCCGCGATGGCCACGGTCGCGGTCGCCGTCGAGGGCGCCGAGCTGACCGCGGCCGTCACCCGGCAGGCCGCCGACGACCTGGGACTGTCCGTGGGGACTCCCGTCGTCGCGCTGGTCAAGTCGACGGAGGTGTCGCTCGCCACGGCCTGAGACGCCGAAAGGCCCCGCCCGGACACCGCGGGCCCGGGCGGGGCCTCCCTCACCTTCTTGGCGGGACTCAGTCCTCGTACGCGTCCAGCGGCGGGCAGGAGCAGACCAGGTTCCGGTCGCCGTAGGCCTGGTCGATGCGGCGCACCGGCGGCCAGTACTTGTCGGCGGCGGACACCCCGGCCGGGAAGACGGCCTCCTCGCGGGTGTACGCGTGGTCCCACTCACCGCCGAGCGCGTCCGCGGTGTGCGGGGCGCCGCGCAGCGGGTTGTCGTCGGCGGGCCAGGCGCCGGAGCCGACCTTCTCGATCTCCGCGCGGATGGCGATCATCGCCTCGCAGAACCGGTCCAGCTCGGCCAGGTCCTCGGACTCGGTCGGCTCGATCATCAGCGTGCCGGCCACCGGGAAGGACATCGTCGGCGCGTGGAAACCGTAGTCGATCAGCCGCTTGGCGACGTCGTCGACGCTCACGCCGGTGGCCTTGGTCAGCGGGCGCAGGTCGATGATGCACTCGTGCGCGACCAGCCCGCCGGGGCCGTTGTAGAGCACCGGGAAGTGCGGCTCCAGGCGCTTGGCGATGTAGTTGGCGGACAGCACGGCGACCTGCGTGGCGCGCTTGAGGCCCTCGCCGCCCATCAGGCGGACGTAGGACCAGGAGATCGGCAGGATGCCGGCCGAGCCCCACGGCGCCGCCGAGATCGGGCCGACGCCCGTCTGCGGACCGGCCGCGGGCTGCAGCGGGTGGTTGGGCAGGTACGGCGCCAGGTGCGACCGTACGCCGACGGGGCCCACGCCGGGGCCGCCGCCGCCGTGCGGGATGCAGAACGTCTTGTGCAGGTTCAGGTGGGAGACGTCGCCGCCGAAGTGGCCGGGCTTGGCGAGGCCGACCAGGGCGTTGAGGTTGGCGCCGTCCACGTAGACCTGGCCGCCCGCGTCGTGCACCTGCGCGCAGATGTCGGCGACGTGCTCCTCGAACACGCCGTGCGTGGACGGGTAGGTGATCATCAGCACGGCCAGCTCGTCGCGGTGCTTGTCGATCTTGGCGCGCAGGTCCTCGACGTCGATCTCGCCGTCCTCGGCGGTCTTGACGACGACGACCTTCATGCCGGCCATCACGGCGCTGGCGGCGTTGGTGCCGTGCGCCGAGGACGGGATGAGGCAGACGGTGCGCTGCTCGTCGCCGTTGGCCCGGTGGTAGCCGCGTACGGCGAGCAGGCCCGCGAACTCGCCCTGCGACCCGGCGTTCGGCTGGAGCGAGACCTTGTCGTACCCGGTGACCTCGGCGAGCCGCTCCTCCAGCTCGCGGATGAGGGTGAGGTAGCCCTGCGCCTGCTCGGCGGGCGCGAAGGGGTGCAGCGCGCCGAACTCGGGCCAGGTGACCGGCTCCATCTCGGTGGTCGCGTTGAGCTTCATGGTGCAGGAGCCCAGCGGGATCATGCCGCGGTCCAGCGCGTAGTCCCGGTCGGCGAGGCGGCGCAGGTAGCGCAGCATCGCGGTCTCGGAGCGGTGCTGGTGGAAGACGGGATGGGTGAGGAAGTCGTCGGTGCGCAGCAGCGCCTCGGGCAGCGTCTCCCCGGCCTCCGCGTCCAGCGACTCGATGTCGCCCTCCACGCCGAAAGCGTGCCACACGCCGCCGACCTGGGCGCGCGTGGTGGTCTCGTCGCAGGCGAACGACACGTGGTCGGCGTCGACGAGCCGCAGGTTGATGCCGTTCTCGCGGGCGGCGTGCACGATCCCGGCGGCCCGGCCGGGCACCCGCGCGGTGACGGTGTCGAAGTAGGAGCCGTGGACGATCTCGACGCCGCCAGCGGCGAGGCCGGCGGCGGTGATCGTGGCGTACCGGTGGGTTCGGCGGGCGATGGCCCGCAGGCCCTCGGGGCCGTGGTAGACGGCGTACATGCCGGCCATGACGGCGAGCAGCACCTGCGCGGTGCAGATGTTGCTGGTGGCCTTCTCGCGGCGGATGTGCTGCTCGCGGGTCTGCAGAGCCAGGCGGTAGGCCTTGTTGCCGTCGGCGTCGACGGAGACGCCGACCAGGCGGCCGGGGAGGCTGCGGGCGAACTTCTCGTGCACCGCCATGTAGCCGGCGTGCGGTCCGCCGAAGCCCATCGGCACGCCGAAGCGCTGGGTGGTGCCCACCGCGATGTCCGCGCCCAGCTCGCCGGGCGAGGTGAGCAGGGTGAGGGCGAGCAGGTCGGCGGCGACGGTGACGAGCGCGCCCAGCTCGTGCGCCCGGTCGATCACCGGCTTGATGTCGCGGACGGCTCCGGAGGCGCCCGGGTACTGGAGCAGGACGCCGTTGATCTCGCGCTCGGCGATCTCGGCCGGGATGCCCTCGCTCAGGTCGGCGACGACGACCTCGACGCCGGTCGGCTCGGCGCGGGTCCGTATCACGGCGACGGTCTGCGGCAGGGCGTCCGCGTCGACCAGGAACAGGCCCTTCTTGTTCTTGCCCATGCGCCGGGAGAGGGCCATCGCCTCGGCGGCGGCGGTGCCCTCGTCGAGCAGCGAGGCGCCGGAGGTGGGCAGGCCGGTCAGCTCGGCGACCATCGTCTGGAAGTTCAGCAGGGCTTCGAGACGGCCCTGGGAGATCTCCGGCTGGTAGGGCGTGTACGCCGTGTACCAGGACGGGTTCTCCATGACGTTGCGCAGGATCACCGGCGGGGTGAAGGTGCCGTAGTAACCGAGGCCGATCATGGAGTCGAGGACCTGGTTGCGGTCGGCCAGGGAGCGCAGCTCGGCCAGCACCTCGGCCTCGGAGCGCGCGCCCGGCAGGTCCAGCGCGTCGGCGTTCTTGATCACATCCGGCACCGCGGCGGCCGTCAGTTCGTCGAGCGAACCGTAACCGACCTGCGCGAGCATCTTGGCCCGGGCCTCGTGGTCGGGGCCGATGTGGCGCTGCTCGAAGGGCATGGCCTGTTCGAGTTCGGAGAGCGGAGTGCGATGGGCGGTCATTGCGGAGGCCTCCTGGTCTGACGACCTTCGAGGGGCACCACGGCGCGGGTACCCGGACGGCCTCCCCCTCTGTCATCTCAACCTGAGAGCTTCACCGGGCGAGCCCTGGAGCTCTGCCCGGCTTTCACCGTCGGTGAGAGCGGAAGCCGTCGACACCCGCCCTGCTTTCCAGAGTGACCTCGTCCGTGCGGTACGTGAGCCTGAGAGATTCCGGGGAGGATTTGCTCCTTCGGCGCCTCCGGTGATGTCCGGAGGACTCTCCCGCGCGGGGTCAGCAGCCGTTTGCCAGCGTACCAGCGAGGTCGCCGCACGGACTTCGAGTGGCCGACCGGGCATTTGTGCCGTTTTGTAGTACTTACGGATGATTAGGCGGCTGGTGTGCGACCCCAGTCCGGCCCAGTGGTGCGATCAAGTGGAGGGCCCCGTGCGTACTGACATCGATCCGCGGAACCTGATCGGCCGCAAGGCGTTCGACCGCGACGGCAGCAGGATCGGCACCGTGGACGAGGTCTACCTCGACGATGCCACCGGCGTCCCCGAGTGGGCGGCGATACGGACCGGCCTCTTCAGCAGGGACGCCTTCGTCCCGCTGGAGCCCAGCGAGCTGGTCGACGGCGCCCTGCGCGTGCCCTTCGACCGGGCCCTGATCAAGGAGGCGCCCGACTTCGGTGTCGGCCGCCACCTCTCGCCGGAACAGGAGCTCCAGCTCTACCACCACTACGGCCTGGACGTGGCGGCCGCTCCCCCGCCTCCCGACCACGACTTCGGCAAGCTGGCCGGCAAGGGCAAGGGGCCCGACGAGGGCTGACCCGCCCCGCCCTCCGTGTCGGCGACCAGCGGCAGTGGATCCGCCGGTGTCAGCTCCGGGTCGTCCACCAGGAAGGTCCGCACCCGCCCGACCCCCGAGTACGGCGTCTCGAAGCGCACGGTGACCCGTCCGAGACCGCTGCCCTGGACCCAGCCGTGCCCCAGCTCCGTGTGCCGCACGTCGTGCCCCGACGGCCACCGGCGCTCGGCGGGCGAGGGGCTGTGCGCCTCGGCGGGCTCGGTCCCGGGCTCCTCGGCCGGTTCCTCCGCCCGGTCCCCTGCCGCCTGCGCGAACAGGTCCTCCTGCGTGTAGTCGGCGAGCCCGCTGACACCCACCCCGAGCAGCCGCACGCCGCCCGTGGTGTCCACCGAGTCCAGCAGTCTGGCCGCCGCCTCCCGCACCACCGCGGGGTCGTCGGTGGGGCCGCGCAGGGTCTCGGAGCGCGTGAGCGTGGAGAAGTCGTATCTGCGCACCTTGAGCACGATGGTCCGCCCGGACAGTCCGGAGGCGCGCAGCCGCCGCACGCACCGGTCCGCCAGCCGCCCCACCTCGACGCCGACCCGCACCCGGTCGTGGATGTCCACGTCGTAGGTGTCCTCGACCGACACCGACTTGGTCTCCCGCTCGGCCACCACCGGCCGCTCGTCCCGCGCCAGCGCCATGGCGTACAGGGCGTGGCCGTGCGCCTTGCCCAGCAGCCGCACCAGCTCGTCCTCGCCCGCCTCGGCGATCTCGCCGACCGTGGTGATCCCGGCCCGCCGCAGGTGGTCTCCCGTGGCCGGTCCCACCCCGGGCAGCGTCCGCACCGTCATCGGCTCCAGCATGGCGCGCTCGGTCCCCGGCGGGATGAGCACCAGTCCGTCGGGCTTGGCCGCCTCCGAGGCGATCTTGGCGAGCATCTTGGAGGCGGCGAGGCCCACGGACCCGGTGAGGCCGGTGACGGTGCGGATGTCCGTGCGCAGCTTCGTCCCGGCCAGTCGCGCCGTCTCCGCGTCCCGGGCCGCCCCGCCGGCGTCCAGGTCCACGAAGGCCTCGTCCAGGCTCAGCGGCTCGACCAGCGGCGACAGCTCCCGCAGCAGCCGCATCACCTGCTCGCTGATCGACCGGTAGAGCTCGAAGCGCGGCACGAGGTAGGCGGCGTGCGGCGCGAGCCGGCGGGCCTGGCCCATCGGCATCGCGGAGTGCACCCCGAACACCCGCGCCTCGTACGAGCAGGTGGCGACCACGCCGCGCGGTCCGAGGCCGCCCACCACGACGGCCTTCCCACGCAGGCTCGGCTTGGACGCCTGCTCCACCGAGGCGAAGAAGGCGTCCATGTCGAGATGCAGGATCGTGGGCGCGGTTCTCACATCTCCGATGCTGCCCTACGCCACTGACAATGCCCTCACCGGACGGCCCCGGGGCGCGGCGGGATCAGACCGCCCGGTTGTTCCGCCGCCGGGCCAGTTCGTCGGCCGGATTGTGTCCGACCAGGGTCTCCCCCGTGTCGATCCGCTCGCCGTGCAGCTGGGACAGCGCGCTCTCCACGTCCCGCCAGACCACGCCGACGGCGATCCCGAAGATGCCCTGCCCGCCCTGGAGCAGGGCGTGCACCTCCTCGGGCGAGGTGCACTCGTGGACGGTGGCGCCGTCGCTCATCAGCGTCATCCGCTCCAGGTCGCGAAAGCCGCGCTCCCTGAGGTGCTGGACGGCGGTGCGGATGTTCTGCAGGGACACACCGGTGTCGAGGAAGCGTTTGACGATCTTCAGCACGACCACGTCGCGGAAGCTGTACAACCGCTGCGTCCCGGAACCGTGCGCGGGCCGCACACTGGGCTCGACGAGGCCCGTGCGGGCCCAGTAGTCCAGTTGCCGGTAGGTGATGCCGGCGGCCGCGCAGGCCGTCGGCCCGCGGTAGCCGATCTGCTCGGACGCCATGGACGTCGCCCCTCCGCTGGTCGGCACCGCTGCCGGTCGCTGCGGACCGGGATCGGCCGCAACACCGTGCTGGGCGTGGCCCGCGCCTGCGCGAAGCCGGGAGCCCGGGGGAGGGTACGGACCACCTGCCCCGAAGCTGTGCCCGGGGCCACCCCCAACCGTACCGTCGCCGCTGATTCTCACGCCGACCTCCGTCCTTGACCTGCCTCCTCGAAGGTAGGCAGTCACCAAGGGTGCGTCAACGATCGCCACACTCGGCACGCCGAGTGATAATCACCCTACGAGTGGTTTCCCGTGTCCGATCCCGGGAAAGGCTAGCCGGATGTGCCCGTACGGGCCCGCGTCTCACTGATTGCTGGTCCCGAAGTCCTCCGGCGAGATCTGGTCGAGGAACTCGCGGAACTTCTCCACCTCGTCCTCCTGCTCGTCCGGAATGGCGATACCGGCGTCGTCGAGGACCGTGTCGCTGCCGTAGATCGGCGTACCGGTACGCAGGGCCAGCGCTATGGCGTCGGACGGCCTGGCGCTGACCTCGACCCCGCTCGCGAAGACCAGCTCGGCATAGAAGACCCCGTCGCGCAGGTCGGTGATGCGTACTTCGGAGAGCTCCTGGCCGACGGCTTCCAGCACGTCCTTGAAGAGGTCGTGGGTCAGCGGCCGTGCGGGAGCCATGCCCTGCTGGGCGAAGGCGATCGCCGTCGCCTCCCCCGGTCCGATCCAGATGGGAAGGTAACGGTCGCCGCCCACCTCGCGCAGCAGCACGATCGGCTGGTTGGAGGGCATCTCGACCCGGACACCTACGACATCGAGCTCGTTCACACAGCAACCCTAGGCCGTGCCCGGGACGTTTGGGTAGTCGGGCCGGGATCGGGTGGGCGATCCGGGTCCCCGGCCCGCCCGTTTCAGGGCAGCCGCACGCCCAGAGCGGTCTGCACCAGCGCCGCGTGCAGTTTCACCGCGAGTCCCGCCAGCTCCTTGGTGCGGGCTTCCGCGTGTGCCCTGGTCTGAGGGTTGCGGTGGCGCTTCAGCGGAGCCACCACCTGGTCCACGAGCCCGGCCTCGCGGTCGGCGGCGGCCTTCATCACCCGCAGGTGCCGCGGCTCGATCCCGAACCGCCCCAGCTGCACCACCAGCGACGCCACGGTGACCGCCTCGGCGTCGTACGCGCCGTCGGGCAGCGGGACGAGGAGTCCGTACGACTCCCACTCCTTCAGCTCCTGCTCGCCGATCCCGGCCGTGGCGAGCAGCTCGTCCCGCCCGATCCGGGCCACCGTCGGGCCCTCGGCGGGCTCGGGCGCGGCCGCCTCGCCGTCCCGCTGCCGGCCGACCCTCGGCAGCGCCACGGCCTCGCCGCGCTCCACGGCGTCCAGATGCTCACGGATCACCTTGAGCGGCAGATAGTGGTCCCGCTGCATGCGCAGCACCTGGCCGAGGCGCTCGACGTCGTGCGCGCCGAACTTGCGATACCCGGCCGGGGTCCGTCGCGGCTCGACGAGGCCCTCCGACTCCAGGAAACGGATCTTGGAGATGGTGATGTCGGGGAACTCGTCACGCAGCGCGTTCAGCACTGCGCCGATGCTCATCAGCCCACTGTCCGCGGCGGCGGCGCCTTGCCCGGCACCGCCGCTCGGTGTTTGAAACATGGACCTTCCCTGAAGGTTCCCCGGGCGGGCGGCCCGGGGGCGGGTCAGTAACCCCGCTGGCTCGCGTAGAACACCAGCCGGTACTTGCCGATCTGCACCTCGTCACCGTTCGACAGGGCGACCTGGTCGATGCGCTCCCGGTTGACGTAGGTGCCGTTCAGGCTGCCGACGTCGGCGACCGTGAAGGAACCGTCCGGACTGCGGCGGAACTCCACGTGCCGGCGCGAGACCGTCACGTCGTCCAGGAAGATGTCGCTCTGCGGATGACGCCCGGCGGTGGTCAGCTCGCCGTCCAGCAGGAAGCGGCTGCCCGAGTTCGGACCGCGGCGCACGACCAGGAGGGCGGAGCCCAGCGGCAGCGCGTCCACGGCCGCCTGCGCCTCGGGAGAGAGCGCCGGCATCGCCGTCTGGCCGGTGACCTCGGCGTCGTAGGCCTCCAGACCGGAGATGGAGATGGTGGAGGTCGTCTCGGACGCACGCTCCGGGACCGCACCGGGCCGCAGCGGAGCACCGCAGTTGGAGCAGAAACGGCTGTTCTCCGCGTTGCGGTTGCCGCACCTCGTACAGACCAGGGCCGACATGGACGGATCCTCCTGCCGCGACTGCCCCGCCGGGGCGTTCGACGCGTACGGGTCGGGGGTGAACCCTCCACCCGGGGCCGAGGGCTGGCCGAAACCTATGCCGCCGGACTGAGCAGGGTCAACAGACGGCGCGCCGGGACCACCCACCTGGTCCCGGTACATCGGGCGTCGGCCCTCCGCGTCGGGCTGTGCGCGATGGCGGGCGGTCGCGTTGTCGCCGCTGCCCTCTCGCGCGCTCTTGCCGAACAACTTCGCAAACAACTTCACGGGCGATTCCCCTTGACCGAAACAGACCCGCCCGTGGGGCAGGACGAACCCTTACTGAACGCACTGGCCGACCCGGACACCTTCACAACGTCCGTCTCCACCAGACAGTTTCCACCACGCACCACCCAATCGGTGCGCCGACCCCCCGCAACCTCATGCCCTCGCCGGACGCCCCCCATGCACCGCCGGTTCACTGGGAGGACGACCGAGCGTAGTCAGGCCGCTCCGCCGCTCGCAAGGCGTCCACGACGATCTTGCTCGACCGCTCAACAGTAACGGTGGCCTGTTCCTTCTCCAGAGTCTGCACCACTCCTCCAGGAATGTTGAGAGCCGGTTCGAGGTCCTGCGGCTTGCCGATGACCTGGAAACGATAGGGCGCGTTGATCTTGTTCCCGTCGACGGTGACGGAGTTGCCGGCGTCCGCGAGATACGTGCCTGCCACCACCCGTACGCCGTTCACCTGGATCGCCTCCGCACCCGCCGCGCGCAGCTCCTGGACGGCGTCGAGCAGCATGTCCGCCTCGACCGTCCCCTTCGTGTCCTCGATGGTCACCGTGATGCCGGGCCCCTGCGCGGCCACGGTGCCCGCGAGGATGCCCAGTTGCCGCTCCTTCTCGAGCGTCTGCTTGCGGGCCTCCTCCGCCTGGTCGGAGCTGTTCTCCAGCTCGTCGCGCTGCTTCTCGAGTCCCTGCTTCTCGTCTTCAAGACGCTGAGTACGGTCGTCCAGTTCATCCAGGATGCGGACCAGATCCTCCTGGCGGGCACCCCGCAGCGCGCTGTCGCTGTCACTGTTGGACGCCACCTGCACCGCGAGACCGAACCCGAGCCCGAACAGGAGCAGGGCGACGATCAGTTGGGCCCGCGTCAGGCGCGGCGGCCACAGCCCCTTCAGAAGCCGCTGCCTGCCGGTCACTCCGTTCCGCTCCCCCCGCGCGGCCCCCGGGAGGCCGCCCGCGGGGTCGTCCGCCGACGGGGACCGCGACGGCGGCACCTCGTCCGGCAGCTCCTTGCGCAGCCTGTTCGCCGGCTGCTCGTCGTCGCTCATCGGCCTCACGCCCGGAAGACGTGGCGTCGGATCGCCGCGGCGTTGGAGAAGATACGGATGCCGAGGACCACCACGACCCCGGTGGACAGCTGGGCTCCGACGCCCAACTTGTCGCCCAGGAACACGATCAGTGCGGCCACGACCACGTTCGACAGGAACGACACCACGAAGACCTTGTCGTCGAAGATGCCGTCGAGCATGGCCCTCAGCCCGCCGAACACGGCGTCCAGCGCCGCCACGACGGCGATCGGCAGATACGGCTCCACGGCCGCCGGCACCTCGGGCCGGACCAGCAATCCGGCCACGACTCCCACGACGAGGCCCAGTACGGCGATCACGATGTGCCCTTCTCGGTTATCGGCTGTGCTGTACGTACGATCACACTCGGTGCGGCCGGCAGCTTGAGGTCGTCCGCGACGGAGATGGCGGTCCGGATGCCGTAGCTCTCCTCCAGGGCATGCAGGTACAGCCCGTCCGCACTGTCCTGGAATCCCCTGCTCAGCCGCTCGCCGTCCCCCACCGCGAGCACCGTGTACGGCGGCACCAGCGGCCTGTTGTCGACCAGTATCGCGTCACCGGCGGCCCT
This sequence comes from Streptomyces violaceoruber, assembly GCF_033406955.1. Taxonomy (NCBI): domain Bacteria; kingdom Bacillati; phylum Actinomycetota; class Actinomycetes; order Kitasatosporales; family Streptomycetaceae; genus Streptomyces; species Streptomyces violaceoruber. Next base: position 7,035,817 of record NZ_CP137734.1, on the reverse strand, counting down.
GATCGCCGACAGCGCGGTCAGCCGCTGCCCGTTGACGGAGATCGCCTCGGCGCCCGACTCCCACAGCCCGTTCACCACGCGCTGCATGTCCCGGTCCCGCACCCGCCCCGTGTCGGAGAACCCGGAGGTGTCACGCGGCTGCCCGTCGGCCCCCGTGGCGACGTCCTTGGCATCGTTCACCACGAGCTTCACGCCGGGGCCGTGCACCTCCACCGCGCCCGACAGGATCCCCACCAGGTCGGACCGGTCGCCGTCGCCGCTCTTCTCCAGCGCCTCGCGCCGGCGGGCGTCCACGTCGTCGCGCAGCTCGTCGACGCTCTTCTCCAGCTCGTCGGCCGCCGAGGTCTCCCCCTCTATGCGGTCGACCAGTTCCTCACGCTCCTTGGCCACGACGGGAGCGGCGACCCGTGCCTGGGCCGCTCCGACCGTCACGACCAGGGCCGCGAGGACCAGACCGGCCGCCAGGCCCAGCTTGGCACGCAGCGTCCTGGGCATGCCCCCGCTGCCGTCGGTCTGCTTCCGCGCGGCGGCCTCGGCGTACCCGTCGTCGAGGCTGTGGTCCATGACGTTCGTGAGCAGCGACATGGACGCGTCCGGGCGCGCGGGCCGCCCGGGTGTGCTCCGAACGGGGGGTGGCTGCGGCATGCCGCACATCGTCGCACGCCACCGCCACTACCTCCGAACGGCCCCACCGGCGTGCCGGACCGGCCCCCTTGAGGACACGTGTCCGGCACGCGCGCGTGCGGTGTGTTCTCAGCGGCCCGCGCTGTCCACCACCGCGGCCCACTCGTCCAGCAGCGCCTGTGCGGAGGCGTCGTCGGGGCCCTCCGCCCACAGATGGGTGACCGCCTCCGCGGGGTCGGGCAGGACCATCACCCAGCGCCCGTCGGTCTCGACCACCCGCACCCCGTCCGTGGTGTCCACGAACCGGTCTCCGGCCGCCTCGACGACCCGCCGCATCACCAGGCCCTTGACCGCCCACGGAGTGGCCAGATCGCGCTTGAGGACGTGGGCCCGCGGGATCCGCGCGTCGATCTGGCTCAGCGTGAGCTGCGTGCGCGCGACCAGTCCGATCAGCCGTACGAAGGCCGCCGTGCCGTCGTACACACTGCTGAACTCGGGGACGATGAAGCCGCCCTTGCCGTCTCCGCCGAAGATCGCGCCTTCCTCGCCCCCCACCCGCGTCAGATCGTCCGGGGAGGTGGTCGTCCACTCGACCTGCGTGCCGTGGTACGCGGCGACCTGCTCGGCGATCCTGGTGGTGGTCACCGGGAGCGCCACCCGGCCGCTGCGCCGCTCGGCCGCGATCAGGTCGAGCATCACCAGCAGCGCCCGGTCGTCCTCGATGATGCGGCCCTTCTCGTCGACGAGCGACAGCCGTTCACCGACGGGGTCGAACCGCACGCCGAACGCGGCCCGCGAGGACGCCACGATCTCCCCGAGGCGCACCAGACCGGACCGCCGCATGTCGGCCGACTCGGTGGGCCTGGCCTCGTCGAGACCGGGATTGATCGTCAGGGAGTCGACGCCGAGCTTCCCGAGCAGGCTCGGCAGCACCAGTCCCGCGCTGCCGTTGGAGGCGTCGACGACCACCTTGAGCCCGGACTCCGCGATGCCGGTGATGTCGACGTTGCGCAGCAGGGACCCGGTGTAGGAGTCGAACACGCTGGACGGGAAGTGCAGGTCCCCGATCTCGCCGGGGAACGCCCGCCGGTACTCCTGGCGCGCGAAGACCCGGTCCAGCTTTCGCTGGCTGCCCTGCGAGAGGTCGGCCCCCTGGCCGTCGAAGAACATGATGTCGACGGAGTCCGGCACCCCGAGGGTGGTCCGGATCATGATCCCGCCGGCGCTGCCCCGCGCGGTCTGCTGCCGCGCCACGGGCAGGGGTACGTTCTCCAGGTCGCGTACGTCGATGGCGCTGGCCTGCAGCGCGGAGATCACCGCCCGCTTCAGCGCCCGGGCGCCACGGGAGTGGTCACGGGCCGTGGTGACGGTGGACCCCTTCTTCAGGGTCGTCGCGTACGCACCGGCCAGCCGCACGGCCAGCTCCGGGGTGATCTCCACGTTGAGGATGCCGGAGACCCCGCGCGCACCGAAGAGATGCGCCTGCCCGCGGGACTCCCAGATCACCGAGGTGTTGACGAACGCGCCTGCCTCGATGGTCTTGAACGGGTAGACCCGCACATTGCCCTGGATGATCGATTCTTCACCGACCAGGCATTCGTCGCCGATGACCGCGCCGTCCTCGATCCGCGCGGCGCGCATGATGTCGGTGTTCTTGCCGACCACACAGCCGCGCAGATTGCTGTGCGGGCCGACGTACACGTTGTCGGCGACCACGGCCTTGTGCAGGAAGGCGCCGCTCTTGACGACGACGTTGGACCCGATCACCGTGTGTTCGCGGATCTCCGCGCCGGCCTCGACCTTCGCGTAGTCGCCGACGTAGAGGGGTCCGCGCAGCACCGCGTCGGGATGCACCTCCGCACCCTCGGCCACCCAGACGCCGGGCGAGATCTCGAAGCCGTCGATGTCGACGTCGACCTTGCGTTCCAGAACGTCGGCCTGGGCCTTCACATAGCTCTCATGGGTACCGACGTCCTCCCAGTAGCCCTCGGCGACATAGCCGTAGATGGGCTTGCCTTCCTTCATCAACTGCGGGAAGACGTCACCGGACCAGTCCACGGGCACATCGGGGTCGACATAGTTGAAGACCTCGGGCTCCATGACGTAGATCCCGGTGTTCACGGTGTCCGAGAAGACCTGGCCCCAGGTCGGCTTCTCCAGGAAGCGCTCGACCTTGCCCTCTTCGTCGACGATGGTGATACCGAATTCCAGCGGGTTGGGCACGCGCGTCAGACACACGGTGACGAGCGAGCCCTTTTCCTTGTGGAAGTTGATCAGATCGGTGAGGTCGAAGTCGGTCAGGGCATCGCCGGAAATGACGAGGAAGGCATCGTCCTTCAATGCCTCCTCGGCGTTCTTGACGCTTCCGGCGGTACCGAGTGGCTTCTCCTCGTTGGCATAGGTGAGCTCCATTCCGAGCTCCTCGCCGTCACCGAAGTAGTTCTTGACCAGTGAGGCCAGGAACTGGACGGTCACGACGGTCTCGTTGAGCCCATGCCTTTTGAGCAGCCGAAGAACATGCTCCATGATCGGCCGGTTGACCACCGGCAGGAGCGGCTTGGGCATGCTCGAGGTCATGGGACGAAGGCGTGTGCCTTCGCCTCCAGCCATCACGACGGCCTTCATGTCGGAAGCGTCCTCCTCTGAGAGACCACGGTTTAGCCGACTTCACCCGTCCAGGGTCCCGCACTTTTCCAGCGGGGGCCATCCGGCCACCGGGACCGCACAATCGGCGAGTTCAATCGGCTGCGACGTCCGCACGAACCAGGCGGCGGACCTGCACCACGTAGAGAACACCTGCCCACCAATACAGGGTTGTACCCCATCCGGCGAACGCCCATCCGAAAACTGCGGCCAGTGACGCGATCCATCCGCTGCCGTCGCTCAGCAGAAGCAGGGGGAAGGCGTACATGAGGTTGAAGGTGGCGGCCTTGCCCAGGAAGTTCACCTGCGGCGGAGGATAGCCGTGCCGCCGGAGGATGCCCACCATCACCAGCAGCATCGCTTCCCTGGCAAGCAGTACAAGGGTCAACCAGAGCGGGAGAATCTCGCGCCAGGTGAGACCCACCAGCGTGGAGAGGATATAGAGGCGGTCGGCCGCCGGGTCCAGGAGCCGGCCAAGGCTGCTGATCTGATTCCAGCGCCGTGCGAGCTTTCCGTCCAGGTAGTCGCTGACCCCGCTCAGGGCCAGCACCAACAGCGCCCAGCCGTCGCTCTGCGGGCCGCCGAACTCGGGCCGCAGGATGAGCCACAGGAACAGAGGCACGCCGGCCAGGCGCGCCATGCTGAGGATGTTCGGGATGGTGAGGACCCGGTCGGTCTGCACGCGGGTCTCCTGGACCTCCACGCGGGGGCCTCCTGGGGGAAACGAGCCAATGATGCTCACTGACCTTACCTCAACGCAAAAAAGCTCTGGCTCTCGGGCTGAATGCCCAAGAGCCAGAGCTCTAAAAGGAGTTCGGCGGCGTCCTACTCTCCCACAGGGTCCCCCCTGCAGTACCATCGGCGCTGTAAGGCTTAGCTTCCGGGTTCGAAATGTAACCGGGCGTTTCCCCTACGCTATGACCACCGAAACACTATGAAACACTCAACCGCACCATGTGTGGCACATGGGGTTGTTCGTGGTTTCAGAACCAACACAGTGGACGCGAGCAACTGAGGACAAGCCCTCGGCCTATTAGTACCGGTCACCTCCACACCTCACGGTGCTTCCAGATCCGGCCTATCAACCCAGTCGTCTACTGGGAGCCTTAACCCCTCAAGGGGGTGGGAGTCCTCATCTCGAAGCAGGCTTCCCGCTTAGATGCTTTCAGCGGTTATCCCTCCCGAACGTAGCCAACCAGCCATGCCCTTGGCAGGACAACTGGCACACCAGAGGTTCGTCCGTCCCGGTCCTCTCGTACTAGGGACAGCCCTTCTCAAGACTCCTACGCGCACAGCGGATAGGGACCGAACTGTCTCACGACGTTCTAAACCCAGCTCGCGTACCGCTTTAATGGGCGAACAGCCCAACCCTTGGGACCGACTCCAGCCCCAGGATGCGACGAGCCGACATCGAGGTGCCAAACCATCCCGTCGATATGGACTCTTGGGGAAGATCAGCCTGTTATCCCCGGGGTACCTTTTATCCGTTGAGCGACGGCGCTTCCACAAGCCACCGCCGGATCACTAGTCCCGACTTTCGTCCCTGCTCGACCCGTCGGTCTCACAGTCAAGCTCCCTTGTGCACTTACACTCAACACCTGATTGCCAACCAGGCTGAGGGAACCTTTGGGCGCCTCCGTTACTCTTTAGGAGGCAACCGCCCCAGTTAAACTACCCATCAGACACTGTCCCTGATCCGGATCACGGACCCAGGTTAGACATCCAGCACGACCAGACTGGTATTTCAACGACGACTCCACCCACACTGGCGTGCGAGCTTCAAAGTCTCCCAGCTATCCTACACAAGCCGAACCGAACACCAATATCAAACTGTAGTAAAGGTCCCGGGGTCTTTCCGTCCTGCTGCGCGAAACGAGCATCTTTACTCGTAGTGCAATTTCACCGGGCCTATGGTTGAGACAGTCGAGAAGTCGTTACGCCATTCGTGCAGGTCGGAACTTACCCGACAAGGAATTTCGCTACCTTAGGATGGTTATAGTTACCACCGCCGTTTACTGGCGCTTAAGTTCTCAGCTTCGCCACACCGAAATGTGACTAACCGGTCCCCTTAACGTTCCAGCACCGGGCAGGCGTCAGTCCGTATACATCGCCTTACGGCTTCGCACGGACCTGTGTTTTTAGTAAACAGTCGCTTCTCGCTGGTCTCTGCGGCCACCCCCAGCTCAGAGTGCAAAACTCGTCACCAGGTGTGGCCCCCCTTCTCCCGAAGTTACGGGGGCATTTTGCCGAGTTCCTTAACCATAGTTCACCCGAACGCCTCGGTATTCTCTACCTGACCACCTGAGTCGGTTTAGGGTACGGGCCGCCATGAAACTCGCTAGAGGCTTTTCTCGACAGCATAGGATCATCCACTTCACCACAATCGGCTCGGCATCAGGTCTCAGCCACAAGGTGTGCGGATTTACCTACACACCGGCCTACACCCTTACCCCGGGACAACCACCGCCCGGGATGGACTACCTTCCTGCGTCACCCCATCACTCACCTACTAACCGCTTGGTTCGGCGGCTCCACCACTCCCCTCAACTCCGAAGAGATCAGGGCGGCTTCACGGCCTTAGCATCACGATGCTCGATGTTTGACGCTTCACAGCGGGTACCGGAATATCAACCGGTTATCCATCGACTACGCCTGTCGGCCTCGCCTTAGGTCCCGACTTACCCTGGGCAGATCAGCTTGACCCAGGAACCCTTAGTCAATCGGCGCAAACGTTTCTCACGTTTGTATCGCTACTCATGCCTGCATTCTCACTCGTGAACCGTCCACAACTCGCTTCCGCGGCTGCTTCACCCGGCACACGACGCTCCCCTACCCATCACAGCCGGCGTTGGCCGTATTGCTGCAATGACACGACTTCGGCGGTACGCTTGAGCCCCGCTACATTGTCGGCGCGGAATCACTAGACCAGTGAGCTATTACGCACTCTTTCAAGGGTGGCTGCTTCTAAGCCAACCTCCTGGTTGTCTGTGCGACTCCACATCCTTTCCCACTTAGCGTACGCTTAGGGGCCTTAGTCGATGCTCTGGGCTGTTTCCCTCTCGACCATGGAGCTTATCCCCCACAGTCTCACTGCCGCGCTCTCACTTACCGGCATTCGGAGTTTGGCTAAGGTCAGTAACCCGGTAGGGCCCATCGCCTATCCAGTGCTCTACCTCCGGCAAGAAACACACGACGCTGCACCTAAATGCATTTCGGGGAGAACCAGCTATCACGGAGTTTGATTGGCCTTTCACCCCTAACCACAGGTCATCCCCCAGGTTTTCAACCCTGGTGGGTTCGGTCCTCCACGACCTCTTACAGCCGCTTCAACCTGCCCATGGCTAGATCACTCCGCTTCGGGTCTTGAGCGTGCTACTAAAAACGCCCTATTCGGACTCGCTTTCGCTACGGCTTCCCCACCCGGGTTAACCTCGCAACACACCGCAAACTCGCAGGCTCATTCTTCAAAAGGCACGCAGTCACGAGGATGGAGCAAGCTCCATCCCGACGCTCCCACGGCTTGTAGGCACACGGTTTCAGGTACTATTTCACTCCGCTCCCGCGGTACTTTTCACCATTCCCTCACGGTACTATCCGCTATCGGTCACCAGGGAATATTTAGGCTTAGCGGGTGGTCCCGCCAGATTCACACGGGATTTCTCGGGCCCCGTGCTACTTGGGTGTCTCTCAAACGAGCCGTTGACGTTTCGACTACGGGGGTCTTACCCTCTACGCCGGACCTTTCGCATGTCCTTCGCCTACATCAACGGTTTCTGACTCGTCTCACGGCCGGCAGACCGTAAAAGAGAGATCCCACAACCCCGCACACGCAACCCCTGCCGGGTCTCACACGTATACGGTTTGGCCTCATCCGGTTTCGCTCGCCACTACTCCCGGAATCACGGTTGTTTTCTCTTCCTGCGGGTACTGAGATGTTTCACTTCCCCGCGTTCCCTCCACACTGCCTATGTGTTCAGCAGCGGGTGACAGCCCATGACGACTGCCGGGTTTCCCCATTCGGACACCCCCGGATCAAAGCCTGGTTGACGACTCCCCGGGGCCTATCGTGGCCTCCCACGTCCTTCATCGGTTCCTGGTGCCAAGGCATCCACCGTGCGCCCTTAAAAACTTGGCCACAGATGCTCGCGTCCACTGTGCAGTTCTCAAACAACGACCAACCACCCGTCACAACCCACTCACGCGGATTTTTACCGGGGCCGGCAACTGAAGGCGACCTCACGGCCGTACCCTCAGATACCCAACAGCGTGCCCGACACCCTTGCCTTCCCTTACTCGTGTTCCACGCCGAAGCAGTACTGACGAGAAGATCAGGATCAAGTGTGCCGAGTAGTCAACGTTCCACCCATGAGCAACCGTGCAGGACATTTGCCTGCAGTCGGCTATGTGCTCCTTAGAAAGGAGGTGATCCAGCCGCACCTTCCGGTACGGCTACCTTGTTACGACTTCGTCCCAATCGCCAGTCCCACCTTCGACAGCTCCCTCCCACAAGGGGTTGGGCCACCGGCTTCGGGTGTTACCGACTTTCGTGACGTGACGGGCGGTGTGTACAAGGCCCGGGAACGTATTCACCGCAGCAATGCTGATCTGCGATTACTAGCGACTCCGACTTCATGGGGTCGAGTTGCAGACCCCAATCCGAACTGAGACCGGCTTTTTGAGATTCGCTCCACCTTGCGGTATCGCAGCTCATTGTACCGGCCATTGTAGCACGTGTGCAGCCCAAGACATAAGGGGCATGATGACTTGACGTCGTCCCCACCTTCCTCCGAGTTGACCCCGGCGGTCTCCCGTGAGTCCCCAACACCCCGAAGGGCTTGCTGGCAACACGGGACAAGGGTTGCGCTCGTTGCGGGACTTAACCCAACATCTCACGACACGAGCTGACGACAGCCATGCACCACCTGTACACCGACCACAAGGGGGGCACCATCTCTGATGCTTTCCGGTGTATGTCAAGCCTTGGTAAGGTTCTTCGCGTTGCGTCGAATTAAGCCACATGCTCCGCCGCTTGTGCGGGCCCCCGTCAATTCCTTTGAGTTTTAGCCTTGCGGCCGTACTCCCCAGGCGGGGCACTTAATGCGTTAGCTGCGGCACGGACAACGTGGAATGTTGCCCACACCTAGTGCCCACCGTTTACGGCGTGGACTACCAGGGTATCTAATCCTGTTCGCTCCCCACGCTTTCGCTCCTCAGCGTCAGTATCGGCCCAGAGATCCGCCTTCGCCACCGGTGTTCCTCCTGATATCTGCGCATTTCACCGCTACACCAGGAATTCCGATCTCCCCTACCGAACTCTAGCCTGCCCGTATCGACTGCAGACCCGGGGTTAAGCCCCGGGCTTTCACAACCGACGTGACAAGCCGCCTACGAGCTCTTTACGCCCAATAATTCCGGACAACGCTTGCGCCCTACGTATTACCGCGGCTGCTGGCACGTAGTTAGCCGGCGCTTCTTCTGCAGGTACCGTCACTTTCGCTTCTTCCCTGCTGAAAGAGGTTTACAACCCGAAGGCCGTCATCCCTCACGCGGCGTCGCTGCATCAGGCTTTCGCCCATTGTGCAATATTCCCCACTGCTGCCTCCCGTAGGAGTCTGGGCCGTGTCTCAGTCCCAGTGTGGCCGGTCGCCCTCTCAGGCCGGCTACCCGTCGTCGCCTTGGTGAGCCATTACCTCACCAACAAGCTGATAGGCCGCGGGCTCATCCTTCACCGCCGGAGCTTTCGAACCTCGCAGATGCCTGCGAGGGTCAGTATCCGGTATTAGACCCCGTTTCCAGGGCTTGTCCCAGAGTGAAGGGCAGATTGCCCACGTGTTACTCACCCGTTCGCCACTAATCCCCACCGAAGTGGTTCATCGTTCGACTTGCATGTGTTAAGCACGCCGCCAGCGTTCGTCCTGAGCCAGGATCAAACTCTCCGTGAATGTTTACCCGTAATCGGGTGACACCACGAGAGCGGAACAGTCGGAGGAATAGTCCGACCGTTCACAGCGTCCTCGCTGTTGTGTTACTTCAAAGGAACCTCAACCCGAACGGAGATCCGATCAGGTCGGGGTATCAACATATCTGGCGTTGACTTTTGGCACGCTGTTGAGTTCTCAAGGAACGGACGCTTCCTTTGTACTCACCCAAGAGACTCTCTTGTGGCTTTCCTCCGGGCGCTTCCCTTCGGTGTTTCCAACACTATCAGGCTTTCCCGATGCTCTTGACCACCGTCCTGCGGGCATGCAGAAGGCGATCCAGCGATAGGATCTGACAAGTTGGATGCTGCCGAGGCGAGGACACCTTGCTACGCATCGCTCAACCCCAGGCAGGAGTAACGACTGTACACGGGGCCGCGGAACGGGTGCAAATCCGTGAGGAGTGTGGTCTAGACCTCTAATCGGAACACTCATGCGGAACCGGTACTTCCTATGACATACCCTGCTGCTCAGTGTGCCGTCCGGGACAAGGCAGTGACGGCCCGTACAGATCCCCGCCCTGGGAGGCTTCCCATGACCACCGTCTCGTCCCCGCTCGCAGGACGCGCCATCGGACTGGCCGCCGTGCCCGATCCCGTCTTCTCCGGGGCCATGGTCGGCCCGGGCACCGCCATCGACCCCGTGCGGGAGCCCTCCGAGGCAGTCGCTCCGGTCGACGGCGTCATCGTTTCCCTGCACCCGCACGCCTTCGTCGTCGTCGACGAGAGCGGGCACGGCGTGCTGACCCATCTCGGCATCGACACCGTGCAGCTCAACGGCGAGGGCTTCGAGCTGCTCGTGAACAAGGGCGACACCGTCGTACGGGGTCAGGGCGTGGTGCGCTGGGACCCGGCCGCGGTCGAGGCCGCGGGCAAGTCGCCGATCTGCCCGATCGTGGCCCTGGAGGCCACCGCCGAGGCGCTCGCGGACCTCCGTGAGGACGGCGACGTGAAGGCCGGCGAGAGTCTCTTCCTCTGGAAGTGACGTCCGTGCCGTCGCACGGCGGCATCGACTGCTGGTAGGACAACCACCGCGGCGGCGGGACCCGCCGCACTATCGGGACGGGTGAGATGGAGACAACGCTGCGAGGCGTCGGTGTGAGCCACGGTGTGGCGATCGGCGAGGTTCGGCACATGGGGACGGCGGTTCTGGAACCGCCGGCGAAGCAGATTCCGGCCGAGGACGCGGAGCGTGAGCAGGGGCGCGCCCGCAAGGCGGTGGAAGCTGTGGCGGCCGATCTGATGGCGCGCGGCAACCTGGCCGGGGGCGAGGCGCAGGCCGTGCTCGAGGCGCAGGCCATGATGGCCCAGGACCCGGAACTGCTGGCCGACGTCGAGCGGCGGATCACCGTCGGGAGCACGGCCGAGCGTGCCGTGTACGACGCCTTCGCCGCCTACCGGGCCCTGCTGGCCGGTGCCGGTGAGTACCTGGCCGGCCGCGTGGCGGACCTCGACGACGTGCGGAATCGTATCGTCGCCCGTCTGCTCGGGGTCCCGATGCCGGGCGTTCCGGACAGCGACGAGCCGTACGTCCTCATCGCGCGGGATCTGGCGCCTGCCGACACCGCGCTGCTCGACCCGACGCTCGTCCTGGGCTTCGTCACCGAGGAGGGCGGGCCGACCAGCCACAGCGCAATTCTCGCGCGGGCGCTCGGCGTGCCCGCCGTCGTGGCCCTGCCGGGCGCCGGTGAGATTCCCGAGGGCACCGTCGTGGCGGTGGACGGTAGCACCGGTGAGATCTTCGTGAATCCCGCTGAGGAGAAGAAGGCACGGCTGGCGGCCGAGGCCGCCGAGCGCAAGGCCGCGCTCGCCGCAGCGACGGGTCCCGGCGCGACCTCGGACGGTCACAAGGTGCCGCTGCTGGCGAACATCGGTGGTCCCGCCGACGTGCCCGCGGCGGTCGAGGCCGGCGCCGAGGGTGTCGGCCTGTTCCGGACCGAGTTCCTCTTCCTCGACGACAGCGCGAACGCTCCGTCGGAGGAGAAGCAGATCACCGCCTACCGCCAGGTGCTGGAGGCGTTCCCGGAGGGCCGGGTCGTCGTGCGGGTGCTGGACGCCGGCGCCGACAAGCCGCTGGACTTCCTCACCCCGGGCGACGAGCCGAACCCCGCGCTCGGCGTGCGCGGTCTGCGGACGCTGCTCGACCACCCGGACGTGCTGCGGACGCAGCTGACGGCGCTGGCGAAGGCGGCGGAGGGGCTGCCGGTCTATCTCGAGGTCATGGCACCGATGGTGGCGGACCGGGCGGATGCCAAGGCGTTCGCGGACGCCTGCCGCGAGGCCGGGCTGCGGGCGAAGTTCGGCGCGATGGTGGAGATCCCGTCGGCCGCGCTGCGGGCGCGCTCGGTGCTGCAGGAGGTGGAGTTCCTGTCGCTGGGGACGAACGACCTCGCGCAGTACACCTTCGCCGCCGACCGTCAGGTGGGCGCGGTGTCGCGGCTGCAGGACCCGTGGCAGCCGGCTCTGCTCGACCTGGTCGCGCTGTCGGCCGAGGCGGCGAAGGCCGAGGGCAAGAGCTGCGGTGTCTGCGGCGAGGCCGCTGCGGATCCGCTGCTGGCGTGTGTGCTGACCGGTCTCGGTGTCACCTCCCTGTCCATGGGTGCGGCGTCGCTGCCGTACGTGCGGGCGACGCTGGCGAAGTTCACGCTGGCGCAGTGCGAGCGTGCCGCGGCCGCCGCCCGGGCGGCGGACAGTGCCGAGGAGGCGCGCAACGCCGCGCAGGCGGTGCTGTCCGGCGAGTAGGGCCGGGTGCGGCCTGCTGCTCAGGCTGTGGTGCGGGGCGTTCCACCTTCGGGTGGGGCGCCCCGCCCGCGTTCAGTGGTGGTGACCCGGTGGGAGCCGGTCGTCTCCGAGGTCGGGCGGTGCGCAGTAGTCGACGTTGGATTCCGGGGAGATGAGGTCGCCGGACTCGACGTCGGTGCAGTAGGCGTCGAAGACCTGGGCGGCGGTGAGGGGTTCGAGGCCGTATCCGCGCAGGCTCCAGCCGTGGATGCGGTCGGGGCCGCCCGGGGCGCTGATCCGCATGACGAGTCCGCCGGGGCTGTGCGTCGCCAGGCCGAGAGCGAGGACGCTGGTGAACTCCAGGGCCTCGGCCTCGTCGATGTGCGGGGTGCCGTCGGTCTCCTCGTCGACGAGGAGGACGGAGACGAGGGTCTCCTCCGGGTGGCCCGAGACGCTGCAGACCAGGTGCCGGCTGCCCGGTGGTGCCGTTTCGAGGACGCGGCGCAGGAGGCCGGAGGCCCGGGTGAAGGCGGCACGGCCGAGGTCCTCCCCGCAGGTGGCGCAGTTGCCGAGGCGGGCGAGGAGGGTCGACGTGTACTCCCAGGTGGCCTGGCGGACGGCTTCGTCGACGAGGGCCGGGAGCAGGTCGGTGAGGGGCTGGCCCTCGTAGGGCACGGTGGGGCCGTGGGCGGCGAGTTCGGCCGTGAAGCGGGCGCGGCTGGCGGAGGTGTCGGCTTCGAGGCCCGCCGCCGTGCAGAAGTCCGCGTACTCCTCCGGGTCGAAGAGCGCGACCGTGGTGTGGGTGCCCTGTGCCGCACGGGTCCTGAGCAGGGCTTCCACCTGGTGTAGGTAGGCGGTGTGATCGTGGAAGGTGAAGCTGCGGTAGCGCCGCATGGCGCGGAAGTCGTGTTCGTCGGTGAGCAGGCCGATGGTGCCCGCGATCTCGCGGCGCAGGACGCGTCGCATGGTGTGGTCGGTCTGGTCGGTGTGCGCCATTTCTTCCCCCTGTGCACGGTCGATCAATGCTCACTCACAGTAATCGGCGGCACTGACAACGGCGTCGGGGCGGGCGCGGGGAGCCGGACGCCGTGCGGGGCGGCCGGCTCGTCGGTGTGCTGCTCAGGAGCGCTTGCGGGCGAGTTCCTCGTAGAAGTGGAGCAGGTCGAGGTTGTCGATGGAGCCGGGGTTGACCGCCTTGTCCAGCGGGGTGCCCTGGAGGAGGCGCTTGACCGGGACCTCGATGCGTTTGCCGGTGAGGGTGTGCGGGATGCCGGGGACCTCGATGACCTCGTCGGGGACGTGGCGCGGGGAGAGGTTGGCGCGGATGGTCCGCTTGATGCGGTCCAGGAGCGCGTCGTCGAGGGTGGCTCCGGGTGCCAGATGCACGAAGAGGGGCATCCAGTAGCCGCCGTCGGGCTGTTCGATGCCGATGACGAGGGATTCCCTGATCTCGGGGAGCCGCTCGACGGCCTCGTAGATGTCGGCGGAGCCCATGCGGACGCCTTGGCGGTTGAGGGTGGAGTCGGAGCGGCCGTGGATGACGACGGAGCCGCGGGAGGTGAGGGTGATCCAGTCGCCGTGCCGCCAGACGCCGGGGTAGGTGTCGAAGTAGCTGTCGTGGTAGCGGCTGCCGTCGGGGTCGTTCCAGAAGCGGATCGGCATCGAGGGCATCGGGTTGGTGACGACCAGCTCGCCGACCTCGTCGGTCAGGGGGGTGCCGCTCGGGTCCCAGGACTGGAGGTCGGTGCCGAGGCCGGGGGCCTGGAGTTCGCCGATGTGGACGGGGAGGGTGGGGACGGCGCCCGCGAAGCAGGAGCACACGTCGGTGCCGCCGCTGACGGAGGCGATCCACAGGTCGGCGCCGTCGGCGGCGAACTCGTCGTGCAGCCAGCGGAAGCCGTCGGGCGGGAGCGGGGAGCCGGTGGTGGCGACGCACTGGATCGCGGAGAGGTCCAGGTCGCGGGCCGGGTGGACGCCGGCCTTGCGGCAGGCCATGACATAGGCGGCGGAGGTGCCGAAAAGGGTGGCGCCGGTGCGTTCCGCGATGCGCCACTGGGCGTCGGTGGCGGGGAAGCCGGGGCTGCCGTCGTAGAGGACGATCGTGGTGCCGGTGAGCAGGCCGGAGACGAGGAAGTTCCACATCATCCAGCCGGTCGAGGTGTACCAGAAGAAGCGGTCCCCGGGGCCGAGGTCGCAGTGCAGGCCGAGCTGCTTGAGGTGCTCGACGAGGATGCCGCCCTGGGACTGGACGATGGCCTTGGGCAGGCCGGTGGTGCCGGAGGAGTAGAGCACCCACAGGGGGTGGTCGAAGGGCACCTGCTCGTACACCGGCTCGGCGTCCGCGGCGGTGAGGGTCTCCCAGTCCAGCGCGCCGTCCGGGGCCTCGGTGCCGAGGAGCGGGATGTGGATCACCGCGCGGAGGGTGGGCAGTTCCCGGCGGAGTTCGGCGACGGTGTCGCGACGGTCGTGTTCCTTGCCCCCGTAGCGGTAGCCGTCGACGGTGAACAGGACGACGGGTTCGACCTGCTGGAAGCGGTCGAGGACGCTGCGGGCGCCGAAGTCGGGCGCGCAGGAGGTCCAGACGCCGCCCACGGCGGCCGTGGCGAGCAGCGCGACCACGGCCTGCGGGATGTTGGGGAGGTACCCGCTGACGCGGTCGCCGGGGCGTACGCCGAGGGCGCGCAGTTCGGCGGCGAGGGAGGCGACCTGGCGGCGCAGCTCTGCCCAGGTGACGGGGGCCGGTTCGTGGGTCTCGTCGACGTACAGGAGGGCTGGTTCGTCCGGGCGGGTGCCGGCCGCGCGCAGGGCGTGTTCGGCGTAGTTCAGCGTGGCGCCGGGAAACCACTGGGCGCCGGGCATGGTCCGGTCGCCGAGCACGCGCGCGCAGGGGGTGGAGAAGCGGACGTCGAACCACTCCGTGACGGCTTTCCAGAAGGTGTCCAGCTCGTCGACGGACCAGCGGTGCAGGGCGGCGTATCCGCCCTCGGCGGGGGCTCCGTGGTGCTCGGCCGCCCAGGCCTGGAACCTGGTGATGCGTGCCTGGGCGATGCGTTGCGCATCTGGCTGCCAGAGCGGCTGTGGGTTCTCGGTCGACATGGGGCGGCTCCCGGACTGTGCGCGTCGTGTGCGTCCTCCGCGCACGGGCTGGGGTGTGCGCGTGACGCGGCTGACAGGGACGATGCCATGTGATCGACTTCCGCACCAGGGCGCGCCCCACATAGTCGGTGACATGAATATGTGGTCCGGTCACGGGTGAACGGCAGTTGAACGACGCCTCCGGGCGCGGCGGTCGATGGCAGGGTGAGCAACATGGACGGTCGTGACCTGGTGCGTTCGATGAAGACGGTCGGTTCCGTGGGGGTGGCGCAGGGGTTGCGTACGGTACGGGCGGCATGGCGCAGGCGGCGTGCCGACGCGGCCGGGCTGCCGCCGCGGGGTGCGGAGCGGGCGCGGGTGCCCGGTCCGCTGCGGGAGGTGGAGCCGGGGCCCGGGGGTGGTGTCCTCCGGTTCGGCCGCTCGGAGCTGCGGGTTCTCGTGGCGGTGAACGGAGCGGTGTTCTGGGGGTGGGACGGGGCCGGTCCCGAGCCTTCGTACGCGTTGGCGGGCCGCTGTCCGGAGCCGGATCCGCGGGCGGTGCTGGAGCCGGACAAGGACGGCGGTTGGCGGGTGGTGGCGGAGCGCGCCACGGTGGCCGTGTCCCGGCACGGCGCGGTGGAGGTGCGTACGCCCGGGGGTGTGGTCCTGCGCCGTGAGCTGCCGCCCCGGTGGTGGGAGCCGGTCGGCGGCGGTCCCGCCCGCTGGACGCAGCGGGCGGAGGTGGCGGCGGACGCCCGGTTCTTCGGGCTCGGCGGGCGGTCCGCGGGGCCCCGGCTGCGCGAGGGCACGTACCGGCTGTGGAACACCGGTCCCGGCCTGCCCTTCGCGGCCGCCGAGGACGCGTCGTCCGCGTCGTCCATCACGATGCCGGTGCAGCTGGTGGTGGCGGACGCCGGGACGCACCTGGTCTTCCACGACAGCACCTGGGACGGCACGGTGGCGTTGCGGGAGGGTGCGGAGGGGGCCGGGTCGGGGCACGACCGGCCGGGGCGGAGCGTGCTGCGGATGGACGGCGGTCCGCTGCGGTGCTGGGTGACGGTGGGTACCCCCGCGCGCGTGCTGCTGGCCTGGGCGTCGCTGACCGGGGCGCCCGCGCTGCCGCCGGCGTGGGCGCTCGGTCATCATCACGCGCTGTGGGGTTCGGGCGACGAGCAGGATCTGAGGCGGGTCGTGGCCGGCCACCAGGAGCGGGATCTGCCCCTGGACGCGGTGCATCTGGGCATCGGGCACGGCACTGCCCGGCAGGTGTTCACCGTCGACGAGGAGCGGTTCCCGAAGCTGCCCGTACTCGCCGAGGAGCTGCGCAGGGAGGGGGTCCGGCTGGTGTCGGCCGTGGAGCCGGCGGTTCGGGCCGCGCCCGGCAACCTCGTGTACGACGGCGGTGGCCGCGGGGACGTGTTCGTGCGGGATGCGGCTGGGACGGTCGTCCGGGGGGTGGGGCGTCCGGGGGACGTGGTCTTCCCGGACTTCACGCACGCGCGTGCGCGCGAGTGGTGGGGCGGGCTCTACGAGGAGCGGCTCGGGCAGGGGTTCACCGGCTTCTGGCACGACCTGGACGAGCCCACCTCGTTCGCCGCCTTCGGGGAGTCGACGCTGCCCCGGTCGGCCCGGCATGCGCTGGAGGGCCGGGGCGGTGACCACAGGGAGGCGCACAACGTCTACGCGCTGTGCATGGCGCGGGCCGGATACGAGGGGCTGCGGGCACTGGCCCCCGACGAGCGGCCGTTCGTCCTCTCCCGTTCCGGGTGGGCCGGCCTGCAGCGCTACGGCGGCGCCTGGTCCGGGGCAACGGCCACGGGGTGGCCGGGGTTGCGGGCGTCGCTGGCACGGGTGCTGGGGCTCGGGCTGTGCGGGGTGCCGTTCTCGGGGCCGGATGCGGGCGGCTCCGAGGGGGGTTCTTCCCCGGAGCTGTATCTGCGGTGGTTGCAGCTGGCGGCGTACCTGCCGCTGTTCCGCACCCACGCCGGGCCGCGGGCCGGGCACCGGGAGCCGTGGGAGTTCGGGACCGAGGTGCTGGAGCACGCGCGCGTGGCGCTCGTCGAGCGGCGGCGGCTGCTGCCGTACTTCGTGACGCTGGCGCACCTGGCCCGGCGTACGGGTGCTCCCTGTGCGCGTCCCCTGTGGTGGTCGACGCCGGAGGACCGGATGCTGCGGGACTGCGAGGACGCGTTTCTGCTGGGGGACTGTCTGCTGGTGGCCCCGGTGCTCGAGGCGGGGGCGGACCGGCGTGCGGTGCGGTTGCCGCGGGGCCGCTGGTACGACGTGGCGACGGGACGGGCGTACGAAGGACCGGCGCAGGTGCTGGTCGACGCGCCTTCGGCGCGGATTCCGGTGTTCGCGCGCGCGGGAGCGGTGATTCCGGTCCTGGGGGCGGACGGCGGGCCGGAGCTCGAGGTGTGGGCGCCCGCGCGGGGGCGGACCGGCGGTGGACTGGTCGTGCCGGACGCGGGCGACGGCTGGGTGGAACCGGAGATCGAACGGTACGTGTCCCGCTGGGAGGGGCGGCGGGTCGTCGTGGAGCGGGAGGGCGAGGACGGTCTGAGCGAGCCGTCCTGCCCGGTCCGCGTCCGTGGGCTCGCGGAGCGTCCGGCTCAGATGTAGCGGCCCTCGAAGAAGGCGCGTACGGCCCTGGTGTGGAGCGGGAAGGCGAGCTCTTCCGACCTGCGCAGGAGGTGCCAGCCCCCGGTCTCGTCCGTGGCGGCGGAGAGCGGCAGTCCCTCGGCCGGCCGCTCGGGGAGCAGCCCGAAGAGCAGCAGGTGGCCGTCGGGCGAGCTCATGGCGTCGGCGAGCCGGACGTCGCGGCTCGCCGCGTCGATGCCGGTCTCCTCCTTGAGCTCGCGGACGACGGCCTGCCGCCAGTCCTCCCGGTCGTCGACGTAGCCGCCGGGCAGGGCCACGCCCCCGCGCGCGGGGGTCACGGTGCGGGTGATGACGACCAGGGCGGTGCCCTGCGTGTCGTACACGGGCTGGAGGGCCACCGCGACCGGCAGCGGGTTGCGGTAGGCCACGGTGCCGCACCCGGGACAGGTGCGGGGCCAGCCGGAGACGCCCTCTCCGTAGGGCGATCCGCAGCTCGAACAGTGGGAGCCGAGCGCGGAGTTGGGAACGGAGTTTTCAATTTCGGACACGCGGCGGACTGTATCCGATGGCGGAGTGGACGGCTCCGGCAGGCCGGTCAGCGGCGGCCGGAGAGCGACTTCGCGGAAACCGGGAAGTCGAAGTAGGTGTCCGGGTAGGGCTCGGGCTTGTAGGTGAAGTGCCACCATTCCTCGGGGAGGTTCACCAGGCCGGCCTCCTCCAGGGTGTCCTTGAGCAGCAGCCGGTTGGCACGCTGGACGCCCTCGATGCGGGGGTCGAGGGTGTGCGAGCGGGTGTCGAAGCAGTCGTATCCGGTGCCCATGTCGACGGAGTTGTCGGGGAAACGCTCGCCCTTCGGGGCGAAGCAGGGCACCAGGGGCTGCCCGGGGTGGTACGGGCGGGTGGGTTTGGCCGGGAGCCGTACGAGGGTGAGGTCCACGGTGGAGCCGCGGCTGTGGCCGGACTTCTCGGCGATGTAGCCGTCGGCGAAGAGGCGGGTCTTGTCGACGTCCGGGTAGAACTCGGCCTTCATGTCCTGGTCGTCGAGGTCTTCGGCCCAGCGCACGAAGTGGTCGACGGCGCGCTGGGGCCGGTAGCAGTCGTACACCTTGAGGGAGTAGCCCTGCCGCAGCAGCCGGGTCTGGGCGAGGTGGAGCGCTTCGGCCGCCGGGCGGGTGAGGATGCACAGGGGCTGCCGGTAGCCGTCGACGCGCTCCCCGACGAAGTTGTGCGCGGTGACGTAGCGCATCTCCTCGATGATCGTCGGGTCGACGCCGCGCAGGGCCACGAAGTCCTCGGGGGCCCTCGGCTCGTGCCGTGCCTGCGCGGTGGCGGGGGCGGACGCGGCGGGGACGGCGGTGACGGCGAGCAGGGCGGCGAAGGTGGTGGCCAGACCGCGGAGGGCGGCGGAGAGTCGTGTCATGTCCCCTGCATTTATCAGGCCGGGGCTCCGGGAGGGAAGTGGGCGGCGCGGCGACCCGCCGGGCACACGCCGCGTGAGCGCACCGGAATCCTGCGTGAACGTCGCGTGAACCGGGCCCGTTGGGGAGCCTGCCGCGCCATCCTGCTCCCGTGCGCTTCTGGACGGACACTCTCCGCTTCGCCTTCCAACCGGTGGTCAACCTGATGACCGGCGGGGTCGCGGCGCTGGAGATACTGGCCAGGCCGGAGAGCGGCGACGTGCTCGCCGAGGCGCGGCGCGATCCCGAACTCGACGGCCTGCTGGCGGTGTCGGCGCTGCGTGCGGCGGTGCGCCGGGAGACGCTGCTGCCGCTGCACGTCAACGTGTTCGCGGGCACGCTCGCGGACCTCGGTGGTCTCCAGCCCCTGCACGACGCCGTGCGCGAGGCGGGGCGGCTGCCGTGGGAGGTGACGCTGGACGTGTGCCCGCCGTACACGCACGTGCCGCGGCGGGCCCTGCTCGACGCGGTGGGCGTGCTGCGGGGGCAGGGATTCCGGATCTCGGCGGACGGGGTCGGTGACGGGGACGCGCCGTTGCGACTGCTGGCCGACCTGGCGCCGGAGCTGGTGAAGCTCGACGCGTCTCTGCTGGCGCGGCCGGCGGCCGTGCGGGCGATGCGGGTGCTGTGCGACGGGTCGGGGGCGCTGCTGACCGTCGAGGGCGTGGAGACGGAGGCGCAGTGCGCCGTGGCGCGGTCGGCGGGAGCGCAGTTGGCGCAGGGCGAGCTGTTCGCGCCGCCCGCGCGGCTGCCCGCCGCCGACGTGTACGTTCCGCCCGGCTCCCCCGGCCTCGTGCCGACTCCCCGGCCGGGGCCGCCGGTACGGCAGTTCGTGCGCCCGGCCGCGCTGTTGCCGGCGACGGCCTCGGCGGGGCGGGTGCGAGCGCTGCTGACCGGGTCGCCGGACGTGTCCGGGGTGCTGCTCGTGGACCGGGACGGGATTCCGGTCCGCTCGGTGCACCGCTCCCGCTTCCTGCTGTCGATGTCCGGGCGCTACGGGCACGCCCTGTACGCCGACCGGCCCGCCGCGAAGCTCGGCGACCCGCCGCGGACGGTGGGCGTCGACGCGACGGCGTGGGAGGTGCTGGACGTGGTGGCCGTCGGTGATCCGAGCCGTACGTCGGACGACGTGGCCGTGGTGGACGCGCGCGGGCGGTGTGTGGGCGTCGTACGGCTCTCTGACCTGGTGCGGGCGCTGGCGGAGAGCCGGGTGGAGGAGGCGGCCGGGCTCAATCCGCTGACGCGGCTGCCCGGTTCGCAGGCGATCACGGACGAGGTGGACCGGCGGATCGCGGCCGGGCGGGCGTTCGCCCTGAGCTGGCTCGACGTGGACCACTTCAAACAGGTCAACGACGGGGCCGGGTTCGCCGCGGGCGACGAGCTGATCCGGTCGGTCGGGCAGGCGCTGCTGCGCACGGCCGGCGGGGAGACCCGCGTCGGGCACATCGGCGGTGACGACTTCCTGGTGCTGAGCGACCCGGACGGGCTGGATCGGCTGGCCGCCGCCGTACTGGACGTGGCGTGGTCGGCCGGCGGGCGGCCCGTCACGCTGTCCCTGGCGACGGTCCTGTGCGGGCCGGGCAGTGTGCCCGACCACCGGCGGGCGGCGGCCCGCCTGGCGCCGCTGAAGAAGGCCGCGAAGGCGTTGGGCGGGGCGAGTTGGGTGCTGGGCACGGCGGACGTGCCGGGCCACGAGGTCATGCGCGGCACGGACCGGACGACGGCGCCGGCCGGCTGAGCGGCCGTGCGGGCGGGCGCCGCCGGTTCCGAGCGGAACCGGGCGGGTCCGGCCGCGGCACCCTGCGCGGTTTCCGGCAGACGTACGGCGGCCGAGCCGGCGACGACGTGCGGCGGCCCGGCGGCGAGCCCCTCAGGTCGGGACGGCTCGGGGGCGGGCCCCTCAGGTCAGGACAACCCGGCGGCGAGGCCCTCAAGTCGGGACAACCCGGCGGCGAGGCCCTCAGGTCGGGACGGCCCGGCGGCGGTCCGCCGCCTGGGTCATGGCGTGCTGGACGACGCCGATGAGGACCTCCTTGACGGACTCCCGGTCCCGGGCGTCGCACATCACCAGGGGCACGTCCTCGTCGAGGTCGAGGGCCTGGCGGACGGTCTCGCCCGGGTAGCGCGCCGACCCCTCGAAGCAGTTGACGCCGACCACGAACGGGATGGAGCGCCGCTCGAAGTAGTCGATGGCGGCGAAGCAGTCCTCCAGGCGCCGGGTGTCGGCCAGCACGACGGCGCCCAGCGCGCCCTCGGACAGCTCGTCCCACATGAACCAGAACCGCTCCTGGCCCGGGGTGCCGAAGAGATACAGCACCAGGTCCTCGCGCAGGGTGATCCGCCCGAAGTCCATGGCCACCGTGGTGGTGTGCTTGCCCTCCACCCCGCTGACGTCGTCGACGGGCCGCCCTGCCTCGGTGAGCAGCTCCTCGGTGCGCAGCGGCCTGATCTCGCTGACCGCGCCGACGAGGGTGGTCTTGCCCACGCCGAACCCGCCGGCCACCAGGATCTTGAGCGTGACGGGCTCGACCGGCGGCTTGCCGCGCTGGGAACGCCCGAAGATCATCGGTCTCTTCTCCTTAACCTGCCGCCGCCCGGCGGGCCCGGGGGCCGGCTCACAGTGCCCTCAACCCGTTGATCACGTCGCGCAGAATGTTCTCGTCCGGCAGTTCGGCCGGGGGCACGGGCCGGTTGACGTGGACGAGTTCGATGTCCACGAGGTCGCCCACCAGGACCCGCACGACCCCGATGGGGAGGTCGAGTCCGGCGGCGAGTTCGGCGACCGACTGCGGGGCGTCGCGGCACAGGCCGACGATGTCCACGTGCTCCGGGGAGAGGGTGACGTCCGCCTCCGGATCGTCCGCGTGCGGTTCCGTGACGACCACCGCGATCAGGTCGAGGCGGTGCTGGGCCGCGCTGCTGGTGCGGCCGCGCGTCATGGCGTACGGACGGACGACGGGGCCGGCCTCGTCGTCGAACCAGTGGTTTCTTCCCTGACCGTCTGCGCTCATGTCATCCCACTTACCCGCCCGAGGGCGGATCGGTGCGCGGCGCGGTGCCCAGGTGCACGCCGACCCGCTTGACGAGCAGGGTCATCTCGTAGGCGACCTGTCCGACGTCCGAGTCGGCGTCGGACAGGACGGCCAGGCAGCTGCCGTCGCCGGCGGCGGTGACGAAGAGGAAGGCTTCGTCGAGTTCGACGACGGTCTGCCGGACGCTGCCCGCCTCGAAGTGCCGGCCCACGCCCTTGGCGAGGCTGTGGAATCCCGACGCCACGGCGGCCAGATGCTCGCTGTCCTCCCTGGTCAGGTCCTTGGACACACCCGTGGCCAGGCCGTCGCCGGACAGGACGACGGCCTTGCGGATGCTCGCGACACGGTCCACCAGGTCGTCGAGGAGCCAGTTCAGCTCCCCGGACCTGGTCGCGGTGTGGCCGGTCGCCTTCGGTGCGGTCATCGACCGTCCCCCTTTGTCGTTCCTCGTGGTGCTGATGGTGCTGCGCCGCCGGGTGGGTCGTCACCCGTGGCGTTCTCCTTGCGGCCGCGCTGCCAGCCGCGCTGGAGCGAGGCCATGCGGCTGCGTACCTCGTCGGCGTCGCGGTCGGCGGGGTCGGAGCGGTCTGCGGCGGCCGGTTCGGGGCTCTGCCTGAGCTGGGGGGCCAGGCTGGCCTGCCGGACGCGTCGGGGCAGCGTCCCCGCCTCGGCGTTCGGGGGCGGACCGTCCTCGCGCGCGGCGGGCTCGCCGCCACCGCCCTCGGCGGTGGGGCCCCCGATGCGCCCGGCGGTGCGGTCCTCGGTACGCCCGGCGGTGCGGTCGGCGGTGCGGTCGGCCGTGCGGTCGGTGGGGCGATCTCCGCGTCGGCGGGCGGGCAGGGCGGGCAGCTCGTCCGCTCGGGTGCGGGACGCGGCCGGGGTCTCCGTCCGGTCCGGGCCGGCCGCGGGCGGCTCGTCGGAGCTGTTCCGGGCGCCGCGTTCGGTGACGGGTCGCCCGTGCGAGCTGACCAGCTTGGGAGTGCGGCGGCGGGGCAGCGCCACCGGCGCGTTCGCCTCGGTGGTGTCCTCGGCCGTCGCCTCGTCACCGTGACGGGACTCGGGGCGTCGTGGTCCGGTGCGGCGGGCCGCCTGGTCGTCGTCGGCCGCGGCCAGGGAGCGGCGCGGGCGGAACAGGCCGCCGCGTTCGCTGTCCCGGTCGTCGAGCGCGCCGGGGAGGCCGTCGAGGGCGTCCAGGTCTACGGGCGCCTCCAGCTCGACGGGGCCGTCCAGCAGCGCGGCCGGTCGCTCCGGGAGCCGTGCGGGCACGTGGGCGAGGGCGGAACGGCGGCCCTCCTCCCGCTCCTTGTCCTTGACGTGCTGGGGACGGTCGAGGCGGAAGCCGACGCCGTTGGTGTCCGGGGCGTCGTCGGTGAGCAGCGCGTCGGGGACGAAGACGACCGCGGTGGTGCCGCCGTAGGGGGACGGCTGGAGGGAGACCCGGACGTTCTGCCGCTGGGCGAGCCGGCTGACCACGAACAGGCCGAGCCGGTCGGTGTCGGACAGCTCGAACTCGGGTGTCTCGGCCAGCCGGAGATTGGCGTCGAGGAGGGCGTCGGCGGCCATGCCGAGGCCGCGGTCGTGGATCTCCAGGGTGAAGCCGTTGGCGACACGTTCGCCCAGCACCTGCACCGCGGTGTGCGGGGGCGAGAACACCGTGGCGTTCTCCAGGAGTTCGGCCACCAGATGGGTGAGGTCGGCGACCGCCGGTCCGGTGACGGCGACGCGGGGCAGCCTGCGGACCTCGATGCGCTCGTAGTCCTCGACCTCGGCGACGGCGGCCCGCACCACGTCCATCAGCTGGACGGGCTTGCGCCACTGCCGGGAGGGTGCGGCGCCGGAGAGGATGACCAGGCCCTCGGCGTGCCGGCGCATGCGGGTGGTCAGGTGGTCGAGGCGGAACAGGTCGGCGAGTTCCTCGGTGTCCTCGGTCCTGCGTTCCATGGTGTCGAGCAGGGTGAGCTGCTTGTGCAGCAGCACCTGGCTGCGGCGCGCGAGGTTGACGAAGACCTCGGAGACGCCCGCGCGCAGCTCGGCCTGTTTGACGGCGGCTTCCACGGCGGCGCGCTGGAGGGTGTTGAGGGCCTGGCCGACCTCGCCCATCTCGTTCCGGTCGTACTCGAGGCGCGGCACCTCGGTCTCGACGTCGACCTCCTCACCCGCCGACAGGCGGCGCATCACGCTGGGCAGGCGGACGCCGGAGGCCTCGTGGGCCTCCAGGCGCAGCTGCTTGAGGTCGCGGATGAGGGAGCGTCCGACGCGGACGGACAGGAAGAGGGAGTACAGCAGGGCGATCAGGCCGAGCGCTCCGGCGACGACGGCCTTGGCGATGGTGCTGGTGGCGACCGGGTCGACGCGGTCCTGGTAGCGGTCTGCGGCGTTGTCGTCGAGTTCGCCGAGTTCCTTGAGGACGCTCCCGGCGGCGGTGTCCCAGCTCTTGGCGGTGACTCCGCTCGGCGTGCCGGTGTCGGAGGAGACGGCGGCCTGCTCGGCGACCCGGAGGGGGGCGGAGGCGGCGTTCTTCCAGAAACGCTGGTAGCGGCCGCGTTCGGTGGCGGGCAGCAGCGGCAGGTTGATGTCGTACATCACGGTGCGCTGTGCGACGAGGTCGGAGACGTCCCGCACCTCCGTGCGGCTGAGCCGCCCGGTGACCAGGGCGGAGCCGAGGAGGGCGTCCTCTCGGGAGAGCAGTTCGCGGGCGCGGGAGACGTTGACGAGCGCGCGGTACTGCTTGTCGAGGCCCACGTCGTCGACGACGTTGAGGTTGGCCAGCAGGTCGTGGCAGGGGTCGACCAGGCGGTTGTAGAGGCCGAGGGCCTGGGCGCGGTCGACGGTGCCGTCCTCGACGCTGCGGCGCAGGGAACCGAGGCCGTCGAAGGCGTCCAGTACCGCGGTGAGCCGTTCGTCGCCGGCCCGGCCGAGGTCGTCCCGTATGCCGGCGTCAGCGGCGTTGCGGCGGATCTCCGCGACGGCCTCGTCGGTGGCGGTGCGGCTGCGCTCCAGTGCGGCCAGCCCGTCGGAGGCACGGGGGTCGGCGAGGTGGACGAGGGTCTGGCGGCGTTCCTGCTGGAGGACCCGGACGGTGTCCTCGACCGGGTAGCCGATCTCCTCGACGACGGCGGAGACGCTGAACAGCCGTGCCGCCTCCCGGCCCGTCAGGACCGTGGCGAAGGCCCAGATCGCGGTCAGGGACACCAGCGGCACGAGGAGCAGCGCCACGATCTTCCGGCGGATCGACTTCCCGCGAAAGCGCATGGCCTCCCCCAGCTCGTCCCCCACCGGTGGGGGTACTCACGTGCGTCAACAAACGGCGCGAGCCTACTACTGACGCACAGGTAACTCGAAGGCCCGTCCGGAGGCCGAACTTCCGCACTCGGGGCGGGCGATGGTCAGTTGTCCGGTCATTGCGGGAGATTGCCTCCCGGGATCGGTGGACGGGCGCGAGGCGGACACGACGGCGTGACGGGCGGATTGGCCGAAATTATTCGACTGCGCGGGATTTTCGGGAATCTTGGGGGCCCTTCGTTCGTCCTTCACTACGGGAACCGGAGGCGGAATCGGCCACAGGAGCCGCATCCCGCCCCTGGGCGGCGTAAAGCAGTGCAAGCCGGGCAGTCAGAGGGGAGACGTGTCCTCGGACACGGACGAGCGGTCTGCCGGCGGTGGGGAGTGACATGTTGATGGGCACGGCGGAGCGGCGCGGGGCGCCCGCGGACGACGGTGCGACCGGGGTGGCCGAGGAGCCCTCGGCGGTGCGCCCGCAGGCGCCGGATCGCGACATTCCGGCGGCCGCGCCGGACACACGGGCGGGCGAGCGGCAGCCGGGGTACCGGCCGTTGTGGCGCGAGGAGCCCGCGCGGCGCCGCCGGATGCCGGACCCGGTGCGTACGGCGGCCGTGCGCGCGGTGCTGGTGGTCGCCGTGACGCTGATACTGGCGATGGTGGCCTTCCTGTGCACGCTGGCGGAGTCCTGGCTGGCGTTCCCGATGGTGCTCGGCAGTGTGGCGGGCACGGTGGTGGCCACCTGGGGCGTGCTGGACGTGTGGGTGACCCGGCAGGTGTGGAACCAGCGGCACGGTGTCGTGTCCGTGCCGAGCAGCACCGCGCGAGCCATGCGTCGCGAGCGTCGCCGGGCGAGGCGGCAGGCACGGGCCGCCGAGCGGGGCCGGGGGCGGATAGGCCGGCGGGGCGGCGCGGGGCAGCTGTCGCATCCCTGAGCGGCGGGGCGGTGGGCGCCCGGCCGCTCCGGCCTCCGCCGCTTGCTCACTCCTCGTCGCGCAGTCGGGCCGCCAGTGACGTGAGGGGCTCGGTCTCCTCGGTGTGTCCCAGGGCGGTCAGCCGGGAGACGGCCGCGTCGAGGCGGGCGAGGGCGGGTGCGGGGCGTTCCAGGTAGACGCCCTCCATGGCGGCCGCGAAGCGGACGCACTCGGCCCACTCGCCGGCCCGGCCGTTGTCCGGCCCCGGCTCGCCGATCAGTGCGAGGGCCTTCTCCAGGGCGGCCAGGGCGTCCTCGTAGGCGTCGGCGTAGGCGTGGACCCGCCCGTACTCGTAGGCCAGCGCGGAGTCCAGGGGGCGTCCGTGGGCCTCGTACCCGGCGCTGTGGGCCTCTTCCGCGACCCGGCCGGCGTCGGCGAGGAAGGCCAGCGCCCCGGCCAGGCCGTCGGAGCCCTGCTGCCGGGCCTGGAGCCGGGCCAGTTCGCGCAGACAGTTGCTGAGCGCCTCGTGGCGCGGGTCGCGGGCGTGCGCGGCCAGGGCCTGGTCGGCCGCCTCGCGGGCCCGGTCGAACTCGTCGGCCTCGGCCAGGAGCACGGCCGTCTCCGCGGCGATCATGGCGTGGCTTCCCGGGTCGTCGTCCCAGCCGGCCGACTCGGCCGCGAGGGCGAGGAATTCCGTCGTGGCCGCCTTGAGGTCCTCCCCCGCGCGCAGCGCCCGGGCGCGGGTCAGGCGCAGCTGGGCGACCAGCCGGTCGTCCGGTTCTCCGGCGGCGACGTCCGGTTCGGCCAGCAGGGAGTCGAGGAGGGCGATGCAGTCCTCGACGCGTCCGAGGTCGAGGCTGAGCGTGGCGGCGTTGCTGTAGGCGCAGTACGCGTCGAAGCGGTCGCCGCGCCGGAGGTTCAGCTCCGCGGACCGGGTCAGGTGCCGCAGCGCCTCGTCCGGACGGCCCAGGTGCATACAGGCCTCGGCGAGGTCTCCGTGGAGGCGGGCGGTGTCGACGGCGTCGGCCGGCCAGTCGGCGGCCAGTCGCAGTGCCTCGCCCAGGTCGGCGTGGGCGGCCTCCGCGTCCTGGGCGCCGAGCCGGAGCCGGGCGCGCAGTCCCAGCGCCCGGGGCAGGTGCCAGGCGGGACCGTGCGCTTCCAGCCGGTCCAGGAGCGCGTCCGTCTCGGCGGCCGCGGCGGGCAGGTCGCCGGAGATCGCGAAGGTGCTGGCCCGCAGTACCAGGGCACCGGCGATCTGACCGGGGATGTCGTGCCGGGTGGCGAAGTCGTGCAGCAGGCCGACCTCGTGGAGGACCGCGGCGACGTGCCCGTCGCTCCGGGACGCCTGAAGGCGCAGGCCCAGGGCGGTGGCCCTGAGCCGCAGCAGGCGTACCTCCTGGTACGGCGCCAGGCCGGACGTCTCCGCGTGCAGGCGGACCATGGCCGCGTGGGCGGCGGTCAGCGCGGCGACCTCGGCCGGGATGTCGTCGGTGCCGTCGGCGTCGCCGGTGTCGCCGGTGTCCGCGGCGCCGTCCGCAGGCAGCCCGGACGGGGTCTCGGACGCGGCTCGTGCGGAGGTCTGCGGCGGGATCTCGGCGGTGGCGAGGACGGCGTGGGCCCGGGCGAGTGCCGCGTGGGCGGGTGTTCCGGCGTCGTCGTACAGGCCCGCGGCCTCCTCGTAGAGGGCGGCCGCCTCGGTGAAGTCGTCCCGCTCGCCCCGCCGGCTCGCCTCGTCGGCCAGCAGGTCGGCGCGCAGCCGGGCGAGCGGGCCCACGGCCGGGTCGTCGGGATGCGTGTAGTCAGGGGCGGTGACACGGGTACGCAGTTCCGTCCAGCAGGCCCGCGCGTCCGGGTGCCCCTGTTCGTCCAGTGCACGTGCCCGGGCGACCAGTTCGGGCAACGACTCGGGGAAGGCGGCGACCGCACGGGCGGCGGGGGCGGCGACCGGGACGCCGGGGACCACGGCCACCTCATCGAGACGGCGGGTGCGCAGGGTCAGTTCCAGCGCCTCAAGGAGCGGGGCGCGGCCGAGGCGGGCCCCGCGGCGATCCGTGTGGGCCGTGGTGCCGTTGCGCGCGTCGAAGCGGGCGGCGAGGTCGTCGGCGCGGCCGTGCACCTCGGCGCGCAGGCCGGTCACCGTCCAGGTGCGGCCCGGGAAACCGGCGGCGGGCAGTTCGCCGTGGCCGAGCTGTTCGACGCGCCGGAGGAGGACCTCGACGCCGTTGAGGAAGTCGAGGAGTTCGAGCGGCGAGTCGACCTCGTCGAACAGGTTCCGGTTCTCGGCGAGCAGTTCCAGGCCGCGTGCCTCGTTGCCGGTCAGCGCGCAGAACTCCAGGTGGCGGCCCACTTCGCCGGACATCGAGGGGTTGCGGCGGCAGCCGCGGTATCCGGCGAGGTGCAGTTCCCGCGCCCTGTCGGTGTGGCCGGCGCGCAGCAGGGGCAGCAGGGCGTGGGCGATGGAGCGGGCGGGTTCCTCCTGGCACGACTCCTTGCCGGCCAGGACGGGCTCCCAGGTCCGCAGCGCCCGCTCGTCGTCGCCCGACGCGAGGTGGTACAGGGCGCGTTCGGAGATCTCGCAGGCCTCGCAGTCACTGAGCGGGGTGCGCGTGCGCGCCGCCCACAGTTCGAAGGCGAGGTCGGTGTCCTCGCCCACGTGGGCGGCCAGCCGGTAGGCCTGCCCGTAGTAGGGCTGGAGGCCGAGACCGGCCTTCTCGTACCGCTCGCGCATCTCGGTCAGCCACTGGCGCAGGCTCGTCCGCGGTATCTCCGGCAGCGCACGCAGGGCGGAGGCCACCCACTTGAACCGCCAGAACACCAGGTGGCGCAGGTTCTCGTCGAAGACGTCGGGCTGCTCGTCGAAGAGGGTGAGCAACCGGGCGAAGGCCACGGGCGACTTGCGGGGCTCCGAGCCGTACGTGTACGCCTCCTGGAGTTCGAGCAGCGCGCGGACGAGTGGAAGCGTCTCCTCGAACCGTTCGGCGGCGTCGACGAGTTCCTCGGCCGTGACGGTGCGCGTACGGCCGTAGGGGCGCCGCTGGTTCGCCTGGAGCTCCTCGTACAGCTCGTCGGTGGTCTGGGGTGCGGTCGGCATCGTCAGTTGTCCTTGCGGAGGGCGTGGGCGAGGAGGTCGAGGAAGGAGCGGTTGATGAGGCTCGACTCGGCGGGCCTGAGCGGGCGCCGGGACAGCAGCGCCGCCTGTCCGTACAGGGCTTCGGCGCTGGTGCGGGCCAGTTCGGGTTCGTCGATGGCGACGGCGGTGCGGACCAGCGGGTTCAGCTGGTTGAGGATGAGCTGGGCGCGCGGGGCCTCCTGCCGCAGGGCGCCGAGGATGTCGCCCCACAGGCCGCCCTCCTGCTCGCGGGCGAGCTGCGAGCGGGTGCGCTCGTGCCGGGCCTCGCGGCTGTCGACGAGGAGCGCGGGGGCGGAGGCCGGCTGGAAGGTGCGCAGCGCGACGTCGCAGTCGAAGACGGCCAGGGCTTCGCGGGCGCGGGCGAGGTAGGCCGCCGCCGCCAGTTCCGTCTCCCGGTCGACCGGGTCGAGGTGTGCGGTCAAAGTCGCCGGGTCGAGGTCGGCGACGCTGGTCTGCGGCCTGATCTCGGGAAGCCGGTGGACCAGTTCGCGGTCGTAGGTGTAGCCGCCGTTGACGACGCCGAGCCCGGCGGCCGAGGCGATCGCCGCGACCTGCCGGAACTCCTCCACGCTCGACGTCACCAGCACCGTGCGGTGGGTGCGGGCGAACTCGTCGAGGGTGGTGTGCCCGTCGGTGGTCTCGAACGGCAGCCAGGGCAGCAGCATCCGCAGGATCTCGTCGTCGTGTACGGCGAGCGACTTCACGGCCAGGTGGTGGGCGTGGAGGAAGCGGGCGAGCAGGTCGGGGTCGCTGGCGGCGGCCCGGGCGATCCAGGCGCGCAGCCCCTCGGCGAGCGCGTCGCGGACCGCGGCGAGGGTGTCGTCCTCGTACAGGGACTCGCGGGAGGCCGTCGGACGCAGGCTCTCGGCGTCGACGACGCAGCGGACGAAGAACGCCCACTCGGGCAGGATCTCGTCGGCCTGTTCCGACAGCAGCATGCCTTTGACGTGCACGCGGTGGCCGTGGCGCCGACCGGCCGGTACCGCCTGGGGCAGTACGCAGGCGATGCCCTTCAGGCCGACGGCCGGCAGGTCCAGTTCGATGGTGTCCAGCGGCGTGAACCCGAGGACCTCCTCGCCGTAGGCGGCCAGGGCGCGGGATCGGGCCCCCGGGGTGGGGTACGCACGGGCCCAGGGCGCGGGCTCGGGGTTCACGGCGACACCCGTGCCGCCCGTACCGTCGTCGAAGGTCACGGGGTGCCGCAGCAGGGAGCCGAAGTGCCCGGCCAGCGCCCACACCTGCGCCGGCCGGGTCCACTCGCCGGCGTCGGCGCGGGGCGTCAGCGTGACGGTGGTGCCGGGCCGGGGCCGGGCGGAGGCGCGCAGGGTACGGACGGTGTAGCTGCCGTCGCCGCGTCCGCGCCACTCCACGGCGGGTGCGTCGGGGGTGCGGGCGGAGCGGCTCACGACGTGGATCTCGTCGGCGACCAGGAAGCAGGAGAGCAGTCCGATGCCGAACTGGCCGATGAAGTCGCCGCGTTGCTCGGCGACCTGCTCGGCACGCTTGCTGCTGCGTCCGATCGTGGCGAGGAAGGCGTGCACGTCGGCCTCGGTGAGGCCGACACCGTCGTCCTCGACCCGGACGACCGAGCCGTCGGCGTACAGCCGGATCCCGAAGGAGCCCGCGGGGGCGGCCGGTTCGAGGGAGTGCCGGGCGGTCAGCGCGTCGACCGCATTCTGCAGGAGTTCGCGCAGGTAGACGCGAGGGCTGGAGTAGAGGTGGTGGGAGAGGAGGTCGACGAGGCCGCGCAGATCCACCTGGAAGGTGCGATCGGTGCCGGCCGGGTTCGAAGGAGCGTCGGGCAGGGTCATCGGGCAGTCCCGGGGTGGCGTGATGGAGAGGTGAGGGGGCGCAGGGCAGCCGGGATGGCGGCCGAGTGGAGCGGAGTGCGGCCGGGGTCGGCTCAGGCGTGGCGGCGGAACCGGGCGTACGCCTTCTCCGGCTGTGCCATGTAGCGCCAGGGCCACGGGGTGCAGGCGCCGCCCAGCTCGTGGAAGACCCGCTGGACGACGATGCTCTCCCCGGCCAGCGACAGGGCCATGGCGAAGGTGTTGAAGTCCTGCTGCCAGCCCGGGCGTCGCTCGTACGCGGGGTGAAGGATGCTGCGTTTGGCCGCCTCCCGCAGCTCCCTCTGGATGTACGGCAGGTCGAGGCAGCTCGGACTGTCCGACTCCACCCAGTCCTCGATGTGGGCCATGGCCACCACGCAGCCGAGGCGGTGTCCCTCGGGCGCGCGGGTGAACGCCTCGCGGGCGTACGTCATCGCCTCCCCCGCCTCGCCGCCCCAGCGGGGCTGCAGCTGGGACACCCGCTCCAGGTGGGTCTCCAGGTCGAGCGGGTCGCGGCGCAGCGCCGCCTCGTACCGGGTCCGTTTGACGTCGTCCGGCAGCGACATGCCACGGGCGGAGGTGAGGAGGCGGCACCAGGGGGTGACCCAGTCCGGCCGCAGCTCGGCGGCGAGCAGCAGCTGTTCCTCGGCGATCTCGAGCCGCTCGTGGAAGAGGCGCCACTGCTCCCGCGTCACGTTCGCGGCGCGTTCGGTGGTCCGTGCCTCCCAGCCCCAAACGATGTGGCGCGCCCCGGACATCAGCAGCGCCGTCGCCCGGTGCTCCGCATCCTGCTCGGCGGCCCGGCCGATCCAGTCCTGCATCCCGTCCAGATCTGCCAGCTCACCGAGCACCTGGTGGTCCCGGCCGAGGTCGAACGGGGCCAGCGCCGCCTTCACTCCGTCCCAGTCCCCCGCGTCGGCCGCTTCCACCAGTGCCAGCACCCGTGTGTCACCGAGGGCGCGCACCGGGTACGTGCCGTTCCTGCGCCCGCGCGGCACGGGGAGGGCGTTCGGGTCCGCCGCCGGTCTCTCCCCCACCTTGCCGAACAGCTTGCCGAGCATGTCGCGCCCTCCCCAGGTGCCGCTTGATCAACTGGAGCAGCATAAGGGGAACCTCTGACAACGCCTCCACTTCATTTTCACACCGGCTTCACGTGTGGACGGCGGTCACGCGGGCGACTGCGCGGGCCGTTTGAACATGCGGGTCGCGGTGATCTCGCTGTGCACCGCCTCGCCCTCCCCCTCGGCGGCGGGCGTCGGCTGGGGCAGGCCGGGCCTGAGGTGCTCCTCCACGCTGATGTACTTCAGGCCGGCCCGGAGGTCGGCGTCGTTGCGCAGCCGGATGACCAGCGGGAACTCGGCCAGCGCGGTCGTGTCGAACAGGCCGGTGGTGTACAGGAGCTGGACGCCGAGCGCGTCGGAGACGGCCCGCTGGAGCTCCAGCAGGTAGGTGGCGTTGGCGCGGCCGATGGGGTTGTCGAGGAACAGGGTGCCGGCGTGGCGGTGCCGGTCGCGGCCCCGGTCGTTGCTGCGCAGCGCGGCCATCGTGCAGTAGAGGGCGATGGCCGCGGTGAGCAGCTGGCCGCCGGAGAAGACGTCGCCCATCTGGCCGACGGGGACGCGTTCGGCGCGCAGTACGGCGTCGGGCTTGAGGATCTCGACGGCGACGCCCTTGGGCTGCAGGGCGGCGGCGACGCCGCGCAGCAGCAGGGACATGCCGTCGCGGCGCAGGTCGGAATTCTTCTTCACGGCCGCGCGGGTGGCCTCGTCGACGACCTCGCCGAGCCGCTCGGTGAGGATGGCCTGGTCGGGTTCCTCGAAGCGGATGCGCAGGAACTCCTGCCCGGACCACTCGCCGAGGCCCTCCGGCAGCCGGGACAGTCGCTGGGCGGAGCGGAGGGTGGCCAGCGCGGACTCGACCAGGCCGCGCAACCGGTCCACGATCGAGTCGCGGTTGCGCTCCAGTTGGGCCAGTTCGTCGGTGAGGACGCGGAGCCGGGGCGCGAAGGCGTCCGCCCACTTGGCGGCGTGCTCGGGCAGCGCGGCGGCGGGCAGTTCGCGGATCTGCTGGCGGGCGGGCGTGCGGACCTGCTCGTAGCGGGTGGAGTTGGCGTGCCGGACGAGGACGTCGCTCGCCTCGCGCACGGCGGCCTCGGCGGCGGACAGGTCGGCGGCGCAGCCGCGGAGCGAACGGCGGGCCTCGGCGGCGGCCCTGCGGGCCTCCTCCAGGTCGCCGGCGTAGGGCTCGGGCTCGTCCTGCTCCTCCTCGGGCGCGTGGTCGCGCAGCAGGTCGCGGAGCATGGCGGCGATCTCGTCGAAGCCGCCGGCCGCGTCCTCGGCCGCGCGGTGCGCGTCGAGCAGTTCGGCGTGGGCCTCGCGGGACCGGGCCAGGGCCTCGGTAAGGGTGGTGAGTTCGGCGGTCGCCGTGCGCAGCAGGGACTGGGCGTGCTCGGCGTCGCGCGGCAGAAGCTCCTCGGGGAGGTCGGTGTGGGTGTCGCCGTCCTCGGGGGCGTGCCGTTCGGCTTCGCCGCGCAGCCGGCCGAGCTGTTCGCTCGCGCTCGACATGCGTGTTTCCAGGAGCTGCACCAGTTCCTCCGCGCGGGCGGCGGCGGCCTGCCGGGAAGGCCCGTCCGAGCCGTCGGGCGACTCCAGGAGCTGTGCGGCGCGGGTGCGCACCTTGTTGCTCAGCCGGTCGAGATCGGCGCGGGCGGCGCTCTCGTCGCTCTCCGCGCGGGCCTGTTCGGCGCGCAGGTCGGCGCCGACGCCGACCTTCTCGTACACCTGGGAGGCGGCGCGGTAGGCCTCGCGGAGGTCGGGCAGGGACGCCTTCGGCGCCTCGGCGCCGTCCCCGGGTGCCTCTTCGGGTACGTCGTCGGGGGCGCCGGCGATCTCGGAGCGCTCGGCGCGCAGCGCGCGGGCGGTGCGGCGGGCGTCGTCGGCGGCGCGCTGGGCGGCGCGCCGGTCCTCGTCGGCGGCGCGGGCCCGCTCCAGACAGGCCTGGGCGCGGGCCTCGGCCTCGGCGCCCTCGTCGGCCAGTTCACGGAGTCTGACCTGCCAGCCGGCGCGTTCGCGCAGCCGGAAGGCGAGTCCGGCGAGGGCGTCGGCGGCGCGGCGGGCCTTCTGCGCGGCCTCCTGCCGTTCGTCCCGCAGGTGGACGGCCTCGGCGGCCCGCTCGTCGGCCTCGGCGCGCAGGGTGCGGGCCTCGGTCAGCTCGGCCTCGGTCTCCTCGGCGAAGGCGCGGGCCTCCTCGGCGGTCCGGGCGAGCTCGGTGAGGCGTCCGGCGGGGCAGCCGGTGCGCCAGGAGGCGAGCCGGGCCGCCAGCTCACGGTCCTTGCCGAGCCGGGCGGCGAGGGCGCGGATCTCCTCGTCCCGCTCGCCCGCCCGCGCGCGCAGCGCGTGCCGCTCCTCGTCGGCGGCCTGCTCGTCGTGCATGGCCGGGTTCGGCGGTACGAGGAAGACGTCGCCGGTGCCGGACCCGGGGGCCGGGGCGGGGGCGAGGAGGGCGGCGGCGGTGCCCACGGCGACGGCGGAGCGCGGCAGCAGGGCCGCGTCGCCGAGGACCTCGCGGGCCCGGGTGTGCGAGCCCGGGTCGGTGATGATCACGCCGTCGACCAGCTCGGGACGGGCGGCCAGCACGCGCGCGTGGTCGGCGGGGTCGACGGCCTGGGCGAGGTAGCGCCAGCCGGGCAGGGCGGGGATGCCGTGCTCGCCGAGGAACTCGACGGTGGCCAGCACGTCCGGTCCCGGGGGCAGCAGTCCGCCGTCGCCGAGCGCGCCGAGGATGCGGGAGTCGTCGGCCGCGGCGGTGCGCAGATCGAATAGCTGGCGTTCGGCGGAGGAGACGGTGGCGTCGAGCAGTTCGCG
This sequence comes from Streptomyces violaceoruber, assembly GCF_033406955.1. Classification (NCBI taxonomy): domain Bacteria; kingdom Bacillati; phylum Actinomycetota; class Actinomycetes; order Kitasatosporales; family Streptomycetaceae; genus Streptomyces; species Streptomyces violaceoruber. Next base: position 7,000,672 of record NZ_CP137734.1, on the reverse strand, counting down.
CAGCTCGTCGGCGAAGCGGTCGAGTTCCTCGGGGGTCAGGGCGCCGTCCGCCGCGGTGCGGGCGGCGGCCCGGTCGTCGCGATCCGCGTCCCTGCGGGGCTGTGGGATGCCGGGGCGAGCCTCGGCCAGGCCGAGCAGCTCTGCCAGCCGCTCCTCCGCGGCCAACGCCTCGGCGGTGCGCCGTTCGGCCTCGTGGGCGCGCTCGGCCGCGGTGGCGGCGTCCGCCGCGCGGGCCGCGGTCAGTTCGGCGCGGCTCTCCGCGGCGGCGGCCTCGCGCGCGTGTTCGGTGGCCCGGCCGGCCGTCTCGCGGGCGGTGTCCCAGGCGGCGACGGTCGTCTTCTCCGCGTCGCTGGCCGCGAGGGCGGCGCGGGCGGGGTCGGCGTCGGGCGCGCTGTCGTCCAGCCAGCCCGCACGGACGGCCTCGGCGGTCTCCTGCTCGACCTCGGTGAGGCGCTGGCGCAGGTGTCCGGCCTCGCTGCGGGCGCGCTGCGCCTCGGTGGCGGCGGTGGTGGAGTCCCGGTGGGCGGCGTCGCCGGCCTCCTGGAGGGCGGCGGACCTCGCCTCCTCCTCGTTGGCGTGGTGCTCGGCCTTTCCGGCCGCCGCGTGCAGGGTGCGGACGAGGGCGACGGCGGCCTTGGCGCGGGCGGCGAGCGCCGGGGCGGCGTCCCGCTCGGCCTCCTGGATGGCCGCGGACACGCGGGCGACCCGGTCGGCGGCGGCACGGTGGCGCAGGACGGCCTCGGCGGCCTGCCAGGCGGAGTGCAGGGTGCGGGCCTCGGCCAGTTCGCGCTTCTGCGCGGCGGCCGCCTTCTCGGCGCCGGTCAGGGCCAGCGAGGCGTGCCGGTAGGCGAGTTCGGCGGCGATGAGGTTGCTGCGGTCCCGGGCGGACTCGGCGTGCGTGACGGCGTACGCGGCGGCCGTGACCCGCTGGGCGAGGTCACCGGCCCGGACCCGCTCCTGGGCGCCTCGGGCAGTGAGGCGGCGGGCCAGGTTCCTGGTGCGGCGTTCGGCGGCGGTGTGGACGTCACGCGCGCGGGTGCGCGCCTCGGCGGCCTCGACGATCCGGCCCAGGAGGTCGACGGATCCGGCGGTGAAGTCCCGTTCGGCCATCAGCTCGGCACGCCGGCCCAGCTTGTTGCCGAAGCCGCCGACCAGGTCGGCGAGGCCGTCGGTGTCGCGGGTGTCGGTGACGGCCCGCAGCAGCAGGTCGGTGAAGTCGGAGTCCTTCTTGACGGCGAAGAGGCCGGCCGCCTCGCCCTCGTCGGCGTTCATCTCGCGCTGGTAGCGGAAGAGTTCGGGGTCGAGTCCGAGGTCGCCGAGGTGCTCGATCCAGCGGTCGTGGATCTCCTCCCAGTGCACCTCCAGGTGCGGGTAGGCCTTGCCGGCCTCGGTGAGCGCGTCCCGGAAGCCCTTCATGGTGCGCCGCCTGCCCTGCGCCCCGGAGGCGCCCTCGACGGGCGCGCGGACGGCGGTGGCCTCGGCGACCGGCAGGTTGTCCAGGGTGAGTCCGGGGCCGGGCCGGAAGGAGTACCAGGCCTCGGCGAACTTCCGCGGGTCGCCCGAGACCTGCCGCCCGCGCCACTCGCTGACCTTACCGACGACGACGCACTCGCCGGTCTGCACGTGCTGCCACTCCAGCGCCACGTGGCCGCAGTCGTCGGCGAGCAGGAACTTGCGCAGCACGCCGGAACTGGCGCCGCCCAGGGTGTTGCGGTGGCCCGGCAGCATCACCGAGAAGATCAGCTTGAGGAGCACGGACTTGCCGCCGCCGTTCTCCAGGAAGAGCACACCGGCCGGCGCGGGCCGGCGCGGCGGGCCGACGGGCTCCTCCTCGAAGAACTCCGCCTGCGTGGGGGCGGGGTCGGGCACAAGTCGGCCCACACCGCGCAGGTCAAGCACGGTGTCGGCGTAGCGCGCACCGGCGGGCCCGATGGAGTAGAGGCGGACCCGGGACAGCTCGTACATGGCGGACTCTCGTAAGTCTTCGGACGTCGGGGACGGCGGGACGGGTGCGGTTCTTCGGTGGGGTTCGGCTATTCGGTGGGGTGCGGTCGTTCGGACCGGCGTGGGTCAGGAGGAGTGGAAGGGCAGGCCGGCGTCGGCGACCAGCTCCAGGTCGTCGGTCTCCTCGGCGGGCAGCAGCGTCGCCGTGCCGTCGGTGACCGGGACGACGCCCAGGTCGAGCAGCTCGGTCAGGGCGGCGCTGCCCGCCATGTCCCGCACCTGGAGCTGGTAGCGGGCCGTCGTCCGGTAGGTGCCGCCGTGGTCGTCGCCGGTGCGCTGGAGGAAGCCGGACTCGGTGAGGAACGCGGCGGCCTTGCCGACGATGCCGGTGGTGGAGCCGGGGAGTCTGCGCGCGTCCTTGGTGGCACCGGTCGCGCTGCGTCTGACCCAGATCCGCCAGGCGGCCTCCAGGCCCGGGGCGTCGGTGGCCGGGTCGGTGTTCTCGCCCTGCTGCTCGGCCCGCTCCTCGAGTCTGCGGCAGGCCTGGCGGACGAAGGCGTCCACGCCGTTGACCGTGACGCGGCCGATGTAGCCGTCGTCGGCGAGGTCCTCGGGGCGCGGGTAGGCCATGGCGGCCACGGCGAGGTGGGCGAGGCCGTGCAGGAAGCGGTCGCCGGAGTCGGTGGCGGCCCGGCGCGCGTAGTCGCCCATGCGGACGGCGAACACCGAGTCCTCGGCGGCGCTCACGGCCATCCCCGCGCGCGGGGACACCTCCAGGACGATCAGTCCCAGGCCCGCCGCCACGGCGTCGGCGAGCCGCGCGAAGGGCGGGTCCTCGCGGTAGCGGCGCAGCAGATCGGCGTACTCCTGGTCGCGGGCGGGCAGCAGCTTGGGCTGGAGGCCGAACGCGACGAGCCGCGCCGCGTCGGCGGCGTCGGCGGGCGTGACGGCCGCCGTGGCCGGCGCGGCACCCGCCTCCGGTTCGCTCCGGTCGACGTACTCGGTCACGGTCGGTGCTCCTCGCTGTGGTGTCGCGCTGTGCCGCGGTGGTGGATCAGATGGGGGCCGGGACGGTCGGAGGGCCGGTGCGGGCCGGTCATGCCGCCTCCGTCCGGTCCGCCGCCATCCCCGCCGCGTCCAGCAGGGCGGTGCCGACGATGAGATCGGCGCCGCCGAACTCGGGGTCGTCCAGCTCGGTGCCGTCGTCGACGGCGAACAGCAGCTTCGGCTCCCCCTGCCGGTAGGCGGTGCCGACCGGCGGGCTGGCCGCGTGGACGGCCAGCAGCGCGACGAGGTACGGCAGTTCGGCGTCGCGGGCGCGGGCGTCGGCCAGCAGCCCCGAGAGCCGGCGCGGGGCGTCGTGCGGCAGGTCGAGCAGTTCCATCGCCGCGGCGAGCTGCTCCTCGCTGAAGCGGCTGTCGTCCGGGGTGGCGATCAGGTCGGGCTCCGGCATCTCGGCGCCCAGGTGCTCCCGCTCCACCGGCGGGGTGAGCAGTATGTCGACGAGGTCGCCGACCCGGACGGAGACGGGGGTGCGCAGCCCGGTGCCGCGGGCGAAGAAGGCGTCGGTGACGCGGAGCGCGCTCTCCACGGGCAACGGCAGCACGGGGGCGACGAGATGGCCGTACAGGTCGAGGCCGGAGGTGGTCAGGGGGGTGGCGAAGGCCTGCCGGTCCTGTTCGGCGCGGAAGAGCGGGCCGGCCTCCAGGAGGCGGGACTGGAGCTGGGTGTGCCGGCGGATGCAGTCCTTGACGATGTCGACCAGCTCGGCGGCGCGGCGCTTGTGCTCGGCGTCCTCGGTCTCGTCGCGGGCCTTGCGGATGTTGGTGAGGATCGCGTTCTCGTGCCGGTACCGGTCGGCGACGTGGTCCAGGGCTTCGGCGATCATGTCGGGGACGGCGCTGAGCCAGTCGACCGCGCGGACGTTGCGCCGGGTGGCGTCCAGGGCGCGGCGCAGGGTCTCCGAGTACTGGACGGTCCGGTACCGGGCCTGTTCGGCGGCGAGCTGTGCGTCGGCGAGGCGGCCGCGGTTGATCAGCACCTCCAGCTTGACCTCGGCGGCGATCTGGGCGCTGGTGACGTCGGTGTCCAGGGCACCGACGAGGACGTTGACCGCTTCGTCGGTGGTGCGCAGGTAGACGGTGCCGCCGGGGCCGGGGACCTCTTCGAGCAGTTTGAAGTCGTAGTCGCGGCGGACGTAGGTGCCGTCGGGCCCGAAGGTGCCGTACACCGCGCGGAAGCCGCGGTCGACGCTGCCGACGTTGATCAGGTTCTCCAGGACCCAGCGGGCCACCCGCTCGTGCTCGGCGGCGGGGCGGTGCGGGGCCTGGGCGGCGACGCGCGGGATCAGCCTGGCCACTATCTGGTCGTGGTCGGCGCCGGTGTCGAAGTCCATGTTCAGCGTGACGAGGTCGATGGCGGCGAGGGCGACCTCCGCCATGCCGTACACCGAGTACTCGCCGGCGAGGTTGGCCTTGCGTGCGTCGAGGTCGTGCAGCGGCGCCGTGCAGGCGAGCGCGCGCAGCCGCCGCGCCAGCCCCTCGTCGGCGGCCGGGCCCGGGGCGGGGCGCGGCCCCGCGCTGAGCTGGGGCGGAACGCTGTCCGTCGATGCAGGCGAAGTCACGGTGCACAGACTAGGTCCTCGGTCCGACATCGGCCCAAACGACGCAGATGGGCCCCTGGGCGATGGGCGACACGGTGTCCGGCCGCCGTACGGCCCTGGCCTTAAGGCCTACCCCTCGTCGCCGACCCGACGCAGGTAGACCTCCACGACGCGCTTGAGCGAGTTCTCGAGGTAGACCGCCAGCAGTCGCGCCGCCGCCTCCCGCTCGCCGCTCTCCAGCGTCGAGAGGATCTCCGCGTTCCGGGCAATGTACGGCTCGTGCAGGCGCCGGGGGTCGTCCACGACGTGGAAGGCGAGGCGCAGTTCGGCGAAGACGCTGCGCATCAGTTCGTCGGTGCGTTCGCTGCCGGCGAGGGCCACCAGTTCCCGGTGGAAGTGGATGTTGGCCGTACCCACGCCTTTCCAGTCACCTTCGCGGGCCGACCGCCGCCCGTCCTCGACGGCATCGGCGAGCCCGTCCAGCGGGTACGGCGGCTCGCCGAGGCCGCGGACGACGGCGCACTCCACGAGGGAGCGGGTGCGGTAGATGTCCTCGACGTCCTCGACGGTGAGGACCCGGACGAAGACGCCGCGGTTCAGCTCGTGGACCAGGAGCCGTTCGTGTGTGAGCAGGCGGAACGACTCGCGCAGGGTGTTGCGGGAGACGCCGAGGGCGCCGCCGATGCTGTCCTCGGACAAGCGGGTCCCGGGCGGGAAGTAGCCCTCGGCTATCCGGCTCCTGAGGATGTCCGAGACGCGCTCGGCGGTGCTGGTGCGCCCGAGGAGGGCGCGGTCGTCGGCCAGTCCCGTCAACTGCTCTGCCATGCCCGGAATTCAATCGCAGATACCAGAACGAAACAACAGGGGTATTGAGGGATCGTTGAACGATCCCCTACGGTGCCCCAAGTACGTCGCTGTACCGCTCGACCAGCACCCTCCGTCCTCCCACTGCGAGGTGCACCATGAGCACTCCCCCTCCCCCACGGACCCTCTCCTCCGGCACTCGCCCCCCGGGCACGGCCGAACACCCCACGGAAGAGGGTCCGTTCGGCTGGCTGCGCGCCCTCGGCCCGCGGGGCCGCCGCGCCTTCGGCGGCGCGTTCGGCGGCTACGCCCTCGATTCCTACGACTACTTCACGCTGCCCCTGACCATGGTGGCGCTGGCCGCGTACTTCGGTCTGGACAGCGGCCAGACCGGGCTGCTCACCACGGTCACGCTGGTCGTCTCGGCGATCGGCGGCGCGCTCGCGGGTGTGCTGGCGGACCGCGTCGGCCGGGTCAGGGCGCTGCTGCTCACCGTGATCACCTACGCCGTGTTCACGGTGGCCTGCGGCTTCGCGCCCAACTACGAGACGCTGCTCGTCTTCCGCGCCCTCCAGGGCCTCGGCTTCGGCGGCGAGTGGGCGGTCGGCGCCATCCTGGTCGCCGAGTACGCGAGCCCCGGGCACCGCGGGCGCACGCTGGGTGCGATCCAGAGCTCCTGGGCCGTGGGCTGGGCACTCGCGGTGGTCGTGTACACGCTGGTCTTCTCGCTGGCCGGGGACGACCTGGCCTGGCGTGTCATGTTCTGGACGGGTGCACTGCCCGCGCTGCTCGTGGTGTGGGTGCGGCGCAGCGTCCAGGACGCGCCGCGCGCCGCCGAGGTCCGGGAGAGGGGAGCCGGCAAGGGTTCGTTCGCGGCGATCTTCAAGCCGGGCACGGCGGACTCACCGGGGCTGTTGCGCGTCACGCTCTTCGCGAGTCTGCTGTCCACCGGCGTCCAGGGCGGCTACTACACCCTCGCCACCTGGGTGCCGACGTACCTGAAGGACGAGCGCGACCTGTCGGTCGTCGGCACCGGCGGCTACCTGACGTTCCTCATCTCGGGCGCCTTCCTGGGCTACCTCACCGGCGGTGTGCTCACCGACGTGCTGGGCCGCAGGCGCAACATCTGGCTCTTCGCGCTGCTGTCGGCGGTCTGCATCCTGGCGTACGCGAACATCCCCCGCGGCGCCGACACCCTGCTCCTGGTGCTCGGTTTCCCGCTCGGCTTCTGCATGTCGGCCATCTTCAGCGGGTTCGGTTCGTATCTGAGCGAGCTGTACCCCACGGCGGTGCGGGGCGCGGGCCAGGGCTTCACGTACAACACCGGACGCGCCGTGGGCGCCGTCTTCCCCACCACGGTCGGCTTCCTCGCCGACAGCTGGGGCGTGGGCGGCGCGCTGGTCTTCGGCGCCATCGGCTACGGCATCGCGGCGCTGGCCCTGCTGGGGCTGCCGGAGACCCGCGGAAAGGAACTGGCATGAACCGTCCGCACTCCGCGACCGGGGACCGGCCGCTCGCCCTCGTCGACGAGCACGCGCACGCGTGGAGCCCGAAGACGGCCCGCGCCCGCTTCCGGAAGGGGCTGACCGGCCCCACGGCCGGGGTCGCCGCCGGCCACACCCAGGCCAACCTGATCTCGGTGCCCGCCGACTGGGCCTACGACATGCTGCTGTTCTGCACCCGCAACCCGCAGCCCTGCCCGGTGCTCGACGTCACCGACGCCGGGTCCTGGACCACGGTGCTCGCCGACGGCGCCGACCTGCGCACCGATCTGCCGCGCTACCGGGTGTGGCGGGACGGCGAACTGGTGGACGAGCCGTCGGACGTGCGCGAGCACTGGCGGGACGACCTGGTGACGTTCCTGATCGGGTGCAGTTTCACCTTCGAGTGGGCGCTGGCCGCGGCCGGTGTGCCGATCCGTCACGTCGAGCAGGGCCGCAACGTCCCGATGTACGTCACCTCGCGCGCGTGCCGTCCGGCCGGGCGACTGCGCGGGCCGATGGTGGTCTCGATGCGTCCGGTGCCGCCCGCGCACCTGTCGGCGGCGATCCACGAGAGCAGCCTGCTCCCGGCGGTGCACGGCAGCCCCGTGCACTGCGGGGACCCGTCGGCGCTCGGCATCGACGACCTGGACCGGCCCGACTTCGGCGAGGCGGTGGACCGCGAGCCGGACGACATCCCGGTGTTCTGGGCCTGCGGCGTGACTCCGCAGGCGGCGGTCATGGCCTCGCGGCCGCCCTTCGCGCTCACCCACGCGCCGGGGCAGATGTTCCTCACCGACGCCCGCGACGAGCAGTACCGCGTGGCCTGATCCCCGGTGCCACGACACGGCCCGGGCACGGTCTGCGGCAACGGCCGGACCTGCGCGCCCGCGGCCGGGCGAAGCCCTCCAGGGCGCCGATCCGGCAGGCCACCCGCCACCGGCCGACGGCGGCGCGTGGACGGCGGCGGCGGTACACGGCAGCGGGGGCTCATGCCTGTCCGTCGGATCACGCCGCGGGCCCAGGGAACTCGGGCGGGCCCGCGGAGCGGGCGGGACTCACGGCGTCACGGCGCGGCCTCCGGCAGCACGGGAGCCGTCGGCGGCGGCGCCGCGCGAGCACGCGAGCGTCCCGTGAGCGTTGCCCCGCCCATCCGGCGGTCCGGGCCACGGCCACGCCCGGCTGAGCCGCGGTCCGTCCCCCGTTCACCCGGCGCATCCCCGGGTTCGAGCCGCGCGGCCGGCGCGGCTCCCCCGCGCGCCGGGTGCCGGGGCTCTCACACGGCGGGCGCGTCCGGTCCGAAGCGGCTGCGCACCGCCGTCTGGACCTCGTCCTCCTCGGCCGGGTCGGCGGCGAGCCTGCGCAGCCGTTCGACGACGCGGTTGTCGCCGGTCTCGGCATGGCGCGCGGCGATCTCGCGGGTGGTCTCCTCGCAGTCCCACAGGCACTCGATGGCGAAGCCCGCCGCGAAGGACGGATCCGTGGCGGCCAGCGCGCGGGCGGCCCGGCCGCGCAGGTGGGAGGAGGCGGTCTCGCGGTAGATGTGGCGCAGTACGGGCGCGGCGCAGGCGATGCCGAGCCGTCCGGTGCCGTCGACGAGCGTCCACAGGGTCGGCGCGTCGGGGCCTTCGCCGCGTACCGCCTCCCGCAGCGCGGCGAGCACGAGATCGCGGTCCTGGGCGGCGCCCCGGCAGGCGAGGACCCGTCCGGCGGCGGCCCCCAGGGCGTCGGGCCGGTGCACCCAGCCACGGGCCCGGTCGACGGCGGCGAGGCTGCGCATGCGCTCGTACGTGGCGACGGCGGCCTCCACGACAGGGGTCGACCCCGTCGCCAGGGCACCGTCGATCAGGTCGAGGACGTCCGGGTCGTTGCTGTCGGCGAGATAGCGCAGGGCAGTGCAGCGGGCGCCCTCGGTGCCCGACCGCGCGGCCTCGACGATCTCGGGGCGGTCCTCGGGCCCGGCGACGGCCGCGAGGCAGCGGGCGGCCGGCACATGGAGCGGGGTGCCGCGCTCGACGCCCTGCTCGGCCCATTCGAAGACGGCTCGCACGCTCCAGCCGGGGCGCGGCCCGGAGGAGTCCATCTGGCGCTGCCAGCGGTCGAAGCAGCCCGTCTCCTGGGCGGCACGCACGCGCGTGGCGATCGATTCCCGGGGGTCCTCGGCCCACAGGCGCCAGGGCCTGGGTTCGAAGGCGTCCCGCACCGCGGCGGCCAGCTCGGCCTCGCCCACGGCGTCGCGCGGGAAGCGGGCCAGGACGGGCGCGGCGAGGGCGCGCAGCCCCGCGTCGTCGTCGCGCAGGGCCAGCTCGTCCAGGGCCCACGCCCAGTTGACGCCGTGGGCGGCGTACCGGCGCAGCAGCTGGAGCGCGTCCAGCCTGCCGTAGGAGGCGAGGTGGCCGAGGACCGCGAGGGCCAGCCCGGTGCGCGACTCGTCGGCGTCCAGGACGTCCTCGGGGTCGAAGAGGTGGGCCTCGATCGCGTCCAGTTCACCGTTCAGGTCGAGGTAGAGGCGGGCGTAGTAGAGGGAGCGGTTCTCGACCTGCCAGTCGTGGCGGGGGTCGTGGAGCACGCAGTGGTTCAGCGCCGCGAGCGCTTCGGCACGGGGCGCGGTGAGCGCGTGCAGCGTGCCGTCGCCGCGACCCCGCTGAAGCAGGCCGAGCAGCGTACCGCTGGGCGCTATGACCGGATCGAACATGGGAAACAGCCTCACATCAAGCGTCGACGCAACCGGGGAGCACGCGTTACCTGGCCGTGCGCCAACACGTCGGAGCGCCCGCCGTCTCTTGCTTGCTGAAGACCATGTTCCTCTGCCTCTCGTCGGTGGCCCTTGCGGGCCGAGTCACGGCCCGCGCGGTGCGGCAACATCTGCCCAGCCATCACGTCCGTGAACCACGTCGTCATGATGGCCCGGCGGTCACATCTGCCGCGACCGAAATTTCGGCGGCCCTGTACCGCCTCCCCCGTTTCCAGTGTTTTCCCTGGTCAGAAAAATGTGGAGCAGGTCCGGACAGGACCCTCTCCACCGCCCCGTCACCGGGCGCCGAACAGCTCCAGCAGGTCCGTCCGGGCGAACATCCGGGCCGTGTCGACGGCCGACGGGGTGCCCGCCGCCGGGTCCGCGCCGGCCTCCAGCAGCGCCTTGGTCACGTCGATCTCACCCTTGAAGGCGGCTCCGGCGAGCGGCGTCTGACCCCGGTCGTTGACACGGTCGGCGTCGGCGCCACGGGTCAGCAGCGCGCGGACCGCGGCGGCGTGGCCGTGGTAGGCGGCGAGCATGACGAGGGAGTCGCCGCGGTCGTTGGTGAGGTCGGCCGGGACACCGGCGTCCACGTACGCCACCAGCTCTTCGGTCCGCCCCTGCCGGGCCAGATCGAAGATCTTGGTCGCCAGCTCCACGACCTCGGGGTCGGGGGCTTCACTCATCGGCCGGACCACCTCTCACTACCTGCGTGACGCTCGTACGGGTCTGACGAACGCCGGGGACTACGGGTACGCACGGCCACGAGCGGTGTGGCCGTGCGGGTGAACCGCCAGGGTACTGGCTCGCAGCACACCCGAGCGGCCCAAGGAGCGCTCCGCCACCTGAGGTAATTCGGTCGAATTTCCCCCATTTGCACCTTTTATCGTACGGATACATGCTGTGAGCCTGGAAGTACTCATGGTGACTGTCCCCGTGAACCAGGAGAACTCACATGATCCTCTCGATCTCAGGCGTGGTCCTGCTCGGCATCGTCGTCTTCATCTTCTTCCGCAAGGACGGCCTCAAGGCCTCGCACGCGCTGGTCGCCGTACTGTTCGGGTTCTATCTCGCGAGTACGGCCATCGCCCCGAGCATCAAGGCGGGCGGCGAGAGCCTCGCGGGCCTCCTCGGCGGCATCAAGTTCTGACGACCCGCTCCCCCCGCCCGACATCCGCACGTACGCACCTCCAGGAGGCAGCAGTGGCCCGGCGGCCCCTCCCCCGCATTCTGAGCAACGGCGGCGCACAGCTCGCCCGGAGCCGGGAGCTGGCCCGGACGGCGGCCGACAGCGCCACCGACGTCCTCCAGCCGCTGATCACGATCGCCCGCGGTCTGCGCCGACTGGCCGCGGCCGGGCGGCGCAGATGGACCGAGACCCCCAGGGACCGGCGCGGCGCGCTGCTGTTCCTGGTGGCCTCGGTGGTCCTGGTCGTGGCGCTCGTGCCCTACGGCCCGCTGCTCGCCGTCATCGTCCTGATGGCGGCGGCAGCCTGGCAGGGCAGGGAACGCACCCCGGCGGCGCCCGAGGGCACCGACGACACCCGGACCAGGCGCCTTCAGTCGCTCTACGAGGCGCTGGTCCCGTACTTCTCCATCGCGGAGGACCCCGACCCCCTCTACGCCCACGGCGGCGGGTGGGAGAAGGCGTTCCCCGCCCACGAGTTCGACGAGGACGGGCGCGTCGCCCACCTGGTGATCCGCTACCCCGCCTACTTCACCGACGGGGAGGCGGAGTCCCGGGCCCGGATCGAGCACCTGCTCACCGCGAAGTCCGGCCGGGGCCGGGAGTACCGCTTCACGTGGGACGAGGAGGCCAACCACCTCTCCGTCGACGTGCTCGCGGCGCTCCCCACCGACATCGCCGCCCAGCGTTTCGTGACGGCGCCCGGCGAGACCGTCCTCGGCTTCACCGACCCGACGCGCGTCCAGCGCACGCTCCCGCTCACCCACGGCGTGGAGCAGCGGGACGTACCGCCGGTCGTCTGGCGCACCGGCATCCGCTCGACCGAGCCCCATCTGCTGGTCCTGGGGCAGCCCGGCACCGGCACGTCCACCCTGCTGCGCTCGGTCGCCCTCCAGGCGCTGCACCACGGCGACCTGCTGATCGTGGACGGCGGAGGCACCGGGGAGTACGCCTGCCTGGTCGGCCGGGACGGCGTCCTGGCCGTGGAGTGCGGCCTCACCGGCGCGCTGACCAGCCTGGAGTGGGCCGCCGCGGAGACGGAGCGGCGGCTGATCGCCGTGAACCGGGCCCGTCAGCAGGGCCTGGCGGCACCGGACGACACCCGGCGGCCCCTGTGGGTCTTCCTGGACCGTCCGACCGCGTTCACGCACCTCGCCGACACGGGCGGGCGCCGCGACCCGCAGACCCTGCTCCAGGTCCCCCTGCGGCACGGCCGGGCGGCGAACGTGACGGTGGTCGTCGCCGACCAGCTCGACGCCCTCGACAGCCTCACCGACGCCGTACGGCAGCACACACGCGCGCGTGTCGTGCTCGGCCCGGCCACCGCGGACGAACTGGCGAACGCGCTGGGCGCTCCCCCGCACACCACTCCGCTCGACCAGGTCCCGCCCGGCCGGGGGTACGCCCGCCTCGGCACCGGCCCGGTGCACCGCCTCCAGGTCCCGGCCACCCCGGACCCCTACGACGACGCGACGAGCGAGGCCCACCGGCAGGCGGTGCTCGACCTGCTCCCCCCGCGCACGACACCGGCGGACGGGGAGCAGGCCCCCCTCCCCCCGGAGGCCGAGGCGGAGGTGGAGGCGGAGGCGAAGGCCGTCTCCATGGAGAAGCAGGGAGCCCCGGTCCGCGTGGTGGCGAGCGAGCCGGAGGCGACCGCGGCGGAGCCGGAGCCGGACCCGGTGACGGCGGAGAAGGCGACGGCCGGGGCGCCGGCCGAACCCGCGCCCGCTGAGACGGTTCCCGCCGACGCGGTCGCGGCGGAGACCTCCTGACTCCCCGGCCGGGACGGCGCACCCCACCGCCCGTCCCGGCCCCGCCGCCTCTCCACCGTCCGTCCGCGTCCCGCCCGGGGCCCCGCGGGCCCCGGCGGCCGCAGCGCCTTCGCCCGGCCGCCCGACGGTCACCGGTGCGACCTGCCCGTGCGCGCCCCAGACGTCCCACCCGCCTCGCGCGCCGGCGGCCTCGGCGTCCCCGACGGGCACGCCGAGGCGGGTGCGGCGCGCGCGCTCGCCACATCGCCGGCCGTTGCCGACTCGGCACGTCGCCACCGTCCCCGGCACGGGCGGGCGAACGAACGGGGGGCTCCGCCCGCCCGGACTTCGCGGGCGGAGGTCCCCCGGCGGCCCCGCCGGACGCGCCCTAGGCCACGAACGTCCGCGGTGCCTCTCCGCCGCCCCCGACGCCGCCGCTCTCCACCAGCCGGGCCGCCGCGGCCAGCCGTACCGCCGCCTCCTCGGCCACCGCGCCGCCGACCGTGAACGGCAGCCGGACGTACCCCTCGAAGGCACCGTCGACCCCGAAGCGCGGCCCGGACGGGACGCGGACGCCCACCCGCTCCCCCGCCTCGGCGAGCCGGGATCCCGACAGGCCCCCCGTGCGCACCCAGAGGGTGAGCCCACCGCGGGGCACCTCGAACTCCCAGTCGGGCAGCTCCCGGCGCACCGCCGCCACCAGCTCGTCCCGGTTCTGCCGGGCCTGCTCGCGGCGCACCGTCACGGCCTGCTCCCAGCCTCCGGTGCTGAACAGCCAGTTCACGGCGAGCTGCTCCAGCACCGGTGTGCCCAGGTCGGCGTAGGCCCGCGCGGCGACCAGGCTGCGGATCACGTCGGGCGCGGCGCGGACCCAGCCGATGCGCATCCCTGCCCAGAAGGCCTTGCTCGCGGAGCCGACGGTGATCACGGTGGAACCGGCCGGGTCGAAGGCGCACACGGGACGCGGCATCTCGACGTCCTCGTCCAGCCACAGCTCGCTCATCGTCTCGTCGGCGACGAGCACCGTCCCCGCCGAGCGGGCCGCGTCGACCAGCCGTCGCCGCTGATCGTCGTCGGCGAGCGCACCGGTGGGGTTGTGGAAGTCGGCGACGACGTAGGCGATCCGGGGCGCGGCGTCGCGCAGCACCTGCCGCCAGCGGTCCACGTCCCAGCCGGTGAGGCCCTCGGCCATCGCGACGGGCACCAGCCTGGCCCCGGCCTCGCGCATCAGCTGGAGGATGTTGGCGTAGGACGGGGACTCCACGGCGATCCGCTCGCCGCGCCCGCCGAAAAGGTGGCAGATGGCGTCGATGGCGCCCATCGCCCCGGTGGTCACCATGATCTGCTCGGGCATGGTGGGGATGCCCCGCGCGGTGTAGCGCTCGGCGATCATCGCGCGCAGCGCGGGCAGTCCGGCCGGGTAGTCGCCGTGGGTGTGCGCGTACGGCGGCAGCTCTTCGAGGGCGCCCTGTACGGCACGGGTGAGCCAGGGCTCGGGTGCGGGCAGCGCCGCGCAGCCCAGGTCGATCACCGAGCCGAGCGCCTCGGGGGGAAGCGGCTCGAGTCCGCGCGCGGGCAGCGGGTTCCCGGCCGGAACCGCGGTCCAGCTGCCCGCCCCCCGCCGGGACTCCAGGAAGCCCTCGGCACGCAGCGCCTCGTAGGCGGCGGCGACGGTGGTCCGGCTGACGGTCAGGGCGAGGGCCAGTTCGCGTTCGGCGGGCAGCCGGGCGGCGACCGGGACGCGGCCCTCCAGCACGAGCAGCCGGATGCCGTCGGCGAGCGCGCGGTAGGCCGGCGGGCGGCGCGTGCCGGGCCCGGCCGGGCGGTCCTGCTGGGAGCCGAGCAGCCGCGCGAGCTGCCCCGCCCCCACGGCCGAGGTCCACTGCGCCATGAAAATCAGTCCACCTTCCCCGAATTGGCCATGGTTGACTCCTCTTCTGAAGCCACAGGGTGTCATGTGGCAGTCCACTACCACCACCCCAGGGGGCACTTCTTGTCCAGGCAGTCCAGGCAGTCGAGGCAATCCGGGCAGTCCGGACGGTCCGGGCGACTCGCGCGGCGGCTGACCCAGCTCTACGGCGGTCTCGTCCTGTACGGAGCGAGTTCGGCGCTGCTGGTCAGGTCCGGGCTCGGCCTCGAACCGTGGAACGTGCTGCACCAGGGCCTGGCGGAGCACACCGGGCTGTCGATGGGCGTGGTGCTGACCGTCGTGGGCGCGGTCGTCCTGCTGCTGTGGATCCCGCTGCGCCAGCGGCCGGGCCTCGGCACCGTCTCCAACGTGCTCGTGATCGGCGCCGCGATGGACGCCACGCTGAGCGTCGTGCCGGACGCCCACGGCTGGACGCTGCGGATCGCCGCGATGGTGGCGGGCATCGTCCTGAACGGCGCGGCGACGGGGCTGTACATCGCCGCGCGCTTCGGCCCCGGCCCCCGGGACGGCCTGATGACGGGGCTCAACCGGCGCACGGGGCTCTCGGTGCGGCTGGTGCGGACCGCCGTCGAGATCACCGTCGTGGTGACGGGCTTCGCGCTCGGCGGCACGGTGGGCCTCGGCACCCTGCTCTACGCCGTGTCGATCGGCCCGCTCGCCCAGGTGTTCCTGCGCGCGTTCGCCGTACCGCCGGCACCGGACGGCAGCACGGTGGTTGCCGCCGGTCAACCCCGGCGCGCGATACTGCGTCGGTGACCACCCCGATACGCCACCCCTACCTCGACCATCCGGGACCCATCGCCTTCGCCCACCGGGGCGGGGCGGCGGACGGCCTGGAGAACACGCTGCGGCAGTTCCGCCGGGCCGTCGGGGCGGGCTACCGGTACATCGAGACGGACGTGCACGCCACGCGGGACGGGAAGCTGGTCGCCTTCCACGACGGGACCCTGGACCGGGTGACGGACGGGGCCGGGCGGATCGCCGACCTGCCGTGGGAGAACGTGCGCCACGCGCGCGTGGCGGGCGAGGAACCGGTGCCGCTCTTCGAGGAGCTCCTGGAGACCTTTCCCGCGGTGCGCTGGAACGTCGACGTGAAGGCGGAGCCCGCCCTGGAGCCGCTCCTGGAGCTGATCGGCCGGCACAACGCCTGGGACCGGATCTGCGTCGGCTCGTTCTCCGAGGCGCGCGTGGTCCGCGCCCAGCGGCTGGCCGGCCCGCGCCTGGCCACCTCGTACGGCACCCGCGGCGTCCTCGGGCTGCGGCTGCGCTCCTGGGGCGTGCCGGTCGCGCCGCGCCGCTCGGCGGTGGCCGCGCAGGTTCCCGAGACGCAGTCGGGCGTCCCGGTGGTGGATCACCGTTTCCTGCGGGCCGCACACGCGCGCGGGCTGCAGGTGCACGTCTGGACGGTGAACGACGCGGACCGCATGCACCGGCTTCTGGACCTGGGAGTGGATGGCATCATGACCGATCACATCGACACACTGCGCAAGGTCATGGAGGACCGCGGCGTCTGGGGATGACCCCGGCCGCATCCCGGGGACGGTGCGCGTTCACGGGGAAGCGAGGGCACGGTGGGCACCGACACCCTGCGGACGGATGCGGCGGACGGGGCCGACCCGGCCGCCGAACGGCGGCGCGAGCAGCGTGGCTGGTACTTCTACGACTGGGCGTGCTCCGTCTACTCGACGAGCGTGCTCACCGTGTTCCTGGGGCCCTATCTCACCTCGGTCGCGGAGTCGGCGGCGGACGCGGACGGGTACGTCCACCCGCTGGGCATACCGGTGCGCGCCGGTTCGTTCTTCGCGTACTCGGTGTCGCTGTCGGTGATCGTGGCGGTGCTGGTGATGCCTCTGGTGGGCGCGGCGGCCGACCGCTCGGGGCGCAAGAAGCCGCTGCTGGCCGCCGCCGCGTACACCGGCGCCGCGGCCACGACCGCCATGTTCTTCCTCGACGGCGACCGCTACCTGCTGGGCGGCCTGCTGTTGGTCGTCGCCAACGCCGCGCAGTCGGTCGCCATGATGCTCTACAACTCCTACCTGCCCCAGATCGCCCCGCCCGAGGAGCGCGACGCGGTCTCCTCCCGCGGCTGGGCCTTCGGCTACGCGGCCGGCTCCCTGGTCCTGGTCGTCAATCTGGTCCTCTACACCGGCCACGACTCCTTCGGGCTGAGCGAGAGCGCGGCGGTCCGCATCTGTCTGGCGTCGGCGGGACTGTGGTGGGGCGCCTTCGCGCTCATTCCGCTCCGGCGGCTGCGCGACCGGCGCGCGGTGGCACGGGAGGCCGCGCTGCCCGGGTTCCGGCAGCTCGCGGCGACCGTCCGCGACATGCGCCGCCGCCCGCTGACGCTGGCCTTCCTGCTGGCGTACCTGGTCTACAACGACGGCATCCAGACGGTGATCTCCCAGGCCTCGGTCTACGGTTCCGAGGAACTGGACCTCGGGCAGTCCACGCTCATCGTGGCGGTGCTGCTGGTCCAGGTGCTGGCGGTGGCGGGCGCGCTGGCGCTCGGCCGGCTGGCCCGGAGGTACGGGGCCAAACGCACGATCCTCGGGTCGCTGGTCGCCTGGACGGTGACCCTGGCGGCCGGGTACTTCCTGCCGGCCGGGGCGCCGGCGTGGTTCTTCGTGCTGGCCGCCGGGATCGGGCTCGTCCTGGGCGGCAGCCAGGCCCTGTCCCGCTCCCTGTTCTCCCACCTGGTCCCCCCGGGCAAGGAGGCGGAGTACTTCTCGGCGTACGAGCTGAGCGACCGCGGGATGAGCTGGCTCGGGCCGCTGCTCTTCGGGCTGACCTACCAGCTGACCGGGAGCTACCGGGACGCGATCATCTCGCTGGTGGCCTTCTTCGTTATCGGGTTCGTGCTGCTCGCGCGGGTCCCGGTACGGCGGGCGATCGGCGACGCGGGCAACCCGGTACCCGAAAGGATTTAGCACTCGGCGCGAAAGGGCTGTAGTGTACGCGTTTGGCCTGCCAGGCGTACCGTTACTGCGCGTCAAAGGTGCCGAATCGCTATGTCACATCTGCCAGCAGAGGTGACAAACCGGACGTCGGCGGGTACTGCACTGGTTGCAAGGCTGCGGCTGCGACGGCGACGCAGGGCCCGGATCGGGAGTCGGAACGGGAATCTTTACCGCCGCCCGGACGTTGACCGGATGACGACGACAGCGACACCTGTCCTGTGGGCGACAAGCCCGGGAGGCACGATTCATGAGTGAGCGAGCTCTTCGCGGCACGCGCCTCGTGGTGACCAGCTACGAGACGGACCGCGGCATCGACCTGGCCCCGCGCCAGGCCGTGGAGTACGCATGCGAGAAGGGACATCGATTCGAGATGCCCTTCTCGGTCGAGGCGGAGATCCCGCCGGAGTGGGAGTGCAAGGTCTGCGGGGCCCAGGCACTCCTGGTTGACGGCGACGGCCCTGAGGAGAAGAAGGCCAAGCCCGCGCGTACGCACTGGGACATGCTGATGGAGCGACGCACCCGCGAGGAACTCGAAGAGGTCCTCGAGGAGCGGCTGGCCGTTCTGCGCTCCGGCGCGATGAACATCGCGGTCCATCCGCGAGACAGCCGCAAGAGTGCGTAGCGGGAAACCGTAGGCGACACAACCGAACAAAAACCGCGGGTGCCGTACATGACTTCATGTACGGCACCCGCGGTTTTGTCGTGCCGTGCCCGGCCCGCAGGCTCAGTGCGTCAGCGGGGGGCGCGGGTCCTGCGGGGCGTCGTCCGGGTCGTCCCGTATGACCTCGCCCTGGACGACCTTGCCGTCCGGGTGCTGCATCCGGGCCTGGCGGAAGGCGTCGCCGAGGGTACCGGGCCCGGCGTCGCGGAGCTTGCGCTCCACCGTCCGCTGGGCGTAGCGGCTGACGCCCTTCTGCACCGGGGGCAGCAGCATGAGCAGGCCGAGCACGTCCGAGATCGGACCGGGCAGGATCAGGAGCAGCCCGCCCAGCATCATCAGGCCGTTGCCCTCGCTGTTGGGGCGTGCCTCGGGCGGCACGCCCGCCCGCATGGCCGACTGCTGCTGGTTGAGCGTCTCGGTGAGATTGCGGAAGGCCCGGCGGCCCGCCGCCTTGATGACCATGGAGCCGAGGACGACACCGGCGACCAGGAGCAGGAAGACCATGAAACCGCTGGTCGCCCCCGCGATCACGGTCAGCAGCCAGATCTCCAGCACGAGCCAGGCGGCGGCGCCCAGCGGCAGGAACGTGCGCAGCCGGGAGCGCGGAGGCCGGGCGGGGGACCTGGGGGTCTGAGCGCCAGTCGTCATACTCCCAGTGTGCCTGGCCCCGGCTCAGTGCCGCATAAGAGGGCGGTCAGGCCTTGGCGTCGGACGCCTTCGCCGACTCGTCGAGGGAGTCCGTCGACCTGTCGCTCGAGGCCGTCCGCCCGTCGGTCCCGCTCGAGGCCGTCTGCCCGTCGGCCGCCGTGCCGGACCGCCTGTCGCGGCCGAGCACCTTGCCGACCCTCTCCCCCACGCCCCACGTGGTGACCCGCCACAGGGCCTCCACCAGGATGTCGCGGCTCATCTTGGAGTCGCCGAGTTCCCGCTCCACGAACGTGATCGGCACCTCCACGACGTGATAGCCGGCCTTGATCGCCCGGCGGGCGAGGTCGACCTGGAAGCAGTACCCCTGGGAGGCGACCTCCTCGAGGCCGAGCCCCTCCAGGGTCTCGCGGCGGAAGGCGCGGTAGCCGCCGGTGATGTCGCGCAGCGGCAGGTCGAGCGCGATTCTCGAGTACATGCTGCCGCCACGCGAGATGATCTCGCGGGACTTGGGCCAGTTGACCACCCGGCCGCCGGGCACCCAGCGCGAGCCGAGGACGAGGTCGGCGCCCTTGAGGGCGGTCAGCAGACGGGGCAGTTCCTCGGGCTGGTGGGAGCCGTCGGCGTCCATCTCGATCAGCACGCCGTAGCCGTGCTCCAGGCCCCAGCGGAAGCCGGCGAGGTAGGCGGCGCCCAGCCCTTCCTTGCCCTTGCGGTGCATGACCTGGACGTGGTCGTCCGCGGCCGCCAGTTCGTCGGCGAGCTTGCCGGTGCCGTCGGGGCTGTTGTCGTCGGCCACGAGCACGTGTGCCTCGGGGACGGCCTCGCGCACACGCGTGACGATCGCCTTGATGTTCTCCGCCTCGTTGTAGGTCGGGATGATCACCAGGGCCGTGCCCAGCGGGCCGAACCGCCTCTCCCGCGCCGCAGCCGCGGGCGTCCCGTCGCCGTCGTTCACCACTGCCCCTTCGTGTCCGTCCACAGAGGACCACCATAATCGCCGCGGCCTGCGCCGACGCGACAGGACGGCCGTACGGTGGTGTCGTTTTCCCGGAACCGGGGTAGGGATGGCCGATTCAGGCCGTTTGTGCGACGGATGGGGGCCCGGCGCCCTTCGGGCCGGCCCGGGACCCGCCGGCTGCGGATCGGCCCAGGCCGTTGTCTACTGAGCGCCCGGGCCCCACCCGGGTCACACCTCCCGACCGGCCGGAACGTTCCCTCGTCGCGGTGCGGGCACTGAGCCTGGCTCCCAGTGGCGGTGCCCCGGTGCGGCACACCGTCCCTGACTCAGCGGCGCCGCGACGCGTGTGCGGAAGGTTCCCCGGTCGGGCGTCCGGTGGTGGACCCGGCCGAACCTACCGGCCCCCCGCCGTCGCCTGTCAACAGTCGTTCCACCTGCACCTTTGATGTCAATGCGCAGGTCAGCGCGGAGGAGACGCAGGTCGCGGCCGCGCGAAGATCATCGCCCCGTCGGCCGTGGAGATCACTCGCCCGGCCGTACGAAGACCGTCCGGCCGCCCACCACGGTACGCAGGCAGACGGGCAGGTCCCGGCCGGGGGTGAGGTCGGGCAGGCCGGGGGTGCCGGAGCGCGGGTCGGTCGACCAGCGGGCCACCCGGTCGTCCGGGGCCTGGACCACGAGTTCGCCGGTACGCCACACGGCGTAGTCCGCGGGCACACCCGGCACCAGGACACCCGCGTCGTCGCGGCCGATCGCCCGCCAGCCGCCCCGCGTGTGCGCCGTGAACGCGGCGCGGACGGAGACCCGGTGCTCCGGGGTGCGGTGGAAGGCGGCGGCCCGGACGGTCCCCCACGGGTCGAGGGGGGTGACCGGGCTGTCGGAGCCGAAGGCGAGCGGCACGCCGGCGCGCAGCAGGGCGGCGAAGGGGTTGAGCGTGCGGGCCCGCTCGGCGCCCAGGCGCCGGGCGTACATGCCGTCCTCGCCGCCCCAGAGCGCGTCGAAGGCGGGCTGGACGGAGGCGGTCAGGCCCAGTTCGGCGAAGGCCGCGACCGTCTCGGGCGTGAGCATCTCGGCGTGCTCGATCCGGTGGCGGGCGGCCCGGACGCGGGCGAGGCCGATCTTGTCGGCAGCGGCGCGCACTCCCTCCACGACGGCGCTCACGGCGGCGTCACCGATGGCGTGGAAGCCCGCCTGAAGGCCCGCCTCGGTGCAGGCGACGACGTGCGCGGCGACGGCGGCGGCGTCCAGGTGGGCGGTGCCGGTGTGGCCGGCGTCGGCGTAGGGCTGGTGCAGGCAGGCCGTGTGGGAGCCGAGGGAGCCGTCGACGAAGAGGTCCCCGGCGGCCCCGACGGCGCCCAGCTCCCGCGCCTTGTCGACGTCCTGCTCGGCCCAGTAGCCGATCACCCGCGGCCCGGGCTCCTTCGCGGACAGGCGCAGCAGGCCGGTCAGGTCGTCCTCGGAGGAGATGTCCGGGCCTGCGCATTCGTGAACGGTTCCGATGCCGAGGGAGGCGGCGTGCGCGAGGGCCGCGCGCTGGGCGCCGGCGCGCTGGGCGGGGGTGACGGCCCCGAGGGCGGCGGCGCGTACGGCGTGGTGGGCGTCGCCGGTGAGCGGGCCGTCCCCGCGCGCGAGGTCACCGGGCGCCAGGTCGAGCAGGGCGGTGGTGACGACGGCCGAGTGGACGTCGATCCGGCTGAGGTAGAGGGGGCGGCCGCCGGTCGCGGCGTCCAGCTCGGCGCGCGCGGGCGGCTGCCCGTCGGGCCAGCGGGCGGCGTCCCAGCCGTGACCGAGGAGCACGCGGTCGTCCGGGCGGGCGGCGGCGAAGTCCCGTACCAGGGCGAGGGCCGCCTCGCGGGTGGGGGCACCGGACAGGTCGAGCCCGGTGAGGGCGAGGCCGGTGGCGGTGGTGTGCACGTGTGCGTCGGTGAACGCCGGGGTGACGAGGGCGCCGTCCAGGTCGATCACCTCGTCGACCCCGTCCGCGAAGGCGTCCGCGGCGCCCTCCGAGCCGACCCAGGCGACCTGGCCGCGTTCGACGACCATGGCCGTCGCGAAGGGGTCGGCGGGACTGTGGACCTCGCCGCGGCGCAGCAGGACGGTCGAGGACGGGGTGGTGGACTCACTCATGGACACCAGTCTCGCCCCTCGCGGGGGCCGCCCGGCAGCCGGGGCTGCCGGGCGTGCGGCCGTGGCCCCGCAGTCCCGCGCGGGCGCCGTCAGATGCGCGGCGGACGGGACTCGTAGGGGGTCGAGAGGACCACGGTGGTGCGGGTCGAGACACCGGCGAGGGAGCGGACCCGGGCGAGCAGTTCCTCCAGCTCGTGCGGGGTGGCCACCCGGACCTTGAGGATGTAGTTCTCGTCGCCCGCGACGCTGTGGCAGGCCTCGATCTCGGGGACCCCGGCGAGGCGGTCCGCGATGTCGTCGGGGGCGCTGGGGTCGAACGGTTTCACCGAGATGAAGGCGGTCATCGGCAGCCCGACGGCCTCCGGGTCGACGACCGCGGCGTAACCGCGGATGACGCCACGCTGCTCCAGCCGCCGCACCCGCTGGTGCACGGCCGACGTGGACAGGCCCGTGGCCTTGCCCAGGTCGGTGTAGCTCATCCGCCCGTCCTTGACGAGCAGCTGCACGATCTGTCGGTCCAGCTCCTCCATGGCGCAAGAACCTACAGTGCCGTTGACCTCCTCGGACACCTGCGCAGTGCGGGTCATGCCCCGTTCGTGATGTGACGGGTCGTCGAACGGTGCCCGGGTGGGGACAAACACACCGCACGGGGCATCTGCGAGCGGCATGTGACGAAGACCACACTGGTTGAACGTTCTCCGTGATGGTCCCGTGATTACCCCGGAGGGGGGACGGGAAGTGCTTGCTGTGGTCGAGGCCGCAGTGCCGTCACGACCCAGCCCGAGGGGGAGAATCCCATGCAGAGTCTTAAGCGCCCTGGTCGTACCACGCCCAAGCGGCAGCAGCCGGTCGTCGAGCCCGTATCGGAGGGCGTCGAACCCGACGCCTTCGACGACGAGGAACTCGACGCCTACGACACCTTCGAGATGTACCGGGTGCTCTGCCCGGACTGTGCGCAGCCCATCGCCCTGCTGGCGGACGAGGAGACGCTGCCGGAGCACGCCCTGTGCGCCTCCCCGTGGAACCCGTTCGGGCTCACGGTCTGCGCCGGCACCGGCCGCAGGGCCACCGAGGCGCGTCCCGCGGACGAGTCGTTCCGGCCCCACGAGCAGGACACCGCCCTGCTGTTGACGCTCCCTCGGGGCCTCGACTGGCGGACCCAGCCCTTCTCCCACGTCGGCGGCCCGGGCTCGCGCCCGATGCGGGTGCCGACGATGCGGCGCGAAGCGGCCTGAGGCCCCCGGGCGCCCGGGCGCCCGGTTCGAGGAGCTCGCCCGCCCGTTCCGTCACCCCGCCCGCGCCGCGGCTCGCAGGATGCCGTGGCGCGGGTCGGTGGCGGACGCCCACGAACTCACGCTCGATTGCCTCCGCCGGTGACCTGACCGCACGTCGCCGCGTTGCCGGTGTATGACCCCCACGTACTCGTCGACCGGGAGTCGGCGCCGCGTGTTCGTGCCGGTGCCCGCGGGTCCGGTCCCACCGGCCCCGCAGATCCCGGACCCGCCGATCTACCGTGAGCTGATGCGGACCTGGGCCGACGGCGGCCGCACCCTGCCCGGACGCCACGACCCGGAGTGGGTCAGGCTCGCGGAACCCCCGCGCGGCCTCGGGGACTTCTTCGCCACGGGTGACTTCTTCACCACCGGCGACTTCCGCGGCGGCGGCGACTTCGCCGTCGCCGCCGACCTCAGCGCTCCTCGGGACCCGCGAGGTGACGGGCGATGACCATCCGCTGGATCTGGTTGGTGCCCTCGACGATCTGCAGCACCTTGGCCTCGCGCATGTACCGCTCGGCAGGGAAGTCGGCGGTGTAGCCGTACCCGCCGAGGATCTGCACGGCGTCGGTGGTGACCCGCATGGCCGTGTCGGTGCAGTGCAGTTTGGCCATGGCGGCCTGCTTGGCGAACGGCAGCCCGGCGTCGCGCAGTCGGGCCGCCGTCAGGTACAGGGCACGGCCCGCCTCGATCTGCGTCGCCATGTCGGCGAGCATGAAGCGCAGCCCCTGGAAGTCGGCGATCGGCTTGCCGAACTGCCTGCGCCCGGTCGCGTAGGACAGCGCCTCGTCCAGCGCCGCCTGGGCCACGCCGATCGCGCAGGCGGCGATGCCCAGCCGGCCGGAGTCGAGCGCGGACAGGGCGATCGCGAAGCCCTGCCCCTCGTCGCCGAGCCGGCGGGCGTCGGGGACCCGCACACCGTCGAGGTGGACCTGTGCGGTGGGCGAGCCCTTGAGCCCCATCTTCTTCTCCGGCACCGCGGCGCTCAGCCCCTCGGCGTCGGCGGGCACCAGGAACGCGGTGATGCCGCGCGGTCCGTCCTCGCCCGTGCGCGCCATGACGGTGTAGAAGTCGGCGATGCCGCCGTGCGTGATCCACGCCTTGGTGCCGGTGATCACCCAGTCTCCGCCGCTTTCGCGCACGGCCTTGGTGCGCAGCGAGGCGGCGTCGGAGCCGGAGGCGGGCTCGGAGAGGCTGTAGGCGCCGAGCAGGCCGCCGCCGAGCATCGCCGGCAGGTGCTCGGCCTGCTGCTCCTTGGTGCCGTACGTGGCGAGCGCGTAGGAGGCGAGCGTGTGCACGCTGACGCCGAGGCCGACGGTGAGCCGGGCCGCGGCCAGCTCCTCGAGGACCTGGAGATAGACCTCGTACGGCTGCTCCCCGCCGCCGAACTCGGCGTCGTAGGGCAGGCCGAGGAGGCCCGAGTCGGACAGGAGGGTGAAGACCTCGCGCGGAAAGCGTCCGGTGTCCTCCTCCTCGGCCGCGCTCGGGACGATCTCACGCTGCGCGATGTCGCGAACGAGCGAGATCAGGTCCCGTGCCTCGTCCGTGGGCAGTTGCCGGTCCACCGGCTGCGGGGCGCGGTCGGGCATGGCGACGCTCTCCTCCCTGTCGGGCACATCGGCGGACGTGCGCCTTGGGTGGAGGCGGCTCCGCCGGGTCTTTCGGGCCTGGCCGATGCTCGCACTCCCGGGTCGCGGAAGCGGCTGACCAGCGGCTGTGCGCTGTGAGTATGCCCGATCGGAGGCACGGAGTCACCAGTTAACGACCGCTTACTCAAAGAATTCCGGGAATGCCTTCGACCGGGCCGGCGGGCGCCGCGATTCCGGCTTCGGAACCCAAGAATGGTCCGAACCATTGACCACACTGGTCTAGTCCTCCTACGGTGACGGACCGAGCGCATTACCGCGTTCATGCCAATCGGCGCGCGTTTCCCTCATCCCCCCACGAGGAGACACCCGATGCACGTCCCGCACCTCCCCCGCGTCCGCCCCATCCGGACGCTGTTCTCCGCCCTGTGCACCGTCGCCCTCGGCGCCGGTCTGCTGGCCGGGGCCGGCCCCGCCACGGCCACCGCCGCGCAGGCCGAGGCACCCGCCGCGCAGGCCGCGCCCGGGTCCAAGGTCGTCGGCTACTTCACCGAATGGGGCGTCTACGACCGCAACTACCACGTCAAGAACATCGAGTCGTCGGGCTCCGCCGACAAACTCACCCACATCAACTACTCGTTCGGCAACGTCACCGGCGGCAAGTGCGCCATGGGCGACGCCTACGCGGCGACCGACCGGGCCTACACCGCCGCCGACTCCGTCGACGGCGTCGCCGACACCTGGGACCAGCCGCTGCGGGGCAACTTCAACCAGCTGCTCAAGCTGAAGCAGAAGCACCCCGACCTGAAGATCCTCTGGTCGTTCGGCGGCTGGACCTGGTCCGGCGGCTTCGCGCAGGCCGCGCAGAACCCGGAGGCGTTCGCGCAGTCCTGCTACGACCTGGTCGAGAACTCCAAGTGGGCCGACGTCTTCGACGGCATCGACATCGACTGGGAGTACCCGAACGCCTGCGGCCTCAGCTGCGACACCAGCGGCCGCGACGCCTTCCCGAAGCTGATGGGCGCCCTGCGCGCCAAGTTCGGCCAGGACTACCTGGTCACCGCGGCGATCACGGCCGACGCCACGGCCGGCGGCAAGATCGACGCGGCGGACTACGCCGGGGCCGCGCAGTACGTCGACTGGTACAACCCGATGACGTACGACTTCTTCGGCGCCTGGGACGCCACCGGGCCGACCGCTCCGCACTCGCCGCTGACCTCGTACTCCGGCATTCCGAAGGAGGACTACCACACCTCGGCGACGATCGCGAAGCTCAAGGGGCTCGGCGTCCCGTCCTCGAAGCTCCTGCTCGGCCTCGGCTTCTACGGCCGCGGCTGGACCGGTGTCACCCAGGCGGACCCGGGCGGCACCGCGACCGGCCCGGCGAAGGGCACGTACGAGAACGGCATCGAGGACTACAAGGTGCTCAAGACCAGCTGCCCCGCGACCGGCACGGTGGGCGGCACCGCGTACGCCAAGTGCGGCAGCGACTGGTGGAGTTACGACACGCCGCAGACCATCGCCACCAAGATGGCGTACAAGAACGAGCAAGGTCTCGGCGGCACCTTCTTCTGGGAGCTGAGCGGCGACACCGCGAACGGCGAGCTGATCAGGGCGATCGACTGAACCACCTGGCGCGTACGGGGGGCGAAGGGGCGGGACCCTGCTCGGGTTCCCGCCCCTTCGTCGGCGTCGTCCCGGTCGTCAGGCGTCGTCGCGGCGGGCCGGGGCCGGGGCCGGGTAGCCGGGGTCCAGTTCCTCGATGGCGCGCAGCGTGCCGCCGAGCGACTTCACCAGCAGCTCGCGCATGGTCTCGCGGGGCAGTTCGGGCCGGCCGATCCAGTCCAGGGTGGCGCCCTCGACGCTGCACACCCAGGCGAGCAGGCCCATGCGGGCCAGCGGACCGATGTCCGAACGGCCGTACGCCCCTTCGGCGATGGTGGCGACGATGGCCTCACGCACCCCGTCCCGGATGCCGTGCACCTCGGCGTCGAAGCCGACTCCCCCGCTGACGATGGTGCGGTAGGCGGCCTGGTTGTGCTCGGCGTAGCGCAGATAGCCGTCGATGGTGCGGTGGACGCGGTCCACCTGCGGCAGTTCGGTGCCGCGCGCCGCGGTGGTGACGAGGCCCGCGACGGAGTCCTGGATGATCGCCAGGTAGTAGCCCCGCTTGGACTGGAAGTAGTAGTAGATCAGCCCCTTGGCGACATGCGCCTGGCGGGCGATGTCGTCCATCGAGAGCGCGTCGTAGGACGTGTCGGCGAACAACCTCCGCCCGATGGCGATGAGTTCGGCGCGGCGTGCCACCGAGCGCTCGGTGCCGCGTGCCCGGGGACGGACGTCGGCAGGTTGTTGACTGATATTCAATTTCGACCCTGGTCTCCTGCGGGGGGCGGGACCTCCGCAGTATGGCAGGTCGGGTCGTGGGGCAGGTCACACCCGGGTCACGTCACAGCAGGCCCAGCTGAACCACGAGCATCGCGACCACCACGACGAGGGTCCAGCCCAGGACGTGTTCCAGGATCTTCGGGCCGTCGTCGTCCTTGGGTCCGCCGGTACGGACACGGGTGGCGGCTGCGCTGTGTGCGGTCATGGCTTCTCGCTGCTCTCGGCTTCGGCTCGGCGGAGTCCCCCCGCTCACGGTGTCCACCTTGCCACCGTGAGCGGCTTTTGCGGCCGAGAGCTTGGTCACAGCGGCGCGGTCCGCTCCGCTCAGCGCACGCCCACCGCCGCGAGGGCCTTGCGCTGACGCGGGCCGGGGTGGGCCGGGAAGTACAGGTAGCAGACACCGCCGGTGCCGGAGACGACCTTGCCACTGGCGTTGTACCGCTTCGTCCTGAGCCAGATGTTCTCCCACTCGCGCCGCCTGTAGACCCGGCGCACGGCGTCGTTGTCGTCCGAGGCCGGGTCGTTGGCGATCACGTCGCCGTCGGCGGTGAAGCCGATCACGGTCATCAGGTGGCCGGAGGTGCCGTACCCCGATCCGGTCAGTTCCTCCTCCAGGAACGACTGGGACGTTATGGCCGGGATGCCGGCCGCGATCAGCGTCTCCAGGTCGGTGAGGGATCCGAGGCGGGTGACCACGCCCTGGAGACCCTTGAAGGTGGCGGCGTAGGCGGCGTTGAAGGGCCAGTTGCCGCAGCCCTCGTACTGGTTGTCGTACGTGTACCGGGCGGCGTGGCAGATCTGCGGGTCGGCGTAGGAGGGATCGACCCAGGCCAGCTGGTCCTCGGTGAGGCGGCCGCCCCAGTACTCGATGATCATCTGCGAGGAGGTGGGGCTGCACCAGGCCTCGCCGCCGTTGTCGTACTCCGGGTACTGGCCCTTGTGGATCTCCTGCGAATAGCGCGGGACGCGCAGTTCCCCGGCGTACCCGGGGGTGGAGGCGGGCACGGTGAAGCGGTCGGGGACGTCCGAGCCCATCGCGCCGAGCCGCCAGACGGTGGGCGTGGTGCGGGTGCCCGGGCGGCGGTGGAGGGTGAGCCGGAGCCGGTAGGAGGCCAGGCGCAGGCCGGTGGAGGCGTCGTCGATCGAGAAGGTGTCGGTCCAGATGCTGCTCCTGCCGTCGCCCTGGTCGTCGACCGAGGTCCGCCTGATGTCCTGCTCGCCGTCGCCTGCCGTCCAGCGGCCCATCACGTACCAGGGCGTGTCCGTGCCGTCGGAGTAGGTGCCCTTCAGTTCGACCTGGATCCAGGTGCCGCCCGGCGTGTGCGCGTTCCAGGAGGCGATGACCTCCGTCGAGGGCACCGCGAGCCGGTGGACGGGCGAGGTCCAGGTCGCGTACTCCCAGGTCGCGGTGGTGCCGGTGTGCGGGTCGGCGTAGTCGACGGTGCCGGCCGGGGCGCCGATCACGACTCCCGGGCGGGCGCCCGCGACGGGCCGGGCGCCCCGCACGGTCCCGCGCCGCCAGTCGCCGAGGGTGGTCCAGGCGCGGTAGTCCACCGGCCGCCGGGCGCTGTCCCGGCCGGGGCCCGCGGCGCCACCGCCGGCACCCGCGCGGGATGCGGCCAGGGCGGTCGCCGGGATCGCTCCGCCCGTCACGGCGGCCGCGGCGACGGCTGCGGCCAGCAGGGCTCTGCGGGACGGCTGTTCGACTCTGCTCATGAGCGGGAGACCCCCAGGTGTCCGGGTCGGGCGGGTCCGTCGTTGCACGGTCGTGCGCCAACTATGGCCGCAGGTGCCCGCTCCTGCCAGCACTTCCACGCACGCCACGCCACCAATATTGGTGTCGACCACTGGTTAGAGTGCGACTGAACACGTCCGCCCCGCGCCACCCCCGGGATCCGCCATCCTCGACCTCGCAGCCCGGCTCCGCCGGCTTCCCCCCTCCTGCGGACCCGTACGTCTGATCGCCGTCGACGGACACGCCGGGTCCGGCAAGTCCACCTTCGCCGGGCGGCTGGCGGCCGGCCTGGGCGGTGCGCCGGTGCTGCACCTCGACGACATCGCCAGTCACGACGAGCTGTTCGGCTGGACCGCGCGACTGCTCGCCCAGGTGATCGAGCCGTTGGGGCGCGGTGAGACCGCGCACTACGCGCCGTACGACTGGCGGACCCGGCGGTTCGGGGCACCGGTCGCCCTGGAGCCCGCTCCGGTGGTCCTGGTCGAGGGCGTCGGCGCCGGCCGCGGGGCGCTCCGGCCGCACCTGGCCGGACTCCTGTGGATGGACCTGCCCGCGGCGCGGGCGTGGGCGCGCGGACGGGCGCGCGACGGAGCGGAACAACGGACGTTCTGGGACGGATGGATCCCGGCCGAGCGCCGGCACTTCGCCGAGGATCCCTCGCGCCCCTTCGCGCACCTTCTGGTGCGACAGCGCGAACAGGGGTACGAGGTACTGCCGGGGCCGGCGGGGAGCACCTCCGGAGCCCACTTTCTCACACAGAGTGACTGACCTTCCGCAATGTGTTGAACGCGTGAAGATCGCGCCCCGGCACCCCGCCGACGTGCCCCAACTTCGCTTGACCCAGGGGCCGTACAGGTCTTACGTTCTGAATGTGCGGCAGTTCGAAGCCGCCGACAGACGCGAAGCCCCCGGTTGTTCCCCCGTGATCGGGGGCTTCGTTCTGCCCTGAGCGCGCCTTCCGGCTCCTCCGCGACGCCAAACGCTCACCCTCGGTCACCGTCGGGTCGCGCGCCCCGCCCGCTCCCACCTCGCGGAACGACCCCTCCCGCACCCTTCGGAGGAATGACCGCCGCGGGTACGATGCCCTCGGTGCGACCTACGGGAGATTGCCGCACGCACCTGCAACTCCGGTCCGCGGTAGAGCCGTTGACCGAGGCGGCCGACGAGCGACGGCTCGGTGGCATACCGACGGGGGCACGGTAGGTGGGGGACGTGATGGACTTCGGCACGCAGGGCCCACAGGCCCCGGCCGAACTCGCCTGGCTGCGCGGCGTGGACGCCTACACCATGGGGGCCTACCCGCAGGCGGAGGAGGAGTTCCGGGCGGCGGTGCGGATCGACCCCACGATGGCCGACGGCTGGCTGGGACTGCACGCGCTGCGCGTCGACACCACGAACGCGCTCCTGCGAATGTTCCGCAACCGCGACCGCTTCGGCGAGCAGCGGGCCCGCCACCGCCGGACGCTCAACTCCTGGTACTGGCTGGGCTGGTGGGTGCAGCCCGTGCTGGAGAACCCGCGCGACCTGCTGCTGGCGCACGCCTCGCACTGGCTGGACGGCCGGCACGTCCCGGAGCTGGACCGGGCCCTGGCCGGGCTGCCACCGGTGGACTCCGACGCGCAGGTCCGCTTCCTGCACGCGTGCCGCGCCTACCTCGTCAAGGACTGGGAGCAGCTCGTCCGGCACACCGACCCACTGCTCGGCGACCCCTTACTGGGTATCGAGGCGGGGCTGTTCAGCGGCATGGCCCGGGTCCGCCTGGAGATGTACGGGCAGGCCGAGCCGCTCCTTTCGGCGGCCCTGATGCGGTGCCGCAGCGAGCAGCCGCAGCGCAAGGAGCTGCGCTACTGGCTGGCGCGGGCCCACGAGGGCACCGGGCGCAGCGCCGCCGCGCTCCCGCTGTACCGGGCGGTGCACCGCGTCGACCCCGCCTTCATGGACACCTCGGCCCGGCTGGCCGCGATCGCCGAGGGCGACGGCTACGACGACCCGGCCGACCTCACGGGGTACGCGCAGGCGGGTGCGGGGACGGACGGCCTGGACGGGCTCGACCCCCTGTTCGGCACCGAGGAGCGCGGCGTCAAGGTCTCCGCCCCGGAACCCGCGCTGTCCGCCCCGCTGCCTCCGCTCGGCGGGCCGTCGGTGCGCGAGAAGGCGGGCGGGCCCGACCCGTCCCTGCCCAGCGGTCCCACCGATCCGGCACTGCTGGAGGAGGCGCTCGCCGAGCTGGAGCGGATGGTGGGCCTGGAACCGGTGAAGCGCCAGGTCAAGGCGCTATCCGCGCAGCTGAACATGGCGCGGCTGCGGGCCGGGCAGGGCTTGCCCGTGCAGCCGCCCAAACGTCACTTCGTCTTCTCCGGCCCCTCCGGCACCGGCAAGACCACCGTGGCCCGCATCCTGGGCCGGGTCTTCTACGCCCTCGGACTGCTCGGCGGCGACCACCTGGTGGAGGCGCAGCGGGCGGATCTGGTCGGCGAGTACCTGGGCCAGACCGCCGTGAAGGCGAACGAGCTGATCGACTCCGCGCTCGGCGGTGTCCTCTTCGTCGACGAGGCGTACTCCCTGTCCAACTCCGGGTACGGCAAGGGCGACGCGTACGGCGACGAGGCACTCCAGGTGCTGCTGAAGCGGGCCGAGGACAACCGGGACCACCTGGTGGTGATCCTGGCCGGCTATCCGGAGGGCATGGACCGGCTGCTGGGCGCCAATCCCGGGTTGTCCTCGCGTTTCACGACGCGGGTGGACTTCCCGTCGTACCGGCCGCTGGAGCTGACCTCGATCGGTGAGGTGCTCGCGGCGGAGAACGGGGACGTGTGGGACGAGGAGGCGCTGGACGAGTTGCGGTCGATCGCCGGGCACGTGGTGGATCAGGGGTGGATCGACGAGTTGGGGAACGGGCGGTTCCTGCGGACGCTGTACGAGAAGAGCTGTGCGTACCGGGATCTGCGGTTGTCCGTGTATCCGGGGGCATTGACCCGGGACGATCTGGCCACGTTGCGGTTGCCGGATCTGATGCAGGCGTACGGGGAAGTGCTGTCGGGACGGGGGCCGGGGGGACCGTCGGCCGTGTAGAGGCCGAGCCTCGGTGCGGGGGGGCACAGCCCGGCGCTGCGGGGTGCCCCCCGTGCCTGAACGGCCTGGGAGGCGCCCCCACCGCCCACCCGTGCCGCCCCAGCGGCGCGACTGCCCGCAGCGGCGGCGGGGCGGCGGCGCGTATACCCGCGGCGCCGGCGCGAGTGCCCGTGGTTACGTGGCCAGGGTTACCTCTCTGTTTCTGTGGGCCGGGTCCCGTACCTCGCCGACCAGGAGTTCCAGTACGTCCTCCAGGGCGACCAGACCGAGGATCCGGCCCGACGGGTCCGTGACCTGGGCCAGGTGGGTGGCCGCGCGGCGCATCACCGTGAGGGCGTCGTCCAGGGGGAGCTCGGGGCGCAGCGTGGTCATCGGGCGCCACAGGTGCTGGGGGACGGCGCGGTCGGACTCCTCCAGGTCGAGGACGTCCTTGACGTGCAGGTACCCCATGAAGGCGCCCTGGTCCGCCGCGATCGGGAAGCGCGAGTACCCGGTGCGGGCGGTGAGCGCGACGATCTCCCCGGGCGTGACCGAGGGGCTGACCGTCACCAGGGACTCACGTGGCAGGAGTACGTCCGTCACCGGGTGGGAGCCCAGTTCCAGGGCGTCCTCGAGGCGTTCCTGCTCCTCCGGGTCGAGCAGTCCGGCCTGGCCGGCGTCCTCCACCAGCCGGTTGAGCTGCTCGCTGGTGAAGACGGCCTCGACCTCGTCCTTGGGCTCGACGTGGAAGAGCCGCAGGATGCCCTGGGCGCAGGCGCCCAGCGCGACGGTGATCGGCCGGCACAGGCGGGCGAAGGCGACCAGGCCGGGGCTGAGCCACAGCGCGGCCTTCTCGGGTGCGGCCATCGCCAGGTTCTTCGGGACCATCTCGCCGATGACCAGGTGGCAGAAGACCACGACGGCCAGCGCGATGACGTAGCCCAGCGGGTGGATCATGCCGTGCGGCAAGTGGATCCACTCGAAGACCGGCTCCAGGAGGTGCGCGACGGTCGGCTCGGCGACCGCGCCGAGGGTCAGCGAGCAGACGGTGATGCCGAACTGGGCGGCGGCCATCATCTGCGGCAGTCGTTCCAGGCCGTACAGCACCTGCCGGGCGCGGGTGGTGCCGAGCGGTTCGATCTGGCTGCGGCGCACGGAGACGAGCGCGAACTCGGCGCCGACGAAGAAGCCGTTGGCGAGCACGAGCAGTGCGGCGAAGAGGAGTTGCAGGACGCTCATCGGGCGGCCTCCAGGGCGGAGACCGCGGCAGTGCGCACCAGGCGTATCCGCTCGGCGCGGTAGTGGCCGACCTGGCGGACCGAGAGCCGCCAGCCGGGCAGCTCGGCGCGGTCGCCGACGGCCGGGATGCGGCCGAGCAGGTCGGCGACGAGTCCGGCCACGGTCTCGTACGGCCCCTCGGGGGCGTCCAGGCCGACGCGGCGCAGGGCGTCCACGCGGCAGCTGCCGTCGACGTCCCAGGCGGGGCGGCCGTCCTCGGGCGGGGCGGGGGCCAGTTCGGGTGCGTCGAGTCCGTCGTGCTCGTCGCGGACCTCGCCGACGATCTCCTCGACGATGTCCTCCAGGGTGACGACTCCGGCCGTGCCGCCGTACTCGTCGACCACGACCGCGATGGGCTGCTCGCTGCGCAACCGGGTCAGCAGCGGTCGCACGGGCAGGGTCTCGGGGACGAGCAGCGCCGGGCGGGCGATCCGGCCGGCCGGGGTGCGCAGCCGGTCGTGCACGGGGACCGCGAGGGCGTCCTTGAGGTGGACCATGCCGACGATCTCGTCGATCTTCTCCCGGTACACGGGGAAGCGGGACAGGCCGGTGGCGCGGGTCAGGTTGACGACGTCCTCGGCGGTGGCCGAGGAGTGCAGCGCGCTGACCTTCACGCGGGGTGTCATGACGTGCTGGGCGGTCAGTTCGCCGAGGGAGAGGGTCCGTACGAAGAGGTCGGCGGTGTCCTGTTCCAGGGCGCCGGCCCGGGCGGAGTGCCGGGCCAGGGAGACCAGTTCGCCGGGGGTGCGGGCGGAGGCCAGTTCCTCGGCGGGTTCGATGCCCAGCGTGCGGACCAGGCGGTTGGCCACGGTGTTGAGTGCGGCGATCACCGGGTGGAAGAGCCGGGCGAAGGCGTGTTGGGGTCCGGCGACGAAGCGCGCGACCTGGAGCGGCTTGGAGACCGCCCAGTTCTTGGGCACCAGTTCGCCGATCACCATCTGCACGGCGGAGGCCAGCAGCATGCCGACGACGACCGACACGCCGGACACGGCGCCGTCGGGGACGCCGACGGCCGTGAACGGGCCGTCGAGCAGCCGGGCCAGCGCCGGTTCGGCGAGCATGCCGACGACGAGCGAGGTGATGGTGATCCCGAGCTGGGTGCCGGAGAGCTGGAAGGACAGCTCCTTGAGGGACTCGACGACCCGGTGGGCGCGCCGGTCGCCGGCCGCGGCGGCCTGTTCGGCGTCGGGCCGTTCCACGGTCACCAGTCCGAACTCGGCCGCGACGAAGAAGCCGTTGGCGAGGATCAGCAGGAACGCGGCTGCGAGGAGCAGCAGGGGGGTGGTCATGAGGCCGCCGCCTGTGGGGTGTCACAGCAGGGGGCGGCGCAGGTACTGCAGGACGGTCCGTCCATCGCCGGAGGGAGTCACTCCTCGGGTAGCAGGAACCCCGCGCACCGGGCGGAGCGGCGGGGGCGAGCACGCGAGGTCCGCGTCCTCGTTCCCAGATTAATCACGAAAAGGGGGCCCGCGGCAGGGTCGGCGGCGCCGCGTCTAGTCGCGCGGCGCCTCGGGGAGGGCACCGGACCGGGCCTCCACGAGGTCGCGCAGGGCACGTGCGTCGGCGAGGGCCTGCTGCTTGGCGATGCCGGGCTGGATGCCGAGCGCGGGCAGGCTGGTGCCGTCGCTGAGGTCGAGGAAGACCCAGGGGTCGCCCTGACGGAGGTTGACCCGGAGGATCTCGGGCCACGCGAGGCGCCGCCTGGCGGTCAGGTTGACCACCGTGACGCCCGTCTCGTCGGCGTCGACCCGGGGCCGGGCCATCAGGAACAGCACGCCGGCCAGGACGAGTGCGGTCAGCACGAAGCTGACGCGCTCGCCGGGGCCGAGGCCGCCCAGCAGCATCCCGAGCGCCGTGACGGTCACGAAGGTGACGATCGCGAGGACGATCAGGACGGCACGGGTGCGTCCCGGACGGAAGGTGACGGGCAGGGCCGGCAGGTGGTCCGGCGTGGTGTCGGGCATGGCGTGGCTCCGTGCGTGCTCCTGGGGCGGCGGCGGGTCAGAGCCGGCAGGCGTGGATGGCCGTGGTCAGGATGGCGCGGGCGCCGATCTCGTACAGGTCGTCCATGATCCGCTGGGCCTCCTTGGCCGGGACCATCGCGCGCACGGCGACCCAGCCCTCGTTGTGCAGCGGGGACACGGTCGGGGACTCCAGGCCGGGGGTGAGCGCGACGGCCTTCTCCAGCTGCTCGACCCGGCAGTCGTAGTCCATCATCACGTAGGTCCGGGCCACCAGGACGCCCTGGAGGCGGCGCAGGAACTGCTGGACCTTGGGTTCGGTGGTCTCGTCGGGCTCCGCGTCCGAGCGGCGGATCACGACGGCCTCGGACTTCATGATGGGCTCGCCGAAGACCTCCAGGCCCGCGTTGCGCAGGGAGGTGCCGGTCTCCACGACGTCCGCGATGACCTCGGCGACGCCCAGCTCGATGGCGGTCTCGACGGCTCCGTCCAGGTGGACGACGGAGGCGTCGACGCCCCGGTCGGCCAGGTGGGCGGCGACGATGCCCTCGTAGGAGGTGGCTACGGTGCGGCCCTTGAGGTCGTCGATGCCGGTGGCGGCGCCGGGCTTGCCGGCGAAGCGGAAGGTGGAGCGGGCGAAGCCGAGCGGGAGGATCTCCTCGGCGTGGGCGCCGGAGTCGACCAGCAGGTCGCGGCCGGTGATGCCGATGTCGAGCTTGCCCGAGGAGACGTAGATCGCGATGTCGCGGGGGCGGAGGTAGAAGAACTCGACCTCGTTGACCGGGTCGACGATCCGCAGCTCCTTGGACTCGCGCCGCTGCTGGTAGCCGGCCTCATGCAGCATCTCCCCCGCGGGGCCTGACAGGGAACCCTTGTTGGGGACGGCGATGCGCAGCATGAGGTCGGCTTCCTTTGTGTGAAGGGGTGGAGAAGAGGGGGTCCGGCTTTACAGGTGGGCGTAGACGTCGTCCAGGGAGATGCCGCGGGCGACCATCATCACCTGGACGTGGTACAGCAGCTGGGAGATCTCCTCGGCCGCCGCGTCCTTGCCCTCGTACTCGGCGGCCATCCAGACCTCGGCGGCTTCCTCGACGACCTTCTTGCCGATGGCATGGACCCCCTTGTCCACCAGTTCGGCGGTGCGGGAGGTGGCGGGGTCGCCGTTGGCTGCCTTGTGCTGGAGCTCGGTGAACAGCTCCTCGAAAGTCTTCTTGGACATGGTGCCGCCCACTTTACGCGTAGTGCCGACCGGCCTAGCGCCACGGTTCGGATACTGAGCGGAGCGTGGCCGCCGTGGCGACGGCCGCGGTCACCGCCTCGTGGCCCTTGTCCTCGCTGGAGCCCTCGATACCGGCCCGGTCCAGGGCCTGTTCCTCGGTGTCGCAGGTGAGGACGCCGAAGCCGACGGGGACGCCGGTCTCGACGGAGACCTGGACCAGGCCCTGGGTGACGCCCTGGCAGACGTAGTCGAAGTGGGGGGTGCCGCCGCGGATGACGACGCCGAGGGCGACGATCGCGTCGTAGCCGCGGCCCGCGAGGACCTTGGCGACCACCGGCAGTTCGAAGCTGCCGGGGACCCTGAGCAGGGTCGGCTCGTCGATCCCCAGCTCGTGCAGGGCGCGCAGGGCGCCGTCGACCAGTCCGTCCATCACCTTGTCGTGCCACTGCGACGCGATCACGGCGACCCTGAGGTCTCCGACGTTGCGTACGGACAGTTCCGGTGCACCCTTGCCGCTCACGTGTCTCCTCGTCGTACGTGCTTACTGGTTGCCGCAGGTGGACACGGGGGTCGTGTCCAGCCAGGGCAGGTCGTGTCCCATCCGGTCCCGCTTGGTGCGCAGGTAGCGGAGGTTGTGCTCGCCGGCCTGGACGGGCATGGGCTCGCGGCCGGTGACCGTGATGCCGTGCCGTTCGAGGGCGTCGCTCTTGTCCGGGTTGTTGGTCAGGAGGCGGACGGCTCGCACGCCGAGGTCGGCGAGGATCTGCGCGCCTGCGCCGTAGTCGCGGGCGTCGGCGGGCAGGCCGAGTTCCAGGTTGGCGTCGAGGGTGTCCCGGCCGCGCTCCTGGAGTTCGTAGGCGCGCAGCTTGGACATCAGGCCGATGCCGCGCCCCTCGTGGCCGCGCAGGTAGACGACGACTCCCCGGCCCTCGGCCTGGATGCGGTCCAGGGAGGCGTCGAGCTGGGGGCCGCAGTCGCAGCGCTGGGAGCCGAAGACGTCGCCCGTGAGGCACTCGGAGTGGACGCGGACCAGGACGTCCTCGCCGTCGCCGATCTCGCCGTGCACGAGGGCGATGTGCTCGACGCCGTCGACGGTGGAGCGGTAGCCGTACGCCGTGAACTCGCCGTGCTTCGTGGGCAGCCGTACCTCGGCCTCGCGGCGGACGGTGGGTTCCGCGCTGCGCCGGTAGGCGATGAGGTCCTCGATGGAGATGATCGTCAGGCCGTGCTTGCGGGCGAACGGGATCAGCTCGGGCAGCCGCAGCATGCGCCCGTCCTCACCGGCGATCTCCACGATGGCGCCGGCCGGACGCAGTCCCGCGAGGCGGGCCAGGTCGACGGCGGCCTCGGTGTGGCCGTTGCGGACGAGTACGCCGCCGGGGCGGGCGCGCAGCGGGAAGACGTGCCCGGGGCGGACCAGGTCGCCGGGCTCGGCGGTGCCGCCCGCCAGGAGCCGGAGGGTGGTGGCGCGGTCGGCGGCGGAGATGCCGGTGGTGACGCCGTGGGCGGCACCGGCGTCCACGGAGACGGTGAAGGCGGTCTTCATCGACTCGGTGTTGTCGTCGACCATCTGCGGGAGCCGGAGCCGGTCCAGTTCCTCGCCCTCCATGGGGGCGCAGATCAGGCCGCGGCACTCGGTCATCATGAAGGCGACGATCTCCTCGGACGCCTTCTCGGCGGCGATGACGAGGTCGCCCTCGTTCTCGCGGTTCTCGTCGTCGACGACCACGACGGGGCGGCCCGCGGCGATGTCCGCGACGGCCTGCTCGACGGGGTCGAGGACGAGGTCCTCGGGGCCGTCGGGGCTGTAGAGGATGGGTGCCGTGCTCATGCGGGCGCTCCTTCCGGGAGGGGGCGGGCCGCGTCGCGGGAGCGCAGCCACCAGTCGCGCAGGCCCCACAGGACGAGCGCGCCGTAGAGGACGTAGACGAAGCCGGAGAAGGCGAAGCCGTTGGCGAAGTTCAGCGGGACGCCGACGAGGTCGACGAGCAGCCAGGCGAACCAGAACTCGACCATGCCGCGGGCCTGGGCGTACATGGCGACGACGGTGCCGACGAAGATGTACGCGTCCGGCCAGGGGTCCCAGGACAGGGTGGGGAAGGCGGTGAACAGGGCGCCCACCGCGAGGGTGCCGACGGCGGCCGCGGCGACCAGCGCGCCGCGCTCGCGCCAGGTGGCGAACCGTACGGCGACGGAGCCGTCCTGCGTCTGCCGCCGGCCGCGGTTCCACTGCCAGAAGCCCCAGGCGGCGACGACCATGACGACGATCTGCTTGCCCGCGCTGCCGGAGAGGTGGGCGGTGGCGAACGCGGTGAAGAGGATCAGCCCGGAGACGAACTGCACGGGCCAGGTCCAGATCGAGCGCCGCCAGCCGAGGGCGAGGCCGAGCAGACCGATCACGTTGCCGATCATGTCCGACCACTTGATGTGCTGGTCGAAGAGGGTGAACGCCTCGGAGTTGAGCCAGTTCACTTGGTACTCCCCTGGGCGCCGAGCAGCCGCTCGACGTACTTGGCGATGACGTCGACCTCGAGGTTGACCGGGTCGCCGGGCTGTTTGATGCCCAGCGTGGTCAGGGCGAGCGTGGTGGGGATGAGGCTGACGGTGAAGAAGTCGGGTCCCGCGTCGACGACGGTGAGGCTGATGCCGTCGACGGTGATGGAGCCCTTCTCCACGACGTAGCGGGCGAGGTCGGCGGGCAGCGAGATCTTGACGATCTCCCAGTGCTCGGAGGGCTTGCGCTCCAGGATCTCGCCGGTGCCGTCGACGTGGCCCTGCACGATGTGCCCGCCGAGCCGGGCGCCGACGGCGGTGGGGCGCTCCAGGTTGACGCGGGAGCCGACGGCGAGGGCGCCGAGGCTGGAGCGGTTCAGGGTCTCGGCCATCACGTCGGCCGTGAACGCGTCGCCCTCGTGGTCGACGACCGTGAGGCAGACGCCGTTGACGGCGATCGAGTCGCCGTGCCGGGCACCTTCGGTGACCGCGGGGCCGCGCACGCGGAAGCGACAGGCGTCGTCGAGGGTCTCGACTGCGGTGATCTCGCCCAGCTCTTCGACGATTCCGGTGAACACTTCCCGGGTCCTCCTGCCTCTTCGGGCACGGACTCCGGGGCTGTCGGAACGACAGAGTCACGAACGAGGACACCGGGAGCGACGCCGCACAGGGCGCACCCCTGAAAGGCACGCCCAGAAATCGGCGGCGCGCACGAATGCTCGCCCGCCGCGCACTGCCTCCCATCCGGACTTTAACCGTCGGTCCAGGAATTTCACCTGGTCAACCGGTCGCTGGAGGCGACCGGGTCGCGGACTGTAACCGCCGGTTCGGACTTTCACCGACCCCGGAGTGCGCTGCTTCTGGTACAGGGCCAGTGTGCCACGCCTGATCCACCTTCATGCGAACGGAGCGTGTGGAGTGGCTCACAGGGTGGTCATCGCCGGGCGCGGAGGGCGCCAACTGGGCGGCCGCACCGTCGCCTTGAGATTGGTCCATACCTATTGACTCACTGGTCTAGTCCTCTCTACTGTCTGCGCAACTTCCGTGGAGAGGAACCGACTGTGCCTTCCCCGTCACGCTCCAGATCCCGCCACAGAGCGGGGCCGGCCCTGTTCGCGGCCGTCGCCGCCGTCGCCGGCCTGCTGCTCGCCGGACTCCCGGCGACCGCCTCGCAAGCCGCCGACCAGGAGTCCTGTCGACCCGACGGGCTCTACCAGACCCCCGGCGTCGACGTCCCCTACTGCTCGGTCTACGACGCCGACGGCAGGGAGAAGATGGGCGCCGACCACCCGCGCCGGGTGATCGGCTACTTCACGAGCTGGCGCACGGGCAAGGACGGCAAGCCGGCCTACCTCGCCTCGGACATCCCGTGGGACAAGATCACCCACATCAACTACGCCTTCGCGCACGTCGACGGCGGCAACAGGCTCTCCGTGGGCTCGAACGGCGAGAAGAACGCGGCCACCGGCATGACGTGGCCCGGGGTCGAGGGCGCCGAGATGGACCCCGGCCTCCCCTACAAGGGCCACTTCAACCTGCTCAACAAGTTCAAGAAGCAGCACCCTGACGTCAAGACGATGATCTCGGTGGGCGGCTGGGCCGAGACGGGCGGCTACTTCGCGGACGACGGCTCGCGCGTCGACTCCGGCGGCTTCTACTCGATGGCCACCAAGGCCGACGGCTTGGTCAACCAGGCCGGCATCGACACCTTCGCGGACTCGGCGGTCGACTTCGTCCGGAAGTACGGCTTCAACGGCGTCGACATCGACTACGAGTACCCGACGACGATGAAGGACGCGGGCAACCCGCTCGACTGGTCCTTCGCCAACGGCCGCCGGGCCGGGCTGGTCAAGGGCTACGCGGCACTGATGAGGACGCTGCGCGAGAAGCTGGACCGCGCGGGCGCCGCGGACGGCAGGCACTACCTGCTCTCCGTCGCCGCGCCGTCCTCCGGATACCTGCTGCGCGGCATGGAGACCTTCCAGGTCCAGAAGTACCTGGACTACGTCAACATCATGTCCTACGACCTGCACGGCGCCTGGAACGAGTACGTCGGCCCGAACGCCTCGCTCTTCGACGACGGCAAGGACGCCGAACTGGCCGCAGCCAACGTCTACGGCAGCGCCCAGTACGGGGGCATCGGCTACCTCAACACCGACTGGGCCTACCACTACTTCCGCGGCTCCATGCCGGCCGGCCGCATCAACATCGGCCTGCCGTACTACACCCGCGGCCACAAGAACGTCCAGGGCGGCACCGACGGCCTGTGGGGCAGGGCCTCCGCGTCCACCTGCCCGGCGGGCTCCGGCCTGACCAAGTGCGGTGACGGCGCCGTCGGCATCGACAACCTCTGGCACGACCTCGACACCAACGGCAAGGAGTCCCCGGCGGGCTCCAACC
Organism: Streptomyces violaceoruber; assembly: GCF_033406955.1. Classification (NCBI taxonomy): domain Bacteria; kingdom Bacillati; phylum Actinomycetota; class Actinomycetes; order Kitasatosporales; family Streptomycetaceae; genus Streptomyces; species Streptomyces violaceoruber. Next base: position 6,959,501 of record NZ_CP137734.1, on the reverse strand, counting down.
CGATGTGGCACGCCAAGAACCTGGAGAAGGGCATCGTCGGCGACTACGTCACCGACTACGGCTTCCCGGCGGACACGAAGCTGACGGGCACCTACGCCCGCAAGTACGACTCGACGCTGGTCGCCCCCTGGCTGTGGAACACCGAGAAGAAGGTGTTCCTGTCCACCGAGGACGAGCAGTCGGTCGGGGCCAAGGCCGACTACGTGGCGGACCGCGGCATCGGCGGCGCGATGATCTGGGAGCTGGCCGGCGACTACGGCTGGAACGCCGCCAAGGGCCAGTACGAGATGGGCGACACTCTCACCTCGCTGATGTACGACACGTTCAGGTCGGCCGCGCCCTACGGCGCGAAGAAGTCCGACGCGGACCTGCCGGTGCGGGCCGTGGACGTGGACGTGGAGTTCACCGACTTCAAGCTGGGCGACTCCAACTACCCGATCACGCCCAAGCTGCGGATCACCAACAACACGAGGACCGCGCTGCCGGGCGGCACCGAGTTCCAGTTCGACTACGGGACCTCGGCCCCGGGGAACGCCTCCGACCAGTCCGGTTTCGGGACCAAGGTCATCCACAGCGACCACACGGGCGGCAACGCGGGCGGTCTGAAGGGTGACTTCCACCGGGTGTCGCTGAAGCTGCCGGCGTGGCAGTCGCTGGCGCCGGGCGCGACCGTGGACCTGGCGTTCAACTACTACCTGCCCGTGTCGACCCCGTCGAACTGGACGGTCACGATCGGCGGCACGGCGTACGCCCTGGCGGGTGACCTCGCCCGGGGCACGACCGTGGTGGACCCGGGGACGCAGACGCCCACGCCCACCCCCACGCCCACGCCCACGGGCACCGAGTCCCCGGGGCCGAGTCCCAGCCCGACGGACGGCACCGGGCAGTGCACCGCTCCCGCCTGGGACACGGCCTCGTCGTACGGCGGCGGCACATCGGTGTCCCACCAGGGGCACACGTGGAAGTCCAAGTGGTGGACGAAGGGCGAGGAGCCCGGAACCACCGGTGAATGGGGTGTCTGGCAGGACCTCGGCGCCTGCTGACCCCCGCCCGAACGGGCCCGGCGGCGGTGACGAAGGCCCTTGCCCGCCGCCGGGTCCCCCCAGCGCCCGGCGAACTGCACGCCGTGATGAGCCCGGACAGAATGGCATGCGCAGGCCGTCAGCCGGCCCGGCCGTGCGGAATCCGCCTCGGCGATGTCACATTTCGCGGGTGTCGGGCGGTCCCGGCCGACGACAGGGCGCTCCACCCGGGGGGCCCCACGTCCGACAGGGGCTGAACAGCATGACCACGATCCTGGTGACCGGCGGCACCGGCACGCTCGGCCGGCTCGTCACCGAACGGCTGCGCAGCGACGGACACGAGGTGCGGGTGCTCAGCCGGCACAGCGAGCCGTACGCCGTCGACCTGCGCGAGGGCGGCAGCGGTCTGGACGCGGCGCTCGCCGGTGTCGACACGGTGGTGCACTGCGCGACCACGCAGCGCGGCGGGGACGAGCGGTCGGCCGCGAACCTGATCGCGGCGGCGCGGCGGGCCGGCGCGACCCACCTGGTCTACATCTCGATCGTCGGTGTCGACCGGGTGCCGCTCGGCTACTACCGGTCCAAGTACGCGGTGGAGAAGCTGGTGGCGGAGTCGGGGATCGGGTGGACGGTGCTGCGGGCCACCCAGTTCCACGACCTGGTGGTGCAGATGCTCCGGGCCCTGGCCAAGCTGCCGGTCGTGGTGCTGCCCGCCCACGCCTCGGACCAGCCGGTGGAGGTGGCGGAGGTCGCGGACCGGCTCGCCGAACTGGCCCAGGGGGCGCCCGCCGGACGGGTGCCGGACATGGGCGGTCCCGAGGTGCGCACCTTCGCGTCGCTGGCCCGCGCCTATCTGGGCGCGACGGGACGCCGGCGGGCCGTGGTGAACGTGCCGCTCGCGGGGAGGACTTACCGCGCGTTCCGCGCGGGCGGGCATCTCGCGCCCGAACACGCGGTCGGCGAGGGCACGTTCGAGGAGTACCTGGCGGGGCGGTTCGGCCGCAGGGAGGGCGGGCGGCGGCGCGGATGAGCTGACGGGCGGGGCCGCGGGCGGGGCCGGGGCTGCTCGCGGTCGTCCCGGTGGTGCTGGGGCTGTGGATCCTGCTGCTGCCCGAGCTGTTCTGGAAGTGGCCCTGTGCGTCGCACCAGCCGCCCTGCAACGAGCATCTGCTCCGGGACTTCGGCGGGGCGGGCCTCGCGCTCGCCGTGGTGCTGTGCGCGGCGGTGGCGACGATGGAGCGCCCGCCTGGTGCTCACGTCCCCGGTGGCCTGTCCGGTCTCCTCCGTCGCCCACCTCCTGTTCCACGCCCGGCATCTGGAGCCCCTGTCCGCGGGGAGTGCCGCGGGCTTCATGGCGCCGCTGGGAACGGCGGTGCTGCTGCCGGCGGTACTCGGGTGGCCGGCGGCGGACGGCACGGCGTTTGGGGAGCCGGGCTCCGCGGGCACCGGCCGGCGCCCCGGGTGAGGCCCTTCCGGGCGCCGCGGGCTACCGCTCCGGCGGTGCGAAGAGGTCGTCCTGGGCGCGGTCGCGAGCGGTGAGCAGGGCGCCGCGCAGTACCGCGCCGCCGCCCAGGGTGCTGGGCCGTACCTCCGTGGCCAGCGGTGACATGCGGGTGAGCCGGTGCTGGACGCGGTCGGCGAGGGCGTCGGCGCCGGCCCGGCCGATCTCACCGGCGAGCACCAGGCAGCCGGGGTCGAGGACGGAGACGACGGCGGCGGCGCCGAGGACGACCCGGTCGGCGAGCGCGTCGAGGAACCGCTCGGCGGCGGGGTCGCTCCCGGACGCCGACCGGCGTACCGCCTCCCGGACCAGCGCGGCGGCGTGCGGCTCGGGCCCGGCGGGTCGTGCCGTCACACCGTGCTCCGCCGCGAGGGCGGTGACCGCCGCCGCGCCCGCAACGGAGTGGAAGCCGCCGTCGCAGTCGGTGGCGGAGGGCAGGCCGGCGGTGCCCGGCACCGGCATGAAGCCGATCTCGCCGGCGCCCCCGGACACGCCCCGGCGCAGGGTGCCGTCGAGGACGACGGCGGCGCCGATGCCGAGGCCGAGCCAGAGCAGGACGAAGGTGTCCCGGTCCCGGGCGGCGCCGTCGCGCTGTTCGGCCAGGGCGGCGAGGTTGGTCTCGTTCTCGACGCCGACCCGGGCCTCGGGGAACTTCTCCTGGAGCGCGGCCATCAGCCGGCGATGCCACTCCGGCAGCCCGGTGGAGTCCCGCAGTTCACCGCCGGCCGGGTCGATCAGGCCGGGCGCGCCGATGCCGACGGTGTGCAGCCGGTCGGCGCCGGCCTCCTTGACCGCGCGCTCGACCAGGCTCACCGCCTGCTCCACCGCGGGACCGGTGCCGGAGTGGTCGTCGATGGGCACGGACGCCTCGGCGAGGACCCGGCCGAGCAGGTCGGAGACGAGCACGGCGACGCCTTCGGTGCGCACGTCGAGGGCGGCGAGGTAGGCGCGCTCGGCGACGATGCCGTACAGCTTGGCGTTGGGTCCGCGGCGCTGCTCGCCCGACTCCCCCGCCACCTCGATGAGTCCGGAGGCGGTGAGGCGTTCGACGAGGTCGGCGACGGTGGGCCGGGACAGGCCGGTCAGCTGCTTCAACTGCCCTGCCGTCAACGGGCCCTCCCGCTGGAGCAGATGAAGGGCGAGCCGGTCGTTGATGGCCCGGGCGGTGCTCGGTGATGCGGGCATGCCGGGATCCTTCCAGATCGGCGGCGCGGGGACCGCACCGGTAACCCACTATCTATCAGGCAGGCTCCCTGATAGTTTACGCCGCGGATTGACGGACACGGAGGGGTGGACCATGAACACAGGGACCTACGGGCGGCGCGAGGTGAGACACGCCCGGTACGCGGTGGCGGCCGTGTTCGCCGTGCACGGCTCGGTCACCGGCTCCTTCGCGACCCGCGTGCCCTGGATCCAGGACCACGCCGGCGTGAGCGCGGGCCAGTTGGGGCTGGCGCTCGCCTTCCCGGCGCTCGGCGCGTCCCTCGCCATGCCGCTGGCCGGCCGCGTCACCCACCGCTTCGGTGCCCGCGCCGCCCTGCGCGGCCTGCTGGCCCTGTGGACGCTGGCGCTGGCCCTGCCCTCCCTCGCCCCCAACCTGCTCACCCTGTGTCTCGCCCTGTTCGTCTACGGCGCCACGGCGGGCATGTCGGACGTGGCGATGAACGCCCTGGGCGTCGAGATCGAGACCCGTCTGGACAAGTCGATCATGTCCGGGCTGCACGGCATGTGGAGCACGGGCGCGCTGATCGGTTCGGCGGCCGGCACGCTCGCCGCCCACCTGGGCACGGACGCCAGGACGCACCACCTCCTGGCGGCCGCGGTGCTGACCGTGACGGGCCTGGTCGCCTGCACCTGGGTGCTGGACCTGCAGCCCGCCGAGGACGAGGACCCGCCGCCGCGCTTCGCGCTGCCGCCCAAGTCGGCGCTGCTGATCGGCGCGGTCGGGTTCTGCGCGGTGTTCGCGGAGGGCGCGAGCCTGGACTGGTCCGCGGTCTATCTGCGGGACGAGCTGGAGACCTCGGCCGGTCTGGCGGCGGCCTGCACGACGGGCTTCACGCTGACGATGGCGCTGGCCCGGCTCGCCGGCGACAAGGTGGTGGACCGGTTCGGCGCGGTGCGCACGGTGCGGGTGAGCGGTGTGCTGGCCACCCTCGGGGGCCTGCTCGTCGTGGTCGGCGGCCACCCGGCGGTGGCGATGACCGGCTTCGCGCTGATGGGCCTCGGCATCGCCGTGGTCGTCCCGCTGTGCTTCGCCGCGGCCGGCCGGGCCGGCTCCAACCCGAGCCTGGCCATCGCGGGCGTCGCCACCATCACGTACACCTCGGGCCTGGTCGCGCCGAGCGCGATCGGCGGTCTGGCCCAGGCGACCAGCCTGGTGGTGTCGTTCGGCCTGGTGACCCTGCTGGCCTGCTGCCTGGTGGTGTTCGCGAGGGTACTGCGGGCCGGGGACCGGAACCGGCCGAAGATCAGTCCGCCGGTCGCAGAAGTGCCCGGCCGGCAGTCCTGAACGCCTCGCTCCAGGGCGCCGGGCGCAGCGTCCGCGCGTCCAGCCGGACCAGCACCCGGGTGCCCCGGGCGTAGGTGGTGGCCCCGTCCGCCGAGCAGAACCGGAAGCCGTAGGTGAGACCGGTGGTGCCGAGCCGGTCCAGCCACAGGTGGACGGCGTACGCGCCGGGCCGGGTGACCGGCGCCTCGTAGCCGATCGTCAGTTCCCTGACCGCGTTGCAGGCGTCGCCGGCCGCCTCCCAGTCGCCCTCGAACCGGACGCCGTGCCCGGCCCACAGCTCGGTCCAGGCCCGCTCGACCATCACCGGGTAGCGGGCGTTGTGCAGCAGTCCGAGGGCGTCCAGGTCGTCGAAGTGGACGGTCACGGGGACGAGCCGGCCGTGGGACAGGGCGGGCGCGGTGGGTGCTTCGGCGGTCACGGGTGGGGCTCCTGGTCGTGCTCGGCTGTGCCGGAGTACGGCGGTTCCCGCTCATCCTAAGCGGACGCTCAGCACGCCCCTCGGGGAAGGGTGCAGGTCAAGGCACGGCCGGGCACCCCCGACAATGGTCCGGACAGTCCTCACGTACAGAGAAAGCGAAACCTCACCATGGACCTCGGCGTGCGTTGGAAACTGCACGGGGACGGGAAGGTGCCCGCCCCCGGAGCGGTGGTCCGCCCCGACGAACGGCTCTCCTGGCCCCGCACGGCCGGGCTCGGCGCCCAGCACGTGGTGGCCATGTTCGGGGCGTCCTTCGTGGCTCCGGTCCTGATGGGCCTGGACCCCAACCTCGCGATCATGATGTCGGGCGTCGCGACCGTCATCTTCCTGCTCGCCACCCGGGGCCGGGTACCCAGCTACCTCGGCTGCTCGCTCTCCTTCGTCGGCGTCGCCGCGGTCATCCGGGCGCAGGGCGGCACCAGCGCCACGGTGACCGGCGCCGTCCTCGTCGTCGGCGTAGCGCTGTTCCTGGTGGGCCTCGCCGTGCAGCGGTTCGGGGCGCGGATCATCCACGCCGCGATGCCGCCGGTCGTCACCGGCGCGGTGGTGATGCTGATCGGCTTCAACCTGGCCCCGGTGACCGCGTCCACGTACTGGCCGCAGGACCAGTGGACGGCGCTGTTCGTGATGCTGTTCACCGGTCTCGCCGTGGTCTGCCTGCGCGGTTTCTGGTCCCGCATCGCGATCTTCCTTGGGCTGGTCTTCGGGTACGTCCTGTCCTGGGCGCTCGACCGGATCTTCGGGAAGATCCACTCGGTGGACGGCAGCGGCAGGCCGACCGACCACTGGCGGCTGGACTTCTCCGCCGTGGGCCAGGCCGACTGGATCGGGCTGCCGTCCTTCCACGGGCCGAGCTTCGAGTGGTCGGCGATCCTGGTCGCCCTGCCCGTCGTCATCGCCCTGATCGCGGAGAACGCCGGGCACGTCAAGGCGGTCGGCGAGATGACCGGCGACAACCTCGACGACAAACTCGGCACGGCGATCTCGGCCGACGGCATCGGCTCGGTGCTCTCCACCGCCGTCGGCGGCCCGCCCAACACCACGTACTCCGAGAACATCGGCGTGATGGCCGCGACCCGGGTCTACTCGACGGCCGCGTACTGGGCGGCGGCCGGGTTCGCCCTGCTCTTCGGCCTCTGCCCGAAGTTCGGCGCGGTTGTGGCGGCGATCCCGGGCGGCGTCCTCGGCGGCATCACCGTCATCCTCTACGGCATGATCGGGCTGCTCGGCGCGCAGATCTGGATCAACGCCAAGGTGGACATGCGCAACCCGCTGAACCTGGTGCCGGCCGCCGCGGGCATCATCATCGGCGTCGGCAACGTCAGCATGGAGTTCACCGACACGTTCTCGCTCAGCGGCATCGCGCTCGGCACCCTGGTCGTCATCACCGGCTACCACGCACTGCGGGCCTTCGCCCCGGCCCACCTCAAGACGCAGCAGCCGCTCCTCGACGAGGGCACGTCGTCGTACGACGCGAAGACCGGATCCGGCGGCGCCGGTGGTGACGGCGGCGGTGACGGCGGCGCTCAGCGCGCCAGGTCGTAGGCGTACGAGGGCGTGAACGTCCCCGGCTCGCCCCGGCAGCCGTCCGACTCCCCGGGCAGCTTGACCCACAGGTAGGCGTCGACGCGCCCCATGCCGGTGGTGAGGGTCGGTGCGCGGCCGAGGCTGCGGCCGTCCGGGTCGCACCACTCGCCGTCGGCCGGGGCGCCGTTGCCGTTGCGGCTGGTGTCGATGACGGCACCGAGGCTCGCCGGACCGCCGAGGGCGTCGAGGACCGCGCGGTCGTAGGCGACCTCGTCGGCGGTGGCGTGGAAGTTGGAGACGTTGCTGAAGACGCCGTCGGAGGAGTCGGCCGAGGCGGCACCGGCCTGCTTCAGCCAGCCCGCCTGCTTGGCGGGCGCGTGCCAGCCGGAGTGACCCGCGTCGTAGTACACCCGGGCGGCCGGGTCGGCGTCCTTCATGACCCGCCCGGCGCGGGCCAGGGAGGCGAAGCGGTCGGCGCGCTCACCGGCGGTCAGGCACTCGGACTGGGCGACCGAGTCGGGCTCCAGCACGACGATCACCTCACCGGAGCCCAGCCCGGCGGCGAACCGGTCGATCCAGGCGTCGTAGGCGTCGAGGTCGGGCGCGCCGCCCTCCGAGTGGCCGCCGCAGTCGCGGTCGGGTATCGCGTACGGCACGAGGACCGGCACCCGGCCCTGGGCGGCGCCCGCGGCGGTCACGGCGCGGACCCGGGAGGTGATGGTGGCCGGTGTGTGGTCGGCGAACCAGACGGCGGCCGGGTGGCCGGCGATCCGGGACGCGATGACGTCCCGGCGCGGGTCGCCGGGGTGGGCCCGGACCCAGTCGAGGACCTGGGAGTCGGGATGCCGGTAGAGCCGGGTGGCGGCGTCCGTCGACCGCGGTTCCCTCTTCGTGGAGTTCCGCTTCGGCGAGGGGGCGGAAGTCTGCTTCCCGGCGGTCGGCGACGGTGACGGGGACACCGACGGTGACGCGGATCGCGACGACACCGCCGACACCGACGGGGACGGGGAGACGGGCAGGGCGTCCAGCCGCACCGAGTGGGTCACCCGCGGGTGGCCGGCGCCGGCACCGCCGGGGTCCTCGCCGCCGAGCGCGGTGAGCATGCCGGCGGCGGTCCCCACGGCGACGACGACGGACGCCGCCGCGACCATCGCACCGCGTCCTGCGGCCCGCCTGCGTTCTGCCCTGCGAGCAGCCCGGCGCCGGGCACGACGGCCTGACACGTACGGTCCCCCTCCCCCGCGCGGCGGGCGCGTTCCCCCGTTCTGGGGAAGCGTCGGGCCCGCCGGCACTCCCGTCAGCCTAAAGCTGCGACGCTGCGGCCATGGCGCACTGCGAGCAAGTCCCGACGGCCGCCTTGACGGTGGACACCGTCCTGTCCCGGTTGCGCGCCCTGGACACCGCGCTGCCGGCCGGGGACGGAGTGGCGGTCTTCAACCGCGTCTACCTCGCCGTCACGGAGGCCGTGGACCGGCACATCGACGGCGGCCGGTTCGCGGACGCCTCGGCCGCGACCGCGCTGGACGTACGGTTCGCGGAGCGCTATCTGGCCGCCGTGGACGCGGCGGAGGAGGACCGCCGTCCGCCCGCCTGCTGGCGCCCCCTGTTCCAGTTCCGCCGCCATCCCGGCGTACGGCCGCTGCAGTTCGCGCTGGCGGGCATCAACGCGCACATCGGCCACGACCTCGCGCTGGCCGTGGTGGACACCTGTCGTACGCTCGGCTGCGACCCCGTCGACCTGGAGGACGAGTTCGACCGCGTGGGCGATCTCCTCGTCTCGCTGGAGGAGCGCGTCCGCGACGAGCTGATGCCGGGACCCGACGTCCTGCAGATCGCCGACCCGCTGACCCATCTGCTGGGCTCCTGGAGCCTGGACCGCGCCCGCGAGGCCACCTGGGCGGCGGCCCGCGCGCTGTGGGCACTGCGCCGGCTGCCGGACGTCGCCGGGGAGTTCACCGTACGACTGGACGCCGCGGTGGGCTTCGCCGGCCGCATGCTGCTCACTCCGCTGCCGGACTGACCGGCCGGTTCCCGCCGCGTGCGTTCCCGGACTCCCGTCAGATCGCTGTACGTTGCAACTGGTGGGCCCATGGGCAACCTGGTGGGGCCCATGGACAACAGCGCATCCCGACTGCGAAGGAGCACCCCGGTATGACGACCCGGCTCGGACTCGGCCTCCCTCAGATGCGGCAGTACGACATCGGCAAGGACGTCCCCGACGTGGCGCGCGCGGCGGAGCGGATGGGCTACGAGAGCCTGTGGGTGTTCGAGCGCGCCCTGTTCCCGGAGCCCGCGACCCAGGGGCTCTACGGCGTCGAGGGCCTGCCCTGGCCGGACACGTACCGGAGCGTGGCGGAGCCGCTGGTGACCCTCGCCCTCGCCGCCGCGGTCACCGAGCGGGCCCGGCTGGGCACGAGTGTGCTGGTCGCCCCGCTGCACGTGCCCTTCCAGCTGGCCAAGTCGCTGGCCTCGCTGGACGCGGCGAGCGGCGGCCGGGTGGTGGCGGGCTTCGGCACCGGCTGGTCGCACGACGAGTACGCGGCGGCGTCCGTACGGCCGTTCGCCGAGCGCGGCGCCGCCCTGGACGAGCTGATCGGGGTGTGCCGCGCGGTGTGGGGCCCGGACCCGGTGGTGTACGACGGGGAGGTCACGAAGATCGCGTCCGCCGTGGTCGGCCCCAAGCCCGCCCGGCCGATTCCGATCCTGCTGGCGGCGGGCGGCAGCGGCCGGGCCCGGCGCCGCCTGGTCGACCACGCCGACGGCTGGCTGCCGACCGGCATGGGCGCCGAGACCGTCGCCCGGCAGTGGCGGGAGCTGCGGGAGCTGGCCGCCGAACGGGGCCGCACGGAACCGATCCGGACGGTGCTGCGGGTCAACACCCGCTACAGCGCGAAGAACTACGAGGGCTCGGACCGCCGTCCCTTCCAGGGCGGCGTCGACCAGATCGTCGAGGACCTGGCCGCGCACGCCGAGATCGGCCTGGACGAGATCCTCGTCGACGTGCAGAGCACCGTGCGCGACGCGGAGGAACTCAAGGACGTCGCCGCCCTCGTCCACGAGAAGGCCAGGGCGGCCGGAGTCTAGGCCCCCGGCCGGACAGGCCCTAGGACTTGTCCGGCCGATCATGTGACTACTTCGTCCACAGGTCGTTGATGCGGACATGGGGCGGGGAGATCTGACGGATGCCGAGTGGGAACGGCTGCTGCCCTTCCTGCCGGTGAGTAACGGTCGTTGCGGCCGGTGGCGGGATCACCGTCAGGTGATCGACGGGATTCTGCACCGGGTGCGGACCGGCGTTCAGTGGCGGGACCTGCCCGAGCGGTTCGGCCCGTGGAAAACCGTCTACGAACGCCACCGGCTGTGGTCAGCCGACGGCACCTGGGAACGTCTGCTGCAGCAGGTCCAGGCTGCAGCAGACGCGGCAGGTGAAATCGACTGGGACATCTCGGTGGACTCCACCATCGTCCGAGCCCATCAGCACGCGGCCGGCGCCCGCACCGATCCGCCCCCTGCGCCCGCCTCAAAGGGGGACGACGAGGTGGAACACCAGGACGAGACGCCGTGGCAGAGCCTCGTCGGCCGCCTGGTGGAGGTGGTGCTGGAAGTGAGGGCTTGGGTCGTTCGCGGGGCGGGTTCACCAGCAAGGTCCATCTGAGCGCGGACGGCCGCTGCCGTCCGCTCTCTCTGGTCATCACTCCAGGTCAAAGGGCCGACTGCACCCAGTTCAAGCCGGTCTTGGAGAAGATCCGCGTCCCCAAACTCGGCCCGGGCAGGCCACGCAAGAAGCCGGACAGCCTCGCCGCGGACAAGGCATACAGCAACGGGCCGTGTCGCGAGTACCTGCGGCGCCGGGGCATCCGGCACACGATCCCGGAGAAGACCGACAGCCATGCGGCCCGTCTGCGCAAGGGTTCACGCGGTGGGCGGCCACCGGGCTTCGACGAGGAGCGGTACAAAAAGCGAAACACCGTCGAACGGACTATCAACCGTTTGAAGCAGTCCCGAGCTGTCGCTACCCGTTACGACAAGCGCGGTTACGTCTACCTTGGCACCGCGACAGCGGCAGCCGTGGCGATCTGGCTCCGGACCTGAAGATCCGGGACGCAGCTCAAAGAACGCCCTCGGCTGGCCTCTGGTGCCCACACGGCACCTGGCCTCCGTTCTTGTCGAAGACCTCGGCATCGTCGCCAGAGTTCACCCAGACCGTGATGCCCTGACCATGCACGACCACATTGAACGGCGACTCCTCCGCCTCCGTCTTCGTCACCACCGTGAACTCCTCGCCCGGACGCATCCAGTGATCGGTTCCCCATGGCTCGACCCACAGGCAGAGCCTGCTGCTGGTCTCGTTGCTCACGCTCGTCTTCGACACGCTCGCACCCTAACCAGCAACATGATCGGCCGGACAAGTCCTAGTCCTCGGGGAGTTCCACGGGCGCGATCTCCTCGTACAGGTCGCCCGGGCCGGGGTTGGTCGCGTCGGTCTCGCCGCCGAGGTGGTGCATGACGCCCCAGACCGCGTTCAGCGCGGTCTGGACGGCGCCCTCGGCCCAGCCGGCCGTCCAGGAGATGTCGTCGCCGGCGAGGAAGATGCCCCGCTTGTCCTCCGGCAGGTCCTCCTGCATGAAGTGGGTGAACAGGCGCCGCTGGTAGCGGTAGTGGCCGGGCAGGTTGGCCTTGAACGCGCCCATGAAGTAGGGCTCGTTCTCCCAGGAGACCGTCACCGGATTACCGATGACGTGCTTCCGGATGTCGACCTTCGGGTAGATCTCGCCGAGCGACTTGAGCATGACCTCCATCCGCTCGTTCGCGGACAGCGGCAGCCACTTCAGGCTGTCGTCGCACCAGGTGTAGGAGAGGCAGATGACGGCGGGCTTGTTGGGGCCGTCGTCGAGGAGGTAGGTGCCCCGCGTCATCCGGTCGGTGAGCGTCATCGACATGACGTCCCGGCCCGTGTCCTCGTCCTTGTCGAGCCAGAAGGGCCGGTCCACGGGCACGAAGAGCTTGCTGGACTCCATGTAGTGGGTCCGCTCGATCGCGGTCCAGTGGTCGATCGGGAAGAGCGAGTCGTCGCAGGCGATCTTCGAGAGCAGCATCCAGGACTGGGCGGTGAAGATGGCCGCCCGGTAGGTGCGGATGTCGCCGTCGGCGTCGGTCACGGTGATGCGGTTGCCGGCGGTGCGGTTCAGCCGGGTCACGGCCGGGCGGGGCTCGCCGTCCACGTGCAGGGACCGCAGGGAGGTGCCGTACGGCCAGTGCACGATCTTCTCCGGCTCGCGCTCCCACAGCCTCAGCGGCAGCTGCTGGGAGCCGCCGACGATGCCGCGGTGGTGGTCGTCGGCCTCGGTGTAGACGACGCGGAGGATCTCCAGGATGGAGTTGGGGAAGTCGGTGTCCCAGCCGCCGGTGCCGAAGCCGACCTGGCCGAAGATCTCGCGGTGCCGGAAGGACTTGAAGGCCTCGGAGTCGCACAGGAAGCCGTAGAAGGTCTGGTTGTCGAGCTTCTCGACCAGCTTCGCCCAGATCTCGCGGATGCGCGGGACGTCGCGCTCGCGCAGGGCGCGGTTCATGTCGGTGAAGTCGGCGCCCTCTTCGAGGCACTTCGCCCAGGCGTCGGCCACGTCCCGGTAGACCTGCGGCAGGTCGTCGAGGGTCTCGGCGTAGTGCGACTCGCCCTTGAGGTCGACGACGGTCGACGACGTGGCCTCGGCGAGGGGGTTGGGGAAGGCCCGGGTCCGAAGGCCCACCAGGTCGATGTAGTGCTGGAGGGCGGTGGAGGACGGCGGAAAGCGCATCGCGCCCATCTCGGCGGTCAGCGAGGGGTCGCAGCCGTCGAAGCCGACGGTGCGCAGGCGGCCGCCGATCCGGTCGGCCTCGTAGACGACGGGCCGCAGACCCATCTTCATCAGCTCGTAGGCGGCCACGATGCCGGACAGGCCGCCGCCGATGACGGCGACCTCGGTGCCGTGCTCGGTGGCGGGTATCTGGCCGAGTCCCGCCGGGTGGGCGAGGAAGTCGTCGTACGCGTACGGGAAGTCCGGCCCGAACATGGTGATCGGCGGCTGCTGCTCGTCTGCGTGTTCGATCGCGTTGGGCACGGTGGACGTCATGGGGGGCGGACTCCTTGCGCGGGTGGAACGGGCGGAACGGGGGGCGTGAAGCGCGGTTCGCGGCTCAGGCGAGGGCGCCGTAGAGGCCGGGGCGGCGGTCCTTCAGGTACGGGTTGGCCTCCCGGGACGCGGCGAGGAAGGCCGGGTCGGCGTCGGCGAGGATCAGCTCCTCCCCCCGTCCGGCGCGGGCGCGGGCGACGCCGTCGGGCCCCGCGAGGGTGGACAGGCCGACGAACTCGAACTCGCCCTCCCGGCCGACGCGGTCGACGTACGCCACGTACATCTGGTTCTCGAAGGCCCGCACCGGCACGACCGACTCGGCGACGAACTGGAAGGGGTGCATCTGCGCGGTCGGGACGAGCAGCAGGTCGGTGCCGGCCAGGGCGTGGGCGCGGACGTTCTCCGGGAACTCGACGTCGTAGCAGATCATCAGGCCCACGGTGAGGCCGTTCAGCTCGGCCTGGACGACGGGCTGCTCGCCGGGGGTGAAGTGGTCGCGCTCGAAGCAGCCGAAGAGGTGGGTCTTGCGGTAGCCCGCGAGCCGGGTGCCGTCCGCGGCGATGAGCTGGACCGAGTTGAAGACGCGCTCCCCGTCCCGCTCGGGATAGCCGTACGCGACGGCCAGGCCGTGGCGCCCGGCGATCTCCGCGACGGCGTCGGCCGCGTCGCCGTCGGCGGGCTCGGCGAGGACGCCGACGGCGTCTCCGATGGCGTATCCGGTCAGGAACAGCTCGGAGGTGACGAGCAGCGCGGCTCCCGCGGCTGCGGCGCGGCCCGCGGCCTCGTCGAGGACCTCGAGGTTCTCGGCGGTGGAGCCGGGGCGGCCGGAGCTCTGGAGCAGGGCGGTGCGCATGCGTGTTCCTCACCGGTCACGAGGGGGGTTCAGGGGGCCAGATAGACGGTACGGTCGGCGGACTCGGCCGGACAAGACGGACCTGTTGCGCGCCGGTGAGCGGATCGTTGCGTGCCCGGGGCACCCCACGGCGATTCGTTGCGCACCCTCCGGCGGGTGCGGTACTCGTCCTCGGGGATCAGACCGGGGCGGCCCTCCCCGCCGCGCGGCGCAGGCGGCTCCCGTCCCGGGCGCGATGGGGCGCGGGCGCGGCGCCGGGACCGTGGTGACCGTTCGGTTCACCGGCTTCGGTCCAGGGGGGACGACCGCCATGAGACGCCGCCCCAACGGTCGCCGCGCTCTGCGCCGCCCTGCTGCTCACCCCCGCCACCACGGGCGCGGCCGTCGCCGCCGGCCCCGACGGGAGACCGCACGACGGCCCGCCCCGAGGGAGGCCGCCGCCCAGACCGGCACCGCCAAGCCGTACCGGTCGGCGGGGGACGACGTCACCTTCACCTTCGACGCCCCTCTGGCGGCCGAGGCCACCGTGGGCCGCCACGACCGGCTCGGCAACAGCTGGGCGGCGGCGGGCAGCCCCGCGGAGGGCGGGGAGCCGCCCCGGTGCGTGGGGTCGGCGCCCTTCGAGAAGGTCAGGAAGGGGACCGGCGACTTCGACGTCGTGCCCTGGCAGCCGCGGCTGTAGTCCGGGCGGCGCCGGCCAGCAGCAGCGCCGTCAGGACGTAGGGCAGCGCGGAGAGCGCGAAGGCGGTGCCGTGGCCCCATGCCGTGGCCGCCGCCGCGTAGGCGCCGTAGGTGGCGAGGTTGCCCAGCTCGGTGCCGAGGCCCGCGACCGAGGTCAGGGTGGCCCGCCCGGTGTCGTCGATGCGCTGCTGGAGGCGGGCGTCGGCCAGCACGGTCGCCAGCTGGAAGCCGCCGAAGGCGAGGGCCACCAGGACCAGGGCGGCCGGTGTGCCGGCCAGGCCGCCCACGGCCAGGGCGAGCGCGGAACCGGTGAGCAGCGCGGCGAACCCGTTGGCGGTCAGGCGCTCCGCCGCACCGGCCAGCAGGCTGCCGGCCGTGGCTCCGGCCCAGATCACCAGCAGCAGCCAGGGCACGGTCTCGGCCGCCACGCCGGTGTCGTGCGCCAGCAGCGGCGTGTACTCGTCGAGCGCGCCCCACACCGCGGTCACGGCCGGCACGAGGAGCAGCGCACCGCGCACGGACCGGTCGGCGCGGGCGTCGGCGAGTCCCGCGCGCAGGGTCGCGGACCAGCGTTCGCCGCCGCCGGAGGGTGTCCGGTGCTCGGGGAACCGGGTGGCCACGGCCGCCGCCGCCAGACAGGCGAGCACGCTCGCGGCGCCCACCGCGTCGTAGCCGCCCAGGGCGAACACCGGGCCGGCCAGGCCCATGGCGGACATGGTCGCGGCGATGCCGATCGCCCGGGCCCGGCCCATGACGCGGGCGTAGTGGCCGGCCGCGCCGGCCCGCTCGAGTTCGTCGTAGACCAGCGCCTCCAGCGCGCCCGAGCCGAGCGCGCCGCCGGCGCCCCACAGCACGAAGCCGAGCGCGAAGGCGCCGTAGGAGGGCGCGAGCACCCACAGTGCGAAGCCGGCGGCGGTGAGCAGCGGGCCGAGGATCAGCAGCAGCCGCCGGGAGACGGCGTCGGCCCAGGCGCCGGAGGGCACTTCGAGCAGGATGCCGGTCAGCGACCACAGGCCGAACAGCGAGGCCGTCTGCCAGACGGACAGGCCGGTGTCGCTGAACAGCAGGGCGTACACCGGGTAGAGCAGGACGAACTCGTCGCAGAACGCGGAGGCGTACAGCGTGCGCACGAGCCGGCGGGTTCCGGCGGGCGCGGTGGCGGCACGCTCGGGCAGAGGTGAGACGGTCATGAGGCCTTCCCGAGGGGGCGGATCGGACACCGGAGTACGGCGTCCGGGGCGGCCCTCGGGAGGAGGCGCTACGGGTGGCGCGGGGGGATCAATGTCGTCGGCTCATGGCACCGATGCTAGACGCCGGCCGGTGTCCTGCCCATGGGATTACGTGGGCGAGCCCGACGAGAAGCGCCGCAGCAGCGGCGAGAGCACCAGCACGGACTTGGTGCGCTCCACGAAGGGCTCCCCGGCGATCCGCTCCAGGACCCGCTCGAAGTGCCGCATGTCGGAGGCGAAGACCTGGGCGACCGCGTCGGCGTCCCCGGTGACGGTGGACGCGGCCACGACCTCCTGGTAGCGCTCCAGGCCCCGCTGGATGGTCTCCGGCGAGGTGTTGCGGCGGCAGAAGATCTCGACGAACCCCTCGGTCTCCCAGCCGAGCGCGGCGGGGTCGACGCGGACGGTGAAGCCGGTGATGGCGCCGGTGGCGCGCAGCCGGTCCACGCGCCGTTTGACGGCGGGTGCGGACAGGCCGACCGACTGCCCGATGTCCGCGTAGGAGCGGCGGGCGTCCTCGGCGAGGGCGTGCACGATGCGTTCGTCGAGATCGTTCAGCACTGCGGGTCGTTCACTTCACTTCTGGTGCGTCCGGGCCTCGGACGGGACCGGTGTGGCGAGTCGGGAGCGGCGGTGGCCGTACACGAAGTAGAACACGAGCCCGACGGCCATCCAGACACCGAAGACCACCCAGGTGACGGTGGACAGGCTCCCCATCATCCAGACGCAGAGGCCGAAGCCCAGCGCGGGCAGGACCGGCGACAACGGCACCCGGAAGGTGCGGCGCATCTCGGGACGGGTCCGGCGCAGCACCACGACGGCGACGTTGACGAGCGCGAAGGCGAAGAGGGTGCCGATGCTGGTGGCGTCGGCGAGCTGGCCGAGCGGGACGGCGGCGGCGAGGACGCCGCAGAACAGGGAGACGATCAGCGTGTTGGCGCGGGGCGCGCCGGTCTTCGGGTGGACCTTGGAGAAGACCTTGGGCACCAGTCCGTCGCGGGACATGGCGAACAGGACGCGGGTCTGGCCGTAGAGGACGGTCAGTACGACGCTGGCGATGGCGACGACCGCGCAGAAGGCCAGCAGGGTGCCCCAGAAGGTCTGCCCGGTGACGTCGGTCATGATCTGCGCGAGGGACGCCTCGGAGTCGGTGAAGGTCCGCCAGGGCTTGGCGCCGACGGCGACGGCCGCGACCAGGACGTACAGCACCGTGACGATGACCAGGGACAGCATGATCGCGCGGGGCAGGTCGCGCTGGGCGTTCTTGGCCTCCTCGCCCGCGGTGGAGGCGGCGTCGAAGCCGATGTAGGAGAAGAAGAGCGTCGCACCTGCCGCGCTGACCCCGGCCATGCCGAGCGGCATGAAGTGCTCGTAGTTGCCGGGGCGGAAGCCCTGCACGCCGATCGCGCAGAAGAGCACCAGGGCCGCGATCTTGACGACGACCATGATCGTGTTGGCGCGGGCGGACTCACGGGCGCCGCCGAGCAGGAACGTCATGGCGAGGAGCACGACGATCAGCGCGGGCAGGTTGAAGATGCCGCCGTCGCCGGGCGGTGCCGACAGGGCCGCGGGGAGGGTGACGCCGATGGTGCCGTCGAGCAGCTCGTTCAGGTACTCGCCCCAGCCGACGGCGACGGCGGCCACGGACACGCCGTACTCCAGGACCAGGCACCAGCCGCAGATCCAGGCGACCAGTTCGCCCATGGTGGCGTAGGCGTACGAGTACGAGGATCCGGCGACCGGGATGGTGCCGGCCAGCTCGGCGTAGGACAGGGCCGAGAAGAGCGCGGTGAGGCCCGCGATGACGAAGGACAGCGTGACGGCCGGGCCGGCCTTGGGGACGGCCTCGCCGAGGACGACGAAGATGCCGGTGCCGAGGGTGGCTCCGATGCTGATCATCGTGAGCTGCCAGAGGCCGAGGGAGCGGCGGAGGCTGCCGCCCTCGCCCTGGCCGCCCTCGGCGACCAGGCGTTCCACCGGCTTGCGGCGCATGAGGCGCGCGGCCAGGCCCGGGGACGGTGGGACGGCCGATGCGTCGTGGGGCGGGGGTGCGCCTTGGTCGAGCACGCGTTGACTCCTTTGTCGCTGCCGGTCGGGCCGCCGGGGTGGGCGGACGGCTCCCGGCGGGTCTGGGGAGCGGCGGGGACCGGCGGGCGCGCTCGTGCAGAACGGGGACCCACCGAGCGGGGTCCCCGCCACGCCACGTACAGCGCAGAACACTACGAGCGGGGCGGTGCCCCGGTAATGCAGCAACCTTGCGCGTTCGGGCACGATCGTTGCGTTCGGCGCGGCAGCGCGGGTGTTCGTTGCGCGCGGGGGTGTGCGGTGGTGCGCCGGGGGGGGCGACGGCGGTGGATCGGGCCTGGTCAGTGGCCGTCCGGCTCGCCCGCGGCGGCGCGTGCCTCGGCCGCGTCCGCGGCGTCGAAGCCGATCTGCCCGGGTTGGCCGCAGGCGGCCTCCTGAGCATCGATCCAGCGCGTGTGCGCCTCCCAGGCGGCCTGCTTGCTGGTGCCGAGGGCGGCGCCGATCTGCGCCCAGGAGGCACCGGCCTCGCGGGCGGCGCGGACGGTGAGCTGGCGCCCGTAGGCGGCCTTGCGGGCGACCACCTCGCTCAGTGCGAGCAGCTCCAGGAGCTGGGGGCGGTCCAGGGCCTCGTCGTCGCTGCCGAACCCGGCGAGGGACTCGCGGGCGCGCAGCTCGTCGAGGCGGGCCACGGCGGTCAGCAGGGTGTGCTGCGGCTCGATGCTCTGCGGTGTCGTCATGCGTCCAGCGTCGCGTCAAGCCTGCCTGACGTCAAGCAGGCCTGACGGGACGGTGGACGTGCCGGGCGCCGGTCAGCTCCAGCTGGCGTGCAGCGGCTTGCCCTCGGCGTAACCGGCGGCGCTCTGGATGCCGACGATGGCCTTCTCCGTGAACTCCTCCAGGGAGCCGGCCCCGGCGTAGGTGCAGGACGAGCGGACGCCCGCGATGATCGCGTCGATCAGGTCCTCGACGCCGGGCCGGGCCGGGTCGAGGAACATCCGCGAGGTGGAGATGCCCTCCTCGAACAGCGCCTTGCGGGCCCGGTCGTACGCCGACTCCTCCGAGGTGCGGTTGCGCACCGCGCGCGCGGAGGCCATGCCGAAGGACTCCTTGTAGGCGCGGCCGTTGGCGTCGTGCTGGAGGTCGCCCGGGGACTCGTAGGTGCCCGCGAACCAGGAGCCGACCATCACGTTGGAGGCGCCGGCCGCGAGGGCCATCGCCACGTCGCGCGGGTGGCGGACGCCGCCGTCGGCCCACACGTGCTTGCCGTACTTCTTCGCCTCGGCGGCGCACTCCAGGACGGCGGAGAACTGCGGCCGGCCCACGCCGGTCATCATGCGGGTGGTGCACATGGCACCGGGGCCGACGCCGACCTTGATGATGTCGGCGCCCGCCTCGATCAGGTCGCGCACACCCTGGGCGGAGACGATGTTGCCCGCGACGATCGGGACCCGCGGGTCGAGGTCGCGCACCACCTTGACGGCGCTGATCATCGATTCCTGGTGGCCGTGCGCGGTGTCGATGACGAGGGTGTCCACACCCGCGTCGAGGAGTTGCTTGGCCTTGCCGGCCACGTCGCCGTTGATGCCGACGGCGGCGGCGATGCGGAGCCTGCCCTGTGCGTCGACGGCCGGGGTGTACAGGGTGGCGCGCAGCGCGCCCTTGCGGGTGAGGATGCCGGCGAGACGGCCGTCCTCGTCCACGGCGGGCGCGTAGCGCCGGTTGGCCGCGTCGAGGGTGTTGAAGGCCTCGCGCGGGTCCAGGTCGGCGTCGATGAGGATCAGGTCCTTGGACATGACCTCCTCGAGCTGGGTGAAGCGGTCCACGCCGTTCAGGTCGGTGTCGGTGACCACGCCGACCGGCTTGCCGTCCTCGTCCACGACGACGCCCGCGTTGTGCGCGCGCTTGGGCAGCAGGGCCAGCGCGTCGGCGACGGTCTGGTGCGGGGCCAGCACGATCGGGGTGTCCAGGACGTGGTGGCGGCTCTTCACCCAGGAGACGACGTCGGTGACGACCTCGATCGGGATGTCCTGCGGGATGACCACGAGGCCGCCGCGCCGGGCCACCGTCTCGGCCATCCGGCGGCCCGCGATGGCGGTCATGTTGGCGACGACCAGCGGGATCGTGGTGCCCGTGCCGTCCGGGGAGCCGAGGTCCACGCCCTGCCGGGAGCCGACGGCGGAGCGGCTCGGCACCATGAACACGTCGTCGTACGTCAGGTCGTACGAGGGCTGGATGTCATTGAGGAAACGCACGTGCTGCACATCCCAGTCGATCAGAGGTGGCCCCCGGACAGGTCAGCCAGGGGGAAAGAGCACGTACTTCATTGTCCCATGACGGGTGGCCGATAATCCCCGGGCAGATCATCCAGGCTGGTCAGCGGCCTCCCTGGAGGATCCTCCAGGGCCGAGGGTGACGAACAGCCCCGGGCCGCGGTCGGTGGCCTCGGCGAAGACCTCCTCGGCGACGGCCCACTCGTCCGGCCGCGCCTCGGCGTACGCCCGCCAGCCCGCCACGACGAGGACCAGACCCCGGTCGGCGGCGCCCTCGGGCCACACGGAGGGGTCGGCGAGGGAGTCGGCGAGGGAGTCCCAGTTCCGGCCGAACCGGTCGGGCAGCGCCAGGTCACGGGCGCAGCGGTCCATCAGGCCCGCTTTGTCCGTGACCCCGCCGAGGTCCAGCGTGACCACGAGCCGTCCCGCGGAGTCCTCGGTCATGTCCCGCGCCCCTTCTCCGTGCTCTCTGCTCTCTCTGCTCTCTGCTCTCCCGTGCCGACCGGCCGTCAGATTCCGTCGGGGTCGGTCCGGTTGAGCGTCGACTTCGGTGCCGAGCCGACCGTCATCAGGTAGTCCGCGGCCGACGTGTCCGTGACCAGGCTGGTGACGAGACCGGAGCGCAGCACCGCGTCGATGGCCGCCGCCTTGCGCTGCCCGCCCGCGATCGCGACGACCTCGGGGATACGCCGGAGCTGGTCGGCCTTGACGGTGATGCACCGCTCCCCCAGGTCCCGCCCGACCCGGCGCCCTTCGGCGTCGAAGAGGTGCGCGGACATCTCGGCGGCGACCCCGAGCGAGGCGTAGTGCGCGCGCTCCTCGTCGCTGAGCATGTCGTGCACGGTCGAGATGCCGGGCTCCCAGGAGCCGATGGAGACGCAGGCGACCGTGACCTTGTCGAAGTACTCGAAGGCCCGGGCGATCCCGGTCTGGTGCCGCAGCGCCTGCGCGGTGGCCGCGTCCGGCAGCAGCATCGGCGCGTAGATGGGGTGGGCGTCGCCGCCCGACACCTGGGCGGCGCGGCGCACGGCCTCCACCGAGCCGCGCTCGGCGGTCCCGGCGTCGTACACGCCCGTCAGCTGCACCACGGTGCACGGCGGCAGCCGGTCGAGCGCCGCCGCCATGTGGATGGTGGACCGGCCCCAGGCCAGGCCCAGCACGTCGCCCTCGTTGACCAGCTCGCCGAGCAGGTCGGCGGCCACCTCCCCCAGGTTCTCCGGGTCGGGTGTCTCCTCGGCGTCGGCCGGGGACTCCACCACGACGGCGTGCCGCAGCCCGTAGCGGGCGCGCAGCGCGTCCGAGCGCTCGGCGTCCAGCTCGGCCGGCACCCGGATCTCGATGCGTACAAGGTCCCGCTCGAGGGCGGTCTCGAGAACCCTGGCCACCTTGAAGCGGCTGACGCCGAACTCCTCCGCGATCTGGATCTTGGACTTGCCCTCGAGGTAGAAGCGGCGGGCCATGGCCGCCGCCTGGACCAGCTCAGCGGGTCCCATCCGCATGGCTGAACGGCCCGCCGACATACCCGACACGGCGATCTCCTCACTGCTGTTCACACTCTGGATACGCCGTTCATCCTTGCAGATTCGGCGCACTTGATCAGCCCTGGTGGGAGCCGTTCACTTTCTGTTCCTCAGTGGTCGCAGGACCAGGATGCCTCGGCGGTCGCCGCGTCTGCCTGCGTGCGCAGTGCACGTACCGCCTCGGCCGGGTCGGACGCCCCGTACACCGCGGACCCCGCGACGAAGACGTCGGCTCCGGCGTCGGCGCACCGCTCGATCGTGGCCGCCGAGACACCGCCGTCGACCTGGAGCCACAGCTCCAGACCGTGCTTCTTGATCAGCTCACGGGTGCGGCGGATCTTGGGAAGCATGATGTCCAGGAACGCCTGCCCACCGAAGCCGGGTTCAACCGTCATGATCAGCAGCATGTCGAGTTCGGGGAGCAGGTCCTCGTAGGGCTCGACCGGCGTCGCGGGCTTGAGCGCCATGGACGCGTGGGCGCCCTTGGCCCGGATCTCCCGGGCCAGCCGCACCGGCGCGGCGGCCGCCTCGGCGTGGAAGGTGACGGAACCGGCGCCCGCCTCCACGTACTGCGGCGCCCAGCGGTCGGGGGCCTCGATCATCAGGTGGCAGTCGAGCGGGGTGTCGGTCGCGCGGGCCAGGGACTCGACCACCGGCACACCGAGCGTGAGGTTCGGGACGAAGTGGTTGTCCATGACGTCGACGTGGAGCCAGTCGGCTCCCTCGACCGCCTTGGCCTCGTCCGCGAGGCGGGCGAAGTCGGCGGACAGGATGCTGGGGTTGATCTGCGCGGCCATGGGCCCAAGCCTGCCATGCCCTCCGGGGGTGGGCCGGGATGGGTCCGGGGTGGTCGGGGTTGTTCGTCGGCCGCGGGCCCGGTGGCGGGTTGCTCGCGCAGTTCCCCGCGCCCCTCTGGGGCGCGTCCAGTGGACGCGGACTACAAGAAGCCCCCGTTCAGACGGCGCCGCAGACAGGGAGGTTCTGGGGTTCGCGCAGGCGGTCCAGTTCTCTGAGGCGGGTGTCCAGGGCCGTCGGGTCGGCGAAGGTGCGCAGTACTGCCAGGTGGAAGGCGTCGCGGGTGGTGCGGGGCATCGCGTCGGAGGCGTCCCAGCAGCGGGTCCGGCCGGGTTCGCGCAGGATGGCCCAGATCTCCCGCTCGGTGGCGTCCTGGTCGGCGTCGGCCGCGGCCGACCTGTTCGCCGTGTACTCCGGCAGCGCGGTGTCCGGATCGGCGAGGTAGCGGATCAGCCGCTCGGCCTCCGGGGTCGGGTTCAGTACGGCCGCGAGGTCGCCGGAGACCTCCCAGGCGCCGGCGTCCGCTCCGGCCCCGGGCACGACCTCGGAGGAGTGGACGTGGTCGCCGCCCTCCTGCCGCCAGTGCCCGGCGCGGAAGGAACCCTGGTGTTCCAGGCTGCCCGGCGCGCAGTCGGCGTCGAAGGCGGTGGTCAGCACCTGCTCGACGCGGGCTCGGTCGCCCGCGCCCACCAGGTCGGCCCAGGTCGTCCAGGCCTTGCGCACGGCGTCGTCGGTCCACGGCAGCCTGCCGTTGGCCCACTCCTCGTACACCCGTGGGCCGGCCTGCTGGAGCAGGATGTCCTCGACCCAGTCCGTGCCCGGCCAGCCGGACGTCGCGCCGGACTCCAGGCCTGCGCACCACCGTGCGGGAGGGCCGGCCGTCCCGGCCGTCGGTGCCGGTCCGGCGTACCAGACCATGCTCTTGAGGCCGGTCTTCACGGGCAGCCAGTACGTGTGGGCGCCCTGCCCCGGCACGGTGACCTCGGGAGCCCAGAACCGGTCGTAGTCCCCGGCGTCGAAGAGGCCGTCCAGCGGGTGGAGCCGGCCGTCGACGGCGTAGGCGAGCAGTTCGCCGGGGCCGGGCAGCACCGCCACGTCGGGCGGGTTGCCGGCCGCCATGTCGGCGGCCAGCACCTGGCTGAGCGCGGAGCTGCCCTGGTAGACGACGTCGATCCGGTACTTCTCCTCGAACGGCTCGATGACGTGCTCCTCGAACTGCTCGCGTTCCGTGCCGCTCCAGTTGGCGAGCAGGGTGACCGAGCCCTGCCAGTCGCGCGCCCAGCGCACCCCGGCGTACACCCCGGCGCCGAGCAGGACCAGACAGACGCAGAGGATGCCCAGGGTGCGGGCGCCCGGGCGGCTCATCGCCGTCCCCGGAACCGGTACTCGGCGATCCGCGGCCACAGCCCCCACAGCGTCAGCGCCACCACCACGGCCCCTCCCAGCAGTATCCAGTCGGACAGCGAGGCCCAGAACCCGGCGTCCGCGAGCGCGCCCTGCACCTCGTCGGCCACCTCGGGGATGGCCTCCGGGGCGGCCGGCGGCACCCGTACCTCGGCGACGGAGTCGGTCATCGCTCGGTGTGCCGAGACGGTCTGCCAGGCCAGTACGGGCACGCCGACGGCGCACACCGCGGTGGCGGCCAGCAACCGCAGTTGCACGGGCCGCCGGAAGCGGCGCCGCAGGAACCGCTGGCTCTCCAGCAGCGCCCCGCACAGGGCCGCGTACAGCACCGCGACCGTGCACCAGCCGAGCCACAGCTGCCAGGGGAAGGCGGCCTGCCGCCGGGCCTCGGCCAGCTGTTCGCCGCGCAGGGCGTCCAGGCGGCTCATGATGTCGCCCTCGGTTCCGGCCTCGGCCTCGAGACCGAGGACCTTCTCGGCGTAGTGGAGGAAGGCCGCGCGCAGCGGTGAGCCCTCCGGTTCGCGGCCCCGGCGCTCCACCCAGCCCGAGTAGACGGCGATCAGCCCGGTGACGGTCTGGACGTCGTGGCGGCCCGCCAGGCCGGTGACGTTCTCCGAGGCGGCCAGGGCGAGGCTCTGCTGGGCGACCGAGACCTGGGTGAGGAACTCGCCGCTGGTGTCCCCCTCGGCGCCGGTCTCGCGGACCACGGCGTTCGCCTGGCGCAGCGCGCTCTGCGCGGTGTCGACGGCGCGGATTCCGGGCGTGCTCGCGGTGGACAGCGGAACGGTGTCGTCGTGCACGCCGCGGTAGGCGAAGAACAGCGCGAGGGTGGTCGCGGTCGCCAGCACGAGCAGCAGCCTGAGTCTGCGGACGAGGTCCCGGCCGGTGGTGCTCACGGCCGCGCCCCGAAGCGGTGGCCGCAGGCCGGGCAGAACCGGGCGGCCGCCGGAGCCTTCCGCGAGCAGGCCGGGCAGGGCACGGTGGCCCCGCCGCCCGGCGCGCCGCCTGCCGCACCGGAGCCGGTCCCGACGCCGGTGCCGGTGCCGGATGCGGGGCCGTAGGTGCTGTGGCTGCTCGCGGTGATCAGGTGCTGGAAGTCGACGGCCGTGACCTCGGGGCGCAGGGCGACCCGGCCGGACGGCGCGTCCTGGATCCGCACCAGCCGGGCCAGCCGGGTCAGCTGCTCGTCGGCGCCCATGGCGTGGGCGAGCCGCACGGCCCGGCCGAGCTGCTGTTCGGCCAGGTCGCGCTGTCCTCGGCGGTGGGCGTCGGTGGCGGCGGCGACGGCCTCGCCGAGCCGCTGGTGCTGCTCGAAGTGCTCGACCTGGGCGTCGGTGTGCCGGGACAGGGCCGGGTCGTCGGTCCAGTGCACCAGGCAGGGCCGCGGCGGCGGCAGCCGGACCTCGCGGCCGCCGGGTACGTCGACGGCGACCACGGCGAGCTGGAGGTCCTCCCCCCGTGGGCGGCCGGTCGGGTCGGCGGCCAGGCACAGCTGGTAGCGGCGCGTCTCGTCGCCCCAGGCCCGGGTGACGAACCGGCCGGTGCCGTCCTCGGCGGTCAGCTCCGCCTCGGTGGGGAAGACCTGTTTGAGGTAGCGCACGGTGCACCCGGGCATGGCGGTCACGGAGACGACCAGTTCGGGGACGGTCTTGGTGAGCAGGCGGTTCATCAGCTGCTCGTACTCACCGGGCAGGGCCTCCTCCTCGCGCACGGACGAGGCGCTGCCGTGCAGTCGGCTGGTGATCCGCAGCAGTTCCCGGCCGTCCCAGCCGTCACCGATGCCCCAGGCGTCGCAGACGAACCGGCCCGCGCACTCCTCCAGCACCCGGGCGAGCGGCATCTGCTCGTCGTGCTGGTTCTTGCCGTCGGTGAGCAGCAGGACGTGCCCGATGGGGGCGTCCTGCTCCGTCAGCAGCCGGCGGCTCAGGTCCAGCCAGGCGCCGATGCAGGTGCCGCCGCCCGCGACCGTCTCGCGCACGGCGCGTTCCGCCCGCGACCGGGTGCGGGCGGAAGCGCGGGCCATGCGCGGGGTGTCCGGGTACACCACGGCCGCCTGCTCGTTGCCCCGGACCACCGCGAACGGGGTGCCGTCGGGGAGCTTGCGGATCGCCGCGACGGCCGCCCGCTGTGCCGCGTGCAGTTTCTCCACCGGCCAGGTCATCGAGCTGGAGCAGTCCATGACCAGCACCTGCGCGAGTACCGGGCCGCCCGGGTGGCCGTCGCCCCCGGTGCCGTCCACGCGCACGCTGAGGATGGCGTGCATCTGCGGGTCGCCCGCCTCGCCGGGCAGGTACTTCCACTGGCTGATCTCCAGTCCGGCGGCCACCTGTCCGGCCGCCTCGCCCGTCCGGGGCGTTCCTGTCTCCACGTCTGCGTGCCCCCTCGCCCACGTCGTCGCTGCCTCGCACCGTCACGTGCTCGCGTGCTCACGCCGTACGCCGCCACCCCCGCACCAGCTCGCGCAGCCCGGCCGGTGCCGGGAGCACCGCGTACGCGGTGTCCAGCAGGTCGCCGCGCTCGCCGACGCCACCCGCCTGGTCGGCGAGGCGTCTGAGCGACGCGGACAGCAGCCGGCGCAGCGCCTCCTCGGTGTCCTGTGGGCCGCACAGCTCGCCGGCGGGGAAGCCGCTCCCCCAGCCGCCGGGCGGGCGGCAGGCGAGCGCGTGCTCGCGCAGTTCGGTGACCAGCCGGTCCCAGGACCCGCTGCCGTCCAGGTGCAGCCCCGCCAGCCGTTCGGCGGCCTCGCGCAGTTCGGCGGCGAGCGGGGCGGGCCGGTCCGGCAGCCTGCCGGTCAGGATCCGCACCGCCGCGACGCGGGCGGCGTCGTAGTGCCGGGAGGTGGTGGGCACGCCGTCCAGGACGTCGACGGCCGGGCGGCGTCCGGCGCGGCGCAGCCGGACCCGGGCCA
Organism: Streptomyces violaceoruber; assembly: GCF_033406955.1. NCBI lineage: Bacteria > Bacillati > Actinomycetota > Actinomycetes > Kitasatosporales > Streptomycetaceae > Streptomyces > Streptomyces violaceoruber. The sequence goes on along the minus strand of NZ_CP137734.1, from coordinate 6,932,669 downwards.
GTCCGAAGGCGGCGCTGCCCTGGGTGGGGTCGCGGCGCAGGACGGCCTCGTAGAACTCCTCGGCCTGCGCCTGACGCGCCCGCATCCGTGCGGCCGCCTGCGCGTCGGCCGGTCCGCCTCCTTCTCCGGCGGACTCGCGGGGCCGCTCCGCGAGGTACTCGGCGCAGAAGCCGAGCGCCAGCTTGGGCGCCGCCTCGCCGGGCAGGGCCGCGTAGGTGGCGGCGAACTCGTCCTCCGCCTTGTCCACCGCGTCGCGCGTGAGGTGGATCAGTCCCCGGTGCCAGAAGATCCGCCAGTCGTAGTCGCCGCTCCACCCCTTGGCGCGGGCCACCCACTCCTCGGCCCGCGCGGCGTCCCCGGCCTCCAGGTAGGCGCGGCACAGCCACAGCGCCGTCTCCACGGTCCGCAGCGCCGGGTCGCCCGCCGACCGTTCGGCGATGCGGTCGGGGGTGTCCGCGGCGAGCCCGCCGAGCAGTACGGCCGCCGGGTCCGAGGCGTCGGGGAGCGGGACCGGCAGGGCCCGGGCCGCCGCCCGGGGTTCGGGGGCGCCGGCCGGCAGCTCGGGTGTCCCGGTTCCGGGGCGTCGGGTCCACCACTGGAGCGCCGGGACGGTGCCGAGGGCGGCGCCGAAGACCGCCGCGGTGGGCTCGAAGCGGGTGGAGCGCTCGGGATACGGTTCGCGCCCGCCGAGTGCCTGGTCCTCGCGCAGCACCTCCCACAGCTGGCGGGCCATCTCGGCCGCGGAACGGAACCGGGCGGCGGGCTCGGGGTGGGTGGCGCGGCGGATCAGCGCCTCGAAGGAGCGGGCGGCCAGTCCGGCGGGCCGGGCGGCGCGTTCGGCGAGCACCTTGAGGGTCCGGCCGACGGTGTACAGGTCGCTGTCGACGTCGAGTCCGCGCCGGTCGCGTTCGCGCTTCGGCGGGGCGTATCCGTGGGTGTGGACGAGCCCGGAGGAGCGGTCGTCGATCCGGCGGATGGCGCCCAGGTCGATGACCTTGATCTCCCGGCCGTAGTGGATGACGTTCTCGGGCTTCATGTCGCAGTACAGCAGGCCCCGGTCGTGCAGGTACTCCAGGGCGCCGAGGATCTTGCAGCCGTAGGTGATGACGTGCCCGAACTCGAAGCCGCCGGTGCCGAACAGCCGCGCCAGCTCCTCCTCGGGGGCGAAGCGGATCCAGGACAGGGACCGGCCGCCGACGTACTCCATCACGATGTAGCCGGTCGGTTCGGCGTCGCCGGGTACCTGGTGCTGGACGTGGGTGACGATGCGGACGATGTCGCGGTGGTGCAGCGTGGTGAGCGAGCGGCGCTCCTCGACGGCCGCCCGGCGGGCCACGGCGTCGCCGGTGTTGATCAGGCCCTTGAGGACGACGTGCAGGCCGGGCACCCGGGTGTCCTCGGCGAGGTAGACCCAGCCGTGGCCGCCGACGGCGAGGTAGCCGAGCACCGCGTAGTGCCCGGCGACCCGGTCTCCGGGGCGCAGCTTCGGCCGGAACGAGTACTCGGTCCCGCACTCGGGGCAGAACCCGTGGTCGGGCGCGGGGCCGCCGTCGTAGGAGACACCGATGGTGCCGGCGCAGTTGTCGACGCCGCAGCGCCGGCCGCCGGTGGGGGGCCGGGCGACGGTGTCGGCGGCCTCGGAGGGGTCCGGGGAGGGGAGGTGGGGCAGGACCAGCAGTCCGTCGCGGTCCAGCTCTCCGGCGGCCGGGGCCCCCGGGCCCTGCGCGGGCCGGGGGCCCCGTGCGTCGGGTCCGGCCGGGTCGGGGTCGGGATCGGGTGGAGTGGCGGTGGGCTCGGGCGCGAGGGGACGGCGGAAGCAGGTGTCGCAGAACCCGGTGACCATGATGTGGCCGCCCCGGCAGTCGGCTCTGGCGCAGGCTCTTCCGCTCATGCCGCGGGCTCCCCGTGCGGCCGCGGGTCGCGCCGGGACCTTCTCGGTGTCATGACGCATCCCCTCCGCCGTACCCGTCCCGGGCGCCGCAGCCGTCCCCGGCGCCGTACCCGTCCCGGGCGCCGTACCCGTCCCGGGCGCCGCAGCCGTCCCCGGCGCCGCAGCCGTCCCGGGCGCCGTGACCGTCCCCGGCTCGCTGCCCGTCCCCTCCGCCATCCCCGGCCCCGCGACCGTCCCCGGTCCCGTGACCAGGCCGGGCACCGCGGCCGTCGTCTCCTCGGCCATGCCCGTCCCGGGCGCCGTGGACGTCCCGGGCGCCGTACGCGTCTCTGGCTCCGCGGCCGTCCTCCCCGCTGTCCCCGTCCCGGGCTCCGCGGCCGTCACCGGACCCGTACCCGTCCTCGTGACCGTCCCGGGCGCCGTGCCCGTCCCGGGCGACCGGTCCGGTGGCTCCGGCGTGGCCGTCGACGCGCCGGGTGTAGGCGTCCACCGCCGCTTCCGCCGCGCGCACGTCGCAGGGCCTCGCCCGGAGCAGGGTGTGGGCCCGGAGGTAGAGGCCGTCCACCGCCGGGTCCTCCTCGCCCCGCAGGGAGTGCTGGTGCATGACCTGGTAGCTCCGCAGGCGCCCGGCGAGTTCGTCGCGCCGGTCGCGGAGCCGGTCGAGTGCCGCGACACCCGCCGTCAGCCGGCCCTCGACCCGGTCGGCCAGCCGCTCGTACCGCGCGAGGTCCGGGCCGGGTCCGGGGAGCGCTTCCCCTTGGCCTTCCCCGTCGTGATCCGCAGCGTCCGCCGCGCGGAGCAGGTCGGCGAGGGCGGCGTGTGCGGCCACCAGGTCGGAGTCGAGGGGGCGCAGGCCCTGGGGCGCCACGGCGGCGAGGCGTTCGCGCAGGTCCTCGGCGAGCGGACCGGTGATCTCCTTCAGCCGCTCGACGAGCCGGGCACGCCGCCCCCGCTCGGGCTCGGTGAGCAGTTGCTCGCGGGCCCGGCGGTGGCAGTCCCCGGCCGTGCGCAGGACGAGCAGCAGGCGGCTGCCGTCGGCACGCAGCACGTCCAGCAGGTCGAGCACGCCGAGCGGATCGACCGCCTCGTCGACTCCGACGACGACCAGGTTCAGGATGGCCCTCGCGGCGCGGATGCGTTCCAGCGGGGCTTCCTCCGGGTGCGGCAGCCCCAGGCGTTCGGCGATCCGCTCGGCGATTCCGGCCGAGGTCCGCCCCTCCGCGTAGACGGCGAGGTCGTGACCGCCGGCCGACGGGACGGTGCCCGGCGGGTCGAGCGAGGCCCGGTCGACGGAGACCGGTGTGCGCAGCTCGCGGTCGGCGAGGGTGATGGCGCGGCGCAGGGTGGCCTCGCGCGCCGCGTCGCCGTGCCGGACGACGCTGATCTTCACCTGGCTGCCGTCGTCGCGCAGCCAGGCGGCGAGACGCTGGGCGAACGGCCGGTCGAGCAGCTCCGGCAGTATGTCGTCGGCGGTGGACCGCAGTTGGGGGTCGACGGCGCTGGGGCCCGTGGTGACGGGGTCGAGCCGGGGCAGGTGGCGCACGATGGTCTCGACGGGACTCATGAAGGAGAACCGGTTGCCGTGCCGGTCCTCCTGGCCGCTGAGCACCATGCCGATGACCTCGCCGGTGTCGCTGTCGGCGACGCCCGCACCGCTGCACCCCGGGCTGGCCAGTTCACCGGGGCTGGCCGGGATCAGCTGCACCTGTCCGTCGCGTCCGCAGACCCCGACGGCGGTGGCGCGGAACCAGATGCCGCCGTTGTGCTCGTACGGGAAGCCGTACATCCGCACCTCACGGTTGGGTGCGGACAGCCGGTGCAGCCGAACCGTTTCCTCGGCGGGGCGGGGCCGCTCCAGCCGCAGCAGCGCCACGTCGCCGCTGGGGTCCCCGTCGGCGTCCAGCGTCTCCGGCACGTAGGCGTCGCGCTCCAGCCTGGCGGGGACCGCGGGCACGCCGTGGCCGACCGCGCCGACGAACTCCGCGGTCATCACGTCCGCCGTCCGGTCCACCACGTGGGCGCAGGTGAGCACCCATTGCGGAGTCAGCAGAATGCCGGCCCCCGCGATCTCCCCGTCCGCTCCCCGGATCCGCACCGCCCAGCTCGGCGTCGCCATCGGCGAGACGGCCGGGCCTCCCCCGCCAGCAGCCATATGCGAACTATACGGGCGTCTGCTCCTGTCGCATACTGCTGCGACAAGAGTGAACGGGCTTTGTACGGAGGCGAATTGACGAACGAACCGGGTTTCGTGGGACTGGCCGAGGTGATCGGCCGGATCCGGGGCGAACTGGAGGAGGCCCGCGCCGACGCGGAGGGCCGGGACCTCGGTTTCGCCGTGGAGAACGTGAGCCTGACCTTCACCGTGCAGGTCCACCGCGCGGGCAGCGGCCGGGGCGGCGTCCGTATCGGCGTGGTGACGGCCGAACTGGGCGGCTCCGTCGACCACCAGACCACCCATCAGGTCCAGGTGGACCTGAAACCGGAGCTGGCGGGCGGGGAGCGGGTGAAGGTGAGCAGACGCTAGAGCCGCCCGACGACGTCGTTCAGGAGGTCCGGCGCAGCAGCGCCAGGTACATGGCGTCCGTGCCGTGCACATGCGGCCACAGCTGGACGTCGGGTCCCTCGCCGAGGCCGGGGACGCCGGGCAGCAGCGGCCGGGCGTCGAGCAGCTCGGTGCCGGGGTGCTGCTTCAGGACGTCCGTGACGACGGCGCGGGTCTCGGCGAGGTGCGGCGAGCAGGTCGCGTAGGCGACGACGCCCCCGACCCGTACGGCCTCCAGGGCATTGCGCAGCAGCCCGCGCTGGAGCGGGGCGAAGCCGTCCAGGTCCTCGGGGCGACGCCGCCAGCGCGCCTCGGGCCGGCGTCTCAGGGCGCCCAGGCCCGTGCACGGCACGTCGACCAGGACGCGGTCGAAGCTCCCGGGCCGCCACGCCGGGCGGGTCCCGTCGGCGGCGATCACCTGGTAGGGGCCGGGATTGCCGTCCAGGGCCCTGGCCACGAGCCCGGCGCGGTGCGGCTGCTTTTCGGAGGCCAGCAGGAAGGCACCCCGCTCGGCCGCCAGGGCTCCGAGCAGCGCGGCCTTGCCGCCCGGCCCCGCGCACCCGTCCAGCCAGCGCCGGTCCGGTCCGTCCAGGGGCGCGTTGGCGAGGGCCAGGGCGACCAGCTGGCTGCCCTCGTCCTGCACCCCGGCGCGGCCCTCCCGCACGGCCTCGACGGCCCCGGGTTCGCCGCCCTCGCTCAGCCGCACCGCGTACGGCGACCAGCGCCCCGGTACGGCGGCCTCCTCGCCGAGGAGCTCCTCGCGGGTGGCCCGGCCCGGCCGCGCGACGAGGGTGACCTCGGGGCGCTCGTTGTCGGCGGCCAGCAGTTCCTCGATGCCGGCCCGGCCGCCGCCCAGCGAGTCCCACAGCGCCGAGACGACCCAGCGCGGGTGCGAGTGCACGACGGCCAGGTGGTCCTCGGGATCCTCGTCGTAGGGCGGGGCGACCCGCTCCAGCCAGCCGTCCAGGTCGTCCCGCGCGACCTTGCGCAGCACGGCGTTGACGAACTTGGCCCGTCCGTCCCCGAGCACGACCCGCGCCAGCTCCACGGAGGCGGAGACGGCGGCGTGGCTCGGGATGCGCGTCCCCAGCAGCTGGTGCACGCCCAGGCTGAGGACGTCGAGCACCGGCGGGTCGACCTCGCGCAGCGGCCGGTCCACGCAGTCCGCGATGATCGCGTCGTACGTCCCCTGCCGCCGCAGCGTCCCGTACACCAGCTCGGTCGCGAGGGCCGCGTCCCGGGCGTCGAACTTCTCGGGGCCCTCCTTCTCCCGTGCCTTGCGCAGCAGGGGCGGCAGGACCAGGTTGGCGTACGCGTCCCGCTCGTCCACGGCCCTGAGCGCCTCGAAGGCGAGCATGCGGACGGGGTCCTTCTGGGGCCTGCGGTACGGCTTGCCGGTTTTGCGGGGACGACGAGGCTGCTCGCTCACGAAAAAGGTGCTCCGGGTGTGGGGTGAAGTGCGCTCACCAGCGTACGCCGGGCAGGTGAACGGTGATGCGGAGGCGCCGCGGCGCGGGTCAGTCGCCGACCCGCTCGCCCTCGGTGATCCGCGCCCCGCGCGCCCAGTCCGCGGCCCGCATCGGCTTCTTGCCCTGCGCCTGCACCCACAGCAGCTCGACGGCGTGCGAGCCGGTGCCGACGTACACGTTGTTCTTCCCGGCGGCGAGCTGCCCCGGGGCCAGGTCGCTCCGGTCGGGCAGGGGGACGGCCTGCACGAGCTTGAGCCGCTCGCCCCGGAAGGTGGTCCAGGCGCCGGGGGCCGGGGTGCAGCCGCGCACCACCCGGTCCACGCGCAGCGCCGGGGCGGTCCAGTCGACCCGCGCGTCCTCGACGGTGATCTTCGGGGCCAGGGTGACGCCCTCGGCGGGCTGCGGCACGGCCTCCAGGCTGCCGTCCTCGATGCCGTCCATGGTGGCCGCGAGCAGACCGGCACCGGCGAAGGCCAGCCGGGTCAGCAGGTCGCCGCTGGTGTCGGTGGGGCGGACGGTCTCGGTGACCGTCCCGTAGACGGGGCCGGAGTCCAGGCCCTCCTCGATCAGGAAGGTGGACGCGCCGGTGATCTCGTCGCCCGCCATCAGCGCGTGCTGCACGGGGGCGGCGCCGCGCCAGGCGGGCAGCAGCGAGAAGTGCAGGTTGACCCAGCCGCGGGCGGGCACGTCAAGGGCGACGCGGGGCAGCAGGGCCCCGTAGGCGACGACGGGGCAGCAGTCGGGCGCGATCTCGCGCAGCCGCTCCAGGAAGCCGGGGTCGCGCGGCTTCGCCGGCTTGAGCACCTCGATGCCCGCCTCCTCCGCCCGCTCGGCCACGGGAGAGGCGACCAGCCGGCGCCCCCGCCCGGCCGGAGCGTCGGGCCGCGTGACGACGGCGGCCACCTCGTGCCGCCCGGAGGCGATCAGGGCGTCCAGGGCGGGAACGGCGACCTCGGGGGTACCGGCGAAGACGAGCTTCATGGGTGGGACGGGCCTCTCGGGCGGGGGCTGTTGCGGGCGACGCACCAGTCTACGAGCCCGCAAGGTCACGGAAAGCCGCCGCCGGCGCGGCACCACGACGGCCCACGCTCACCTCTCGACCGACGGCGAACGGGTGACCCGCGGGTGGGAGGCCCCACGAGGCCGAAGGCCGAGGGGGCGCACGAACAAACCCCCACGCCCCTACCCCGTGACCAACTCCGCACCCGCACGTTGGTCAAGAAAGAGTTGACACACCGGGCCGCCCGCGCGGCCCGATTCCTTTCAACGCCGGTTCGAGAGGCTTGTTCATGGCCGACCACGCAACCCACGACGCCCAGGCTCGGGCCAGCCTGCACTTGCTGGTGCGGGACATCGAGCGGGTCCGCCGGCAGGTGGACGCACTGCGCACCCTCACCGCCCAGTTGGGCAACGTCTACCGCCCGCGACGCTCCGGCCCCTCCGCGGGCTTCGTCGTCTACGGACGTGCCCCCGCCCCGACCGTCCGCCTCGCCCAGGAGCTGCGGGACAGCGTCGAGACCCTGGTCACGGCCGCCGTCGACTTCGACCGTTCGCTCGGCTTCTCGTGGGACGCGGTGGGCTCCGCCCTCGGTGTCACCAAGCAGGCGGTGCACCGGCGCTACGGTTCCCGCCGCGCCGCCGCCCAGACGGTGTCCGCCCCCGAGGCGGCCGAGCACACCGAGGAGCCGACGGGTACGCGGCCGGTCAACGTGGGCTCTGGCCTCCCCCCGGTGCCCACGGTCCCGGCGGCCCGCTCCATGCCGACCCAGCCGACGTCCGGCAGCCCGTCCCTGCGCGACGAGGTCCGTCCGACCGCCTTCCCCGGCCCGCGCAACGGCTGATCCGCACCGGCCGACCACGCGTGCCGGCCGCTCGCGCCTGCCCCTCGTGCCTGCCACTCGGGCCGGCCGTTCGAGGCGTCACACCCGCCCCGCCCTCCCGGCTCCCCGGGGACGGCGGGGCCGCGGCCTGTCCGTGCCCTACCCGATTCCGTGCCTCACCCGATTCCGCGCCTCACCCGATTCCGTGCCTCACCCGATGTCGGGCGGGTCGATCCGCACCCACACCGCCGTGTCGCTCCCCCGGGCCGTCCGTGCCGCCTGAGCCGCTTTCAGCGCACCGGCCAGCGCCGCCCCGCGCCCCGGCGGGACCCGGACCAGCGCACGCTCCCAGTGCTCCCCGGGTGGGGGCGCCCCCACCCGCCGCGGCCGCCCCGCCGGCGTGACCGGCAGGGGCACCGGGCCGAGCACCTCCGCCTCCCGGGGCAGTTCGACCGCGTCGAGGAAGCCGGTCACGGCATCCGGCGGCCCCGCCACGGCCGCCATCCGCGACACCGGCGGAAAGCCCAGTTCGGCCCGTTCCGCCAGCTCTCGCAGTGCGTGTCCGACCGGGTCCCAGCGCACCAGCGCCTGCACCGGCCGCAGCGTCGGCTCGGCGACCGCGACGACGGTGCCCCCGGCGCTCTGCGGGCGCACCAGGGCGGCGGCTGCCAGCCAGCGGCGCAGCGCGTCCTCTCCGGCACGCAGATCGGGGCGGCCGAGCATCGCCCAGCCGTCGAGCAGCAGCGCCGCCGCGTAGCCGCCCTCCGCGACGGGTTCGGCCCCCGGGGTGCTCACCACCAGCGCCGGGGACTCGGACACGGTGTCCAGCACGTGCTCCCGCCCCGAGGTGCGCACGGGCACGGCGGGGAAGGCCCGCCCCAGCTCCTCCGCGGTCCGCCGGGCACCCACGACCTGCGCGCGCAGCCGGAACGCCCCGCACTCCGGGCAGTGCCAGGCGCTCTCCTCGCGCCCGCACCAGCCGCACCGCAGAGCGGATCCGGACTCCTGCCCCTCCAGCGGGCCCGAACAGTGCCGGCACCGCGCGGGCGTCCGGCACGCCGCGCAGGCCATCCGGGGTACGTAACCCCGCCGGGGCACCTGCACGAGTACCGGCCCGTGCCGCAGCCCGTCCCGGACGGCCTGCCAGGCGAGGGTGGGCAGCCGCGCGGCGCGGGCGGCCTCGTCCCGGGCCAGGTCCTGGTCCCCCACGGTCCGCACCAGCGGCACGGCGGCCCGTACCTGCTCCCGCGCGGCGATCAGCGGCCGGGCCCAGCCGGTCTCCACGAGCTGGGCCGCCTCCACGGTGCAGCTCCAGCCGCCCAGCAGGAAGGCGCACCGGTCCTGGGCGGCGCGCAGCAGCAGCACCTCGCGCGCGTGCGGCTGCGGGGCGTGCGGCTCGCTGTGGCTGTCGTCGCCGTCGTCCCACAGGGCGACCAGGCCGAGGTCCCGGACCGGCGCGAACATGGCGGCCCTGGTCCCGATCACGGCCCGTACGGCCCCCCGGCGCACCGCGAGCCACTGCGCGTACCGCTTCTCGGGACCGGCGTCGGCGGTGAGCACCGCGTGCCGTCCCTCGCCCAGGAGCGCGGTGAGCGCGGCGTCGGCGCGGGCGACCGCCCGCCCGTCCGGCAGGACCACCAGGGCACCCCGGCCGGAGGCCAGCGTCGCCGCCACGGCCCGCGCCAGCTCGTCCGTCCACTGCGGTCCGGGCAGCGCGTTCCACACCGCCCGGGGCGCGCCGCCGGACGCGAGGGCGGCCACGAACGCGGCCCCCTGCTCGTATCGCGCCCACGACCCCGGCTCGGGGACCGGCGGTGCGGGCAGTGGCTGCGGCGAGGCCCGCTTCTCGGCGCGCGCGTTGCGCGGTGGTACGGCGAGCTGGAGGACGTCGGCGACGCTGCCCGCGTACCGGTCCGCGACCGCCCGGACGAGGCCGAGCAGCTCTTCGTCGAGGATCCGCTCGGGCGAGACGACCTGGGCCAGCGCGGCCAGCGGCCCCGCGTAGTCGGACTCCGCCAGCCGCTCGATCAGGTAGCCGTCGATGAGCCCGCCGCCCTCGCGCCGCCCGTCCCGCACCCGGTGCCGTCCGGCGCCGAACCGCACCCGCACCCGGACACCCGGCTGGGCCTCGGCGTCCAGCTCCTCGGGGACGGCGTAGTCGAAGTACCGGTCGAGGTGCAGCACGCCCTTGTCGACGAGGACCCTGGCGACCGGCAGCTCCTTGGCGAGCGCGGCCCCGCGCCAGGTGCGCGGCTTGGCCCTCGGGGCCGCCGTCCTGCGCACCGTCTCCCGGATGAGCGCGAGCTGCTCGGGCGGCGCGTCCTGCGCGCCGCCCTGCTCCGGTCCGTTCTCGCTGCTCACGCCTGCATTCTCGCAAAGGCCACTGACAACACCGCCGGGGTCGGAACAGATGGCGAGGCCCGGCGCCCCCTCGGGGAGCGCCGGGCCTCGTCACCTGCCGTGGGGCGCGGTGCGCCCTGGATCCTTACAGGCCCGCGGCCTCGCGCAGCGCGTCCACGCGGTCGGTGCGCTCCCACGTGAAGTCGGGCAGCTCACGGCCGAAGTGACCGTACGCCGCCGTCTGGGCGTAGATCGGGCGGAGCAGGTCGAGAGCGCGGATGATGGCGGCCGGGCGCAGGTCGAAGACCTCGTCGATCGCCTTCTCGATCTTCTCGGTGTCGACCTTGGCGGTACCGAAGGTCTCCACGAACAGACCCACGGGCTCGGCCTTGCCGATGGCGTAGGCGACCTGGACCTCGCAGCGCGCGGCGAGACCCGCGGCCACGACGTTCTTGGCGACCCAGCGCATCGCGTACGCCGCGGAGCGGTCGACCTTCGACGGGTCCTTGCCGGAGAAGGCACCGCCGCCGTGCCGGGCCATGCCGCCGTAGGTGTCGATGATGATCTTGCGGCCGGTCAGACCGGCGTCGCCCATCGGGCCGCCGATCTCGAAGCGGCCGGTCGGGTTGACCAGGAGGCGGTAGTTCTCCGTGTCGATCTTGATGCCGTCCTCGAGGAGCGCCTTCAGCTCCGGCTCGACGACGAACTCCTTGATGTCCGGGGCCAGCAGCGACTCCAGGTCGATGTCGCTCGCGTGCTGGGAGGAGACGACGACCGTGTCCAGACGGACGGCCTTGTCGCCGTCGTACTCGATGGTGACCTGGGTCTTGCCGTCCGGACGCAGGTACGGGATGGTGCCGTTCTTGCGGACCTCGGACAGGCGCTTGGACAGGCGGTGCGCCAGGAAGACCGGCAGCGGCATCAGCGTCGGCGTCTCGTCGGACGCGTAGCCGAACATCAGGCCCTGGTCGCCGGCACCCTGGCGGTCCAGCTCGTCCTCGTCGCCCTCCACCCGGTTCTCGTACGCCGTGTCGACGCCCTGCGCGATGTCCGGGGACTGCGCGCCGATGGAGACCGAGACGCCGCAGGAGGCGCCGTCGAAGCCCTTCTTGGAGGAGTCGTAACCGATCTCCAGGATCTTGCCGCGGACCAGGTTGGCGATGTCCGCGTAGGCCTTGGTGGTGACCTCGCCGGCCACGTGCACCAGGCCGGTGGTGATCAGGGTTTCGACGGCGACCCGGGAGGTCGGGTCCTCGCGCAGAAGCGCGTCGAGAATCGTGTCGCTGATCTGGTCAGCGATCTTGTCGGGGTGACCTTCGGTCACGGACTCCGAGGTGAACAGGCGACGGGACACAACGCTCCCTGGGGTTGCAGCGGCTGCTGGCTGATCATTGGTGGACGGCACGGGGAGCTGCACCCGGCGACGTCCGAGAACAGTTTATCGGTCGCACTCTGCCGCGGGCCCACCTGTCTCAGCTCTCGGGAGGGCTGTGACCTGCGGCACGGGCATTCTGCCCAGAAGGAAGCGTCCTTGGCCAGGGGCGCCACGCTCGAATGCGTCGTCTTCGCTGCTCCTTCGAGCAAATGGGTCATTCATTCCAGCCGCCGGGCGACGAGGTCCCAGACCGTGTCGGCCAGGGCTTCCTTGGGGCCGTGGGCGACCGGTGTCTCGCTGCCGTCGGCGCCCAGGACCACCGCCTCGTTCTCCTCGGAGCCGAAGGTCTTGCGCTCCCCCACCTCGTTCACCACGAGGAGGTCGCAGCCCTTGCGTTTCAGCTTGGCCCGGCCGTTGGCCAGGACGTCGTCGGTCTCGGCGGCGAAGCCGACGACCACCTGTCCGGAGCGGGCCCGGGTCTGGGAGATCTCCGCGAGGATGTCCGGATTACGCACCAGGGTGATCGGCGCCGGTTCCTGGTCGTCCTTCTTCTTGATCTTCCCGGTGGCGTACGTCGCGGGCCGGAAGTCCGCCACCGCCGCGGCCATGACGACGGCGTCGGCGTCGGCCGCGGCGCGCAGCACCGCCTCGCGCAGCTCCACCGCCGTGCCGACGTGCACCACGTCGACGCCGGCCGGGTCCGGCATCGAGGCGTTCGCCGCGACGAGCGTGACGCGGGCACCGCGCGCGGCCGCGGTGCGGGCGAGGGCGTAGCCCTGCTTGCCGGAGGAGCGGTTGCCGAGGAAGCGGACCGGGTCGAGGGGCTCCCGGGTGCCGCCGGCGCTGACCACGACGTGCCGTCCGGCGAGGTCGGGCTCGCGCACCCCGCGGGCGAGCACCCGGCGGCAGACCTCGAAGATCTCGCCCGGGTCGGGCAGCCGGCCCTTGCCGGTGTCGACGCCGGTGAGGCGGCCGACGGCGGGCTCGATCACTACGGCGCCGCGGCGGCGCAGTGCCGCCACGTTCTCCTGGGTGGCCGGGTGCTCCCACATCTCGGTGTGCATCGCGGGCGCGAAGACGACCGGGCAGCGGGCGGTGAGCAGGGTGTTGGTGAGCAGGTCGTCGGCCAGTCCGTGGGCGGCCTTGGCGAGCATGTCGGCGGTGGCCGGGGCGACGACGACCAGGTCGGCGTGCTGGCCGATGCGCACGTGCGGGACCTCGTGGACGTCGTCCCAGACCTCGGTCGACACGGGGTTGCCGGACAGGGCGGACCAGGTGGCGGCGCCGACGAAGTGCAGCGCGGAGGCGGTGGGGACGACCCGGACCTCGTGTCCGGACTCGGTGAGTCTGCGCAGCAGCTCACAGGCCTTGTACGCGGCGATGCCGCCGCTGACCCCCAGAACGACCTTGGGCTTGTCCACCGTCTCTCCCCGGCTCGGATAACGCGCTCGGACCACGCCCCGTTCGGACTTCGCGCCGTTCGGACTGCGTGTACGACCCATCACACACCACAGGCCCGACAGTCGGGCTGCCGGGCCTGTGGATAAGTCAGCGCAAGGCTGAAGATATTACCGCCGATGCTGCTGGTACTACTGCGCCGGGCCCTCGATGGCCTCGGAGGTCAGCAGCCCCGCGTTGATCTCGCGCAGGGCGATCGAGAGCGGCTTCTCGTGCACGTGGGTGTCGACGAGCGGACCGACGTACTCGAGGAGGCCCTCGCCGAGCTGCGAGTAGTACGCATTGATCTGGCGGGCCCGCTTGGCCGCGTAGATCACGAGGCTGTACTTCGAGTCCGTGGCCTCGAGGAGCTCGTCGATCGGCGGGTTGATGATGCCCTCGGGCGCGGAGATGGAAGAGGACACGCTCTACCTTCCGATGGATGGGAAAGATTCGGTCGGGATGACCACGGGGTGACCAGTGGCGATCACACGACGTTCGTCAAGGCTAGCAGCTCGCGCGCCACGTCCTCGACGGAGGTGTTCACCAGGGTCTGGTCGAACTCCGGCTCGGCCGCCAGCTCGACCTTGGCGGCGGCGAGGCGGCGCTCGATCACCTCGGGCGGTTCGGTGCCCCGGCCGGTGAGCCTGCGCACCAGCTCGTCCCAGGAGGGCGGGGCCAGGAACACCAGCCGGGCCTCCGGCATGGACTCGCGGACCTGCCGCGCTCCCTGGAGGTCGATCTCCAGGAGGACCGGCTCACCGGCCTCCAGGCGCTCCAGGACGGCCGTGCGCGGCGTGCCGTAGCGGTTGCCGGCGAACTCGGCCCACTCCAGCAGCTCGCCGTTGGCGATCAGCTTGTCCATCTCCTCGTCGCTGACGAAGAAGTAGTGGACACCGTGCTGCTCGCCGGGGCGGGGCCTGCGGGTCGTCGCCGAGACCGACAGCCATACCTCGGGGTGTTCCTTGCGCATATGGGCGACGACCGTGCTCTTGCCGACCCCCGAAGGGCCGGAGAGCACGGTCAGCCGCGGACGTGCGTCCGGGGGTACGGGGGGCGTCCCCCGGGGTGTTGCAGCCATGCAGCGATTATTCCAGCAATCCCGGAGTGGTCCGGACTCAGCTGCCGGTGCTGCCGAACTCGCGCTCCAGGGACGCGATCTGGTTGGACCCGAGACCGCGCACGCGGCGGCTCTCGGAGATGCCCAGTCGCTCCATGATCTGCTTGGCGCGGACTTTGCCCACGCCCGGCAGGGACTCGAGGAGGGCGGAGACCTTCATCTTGCCGATGACGTCGTTCTCCTGACCCTGCTTGATGACCTCGTGGAGGGAGGCGCCGGAGTGCTTGAGTCGATTCTTGACCTCGGCCCGCTCCCGGCGAGCCGCGGCGGCCTTTTCGAGCGCGGCTGCGCGCTGTTCAGGGGTAAGGGGCGGAAGAGCCACGCCTACGTCACCTCGGATGTCGAACTGTCGGATACGGACCGGTGAGGAACCTGGTCGCCCCTCACCTGGTGAGCCACGGGCAACACGCTCGCCCGACGACTCTCGACGGAGACTAGCGGTCAAGTCCGCCAGAGTCAGCGAGAACAGCGGAAAAGTCCTGGTCAGCCTCCGCCAGGCCGGACATTTAGGACATACTCTCTCTGATTTGAGGATGTATCCAGGGTCAGGACGCCGTGACCGCGGTCCGGATCTCCACCGCGAAGCGGTCGGCAGCAGTCCGCAACGCGGTCACGTCGGGACCGTGACGAAGGACACCCCGGCTGACGTTCGGCACCACGTTGCGCAGCGCCGCACCGAACACGCGCGGCAGATCCGCGGGCGTGGCCCCCTGGGCGCCGATGCCCGGCGCCAGCAGCGGACCGTTGATGCCCAGGTCGTACGAGGACAGGTCGCCGAGCGTGGCACCGACCACCGCGCCGAAGGAGCCGAGCGGCTCCTCCCCCGCGTTCTCGGCGGCCAGGTGCGCCAGCATGGTCGCCCCGACGCTGCGCCCGTCGCCCCGCACCGCGTGCTGGACCTCGCCGCCCTCCGGGTTGGAGGTCAGCGCCAGCACGAACAGGCCCGCACCGCTCTCGCGCGCCAGGTCGACGGCCGGCTTCAGGGAGCCGTAGCCGAGGTACGGGGAGACGGTCAGCGCGTCCGAGAACAGCGGCGCGTCCTTGTGCAGGAACGACTCGGCGTACGCGGCCATGGTCGAGCCGATGTCGCCGCGCTTGGCGTCCATGACGACCAGCGCGCCGGCCGCCCGCGCCTCCTGGACCGTCGTCTCCAGGACGGCGACGCCGCGCGAGCCGAACCGCTCGAAGAAGGCGCTCTGCGGCTTGAGCACGGCGACCCGGTCGGCCATCGCCTCCACGACGGTGCGGCTGAAGCGCTCGAGGCCGGCCACGTCGTCGTTCAGGCCCCACTCGGCGAGCAGGGAGGCGTGCGGGTCGATGCCGACGCACAGGGGGCCGCGCTCGTCCATCGCGCGGCGCAGCCGGGCACCGAAGGGCTCCATCACCGTCATGAGTGCTTCCTTACGTCGGCGCCGACCGCGTCGGCGAGGGTGGCGTACGGGCTCTGCCGCAGGCGGGCGGCGAGTCCCTTGTGCATGGCGCGGCCCCAGAAGGGGCCTTCGTAGATGAACGCGCTGTAGCCCTGGACCAGGGTGGCACCGGCCAGGATGCGCTCCCAGGCGTCCTCGGCCGTCTCGACCCCGCCGACACCGACCAGGGTGATCCGGTCGCCCACGCGCGCGTAGAGGCGGCGCAGCACCTCCAGGGAGCGTGCCTTGAGCGGGGCCCCGGACAGACCGCCGGTCTCCCCGACGAGGGCGGGCGAGGAGGTCAGGCCGAGTCCCTCGCGCGCGATGGTGGTGTTGGTGGCGATGATGCCGTCCAGGCCCAGCTCCACGGCCAGGTCGGCGACCGCGTCCACGTCCTCGTCGGCGAGGTCCGGCGCGATCTTGACCAGCAGCGGGACACGCCGGGCGGTCACCGCGCGGTCGGCGGCCTCGCGGACCGCGCTCAGCAGCGGGCGCAGCGCCTCGGTGGCCTGGAGGTTGCGCAGGCCGGGCGTGTTGGGCGAGGAGACGTTGACGACCAGGTAGTCGGCGTGCGGGGCCAGCCGCTCGGCGGACTTCACGTAGTCGCCGACGGCCTCCTCCTCGGGGACGACCTTCGTCTTGCCGATGTTGACGCCGACGACGGTGCGGAAGACGGGCGTGCGGGAGGCCAGGCGGGCCGCGACGGCCAGCGAGCCGTCGTTGTTGAAGCCCATGCGGTTGATCAGCGCACGGTCGGCCACCAGGCGGAACAGCCGCTTCTTGGGGTTGCCGGGCTGCGGCTCCCCCGTCACGGTGCCGATCTCGACGTGGTCGAAGCCGAGCATCGCCATGCCGTCGATGGCGACCGCGTTCTTGTCGAACCCGGCGGCGAGGCCGAAGGGGCCGTGCATGCGCAGGCCGAGGGCCTCGGTGCGCAGTTCCTTGTGGCGGGGCGCGAGCGCGGCGGCGACGAAGGTGCGCAGGACGGGGACGCGGACGGCGAGGCGGATCCAGCGGAAGGCGAGGTGGTGGGCCCGCTCCGGGTCCATGCGGGAGAAGACGAGCTTGAAGAAGGTCTTGTACATGTGTCCTCGTGAAGCCTCGGTGGGGCTCTGCGGCTCTGTGGTGCGCTGGGGCTCATGAAGAGGGGGACACCGTTTCCGGTGTCCCCCTCGGGGCTGCTAGTCGCGAGCGGCGATCAGGAATGCGGCGTGTTCCTGGAGTGAGCGAACTCCCACGTCGCCGTGGTTGAGGGCGTCGATGCCCTGGACCGCCGCCGCCAGCGCCTGGACCGTCGTCAGGCAGGGCACGGAGCGGGCCACGGCCGCCGTACGGATGTCGTAGCCGTCGAGGCGGCCGCTGGTGCCGTACGGCGTGTTGACGATGAGGTCGACCTCGCCGTCGTGGATGAGCTGGACGATGGTCTTCTCGCCGTTAGGGCCGGTGCCCTCGGACTGCTTGCGCACGACGGTGGCGTTGATGCCGTTGCGCTTGAGGACCTCGGCGGTGCCGGAGGTGGCCATCAGCTCGAAGCCGTGGGCGACCAGCTCGCGGGCCGGGAAGATCATCGAGCGCTTGTCGCGGTTGGCGACCGAGATGAAGGCGCGGCCCTTGGTGGGCAGCGGCCCGTACGCGCCGGCCTGCGACTTGGCGTACGCCGTGCCGAAGACGGAGTCGATGCCCATGACCTCGCCGGTGGAGCGCATCTCCGGGCCGAGCACCGTGTCGACGCCGCGGCCGTGGATGTCCCGGAAGCGGGACCACGGCATCACGGCCTCCTTGACGGAGATCGGCGCGTCCAGCGGCAGGGTGCCGCCGTCGCCGAGCGCCGGGAGCAGGCCCTCGGCGCGCAGCTCGGCGATGGTGGCGCCCAGCGAGATGCGGGCGGCGGCCTTGGCCAGCGGCACCGCGGTCGCCTTCGAGGTGAAGGGCACGGTGCGCGAGGCGCGCGGGTTGGCCTCCAGGACATAGAGGATGTCCCCGGCCAGCGCGAACTGGATGTTGATCAGGCCGCGCACGCCGACGCCCTTGGCGATGCCCTCGGTGGAGGCGCGCAGCCGCTTGATGTCGAATCCGCCCAGCGTGATCGGGGGCAGGGCGCACGCCGAGTCGCCGGAGTGGATGCCGGCCTCCTCGATGTGCTCCATGACACCGCCGAGGTACAGCTCCTCGCCGTCGTACAGGGCGTCGACGTCGATCTCGATCGCGTCGTCCAGGAAGCGGTCGACCAGGACCGGCCGGGACGGGCTGATCTCGGTCGACTCGGCGATGTACGTCTCGAGGCGGGTCTCGTCGTAGACGATCTCCATGCCGCGTCCGCCGAGGACGTAGGAGGGCCGCACCAGGACCGGGTAGCCGATCTCGTCGGCGATGGCCTTGGCCTCGCCGAAGGTGGTGGCGGTGCCGTGCTTGGGGGCCGGGAGCCCGGCCTCGGCCAGGACCCGGCCGAAGGCGCCGCGGTCCTCGGCGGCGTGGATGGCCTCCGGGGAGGTGCCGACGACCGGCACGCCGTTGTCCTTGAGCGCCTGGGACAGGCCCAGCGGGGTCTGGCCACCGAGCTGGACGATCACACCCGCGACGGGACCGGCCTGCTGCTCGGCGTGGACGATCTCCAGAACGTCCTCCAGGGTGAGCGGCTCGAAGTAGAGCCGGTCGGAGGTGTCGTAGTCGGTGGAGACGGTCTCGGGGTTGCAGTTGACCATCACGGTCTCGTACCCGGCGTCGGACAGCGCGAAGGAGGCGTGGACGCAGGAGTAGTCGAACTCGATGCCCTGGCCGATGCGGTTGGGACCGGAGCCCAGGATGATCACCGCGGGCTTCTCGCGGGGCGCGACCTCGCTCTCCTCGTCGTAGGAGGAGTAGAAGTACGGCGTCCGCGCGGCGAACTCGGCGGCGCAGGTGTCGACCGTCTTGTAGACCGGGCGGACGCCGAGCGCGTGCCGCACCTGGCGGACGACGTCCTCGCCCAGGCCGCTGATCTCGGCGATCTGCTGGTCGGAGAAGCCGTGCCGCTTGGCCTCGGTGATCAGGTCGGCGGTCAGCTCGCGGCTCTCGGCGATCTCGTCGGCGATCTCCTTGATGAGGAAGAGCTGGTCGACGAACCAGGGGTCGATCTTCGTGGCGTCGAAGACCTCCTCCGGGGTGGCGCCCGCGCGGATGGCCTGCATGACGGCGTTGATGCGGCCGTCGGTGGGCCGCACGGCCTCGCGCAGCAGCTCATCCTTGTCGCCGGGCTCGCCGACGAAGGTGAACTGGCTGCCCTTCTTCTCCAGCGAGCGCAGCGCCTTCTGGAAGGCCTCGGTGAAGTTGCGGCCGATGGCCATGGCCTCGCCGACCGACTTCATGGTCGTGGTCAGCGTGGAGTCGGCGCTCGGGAACTTCTCGAAGGCGAACCGCGGGGCCTTGACGACCACGTAGTCGAGGGTCGGCTCGAAGGAGGCCGGGGTCTCCTGCGTGATGTCGTTCGGGATCTCGTCGAGGGTGTAGCCGACGGCGAGCTTCGCGGCGATCTTGGCGATGGGGAAGCCGGTCGCCTTCGAGGCGAGGGCCGAGGAGCGCGACACCCGCGGGTTCATCTCGATGACGATCACGCGACCGTCCTCGGGGTTCACCGCGAACTGGATGTTGCAGCCGCCGGTGTCGACGCCGACCTCGCGGATGATCGCGATGCCGACGTCGCGCAGGGTCTGGTACTCGCGGTCGGTCAGCGTCATCGCGGGCGCGACGGTGATCGAGTCGCCGGTGTGCACGCCCATGGGGTCGAAGTTCTCGATGGAGCAGACGACCACGACGTTGTCGTTCTTGTCGCGCATCAGCTCCAGCTCGTACTCCTTCCAGCCGAGGATGGACTCCTCCAGGAGCACCTCGGTGGTCGGCGAGAGGGTGAGGCCCTGTCCGGCGATGCGGCGCAGTTCGTCCTCGTCGTGGGCGAAGCCGGAGCCGGCGCCGCCCATGGTGAAGGAGGGGCGGACGACGACGGGGTAGCCGCCGAGCGCGTCGACGCCCTTGAGGACGTCGTCCATGGAGTGGCAGATGTAGGACCGGGCGGACTCGCCGTGGCCGATCTTCTTGCGGACCTCCTCGACGACCTCCTTGAACAGGTCGCGGTCCTCGCCCTTGTTGATGGCCTCCACATTGGCGCCGATCAGTTCGACGCCGTACTTCTCCAGGACGCCGTTGCCGTGCAGGGAGATCGCGGTGTTCAGGGCCGTCTGGCCGCCGAGCGTGGGCAGGAGGGCGTCGGGGCGCTCCTTGGCGATGATCTTCTCGACGAACTCGGGGGTGATCGGCTCGACGTAGGTGGCGTCGGCGATCTCCGGGTCGGTCATGATCGTCGCCGGGTTGGAGTTGACCAGGACGACGCGCAGGCCCTCGGCCTTGAGCACGCGGCACGCCTGGGTGCCGGAGTAGTCGAACTCGGCGGCCTGGCCGATGACGATCGGGCCGGAGCCGATGACCAGGACGGACTGGATATCGGTGCGCTTAGGCACGCTGGCCCTCCATGAGGTTCACGAAGCGGTCGAACAGGTAGGCGGCGTCGTGCGGGCCGGCTGCCGCTTCGGGGTGGTACTGGACGCTGAAGGCCGGCCGGTCGAGGAGCTGGAGCCCCTCCACCACGTTGTCGTTGAGGCAGACGTGGGAGACCTCGGCGCGGCCGTAGGGGGTGTCGGACACCTGGTCGAGCGGGGCGTCGACGGCGAATCCGTGGTTGTGCGCGGTGACCTCGACCTTGCCGGTCGTACGGTCCTGCACGGGCTGGTTGATGCCGCGGTGGCCGTACTTCAGCTTGAAGGTGCCGAAGCCGAGGGCGCGGCCCAGGATCTGGTTGCCGAAGCAGATGCCGAAGAGCGGGGTGCCGCGCTCCAGGACGCCCTGCATCACGGAGACCGGGTGGTCGGCGGTGGCGGGGTCGCCGGGGCCGTTGGAGAAGAACACGCCGTCCGGCTCGACGGCGT
Source organism: Streptomyces violaceoruber (assembly GCF_033406955.1). Lineage (NCBI taxonomy): Bacteria > Bacillati > Actinomycetota > Actinomycetes > Kitasatosporales > Streptomycetaceae > Streptomyces > Streptomyces violaceoruber. The sequence goes on along the minus strand of NZ_CP137734.1, from coordinate 6,912,311 downwards.
AGACGTCGTCGACCGTGGCCGTGGCGGGCAGCACGTGCACCTCGATGCCGCGCTCGGCCATGCGGTGCGGGGTCATGCCCTTGATGCCGAGGTCGACGGCGGCGACGGTGAACTTCTTCTCACCGATCGCCGGGACGACGTACGCCTCGGTGGTGGCGACCTCGGCGGACAGGTCGGCGCCGCTCATCTCGGGGGCCTGGCGGACCTCGGCGAGCATGGTGCCCTCGTCGGGCAGCGCGTTGCCGGAGAAGATGCCGACCCGCATGGCGCCGCGCTCGCGCAGGTGGCGGGTGAGGGCACGGGTGTCGATGCCGGAGATGCCGACGACGCCCTGGGCGGCCAGTTCCTGGTCGAGGGAGCGCGTCGAGCGCCAGTTGGACGGCACGCGCGCGGGGTCGCGCACGACGTAGCCGGAGACCCAGATCCTCCTGGACTCCATGTCCTCGTCGTTGATGCCGGTGTTCCCGACGTGCGGGGCGGTCATCACGACGACCTGGCGGTGGTACGACGGGTCGGTGAGGGTCTCCTGGTAGCCGGTCATGCCGGTGGAGAACACGGCTTCGCCGAAGGTGGCCCCCACGGCCCCGTAGGCACGGCCTCGGAAGATCCGGCCGTCCTCCAGGACGAGTACGGCGGGAGTCCGGTGGGCTCCCCTGGTGGAGGTCGTCATCGTGCGCCTTCCGTTTCCGTCTTGTTGATCATGTCGTTCAGTGTGTCGACCCACTCGTTGTGCTCGGCCGCGTGGTCGGAGCGGAAGCCGGAGTCGATCAGCTTGTCGCCGTGCGCCCAGGTGACGACCAGCAGGCCGCCCTCGGTGAGGACCTTGCCGGCGATGCCCTTGTCGAGCCGGGCCTCGCGCAGCGCGGCGACGGGGACGAAGAAGTCCGCCGCGCCGGGGCGTACGACGTCCAGTCCCGCGTCGGTCAGGGTCAGCTCGACCCGGCTGCGGGTGCCCAGGCCGTGCGCGACGATGCGGTCCAGCCACTGCCCGGCGGTGGTGGAGCCGTGGTAGCGGCCGCTCATGCTCAGTTTCGCCGGGCCGGGCTCGTCCGGCGCGGCGGGCAGCTCGGGCAGGTCGCCCTGGAGCGTGCCGCGCCACTTCCAGCCCTCGCGCATCAGCCAGTAGACGAGCGCGACGAAGAGGCCGAGGCCCACGACCCAGCCGACCCGGGCGGCCCAGTCGGTCACTTCCGCCGATTCCTTCTCGGCGGCCAGCAGGATTACCGGTGCTACAGATGTCACGTGAGCTTCCCGTCGACGAGCGTGGCCTTGCCCCGCAGCCACGTGTGCGTCACACGGCCCGGCAGCTCACGCCCCTCGTAGGGGGTGTTGCGACTGCGCGAGGCGAAGCCCGCGGGGTCCACCTGGCCACGGTATGCCGCATCGACCAGGGTGAGGTTGGCGGGCTCACCGGCCGAGACGGGACGGCCGTGTCCGGTGGCCTGTCCGATCTTGGCGGGCTTGAAGGACATCCGGTCGGCGACGCCGGCCCAGTCCAGCAGGCCCGTGTCCACCATGGTCTCCTGCACCACGGACAGCGCGGTCTCCAGGCCCACCATCCCCATGGCGGCGGCGGCCCACTCGCAGTCCTTGTCCTCGTGCGGGTGCGGGGCGTGGTCGGTGGCGACGATGTCGATCGTGCCGTCGGCGAGCGCCTCGCGCAGCGCCATGACGTCGCGCTCGGTGCGCAGCGGCGGGTTGACCTTGTAGACCGGGTTGTACGACCGGACCAGCTCGTCGGTGAGGAGCAGGTGGTGCGGGGTGACCTCGGCGGTGACGTCGATGCCGCGGGACTTGGCCCAGCGGACGATCTCGACGGAGCCGGCGGTCGACAGGTGGCAGATGTGCACGCGGGAGCCGACGTGCTCGGCGAGCAGCACGTCCCGGGCGATGACCGACTCCTCGGCGACGGCGGGCCAGCCGCCGAGGCCCAGCTCGGCGGAGACGACGCCCTCGTTCATCTGGGCGCCCTCGGTGAGCCGGGGCTCCTGGGCGTGCTGGGCGACGACGCCGTTGAAGGCCTTCACGTACTCCAGGGCGCGGCGCATGATCACGGCGTCGTGGACGCACTTGCCGTCGTCGGAGAAGACGGTGACGCCGGCCGCGGACTCGTGCATGGCGCCCAGCTCGGCGAGCTTGGCGCCCTCCAGGCCGACGGTGACGGCGCCGATGGGCTGCACGTCGCAGTAGCCGGACTCCTGGCCGAGCCGCCAGACCTGCTCGACGACGCCGGCGGTGTCGGCGACCGGGAAGGTGTTGGCCATGGCGAAGACGTTGGTGTAGCCGCCGCTCGCGGCCGCGCGGGTGCCGGTGAGGACGGTCTCGGAGTCCTCGCGGCCGGGCTCGCGCAGGTGGGTGTGCAGGTCCACCAGGCCCGGCAGCAGCACCTTGCCGTCGGCCTCGACGACCTCCGCGCCCTCGGCGGACAGGTTCGTGCCGACCGCCTCGACGACGGTCCCGTCGATCAGCACGTCCTGCGGCTCGCCGCCGAGCACCTTCGCACCGCGGATCAGGGTCTTGCTCATCGTCTTACTTCTCCTCGGTGGGGCGGGCGTGGGACACGGCGGGCTCGTTGCCGCCGAGCAGCAGGTAGAGGACGGCCATCCGGATGGAGACGCCGTTGGCGACCTGCTCGACGACGGTGCAGCGGTCGGAGTCGGCGACCTCGGCGGTGATCTCCATGCCGCGGACCATGGGGCCGGGGTGCATCACGATGGCGTGGTCGGGCATCTTCGCCATGCGGTCGCCGTCGAGGCCGTAGCGGCGGGAGTACTCGCGCTCGGTGGGGAAGAACGCGGCGTTCATCCGCTCGCGCTGCACGCGCAGCAGCATCACCGCGTCGGACTTGGGCAGCGTGGAGTCGAGGTCGTAGGAGACCTCGCAGGGCCAGGTCTCGACGCCGACCGGCAGCAGGGTGGGCGGGGCGACGAGGGTGACCTCGGCGCCGAGGGTGTGCAGCAGGTCGACGTTGGAGCGAGCGACGCGGCTGTGCAGGATGTCGCCGACGAGGGTGATCCGGCGGCCGTCCAGGTCCTTGCCGAGCCCGGCGTCGCGGCCGACCAGGCGGCGGCGCATGGTGAAGGCGTCGAGCAGGGCCTGGGTGGGGTGCTGGTGGGTGCCGTCCCCGGCGTTGACCACGGCGGCGTCGATCCAGCCGGAGGTGGCCAGGCGGTAGGGGGCGCCGGAGGCGCTGTGCCGGATGACGACGGCGTCGACGCCCATCGCCTCCAGGGTCTGGGCGGTGTCCTTGAGGGACTCGCCCTTGGAGACGCTGGATCCCTTGGCGGTGAAGTTGATGACGTCCGCGGACAGCCGCTTCTCGGCGGCCTCGAAGGAGATCCGGGTCCGGGTGGAGTCCTCGAAGAAGAGGTTGACGACGGTGCGGCCGCGCAGGGTCGGCAGTTTCTTGATCGGCCGGTCCGCGACCCGGGCCATCTCCTCGGCGGTGTCGAGGATCAGGACGGCGTCGTCGCGGGTGAGGTCGGCGGCCGAGATGAGATGACGCTGCATCTGTCAGGCTCCGTAAGGCGATTCATGCGGAAGAGCGGGATAATTCGGGCGGCCGGGCGCGTGCGGGGGCGCGCCGAGCACGCGTACGGCACGAAGGGGTGCGTACGCGGGGTGCTAGGGGTGGGCGCCCGGGGCGGCCGGCTTGGCACCGAGCAGCACGGTGTCGCGACCGTCCTCCTCGGCGAGCTGGACCTTGACCGTCTCCCGCAGCGACGTCGGGAGGTTCTTGCCGACGTAGTCGGCGCGGATGGGCAGTTCGCGGTGGCCGCGGTCGACGAGTACGGCGAGCTGCACCGCGCGCGGGCGGCCGATGTCGTTCAGCGCGTCGAGGGCGGCGCGGATGGTGCGGCCGGAGAAGAGCACGTCGTCGACGAGGACGACGAGGCGGCCGTCGATGCCGTCACCGGGGATCTCGGTGCGGGCCAGGGCGCGCGGCGGATGCATGCGCAGGTCGTCGCGGTACATGGTGATGTCCAGCGAGCCGACCGGCATCTTGCGTTCGGTGATCTGCTCCAGCTTGTCGGCGAGCCGCCGGGCGAGGAAGACGCCCCGGGTCGGGATGCCGAGGAGCACCACGTCGTCGGCGCCCTTGGCGCGTTCGACGATCTCGTGGGCGATGCGGGTCAGCACCCGCGCGATGTCGGGCCCTTCGAGAACGGGCCGGGCTTCCTGCTGCTGGTCCTGTTGCTTGTCCATACGAAACGGACCCCCTTCTCCGCCTCACGGGACGGACCTTAAAGGACGTCGGATATGCGCCACCTACGGTAGCAGGCTCACAGAACCTCTCCGATGACCCCCCTGACACTCCCCCGTCACTCCTCTGCCCCACATCGATCACCCGCACGGAGTAATGGATGGCGAATACCACGGAAGAGTCGGTGCGGACCATTCGGCTTGACGCAGCAGAGTAACGCTGCGTAACCTCACAGTGAGTTACCAGCCGCGCGGCCGACAACACAGCCTGCCGCGTCGACACCTTGTCCGGGGAGCCATATGTCCAGCGAATACGCCAAACAGCTCGGGGCCAAGCTCCGGGCCATCCGCACCCAGCAGGGCCTTTCCCTCCACGGTGTCGAGGAGAAGTCCCAGGGCCGCTGGAAGGCCGTCGTGGTCGGTTCGTACGAGCGCGGCGACCGTGCCGTGACCGTGCAGCGCCTCGCCGAGCTGGCGGACTTCTACGGCGTCCCCGTGCAGGAGCTGCTGCCGGGCACCACCCCGGGCGGCGCCGCCGAGCCGCCGCCGAAGCTGGTCCTGGACCTGGAGCGGCTGGCCACCGTGCCGGCCGAGAAGGCGGGCCCGCTCCAGCGGTACGCGGCCACGATCCAGTCGCAGCGCGGTGACTACAACGGCAAGGTGCTCTCGATCCGCCAGGACGACCTGCGCACACTCGCCGTCATCTACGACCAGTCGCCCTCGGTCCTCACCGAGCAGCTGATCAGCTGGGGCGTCCTGGACGCGGACGCGCGCCGCGCGGTGGCGTCCCACGACGAGCTCTGAGCCCCCACCACCTCAGCAGAAACGTGCCGCCGGGGTGGCCGGAACCGTTCGTACGGTCCCGGCCACCCCGGCGGCTTTTTACCCGTCGTAGGCTCGGCGCGCCCGTAAGGGGCGCGGGGAACTGCGCGACCGGCCACGGTCGGCCCGCGGCCGTTCGTCCCACCGCACCGCCCACGGCGTCACGTCCTCGCACCACCAGCGGAGCTACTCGCGGCGCAACGAGGGCTTCAGTTCCTTCAGCCGGCCCAGCAGCCCGTTGATGAACGCGGGCGACTCGTCGGTGGAGAACTCCTTCGCCAGCTGCACCATCTCGTCCAGGACGACGGCGTCCGGGGTCGCGTCGACCCACAGCAGCTCGTACGCGCCCAGGCGCAGGATGTTGCGGTCGACGACCGGCATCCGGTCGAGCGTCCAGTCGACCGAGTACTGGGCGATCAGCTCGTCGATGCGCTCGGCCCTACCGGCGTAGCCCTCCACCAGCTCCATCGTGTACTCGCTCACCGGCGGCTGCCGGGTGTCGGACCGGGAGTGCCGGACCCAGTCGGCGAGCACCGTCAGGACGTCGGCGCCGCGCTGATCGCCCTCGAAGAGGATCTGGAAGGCGCGCTTGCGGGCCGTATTGCGAGCAGCCACGGTTAGCTGTTCACCCGGCCGAGGTAGTCGCTCGTACGGGTGTCGACCTTGATCTTCTCACCGGTGGTGATGAAGAGCGGGACGTTGATCTGGTGACCGGTCTCCAGGGTGGCCGGCTTGGTGCCGCCTGTGGAGCGGTCGCCCTGGACGCCGGGCTCGGTCTCCTGGATGGTCAGCTCGACGGCGGCCGGCAGCTCGACGAAGAGCACCTCGCCCTCGTGCTGCGCGACGGTGGCCTCGAAGCCCTCGACGAGGAAGTTGGCGGCGTCGCCGACGACCTTGCGGTCGATCATCAGCTGGTCGTACGTCTCCATGTCCATGAAGACGAAGTAGTCGCCGTCCATGTACGAGAACTGCATGTCACGCTTGTCGACAGTGGCCGTCTCGACCTTGACGCCGGCGTTGAAGGTCTTGTCGACCACCTTGCCGGAAAGCACGTTCTTCAGCTTGGTGCGCACGAAGGCCGGGCCCTTGCCGGGCTTGACGTGCTGGAACTCGACGACGGACCAGAGCTGGCCGCCTTCGAGCTTGAGCACCAGGCCGTTCTTGAGGTCGTTCGTGGAAGCCACGGTTTGGGAATCTCCTGGACTGGACTGACGTGGACGACCCCGGGGTTGCGCGCACAGCGCGAGGCTAGAGCGCGAGCAGCTCCTTGGTCGTGATGGTGAGTAGCTCGGGTCCGCCGTCCGCCTCGGGGCGCACGACGAGCGTGTCATCGATCCGGACCCCGCCCCGGCCCGGGAGGTGAACCCCCGGTTCGACGGTGACCGGCACACAAGCGTCCAGTTTACCCATGGCCGCGGGGGCCAACTGAGGGTCCTCGTCGATTTCGAGTCCGACACCGTGCCCGGTGAGTGCCGGAAGGTGCTCGGCGTACCCCGCGGAGTCCAGCGGCTGGCGGGCCGCGCGGTCCACGTCGCGGCAGGCGGCGCCGGGTGCGAGGGCCTCCCGTCCGGCGCGCTGGGCCGAGAAGACGAGGTCGTACAACTCGATCTGCCAGTCGGCCGGCGAGGTGCCGATGACGAACGTACGGCCGATCTCGCAACGGTAGCCGCGGTACGTCGCGCCCAGGCACACGGAGAGGAAGTCGCCCTCCTCGACCCGCCGGTCGGTGGGCCGGTGACCGCGGCGCCCCGAGTTGGGTCCGGTGCCGACGGAGGTGGGGAAGGCGGGGCCGTCGGCGCCGTGGTCGACGAGGCGGCGTTCCAGCTCCAGGGCGAGGTGCCGCTCGGTGCGGCCGACCAGGATGGACTCCAGGAGCTCGCCGAGCGCCTGGTCGGCGATCTCGGCGCCGATGCGCAGGCAGGAGATCTCCTCCTCGTCCTTCACCACCCTCAGCTGCTCGACGGCCTGGCCGAGGTCGGTCAGGCGCAGCGCCGGCGCGACCGAGCGCATGGCGCGGTGCCGGACCACGGTGAGGTGGTGGTCCTCGGTGGCGAGGGACTCGGCGCCCTGGTCCGCGGCGAGGTCGGTGGCCGCGACGGCGGGATCGCCGCCGGGGCCGGACAGCGCACGCACCGGCAGCGACTCGTCGGGGCGGCCCTGCGTCGGCCGGTCGTCCGGCGAGCCCGAGCAGACCAGCAGATCCTCGGTCCTGCCGAGGAGCAGCACGGCGCCGTGCGGGGCGGCGCCCGCGAGATAGCGCACGTTGGCGGGCCGGGAGACGAGCGCCGCCGCGCTGCCGCCCGCGTTGCAGCGTTCCCGTAGGCGCGTCCGGCGGGCCGCGTAGACCTCTGACATGAGCCGAGCGTATGGCTCCGCCGGTGGGGGCGCCGCTCGGGTGGGCCGAGTGGGCGGGGCCGGGAGATGCGGGGCGCGCCAACTGGGGTGGGTCTTCTTGTCGTATGGCGCCTGACAGGCCGGTGGGGGTTTCTCGCGCAGTTCCCCGCGCCCCTATGGGGCGCTGGCCTGAACGGCGTCTACCAGTTCGGGGGGCTGGCTATCGAGCGGGAGAGGACCTCGTCGAGGAGGTGGGCGGTTTCCGGGATGTCGAGTTGGGAGTTGTCGATGATGGGGAGGCCGGAGCCGTACCAGCCGGCCATGCGGCCGTGGATGCGGGCGACCTCCTCGTCGGTGAGGCGCCGGTTGCCGCTGCGTTCGGCGTTGCGCTCCAGGACGATGTCCAGGCCCGGCAGGAGGACGACGGGGAGCAGGCCGGGGCCGACGTGCCGCTTCCAGCCGCCGAGGCCGACGACCGGGCGGTCCGGGAAGACCGCGTCGTCGAGGATGCAGGAGATGCCGTTGGCGAGGAAGTTGCGCGCGGAGAAGCCGCAGGTGCGGCGGGCCAGGCGGTACTGCGCCTCCGAGTGCTCGTTCCACCCGGTCTGGGGGTCGGCGAAGCCGGAGCGGACCCACTCGCGCACGTCGTCGAGGCTGATGTGCGCGGTGGGGACCCGGCGGTGGTCCGCCCAGTACTTGGCCACGCTGGTCTTGCCCGCGCCCGCGGGGCCGATGAGCAGCACCGCGAGGGTGGTCGTGGTGGGGTCGGGCGCGGCGGCCGTGGCGGGGGGCACGCTGGGCACGGCCACCGGACCGCCGGGCGGCAGCGGCACGTGGCCGGTGGTGTCCGGCGCGGGCGGGGCGGGAGCCGGCTGGTGCGGGGCCGGGGCGGGGCCCGGGTGCGGGACCGGGGCAGGGCCCGGGTGCGGGACCGGCCTCGGTGCCATGGGGTACCCCGGCGCCGGAGGGGGCACGGGGGCGGGCCCCTGGGGCGGGCCGGGGTGGTGTGCGGCCGGGGACCAGCCGGGGACCGGTCCGTGCCCCGGCTGATGGGGCGGCGGCAGCGGAGAACCCACGGGGTGCTGCATCCGGTGCCACTCCGTCTCGTACAGGCGATGGGCGCTGACGACGGGAAGGGGCCCGCCGTCGTGCTACCGAACGGTACCGCCCCCGGCCGTCGTTTGGTGAACGGCCGGGGGCGGCCCGAAGTGCCCGTCCCGCCCGGCGAATCGGGCGGAACGGCGCACCGGGGTACTACTCGCCCACCTCGCCGTAGGCGGCGAGGAGGACGGCCGGGTCGGGGCCCTCCAGAACGGTGGGCTTGGCGAGGCCGTCCAGGACGATGAAGCGCAGCAGGTCGCCGCGCGACTTCTTGTCGACCTTCATGTTCTCGACGAGCTTGGGCCACTGGTCGTAGCGGTAGTGCAGCGGGAGGCCGACCGCTTCGAGGATGGAGCGGTGGCGGTCGGCGGTGGCGTCGTCCAGGCGGCCCGCGAGGCGGCCGAGTTCGGCGGCGAAGTGCATGCCGACCGATACGGCGGCGCCGTGACGCCACTTGTAGCGCTCGTTCTTCTCGATGGCGTGGCCGAGGGTGTGGCCGTAGTTCAGGATCTCCCTCAGGCCCGCTTCCTTCAGGTCGGACGAGACGACCTCGGCCTTGACCTTGATGGAGCGCACGATCAGCTCGGCGGTGTGCGGACCGGCCGGCGTCCGCGCGGCCTGCGGGTCGGCCTCGATCAGGTCGAGGATCGCCGGGTCTGCGATGAAGCCGGCCTTGATGACCTCGGCGAGGCCGGAGACGTAGTCGTTGACCGGGAGGGAGTCCAGGGCGGCGAGGTCGCACAGGACACCGGCCGGCGGGTGGAAGGAGCCGACGAGGTTCTTGCCCTCGGCGGTGTTGATGCCGGTCTTGCCGCCGACGGCCGCGTCCACCATGGCCAGCACGGTGGTGGGGACGGCGATCCAGCGCACCCCGCGCAGCCAGGTCGCGGCCACGAACCCGGCCAGGTCGGTGCTGGCGCCGCCGCCGACCCCGACGATGACGTCGGTACGGGTGAACCCGGACTGGCCCAGCGCCTTCCAGCAGTACGCGGCGACCTCGGCGGTCTTGGCCTCCTCGGCGTTGGGCACCTGGATCGCGATCGCCTCGTAGCCCTGAGCGGCGAGATCGGCGCGCAGCGCGTCACCGGTCTCGGCGAGCGCCTCGGGGTGGATCACCGCGACCCGCTTCGCCTTCGCCCCGATCAGACCGCCCAGCTCGCCCAGGAGCTGACGGCCCACCAGGACCTCGTAGGGCTCGGACCCCGCGGTGCCGCCGACCTGGATCCGGGTGACTGCCTCGCTCATGCTTCTTTCAACTCCACTGCGTCCAGGGCGGCTTGGGTGACTTCTTCCGGCGTACGACCGTCCGTGGCCACGACGGCCGTGGCGACGTCCTCGTAGAGGTGCCGACGGGCCTCCATCAGTTCGCGCCACTGTTTGCGCGGGTTGACCGCCAGCAGCGGACGCGCCGCGTTCAGGCCGGTGCGCTTGACGGCCTCCTCGACGTCCATCGAGAGGTAGACGACCCGCTGCCCGGCGAGCAGCGCGCGGGTGTCCGCGTCCAGGATCGCGCCACCGCCGAGGGCGAGGACGCCTTCGTGCTCGGCGAGCGCGGTCCGCACGGCCTCCTTCTCCAGGGTCCGGAAGGCGGCCTCGCCCTCGTCCACGAAGATCTCGGCGATGGCCCGCCCCTGGGCGGTGACGATGTCCTCGTCCGTGTCCCGGTATCCCGTGCCCAGCCGCTCGGCGAGCAGCTGCCCGACGGTGGACTTGCCGACCCCCATCGGCCCGACCAGGACGATCAGCGGTGCGCTCATCGGATGTCCAGGTTGTCGAGGTAGGACCGCACGTTGCGGCGGGTCTCGGTCACGCTGTCGCCGCCGAACTTCTCCGCCACCGCGTCCGCGAGGACCAGCGCCACCATCGCCTCCGCGACGATCCCGGCGGCCGGCACCGCGGACACGTCGGAGCGCTGGTGGTGCGCCTGCGCGGCCTCGCCGGTGGCCACGTCCACGGTCTTCAGGGCGCGCGGCACCGTCGCGATCGGCTTCATCGCCGCGCGCACCCGCAGCAGCTCACCGGTGGTGAGCCCGCCCTCGGTGCCGCCGGAACGGCCCGAGACGCGGCGGATGCCGTCCGGCGTGCCCACGATCTCGTCGTGCGCCCGGGAACCGGGCACCCGGGCCAGCTCGAAGCCGTCGCCGATCTCGACGCCCTTGATCGCCTGGATGCCCATCAGGGCGCCCGCGAGCCGCGCGTCGAGCTTGCGGTCCCAGTGGACGTGCGAGCCGAGGCCCACCGGCACCCCGTAGGCGAGGACCTCCACGACGCCGCCGAGGGTGTCGCCGTCCTTGTGGGCCTGGTCGATCTCGGCGACCATCGCCTTCGACGCGTCCGCGTCCAGGCAGCGCACCGGGTCGGCGTCCAGCCGCTCCACGTCCGCCGGCGTCGGGTAGACCCCGTGGGGCGCCTTCGCCGAGGCCAGCTCGACGACATGGCTGACGATCTCGACGCCGGCCGTCTCCTTCAGGTACGACCGGGCCACCGCGCCCAGGGCGACGCGGGCCGCCGTCTCACGGGCGGAGGCGCGTTCGAGGATCGGCCGGGCCTCGTCGAAGCCGTACTTCTGCATCCCGGCGAGGTCCGCGTGGCCGGGGCGCGGCCTGGTCAGCGGGGCGTTGCGCGCGAGGCCGGCCAGCACCTCCGGGTCCACCGGGTCGGCCGCCATGACCTGCTCCCACTTGGGCCACTCGGTGTTGCCGACCATCACGGCGACCGGGGAACCCATGGTCAGCCCGTGCCGGACGCCGCCGAGGAAGGTCACCTCGTCGCGCTCGAACTTCATCCGCGCACCGCGGCCGTAACCGAGCCGCCGCCTGGCCAGGTGGTCCGCCACCATCTCCGTGGTGATCGGCACACCGGCGGGCAGCCCCTCCAGCGTCGCGACGAGTGCGGGACCGTGGGACTCCCCCGCGGTCAGCCAGCGCAACCTGCTCAACGGTGCTCCTCAGTGCTCGCGCCCCGGTATGCCCCGCGTACGCGCCTTCTTCGCGTACGCGACGGTCCGACCGGGTGCGCGGCCCCGGTCCGCCGCCTCCGATCCTCCCACGTCCGGCCGATGGACCCGGTCGCCGGTCCATTTGCCGGACGCGCGGACGGAACGCGGACGGAACGTCCGACGGCCGCGGCCGACCCGGGCGGCGTCACGCGGGCCGGTCGTCCTGCTGCCGCGCCGGAGCGTAGGCCCCCAGGAAGTCCGCGCCGCTCTCCTGCCGCTGCGCCGGAGCGTAGGGACCGAGGAAGTCGGCCCCGCTCTGCCCCGGCTGCGGTGGTGGGTAGGCCCCCAGGTGGTCGGCGCCGGTGCCCTGCCGCGCCGCCCCGGGCAGGGGCAGGCCCGCGCGGCTCGCGCGGCGCCGGACGAGCCTGCGCCGCACCTTGACCACCCAGCCCGCGACGACGGCGAGCACGATCAGGGCGAGCACCATGATCTGCACCCAGTCGGGCAGGAAGCCCAGCACGGCCTCGAAGATCTGGGTCTTGGCCGAGGCCAGCGGCACGCCTGTGTACATGGATCGTCTTCCCCTCCCGTTCCGCCCCCTGCGGAACCGGACGGGATCCTAGCGATCCGCGAGCGCGTGCTCCCCCGCTTTTCGCATGGCGGCCAGCGGTGCCGGCGCCCGGCCGGTCATCTGCTCCACCTGGAGCACGGCCTGGTGGAGCAGCAGGTCCAGGCCGCTGACGACGGCACCGCCGTGCGCCGACCAGCGGGCGGCGAGCGCGGTGGGCCAGGGGTCGTAGAGCACGTCGAAGAGCGTGGTGGGCATCTCGGGGACGGCGGCCGCGAGCGCGTCGGTGGCACCGGCCGGGGTGGTGGCCACGACCAGCGGGGCGCGCAGTGCCTCCGCGGCGTCCGCCCAGTCGGCGAGGCGCACGTCGACGCCGAGTCGTTCCGCCCAGCCCCGCATCTCGGCGGCGCGGGCCTCGCTGCGCACGTGGACCGTGACCTCGCCGGTGCAGATCCGGGCCAGCGCGGCGAGCGCGGAGGACGCGGTGGCGCCGGCGCCGAGGATCGCGGCGGACTCGACCTTCTCGATGCCGTGCTCGCGCAGGGCGGCGACGATGCCGGGGATGTCGGTGTTGTCGCCGGTCCTGCGGCCGTCCTCGGTGAGGACGACGGTGTTCACCGCGTCCACGGAGGCCGCCGTCTCGCTGACCGAGTCGAGCAGCGGGATCACCGCCCGCTTGAGCGGCATGGTCAGCGACAGCCCCGCCCACTCGGGCCCGAGTCCCTCGAAGAAGCCCGGCAGGGCCGCCTCGTCCACGTCGAAGTGGTCGTACGTCCAGTCCGCGAGGCCCAGCTCCGCGTAGGCGGCGCGGTGCAGCACCGGGGAGAGCGAGTGGGCGATCGGGGAGCCGAGCACGGCGGCCCGGCGCCGGTCAGTTGCCGGAGCTGGCATCGAACTTGTCCTTCAGCTTCAGGAACTCGTCGTGGGTCTTGGCGAACTCGGTCTTCTTCACGCCGTCGGTGGCCACGAAGTAGATCCAGCCGTCCTCGGTGGGGTTGAGCGCCGCTTGCAGGGCCTCTTCGCCGGGGTTGCTGATGGGTCCGGGCGGCAGGCCCCGGTGGTAGTAGGTGTTGTACGGGTCCGGGTTGGTGTTGATCTCGGACTCGCTGATGTGGATCTTGCTCTGGCCCATGAGGTAGTTGAAGGTCGAGTCGAACTGGAGCTTCTGGTTCGTCTCGGTGTTGTCGGTCTTGAGCCTGTTGTAGATGACCTCGGCCATCTTGCGGAAGTCTTCGTGCGTCTTCCCCTCGGCCTGCACCAGGCTCGCGGCGGTGAGCAGCTCCCACGGGCCTTCGAGGCCGAGTCCCTCCGCCTTCTGCTCCAGGCCGATCTTCTCGTACTGCTCGTTGGCACGTGCCACCATCTGCTTGAGCACGTCCGCGGGCTTCTGCCCCTTGGCCGCCGAGTAGCTGGACGGGTAGAGGAAGCCCTCCAGCGGGTCCTTGACGTCCTTGTGGTTCAGCGCCCAGTCGGGCAGGCCGAGGCTCTTGTACTCGGACTTGGCGACCTCGGCGGTGGTGCCCGCCTTCACCTCGAGGCGTTTGTCGATGAGCTTGTAGACGTCGGCGTTGCGCCTGCCCTCGGCGATGATCAGGTTGCTGCGGCTCTTCGGGCTGAGCAGGAGTTCGACCGCGCTCTCGGCCGACATCTCCTTCTGCAGCGTGTACACGCCGTCCTGGATGCTCTTGCCGCGGGGGTTGCTCTGCTGGGCGGAGATGAACGCGTCGACGCTCTTCACCACGCCCTGCCGCTTGAGTTCCTGGCCGATCGTGGAACCGCCCGCGCCCTTGGGGATGGTGACGGTCACCTGCTCGCCGTTGCCGCCGCCCGCGAAGTCCGGGGCCGCGCCGAAACGATCCTGGTAAAACTGGTAGCCGAAATACCCGATGCCTGCCACGCCGCCGCCGAGTACCAGGCAGACCACCAGACAGGCGCATCCGCTGCGGCGCTTCTTGGGCTTGCCGCCCCCCCTGGTTCTGCGCTCCTCCCGGCTTTCGCGGCCGTCGCCCGGCGCGTCGTCGTCCCCGTCCGCGTCCCCGCCGGCGAAGAAGGCGTGCTCCCCCTCGTCCGGTCCGGGGTCCCAGTCGGTGCGCTGCGGCTCGGGCTCGGCGCGCCTGCGGGTGGGCGGCTCCGGCGGCGGGTACGCCTCGGGGGTGCCGTAGAAGTCGGGCTGCTCGGCGCCGTAGCCGCCGGCCTGCTGTCCGTAGGGGTCGGACGGGTCGGCCGGGTACTGCGCCTGGGGGTGTGCGCCGCCGCTCCAGCCGCCGTTGTCGTAGCCCTGCTGCGGCTGGGCCTGGGGTGCGTACTGCTGGTCGTACTGCTGCTGACCGTACTGGTGCTGGTCGTACTGCTGCTGACCGTACGGGTCGTACTGCGGTTCGGGGTGCTGGTGGGCGTACTGGTCGTACTGGGGCTGCCCGTCGCCGTACGACGCCTGGCCGCCGTTGCTCCAGTCGCCGTAACCCTGCTGCGCCTGCTGCTCCGGATACTGCTGCGGCTGGCCGCCGTAGGGGGACTGCTGACCCGCCTGGGCCTGCTGTCCGCCCCATCCGCCGTCCCCGTACAACGGGTCCTCCGGATGCCACGGTTCGGAGCCTGGGCCCCGGCCATACTCAGTCATCGATCCCCTAGAGCCGCGAGGCGACGGGGACCGGGGCCCTTGCCGAAGAGCCCGCTTCCGTTCCGCCTCTTGCTGTGCGGTGGCTGTTCGAATGCCTCCGCATCGCGCGGAACGTTACCGTACCGCGATCAGATGACCACTTCGACGCCCTCGCCGGGTGGCCTGCCTGACACCCGTTCGGATTCCAGGGCCTGCTGGAGGATGATCACGGCGGCGGCCTGGTCGATGACGGACCGGCCCTTCTTGGACTTCACCCCGGAGGCGCGCAGTCCCTGGCTGGCGGTGACCGTCGTCATGCGTTCGTCGACCAGCCGGACCGGGACGGGCGCGATGCCCTTGGCCAGCTCCTGCGTGAAGCGCCTGACCTTGGCGGCGGCCGGCCCCTCGCCCCCCTTGAGGGAGCGGGGGAGGCCGACGACGACCTCGATCGGCTCGTACTCCGCGACCAGCTGCCGCAGGCGCCGGTGCGCCGCCGGGACGTCGCGGCCGGGGACGGTCTCCACCGGGGTGGCGAGGATGCCGTCGGGGTCGCAGGACGCGACCCCGATGCGGGCGTCGCCGACGTCGACGGCCAGGCGGCGGCCGCGGCGGATCTTGGGGCCGTCCGCCTGGTCGTTCTCGGGCGTGCTCACTTGGCGGTGTCCGCCACGAGGCGCTCGACGGCGTCGACGGCGTCACCGATGGCGGCCGCGTTCTGGCCGCCGCCCTGGGCGACGTCCGGCTTGCCGCCACCGCCGCCGCCGAGGGTCTTGGCGGCGGTGCGCACCAGGTCACCGGCCTTCAGGCCGCGCTCGCGGGCGGCCTCGTTGGTGGCGATGACCGTGAGGGGCTTGCCGTTCACCGTGGTGAACAGCGCCACGACGGCGGCCCGGCCGCCCTGGATGCGGCCGCGCACGTCGAGGACCAGCTTGCGCAGGTCGTCGGCGGTGGTGCCGTCGGGCACCTGGCCGGTCACCAGGGCCACGCCGCGCACGTCCTTGGCGGAGTCGGCGAGACCGCCGGCGGCCTGGAGGACCTTCTCCGCGCGGAACTTCTCGATCTCCTTCTCGGCGTCCTTGAGCTTGCCGAGCATCGCGGAGACCTTCTCCGGCAGCTCCTCCGGACGGCCCTTGATCAGCTCCTGGAGCTGGGCGACGACCGTGTGCTCGCGGGCGAGGAAGCTGTAGGCGTCCACGCCGACCAGGGCCTCGATGCGGCGCACGCCGGAGCCGATGGAGGACTCGCCGAGCAGCTTGACCAGGCCGAGCTGGGCGGTGTTGTGCACGTGGGTGCCGCCGCACAGCTCCTTGGAGAAGTCGCCGATGGTGACGACGCGCACGCGCTCGCCGTACTTCTCGCCGAACTCGGCGATGGCGCCCTGCTTCTTGGCCTCGTCGATGCCCATGACGTCGGCGCGCACGTCGAGGTCGCGGGCGAGCACCTCGTTGATCTTCTGCTCGACGTCGGTCATCACGGCCGTCGGCACGGCGGACGGCGAGCCGAAGTCGAAGCGGAAGCGGCCGGGCTGGTTCTCGGAACCGGCCTGGGCGGCCGTCGGGCCGAGAGCGTCGCGCAGCGCCTGGTGGGTGAGGTGGGTCGCCGAGTGGGCGCGGGCGATGGCCTTGCGGCGGCGGTCGTCGATGGAGGCCTGCGCCTTGGCACCGACCGTGACCTCGCCGACCTGGACGACGCCCTTGTGGACGTACACGCCCGGCACCGGCTTCTGGCAGTCGCGGACCTCGATCACGGCGCCGGTGTCGACCCGGATCCGGCCGGTGTCGCCGATCTGGCCGCCGCCCTCGGCGTAGAACGGGGTGCGGTCCAGCACGATCTCGACCTCGTCGCCCTCGGTGGCGGCCGGGGAGGAGGCGCCGTCGACGAGGATGCCGACGATCGTGGACTCGCTCTCGGTGTCGGTGTAGCCGACGAAGTCGGTGGCGCCGGCCTTGTCGGCGATCTCCCGGTAGGCACCGGCACCGGCGTGACCGGTCTTCTTGGCCTGGGCGTCGGCCTTGGCGCGCTCCCGCTGCTCCTTCATCAGGCGCCGGAAGCCGTCCTCGTCCACGGACAGCCCCTGCTCGGCGGCCATCTCCAGGGTGAGGTCGATCGGGAAGCCCCAGGTGTCGTGGAGCAGGAACGCCTTGTCGCCGGCGAGGACGGTGCCGCCGGAGGCCTTGGTGTCGCTCACGGCGGTGTCGAGGATGTTGGTGCCGGCCTTCAGCGTCTTCAGGAAGGCGTTCTCCTCGGCGAGGGCGACCTTCTCGATCCGCTCGCGGTCGGTGACCAGCTCGGGGTACTGCTGCCCCATCATGCCGATCACGACGTCGATGAGGTCCTTGACGACCGGGCCGGTGGCGCCGAGCAGGCGCATGTTGCGGATGGCGCGGCGCATGATGCGGCGCAGCACGTAGCCGCGGCCCTCGTTGCCGGGGGTGACGCCGTCGCCGATGAGCATCACGGAGGTGCGCATGTGGTCGGTGACCACGCGCAGGGAGACGTCCGAGGCCTGGGCGTCGCCGTAGGCCACGCCGGTCAGTTCGGTGGCCTTGTTGATGACGGCCATGGAGGTGTCGATCTCGTACATGTTCTGCACGCCCTGCAGAATCATGGCGAGGCGTTCCAGGCCGAGGCCGGTGTCGATGTTCTTGCTCGGCAGCTCGCCGAGGATCTCGAACTCCTCCTTGCCGATGCCCTCGCCCCGCTCGTACTGCATGAAGACGAGGTTCCAGATCTCCACGTACCGCTCGTCGTTGACGGCGGGGCCGCCCTCGACGCCGAACTCGGGACCGCGGTCGTAGTTGATCTCGGAGCAGGGGCCGCAGGGGCCGGGGACGCCCATGGACCAGTAGTTGTCCTTCTTGCCGAGGCGCTGGATGCGCTCGGAGGGGACGCCCACGACGTCGTGCCAGATGCGCTCGGCCTCGTCGTCGTCCTGGTACACGGTGATCCACAGGCGCTCGGGGTCGAGGCCGTAACCGCCCTTGTCCTGGGCGCTGGTGAGCAGCTCCCAGGCGTAGGTGATGGCGCCTTCCTTGAAGTAGTCGCCGAAGGAGAAGTTGCCGCACATCTGGAAGAACGTGCCGTGCCGGGTGGTCTTGCCGACCTCTTCGATGTCCGGCGTGCGCACGCACTTCTGCACGCTGGTGGCGCGGTCGAAGGGCGGCTTGACCTCACCCAGGAAGTAGGGCTTGAAGGGCACCATGCCGGCCGGGACGAGGAGCAGAGTCGGGTCGTCCGCGATGAGCGACGCCGAAGGGACGACGGTGTGACCGCGCTCCTCGAAGAAGCTCAACCAGCGGCGACGAATCTCGGCCGACTCCATCAGTGGTCCTCATTCCGGTTGTACGAGTGCGTCGTCCTGTCGTCGACGACGTACTCGGGGTCCTTGCTGTTCTCGATGGCGGCGTGGTGCCTCGGTGCGGGCAGTTCACGGTCGACGGGGGCCTTCAGGCCCAGCGCGTCGTCCAGTTCGGCCTCCCGCTGGGCCATGTTGTCGCGGACGTCGAGTGCGAAACCCACCGCGCGGTCCCTGACCCGGGTGCCCACGTCGAGCGCCTTGTTCGCCGCGGTGGCGGCGAGGCTGTCGGGGGTGAGCTGCTTGAGCTTCCGGTTGACCTTGGTGGTGGCCCACACACCGGCGGCCACGCCGGTGCCGAACCAGAACGTACGGCGGAACATCGCTCGGTCAGCCCTTCTTCCGCTTCGTCCGCCGCGCGGCCGGGAGCGTGCGGCCCACGATCACGGTACGCCGCGCCTGGTCGGCCGGGGCGGACATGTCCTCCTTGCGACCGCCGAGTGCCCGGCGCACGCCGTACCCGAACGCCGCGACCTTGACCAGCGGGCCGCCGAAGGTGGAGGCCACGGTGGTGGACAGCGCGGAGGCGTTCGAGGTGACCTCCTGGACGTCGGAGGCGATCGCGTCGACCCGGTCGATCTGGGTCTGCGCGCTGCGCACCGCCGCCGAGGCGTCGGCCAGCAGCGGGACCGCCTGGTCGGTCACGTCCGCCACGAGCTTGGTGGTCGTCCTGAGCGTCTGGGCCAGCCTCGCCAGTGCGACGGCGAGGAAGGAGACCAGGATCGCCCAGAAGACGGCCACCAGGATCCCGGCCACCTCGCCACCGGACACTGTGTGCACCCGCTCCCTGAAAGACGTGCCTGAACATCGGGAAAGTCGTGCACCGAGCCTATCGCGCCGGGCGCGGGGCTCCGTACCGGATTCCCCGTCGCGCGCGGCGCGGTGCGGCCGGGTTCGGTGAAGCGATTGTACGGAGTGAACACGGTTCAGTACGCTCCGTGTTTCATGCGAGACCATCGGCGCGACGGCATCCCGCACGGCAACCTCCCACTGGAGCTCGACGCCTTCGTCGGGAGAGGGGCGCAGCTGGCGGAGCTGGCGCGGACGCTGGACTCCGCGCGACTGGTGACCCTCACCGGTTCCGGCGGTGTCGGCAAGTCCCGGCTGGCCGCGCGGGCGGCCGCGCGCCGCGCGCCCCGGGACGGGGTGTGGCGGGTCCAGCTGGCGCCGGTGCGGGACGAGGAGTTCGTCGACTACGCGGTCGTGGAGGCACTGGGGCTGACCGACCACACGACCCGGCTGCCCCGCGAGACGCTGCTCGCGCACCTGGCCGAGCGGGAGCTGCTGCTGCTCCTGGACGGGGTCGAGCACCTGGTGGACGCCTGCGCGGCGCTGGTGACCGAGCTGCTGGGCCGCGCACCGGGGCTCAGCGTGCTGGCCGTGGGACGCAGACCGCTGGGGGTGGCCGGCGAGCGGCTGGTTCCGCTGGCACCGCTGGGCACGGAGGAGGCGGTGGAGCTGCTGACGGTCCGGGCCGGGCAGCGGAGCGTCGCCCGCGACCACGACGCGGACCCGGACGCGGACCAGCGGGAGGTGCGCGAGCTGTGCCGGCGTCTGGACGGCATCCCGCTGGCGATCGAGCTGGCGGCGGGGCGCCTGGACGCGCTGTCGCCGGGGCAGATGCTGCGCCGCCTCGACGACCGGTTCCGGCTGCTGACGGGCGGGGACCGCACCGCGCTGCCCCGGCACCGGACGCTGCGCACGGCGATCGGCTGGAGCCACGAGCTGTGCACGCCGCCGGAGCGGCTGCTGTGGGCGCGGCTTTCGGTGTTCGCCGGGCCGTTCGACCTGGAGGCCGCCGAGTACGTGTGCAGCGGGGACGGGATGCCGGCCGACGACGTGCTCGACGTGCTCTGCGCCCTGCTCTCCCAGTCCGTGCTGACCCGCGAGGAGTCCCCGGCCGGGGTGCGCTACCGGATGCTCGACACGGTACGGGCGTACGGCGCCGACTGGCTGGCGGCGACGGGGGACGCGGACCGGCTGCGGCGGCGGCACCGGGACTGGTACGTGGGCCTGGCGACCTGGTGCGAGCTGGAGTGGTTCTCGCCGCGCCAGGGCGAGGTCGCCGCGCGGGTGGACGCCGAACTGCCCAACCTGCGCAGCGCCCTGGAGCACTGCCTGGACGAACCGGACGGCGCGCACCTGGGCCAGTACCTGGCGGGCGCCCTGTGGTTCCACTGGGTGGGCTGCGGCCGGCTGTCGGAGGGGCGGCACTGGCTGGAGCAGGCGGTGCGGCTGGACGCGGAGCCGACGGCCGGCGAGCAGTCCCGGCTGAAGGCGCTGTGGGTGCTCGCCTACGTGGCGATCCTCCAGGGCGACACGGTGCCCGCGCTGGCGGCGCTCCAGGAGTGCCGCGAGGAGGCGGAGCGCTCGGCGAATCCGACGGCGGCGGCGTACGCGGAGCACCGCACCGGCTGTCTGGCGCTGGTGACGGACGACCTGCCGCGCGCGGAGACGCTGCTGCGCTCCGCGCTGCACCGCTACCGGGAGATCGGCGAGCTGAACAGCAACGTGCTGATGGGCCAGGTGGAGCTGGCGATGGCCCGGGCCTTCCAGGGCGATCTGCCGGACGCGGTGCGCCTGTGCGAGGACGTGCGCCAGGTGTGCGAGGACCACGGCGAGCGCTGGGCCCGCGGGTACGCCCTGTACGTCCTCGCCTACGCGGCCTGGAGCGACGGTGAGCCGGTCCGCGCCCGCGAGCTGCTGGCCGACTGCCTGGGCAGCGCGCACCGCTTCCGCGACCAGCTGGGCTCGGTGCTCGCGGTGGAGCTGCTGGCCCTGGTCACGGTGGCGGAGGGCGACGCGGCGGAGGCTGCGGTGCTCCAGGGCGCGGCGGGGCGGATGTGGCCGTCGGTGGGGCTGCCGCTGTTCGGCTCGGCGCACTACAACGCGCCGCACGAGCTGTGCGAGGCCGCGGCCCGGGAGCAGCTGGGCGACGAGCGGTACGAGGAGTGCGTACGGCACGGGGCGCGGCTCGGGCGCCGGGAAGCGGTGGCGCGGGCCCTGCGCCGGCCCGGGGCGAGGGCCTCGCTGCCGGCGCCGCGTCCGACGGCCGTGCGGCGGGCGCCGGCGGGCGCCCGGACGGCGAAGCCCGCCGCCTCGCCCACCCGGAAGGGCGGGGAGACGGCGGGCTGAGGTACCGCTGGTACTGCGCCTGCTCGTTCAGCGTTTCCGCTGGATCAGCGGGCGTAGTACTCGACGACGAGCTGCTCGTCGCAGATCACCGGGATCTCCTTGCGGTTCGGCTCGCGGTCCAGGCGGAACGCCAGGGCCTTGAGGTTCACCTGGAGGTAGCGCGGGGTCTCGCCGTCGGGGGCGAAGCCACCCTCGCGGGCGATGGTGAAGAGCGTCTTCTCCTTGGAGCGCTCGCGCACCTGCACCACGTCGTCCGGACGGACACGGAAGGACGGCTTGTCGACCTTCTGGCCGTTGACCTGGATGTGGCCGTGCACGACCATCTGACGGGCCTGGTAGATCGTGCGGGCGATGCCCGAACGCAGGACCAGCGCGTCGAGACGGCGCTCGAGCTCGATGACCAGGGCCTCGCCGGTCTTCATGTTGGTCTTGGAGGCACGCTCGTAGGCGCGGACGAGCTGGCGCTCGCTGAGGTCGTACTGCGCGCGCAGACGCTGCTTCTCGAGCAGACGGACCTTGTAGTCCGAGTTCTGCTTGCGGCCGCGGCCGTGCTCACCCGGCGGGTAGGGGCGGGCCTCGAAGTACTTGACGGCCTTCGGGGTCAGCGCGATGCCGAGGGCACGCGACTTCTTGACCTTGGGGCGGGGCTGGTTCGCCACTGTCTGTGTCTCTTTTCTGGGTTTCCGGCTTGTCAGGGTTGAGGGAGGTCGCAATCCGCAGCCGGGGAAACCCGCCGGGTCCGCTCGGGACCTGCCGGGCAGCCGCTCCCCTGGTCTGGGCACATACGTGCAGCACGCGAGTGGCCCACCGACCGCTCCCGGAAGCCGGGTGGTGGTGGGCTGCCCGCGACACCATCGACGGTGCGCGACGCTCCTGGAACCCGTGAGGGTTCCGGCCGGTCGTCCCGTTCTGACTGCACGGGACACGGCACTCCGAGGGATTCTACAGGCTGCTCAGGACGGCTTGCGACCGAGGTGCCCGCGGGTCCACTCCACGGCGTCCGCGTACCGGGCCTCGGCGCCGTGCCGGGTCGGCGTGTAGTACGTCCGGTCCTTGAGTCCGTCCGGGGCGTACTGCTGGGCGGCGATCCCCTCGGGCAGGTCGTGCGGGTACACGTAGCCCTGCCCGTGTCCGAGCTTGCCCGCGCCCTTGTAGTGGCTGTCGCGCAGGTGGGCCGGGACCGGTCCGGTGTGGCCCTTGCGCACGTCGTCCAGGGCGGCGCCGATGGCGGTGGTCGCGGCGTTGGACTTGGGGGCCAGCGCCAGGGCGATGGTGGCGTGGCTGAGGGTGAGGGCGGCCTCGGGAAAGCCGATCATGGCGACGGCCTGGGCGGCGGCGACGGCAATCTGCAGTGCGTTCGGATCGGCCAGGCCGATGTCCTCGCTGGCCGAGATCATCAGGCGCCGGGCGATGAAGCGGGGGTCCTCGCCGGCCTCGACCATCCGGGCCAGGTAGTGCAGGGCGGCGTCCACGTCGGAACCGCGGATGGACTTGATCAGGGCGCTGGCGACGTCGTAGTGCTGGTCGCCGTCGCGGTCGTACTTCACCGCGGCCCGGTCGACCGTCTCCTCCAGCGTGGTCAGACCGACCTCCGCCTCGCCCTTGTCGAGCGCGGCCCCGGCGGCGGCCTCCAGCGCGGTGAGCGCGCGCCGGGCGTCGCCGCCCGCGATGCGCAGGAGGTGCTCCTCGGTGTCCCCGGGCAGGGTGACGGCGCCTTTCAGGCCGCGCTCGTCGGTCAGGGCGCGGCGCAGCAGGTCCCGGACGTCGTCGTCGGTGAGGGGTTCCAGGGTGAGCAGGAGGGAGCGGGAGAGCAGCGGGGAGATCACCGAGAAGTACGGGTTCTCGGTGGTGGCGGCGATCAGGGTGACCCAGCGGTTCTCCACGGCCGGGAGCAGGGAGTCCTGCTGGGCCTTGCTGAAGCGGTGGATCTCGTCGAGGAAGAGGACGGTCTCCTTGCCGTACCCGCCGACCGCGCGGCGGGCGCCGTCGATGACCGCGCGGACCTCCTTGACGCCCGCGGTGATCGCCGACAGCTCGACGAACCGCTTGTTGGTGGCCTTGGAGACGACGTACGCCAGGGTGGTCTTGCCGGTGCCCGGCGGGCCCCAGAGGATGACCGAGGAGGGCCCCGCGGGCCCGGACGCGCCCTCGCCGACCAGGCGGCGCAGGGGGGATCCGGGCTTGAGCAGGTGCTGCTGGCCGACGACCTCGTCGAGGGTGCGCGGGCGCATCCGCACGGCGAGGGGGCTGCCGGTCGGGTCCTTCTCCTGGCGTTCTTCGGCTGCGGCGGTGAACAGATCGGGCTCCACGCCTTGAACCCTAAATGACCGCACCGACAACGCGGCGGGCCCGGTGGGCCCGCCCGCGCGGAAGGCCGGTCAGCTGGTCCAGAAGTCCCACCAGCGGGTGAGGATCATCATGCCGATGATGCCGATGTGCAGCACCGGCAGGACCCAGGTGAACTCGCCGAAGAAGCCGCGCAGCCAGCCCGGCGCGGGCAGGAAGCCCTTGCGGACGTTGAAGGACGTCACGTACCAGAACATCAGGATCGTGGCGACCCAGGCCAGGCAGCACCACAGGCACAGCGAGTTGATCCGGTACAGGGACTGGAACTGCAGCCACGAGACGAACGCGACGCCGAACAGGCAGCCGGCGTTGAAGGTCAGCCAGTACCAGCGCGGGTAGGTGGCACGGGCGAGCAGGCTCATGCCGACGCAGATGACGATGCCGTAGGCGACGAGGCCGAGCATCGGGTTGGGGAAGCCGAAGACCGAGGCCTGGTCGCTCTCCATGATGTTGCCGCAGGAGACGACCGGGTTGAGGCTGCAGCCGGGCGTGAACGTGGTGCCGGCGACCTTGGCCTCGAGGATCTTCTGCTTGTCGATCGTGATGACCCACGCGGCGAGCAGGCCGGCCGCGCCCGTGATCACCAGCAGCAGCGCGAGGGCCCGGCTGCCGCCCTCGGTACGCGGGGTGCGGGTGCCGCTGTCCGGCGCGGACTCTGCCACGGTGGAGACGTCCTTCACTGTCGTCTTGCTCATCACGCCGATTCCGTCACTGGGGAGTGGGGCCTGCTTCGGGCAGGGGCCATTGTGCCGCACAAGCCTGTATGGGCACCGTTCGATGAGCCTATGAACGGATCGGCGATCACTCCGGGGCGGCGCGTTTTGGCCACCACGCGTTCCTCAGGGGCACGCGCGAGCGAAAACGCGTGCCCCGAAGGGTGTCGGCCCGCTAGCCGAGCCTCGACTCCAGCTCCGCCACGATCTCGTTGACGCCGATCGCGGTCTGCTCGCCGGACTCCATGTCCTTGAGCTGGACCACTCCCTCGGCGAGATCCCGCTCGCCCAGGACCAGGGTGTAGCGGGCGCCGGAGCGGTTGGCCGCCTTCATCGCGGCCTTCAAGCCCTTGCCGCCGTAGGAGAAGTCGGCGGCGACGCCGTTCTTGCGCAGCTCGGTGACCTTGGCGAACAGGATCCGGCGGGCCTCCTCGCCGAGCGGGACCGCGAAGACGGAGGTGGCGGAGGGGATGTCCAGTTCGATGCCCTCCGCCTCCAGGGCGAGGACGGTGCGGTCGACGCCGAGGGCCCAGCCGACCGAGGGCAGCGAGGGGCCGCCGATCATCTCGGACAGGCCGTCGTAGCGGCCGCCGCCGCCCACCGCGGACTGGGAGCCGAGGCCGTCGTGGACGAACTCGAACGTCGTGCGGGTGTAGTAGTCCAGGCCGCGGACCAGCTTCGGGTCGTCCTCGAAGACCACGCCCGCCGCCGTGATCAGCTCGCGCACCTCCTCGTGGTACGCCTTGCAGGCGTCGCACAGGTAGTCGCGCAGCAGCGGGGCTTCGGTGAGCTGCTTCTGGACGTCCGGGCGCTTGTCGTCCAGAACGCGCAGCGGATTGATCTCCGCGCGGCGCAGGGTCTCCTCGTCCAGGTCGAGCCCCCGCAGGAAGTCCTGGAGAGCGGCCCGGTAGACGGGGCGGCACTCCTGGTCGCCCAGGGAGTTGAGCAGGATGCGGAAGTCCTGCAAACCGAGCGCGCGGTACGACTGGTCGGCCAGGATGATCAGTTCGGCGTCCAGGGCCGGGTCCTCGGCGCCGATCGCCTCGGCGCCGACCTGGGAGAAGTGGCGGTAACGGCCCTTCTGGGGGCGCTCGTAGCGGTACTGCGAGCCCGAGTACCAGACCTTGACGGGCAGGTTGCCCGCCTTGTGCAGGTTGGCCTCCAGGACCGCGCGCAGTACGGGAGCGGTGGTCTCCGGGCGCAGGGCGAGCCGGTCGCCGCCCTTGGTCTCGAAGACGTACATCTCCTTGGTCACGATGTCGGTCGACTCACCGACGCCGCGCGCGAACAGCTCGACGTTCTCGAAGCCGGGCGTCTCGATGTAGCCGT
Organism: Streptomyces violaceoruber; assembly: GCF_033406955.1. Classification (NCBI taxonomy): domain Bacteria; kingdom Bacillati; phylum Actinomycetota; class Actinomycetes; order Kitasatosporales; family Streptomycetaceae; genus Streptomyces; species Streptomyces violaceoruber. Next base: position 6,886,868 of record NZ_CP137734.1, on the reverse strand, counting down.
AGCCGGAGTTGCGCAGCGGGGCGGCGATCGCCTCGCGGACGGCCAGGAACTTGGCGGAGTCGGGCGGCAGCAGGTCGTACGTGCCCTTGGGGGCCTTGAAGGTGCTCACGGAAGGTCTCGTCACATTCCTCGTCGGGGCGCGTCGGGAGCGCCCTGGCCGGCGGCCACCTGCCGCAAGTACGGGTTGGTGGCGCGCTCCTGGCCGATGGTCGTCTGGGGGCCGTGTCCGGAGAGCACCACGGTCGAGTCGTCGAGCGGCAGGCACACGCGTGCCAGGGACTCGAGCATGTCGTCCATGGAGCCACCGGGGAAGTCGGTGCGTCCGATGGAGCCGGCGAACAGCAGGTCGCCCGAGAACATCACCGGCGGGATGTCCGCCGCCTCGGGCAGGCCGAAGGTCACCGACCCCTTGGTATGGCCCGGGGCGTGCGCGACGGTCAGCTCCAGGCCCGCCAGCGCCAGCCGCGCGCCGTCGGTCAGCTCCTTGACGTCGTCCGGCTCCCCCACGGTCAGCTCGCCCATGAGCGGCATGCCGATGCTGCGACCGATCCCCTTCTCGGGGTCGCTCATCATGAAGCGGTCCTCGGGGTGGATCCAGGCCGGCACGTCGTGGGCGCCGCACACCGGGACGACCGAGGCGACGTGGTCGATGTGGCCGTGGGTGAGGACGACGGCGACGGGCTTGAGCCGATGCTTGCGGATCGCTTCCTCGACTCCGGGGGCCGCCTGGTGGCCCGGGTCGATGATCACGCACTCCTCACCGGCGGCGGGGGCGACGAGGTAGCAGTTCGTCCCCCAGGCACCGGCGGGGAACCCGGCAATGAGCACGATCGTCCTTCGTTTGGGTCGGTACGGGTGGGCTTGCGAACGGGTCGCGCCCATGGTCAGAGCCTACCGGCGGTGCCGATTCCTCAGCGAACCCATATACGGTACGGGGCTACACGCCCACGGTCGGCTCATCGCACCCACGCGTACCGGTCGGCACACGAAGACGCATGAGGAGAGAACCCGGTGGTCACCCAGGAGCAGCGGCGGCGTCAGCTCGCCCGGGAGAAGTTCTTGCGGCAGCAGCAGCGACGCACCTCCGCGCGACGCAAGGCACGCATGCGCAACGCCGCTATAGCGTCGGTGCTCGGCGTGATTCTGATCGGCAGCGTCGCGCTGTACACGACCGGCGTGGTCCTGGGGGACGACGACGACAAGACGAACGCGGGCGCGGAGGTCACCCCGAGCGCCTCGGCGCCCAGCAAGGCGCCGGACCCGTGCGACAAGCCGGCCGAGGGCAAGGTCAAGACGCAGACCTGGAAGAAGGAACCTGCGATGACCGTCGACAAGTCGGCCAAGTACACGATGAAGCTGGCGACCACGTGCGGTGACATCGACCTCGCGTTGAAGGCGGACGCGGCACCGCACACCGTGAACTCGTTCGACTTCCTGGCCGGCAAGGGCTACTTCGACCACACCAAGTGTCACCGGCTCACCACCGAGGGCATCTACGTGCTGCAGTGCGGCGACCCCACGGCCCAGGGCAACGGCGGTCCCGGCTACAACATCCCGGACGAGAACCTGAAGGACAAGAGCCTCAAGGACAACGTGTACCCGGCGGGCACGGTGGCGATGGCGAACACCGGTCAGCCGGACTCGGGCGGCAGCCAGTTCTTCCTCGTGTACCAGGACAGCCAGCTGCCCCCGAGCTACACCCCGTTCGGCACCGTCTCGAAGGAGGGCATGACGGTCCTGAAGAAGATCGCCTCCGCGGGAGCCCAGCCCGCGGACCCGACGACGGGCAACACCGCACCCAACGCGACGGTCGTGATCGACAAGGCAACCGTCTCGAAATCCTGACCCCCATCAGCGAAAGTTCGGTCGTGCGGGATGCGGACAGGCCACCCGCCGGTCGCCTATGTTGGCCGAGACGAAACTGTGGACGATGCCCGGGGGTAGCGAAGCCCTCCGCCGGCATCATGTGGAGGAGGCGCTGTGAGCAGCGACCCGTGGGGCCGCGTCGATGAGACGGGGACCGTGTACGTGCGTACGGCCGACGGCGAGAAGGTCGTCGGATCCTGGCAGGCAGGCTCCCCCGAGGAGGCACTGGCCTACTTCGAACGCAAGTACGAAGGCCTGGTTGTCGAGATCGGCCTCCTCGAGAAGCGGGTGAAGACCACCGACCTGTCGGCCAAGGACGCCCAGACCGCCGTCGACCACCTGCGCGAGCAGGTGGACGCGCACCACGCGGTCGGCGACCTGGAGGCCCTGCGGGCCCGGCTGGACCAGCTCGTCGCGCTCGTGGAGACCCGGCGCGAGGAGCGCAAGGCCCAGCGGGCCAAGCAGTCCGACGAGGCGCGTGGCGCCAAGGAGGCCCTGGTCGCCGAGGCCGAGGAGCTGGCGCGCTCGGACCAGTGGCGGGCGGCCGGTGAGCGGCTGCGGTCCCTGGTCGACACCTGGAAGGGTCTGCCGCGTCTGGACCGCAAGTCCGACGACGAGCTGTGGCACCGCTTCTCGCACGCCCGCTCGGCGTTCTCCAAGCGCCGCAAGCAGCACTTCGCGCAGCTCGACGCACAGCGCGAGGAGGCCCGGCGGATCAAGGAGCGGCTGGTCTCCGAGGCCGAGGCGCTGTCGAACTCGACGGACTGGGGACCGACGGCCGCGCGCTACCGCGACCTGATGTCCGAGTGGAAGGCCGCGGGCCGGGCCCAGCGCGAGCACGAGGACGACCTGTGGAACCGCTTCCGCGGCGCCCAGGACGTGTTCTTCGCCGCCCGCAGCTCGGTCTTCGCCGAGCGGGACGCCGAGCAGTCGGAGAACCTCAAGCTCAAGGAAGAGCTGGTCACGGAGGCCGAGAAGCTCGTCCCGGTCACCGACCTCAAGTCGGCGCGCGCCGCGTTCCGTTCGGTCAACGAGCGCTGGGAGGCCATCGGCCACGTGCCGCGCGACGCCCGGCCGAAGGTCGAGGGGCGGATGCACGCGGTCGAGCGGGCCCTCCAGGAGGCCGAGGAGGCCGAGTGGCGCCGGACCAACCCGGAGGCACGCGCGCGTGCCGAGGGCCTGACCGGTCAGCTCCAGGCCGCCGTGGACAAGCTGCGCTCCCAGGTCGAGCAGGCGCGCGCCCAGGGCAACGACGCCAAGGCCGACAAGCTCGCGCGTGAGCTGGAGGGCCGCCAGGCGCTCCTCGACCAGGCGCTCAAGGGACTGCACGAGTTCGGCGGCTGACGTCGCCGACCGGACACGAGAGGGGCTCCCGTACAGTGCGTACGGGAGCCCCTCTCGTGTGTGCGCCTGTGCGGCCCGCTACGACGGCCTGCGCGCCGAAGTCACCCGGTACACGTCGTAGACGCCCTCGACGCCGCGTACGGCCTTCAGGACGTGCCCCAGGTGCTTCGGGTCGCCCATCTCGAAGGTGAAGCGGGAGGTGGCCACCCGGTCGCGGGAGGTCTGGACGGCCGCCGACAGGATGTTGACGTGCTGGTCGGACAGCACGCGCGTGACGTCCGACAGCAGCCGGGAGCGGTCCAGCGCCTCGACCTGGATGGCGACCAGGAAGACCGAGGACTGGGTGGGCGCCCACTCGACCTCGAGGATGCGCTCCGGCTCGCGGGAGAGCGAGTCCACGTTCACGCAGTCGCTGCGGTGGACGGAGACGCCGCTGCCGCGGGTGACGAAGCCGATGATCGGGTCGCCGGGCACGGGCGTGCAGCAGCGGGCCAGCTTGACCCACACGTCCTCGACGCCCTTGACGACCACGCCCGGGTCGGCGTTGGCCCGGCGCTTGCGGCCGCGGCCGCGGGACGGCGGGACCGACTCGTCGATCTCCTCGGTGGCGGCCTCCTCGCCGCCGAGCGCCTGGACCAGCTTCTGCACGATGTTCGGCGCGGAGACGTGGCCCTCGCCGATCGCCGCGTACAGCGCGGAGATGTCCGAGTACCGCATCTCGTGCGCGAGCGTCACCAGGGAGTCGCCGGTGAGGATGCGCTGGATCGGCAGGTTCTGCTTGCGCATCGCGCGGACGATGGCGTCCTTGCCCTGCTCGATCGCCTCGTCGCGGCGCTCCTTGGAGAACCAGGCGCGGATCTTGTTGCGGGCGCGCGGCGACTTCACGAAGCCCAGCCAGTCGCGGGAGGGGCCCGCGCCGGCCGCCTTGGAGGTGAAGACCTCCACCAGGTCGCCGTTGTCCAGGGTGGACTCCAGCGGCACCAGCCGTCCGTTGACCCGTGCCCCTATGGTGCGGTGGCCGACCTCGGTGTGGACGGCGTAGGCGAAGTCCACCGGGGTGGCCCCGGCCGGAAGCGCTATGACGTCGCCCTTGGGGGTGAAGACGAAGACCTCGTTGCGGGAGAGGTCGAAGCGCAGGGACTCCAGGAACTCCCCGGGGTCCTCGGTCTCCTTCTGCCAGTCGAGCAGCTGGCGCAGCCACGCCATGTCGTTGAGGTGGTCGTCCTTGCTCTTGCCGGACGACTTGGGGGCGTCGGTGCGCACCTTGGAGGCGCCGGCGACGGCCTCCTGCTTGTACTTCCAGTGCGCGGCGATGCCGTACTCCGCGCGGCGGTGCATGTCGAAGGTGCGGATCTGCAGCTCGACCGGCTTGCCGCCGGGCCCGATGACCGTCGTGTGCAGCGACTGGTACATGTTGAACTTGGGCATCGCGATGTAGTCCTTGAACCGCCCCGGAACCGGGTTCCAGCGGGCGTGGACCGTGCCGAGCGCCGCGTAGCAGTCGCGGACGGTGTCCACCAGGACGCGGATGCCCACCAGGTCGTAGATCTCCGCGAAGTCCCGGCCGCGGACGATCATCTTCTGGTAGACGCTGTAGTAGTGCTTGGGGCGGCCGGTGACGGTCGCCTTGATGCGGGCCGCGCGCAGGTCCTGCTGGACCTCGTCGGTGACGACGGCGAGGTACTCGTCGCGCTTGGGGGCGCGCTCGGCGACCAGGCGGACGATCTCGTCGTACATCTTGGGGTAGAGGATCGCGAAGGCGAGGTCCTCCAGCTCCCACTTGATGGTGTTCATGCCCAGGCGATGGGCGAGCGGCGCGTAGATCTCCAGGGTCTCGCGTGCCTTCTTCTCCTGCTTCTCGCGCTTGAGGTAGCGCATGGTGCGCATGTTGTGCAGGCGGTCGGCGAGCTTGATGACCAGGACGCGCGGGTCCTTGGCCATGGCGACGACCATCTTGCGCACGGTCTCGGCCTGCGCGGCCTCCCCGAACTTGACCTTGTCCAGCTTGGTGACGCCGTCGACGAGCAGGGTGACGACGTCGCCGAAGTCGCGGCGCAGGTCCTCCAGGCCGTACTCGGTGTCCTCGACGGTGTCGTGCAGCAGCCCGGCCATCAGCGTGGCCGGATCCATGCCCAGCTCGGCGAGGATGGTGGTGACGGCGAGCGGGTGCGTGATGTACGGGTCGCCGCTCTTGCGCTTCTGGCCGCGGTGCCAGCGTTCGGCGACCTGGTAGGCCCGCTCGATCTGGCGCAGGGTCGACGTCTCGATCTTCGGGTCGTTGCCGCGCACTATGCGCAGCAGCGGCTCCAGGACCGGGTTGTACGGGTTGGCGCGCTGCACGCCGAGGCGGGCCAGGCGGGCGCGGACGCGGTTGGAGGAGCCGGAGCGGGCGGGCTGCCCGGCGGGGGCGCGGACCACGGGCGCGTTCTGCGGGCGCTCGGCCGGCAGCGGCTTGGGGCGCGGCTGCTGCTCGGCCGGCTTGTCGACCGGTGCGGCCGGGGCGTGCTGGATCGGCCCGTGCGTGTCGTTCTTCGCCTGGGGCGCGCTCGGCGCGGGCTTCGCCGCGGACGCCGAGGCGGACTCGGGCTTTGCGGCGGTCAGTGGCTGGGCCTCGTCTGGCAAGAGGACTCCTCGTGCGCGATCCGGGTCCCCCGGTCAGGCTCCGGATACCCCATGGTAGCGATCCTGCCCTCCAGGATCGCCTTCTGGCCAATGTGAGGGCCTGTGACGGCCGTCAACCCCTGCAACGCCTGGGGCGGGCGCCGGATTCCTCCGGGCCCGCCCCAGCCGTGCGGTTCGCGTGGTTCAGACCGTGAGCAGTGCCTCCAGCGGTGCCCCGGCCAGCGCCGGCTCCAGCCGGGCCCGCCCGCCGAGGAAGCCCAGCTCCATCAGCACGGCGAGGCCGGCGACCTCGGCACCGGCCCGGCGGATCAGCTCCAGCGAGGCCTCGGCGGTGCCGCCGGTGGCGAGGACGTCGTCGACGACCAGCACGCGGTCGCCCGCGGTGAGGTCCTCGGCGTGCACCTCGATCTCGGCGGAGCCGTACTCCAGGTCGTACGCCTGGCTGAGCGTGGCTCCGGGGAGCTTGCCCGCCTTGCGCACGGGGATGAAGCCGAGACCCGCCCTCAGGGCCACCGGGGCGCCGAGGATGAAGCCGCGGGCCTCCAGGCCGACGACCTTGGTGGCGCCGGTGCGCCCGGCAGCCTCGGCGAGCGCGTCGGTCAGGGCGGCGAACGCCCCCGGGTCCGCCAGGAGCGGGGTGATGTCCTTGAACACCACGCCCGGCTCCGGGTAGTCGGCCACGTCACGGATGCGGCTGAGCAGCAGCTCCGTGATGCCGGTCGGCTCGGTCATCGGCGCTTCCCCGAAGGCCGGCCGCGGCCCCTGCCACGGGACGCGGGCTGGTTGCGGGGACCGACGACCGCGGGTGCGGCGTCGTCCGGCTCGTCGGCGTCGTACGCCCCCTCGTCGGCCGCGGACTCCGCGCTCTCGCCCTTGGCGGCCCCCTGGGCACGCTTGGCGAGGACCCGCTTCTTGAGGGCCTTCATCTGCGGCTCGGCCTCCTTGAGGTCGGCGACGAGCGGCGTGGCGATGAAGATCGACGAGTAGGCGCCCGCGGCGAGACCGACGAACAGCGACAGCGAGATGTCGTTGAGCATGCCGGCACCGAGGACACCGCCGCCGATGAACAGCAGGCCCGCCACCGGCAGCAGCGCGACCACCGTGGTGTTGATGGAGCGGACCAGGGTGCTGTTGATCGAGCGGTTGGCGATCTCCGCGTAGGTCCAGCGGGTCTGCTTGGTGATGTCCCGGGTCTGCTCCTTGAGGCTGTCGAAGACGACGACCGTGTCGTAGAGCGAGTAACCGAGGATCGTCAGCAGACCGATCACCGTGCCGGGTGTGACCTCGAAGCCGACCAGGGCGTAGATGCCCACGGTGATGGTGATGTCGTGGATCAGTGCGACGAAGGCGGCCAGTGCCATCCGCCACTCGAACGCGATCGCCAGGTAGATCACCACGAGGACCATGAAGATCCCGAGGCCCTGCCAGGCCTTGTTCGCGATCTGGTCACCCCAGCTGGGGCCGACCAGGTCGGCGTTGATCTTCTCCGCGGAGACGTCCAGGTTCTTGGAGAGGTCCTCCTTGATCTGGTCCGACTGCTGGGTGTCGGTGCCCGCGATCTGGATGCGGAGGCTGCCGTCGCCGAGCTTCTGGACGATGGCGTCGTGGCCGGAGGCCTCCTCCGCCCAGGTCTCGGTCTGGGCGACCGAGGCGCTCATGTTCTTCGGGGTGGTGAAGACCGCGCCGCCCTGGAACTCGATGCCCATGTGCAGGCCGCGCACCGCCAGGCCGACGATGGCCGTGATGGTGATGAGGATCGAGATGCCGTACCAGATCTTGCGGTTCTTGACGAAGTCGTAGCCGACCTCGCCGTGGTGCAGTCGGGCGCCGAGTGTGCCGAGCTTCGACATCTCTCACGCCTCCTTCGGGTCGACAGGGCCGGCGGCAGGACGGGAGGGACGGCGGGTGCGGCGCAGCGGAGGCTTGGCCCCCAGGGCCTTGGGGTCGAGGCCGGACCACTTGTGACCGCTCGCGAAGAACTTGCGGCGCGCCATCAGCGTCAGCAGCGGCTTGGTGAAGAGGAAGACCACCACCACGTCGAGCAGGGTCGTCAGACCCAGCGTGAACGCGAAGCCCTGCACCTTGCCGACGGTGACGATGAAGAGCACCGCGGCGGCGAGGAAGGACACGAAGTCGGAGACGAGGATGGTGCGCCGGGCGCGCGGCCAGGCCCGCTCGACGGCGGGACGCAGCGTGCGGCCCTCCCGGATCTCGTCTCGGACGCGTTCGAAGTACACGATGAACGAGTCCGCCGTGATGCCGATGGCGACGATGGCACCGCACACGGCCGGCAGGTTCAGCGCGAAGCCGATGGTCGGGCCGAGCAGCGCCATGATCACGTACGTGAGGCCGGCCGAGACCAGCAGCGAGCAGACGGCGATGAACGACAGCCCGCGGTAGTAGAACAGCAGGTAGAGGACGACCAGGGCGAGGCCGATCGCGCCCGCGATCAGACCGGCCTTGAGCTGCTCACCGCCGAGCGCGGCGGTGACGGTGGTGACGCTGTCCTCCTTGAAGGTCAGCGGCAGCGCGCCGTAGGACAGCATGTTGGCGAGGCTCTGGGCCTCCTCCTGGTCGAAGCTGCCGGAGATCTCCGCGTTGCCGCCGGTGAGCGCCTGGCTGACGTACGGGTCGGAGACGACCTCGTTGTCCAGGACGATGGCGAACTGGTTCTGCGGGGACTGGTTCTGCGCCAGCTTGCCGGTGATGTCCGCGAACTTCTTGCTGCCCTTGTCCGTGAACTTCATCGTCACGGTCCAGCCGGCGGCGGTCTGCGTGTTGTAGACGGCCTCGGCCTCGTCGACCTCGGTGCCGTCGACCGCGGCGGCGCCGAGGATGTACTTCTGCCACTGGCCCTGCGAGTTCTGGCCGCAGGCCACGGTCTGCTCGTCCGGCTTGGCGCCGTCGCCGGCCTTGGCGCGGGCGTTCTTGTCGGTGCAGTCCAGGGCCGCGTACTGCTGCTGCAGCTTGGCGGTGGCGTCGTCGCCGGAGGCGCTGGCGCTCGGGGACGGGGAGGCGCCGTCGGAGCTCGTCGCGGACGGGCTGGGGTCGGCCTTCAGGGCGTCGCTGGCGGCGCGGCCCTGGCTGGTGGCGCTCGCCGAGGCGGAGTCGGACGGCGTGCCGCTCGCCTTGTCGCCGTCGGTGGCCTTGTCGCCGTCGGTCGCCTTGTCCGTGGCCTTGTCCGTGGCCTTGTCGGTCGCCTTGTCAGAGGCGCCGCCGGTCTCGCTCGCCGAGGGGGTGCCCGTCGCGTTGGCGCCGGAGAGTTCGGTGGCGAGGACCGGACGGAAGTACAGCTTGGCGGTGGTGCCGACCTGCTGCCGGGCTTCCTTCGAGTTCGTCCCCTTGGGGATGTTGACGATGATGTTCCGGTCGCCCTGGGTCTGGACCTCGGCCTCGGAAACACCCAGACCATTGACACGGCGGTTCATGATCTCGACCGCGGTGTCCATGTTGGTCTTGTTGATCGCGGACTCCTGGCCCGCCTCCGGCACGGCCCGGAGCGTGATGCTGGTACCGCCCGCCAGGTCGATGCCGAGACGCGGAGTCGTGTGCCCGGAGGCGAACATGCCCCCGGTGAGCGCCACGATGGCGATCAGGATCAGGGCCAGCGAGCGCCCGGGCTTACTCTGAGCGCTCGCATTCTTTCCCTTTTTAGGTGCTACCACCTTTGTGTACTCCCTCTCGGGCCGCTTCGCGCCCAGAAGGCGTCACCGGCGGCCATCACATGGTGTCCGGATCCGTGCGAGCCGCGCGTCACGCGGGGTGCGCGGGAACCCGTCCCGCGCACCCCGGGGCACGGCTTACTTCGCCTCGGAACCGCCGTCGGACTTCTTCGCCTGCTCGTCCGTCTTCGCCTCGGCGGGCGCGGCGTCGGCCTTGGGCTCGTCGGCCGTCTCGTCGGCGGGCTCGGCCTTCTTGCCGAGGTCGACGGACTTGTCGTCGGAGGCGTCGTCGGCGGAGGCGTCGGTCTCGGTGAGGGAGGAGGCGTCGTCGGGGACGACGTCCGCGTCGGACTTCAGGTCGTGCTCGATGCCGTGGACGATGCGGTTGTACTCGTCGTCGGAGAGGACGGCACCGATCGAGTTCTTGGCGAAGAGGAGCTCCACACCCGGGCCGGCGTCGAGGAGGACCGTGTCGTCGTTGACCTCCTTGACCGTGGCGTACATGCCCCCGATGGTGCGGACACCGGTTCCGGGCTGCATCTCGTTCCGCATGTTGGCGGCCTGCTGCTGCTTCTTCTTCGCCGACCGGGTCATCAGGAACATGGCCCCGATGAGCACGATGAACGGGAGGAGGGTCACGAGACTCACGGGTCGGTACTTCCTTCACACGACCGCGATGGGGAGCGGCCTGATGGTTGGGGGTGTGTACACCGCCGACAAGGGCGGCATCGGCGGAGTCTAGGCGAGTCCGCGCGCATGGAACAACGCCCAGCATGGCACCGGGGTTCCTGCTCCGGCGAATGTGCCCCCCGTGAGCGGGTCGTCACGCCCCGAACAAGTCCGGTTGTCCGTTTCCTGAACTCTGCGAACGCGGCGGGGTGAGGCCGAGGTGCGCCCACGCGGCCGGAGTGGCCACCCGTCCGCGTGGGGTGCGGGCGAGCAGACCCTCCCGTACGAGGAAGGGCTCGGCGACCTCTTCCACTGTCTCACGCTCCTCCCCCACGGCGACGGCGAGCGTGGACAGGCCGACCGGTCCGCCGCCGAACAGCTTGAGGAGCGCCTCCAGCACCCCGCGGTCGAGGCGGTCCAGGCCCCGGGCGTCGACCTCGTACACGGCGAGGGCGGCCGCGGCGATCTCCTGGGTGATCAGGCCGTCGGCCTTGACCTGGGCGTAGTCGCGGACCCGGCGCAGCAGGCGGTTGGCGATGCGGGGGGTGCCGCGGGAGCGGCCGGCGATCTCGGCGGCGCCGGTGGGGTCGATCTCGACGTCGAGCAGGCCGGCGGAGCGGTGGATCACGCGCTCCAGTTCCGCCGGTCCGTAGAACTCCATGTGGGCGGTGAAGCCGAAGCGGTCGCGCAGCGGGGGCGGCAGCAGACCCGCGCGGGTGGTGGCGCCGACCAGGGTGAACGGGGGCAGCTCCAGGGGGATGGCGGTGGCACCGGGGCCCTTGCCGACGATGACGTCGACGCGGAAGTCCTCCATCGCCATGTAGAGCATCTCCTCGGCGGGCCGCGACATGCGGTGGATCTCGTCGAGGAAGAGGACCTCGCCCTCCTGGAGCGAGGACAGGATCGCCGCGAGGTCGCCGGCGTGCTGGATGGCGGGGCCCGAGGTGATGCGGATGGGGGCTTCCATCTCGGCGGCGATGATCATCGAGAGGGTGGTCTTGCCGAGGCCCGGGGCGCCGGAGAGGAGCACGTGGTCGGCGGTCGCCCCCCGCGCGCGGGCGGCCCGCAGCACCAGGTCGAGCTGCTCGCGGACCTTCTCCTGGCCGATGAACTCGCCCAGGTCCTTCGGGCGCAGGGCCGCCTCCACGGCCTGGTCCTCGCCGTCGGCGGCCGCGCCGACCAGCCGCTCGGCGGCGGCCTCCGCGTCGGTCGTGTCGTCCCAGTTCACTTGATTCTCCTTGCCGTGCGCACCGGGTCGGTGGTGGCGGGCGTGGTCAGCGGGCGCGGTTCAGCGTCTGCAGGGCGGCCTTGAGCAGCGCGCCCACCTGCGGCGTGCCCCCGGCGGCCTCGGCCTGCGGCGCCACGGCGGAGACGGCCTCGTCGGCCTCGCGGGTCGCGTACCCGAGGCCGATCAGGGCGGCGTGCAGCTGGTCGCGCCAGCCGGTGCTGACCGGGGCGCCGACGGCGGGGGCGCCGATGGGCTCGCCGAGCCGGTCCTTCAGTTCCAGGAGCAGCTTCTGCGCTCCCTTCTTGCCGATGCCGGGGACGGCGGTGAGCGCCTTCTCGTCCCCGGTGGCGACCGCTCTGCGCAGGGCGTCGGGCTGGTGCACGGCGAGCATCGCCTGGGCGAGGCGGGGGCCGACGCCGCTGGCGGTCTGGAGCAGCTCGAAGACCTGGCGCTCGTCGTCGTCGGCGAAGCCGTAGAGGGTGAGCGAGTCCTCCCGCACGACGAGGGAGGTGGCGAGCTTGGCAGGCTTGCCGAGCCGGAGGGTGGACAGGGTGTTGGGCGTGCACTGCACGGCCATGCCGACGCCGCCGACCTCGATCACCGCGGCGTCGGGTGCGAGGGCGGCGACGGTGCCGCTGACGAAGGCGATCATGCGGGGCGGCCTTTCGACGGGTGGAGCTTGTGGGGGCGGCGCGGGCCCTGTGCGGTGTGCAGGGCCACGGCCTGCTGGAGGCGGTTCTGCGCGGGGGCGCGCCAGATGTGGCAGATGGCGAGGGCGAGGGCGTCCGCGGCGTCGGCGGGCTTGGGCGGGGCGGCGAGCCGGAGCAGGCGGGTGACCATGGCGCCGACCTGGGCCTTGTCTGCGCGGCCGCTGCCGGTGACGGCGGCCTTCACCTCGCTCGGGGTGTGCAGGGCGACGGGGATGCCGCGGCGGGACGCGCACAGGATCGCCACGGCGCTGGCCTGGGCGGTGCCCATGACCGTGCGGACGTTGTGCTGGCTGAAGACGCGCTCGACGGCGACGAACTCCGGCCGGTGTTCGTCGAGCCACTGCTCGATGCCCTGCTCGACGGCGACGAGGCGGTGGCCGAGGTCGGCGTCCGCGGGCGTGCGGACGACGCCGACGCCGATCATGGTGAGCGGCCGGCCCGCGACGCCCTCCACGACGCCGATCCCGCAACGGGTCAGTCCCGGGTCCACCCCCAGTACGCGCACGCGCCACCCCCACTCGTCGATCACCTGTTTGTGCAGGCTATCGGGTGCCACCGACAAAGCGACGGGCCGACGGGTTGTGTCCCCGTCGGCCCGCTGAGCAGGGACGCGTTACGCGTCGACCTTCTCCATGATCTCGTCGCTCACGTCGAAGTTGGCGAAGACGTTCTGCACGTCGTCGCTGTCCTCCAGGGCGTCGATGAGCCGGAAGATCTTCCGCGCGCCCTCCTCGTCCAGCTCGACCTGCATGGTCGGGACGAAGTTGGCGTCGGCGGACTCGTAGTCGATGCCGGCCTCCTGGAGGGCGGTGCGGACCGCGACCAGGTCCGTGGCCTCGCTGAGCACCTCGAAGGACTCGCCGAGGTCGTTGACCTCCTCGGCCCCCGCGTCCAGGACGGCGCCGAGGACGTCGTCCTCGGCCAGCTCGCCCTTGGGCACGATCACGACGCCCTTGCGGTTGAACAGGTACGACACCGAGCCCGGGTCGGCCATGGAACCGCCGTTGCGGGTCATGGCGACGCGGACGTCGGAGGCGGCGCGGTTGCGGTTGTCGGTGAGGCACTCGATGAGGACGGCGACACCGTTCGGACCGTAGCCCTCGTACATGATCGTCTCGTAGTCGGCGCCGCCGGCCTCCAGGCCGCCGCCGCGCTTGACCGCGGAGTCGATGTTCTTGTTGGGAACCGACTGCTTCTTCGCCTTCTGGATGGCGTCGTACAGCGTCGGGTTGCCCTCGATGTCGACGCCGCCCATGCGGGCCGCGACCTCGATGTTCTTGATCAGCTTCGCGAAGAGTTTGCCGCGCTTGGCGTCGATCACGGCCTTCTTGTGCTTCGTCGTAGCCCATTTAGAGTGGCCGGACATCTGCCTGTCTCCTTCGCGTAACCCATCTCCTGCAACGAACGCAGGAATCCTACAAGGACTGCGCCGCCCGGTTCGCGCGCACCATGTCGGCGAAGAGCCGGTGCACGCGGTGGTCGCCGGTCAGTTCCGGGTGGAACGACGTGGCCAGCGCGTTGCCCTGGCGGACGGCGACGATGTGGCCGTCGTGCTCGGCGAGGACCTCGGCGGCCGCGCCCACGGACTCGACCCAGGGGGCGCGGATGAAGACCCCCTCCACCGGCTCGCCCTCGACGCCCTCGACGTCGACGGCCGCCTCGAAGGACTCGTTCTGCCGCCCGAAGGCGTTGCGGCGCACGATCATGTCGATGCCGCCGACCGTCTCCTGCCCGGAGCGCGGGTCGAGGATCTTGTCGGCCAGCATGATCATGCCGGCGCAGGTGCCGTAGACGGGCATGCCGTCCCGCACACGCGCGCGGAGGGGTTCCATCACGCCGAAGAGGACGGCGAGCTTGGAGATGGTGGTGGACTCGCCGCCGGGCAGGACCAGGCCGTCCACCTCGGCGAGTTCTTCGGGGCGCCGCACCGGCCTGGCCACGGCGTCGGCCACGGCCAGGGCGACGAGGTGCTCCCGTACGTCGCCCTGGAGCGCCAGGACGCCGATGACGGGGGTGTCACTCATGGATCAGGGTCCTTACCAGCCGCGGTTGGCGTAGCGCTCGGTCTCGGGGAGGGTGTCGCAGTTGATGCCGACCATGGCCTCGCCGAGGTTGCGGGACGCGTCCGCGATGATCTTCGGGTCGTCGTAGAAGGTGGTCGCCTTCACGATGGCGGCGGCACGCTTGGCCGGGTCGCCGGACTTGAAGATGCCGGAGCCGACGAAGACGCCCTCGGCGCCGAGCTGGCGCATGAGCGCGGCGTCGGCGGGGGTCGCGACGCCACCGGCCGAGAAGAGCACCACGGGGAGCCTGCCCAGCTCGGAGACCTCCTTGACCAGCTCGTACGGGGCGCGCAGCTCCTTGGCGGCGGCGTACAGCTCGTTGTTGTCGTAGCCGCGCAGCCGGGCGATCTCGTTCTTGATCTGGCGCAGGTGGCGAACGGCCTCGACGACGTTGCCGGTGCCGGCCTCGCCCTTGGAGCGGATCATCGCGGCACCCTCGGCGATCCGCCGCAGGGCCTCGCCCAGATTGGTGGCGCCGCAGACGAAGGGGGTGGTGAAGGCGAACTTGTCGCTGTGGTTGACCTCGTCGGCCGGGGTGAGGACCTCGGACTCGTCGATGTAGTCGACGCCGAGGGACTGCAGGACCTGGGCCTCCACGAAGTGGCCGATGCGGGACTTCGCCATCACCGGGATGGACACGGCGCCGATGATGCCCTCGATCATGTCCGGGTCGGACATCCGGGCCACGCCGCCGTCCTTGCGGATGTCGGCGGGGACGCGCTCCAGGGCCATGACGGCCACGGCGCCCGCGTCCTCGGCGATCTTCGCCTGCTCCGGCGTGACGACGTCCATGATGACGCCGCCCTTGAGCTGCTCGGCCATACCGCGCTTCACGCGGGCGGTGCCGGTCTCGGGTGCCTGGTTCTCGGAGAGCGTGCTGGACACGGGTACCTCACTGGGGAGAAGGGGGGTTGTGCAGCAACGAGGAAACGTGAGGCGAGCAGGCCACAGCAAGGGCCAATGAGAAGGCGGTGGATCGTTTTCGTCCCCCGGGCGCTACGCCGCCCGCTCCACCAGGGCGGCCGGCGACTCGTCGTCCATCTCGAAGGCCAGCGGGAAGGGCGCGTGCCCGGCGAGGCGGAACCAGCGGACCTTGCGGTGCTCGCGCAGCCTGCGGGCCGCCCCCACCGCGTCGTTGTGGAAGCGGCGGGCCATCGGCACCCGCCGTACGGCCTCGGCCAGTTCGTGGGCCGCCGCCTCTCCCCCGGGCGCCTCGCGCAGTACGTCCATCTGCTGGGCTTCGGCGAACACGGCGCGCAGGGCCTGGCTCAGCTCGCTCTCGGCGACCTCCCGCAGCTCCTCCTCGGCCTGCCGGGCGGCGTGTGCGGCCTCGTAGAGAACCATGGAGGCGGCCGGGTCGAGCACGCCGGAGGTGGCGAGTTCCTGGGCCACGGACGCCCTGCGCAGCAGTTGTGCGTCCAGGGCGGCACGGGCGGCGTCGATCCGGGCGTGCAGCCGGTCCAGACGGCCCGCCGTCCAGCTGAGGTACAGGCCGACGGCGACGAGGACGACCAGGATCCAGATGAGGGTTGCGGTCACGGGCCGCAACCCTATCGGTGGGCCGAGCGCGTCCGGTGGGCCCCGTGCGCGCCGGTGGGTCAGTCCCTCGCCAGGCCGAAGCGGGCGCGCAGGCCCGTCGCCCGGTCGTCCGTCGCCACCGCCGCCGCTCCCGCGGTGACCGTCTCGTAGACGGACAGGATGTCCGCACCGACCGTGGACCAGTCGAAGCGCCGTACGTGGGCGCTCCCCCGCTCCCGCAGCGCGGCGCGCCGCTCCGGGTCGGCCAGCAGGCGTACGGCCGCCTCGGCCAGGGCGTCGGCGTCCTCGTTGGGGAAGAGTTCACCGGCCGCCCCCTGGTCGAGGACCTGGGCGAAGGCGTCCAGGTCGGAGGCGAGAACGGGGGCGCCGGCCGACATGGCCTCGACGAGGACGATGCCGAAGCTCTCGCCGCCGGTGTTGGGCGCCACGTACAGGTCGACGCTGCGCAGGAAGCGGGCCTTGTCCTCGTCGCTGATCATGCCGAGGAACTCCACGCGGGAGCGCAGCTCCTTCGGCAGGCTTTCGACGGCCTCCTCCTCGTCCCCGCGCCCGGCGACGAGCAGCCGGGTCTGCGGCCGGGCGGCGAGGATCGCGGGCAGCGCCCGCATGAGCACCGGCAGGCCCTTGCGGGGCTCGTCGATGCGCCCTATGAAGCCGATCGTGTCGCCCTGCCACTCCGGCTTGGGCTCGGCGTCGGCGAAGAAGTCGACGTCGACGCCGTTGGGGATGACCACCGCGTCGCCGCCCAGGTGCTCGACGAGCGTGCGGCGGGCGTACTCGCTCACGGCGATCCGGGCGCTGATCTTCTCCAGCGCGGCCTGGAGGATCGCGTACGCGGCGATCATCGCGCGGGAGCGCGGGTTGGAGGTGTGGAAGGTGGCCACGATCGGGCCCTGCGCCGCCCAGCAGGTCAGCAGGCCCAGCGAGGGCGAGGTCGGCTCGTGGATGTGGATGACGTCGAAGCCGCCCTCGTGCAGCCAGCGCCGGACCCGGGCCGCCGACAGGAAGCCGAAGTTGAGCCGGGCCACCGAGCCGTTGTACGGCACCGGCACCGCTCGGCCCGCGGAGACGACGTACGGCGGCAGCGGCGTGTCGTCGTCGGCCGGGGCGAGCACGGACACCTCGTGGCCGAGCCGGACGAAGTACTCGGCGAGGTCCCGGATGTGGAACTGGACGCCGCCCGGCACGTCCCAGGAGTACGGGCAGACGATGCCGATCCTCACGACGCGCCGCCCCGCCCGTCGGCCGCCCCCGGCGCCTTGGCGGGGTCGAGGTCCTTGAGCCACAAGCGCTGCAGCATGTGCCAGTCCTCCGGGTGGTCGGCGATCCCCGTGGCGAAGGCATCGGCCAGCGCCTGTGTCATGACAGACGTCTTGTCGGCCCGGGTACCTGACTCGGGCACCTCGACCGGCGGGTGCACCCGGCCCCGCATCACCGGCGAGTGGTCGTACCAGAGCGTCACCGGCAGCAGCAGCGCGCCGGTCTGCTGGGCGAGCAGGGCGGGGCCGGCCGGCATCCGGGCCGTCTCGCCGAAGAAGCCGACCTCCACACCGGAGGCGGACAGGTCGCGGTCGGCGACCAGGCAGACCAGGCCGCCGTCGCGCAACCGGCGGGCCAGCGTGCCGAAGGCGGTGCCGCCGCTGTGCGGCAGGACCTCCATGCCGAGGCCCTCGCGGTAGGCGACGAAACGGTCGTAGAGGGTCTCCGGCTTGAGGCGCTCGGCGACGGTGGTGAACGGGATGCCGAGCTTCGTGGTGACCCAGGCGCCCGCGAGGTCCCAGTTGGCCAGGTGCGGCAGGGCGAGTATCACGCCCTTGCCCGCGTCCATGCCGTCGGTGAGATGGTGCAGGTCCTTGGGCGCGAAGCCGCTCTTGATCCGCTCGGTGCTCCACGCCGGGAGCCGGAACGACTCCATCCAGTAACGCAGGTACGAGCGCATGCCCGCGCGCGAGAGGGCGGCGAGCCGCTCGGGGCTCGCGCCGGGCACCACGCGCGCGTAGTTGCTCTCCAGGCGGCGCACCCCGGCGCCACGCCGCTTCCAGGCGACATCGGCGATGGTGCGGCCGAGGCGCACGGCGGCGGGCTCGGGGAGCTTCTTCACGGTGCCCCAGCCGGCGCCGTACAGGCCGTCGGTCAGCCGGTCCCGAGCGCTCACTTGGCCGCCTCGGTGCCCTGGCTCTCCTGCGCGGCGGCGTCCGCCTCGGCGGCCTCCCGGCGGACCGTGACGACCCGCTGGACCAGCGTGACGAGGCTGCCGACGGCGACGATCCACAGGGCGATCGGCAGCAGGTACTGGATGCCGGGCACGCCGAACTTGTGCAGCCCGGCGAATCCGGCGGCGACCAGCGAGACGACGAGGCGCTCGGCGCGCTCGACCAGTCCGTTGACGGCGACCGGAAGGCCGATCGCCTCGCCGCGCGCCTTGGTGTACGAGACCACCTGGCCGCTGGCCAGGCAGAAGATCGACACGGCGCACAGCACGATGTCGTCGCCGCCGCCCGCGTACCACAGGGCGAGGCCGCCGAAGATCGCGCCGTCGGCGACCCGGTCGAGGGTGGAGTCCAGGAACGCGCCCCAGCGGCTGGAGCGGCCCAGCTGGCGGGCCATGTTGCCGTCGACCAGGTCGGAGAAGACGAAGAGGGTGATCACCACCGTGCCCCAGAAGAACTCGCCCATGGGGTAGAAGACCAGCGCACCCGCGACCACACCGGCGGTGCCGAGGAGCGTGACCGTGTCCGGGCTGACGCCCCGGCGGATGAGAAACGCGGCGAACGGTGTGAGGACACGCGTAAAAAATGCACGCGCGTACTTGTTCAGCATGGCCTTCCCGACGGTCGGTGTGGCGCCGCGGCCCTTGCTGGCCACCGGCTGGCCCATCGTAGTCACGCGCGCGCCTGGACGGTGGCCGGGCACCCTGAGTCCCCGCCGGGCCGCCGGTGGCCGCCGGGATCGGGTCCTTCGTATGGACGCGGCGTGACGGGAGTGGAAAGCTCGAAGGACCGCGGGCGTCGCCGGAGCCGCCAGTGCACGCGGTCCCGCGTGTCCGCGCCCACAGTGACCTCACCGTGCACGGGAGGCAAGGACATGGGCGACAAGGCACACACCCATCCCGGAGCCGCCGGAAGGGCAACGGCGGCCGACCACCCCGCGTCCGTACGGAACGTGGTGCTGGTCGGCCACTCCGGATCGGGCAAGACGACATTGGTGGAAGCTCTCGCGCTGACGGCGGGAGCGGTGAACCGGGCGGGCCGCGTCGAGGACGGCGGCTGCGTCTCGGACTACGACGACATGGAGCACCGCCAGCAGCGCTCCGTACAGCTTTCGCTGGTGCCGGTCGAATGGGACGGCATCAAGATCAACCTCCTGGACACTCCCGGGTACGCCGACTTCGTCGGCGAGCTGAGGGCCGGTCTGCGCGCGGCGGACGCGGCCCTCTTCGTCGTCTCGGCCTCCGACGGGGTGGACGGCTCGACCCGCATGATCTGGGAGGAGTGCGCCGCCGTCGGCATGCCGCGCGCCATCGTGATCACACACCTGGAGGCCGCCCGCGCGGACTTCGAGGAGATGACCCGGATCTGCGCGGAGGCCTTCGGCGGCGACGACCCCGACGCCGTACTGCCGCTGTACCTCCCGCTGCACGGACCGCCCGCCCCCGACGGGCACGCACCCGTGACCGGGCTCGTCGGGCTGCTGACGCGGAAGCTGTTCGACTACGCCTCGGGCGAGCGCGTGGCCTCGGAGCCGGGCGAGGCGGAGCTGCCGCAGCTCGACGAGGCCCGCTCCATGCTCATCGAGGGGATCATCTCGGAGAGCGAGGACGAGACCCTCATGGAGCGCTATCTCGGTGGCGAACAGGTCGACGTCAAGACGCTGATCGAGGATCTGGAACGGGCCGTCGCGCGCGGGGTGTTCTTCCCGGTGCTGGCCGCCGCGCCCGCCGCCGACGGCGCCCGGCAGGGACTGGGCACGGTCGAACTCCTGGAACTGATCACGCGCGGCTTCCCGACACCCCTGGAGCGCGCGGCGCCCAGGGTCACCACCCCGGAGGGCGCCGGACGCGAACTCAGGATGTGCGATCCGGAGGAGTCGCTGGTCGCGGAGGTCGTCAAGACGTCCTCGGACCCGTACGTCGGCCGGATCTCGATGGTCCGCGTCTTCTCCGGCACCCTGCGCGCCGACCAGACGGTGCACGTGTCCGGGCACGGGATGACCGACCGGGGCCACGAGGACCACGACGTCGACGAGCGGATCGGCGCCCTGTCGACGCCGTTCGGCAAGCAGCAGCGGCCGGTCTCGCACGTGATCGCGGGCGACCTCGCCTGCGTGGCCAAGCTGTCCCGCGCGGAGACCGGGGACACGCTCTCGGCCAAGGACGACCCGCTGCTCATGGCCCCCTGGGAGATGCCCGACCCGCTGCTGCCGCTCGCCATCGAGGCCCACAGCAAACCCGACGAGGACAAGCTCTCCCAGGGGCTGGCCCGGCTGGTCGCCGAGGACCCGACGATGCGCCTGGAGCACAACCAGGACACCCACCAGGTGGTCCTGTGGTGCCTGGGCGAGGCCCACGCCGACGTGGCCCTGGAACGGCTGCGCAGCCGCTACGGCGTCCAGGTCGACGTGGTGCCCCACCGGGTCTCCCTGCGCGAGACCTTCGGCGGCCGGGCGGCCGGGCGCGGACGGCACGTGAAGCAGTCCGGCGGACACGGCCAGTACGCCATCTGCGAGATCGAGGTGGAGCCGCTGCCGGGCGGCTCGGGCATCGAGTTCGTGGACAAGGTGGTCGGCGGCGCAGTGCCCCGGCAGTTCATCCCGTCCGTCGAGAAGGGCGTGCGCACCCAGGCGGCCAAGGGGGTCGCCGCGGGCCACCCGCTGATCGACGTGCGGGTCACGCTGCTCGACGGCAAGGCGCACTCGGTGGACTCCTCCGACGCCGCGTTCCAGACCGCGGGCGCGCTGGCGCTCAGGGAGGCCGCGGCCGAGGCGCGGATCCACCTGCTGGAGCCGGTGGCCGAGGTGAGCGTGCTGGTCGGCGACGACTACGTGGGCGCGGTGATGAGCGACCTGTCCGGGCGGCGCGGCAAGGTGCTGGGCACCGAGCAGACCAGCGGCGGCCGGACCCTGATCAGGGCCGAGGTGCCCGAGATCGAGATCGGCCGCTACGCCGTGGACCTGCGCTCCCTCTCGCACGGCACCGCTCGCTTCGACCGCCGCTACGCACGGCACGAACCGATGCCGGCGCAGGTCGCGGACCGGCTGCGCGAGGAGGTGCGGGTCGCGTCCTAGAAGTGGTGCGGGGCTGTGTCCCGACGGAGCGCGGGGCCCCGGTGCGCGGTCCGGCCGCACCGGGGCCCGCGCCCCGCACCGGGAGGCCGCCCGCCCCGGCGTACGACGGCGCGCCCGGCGGTCAACCCGGGCGCGCGGGGGCGCCTTTGGCCGTCCCGTGACGTACGACGGTCCCGGCGGATACGCTGATGACCAGATCAACAGGTGTGCGGGGCAGGGAAGTCGGGAAGGCCGCAGGAGCGACAGTGGTGGCGATGGGGGGCGGGAATGACCGTTGACGGCGGTTACGCGGACTTCTTCGGACCGCAGGTGCCGCGCACGGACGACGGCGGCCAGACGGCCACGTTCGCGCTGGCCTCGGCCGCCTACCGGGACAGCGAGGCCGAGGAGATACTGAAGGCCAACAGCGAGTGGCACAAGTCGGCCGTGAGCAAGCCGCGGATCAAGCTCTTCCGACCCAACCTGGGCGAGGCGTTCTCGCGGGCGATCATCGACCGGATGCTCGGCCCCAAGCGGGCCCCGCTCATCCAGTCCTTCGGCACCCAGCCGCAGGTCGTCGTGGAGCACAGCCTCGCGGCGCACCGCATACGCAGGGACCGGGACAACTGGCTGAGCGCCGTCATGGTGCTGTGCGGCCTGCTGTTCCTGCCCGGACTGCTGATCTGGCTCCTGGTCTTCCAGATCCGCACCACCGTCGCCCGGCGCGAGGACAAGCGGGCCGGCGCCCTCGCCACCGCCCTGCTGCTCGCGATGGCGGTCCTCGCCGTGCTCTTCCTGCTCAAGATGCCCTTCAGCGGCTTCTGGGGCTGGTACGCACGTGCCTGCGTCGTCGCCCCGGTCATCGGCTGGTTCTGGGCCAAGCGGATCTGCGAGCGCACGGCACGGGACCTCCGGGAGCGCTGGAGCGGCCTGCTGTCCGGCGCGGGCGTGGGCGCCAAGGTGCCCGAGGCGGTGCCGAGCAGCCCCGGCGAGACGGCGGCCGAGGAACTGCGGCAGTCACTGGCCCGGCTCAGCGCCGAGCAGCAGTCCAACTCCGTCTTCTACGCCGGTCCCAAGGGCATCCTCGGCATGGGCACCCGCTGGGGCAACTGGCAGCTCGCCGAGGAGCTGGTCCCCGTCGACCCGGACCGGGAGATCAACCCGTTCCGCAGCTGGGACGTCATCAAGGCCATCCACGACCGGCTGCGGATGCTGGAGCGCGGCCCGCTGCACACCGGCGGCTTCACCAAGCCCACCGTGCGGCACTGGATCGTGACCCCGATCGGTGAGAACGCCGACTCGGTGTCCAGGCCCGAGGGCACCGACGTCGAGGCGTACCAGGTCAAGCAGCACGCGATACAGGAGATCTGCGACAAGCAGCAGTTCGGCGCGGGCGACCGGCACTACCTGGGCGTCCAGTGGACGCTGTGGGACGGCCAGTTGGTCATCTCCATGCTGATCACGGTGACGGTGCTGCACGAGACGCTGCGCATCGAGGTCACCGGACACGCCCTGGGGCCGGTGCACTCGCTGTTCACCAGCAAGCCCGCGGCCAAGGAGAAGCAGGTCCAGAAGTCGGTCAAGTTCTGGGAGACCCGGACGGTCAAGCTCCCGCTGGTCGACACCGACGAGGTGGTACGGCTGGCCGCACGGGCACCGCTGACCTGGTATCCCCCGTTGCTGTACTGGCTGGGCGGCAAGCTCACGCTGCCCGAGCCCTTCGGCGTGCGGCACGCCTGGGCGGACCGGCCGTGGCGGCACCGCTTCATGGCCGACGACGCGCTGCGGGCGGCCACGCCGGTGCTGCGGGCGGTGCACTCGGCGGCGATCAAGGTGCTGAAGGAGAACGGCGTGGACACGGAGAAGTTCGGTGCCCGCGCGGGTGGTCTCAGCGGGGCGGTGCAGGAGGCGGTGCCGAAGAAGGCGGACGTCTACGACGCGTAGGCCTCCGGCGGTTGGTCGAGGGGCCGGGGCGGGCGTCCCCGGGGCTGCCGCCCCCAGACCCCCGCTTCGGCCTGAACGGCGTCGTCCTCAGACGCCGGACGGGCTGGCGGGCCAGGCCTCTGCCAGCATCTTGCGGGTGTCGCCCAGCAGCTGCGGCAGCACCTTCGTGTGGCCGATCGCGGGCATGAAGTTCGTGTCGCCGCCCCAGCGGGGGACGACGTGCTGGTGCAGGTGGGCGGCGATGCCCGCGCCGGCCACGGCGCCCTGGTTCATTCCCAGGTTGAACCCCTGGGCCCCCGAGGCCGCGCGCAGAGCCGTCATCGCCTGCTTGGTCAGCTCGGCCAGCTCCGCGGTCTCCACCGCGTTCAGCTCGGTGTAGTCGGCGACGTGGCGGTAGGGCACGATCATCAGGTGGCCGCCGTTGTACGGGTAGAGATTCAGCACCGCGTACACGTGCTCGCCGCGCCGGACGATCAGACCGTCCTCGTCGGACTTGGCCGGGATCGAGCAGAAGGGGCAGCCGTCGTCGGCACCGGGGCCGCTCGGCTTGTTCTCGCCCTGGATGTAGGCCATCCGGTGGGGCGTCCACAGACGCTGGAAAGCGTCCGGCGTCCCCACTCCCAGCTGCTGCTCCGGCTCACTCGTCATGCGTGCAGCATATGGCGTCGGTGCTGGGAAGCTGAAAGAGCCCCCGGGAGCTCCTCCCGGGGGCCGATCACCGCGATCGCGGGAGAGAGTCAGACCTGGATCCGGCGCTCCACCACGTCAACGAGCTTCGCCAGGGCCTGGTCGCGCGGAATGCCGTTCTCCTGCGAACCGTCGCGGTAGCGGAACGACACCGTGCCCCCGTGCATGTCCTCGTCACCGACGATGATCATGAACGGGACCTTCTGCTTCTGCTGCGTGCGGATCTTCTTCTGCATCCGGTCCGACGACGCGTCCACGTCGACGCGCAGCCCCTTGCGCCGCGCCTCCGCCGCGAACTCCTCCAGGTACTGCACGTGCGCGTCGCCGACCGGGATGCCCACCGCCTGCACCGGGGCGAGCCAGGGCGGCATCGCGCCCGCGTAGTGCTCCAGGAGCACCGCGAAGAAGCGCTCGATGGAGCCGAACAGCGCGCGGTGGATCATGACCGGGCGCGTCTTGGCACCGTCCGCGGCCGTGTACTCCAGGCTGAAGCGCTCCGGCAGGTTGAAGTCGAGCTGGATGGTCGACATCTGCCAGGTGCGGCCGATGGCGTCGCGCGCCTGGACGGAGATCTTCGGGCCGTAGAACGCGGCGCCGCCCGGGTCCGCCACCAGCTCCAGGTTCTGCTTCTCGGCGACCTGGCGCAGGGTCTCGGTGGCCTCTTCCCAGGCCTCGTCGGAGCCGACGAACTTCTCCGGGTCCTTGGTGGACAGCTCCAGGTAGAAGTCGTTCAGACCGTAGTCGCGCAGCAGGTTCAGGACGAAGGTGAGGGTCTTGTCCAGCTCCTCCGACATCTGCTCGCGGGTGCAGTAGATGTGCGCGTCGTCCTGGGTGAAGCCGCGGGCCCGGGTCAGGCCGTGCACGACGCCCGACTTCTCGTACCGGTACACGGTGCCGAACTCGAACAGACGCAGGGGCAGTTCACGGTAGGACCGTCCCCGCGCGTCGAAGATCAGGTTGTGCATCGGGCAGTTCATGGGCTTGAGGTAGTAGTCCACGCCCTCGTCGAGCTGCATGGGCGGGTACATGCCGTCGGCGTACCAGTCCAGGTGGCCCGAGGTCTCGAAGAGCTTCCCCTTGGTCGCGTGCGGGGTGTAGACGAACTCGTAGCCCTCCTCCTCGTGGCGGCGCCGCGAGTAGTCCTCCATGACCCGGCGGATGATGCCGCCCTTGGGGTGGAAGACGGCGAGGCCGGAGCCGATCTGCTCCGGGATGGAGAACAGGTCCAGCTCGCTGCCGAGCTTGCGGTGGTCGCGCTTCTCGGCCTCGGCGAGGAACTCCAGGTGCGCCTTCAGCTCGTCCTTGGTGGGCCAGGCGGTGCCGTAAATGCGCTGGAGCATCGGGTTCTTCTCGCTGCCGCGCCAGTAGGCGGCGGCGTTGCGCATCAGCTTGAAGGCCGGGATGTTCCGGGTCGTGGGCAGGTGGGGACCCCGGCAGAGGTCCTTCCAGCACAGCTCGCCGGTCTTCGCGTCGAGGTTGTCGTAGATCGTCAGCTCGCCGGCGCCGACCTCGACGTCCGCGCCGTCGTCGCTGGAGGCGGAGCCCTTGAGACCGATCAGCTCCAGCTTGTACGGCTCGTCGGCCAGCTCCTCGCGGGCGGCCTCGTCGGTGACCACGCGGCGGGAGAACCGCTGTCCGCGCTTCTGGATCTCCTGCATCTTCTTCTCGATGGCCTTGAGGTCATCGGGGTGGAAGGGCTTCTCGACGTCGAAGTCGTAGTAGAAGCCGTCCTTGACCGGCGGGCCGATGCCCAGCTTGGCCTCGGGGAACAGCTCCTGCACGGCCTGGGCCATGACGTGCGCGGTGGAGTGGCGCAGGATGTCGAGGCCGTCCTCGGACCTGATCTCGACGGCCTCGACGGTTTCGCCGTCCTTGACCTCGTAGGCGAGGTCCTTGAGGTCGCCGGAGACGCGGGCGGCGATGATCGAGCGCTCGCCGGCGAAGAGCTCGGCGGCCGTAGTGCCCGTCGTCACCACGCGTTCTTCCCGCTCGGAATCCCGCTGGATGATCACACGGACGTCTGACACCGGTCTCTCCTGACTGAAGGTGGGGCCGCGGCGCCATACCGGAGCGCACGCATGAGGGCGATCGTACCGACCCGGGCCCGCGCACCGCGAAACCAGGGGGCGCCGTCTGGATCCTGCCGGAGTCCGCGAGGTCTGGCCGGTCACAAGGCACCGTCCCCGCGACCCCGGCAAGATGCAAACGACACCCCCTAGCCCCGGCAGTCCCCTCCGTCGCCGCAGGCCTCCTCGAAGAAGGCCGCGACCTCGACGTGCTCCTGGACGGCCTTCAGCAGCCGGTCCCGCTCCGCGTCGTCGACCTGGACGGGCGTGATCTCGCAGGCGCCGGTGAGCCGGCGGAACCCGCCCCGGCTCTCCAGTCGCCCCAGCATCCGCACCGGCAGTCCGACGAGGTGGGCGTGCCCGGCGATCCGGTAGGCCTCCTCGTCCAGCGCGACGCGCACGTGCGGCACCTCGGCCCCGGCCAGCACTCGCAGCCGTACGGTGCCCGGGCCGCGGGGGCCAGGCCGACGCATACGGTCCACGGTGCCGGTGATGCGCACCGGCACGGAGGGCTCCGCGCGCAGGTAGCGGGCGGCGGCCTCGCGCAGGGCGGGCAGGTCGCCCGGCGAGAACTCGACGGGTTCGGTGAGGGTGCCGCAGCCCTCGGGCACGCCCGCGGCAGGTGCCCAGCCGACGGCTATCCGGGCGCCCTCGGTGCCCCGGACCAGGGCGACCAGGGACTCGGTCAGCTCGTGGCTGACCCCCGCCGCGACTGCCGAGTCGAAGGCCTCCGCGCCACCCGTGGCCCGCCGGTAGTCGACGGCCTCACGGGCGGCGTACAGGGCCTGGTGCAGGCGTACGGCCAGCGGACGGCCGGTGCCGACCGGCAGGAACGCCGCGAGGTGGCGGCCATCGGGGGCGGGGCCCACCAGGACGCTCTCCAGGGCGGTCTCGGCGGCGCGCCGGTGCCGGGCGCCGTAGTAGCCGGCACGCGCGCGCGTGGCGAGCGCCCCGGCGAGCAGCATGCGGCGGGCGGCGGCGCGCAGCTGCTCCTCCGCCGTCCAGGTCGCCGTGGCGCCGGGCCCCGTCGGCATGTCGCGTTCCCAGCGGATCTCGTCGCTGGGGACGGCGAGGGAGAGCAGGATCTCGCGGGCGGCGGGCGTGCCGCTGCGGGACAGGGCGAGCAGCGCCTCGCCGAGCAGGTCGTCGCTGTCGGGGAAGGCGCGGCTGACGGGCACCAGGAGGCTGGCGCCCCCCGCGGCCGGGCCCGGCGGAGTCCAGCGGCCGTAGCGGCCGGGGGCACCGCCGCGCCGTCGCCAGCCGTGCCGGTGGAGCAGGGCGGTCAGCACGGCCGGGTCGACGGTGCCGGGCTCGGGCGGGGCGCCGTCGCGGGGGCGGTCGCCGGGGGCGTCGGCCGGGTGCGGCCGTACGGACCGCAGGGGCTCGAAGGGCCGCGGGGGGCCGCCGCCGGCCGGGCGGTGCGTCATGGTTTCCCTCCCGTCCCGACCCGCGTCATGATCTCGCACAGCGCCCGGTCGTCGAAGATCCGCGCGGTCGGTATCCGCACGGTGGTGCGCTGCCGGCCCGTGATCGGGTGGCCGGCGAGGTTCGTCCAGTAGCAGCAGTGCCTGAGGTCGAGCCGGTCGTGGCCGGCGCGCAGCCACTGGTCCCGGGACCGGGGGACGATCATCACGACCAGGATCTTGTGCACCGACACCGGGGTGCGGGCGAGCTTGGCCAGGTGGTCGTTGTCGAGGGTGAAGGAGAAGGAGCGGCCGGGCGGTCCGGGGGCGATCTGGTAGGTGGCCTTGAGCTGCACCTTGATGGTGACCTCGTCGTCGACGGTGTGGCCCGGGGCGCTGTGGCTGACGTGCCAGTCGATGCCGTTGTCCGGGAAGGGCTGGGAGAGCGAGCAGCCCGCCGCGGCGGCGACCGCGTGGAGGTATCCGACCTGCAAGGTCTCCATGCAGGCGGTGGTGGCGAGAGAGCCGCGTGAGGGCGTGGTGTGCTCCGGCAGCAGCCCGCCCCGTTCGGGCTGCGCAATGGCCATGACCAACAGCCTTCCAGAACTGGTGAATCCCCGCTGCGGGTCCGTGAACTGCAAAGACCCGTACTCCTGTTGTGTCCTTCCGGCGTACGCCGCAAACAGCCCGGGTATCACCGAACCGGGACAAGGGGCGGCGCGTCAGCTGCCGTGTTCGGACGAGGAGTTGAGTGCCCTATGACGAGTTGGTTCGAGGGGCCGTTGGCCGCCTTCGACACGGAGACGACGGGTGTGGACACCGAGACCGACCGGATCGTGTCGGCCGCCCTCGTCGTCCAGGACGCGCCGGGGCTGCGCCCGCGGGTGACCCGGTGGCTGGTGAACCCGGGTGTGCCGGTGCCCGAGTCGGCGACGGCGGTGCACGGGCTGACGGAGGAGTACGTGCAGCGCCACGGGCGGTGGCCGGCGCCGGTGATGTACGAGATGGCGGAGGCGCTGACCGAGCAGGCCCGCGCGGGGCGTCCGCTGGTGGTGATGAACGCGCCGTTCGACCTGACGCTGCTGGACCGGGAGTTGCGCCGGCACCGCGCCTCGTCGCTGGGCCGCTGGCTGGAGCGGACGCCGCTGCATGTGCTGGACCCGCACGTCCTGGACAAGCACCTGGACCGCTACCGCAAGGGCCGCCGTACGCTTACCGACCTGTGCGCGCACTACGGCGTGGAGTTGGCGGGCGCGCACGACGCGGCGGCCGACGCCCAGGCGGCGCTGGAGGTCGTGCGGGCGGTGGGGCGCCGTTTCCAGGCGCGCCTCGAGCGCCTCTCCCCCGCCGAGCTGCACACCCTCCAGGCGGTGTGGCACGCCGGGCAGGCACGCGGGTTGCAGGCGTGGTTCGCGCTCAACGGCACCGAGGAAGCGGTGGACCCGGCGTGGCCGCTGCGCCCGGACCTGCCGGCGGCGGCGTGAGTCTTCGTCCCCGGTCCGTGTGAATGCCGGAACACGAAGAAGCCGGTCCGTCGTGGGACGGACCGGCTCTTCCCGGGTGGGCGATACTGGGTTCGAACCAGTGACCTCTTCGGTGTGAACGAAGCGCTCTCCCACTGAGCTAATCGCCCGGGAACGCACTGAACAATACAGGGCGCCCCGCGTTTCCATCAAACCGCTTGCCGACCGCCCGCCAGGTGCGCCGCGAGACCTCGTCGCCCCGCCCGCATCATGAGGCGGTGGTTGGCCCGGAACAGCGGCCGTCCCGGTACGGCGAGGCGGCGCAGCAGCGGCTTGCGGACGACGACCTCCTGGTCGTAGCGGACGAGGGAGGCGGAGCCGCGCGGGGCGACCGTCCAGCGTGCCCAGCCCTCCATGTCGCCGCTCATCGCGACCTCCAGCACCCCTTCGGCCGGGTCCCGGCGCTGCTCCCGCACGGTCGCGGTGAGGTCGTACGGAAGCAGGGAACGGAACCGGAGGAGGCCGCTGGTGTCGTCGAGCCGGGTGACCTCGCGGACCTGCGGCCACCAGCGGGGGTAGTCCTCGATGCGTTCCAGGGCCCGGTAGACGTCCGGGGCGGGCGCGGGCAGCGGCCACCGGCTGCGGAAGCGGTAATGGTTCCAGTCCACCCGTGCAGTGTGCCCGCGCCCGCGCCCCGTACGGGCCCGCTACGGCATCCTGTCCCCCAGGAGTGCGAGGTTCTCGATGGCGGCCAGGCCGTAGAGCGCGGTGTCGTTGGTGGACACCCAGCTCGCCTCGCTGCCCGGGACCGGGGCGACGGGGCCGCTCAGCTTCTCCGTCGTCCAGGGCGCCGACTCCTTGTAGCCGTCGGAGTCGTAGAACTTCTGCCAGGCGCGCGCGGCGAGCTTGTCGTCGCCGGTGCGTACGGCGGCGTACGCGTCGAGGCGGGAGTGGCCCTGGAAGAGGATGAGGCTGCCGAAGTTGGTGCCGTAGCGCTCGGCCTGTTCGGTCTTGCTCGCGTTGAAGTAGCGGCAGTAGTCGTAGTACGCCTCCTCGAACTTCGGCATGTCGACGAGGTCGATCAGTTCGGCGCACAGTTCGTTCAGGCCGAAGACGGCGGACAGGTGGGAGACCTCGACCTTCGGGGTGTCGGCGACGGCGAACTTCCCGGTGTCCAGGTCGTACAGGCCGCTGCCCTGGACGAAGCCGTTGGGCTGGGCGGCGATGGTCTCCATGGTGGACAGGACGCGGTCCCTGGCCTTCTCCCACTTGGGGCCCTTGCGTTCCCACTCGGTGAGCCAGGCCGAGACCAGGCCGCTCCAGTCGGTGCCGAAGCCGACCGACAGGGCGTTGCGGTCGGGGGTGTAGGGCTCGGTGCGGATCTTGCGGAGCGGGTCGAGGGCGAGGAAGGTCTCGTCGGAGTCGACGTTGGCGTGCATGAGGTCGCCGACGCGTTCGTCGGCGGTGAGGAAGTAGTAGAAGCGCCGGTAGGTGGTGTTGGCGATGCGCTGCTGCTTGGCGCTGTCGGCGTAGTGCTGGACGCCGTGCCGGGTGCCGAGCCCGGCCCATTGGCCCAGGTGGTAGACGTCCACCTCGCCGGTGTGCCGGGTCATGGCCTCGGCGAAGCGGAAGATGTCGGCGCGGCCGGAGCGCAGGTAGGCGTACCAGAGCCAGAGGTCCGGGGAGAGCTCGGAGTTGTCCCAGGCATAGCCGCCGATGTCGTACCGCCAGGTGTGCCGGGCGGCGTCGTAGGTGTGCATGATGTCGCCGTAGTCCCAGAAGCCGTACCAGCGGCGCTGCTCCACCTGGTCCTTGTAGTAGGTGAAGAGGAAGTCGAGGTGGTCCTCGATCTTCGCCTTGGCGGGGGTGGAGCGGTCGGGCTCGGAGTAGAGGCCCGGGCCGAAGACCCCGGCCTTGACGAGCTGCTTGGGCGGGGCGGCCAGTTGCGGCAGTACGCGCACCGCCTCGACCTGTTCGGCGAGCCGCTCGGCGCCCGGGGTGGCGTCGTTGGCCCAGAAGAGGAGTTCCGAGGTGCGGGCGATGCCGTAGGGGGTGCCGAACTCCGGCTCGTAGTCCTCGTAGGTGATGTTGAGGCCTTCGAGCTGCTCGGGGAACGTGTCCTGGCCCATGCCGTCGTGGTAGAAGCGCAGGTCCATGGGCTGGGCCTCGGGTGACCAGAGCCAGAGGGTGACCTCGGCCTCGTCGGTCTGGGCGTCGCGGATGTCGAGTTGGGCGGGGTGCTTCTCCCAGAAGTCGCGCAGGCCGAAGGAGAGGCCGCCGCTCGCGCCGCCGACGTAGCCGAACCCGGAGGCGCGCCGGCCTCCGCCCGCGCCGATCCAGCCGTGGCCCTTCTTGGTGCGCTTGCGCAGGGTGAAGCCGTCGGCGGACAGCTGGGAGAGGGTGTAGTCGCCCCACTCGGGGATGTACTGCAAACGGGTGGTGACCCGCTGGTCCCAGGTGGCGGGGTCCGGGAGCTTCTCCCCGGCGAACTGGGCCGCCTGGACGGCGGCTCCGGGGTCGCGGCGCAGGCCGGTGACGCCCTTGACGGCCTCGCGGAGCAGACCGGTGCCCTCGCCGCCGATCCGGATGTGGCGGTCGTAGGCCTCGTCGCGCATCGGGACGGTGAAGCGGACGCCGAGCCCGCGGACGAAGTCGCCGCTCGCCCTGCCCGGCTCCTGCTTCCCGTCGAACGTGACGGTGTGCACCATGCGGAAGGAGTCGGCGCCGGCGTAGAAGCAGAGGCGGATGGAGAAGGGGAGCCAGCCGCGGTGGCCCTTGCGGTGTTTGCCGTCGATGCGGACGACGGCGCGGACGGGGCCCTCCTGCTCGACCTTCACGTCGTCGATCGCGCCGTCGAAGCGCTCGTACTTGACCGTGCCCTGGTCGCCGTCCTCGATCTCGGGCTGGCGCAGCAGGACGAGGCGGCCGTTCTTCGCGATCTCGGTGGAGCCCCGGGTGACCGACTTGATCAGTGCCGATCCGGACGTGCCGATTCTGGCGGTGATGACGCCGGTCGATATGTCGATGGTGCCGCCGTGCCGGGCGACGGCGACCTTCTTGGCGGGAGCGGCCGGGGTGCCGGCGGCGAGGGTGAGCCTGCCGCTGCCCGAGGCGACGGCGTGGGCGGTCCACTTGAGGGAGCCGTCGGGCCAGTGGGCGAGCGGCCAGGTCTGCACGGGTACGGCCTTGCCGTCGGCGTCCGTGACGGCGAACGACTGGCCTTCCTGGAAGGTGCCCCGGGGCCAGGGGACGCCGACGGTGGAGCCGGGGGCGGCGCCGAGGCCGCCGTCCTCCAGCCAGCTCAGGGTGACGGGGCTGTCGTCGGCGACCGGGGCGGCGGCGGGCGCGGCCTGTGCGTTCTTCGTGCCCAGTGCCCAGCTGAACTGGGCGGCGGCGCCGGCGACGGCGGCCGCCTTGAGGAGGGACCTGCGGGGGATGGGGGACATGGCCTTTCCTTTCCGTGCGGGTGTGCAGGGGTGTCAAGGGCATGACAGATCGAGGTGCGGCTCGGAGGCACCGGCCCCCCCGGTACCGAGGGGTGGCCGCCGCGGCACCGGACCACCCCGGGCGAAGGCGCCGGGTCAGCGGCGCCGGTAGCGCTCCTCCACCGCCACGGCCGCCGCGGCGACGGCGCCCAGGACGGCGACGGCCAGCGGTGCGCTGAACCAGCCGGAGCAGACCACGACGGCCAGCCCGCCGACGAGGAGGAAGGAACCGGCGGGGTCGAGCACGGTGCGCCGGCCCGCCGACGCGAGCAGCGACCGCCAGGAGGCGCCGGGGCGCCAGTCCGCCGCCGCGCGCAGCCCCGCGACGGCCGCGCCGATCAGGGCGAGGACGCCGAGGGCGCCGACCAGCGGGCCGCCGGGCAGACCGTCCCGTACGGCCCGTACGTCGATCCACACCACCGCGAGGGCGGCCCAGCCGGCGACCCCGACGAGCCATCCGTGGCGTACCGCCGCCCGGAAGTCGGCGGCGAACTCCCGCCAGCCGCCCCGCTCGTGGGCCAGCCGGCGCCCGAGGTGCCGCGCGCCGGCCGCGAACGCGGCGGGGTAGGTGACCAGGGGCAGCGCCGCCACCGCGATCCACACGCCGGTGAGCAGGCACTCGGCGAACAGGGCGAAGCCCTGGGCGAACCGGGACTCCCCCGGCTCCGGACGGGCCTTGGCACGCGCTTCGGTCATCGGAATCCCCCCTCAGCCCTTCAGGCCGGACGTCGCCATGCCGTCGATCAGATAGCGCTGGAAGGCCAGGAAGAACGCGAGGACCGGCAGCAGGGCGACGAGCGACATGGCGATCATGCCGCCGTAGTTCGCCAGGCCCTCCTGGTCCACGAACATCTTCAGGCCGAGGGAGATCGTGTATTTGCCGGGCTCGTTGAGGTAGATCAACGGGCCCATGAAGTCGTTCCAGGAGTTGATGAAGGTGAAGATCGCGCTGGTGATCAGCGCCGGCCGGCACAGCGGCAGCACGATCGACCAGTAGATCCGCAGGTGTCCGCAGCCGTCGAGGCGGGCGGCCTCGTCCAGCTCCCTGGGCAGGTTGCGCATGAACTGCACCATCAGGAAGACGAAGAACGCCTCGGTGGCCAGGTACTTCCCCAGCAGGAGGGGGGTGTACGTGTTGATCATGTCCAGGTTGCGGAAGAGCACGTACTGCGGGATCAGCAGCACGTGGTACGGCAGCAGCAGGGTGCCGATCATCAGCGTGAACAGCAGGTTGCGGCCGGCGAACCTGATCTTCGCGAAGGCGTAGGCCGTCAGCGAACACGACACCACGATGCCGACCACGGAACCGACGGCGAGGAAGAGCGAGTTGACGAAGAACGTGGAGATCGAGATGTCCGCGATGCCGTCGGCGAGGCTCGTGTAGTTGTCCGTGATCGGGTCGCCCGGGAAGAGGTCCAGGCTGCCGACGATGTCGCCGCTCTCCTTGAAGGAGCCGCCGATCACCCAGAGCACCGGGTAGAGGATCACGGCGAGGATCGCCAGCGATCCGAGGTGCCAGGCGAGCGATCCCGGCAGCCTGCGCCGGAGCGCGGCCGCCCTGGTGGACCGGGGCGGTGGGGCGCCGGTGGCCGGTGTGACGTCGGTGGCCTGCGCGCTCATCGGCCGCCCTCCTCGTAGTGCACCCAGCGCTTCTGGGACCAGAACAGCACCGCGGTGACCAGGGCGACCGCGACGAGCAGCATCCACGCCATGGCGGAGGCCAGGCCCATGCGGCTGTTCTCGAAGCCCTGGACGTACAGGTAGCAGGTGTAGACCATCGTGCCGTCCGCGGGACCGCAGGCGTTGCCTCCGGCGCCGCCGCCGACGATGTAGGCCGAGCTGAAGATCTGGAAGGAGTGGATGGTCTCCAGCAGGACGTTGAAGAAGAGGACCGGGGAGATCATCGGCAGGGTGATGTTCCAGAACTGCCGCAGCTTCCCCGCGCCGTCCACGTCGGCCGCCTCGTACAGCTCGCGCGGGACCTGCTTCAGACCGGCCAGGAAGATCACCATCGGGGCGCCGAACTGCCAGACGGTGAGCGCCACCAGGCTGTAGATGATCAGTTCCGGGTCGCCGGTCCAGCCGCCGGCGTCGATGCCGAAGAGCTGCTGGGTACGGTCGACGACCGCGTCGTCCGAGAAGATCGCCTTCCACACGATGGCGACGGACACGCTCGCGCCGATCAGTGACGGGGCGTAGAAGGCGGCCCGGTAGAAGGCCTGTCCGCGCCGCTTCTGGGCCAGCAGCAGCGCTACTCCGAGCGCCGCGATCAGCTTGACCGGCGTACCGACGACGACGTACCAGAGCGTGATCCTGACCGAGTGGCGCCAGCGCGGGTCGCCGAACATCTCGGAGAAGTTGTCCAGGCCGATCCACCTGGGGGCGTCGAACAGGTTGTAGTCGGTGAACGCGAAGTAGAGCGAGGCGACCATCGGGCCGGCCGTCAGCAGCAGGAACCCTGCGATCCAGGGGGACATGAAGAGGTATCCGGCCAGGTTCTCCCGGCGGCGCCGCCGCTTCAGTTCGGCGGGGCGCGGGGACTTCACCGGGCCGTGCCGCGGCTCGGGGTCCGCCCGGCCCTCCAGCGCGGGGGCGTGTGTCACGGCGCTCCCCATCAGCCGGCGAGAGCCGTCTTCGACTCGGTGAAGAACTGCTCGACGGCCTCTTCGACGGACCGCGAGCCGAGCGCCATCTCCTCGGCGATGCGCAGGAAGGCGGCCTCGCAGATGTCGGCCCCGTTGGGGTGCGGAGTGATCTGCTCCAGGACACCGGCCTCGACGAGCGACTCCTCGTAGGCGGCGATGGCCTTGTTGACCGGGTCGGTCGGCCGGTAGGCGTCGTACTGGGCCTGTGTGGTGGGAACTCCGCGGTCGTAGCCCATGATCTTGGCGACCTCGGGGTCGTGGACCATGAAGTCGATGAACTGGGCGACTTCCTTGGGGTGCTCGGTGCGCTTGTAGCCGCTGAGCATCAGCGAGCCGAGGTACTGGCCGGTGCGCTTGCCGTCCGTGGTCGGGATCGGCGCGAGTCCGTACTCGCTCTTGCCCTCGGAGGTGTAGCGGACGGTGAAGTTGTCCCAGGTGAACTCACTGCCGGCGAGTTCCGCGGAGAGGGCCGACTTGGGCTTGATCTGGGCGACCTTCTTGGCGTCGGCGAAGAGTCCGGACTTCACGCCCTTCTCCGCCTTGGTCCACCAGGTGGTCAGATCGGCCTCGGTGAAGCCGAGTCCGTCCTCGGTGAAGAAGGCCTTGCCGTTCTGGCGCAGGTACAGGTCGTAGAGGTACATGACGCCGTACATGCCGCTGTCCCCGGCGCGGCCCGTCCTGTCGCGGATCTTCGTCATCGCCTCGTCGAAGTCGTCCCACGTCCAGCCCTGTTCCGGCTTGACGCCGGCCCGGGTGTAGACGGGCTTGTCGATGACCAGGGCCATCGAGTTGGAACCGACGGGCACGCCGAGGAGTTTGCCGTCGATCTCGCCGAACTTCTCCAGGCCCGCGCGGAATCCGTCCATGGAGAGGTTTCCCGCATCGACCTGGCCGCTCAGATCGAGCAGGACATTCTTGGCATCGTATTTGCGGAGAAATCCGATGGCATTCTGGAAGACGTCCGGTGGATTCCCCCCGGAGGCCTGGGTGTTGAACTTCTTCCAGAAGTCGGTGTACGGCTGGAAGTCGGTCTTGACCTTGATCTTCGGATACTTCTTCTCGAAGAGCGCGATGGTCTTGTTGATGCGCTCGGCCCGGTCCTCGGCGCCCCACCAGGAGTAACGGATCGTCACCGTTCCGTCCCCGGAGCCACTGCCGCCGCCGCACGCGGTGGCCGTGGCCCCGAGTCCGGCGACGGCCAGCGAGGCCCCCGCCGCCTTGAGGATCGTGCGCCTTCCGGCCTGCCGCTCCGCATTCCCGCCCTGCTGCATACGAGCCTCCCCGCGACGTCGCTCTCGCCTCATGAATCGTTTCAAGTAAGCGCTTGCTGGCACAAGGTACGGAGGGCCCGGGGGTGCGTCAATGATTCGGACAGGAATTACTGGACGGGGGCCGCGGCCAGGCCGGGGCACCTCTCCATGAATGCCCTCCGGCACCCCGGAGAACCCACAGGTCGGCGCGGCGTGACCGACCCACCGAACAGCCGCGGGGCCGCAAAGGGCCGCGCCGCCGAAGGTCACGGTTGAATGAAGGCGGGCGGAGGCGGAATGCCCGGACACCTGGACGCGGCGCACACGAAGGCGGCCCGGCTCACGATCGTGAGCCGGGCCGCCTGATGATCCGGTGGGCGATACTGGGTTCGAACCAGTGACCTCTTCGGTGTGAACGAAGCGCTCTCCCACTGAGCTAATCGCCCGGACGCAGGAAGAACATTACCCCATGTCAGAGCCGCCGGTGACCAGCGGGGGCCGCACCGGCGCACCCCCGCGGCCGGTCGGCCGGCTCTCCTGAGTGATCACTGGTCCTTGATCTTCCAGGGCATCTCGAGGCCGAACTTCCACAGGTAGATCCCGGCCAGCACGGCGATGATCACCACGCCGATCGAGGTCAGGATGATGTTCCGGCGCCGCACCCTCGGGTCGAGGGCACGCTGCGCCGCCTCGGTGACCTTGCGCTTGGTCCAGCGCAGCACCAGCTGGGCCCAGACGAACTCGGTCGCCCAGATCGCCATGCCGCCGAAGATCACGACCCAGCCCGGTCCGGGCAGCGGCAGCATGATGATGCCGGCCACCACGACCGCGAGGCCGACGACGAAAACGCCGACCTGCCAGCTCAGGTGCAGCGCACGACGCGCCTTGACGAATTCCGGCGCCCGCGAACCGAGCGCCCGCTCGGCCGTGGCCTCGTCCGTCCCCGTACGGTCTGCCGCCACGGCTGCCTCGCCGGGCTTGTTACTCCC
The DNA here is from genome assembly GCF_033406955.1 of Streptomyces violaceoruber. Lineage (NCBI taxonomy): Bacteria > Bacillati > Actinomycetota > Actinomycetes > Kitasatosporales > Streptomycetaceae > Streptomyces > Streptomyces violaceoruber. Next base: position 6,849,971 of record NZ_CP137734.1, on the reverse strand, counting down.
CGTGTTCATACGGCCAAACACTACCGGAGCGAAACCTGTCACCGGAATGGGCGTACGACTCGAACGGTCCATCGGCCGGAAGAGTTACGTAAACACACGCAAAACACTCAGAGGGGTTTACAACGGCACCGTAGGTGGCATGTCGATTTCGCCGACGTGCGAATCCCCGAGCGCACACTGAGCGAAAGGCCCTGGCGCTTATGAACACCACGGTCAGCTGCGAGCTGCACCTGCGCCTCGTTGTGTCGAGCGAGTCCTCCCTGCCTGTCCCCGCAGGCCTGCGGTACGACACGGCCGACCCCTACGCCGTGCACGCCACCTTCCACACCGGAGCCGAGGAGACCGTCGAGTGGGTCTTCGCCCGCGACCTGCTCGCCGAAGGTCTCCACCGTCCCACCGGCACCGGCGACGTCCGTGTCTGGCCGTCCCGCAGTCACGGCCAGGGCGTCGTGTGCATCGCTCTCAGCTCCCCGGAGGGCGAGGCACTGCTCGAGGCCCCGGCGCGGGCCCTGGAGTCCTTCCTGAAGCGCACAGACGCCGCCGTGCCCCCCGGCACGGAACACCGGCACTTCGATCTCGATCAGGAGCTCTCGCACATCCTGGCGGAAAGCTAGGGCGGGGCCTCGCGTGAAGCCGCCCGTCGCCGTCGACTCGGGGTGACGGCACGGGCCCGGACAACCGCATACGGCACACACCGGCGTCGTCGCCGCGGATCTTCCGCGGGGGCGGCGCCGGTGCGTGCGCGGCGCCGGGGAACGAAGGCGGGCCGACCGCCGTTGTAGGGGCAACCGACGACCGGGACCGGCTCGCGGCCGGTTCGCCCGCCGCGCGAGCCACTACCATCGGCCAGCATCGGCGGGCGCCCGCCCGACCCCCAGGCCAGGGAGCGAAACGTGCTGATCACCCACGACACCCGGTGCGCGCTCGACACCGTGGTGGATCTGGTGAACACCGTGCCGGAGGACGAATCGGCTCCGGACGGGCTGCCGGACGTCGCGGCCCTCCAGGAATTCGTGGGAACGCACGAGATCAGCGACGTCGGTGTGCTCACCGAATTCGACCTCTCGGCGGTGCGGCGGATCCGCGCGCGGTTCGCGGCGGTCTTCGCCGCTCCGGACGCCCGGACCGCCGCGGGACTGATCAACGACCTCGTAGCCGCCGCGGGCACCACGCCCCGGCTGACCGACCACGACGGCTACGACTGGCACATCCACTATTTCGCGCCCGGCGCCTCCGTCGCGGACCACCTGACCGCGGACTGCGGGATGGCCCTGGCGTTCTTCGTGGTGGCCGGGGAGCAGGAGCGGCTGCGGCGCTGCGAGGCCCCCGACTGCCGGCGCGCCTTCGTCGACCTCTCCCGGAACCGCTCTCGGCGGTACTGCGACAGCCGCACCTGCGGAAACCGCTTGCACGTGGCCGCCTACCGGGCCCGGCGCAAGGAGGCGGCCGGCTGACGCCTCCCTTCGGTGCCGGTGCGGCCGTGGACTCGGGGACGGCGACGCGGCCCCCGGCGGGTGGCGCCGGGGAGCGCGGGTACGGCTCACAGCAACAGCAGATCGTGCAACGAAGCCATGAGCAGCAGACACCCGATCACCGCTAGGAAGATCATGAGCGGTGGCTGGGAAAGGGCGAAGAGGCAGCCGCGTGGTTCGTCCTGCACCCGCGCGGTTTCGCTCTGTCTCGTGTCCAGCTGGGAGTCCAGCTGAGTGGTGTCCGGCATCTCGCCGCGATGATGACGCAGCGGACGGGGTCCACGCGATCAACACGCCCGTTACGACCGGGTGTTGGTTGAATGTCGCAATCTCCGGTCGGATCGTGATCATTCCGGAGCACGGACTGTCGGGCTCGGACCGCTGTGTCGTTTCAGCCCCGGGGGCCGGCCGTCACGCCCCGTGCCTCATATCCCGTGCTTCTTGAGGATGGCCTCGATGTCGCTGAAGTCGTCGTCACCGCCCCGGGACGCCTTTGCCGGGCGGGACGCCGGCTGGGCGGCCGGCCGGGGGGAGCCGGAGCCCGAACCGAGGGAGGGGGCCGAGGCTCCCGGAGCCACCGCGTCGCGCTGTGCCGCGGCCCGGGCCTCCTTGCGCTGCTTGCGGGTGCCACCGCGACGGCGCTCCACCGCGCGCGTGGTCATGAAGAGCACCCAGGCCACGCCCAGCACCCCGAAGCCGGCCCAGGCCACCGGGCTGAAGGCGGTGTCGGCCAGCCACTCGACGACCCCGGTCATCACCAGGCCGATCGGGACCAGCGAGTAGGCGGCGACACGGGCAGCGGTCAGGAATCGCCTGCGGTACGCGGTGACCGCCGCGATGCCCAGGCCTGCCGCGGACACCGCGGAGCAGACGGTCTCGGCAATCATCCGGTCCTCCAGGGCTGGGCCCGGTCGGGCATGAGTACTTCGTCCCTTCCATCCTGCACCGTCCGCCCGCCGCGAGGCCATGCCGGGGGACCGAGATCAGGGAGATCTCGGGGTCGGCTCCTCCGCAGGTGCCGGCGGGCGCGGTACGACGCCGGTTGGGGCGGCGTGCCGGGGGCTGGGAGAATGGGGGCATGAGCGACTCCTCCCCCGCCCGTCCCGCCGCGCCCGTCCTCGACGTCTGGTGCGAGCTCCAGTGCCCGGACTGCCACACCGCCCTGGACGACGTCCGCGCCCTGCGGGCCCGCTACGGCGACCGCCTGGAGGTGCGGCTGCGGCACTTCCCGCTGGAGAAGCACAAGTACGCCTTCGCCGCCGCGCAGGCCGCCGAGGAGGCCGTCGCCCAGGGCCGGGGCTGGCCGTACGCCGAAGCGGTCCTGGACCGGGTCGCGGAGCTGGACCGTAAGGGAGAACCCTTCCTGGTCGAGGTCGCCCGGGAACTGGGACTGGACGCCGAGGAGTTCGACACGGCACTCATCGACGGCCGGCACATCCTGATCGTCGACTCCGACCAGGCCGAGGGCAAGGCGATCGGGGTGACCGGCACCCCCACCTACGTGATCGGCGGCGAGCGCCTCGACGGCGGCAAGAGCCAGGACGGGCTGCGCGAGCGCATCGAGGAGATCGCGGACCGGCTGCTGGCCCAGCCGCGGGACTGAGTGCCGGTGACCGTGGCGGGGACCGGGACGGAGACCGGGAGCGGGAGAAGGTCCGGAAGCAGGACCGGGACCGGATCCCCCGCCGCCGTCACACCAGCGGCTTGCAGTAGCTGTACCGCGTGGTCTCGTAGCCGAGCGATTCGTAGAGCCGCTCGGCGGCGGTGTTCCCCGCGAAGACGTTGAGGCCGATCAGGTGGCGGCCGGCGGTGATCGCCTGGGCCTCCGCCAGCAGCATCAGGGTGCGGCCGTGTCCCCGGCCCCGGTGCTGGGCGTCGGCCTCGACGTCGAAGACGAAGGCCCGGTCCTCGCGCAGCGCCAGCCACAGGGTCCCGACCCGCTCGCCCTCGTGCTCCAACACGCTGAACAGCATGTTCTCGGTGGCCTCCCCCTGGGGCAGCAGCACTTCGTGATCGCGGCGGGCCTTCGCGTGCGCGTCGGCCTCGGGCACGCCCCGCTCCATCCAGGTGCGGGCGTAGCGCTCCGACTCGTACGCGTGCCAGGCGGCGAAGTCCTCCGGTGTCATGGGCCGCGCCCGGCTGCCCGCGGGCAGGGCGGGCGGGGTGTCGCCGAGCGGTTTGGCCATGGTGCGGTTGCGCACCGCGTAGCCGAGCGCCTGCGCGAGCCGCGTGCCCGCCTGGGCGTCGCCGTCGACGCCCGCCTCGATCTGCCGGCAGCCCCAGGAGCGCGCCACCTCCTCCGCGGCGAGCGCGGCCACCGTGCCCCGGCCGCGTCCGCGGTCCGGTTCGTCGACGTGGAGCTTGTGGATCACGGCCACCGAGTCGCCGAGGGTGGGCGAGGTGCCGAGGTGCAGCACACCGACGGGGCGACTGTTCACACACACCTGGTAGTGGCGCGAACGGGTCCCGTCGGCGGCGCGCTGGAGCGGCTCGGTCGGCCGCAGGGTCGTGGTCATCACGGCAGTTCTACCCACCGTGGACGAGAACGGCAGCCGAATATCGGCGGCCTCGCGGATGCGGGTACCGGATCCCGGTCACGGATGCCGGTCCCCGATCCCGGTCGCGGATGCCGGTCGCGGATGCGGGTCGCCGGTCCGGGTCACGGATCCAGGTCGTCCCCGGACCGCTCCTGGAAGATCCGCATGGCCTTGGCCGTCACCGGTCCCGGGGCGCCCGGCAGTTCGCGGTCGTCGATCCGGTGCACGGCCTGTACGTCCCGCAGCGTCGAGGTCAGGAAGACCTCGTCGGCGCGCTCCAGGACGTCCAGCGGGAGGTCGGTCTCGCGGGCACCGGTCCACTCGGCGGCCAGGGCGCGGGTGATCCCGGCGAGGCAGCCGGAGGCGACCGGCGGGGTGTGGATCTCGCCGTCGAGGACGACGAAGACGTTCGACCCGGTGCCCTCGCAGAGCCGGCCCACCGTGTTGCCGAACAGCGCCTCGGTGGCGCCCCGTTCGCGGGCGCGGGCCAGGGCGACGACGTTCTCGGCGTAGGAGGTGGTCTTCAGGCCGGTGAGCGCGCCGCGTTCGTTGCGGGTCCAGGGCACCGTGATCACGGCGGTGGAGTCGGGGCGGCGGCCGGTCTCGCCGAGGGCGACGACGAGGGTCGGGCCGTGCTCGCCGCGGTCGGAGCCGAGCGGGCCGTGGCCGCCGGTGTAGGTGACGCGCAGCCGGCCCAGCGGCATCGGGTTGGCCTCCAGCACGGCGGCACAGGCGCGGCGGACCTCGTCGTGGTCGGGGGCGGGCAGGCCGAGGCCGCGGGCCGAGCGGGTCAGCCGGTCCAGGTGCCGGGTCAACGCGAACGGCCGGCCGTCCACCGCCTTCACGGTCTCGAAGATGCCGTCGCCCACGGTCAGTCCGTGATCGAGGACGGAGACGCGGGCGGAACCGATGTCCTGCAACCCGCCGTCGAGCCAGATCTTCACGTCGCCAGCACCTCTCCCGTCGCGTTCACCTCGTACGCCCCCGACGCTACCGCGAGCAGCCGGGCGGCCTTCAGTTCGGTCTCCCGCCACTCGCCCTCCGGGTCGGAGCCCCAGGTGATGCCGGCGCCGGTGCCGAAACGCAGCCGGGCGTCCCCGCCGGCGGCCCGCTCGATCCAGAAGGTGCGGATGCCGACGGCCAGCCCGCCCGTGCCCCGGTCGGCGTCGACCCAGCCGACGCCCCCGCAGTACGGGCCCCGGGGCGCGGTCTCCAGCGCGTCGATGATCCGCAGGGCGCTGGACTTGGGCGCGCCGGTGACGGACCCGGGCGGGAAGGCCGCGTCGAGCAGCTCCGGCCAGCCGGCGTCGGCGGGCAGCTCGCCGCGCACCGTGGAGACCAGGTGGACGAGGCCCGGGTGCTTCTCGACGGCGCACAGGTCGGGCACCGTGACCGTGCCGGTGGCGCAGACGCGCCCCAGGTCGTTGCGGACCAGGTCCACGATCATGACGTTCTCGGCATAGTCCTTCTCCAGCAGGTCGGCCTCGGTCCGCCCGGTTCCCTTGATCGGCCCGGACTCGACCGTGCGGCCGTCCCGGCGCAGGAACAGCTCGGGCGAGGCGGTGGCGATCTCGACGCCGTGCTCCGGCAGCCGGACCGTCCCGGCGTACGGCGCCGGGTTGCCGCGGGCCAGCAGGGCGGTGAGGGCGTCCACGTCGGCGCCCGGGCCGATCGGTGCCGTCAGCACCCGGCAGAGGTTGGCCTGGTAGACCTCGCCCGCGGCTATGTGGGCGCGGATGCGCCGTACGCCCGTCGTGTACGCGGCGCGGTCGAGCGACGACGTCCAGTCGCCGACGGCGGGCCCCCGCCACTCCCCCGGCGTGGGCGCGGGCACCGGCTCGGTCCGTACCTCCGCGAAGCGTGCGCAGGTCAGGCCGCCTTCGAAGTCCGCGCAGACGGCCCAGAACCCCTCGGATTCGAGGGCGGCGGGATCACTCGTGACGTCGAGGAGACCGGTGGCGAGACGGTCGCCGAAGCGGGCGAGGGGCGGGAGGTCGAGCACACTGCCGAGTCTAGGCGGGTGGCTCCCGGGTGACCCGAACGTGTCCTTCCGGGTGCCCTGACCAGGTCCGCGACCGGACGCACCGCAGCACGCTGCACAAACGCGTTTTTGTGCTGGCCCCGGAATCCGCTAGAGTTCATCACGTCGCCGGGCCGCGCAAGCGGACCGAACCGACAGGCGGACGTAGCTCAGTTGGTAGAGCGCAACCTTGCCAAGGTTGAGGTCGCGAGTTCGAGCCTCGTCGTCCGCTCGCAGGAACAGGAGCCCTTCCGGGTCTCCTACACTCCTGGTGGAGTGGCCGAGAGGCGAGGCAACGGCCTGCAAAGCCGTCTACACGGGTTCAAATCCCGTCTCCACCTCCAAGGACGATTAGCTCAGCGGGAGAGCGCTTCCCTGACACGGAAGAGGTCACTGGTTCAATCCCAGTATCGTCCACTGATCCGCAAGGATCACCGATCCGTACGGATCCCCGCGCGATTAGCTCAGCGGGAGAGCGCTTCCCTGACACGGAAGAGGTCACTGGTTCAATCCCAGTATCGCGCACGCAGTACCGCACCTGGTGTTTCCCGGACGATTAGCTCAGCGGGAGAGCGCTTCCCTGACACGGAAGAGGTCACTGGTTCAATCCCAGTATCGTCCACACTCAACGAAGCCCCCGGCCGCCTTGAGCGGCCGGGGGCTTCGTCGTGGGCGGCTCAGCTCGAGAAGAGCATGCGGCCGAAGCTCTTCTGACGGTGGTGGCCGTAGTGACCGTGACCGCCGCCGTGCGGGGCACCCCAGGCCGGCGCCTGGGCCGCCGGGTACGCCTGCGGCGGGGCGGGCGGGGCCGGCGGAGCGGGCTGGGACCACTGGGCCTCCAGGCGGGTCAGCGACTCCAGCTCGCCGTAGTCGAGGAAGATGCCTCGGCAGCCGCTGCACTGCTCGATCTGAACGCCGTTGCGGTTGTAGGTGTGCATCGGTGCGTGGCACTTGGGGCACTGCATGCTCGGCTCAACTCCTCGCCGGTCGGTCCTGCTTCGCGTATCGCCAGGACAGACTCCGTCCCGCCCCGGGTCGGTTGCACCCTACTTCGCGGAACTTGGGCTCAACCCCGTGGGTCGGCGGGCCGTACGGACGCCATGCGCGCGCACGCGTCGACGAGGGAGCGCTCCACCTCGTCCAGCGCCCGGCCGGCCAGGACCGCCTTGGCGACGGCCCGGGCGGCGGTCTGCGCGGTGAGCGCGCGGGCCGGGACGTCCAGGGCGGGCCACGGGTCGCCCTCGGCGGGGACGGCGGGGCCGCCGGCGGCTCGGTAGGCGGTCAGGAAGCGGTGCCACTCCTCGGGCGGGAGCAGCCCGCAGGCGTACCAGGCCGCGGGGCGGGCCAGGTCCCAGGCCGGGACGCCGGTGCCGAGGTCGTCGACGTCGATCAGCAGCCAGGGTCCGTCGGGGGCGGGGTGGCGTATGAGCTGGCCGAGGTGGAGGTCGCCGTGGCAGAGGGCGGCCGGCCCCGGCATGGCGGCCTCGCCGCGCGCCCAGGCGGGAAGTGCCGCCCAGGCCGCCAGCACGGGCGCGGCGGCGGGGTGGTCGGGGGCGGTGTCGCTCAGGCGTGCCACGGCCCGGGCCGCCTTCGCGGGGCCGCGCATGGGGGGCAGGGCGGCAGGGGCCGGCGTGCGGTGGAGGCGGGCGAGGAGGGTCGCCGCGGCTTCCCACGGCGCGGCGTCCGGATCCTCGGGGTCCACGGGCGTGCCGTAGGGCCAGTAGGTGACGAGCCGCCCGTGCAGGTCGACGGGGGCCGGGGCGAGCGGGGGCAGCAGCACGCCGGGGAGCCGGGCGGCCGCGGTGACACGGAGGGACAGCTCGGCGGGGTCGGCGTCCGCGGCGTGGGCCTTGGCGACGGTGCCCGCGTGCCGGACGACGGTGGCGTCGGGGCGGTCGGCGAGAGTGGCCGCGCCGCAGGGGCAGCCGGCCGGGGTGCGGGCGTGGGCCGTTTCCCTGACGCGGGCCTGGAGGGCGGGGAGGAGGGCGGGGGCGTCCGTGGTCACGAGGGTGAGGGTACGCAGGCGGGGTGCGCCGCCGCGCTGCCCGGCCCGGCGCTGCCCGGGGAGGGAAAAGCAATGCCGGCGCAGCTCCCCAGCTGCGCCGGCATTTTGCCGTCCGCCGCACCCCCGTCCCCACGGGGTTTCATGGATGGATGTCCCCGCCCGGACCGCTCTTCCGGGCCTGGGGTCGCCGCTCAGCGCCCCAGCACCACACCCACGGACGACGCCTGTGTGGCCACTGTCTCCCACCCGTCGAAGACGAGGAGGAGCAGGACCGCCAGGGGCAGGGCCATGAGCGTCGCCACCGCGGGGTGGCGACGGCCCTGACGGCGGTTTTCCCGTGTGCGGACCAGCGTCCGCGGAACCGTCTGGGCCATGGTCCCTCTCCTGACCGTTCGTCGAGTCGTTCGCGTTGTCTCGTTGCAGCGGCGGGTGTCTGACCTCGGGGGACGAGTGCTGCACCCGCCGCTTGACCTCAAATCTATGCGTCGGGCGAGCGCCGGACGTCATGCCCTCGTACCGATTGCCGGGCCTCCCGGAGGATGAGCCGTGACCGGCCCACTACTCCCCTGGGTGGAGACCGCCGCACTGGTCTCGGGGTCTTCCCGGACGGGGGCGCCCACCGTGTCCCGGTATCTCCGGGCTGTCCGGTGACTTCCCTCACTCCGGCCGCCTCCCCGCACACCCCCTCCCCCGCCCCGGGCCGCTGCCCGCCCGCCGTCACGCCGCAGGTGCGCGACCGCTCCCCACCGCCCCCGCCCCGCCCCGGCCGGTCCCCCTCGCCCGCACCAATCACCCGGCTCCTGCGGCCGGTTGGGATCAAGGGCGGAGCGCGGCCGGCCGGGCCGCGCGGGAGCTGACCGCCGCTCAACTCTCGCGCCGGGCACTGACAATCCGTTGTCGCGAGAGGGCGCGGCCTCTGCGCGCGGGCGGCCGTGGAAACGTAAGCTGTGGCACGTCACAGGGACCGGGCAGCGGGGATGAACATGGCGATGATGCGCCTGAGGCGCGAGGACCCGCGCGTCGTCGGCTCGTTCAGGCTTCACAGGCGGCTCGGCGCGGGTGGAATGGGCGTGGTCTACCTGGGCTCCGACAAGAAGGGGCAGCGGGTCGCGCTGAAGGTCATCCGGCCGGACCTGGCGGAGGACCAGGAGTTCCGGTCGCGGTTCGCCCGTGAGGTGTCGGCGGCCCGGCGCATCCGGGGCGGCTGCACCGCCCGGCTGGTCGCCGCGGACCTGGAGGCGGACCGTCCCTGGTTCGCCACCCAGTACGTGCCCGGCCCCTCCCTGCATGACAAGGTCGCCGACGGGGGCCCGCTCGGCGCGGCCGACGTCGCGGCCGTGGGCGCCGCGCTGTCCGAGGGCCTGGTCGCCGTGCACGAGGCCGGGGTGGTGCACCGGGATCTGAAGCCGTCCAACATCCTGCTGTCCCCCAAGGGGCCGCGGATCATCGACTTCGGCATCGCCTGGGCCACCGGTGCCTCCACCCTCACGCACGTCGGGACGGCGGTCGGCTCCCCCGGGTTCCTCGCGCCGGAGCAGGTGCGCGGGGCCGCGGTCACTCCGGCCACGGACGTGTTCTCGCTCGGGGCCACGCTGGCGTACGCGTCGATGGGCGACTCGCCCTTCGGGCACGGCAGTTCCGAGGTGATGCTGTACCGCGTGGTGCACGAGGAGGCCCAGCTGCACGGCGTCCCGGACGCGCTCGCCCCGCTGGTGCGGGCGTGCCTGGCCAAGGACCCCGAGGAACGCCCCAGCACCCTGCAACTGTCGCTGCGGCTCAAGGAGATCGCCGCCCGGGAGGCCCAGGGCATGGCCGACGTACGGCCGCCCGCGCCGCGCAGTGGTGAGGCGGACGTGCCCACGGGGCGGCTCGCCGACACCTACCCGGAGCGTGCTCAGCGGCGTCCGCAGGGCCGGCCGGGTCCGCAGGGCACTCCCGCGCCGCGCGGCACGTCGGCGTCGCGGGGATCCGCGCCCCGGGGTTCCGTCCCGTCGCGGGGCGGAGCGCCCTCTCGTGGCGGAACACCCTCGCGCGGTGGCACCCCGTCCCGCGGTGGCACCCCGTCCCGCGGTGGCACGTCGTCGCGCGGTGGTGGTACGGGGGCGCGGTCCGGGTCCCGGCCCACGCCGACCCGCGACACGACCGGCCGGAACTCCTCGCGCAACGACGGTGGCCGGCCCGCACCGCGCGGCGGCTCCGGCCGTACGGCGCCCAGGACGACGGGGACCGGCTGGCGGCGGCCCGCCAATCCGCGGCTGCTGCGGCAGCGGCTGTTCGTGTTCGTGGTCGTGACGCTGCTGGTCGCACTGGGTATCGCCGCCGCACAGGGCTGCCAGGGGCCCGCGCGCGGGCTCGGCGACGAACGGGGCGGCGGCGTGCGGGCGACGCAGCGGGATCAGGTGGACCCGCCGGGCGGCCTCCCGGAGCCGCGGACCCCCGGGCGCTGAGGACCGGGGCCCGGGCCGGTCAGACCCCTAGGCCGGGGGGCGTCCCGCCGTCACCGCGTAGAAGGCGACCGCGGCCGCCGCGCCGACGTTCAGGGAGTCGACGCCGTGGGACATCGGGATGCGCACCCACGTGTCGGACGCCGCCAGGGCCCGCCGGGTCAGCCCGCTGCCCTCGGCGCCCAGCATGAGGGCCACCCGGTCCATCCGGTGCGGGGCGACCGCGTCGAGGGGCTCGGCCCGCTCGTCGGGGGTGAGGGCGAGGAGCGTGAAGCCCGCCTCACCGACCGCAGCCAGACCGGCCGGCCAGGTGTCGAGGCGGGCGTACGGCACGGAGAAGACCGCGCCCATCGAGACCTTGACGCTGCGCCGGTACAGGGGGTCCGCGCAGTCCGGGGAGAGCAGGATCGCGTCCATGCCGAGCGCGGCGGCGGAGCGGAAGATCGCCCCGATGTTGGTGTGGTCGTTGACGGACTCCATGACGACGACACGGCGGGCGGTCGTCAGCAGGCCGGCGGCCGTGTCCAGCGGCTTGCGCTGCATCGAGGCCAGCGCGCCGCGGTGCACGTGGTAGCCGGTGACCCGTTCGGCGAGCGCCGGGTCGACGACGTAGACCGGGGCGGGCGCCGCGTCGATGATGTCGCGCATGGCGTCGACCCACTTGGCGGACAGCAGCATCGAGCGCATCGCGTAGCCCGCCTCGCCGGCCCGCCGGATGACCTTCTCGCCCTCGGCGATGAACAGGCCCTCGGCGGGTTCGCGCCGACGGCGCAGCTCGACGTCGGTGAGGCCGGTGTAGTCGTGCAGACGTGGGTCGTCGGGGTCGTCGATCGTGACGAGGCCGGCCACGTCAGGCCGTCCCGTGCGGGCCGACGGCGACGACCTCGCCGACGACGATGACGGCGGGCGGCCTGACCTCTTCGGCGACGGCCACCTCGGCGACGGTGGCGAGGGTCGCGTCCACCCGGCGCTGGGCGGCCGTGGTGCCCTCCTGGACGAGGGCAACCGGGGTGTCGGGGGACTTGCCGTGCGCGATCAGGGTCCCGGCGATCTTGCCGATCTTGTCGACGCCCATGAGGATCACGAGCGTGCCGGTCAGCTTCGCGAGGGACGGCCAGTCGACCAGGGAGCGCTCGTCGTCGGGGGCGACGTGCCCGCTGACCACGGTGAACTCGTGGGCGACGCCCCGGTGGGTGACCGGGATGCCGGCCGCACCGGGGACCGAGATCGTGCTGGAGATGCCGGGGACGACGGTGCACGTGATGCCCGCCTCGGCCAGCGCCTGCGCCTCCTCCATGCCCCGGCCGAAGACGAACGGGTCGCCGCCCTTCAGCCGTACGACCGCCTTGCCCTGCCGGGCGTGCTCGATCAGCGCGTTGTTGATGGCCTCCTGGGCCATGAAGCGGCCGTACGGGATCTTGGCGGCGTCGATGACCTCGACGTGCGGCGGCAGCTCGGCGAGCAGGTCGCGGGGGCCGAGCCGGTCGGCGATGACGACGTCGGCCTCGGCGAGCAGGCGGCGGCCGCGGACGGTGATCAGGTCCGGGTCGCCGGGACCGCCGCCGACCAGGGCGACGCCGGGTGTGCGGGTGCGCCGGTGCGGGGCGACGAGGGTGCCGTCGCGCAGGCCCTCCACCACCGCGTCGCGGATGGCGGCCGTGTGCCGGGGGTCGCGGTGGCGTGCTTCGGTGGTGAGTACGGCGACGGTGACGCCCTCGCTGTGTCCGGTCGCCGGGGTCCAGGCCGTGGCCCGGTCGGCGTCGTCGGAGCGGACGCACCACACGCGGTGCCGCTCGCCCTCGGCGGAGGCGGCGTCGTTGGCCGCGGTGTCGCTGGTGGCGATCAGGGCGTACCAGGCGTCGGCGAGGTCCCCCTCCGCGTACGGGCGCTGCTCCCAGGTGATCTCGCCCGCGTCCGCCATCGCCTCGACGGACGGAGTCGCCTCCGGGGAGACGAGGCGGATGTCGGCACCGGCCGCGACGAGGGCGGGCAGGCGGCGCTGGGCGACCTGTCCGCCGCCGAGGACGACCACGCGACGGCCCGCGAGACGGAGGCCTACGGGGTAGGCGGGGTGTTCGGCCATGAGGGGACGGCTCCTCCTGCGGCGGTGGCGCTGACGTGCGGATTTTAAAGCGGCTGGCCCGTGGGGGCTCGGTTGGTCCGGTGGGTGGACCGCTGGTCCGGTGGCTGGACGGCCGGCGGACGGGGCTGCGGGCACGGGAGTCCCCGCGGGGTCCGGCACCGTGGTCCCGGGCCCCGCGTCGTGCGACCGCTACTTCTCGGTGACGCCCGCCGAGTCGAACGTCGCCACCTCGTGCATGGCGCGCGCGGTGCTCTGCACCATCGGGAGCGCGAGCAGGGCGCCGGTGCCCTCGCCGAGGCGGAGGTCGAGGTCGACCAGCGGACGCAGGCCCAGCTTGTTGAGCGCGGCCACGTGGCCGGGCTCGGCGCTGCGGTGGCCGGCGATGCAGGCGGCGAGGACCTCGGGGGCGATCGCGCGGGCCACCAGGGCGGCGGCACCGGCGCTGACGCCGTCCAGGATCACCGGGGTGCGCAGCGAGGCGCCGCCGAGCAGCAGACCGACTATGGCCGCGTGCTCGAAGCCGCCGATCGCCGCGAGCACGCCGATCGGGTCGGCCGGGTCCGGCTGGTGGAGTTCGAGGGCGCGGCGGACGACCTCGGTCTTGCGGGCCAGCGTCTCGTCGTTGATGCCGGTGCCGCGACCGGTGACCTCGACCGGGTCGGCACCCGTGAACACGGAGATGAGCGCGGCGGACGCGGTGGTGTTCGCGATGCCCATCTCGCCGGTGAGCAGCGCCTTGTTGCCGGCCGCCACCAGGTCGCGGGCGGTCTCGATGCCGACCTCGATGGCCTGCTTGGCCTCCTCACGGGTCATCGCCGTGCCGGTGGTCATGTCGGAGGTGCCCGCGCGGACCTTGCGGGGCAGCAGGCCGGGTGTGGCGGGCAGGTCGGTGGCGACTCCGACGTCCACGACGCACACCTCGGCGCCGACCTGGGTGGCGAAGGCGTTGCAGACCGCGCCGCCGCCCAGGAAGTTGGCCACCATCTGGGCGGTGACCTCCTGCGGCCAGGGGGTGACGCCCTGGGCGTGCACGCCGTGGTCACCGGCGAAGACCGCGACGGCGGCGGGCTCCGGGATGGGCGGCGGGCACTGCCGGGACAGGCCGGACAGCTGGGCGGAGATGATCTCCAGCATGCCGAGCGCTCCGGCCGGCTTGGTCATCCGCTTCTGCCGCTCCCACGCCTCGCCCAGCGCCTTGGCGTCCAGCGGGCGGATCTGCGCGACGGTCTCGGCGAGCAGGTCGTGCGGCGCCTCGCCGGGCAGGGCCCTGCGGCCGTACGTCTCCTCGTGCACCACCCAGGACAGGGGGCGGCGCTTGGACCAGCCGGCCTGCATCAGCTCGGGCTCGTCCGGGAACTCGTCGACGTAGCCGACGCACAGGTAGGCGACGACGTCCAGGTGCTCGGGCAGGCCGAGGGCGCGGACCATCTCGCGCTCGTCGAAGAAGCTGACCCAGCCGACACCGAGGCCCTCGGCGCGGGCGGCGAGCCAGAGGTTCTCGACGGCGAGCGCGGAGGAGTACGGCGCCATCTGCGGCTGCGTGTGGCGGCCCAGGGTGTGCCGGCCGCCGCGGGTCGGGTCGGCGGTGACGACGATGTTGACCGGGGTGTCGAGGATGGCCTCGATCTTCAGTTCCTTGAACTGCTTGGCCCGGCCCTTGGGCAGCGACTTGGCGTACGCGTCGCGCTGACGCGTCGCCAGTTCGTGCATGGCGCGGCGGGTGTCGGCGGAGCGGATGACGACGAAGTCCCAGGGCTGGGAGTGACCGACGGAGGGCGCGGTGTGGGCGGCCTCCAGGACGCGGAGCAGTACCTCGTGCGGGATGGGGTCGCTGCGGAAGCCGTTGCGGATGTCGCGGCGCTCGCGCATGACCTTGAGCACGGCCGCGCGCTCGGCGTCGTCGTAGGCGGGGGCCGCCGGGCCGACGGGCCGCGGCGCTTCCGCGGCTCCGGCCGAACTCCCGTCGTGCGGGGCCTGCTGGGGGGCGAGGGCCTCCTGGGACGCGGGGTCCGAGGCGGTCGCTCCCACCGCCTCCGCGGTCTCCTCGGCGGCTTCGGCGGCTTCGGTGGCGTGGTCGTCCTCTTCGGCGCCCCGGGTGTCCAGGTCGTCGACGCTCTGGACGAGTTCCGGGTCTGCCTCGCGCGGCGCCGGTACCGGGGGGACGGCCTCTTCGGCCGCCGGGGCCGCGGCGACGGGCTCCGGTTCGGGGGCCGTCTCCGGCGGGACCAGCACTGCCTCGGGCGGGGTGGGCGCGAGGTGCGGGGTCGTGGGCACCTGCCCGCCGTCGACGGGCAGGAACTGCCCCACGGGCTGGGCGGGGTGCGGTTCCTGGGCGACCGGGGCCGGTACGGGCGCGGGCTCCTGCGCGCCGGCGGCGGGCGCGTCCGCCGCTACGGGCCCGGCGGTGCCGTCGGTCACGACCACGGCCGCCATTTCCTGCTCCTGCCCCTGCTCCTCCTGCTGCTCCTGCTCCTGCTCCTGCTCCTGCTCCTGCTCCTGCTCCTGCTGCATGGTGGCGTCCATGAGGGACTGAGGTCCCTGGGCGGGCTGCGGCGCGGGCTGGACGTCCGGCTGCGGGTGCGGCGCTGCCTCCGGGGCGGGCCGTGCCTCCGGCGGCGTCGGCTGCGCGGCCTCCACCTGGACCGGAGCGGGCTGCTCAGGCGCCCGGGACGGCGCGGGTCCGGGTTCGGCGGCCTCGGGTGCCGACGCCTCGGGCTCCGCGGCGGCCACGGGCGCGTCAACTGCCTGGGCGTCGCCGGGTGCGGGCTCGGGTGCCAGGGAGGACGGTGCTTCCTGCGGCGCGGGCGCCTCGGGGGCGTCGTCGGCCACGCGGGGTTCGTCGAGTCCCTGCGGTGCTTGCGCGGGAACCTCCGCGGGTACTTCCGCCGGCGCTTCTTCCGGAGCCGACTGCGCGGGGACCTCCTGGGCCTCGGGGACCGCGAGCGCCTCCTCGGGCCCGGCATCGTCCTCGGCCGTCGCCTGGACGGGTTCGGTCACGGGGGCCACGGGCGCCGCGGGGGCCGTCTCGGGAACCGGTACGGCTTCCTCCGCGGGGTCGACCGGCCACCCCGCGTCGGTGTGCGCCGCCTCCGGTGCGGGCGCCTCCTGCGGTTCGCCGGACTCCCCGGCGTCCGCGGGCGTCCCGCCGGTCGCCGCCACGGCCTCCGTGGCCACCCGGGTCACGAGCGCCTGGGCCGCGCCCACGGGCTCGGCCGCCTGCTGCTCCGGTACCGGGACAACCGTTTCCGCATGCCCCGCCCCGGCGTTCACCGGGACCTCCTGGGCCTGTGGCGCCGTCTGCGCTCCCCAGGGTGCCGCCGTCTGCGGGGTCGGCACGGCGGCCTGCGGGACGTCGAGGTACTCGGGGCCCGCGGTGGGCGGGCCGGGATGACGTACCGGCGCGTCGGCGGGGCCGCGGTCGGCGAGGGAGCGGACCGGGCTGGCGGAGGTGTCGGGGATCGGCGGACCGAGGTGAAGGGGCCTGCGCGCCGGGACCGGGGCGGTCGCGGAGTCCTGCGCCGGGTCGGGCAGGCGGACGCCGCCGAGGTCGACCGAGCCGCTGTCCCGACCGGACATCTCGTGCGGTCCGGGCTGGTGCACGGTCTCGACGACCGGCTCCGGCGCCGGCGGCGCGACCTCGTTGCCCCAGGCACTCTGGGCTCCCGGCAGCAACAACAGGTCCTCGTCCTCGGCGGTGGCCTCGGAGAGGTAGGTGTACGCGCCGGGTGCGGGGACGCCCGGCTGCTCCACCATGCCTGCGTTCTCCGGCAGCCCCTCGCCCGGGATCTGGCCGGTGTCGGTCATGCGTAACCCCTCGCCCATCGGTTAGTGCTTCTACGACCAGCTCACCCGGACGGCGCACCGACCGCCCGTAGTGAAGAACGAGCGGGCGTGCCCAGCGGCACGAACGACCCGCGGGAAAAGACGACAAAGCCATTGAGTGCCATTGTCGCGGTCGTCCCCCCGCCACGACAGCTTGATCCGCGACGGCCCGCTGTGGACTGCGCCACGTTGCGCGTCCTCCGGTTCTGCCGTACCACACCCGCCCCCGAAGGAACGGGTTTTTACGGACATCGACTGACGAACTGCCGGGTGTCCGCATGCGGTACAACAATCCGCCAGCCTACCCCGCGCGGTATGAACAACCGATCACGGGGCGCGGTCCTCGTCGGTCCTCAGCGGGGTGCTTCGCGCCGCACGATCTCTCCGCTGAGCAGGAACGCAACGCTCCGCTCCGTTTCCGTCCAGGCCCGGGTGTCGAGTCCGACGGACTGCAGCAGGGCGCACTCGACGCGGTACCCGTGCTCCGTCAGGTCCCTGCCCACGAGTTCGGCCGCGTCGCGGGTCGCGGCGTGCGCGACGATGCGCTGCGGGCGGCGGTCGGCGACCGCGGAGACCACGGCCGATCCCCCGCCGCCGACCCGGACGACGTCCGGTTCGGGGAGGTCCTCCAGGGCGTGGGGGGCGTTGCCGTGCACGGTCTGGAGCTGGACCCCGAAGTGCCGTGCGGTGGCCTCGGTGCGGGCGCAGGCGTCCCGGTCCCGGTCGACCGCGATGACGGCGGCGCCGGCGCGGGCGGCCTCGGTCGCGAAGGCGCCGCTGCCGCAGCCGATGTCCCACACGAGGTCGCCGAGGCGGGGCCCGAGGCGGGCGAGTTGGGCGGTGCGGAGCAGGTCGGTCTCTCCCTCGCCCAGTGCACCGCCGTACGCCGCGGCGGGCAGGGACCAGCCGCGCGGTCCGGTGGCGGGGTCGCGGCCGGTGATCCAGCCGGTGCCGTCGCCCGCGGTGGCCGGGCCGGCGCTGCCGCCGGCCACGATGACGACGTTCGGGTCGCGCCAGGTGTGGTCGGCCGCCTTGTCGGAGGTGACGACGGTGACGCGTTCGCGGGTGGTGCCGAGTTCCTCGCAGATGACGAAGGTGCGGTGGACGCCCTCCATCAGCAGGCCGAGTTCGGCCGGTCCGGCGCCGGGTGAGGTGAGGACCGCGACCTTGGTGTGGGCGCGGCACACGTTCACCGCGCGTCGCAGGGTGCGGGGGTGGGCGACGACCACCTGGGCGTCGTCCCAGGGCATCCCGGCGCGGGCGAAGGCGGCGGCCACGGAGGAGACGGCGGGGACGACCTCCACCTCCAGGCCGAACTCGGGGGCTCGCAGGGTGCGTACGACGCCGAAGAAGCCGGGGTCGCCGTCGGCCAGCACCACCGTCGTGCCGCGGTGCGCGGCGAGGCGGCGGGCGGCGAGGGCGACGCTGCCGAGGCGGATGCGTTCGGCGGTGGGCGGTACCTCGGGCAGTGCCAGGTGGTGGGCGGCGCCGGCCACCAGGGTGGCTGCGCCCAGCGCGGACCGTGCCGCGGCGGTCAGCGGCGAACCGTCCCAGCCGATCACCGTGACCCGGTCGGCCATCGTCGTCAGTCTCCAGGGTTTTCGCAGGTCGTGGTCGTGGAACCGGCGCGGGCGCGCCCCGTGGGGGTATCCGGTGCGGCCTGGTCCGGGGTGGTGGCGCGGGTCGCCCCTCGTGTATCAGTTCCAGTCGGTGAAGGTGGTGAAACCGTCGGGGTCGGTCAGCTGTCCGGTGGCGCCCTCGAGGTCCTCCGGCAGCAGGCTCCACACGATGAAGTCGGTGCGTACGTCCGTCCAGACGCCGTCGTCGGTGCGTGCCCGCGCTATGCAGGCGCCGCGCAGCACACCCTCGCTGATGCAGCCGATCTTCTGGGCGACCTGCTGGGAGGCGGTGTTGTCGGCCGCGGTGCGCAGCTCGACGCGTTCGAACTTCTGGTCGCCGAAGAGCCACTGTGCGGTGGCGAGCGCCGCCTCGGACGCGTACCCCTCACCCCGGGCCCAGGGGGCGACTATGTAGGAGAGTTCGGTGGAGCGTACGTGCCAGTTGGTCTTGGTCAGCTGGACGACGCCGACCAGTCGCTGGGTGAGGAACTCGGTGACGGCGAGGTCGAGTCCCCGGCCCGCGGTGCGCTCGGCGGGGGCGTGGTCGCCGATCCAGGTGGCGGCGTTGTCCTCGGTGAAGGGCTGGGGGACGTGGGTCCAGGCGGCGACCTGCTCGTCGTTCATCATGGCGGCCAGTGCGGGGACGTCGTCCTCGTCGAGGGGGCGCAGCACCAACCGCTCCGTGCTGATGGAGATGTTGGGGAAGGTGCTCGTCATGCGCCGCTCCGTAACCTGTGTAACCGTCAGGGCCTGCTCGAACTGCCCAGCATGCAGCATGAAAGCACTCAACCACACCACCGGGTCCGCCCCGTGTGCACGGAGCGGACCCGGTGGGTGGCGCGGGGTGAGGCCCGGAGGGCGAGCCGGAGGGAACCTCGGCCGGAGGCTCAGAAGGAGGGCAGGACCGCGCCGGCGTACGTGTCCTCGATGAACTTCTTCACCTCGGGCGAGTTGAGGAGCTTCGCGAGCTTCTTGACGCGCGGGTCGTCCTCGTGGCCCTCCTTGACGGCGAGGAGGTTGCTGTTCGGGTTGCCCTTGGCGCTCTCCAGGACGAGGGCGTCCTGGGCGGGCTTCAGGTCGGCCTCGATGGCGTAGTTGCCGTTGACGACCGCCGCGTCCACGTCGTCGAGGGAGCGCGGGGTCTGGGCCGCCTCCAGCTCCTTGAACTCCAGCTTCTTCGGGTTCTCGGTGATGTCCGAGGGGGTCGCCGCGGTGCCTGCGCCGTCCTTGAGGGTGATGATCCCGTTGGCGGCGAGCAGTTGCAGCGCGCGGCCCTCGTTGACGGTGTCGTTGGGGACGGCGACGGTCGCACCGCTCTTCAGGTCGTCGGCCTTCTTCACCTTGTGGGAGTAGAGGCCCAGGGGCTCCAGGTGCACGTCGACGACGGACACGATGTGGGTGCCGTTCTTCTTGTTGAACTCGTCGAGGTAGGGCTGGGTCTGGAAGTAGTTGGCCCCCACGGAGCCGTCCTCCGTCGCCGTGTTCGGCGTGACGTAGTCGGTGAACTCCTTGACCTCGAGGTCGAGGCCCGCGTCCTTCGCCAGGTTGTCCTTGACGTAGTCGAGGATCTCGGCGTGCGGGGTGGGGCTCGCGGCGACGACCAGCGGTCCCGAGGTGTCGGAGGCGGAGTCCTTGTCGGAGCCGCAGGCGGTCAGCCCGAGGGTGAGGGCTCCGGCGGCGAGGACGGCGGTGGTGAACTTGGCGGTGTTACGCACGAAAAGTGCCTTTCCTGAAGGTGGTGCGACCCCGCCCGGTACGGCGGGGAGTCTGTGGGGGCGCGGTCAGGCGACCTTGCCGACGTCGGACGCGGCGGGCTCCTTGGCCCTGAGCAGCCGGAGCCTGGGGGCGGCTCCGCCGCGTCCGCCGCGGCGGTGCAGGGTGCGGGCCGCGTAGTCGCCGGCGAACTGGATGAGCGAGATCGCGACGGCGAGGAGCGCGACGGTGATCCACATGAAGTCGGGTTCGAAGCGCTGGTAGCCGTAGCGGACGGCGAGGTCGCCGAGGCCGCCGCCGCCGACGGTGCCGGCCATGGCGGAGTAGCCGATGAGGGCGATGACGGTGGTGGTGGTGCTCGCGATCAGCGACGGGAGCGCCTCGGGGACCAGCACCTTGCGGACGATGGTCCAGGTGTTGCCGCCCATGGACTGGACGGCCTCGACGAGCCCTCCGTCGACCTCGCGCACGGCGGTCTCGACGAGTCGCGCGAAGAACGGGATGCCGCCGATGGCGAGCGGCACGATGGCGGCCTCGCTGCCGATGGTGGTGCCGGTGACCCAGCGGGTGAAGCTCATCAGCGCGACCATGAGGATGATGAACGGCATCGAGCGGCCGATGTTCACGACCTGCCCGATGACCTTGTTGACCACGACGTTCTGCAGCAGGCCGCCCCGGTCGGTGAGGACGAGGAGCACGCCGAGCGGCAGGCCGACGACGACGGCGATCAGGGTGGACCAGCCGACCATGATCAAGGTCTCCCAGGAGGCCTGCTCCAGCAGGGGCTGCATCTGCGACCAGGTCACTTGGCACCTTCCTTCACCAGCGAAGCGGACGCGGTGGCCGCGTCCGGCGTCTCGTTCACCACGTCGATCTGCAGACCCTGTTCGCGCAGGAAGCCGACGGGCACGACGTTGTCCTCGTAGCGGCCGGGCAGTTCGATGCGCATCCGGCCGATCTGGAGGCCGCCGACGGTGTCGATGGCGGCGCCCAGGATCGATATGTCGATGTTGTAGGTGCGCGAGAGCTGGGAGATGACGGGCTGGGTGGCGGCCTCCCCGTGGAAGGTCACGTCGAGGACGGTGCGGTCGTCGCCGGAGGTGTCGCCGCCCACCGGGAAGAGCGCGGCGGCCAGCTCGGAGCCCGGGGTGGCGAGCAGTTCGCCGACCGTGCCGGACTCGACGACGCGGCCCCGGTCCATGAGGGCGGCCGAATCGCAGATGCTCTTGACGACGTCCATCTCGTGGGTGATGAGCAGGACGGTCAGCCCGAGCTGCCGGTTCAGGTCGCGCAGCAGCTGGAGTATGGAGCGGGTGGTCTCCGGGTCGAGGGCGCTGGTGGCCTCGTCGGAGAGCAGCACCTTGGGGTCGCCGGCCAGGGCACGGGCGATGCCGACGCGCTGCTTCTGGCCGCCGGAGAGCTGGGCGGGGTAGGCCCTGGCCTTGTCGGCGAGACCGACGAGGTCGAGCAGCTCCAGCGCCTTGCGGGAACGTTCCTTCCCGGACTTGCCGAGGATTTCCAGCGGCAGTTCGACGTTGTCCTGGACGGTCCGCGAGGAGAGCAGGTTGAAGTGCTGGAAGACCATGCCGATACGGCTGCGCGCCTGCCGCAGTTCCCGGCCCGCGCGGGGGCCGCGGCCGGCCAGCGCGGTGAGGTCCGCGCCCGCGACGGTGACCGTGCCGGCGGTGGGGCGCTCCAGGAGGTTGACGCAGCGGATGAGCGAGGACTTGCCGGCGCCGGACTGGCCGATGACGCCGTACACCTCGCCCTCGCGGACGTGCAGGTCGACGCCGTCCAGGGCGGTGACCTCACGGCCGCGTGAACGATAGACCTTGGTGAGGCCCGATGTGGTGATCACGTGGGTTTCCGTCACTGTCGAGTGCGCGGCGCGGTGGTGTGCGCCGGGCACGGGGCGTTGTTCTTCGGGTTCTCGGGGCCCTTCGGAACGCGGCACGGTTCTCGCGGTGGCGGTGCGCCACGGCGGTGGGACCGGGGAGAAACGTGTGCGCGGGGCGTGGCTCGGCCGCGTGCGCGTGGGGCGCGGGCGGGCACGAGGGGACGCTCGCTTCGGGGCGCGAGACTCAGGTGGTGCGGGGGCCCTCTAGAAGGCGCACATTCGGCGGCACATACAACGAGCACCGGGCGTCGTGGTCGCCTCGGTCGCAGGGGTGCGGTCGCTCGTGGTGCTCATGCCGATCAGTAAAGCAGACGTATGCCTCTGGCCGGAGACCGCTGTCCGGATACTGGACAGCGGTGGACGGCGGAGGGTCGCGGCGGGCGCGGATCAGCCCCGGACGGTGATCTCGACTCCGCCCTCGGTGGCCAGTGCCGACAAGGCCGAGAGGTCGGTGACGACGAGGTCGGCGTCGAGTTCGTCGGCCCGGTGGGTTGTGGCCAACGCCACGGTCCGCATCCCGGCGGCCCGGCCGGCCTGGAGCCCGGCGGGGGCGTCCTCGAAGACGACGCAGTCGGCCGGGTCGACGCCCAGGGCGCGGGCGCCGAGCAGATAGGGCTCGGGGTCGGGCTTGCCGCGGGTGATGTCGTCGGCGGCCACGAGGGTCTTGGGCAGGATGCCGACGGCGTCGAGGCGGGCCTCGGCGAGGCGGCGGGTGGCGGAGGTGACGACGGCCCAGCGGTCGGCCGGGAGCGCGTCGAGGAAGTCGCGGGTGCCGGGCAGCAGGCGCACGCCCCCGCCCGGCACGTCCTCGACCTCCAGCTGTTCGATCCGCGCGACCGCCTCGGCGACCCTCGCGGTGGGCAGCAGGTCGGCGGCTATCTCGGCGGCCGGCCGTCCGTGCAGTTCCACCTGCCCGAACTGCTCGGCGGTGATCCCGTACTCGACGGCCCAGCGCGTCCAGCAGCGGCGGACGGATTCCAGGGAGGAGACGAGGGTGCCGTCGTTGTCGAACAGGAGGGCTTGTGCGTGGAGCTTCATGCCCCCGACCCTACGGGGCCGGGGACCGCGGCCCGTTTCGGCCGTAATAGGCTCGCTGCCATGCTTGACGTCCTGACGCTGGTGACCGGCGTCGCCGCACTGCTGCTGGCCGCCTGGTGCGGCTGGGCCGCCTACCGTGACCAGCCGACGAAGGACTGGCACTTCATCGGCATGGCCGCGGTCTCGGCGCTGGCGCTGATCCAGCTGGTGGTCGGGATCGTGCAGCTGGCGCGGGGCGAGGACCCGGAGCAGGGCACGACGATCTTCGTGGCGTACCTGCTGGGCGCCTTCGCGTGTGTGCCGGCGGCGGGGTTCATGTCGCTGGCCGAGCGCACCCGCTGGGGCTCGGTGACGGTCGCGGCCGGCGGTGTCGTCCTCGCCGTCCTCGAGGTGCGGCTGTTCGACATCTGGGGAGGCTGACGTGGTGGCCACGGAGGAGAAGCGGGCCGGGCAGCGGCTGATCGGCGGGCCCGGCATCCTGCTGGTGTGGCTGTACGGCGTGATGGTCGTCGGCGCGGTGTCGCGGTCCGCGTACCAGATCGCGACCGAGTTCGACCGGGCCCCGCTCGCCTACTCGCTGTCGGCCCTCGCGGGTGTCGTCTACGGGTTCATCACGTACACCCTGGTGCGCGGCGGCGAGACGGCCCGCAAGGCCGCGCAGGTGTGCTGCGCCGCCGAGTTGGTGGGGGTGCTGACCGTCGGCACCTGGACACTGGTGGAGCCGTCCGCCTTCGCCGACGCGACCGTGTGGTCGGACTACGGGATGGGGTACCTCTTCATTCCCGTGCTGCTGCCGCTGTCGGCCCTGTACTGGCTGCGCCGGGCCCGCACCGCGTAGCGGTCGCAGGCCCGGCGGCTGTGCGGCGGTCGTCCCCGGGACGTGCGCTTCGGGCGACGGCCCTCAGGCCGTGGTCGCGTACGTCCCGGCCGGCTTCTCCAGGACGATCATGGGTACGCCGTCGGCGCCCTCGGCCGTTCCCACCGTCTCGTAGCCGACCCGGCGGTACAGCCGCAGGTTGCTCTCGCTGCGGTGCCCGGTGTGCAGCCGGAACCGCTTGGCGCCGCGCTCCCCGCCCAGGCTGGACTCGGCGGCCCGCAGCAGCCGGGCCCCGATGCCGTGCCCCTGGAGGCGGGGATGGACGCAGAGCTTGCCGATGGACGCCGCCCCGTCCTCGGTCACCCGCCCTCGCACCGAGCCGACGACCTCGTCGCCGAGTCGCGCCACGAAGACGCAGTCGGCGGCGACCTCCTGGCGCACGGAGTCCAGGGTCTGGACGAGCGGGTCGATGCGGTAGTTGGCGTACAGCGCCGCCTCGCTCTGGAAGCAGAGGTACTGCAGCCGGAAGATCTGCTCGGCATCCTGGTCGGTCGCCGCCGAGATGGTCACGCTCATGCCCATGTGCGCATGCCTCCCGCTCACCTGATCACCTGTGGTCCCCCACTCCTATCCCCGTCCTCAGCCCGCCGCAACCTCCGGCGTCAGCAATCGACGCAGACATCCCAGACATCGGGAGCGTTCCGGGCCAAGACTGCCCTGTGAGATACCCAACTCCCCCGCGATTTCCCGGTATGTGAGGTCCCTGGGTGACAACAGGGCCTCCATCAGCCGGGGGCAGCGCCCCGGCAGCCGGCGCACGGCCTCGCGCAGGGCGCGGTGCCGGGCCGCGGTGAGCGCGAGCCGCTCCGGCTCGTACGCGTACGCGGCGACACCGGCGGGTTCGGTTCCGTACGGCCGCTCGTGACGGGCCCTGCGGCGGGTGCGGCGGGCCTCGGTGCGCACGGCGCTGCGCAGCCAGCGGTGCGGGTCCGGGGGCGGGCCGTCGGCCTCCAGGCGTTCCAGCAGGCGCAGCCAGACGGCCTGTTCCAGGTCGCCGGGCTCGGCTCCGGACGCATATGCCTCGGCCGAGGCCTCGGCGGTGAGCAGGGGGCGCAGGGAGGTGACCAGGTCGTGCGTCATATGCACGTCGACGCGGCCGCCCGGGCGGCGGGTTGCCCGGACGGCCGAAGGTCACCCCAACCGGGGGCGGTCGCTCAGCCGTTGACGAAGTCCTCGCGGGCCAGCACACCCGTGTCCGGATTGTCGGTGAAGACGCCGTCGATTCCGGTGGCGAAGTACGTCCGGAAGGCACCGAAGACGTCGCCGTAGGCGTCGGGGTCACTGCCCTGACGGAACTCCGCGGGCAGGAAGGGGTTCTCGTTGCGCATGGTGTAGGGGTGCAGGATCAGGCCCGCGCGGTGCGCGTCGCGGACGAGCGTCGTCGGTTCGGTGAGGCGGCCGGCGGAGTCCTTCGGGATGATCAGGTCCAGGGTGGGGCCGATGCCCTGCGCGTAGGAGGCGATCTCCTTCAGGCCCTCGGGGGTGACGAGGTCCGCGGTCGTGCGCGGGTCACCGGTCTCGACGAAGTCCCAGGGGCGGCTGTTGGCGCCGGACAGCAGGACGGCGAGGGGATTGCGGACGAGCCTGCTCATCCGCTGGATGCTGGTGGGTTCGAAGGACTGGATGATGACGGGCGAGTTCTTCCGGTCCTTGCCGTACCTACGCAGCAGCCGTGCCAGGCGCTCCTCCGTGCCCAGGCCCAGCTTGCGGAAGTAGGTGGGGTGCTTGAGCTCCGGGTAGATCCAGACCTGCTTGCCGCGCCTGCGGGTCTGCTCGTTCTGCCAGCGGAGCACCTCCTCGAAGGTGGGGATCTCCCAGCGGCCGTCGTAGAGGGTGTTGTGCGGGCGGTTGGCCGGGATGCGTTCGGTGGCGCGGAGCGTCTTCAGCTCGGCGAGCGTGAAGTCCTCGGTGAACCAGCCGGTGGTGGAGACCCCGTCGAGCAGCTTGGTGCGCTTGCGGTCGGCGAACTCCCGGTGGTCGGCGACGTCCGTGGTGCCGCCGATCTCCGGCTCGTGCCGGCAGACGAGGTGACCGTCCTTCGTGGGGACCAGGTCACCGGCCTCGACGATGTCGGCACCCAGGTCGAGGGCCAGTTCGTAGGAGCCGAAGGTGTGCTCGGGGCGGTAACCGCTGGCCCCGCGGTGACCGATGACGGTCGGCACGGGCAGGCTCCCGACCCCGCCGCCGTGTCCGCCGCCGTGCCGGGTGCCGGCGGCTCTCGCCGTGCCGGGCAGGCCGAGTACCGCGCCGCCCGCGCCGAGCACCGCCGCCCCGAGGAGCGCCCGCCGTCCGGTGCCGCCACCCGCCCGCTCGTCCGACTCCTGCGTTCCCATGGGGCCCTCCTGCCGTAGACCGTCCCGTGCGCGCCGATCGTAGGGGCGCGTACATGACGAGCGGGAGACCGCGGCCGGAACACGCGGGTGCACTGAGGTGTCGTGTGGGGCGGGACGACTGACGTGCCGTCTGCTTGGCGGCGGCGTGGCGGGGTAAGCGAAGGACACAGGCCCGGTGGCGTCGCCCGGGCGGCGCGCCTCACGCGGACCGGGTGCCGTGTGTGCTTCGATCCGGGCCGTGTCCGGTGAACACGCGTCGATACGCGTCCATGCCGCGCCGGACCCGGGTGACCCGGGGTGCGTGATCCCCCGGGCCGCGAGTAATGTCCTCACCTGCACAGACTCATACCGCATCCCCGACACCGGAGGGCCACGTTGTCCCGCTTCGTGTTCATCAAGGCAGTGCTCGGTCCGATCATGCGCCTGATGTTCCGCACACGGGTGGAGGGTGTGGAGAACATCCCGGGCGACGGTCCGGTGATCCTGGCCGGCAACCACCTCACCTTCATCGACTCGGTGATCATGCCCCTGACCTGCGACCGGCAGGTCTTCTTCATCGGCAAGGACGAGTACGTCACCGGCAAGGGCCTCAAGGGCCGGCTGATGGCGTGGTTCTTCACCGGGGTCGGCATGGTCCCGGTCGACCGGGACGGCGGCCGGGGCGGGGTGGCGGCCCTGATGACCGGCCGCCGCATCCTGGAGGAGGGGCACGTCTTCGGCATCTACCCGGAGGGCACCCGCTCCCCCGACGGCCGCCTCTACCGCGGCCGCACCGGTATCGCCCGGCTCACTCTGATGACGGGCGCCCCGGTCGTCCCGTTCGCCGTCATCGGCACCGACAAGCTCCAGCCGGGCGGCGCGGGTCTGCCCCGGCCGGGCCGGGTCACGGTCCGCTTCGGCGAGGCGATGGAGTTCTCCCGCTACGAGGGCATGGACCGCGACCGCTATGTGCTGCGGGCGGTGACGGACTCCGTGATGACGGAGGTCATGCGACTGTCCGGCCAGGAGTACGTGGACATGTACGCGAGCAAGGCGAAGGCGGCGTAGCGCCGCCGACCCCCCAACGCGATACGGCGGACCGCTCGGTGAGCGGTCCGCCGTATCGCGTTGGCGCGCCCCGGGTTACGGGTGTTCCACCCCGTCCTCCAGACGCTGGCCCCGCAGCAGGTACCAGGACGCCGCCGCGGCGGCCAGGAGTACGGCGGCGCCGACGCCCGCCGCGAGGGTCAGGCCGTCGACGAAGGCCTGCCGGGCGGAGTCGAGGAGCGCCTCGCCGGCGGGGCCGGGGAGGTGGGCGGCGGCCTCCACCGCGCCGCCCAGTGACTCGTGGGCGGCGTCCGGGGTGCCCGCGGGCCCGGTGAAGTCGCGGTAGACACCGGTCACGATGGAGCCCAGCACCGCGATACCGAGCGCGGCGCCGAGTTCGTACGCCGTCTCGGAGACCGCCGAGGCGGCGCCCGCCTGTTCCCCGGGGACGCTGGAGAGGATCACGTCGGCGGTGACGGTGAACGCGAAGCCCGCGCCGAGGCCGACGACCAGCAGGGCCGCGCCGAGCAGCGGGTAGCCGGTGTGCTGGCCGATGACGGTCAGCGCGGCGAGCGCGAGGCCGACGGCGGCTAGTCCGCCGGCGACCACGGCACGGACCGAGAAGCGCCGGGCCGCGCGCCCGGCGATCAGACCGGCCACCACCGCGCCGACGGCGGCGGGCAGTTCGGCCAGGCCCGCCTCGAAGGGCCGCCTGCCCTGGACGAGTTGCAGGTACTGGGAGAGGAAGAACACCAGCCCCGACAGGCCCAGGATGGTCAGCAGGTCGGCCAGGACCGCGCCGCTGAAGCCGCGGTTGCGGAACAGCCGCATGTCGAGCAGCGGGACCGGCATGGTCAGCTGGCGGCGGACGAAGCCGTAGAGCGCGGCGGCGCCCAGCAGACCCGCGGCGAGCGTGGCCCAGGCGAACCCGTGGGCGGCGGTCTCCTTGACCGCGTACACGACTCCGACCATGCCGACCAGGGAGAGGACGACGCTGAGCAGGTCCCAGGGACCCGGGTTCGGGTTGCGGGACTCGGGCAGCATCTTCACGCCGACGACGACCAGGACGACCATCACGGGCAGGTTGATCAGGAAGACGGAGCCCCACCAGAAGTGCTCCAGCAGGAACCCGCCGACCACCGGACCGACCGCCGCACCGGCGGAGGCGGCCGCGCCCCAGATGCCGACGGCGAGGCTGCGTTCACGCGGGTCGTGGAAGAGGTTGCGGATCAGGGCGAGGGTGGCCGGCATCAGGGTGGCGCCCGCGACGCCGAGCAGGGCCCGGGCGAAGATCATCACCTCGGGCGTGTGCGCGTAGGCGTTGAGGACGGATATCGCACCGAACGCCGTGGCGCCGATGAGCAGGATGCGCTTGCGTCCGATGCGGTCGCCGAGGCTGCCCATGGAGACGAGCAGACCGGCGATGACGAAGGAGTAGACGTCGCCGATCCAGAGCAGCTGGGTGCCGGAGGGCGCGAGGTCCTCGCTGATGTAGGGGGTCGCGAGACCGAGGACGGTCGCGTCGACGGCCACCAGCAGCACGGCCAGCACCAGGACGGACAGCGCCAGCCAGCGGCCGGGGCGCTTCACCGCCTCGGTCGGGTGGGCCGGCTGCAGGGTGCGGTTCATGGTTCCTCTCTCCGGAGTGCGCCGCCGAGCAGCAGCTCGACGATCATGTGGGTGAAGTCGTTGCGGGCCACGCGGCCCTCGGTCACCGCCCAGGCGCCGGAGGCCAGCAGGCCGTACAGCGCCTCGGTGAGCCAGGCGGGCGTGAGGTCGATGCGGAACTCGCCGCTCTCCTGGCCCCTGCGGAACAGCTCGGTGAGCCCGGTGTCGATGCGGGCCCACCCCTCGTTCTGCTCCTCGCCCTCGAACAGCTGGTTCTCGGTGTAGAGGAAGGCGAGCAGAGCGGCGGAGGGTTCCATCTCGCGGACCAGCCGGCGCACCGCGTCGGCCGCCGGGCCCTCTTCGGTGCGGGCCGCCGCGAGGGCGGCCTCGCACTCGGCGATGCCCAGCGACTCCAGTGCCCGGACGAGGGCGTCGCGCCCGGCGAAGTGCCGGTGCAGCGTGGCCCGGCTGAGGCCGGCGGCCCTGGCGACCTCGTCCATGGTCGCGGTGGACTTCCGGGTCAGCAGGGTCGCGGCACTGCGCAGTACCTGTTCACGATCAACGGCCATGAGACAACAATAACCCACATGAGACAATTTTGTCTCACTCTGGGTGTG
Organism: Streptomyces violaceoruber; assembly: GCF_033406955.1. NCBI lineage: Bacteria > Bacillati > Actinomycetota > Actinomycetes > Kitasatosporales > Streptomycetaceae > Streptomyces > Streptomyces violaceoruber. The sequence goes on along the minus strand of NZ_CP137734.1, from coordinate 6,820,860 downwards.
CGTGACTCACCTCACGGGGCGGTCACGCTCCTGCGGGGCGGTGGTCTGCCGGTGGCCTCAGTGCCAGGGCAGCTGCCCGCGGCGCTCCCAGTAGGCGTGCGGGTCCTCGGCGAGTGCGCCGAGGCGCGCCACCTGGTCGTCGTCGAGGTCGACCACGGCGGCGTGCAGGTTGGAGCCGAGCTGGTTGACCGTCGCCGCGCCGGACAGGACGACCCCGGCCCAGGGCTGCCGCAGGACCAGGGCGAGGGCGACCGCGTCGCAGCCCAGGGCCGTCTCCTCGGCGACGGCCTTCAGGACGCCGGGGGCGTGCGGCTCCGCGAGGCGGCCGTTGGCCATGCCCTCCTTGACGATCACGGTGAGTCCGGCCTGGTGCGCCTCGGCCAGCGCGGGACCGGCGGAGGTGTCCAGCGCGTTGAACGTCGACTGGACGGTGCGGAAGAGGGGCTCGCCGTCGACGGTCACGGCGAGCGCGGCGCGGATGGCGTCGGCCTGGGCGGGGCCGCTGGTGGAGAAGCCGACGGTGCTGCCCTGCGCGGCGGCCTCGGCCAGCCTGGCGTGCAGTTCCTTGTCGGTCAGGGCCGGGCTGTCCGGGGTGAGCGAGTGGATCTGGTACAGGTCGAGCCGGTCGCCGAGCAGGGCGTCGGTCTCGGCGCGCTGGCGGTCGTAGGTGGCGACGCCGTGGTCCTTGACCTCGTGCCGCTCGGCCTCGGTGGACCAGTCGGCCGTGTAGGTGTAGCCCCACTTGCTGCCGACCACCACGTCGTCGACGTCGGGGCGGTCCCGGAGCCAGCCGGCCAGGAACTCCTCCGAACGGCCGTAGGAGCGGGCCGCGTCGAAGTAGCGGACGCCCTGCGCGTAGGCGGCGTCCAGGAGGTCGTGGGTGCGTTCGCGCAACGCCTCGACGGTCCGGTCGGCCGGCAGGTCCCGGTCGCGGCCGAGGTTGATGTAGCCGGGGCGGCCGACGGCGGCGAGTCCCAGCCCGATGTGACAGGTGGGGGTGGTCGCCGCGGCCAGGCGGGCGAAGGGCATCGCGGACTCCGTTCGGTCGACTGCTGGAGCTGTTGAGCTGCTGAGCTGTTGACCAACGTAACCGCGATGCCCCCCGGACACACCGGCTGCTGCTGCCTGCCGCTGCTTGCCGCTACGGCCTGCCGCTACTTCTTGGCGTCCGCCCAGGCGTGCTGGGCCGCCACGTCCGCCTTGACCTCGGCGAGCTGGACGGCGACCGCGCTGGGCGCCGTGCCGCCGCGGCCGTCGCGGGAGGCCAGGGCGCCGGGGACGTTGAGGACGGTGCGCACCTCGGGGGTGAGGTGCTCGGAGATCTTGGCGAACTGCTCGTCGGTCAGCTCGTCCAGCTCCTTGCCGTCGGCCTCGGCGACCTTGACGCACTCGCCGGCCACCTCGTGCGCGACGCGGAACGGCACACCCTGCTTGACCAGCCACTCGGCGATGTCGGTGGCGAGAGAGAACCCGGCCGGGGCCAGCTCCTCCATCCGCTCGCGGTGCACGGTGAGGGTGGCCATCATGCCGGTGAAGGCGGGGAGCAGGACCTCCAGCTGGTCGATGGAGTCGAAGACCGGCTCCTTGTCCTCCTGGAGGTCGCGGTTGTACGCGAGCGGGAGCGCCTTGAGGGTCGCCATCAGGCCGGTCAGGTTGCCGATCAGCCGCCCGGACTTGCCGCGGGCCAGCTCGGCGATGTCGGGGTTCTTCTTCTGCGGCATGATCGAGGAGCCGGTGGAGAAGGCGTCGTGGAGGGTGACGAAGGAGAACTCCTTCGTGTTCCAGATGATGATCTCCTCGGCGATCCGGGAGACGTTGACGCCGATCATCGCGGTGATGAAGGCGAACTCGGCGACGAAGTCGCGCGAGGCCGTCCCGTCGATGGAGTTGCCGACGCTGCCGTGCTCGAAGCCCAGGTCACGGGCGACGGCCTCCGGGTCCAGGCCGAGGCTGCTGCCCGCGAGCGCGCCCGAGCCGTACGGGGAGACGGCGGTGCGCGCGTCCCACTGGCGCAGCCGCTCCGCGTCCCGGCCCAGCGCCTGGGCGTGGGCGAGCACGTGGTGGGCGAAGAGCACCGGCTGGGCGTGCTGGAGGTGGGTGCGGCCGGGCATGGCCACGTCCGGGTGGGCCTCGGCGAGGCCCACCAGTGCGTCCTGGAGGTCGGCGATCAGCGAGCCGACGGTCCGGGCGTGGTCGCGCAGGTACATCCGGAAGAGGGTCGCCACCTGGTCGTTGCGGGAGCGCCCGGCGCGCAGCTTGCCGCCGAGGTCGGGGCCGAGGCGCTCCAGCAGCCCGCGCTCCAGGGCCGTGTGGACGTCCTCGTCGGCGATGGTGCCGGTGAAGGAGCCGTCGGCGACGTCCGCCTCCAGCCGGTCCAGTCCGGCGATCATCCGGGTCAGCTCGTCCTCGGTGAGCAGCCCCGCCGCGTGCAGCACGCGCGCGTGGGCGCGCGAACCGGCGATGTCGTAGGGCGCGAGCCGCCAGTCGAAGTGGACGGACGCGGACAGCTTCGCCAGGGCCTCGGCGGGACCGTCGGCGAAACGGCCGCCCCAGAGCCGGACGTCACCGCTGTTGCTGCTCACTTGGGTCGCTCCTCACCGTACGATCACTGTCATGCATGAGTATGCAGAACTCTGCATGTTTCGTCAATCTTGCGGCTTGGTGCCGCCCTCGGCGTCCCGCACCCGCATAATCGTTAGACATGGGAAAGACTTATGAGCGCATAGACGGCAGACTCCGCGCCTTCATCGAGGCGCAGCCCCTCTTCTTCACCGCCACCGCTCCCCTGGCCGGCGACGGCACGGTCAACCTGTCCCCCAAGGGCCTCACGGGCTGCTTCGCGGTGCTCGACGAACTGACCGTGGCCTACCTCGACTTCGCGGGTTCCAACGCGGAGACCATCGCCCACCTGCGGGAGAACGGGCGGATCACCCTGATGTGGTGCGCCTTCCAGGGCCCGCCGAACATCGTGCGGGTGCACGGCCGCGGCGAGCCGGTCTTCCGCGACGACCCCCGCTTCCCCGAGCTGCTCACCCACTTCCCGGACATCGATCCCACGGTGCACGGACTGCGCGCCGTGATCGTCGTGAGCGCCGAACTCGTCCGGGACACCTGCGGGTACGCCGTCCCCTTCATGGCGTACGAGAGCGACCGGGACCTGCACGGCAAGCGGTTCGCGCGGGAGGACGACGCCTCGCTCGACGCCTACTTCACCAAGAAGGAGCACATCGCCTCCAGCATCGACGGCCTCCCCGGGCTGCCGTTGCCGCTGCCGCCCTCTACCGTCTGACCCATGCGCCCCGGTGTCGTCGCCGTCCTCGTGTCCGCCTCCCTCCTCCTGCTCGGCGCCGCCCCCGCCGACGGGTCGGCCCCCGTGCCGCTGCCGGACCGGATGGCGGACACCGGCGGCGGCACCCAGCTGATCACCGCCGTCGCACCGGACACCGGCTCGACCACGGGCACCGTCACCTGGTGGGACCGCGAGGGCGGGGACCGCGGTCGCTGGGTGGCGGCCGGTTCCGCGCCCGCCCGCTTCGGCTCCGGCGGGCTCGCCGAAGGGGCGACACGCGTCCAGGGCACGAACATCACGCCGACGGGGCTGTACGACCTGCCGTACGCCTTCGGCATCGAGGCGGCACCGCGCGGCACGGCGTACCGGTACCGCCCGGTCCACGGGGACTCCTGGTGGTGCCAGGACAACGCCTCCCCCTCCTACAACCGCTGGACCGAGCCCCGCCCCGCCGACTGCCGCGCCACCGAGGCCGAGCACCTGATCACCTACTCGGCGCAGTACGCGCACGCCCTGGTCGTCGGCTTCAACTACGACCGCCCGGTGCGCGGCCGCGGCGCTGGCATCTTCCTGCACGTCGACGGGCGCGGGGCGACGGCCGGATGCGTGTCGGTGCCGAAGGAGGCGATGCGGCGGATCCTGCGGTGGGCCGATCCGGCGGAGCGCCCGCACCTCGCGATCGGCACCTCGGGCGGGCCGACGGCGGTCACCCGGTACTGACCGCGGACGGCATTGCCGGTCCGGGCTGAACGCTCGCCCGGCACGGCGCGTATCTGTGGGCCAAGGGCCGAGTCCCACGGAGGAACCGTGACCACCACGCTCGCCGGCGGCCGTGCCGCCCGCCGTCAGACGATGCGGCGCATCCGTCCGCGCCGCTCCCCCGCCGTCCCCCTGCTGCTCGCCGTCTGGGCGGGCGCGGCGGGCGTGTTGTGGCTGTGGTGGCGCAACACGCCCGCCATCTCCGACGACACCGGCAAGATCCTCGGCGCGGGCCGGATCACCGGTCTGCTGGCCGGGTACCTGATGGCGCTGGTGGTGCTCCAGATGGCCAGGGTTCCGGCGCTGGAGCGGCACGTCGGGTCCGACCGGGTCGCCCGCTGGCACGCCATGACCGGCCGCTACACCCTCTGTCTGGTCCTGGCCCACGTCTTCCTGATCATGTGGGGCTACGCGGCGCAGGCCGGCCGCGGCCTCGGCGACATCGTCGCGCAGACGGTCGACTCCGTGAACCAGCTGCCGGACATGGGCAAGGCCGCCATCGGCACCGGCCTGCTGGTCGTCGTCGGGCTCCTGTCCGTCGGCCCGGTCCGCCGCCGGATCCCGTACGACACCTGGTACCACGTGCACCTGCTCACCTACGCGGCGGTGTTCCTGACCTTCTGGCACCAGCTGACCACCGGCAACGACTTCGCCGTCGAGCCGGTCGCCAGGACCGTCTGGTACGCGCTGTACGGCTCGGTGACCGCGCTGCTGCTCTGGTACCGGGTGCTGACGCCCCTCCGGCTCAACCTGCGGCACCGGATGCGGGTGGAGGCGGTGATCGAGGAGACGCCCGGCATCGTGTCGGTGCTCATCGGCGGGCGCCGGCTGCACCGGATGGGCGCGGAGGCGGGGCAGTTCTTCCGCTGGCGGTTCCTGGCGCCCGGCATGCGGTTCAGTTCGCACCCGTACTCGCTGTCGGCGGCACCGCGCCCGGACATGCTGCGGATCACCGTGAAGGCGATCGGCGACCACAGCGCCCGGCTCCGCGAGCTGGCCCCGGGCACCCGGGTGTGGGCGGAGGGCCCGTACGGCGCCCTGACCGCCCAGCGCCGCAGCCGCGGCAAGGTGCTGCTGGTGGCGGGCGGGGTGGGGATCACGCCGATGCGGGCGCTGTTCGAGACGCTGCCCGGCGCGTCCGGCGACATCACGCTGCTCTACCGGGCCAACAGCACCCAGGACCTGGCGCTCTGGGACGAACTGGCCGGGATCGCCGACGAGCGGGGGGCCCGGCTGATGTACGCGGTCAACAGCCCGGACGGGGAGCGCCCGGACATCTCGGCGGAGACCCTGGCCCGGAAGATCCCGGACGTCGAGCGCCACGACGTCTTCCTGTGCGGGCCGCCCGGCTTCGCCCAGTCGGTGTACGAGGCACTGCGCGGCGCGGGGGTCCCCGCTCGCCGTATCCACCACGAGTCGTTCGAGATGTGAGCGACGGACATCGGGAGTCCAGGACAGATGAGGAAAAGCCACCCCGTACGGCGTGCCGTGCTCGCCGGGGCCGCCACCGTGTCCGGGATCGTGCTGCTGCTGTCGCTGAAACCGGCGTCCGACCCGGGCGCCGGCTCGGCGGCGGGCGGCGCGGCACCGCCCGTGGCCGCGCAGTCGCCGCAGGGCGGCCGGGGCGCCGGGGCCGGCACGGTCACGGGTGACGCGGCCCGTACGCAGTACGGTCCCGTGCAGGTCCGGCTCACCGTCAGCGGCGGGAAGATCACCGGGGCCGAGGCCGTGCAGGCGCCCAAGGGCGGGCAGAGCGACCAGGTCACCGCGGACGCCGTGCCCAAGCTCAACCGGGCGGCCGTCGCGGCCGGGAGCGCCGACATCGACGCGGTCTCGGGCGCCACCTACACCAGCGCCGGGTACGTGAAGTCCCTCCAGTCGGCCCTCGACAAGGCGGCCGCGGCGGCCGGACCCGCGGCGCAGGAGTCGAGCGGGGCGAATTCGGGCTCGGGCGGGGGCGGACGGGGCGAGGGCGACGCCGGGCAGGGCACGCAGGTGCTCACCGGGGACGCCGCGCAGACCCAGTACGGGCCCGTGCAGGTCCGGGTCACCGTCAGCGGCGGGCGGATCACGGACGTCGAGGCCCTCCAGGCGCCCAAGGGCGGCCGCAGCGACCAGGTCACCGCCGACGCCGTGCCCAGGCTCAACCGGGCCGCCGTCGCCGCGGGCACCGCCGACATCGACGCGGTCTCCGGCGCCACCTACACCAGCGCCGGGTACACGCAGTCCCTCCAGTCGGCGCTGGACCGGGCCGGTGGCTGACACCGGGGCCGGGTCCGCCGAGGCTCCCGCCGCGGTGCGTCATGCGGAGGAGGCGATGGGGACCGTCTTCTCCTTCGACGTCCGCGGCGGGGAACCCGCGGCCGTACGGACGGCACTGGACGCGGCGGTCGCCGGGCTGCACCGGGCCGACGAGGTGTTCAGTACGTACCGGGACGGCAGCCAGATCTCCCGGCTGGCGCGCGGGGAGCTGACCGTCGCCGCGTGTGCGCCGGAGGTCGCCGAGGTGCTGGAGCTGGCGGCCGAGGCGGAGCGGGTGAGCGACGGCTGGTTCAGCACCCGGTACCGGGGCCGGCTCGACCCGACCGGGATCGTCAAGGGCTGGGCCGTGGAGCGCGCCGCACGGGGGATCGCGGCGGCGTGCGGTGCGAGCGGGGTCAGCGTCAACGGGGGCGGGGACGTGCAGTTGCTCGGGACGCCGGGGGCGGTGCGGCCCTGGCGGGTCGGGGTGTCCGACCCGCTGCGGCCGGGCGGGCTCGCGGCGGTCGTCTCCGCGGCGGGGGTGACGGAGCTGGCCGTGGCGACGTCCGGCTCCGCCGAGCGGGGGGCGCATGTCGTCGACCCGCGCACCGGGCGCTCGGCGGTGACCGACCTGCTGTCCGTGACGGTGGTGGCGTCCCGGCTGACGTGGGCGGACTGCTGGGCGACGGCGGCGTTCGCGATGGGGTCGCGGGAGGGGTTGCGGTGGCTGGACTCGCTGCCCGGCGTCGAGGGGCTGCTGATCACGGCGGGGGACGAGGTGCGGTGCACGGGGGGATTGGCGGGACTGCTGGGGTGAGTGGCGTCGGAGGGTGACCGGTGCTGTCGCTGAGGTACCGGCGCTGTCACTCGCCGCGTACGCGGGTGCCGCTGCGCCCACCCGTGCCGCCTGGGGGTACCTCCCAGGCCGCTCAGGCACTGGGGGAGGCACGACTGCCCGCAGCGGCGGCGGGGGGGTGACCAGGAGCGCGGGGAACTGCACGACCGGCCACGACGTGCCCGCGGTCGGCAGATCACCGCACCGCCCCCGTCAGCCCCCGTTCTGGGCCAAGCGCAGCAAGTGGTCCGCCAGGGCCTGCCCGCCCGTCGGCTCCCGGCTGATCAGCATCAGCGTGTCGTCGCCCGCGATCGTCCCGAGGATGTCGTGCAGCTCCGCCTGGTCGATCGCCGAGGCGAGGAACTGCGCCGCCCCCGGAGGGGTGCGCAGGACCACGAGGTTCGCCGACGCCTCCGCGGAGATCAGCAACTCCGCGGAGAGCCGCCGCATCCGCTCCTCCTTCGCCGACTCCCCGAGCGGCGCCCGCGGGGTGCGGAAGCCGCCCTCGCTGGGCACCGCGTAGATGAGGTCGCCGTCGGTGTTGCGGATCTTGACCGCGTTCAGCTCGTCCAGGTCCCGGGAGAGCGTCGCCTGGGTGACGGTGAGCCCGTCGTCGGCGAGCAGCTTCGCCAGCTGGCTCTGCGAGCGCACCGCCTGCCGGTTGAGGATGTCCACGATCCGGCGGTGGCGTGCGGTGCGGGTCTGCGGCAGGGCGGGCCCTGCCGGCTGCTCGTGCTCCTGCGCGTGGCTCATCGTCGTCTCATTCTCCGGATCGTCCGTCCCCGTGGGCCGTCTCGGCGGCCTGGTCAAGGATGCCGGGCAGCGCCCCGAGGAACGCCTCCACCACGTCGTCGCCGAGGTTCAGCGCGGGCATCAGCCGTACGACATCGGGTGCGGGCGCGTTCACCAGGATTCCGGCGTCCTGAGCCGCCTGCTGCACCTGGGCGGCGAGCGGCTCGGTGAGCACGATACCCAGGAGCAGTCCGGCGCCCCGGACGTGGGCGACGAGCGGGTGGCCGAGGGCCTCGACCCCGCCGCGCAGCGTCTCGCTCTGCCGCTTGACGTTGTCGAGCAGTCCCTCGTCGGCGATGGTGTCCAGCACGGCGAGTCCGGCGGCGCAGGCGACCGGGTTGCCGCCGAAGGTGGTGCCGTGGTGGCCGGGCTGGAGCAGGTCGGCGGCGCGGCCGAAGGCGACCGTCGCGCCGAGCGGCAGTCCGCCGCCGAGGCCCTTGGCGAGGGTGACGACGTCCGGCAGGACGCCCTCGTGGGCCTGGTACTCGAACCAGTGCCCGGTCCGGCCGACGCCGGTCTGCACCTCGTCCAGGACGAGCAGCGCGCCGGTGGCGGCGGTGATGGCGCGGGCCGCCTTCAGGTAGCCGGGGGGCGGGACGACGACGCCGTTCTCGCCCTGGATCGGCTCGATGATCACCAGCGCCGTCTCCTCGGTGACCGCCGCGGCCAGCGCCTGCGGATCGCCGTACGGCACGTGCGTGACGTCGCCGGGCAGCGGCAGGAACGGTTCCTGCTTGCCGGGCTGGCCGGTCAGCGCCAGGGCGCCCATGGTGCGGCCGTGGAAGCCGCCGCGGGTGGCGACCATGTGCGGCCGGCCGGTCAGCCGGCCGATCTTGAAGGCGCCCTCGTTGGCCTCGGCGCCGGAGTTGCAGAAGTAGACCTTGCCGTCGCGGCCGAAGTGCTGGAGCAGCCGTTCGGCGAGGGCGACGGGCGGCTCCGCGATGAAGAGGTTGGAGACGTGGCCGAGGGAGGCGATCTGCCGGCTCACGGCGTCCACCACCGCCGGGTGGGCGTGGCCGAGCGCGTTGACCGCGATACCGCCGACGAAGTCCAGGTACTCCTTGCCGTCGGCGTCCCAGAGCCGGGCGCCCTCGCCGCGCACCAGGGGCAGGCGGGGCGTGCCGTAGTTGTTCATGAGGGTGCCCTGCCACCGCTCGGTCAGCTCTTCGTTGCTCACGACTCCCCCTGTTCGTCCGGCACGACCATCGTGCCGATCCCCTCGTCGGTGAAGATCTCCAGCAGGATCGAGTGCTGGACCCGGCCGTCGATGACCCGGGCGGTGGTGACGCCGCCCCGCACGGCGTGCAGGCAGCCCTCCATCTTCGGCACCATGCCGCTGGACAGGTCGGGCAGCAGTTTCTCCAGCTCGGACGCGGTGAGGCGGCTGATCACCTCGTCGGAGTCCGGCCAGTCCTCGTAGAGGCCCTCCACGTCGGTGAGGACCATGAGAGTCTCGGCGCCGAGCGCAGCAGCGAGTGCCGCAGCCGCCGTATCAGCATTGACGTTGTAGACATGGTGGTCGTCCTGGGAACGGGCGATCGAGGAGACGACCGGGATGCGGCCGTCGGCGAGCAGTGCCTCGATGGCGCCGGTGTCGATCTCGGTGATCTCGCCGACCCGCCCGATGTCGACGAGTTCACCGTCGATCTCGGGCTGGTGCTTGGTGGCGGTGAGGGTGTGCGCGTCCTCGCCGGTGAGGCCGACGGCGAGCGGCCCGTGCTGGTTGAGCAGCCCGACCAGTTCGCGCTGCACCTGCCCGGCCAGCACCATCCGTACGACGTCCATGGCGTCCTCGGTGGTGACGCGCAGCCCGGCCTTGAACTCGCTGACGATGCCGTGCTTGTCGAGCGCGGCGCTGATCTGCGGGCCGCCACCGTGCACGACCACGGGCTTGAGGCCGGCGTGCCGCAGGAAGACGACGTCCTGGGCGAAGGCGGCCTTGAGGTCTTCGTCGATCATGGCGTTGCCGCCGAACTTGATGACGACGGTCTTGCCGTGGTGCCGGGTCAGCCAGGGCAGCGCCTCGATGAGGATCTGGGCCTTGGGGAGCGCGGTGTGCTTCCGCGTGGGTGCGTTGCTCGTTCCGTCGCTCATGAGGAGTACGCGCTGTTCTCGTGGACGTAGTCCGCGGTGAGGTCGTTGGTCCAGATGGTGGCGGTGGCGTCGCCCGCGGCGAGGTCGGCGACGATGTGCACCTCGCGGTAGCGCATGTCGACCAGCTCGCGGTCCTCGCCCACGCCGCCGTTCTTGCAGACCCAGACGCCGTTGATGGCGACGTTCAGCCGGTCGGGCTCGAAGGCCGCGTCGGTGGTGCCGATGGCGGAGAGCACGCGGCCCCAGTTGGGGTCCTCGCCGTGGATGGCGCACTTGAGCAGGTTGTTGCGGGCGATGGTGCGGCCCACCTGGACGGCCTCGTCCTCGGTCGCGGCGTTGACGACCTCGACCTTGATGTCCTTGCTGGCGCCCTCGGCGTCCCGGATGAGCTGCTGTCCGAGGTCGTCGCAGACGGTGCGGACGGCCTCGGCGAAGGCGTCGTACTCCGGGGTGACGCCGGAGGAGCCGGAGGAGAGCAGCAGCACGGTGTCGTTGGTGGACATGCAGCCGTCGGAGTCGACCCGGTCGAAGGTGACGCGGGTGGCGGCGCGCAGGGCGCGGTCCAGGGCCTCGGTCTCCAGGTCGGCGTCGGTGGTGATCACGACGAGCATGGTGGCGAGGCCGGGGGCGAGCATGCCCGCGCCCTTGGCCATGCCGCCGACGGTCCAGCCGTCCCGCGTCACGACGGACGTCTTGTGCACGGTGTCCGTGGTCTTGATGGCGATGGCGGCCTTCTCGCCGCCGTGCTCGGAGAGCTGACCGGCGGCCGCCTCCACACCCGGGAGCAGCTTGTCCATGGGGAGCAGCACGCCGATGAGCCCGGTGGAGCAGACGGCGACCTCTCCCGCCCCCGTCCCGAGCACGTCGGCGGCCTTCTCGGCCGTGGCGTGCGTGTCCTGGAAGCCCTTGGGCCCGGTGCAGGCGTTGGCGCCGCCGGAGTTGAGCACCACGGCGGTCACCTCACCGCTCTTGAGGACCTGCTCGGACCACAGGACGGGCGCGGCCTTGACGCGGTTGGAGGTGAAGACGCCCGCGGCGGAGCGGCGGGGGCCGGTGTTGACCACGAGGGCCAGGTCGGGGCTGCCGCTCTCCTTGATCCCGGCCGTGATGCCCGCCGCCGTGAATCCCTTCGCTGCCGTCACACTCACGGCGCAACTCCGATCGTCGTCAGTCCGGTGGTCTCGTCGAGACCGAGGGCGAGGTTCATGCTCTGGACGGCACCGCCCGCGGTGCCCTTGGCCAGGTTGTCGATGGCGCTGATGGCGATGATGCGGCCGGCGGCGGCGTCGTGGGCGACCTGTACCTGGACGGCGTTGGAGCCGTACACGGAGGCGGTCGCGGGCCACTGGCCCTCGGGCAGCAGGTGCACGAACGGTTCGTCGGCGAGGGCCTTCTCGTAGGCGGCGCGCACCGACTCGGCGGTGACCCCGGGCTTCGCCTTCGCGGTGCAGGTGGCGAGGATGCCGCGCGGCATCGGCGCGAGGGTCGGCGTGAAGGAGACGGTGACGGGCTCCCCGGCGACCGCGCCGAGGTTCTGGATCATCTCGGGGGTGTGCCGGTGGCCGCCGCCGACGCCGTACGGCGACATGGAGCCCATGACCTCGCTGCCCAGCAGGTGCGGCTTGGCCGCCTTGCCCGCGCCGGAGGTGCCGGAGGCGGCGACGATCACGGCCTCGGGCTCGGCCAGCGACGCGGCGTACGCCGGGAAGAGGGCCAGGGAGACGGCCGTGGGGTAGCAACCGGGCACCGCGATGCGCTTGGACCCCTCCAGCGCGGCGCGGGCACCCGGAAGTTCGGGGAGGCCGTAGGGCCAGGTGCCGGCGTGCGGGGAGCCGTAGAACCGCTCCCAGTCACCGGCGTCCTTCAGCCGGAAGTCGGCGCCCATGTCGACGACGAGGACGTCCGGTCCGAGCTGCTCGGCGACGGCGGCGGACTGCCCGTGCGGCAGCGCGAGGAAGACGACGTCGTGACCGCCGAGCACCTCGGGGGTGGTCGCCTCCAGCACCCGGTCGGCCAGCGGCAGCAGATGCGGCTGAAGGGCACCCAGCCGCTGACCCGCGTTGGAGTTGCCGGTCAGGGCGCCGATCTCGACCTCGGGATGGGTCAGGAGCAGCCGCAGCAGCTCACCGCCCGCATACCCACTCGCTCCGGCCACCGCCGCACGTACCGCCATGGAAAATCCTCCTCCTGGAGAGCATGACTATACGTGCCGATGCACGTTTATGCAATGCGATGCGGTGTGACCTCGAGGCGCTGCCGCAGGCGTCGGCTAGCCTGCCGCTTCCGGACTCCGAGCACCGTGGGGGTGGCTGTGCGTGCCTGGATCGTCGAGCTGGTCGTCGGGCTGAGGCCGTGGCAGCGCGCCGCGCTCGTCGTGTCCCTGTGCGCCCTCGCGCTTCCCCTGTGGTTCGCCGTGGGGAACACGGACCGGTATCGGCAGGGGCAGACGGCCGTGACGGAAGGGTTCGTCGACTGCGAGTGGGACGGGCCGTGCCGGGGCGCGTGGAGGCTGGCGGACGGAAGCCTGGGCCGGGGCAGGATCGACGGTCTGGACTTCACCGCCGAGGAGGAGCTCGTCGAGGACATTCCGCTCTTCGGTGGCCGCGACTGGGCGGTCGCCGACCGCGGGACCCTGCTCCGCCACGCGATGGCCCAGTACACGGTCGCTCCGGTTGGCGCGGTGCTCGTCGTCCGGATCGCCCGGCGGCGCTCGGCGTACAACCAGGAGACGAGTGCGTTGATGCGGCGCTACCGCGCCACTACGCCCTGACGGCCTCCGCGATCCGCAGCGCCGACTCGGCGGGCGTGAGGTGCGTGGTGTCGACGACCTCGGCCTCGGCGTGCAGCCAGGTGCGGGCGGCCTCGGCGTACGGCTCCAGGTACCGGAGCCGGAACGGCGAGTCCGGCCCCAGTACGGTGTCCCCCGCGATACGCCCCCGCAGGGTCTCCTGGTCGGCGTGGAGGACGAAGTGCCGTACGGGGACTCCGTGCGCGGCGAGGCCGCCCGCGATCTCCCGCCAGTACTCCTCGACCAGGACCGTCATCGGCATCACCAGGGTGCCGCCGGTGTAGTCGAGCACCCGTCGGGCGGTCTCGACGACGAGCGGCCGCCACGGCGCCCAGTGCTGGAAGTTGTCCGTGTCGGGCAGTCCCGGCGTGATGTCCATGAGCGTCTCGCCGACCTTCTCGGCGTCGAACACCCGGGAGTCCGGGAGCAGTCGCTGCACGAGCGCGCCGGTCGTCGTCTTGCCGGCGCCGTGGGTGCCGTTCAGCCATACGATCATGGGCCCCACGCTAGCCGGGCCCGGCGACGACGCGGTGCGGTGGTCGCCGGGCCCGGCGCCGGTCAGCCCTGCCTGATCCGCAGGAACGTCACCGAGTTCGCCGGGAAGGTGTACGTGAACTCGCTCGCCGCTCCCGAGAAGGTCGAGGTCACCGGGGTCACCGGGGCGTCCGTCCCGGTGTTGACCGCGTCCTGGTCGGCGGCCAGCGTGGTGACCGCGGCCCTGGACGCCACCTTCGCGCCGCCGAGGTCCACGGCGGTGCGGGCCGCGGTGTCCTGGGCGTTGACGACCTTGACGATCAGCTCGCCGGTGCGGTCGTCGCGGGTGACGGTCTGGCGGAACGGCTCGGCCGGCTTGTCGTCGGTGAAGCCGCCCCACTCCTCGCCGTCGAGGTAGAGGGTGACCTGGCGGCCCCTGACCTTGACGTCGATGTCGTAGGCGCGGCCCGTCTCGATCGAGCCGGCCTTGGACAGCAGCGTGGACTTGCCGCCGTCGGAGGCCTGCTCGACGGCGGACTGGGTGTTGTTCCAGCCGCCCAGGTTCCACCAGTAGTAGTTGCCGGTGTCCTTGACGCCGAAGGCGACCAGGAAGCCCTCCTTGCCGGACTTCTTCGTGGCCCTCACGTGCAAGTCGTAGTCGTGCCAGGCGGGGTCGCCCGCCGTGACCATGGTGTTCTCGGCGGCCGCGTCGGTCTGGACGTACTGGCCGTCCTGGACCGTCCAGCTGCCGGCGCCCGAGTGGGCCCACCGCGAGGCGTCGCCGGAGAAGTCGTCGGACAGGAGGGTATCCCCGTCGGCCGAGGTCACCTTCACGTCGTCGTACGCCGCGCTGGTCGCCCAGGTCGACAGGCCGACGCCGCCGGTGATGGGGCCGCTGACGGCGGGGGTGCCGGTGGCCGTGGAGGGGACGACGCGGTCGCCGGTGTTGTTCATGAACAGCTTCTGGACCTCGTAGTTGGCCGAGCCCCAGGACGCGTGGTTGTTGAACCAGATCAGGTCCGGGCTCCACTGCACGTAGTCCTCGTTGGACAGCAGCGGGGCGTAGGAGGCCAGCTTGACCACGTCGGCGTTGCGCTCGAGGCCGGTCATGAACGCGGCCTCGGCGAGGGCGTTCTTCCAGGCGTTGCCCTGGGAGGCGTATTCGCCGAGGAAGACCTTGGGGCCGTTGCGGTCGTAGGAGTCGTAGCGGTCGTTGTTCTGGAGGAACCACTGCGGGCTGTTGTAGTAGTGCTCGTCGACCATGTCGACGCCCGCGTCGCGGTTCAGCTGCCAGGCCGTGTCGAAGGTGGCGCCGGAGTCGTCGGGGCCGGAGTTGGAGACGACGGTGACGTCCGGGTACTTCGCCTCGATGGCGGTACGGAACTGCTCGAAGCGGGCGAAGAACTCCTTCGGGAGGTTCTCCTCGTTGCCGACTTCGAGGTGGGTGAGGTGGAAGGGCTTGGGGTGGCCCATCTCCGCGCGCTTGCCGCCCCACTCGCTGGTGCGGGGGCCGTTGGCGAACTCGATGAGGTCCAGGGTGTCCTGGATGTGCCGCTTCAGCAGCGCGTCGTCGACGACGGCCTTGTTCTGGCCGCAGCCGGTGACCAGGGCGGGGACGACGGGCAGCGGCATGGCGCCGATGTCCTCGGCGAAGCGGAAGTACTCGTAGTAGCCGAGGCCGTAGCTCTGGTTGTAGCCCCAGAAGTTGGCGTTGGTGGCGCGCTCCTCGACCGGGCCGATCGTGTCCTTCCACTGGTAGGAGCGCTTGCGCTGCCAGCCGGAGTCCGCGCTGTAGTCCTCCATGGAGCCGGTGTTGACCAGGCAGCCGCCGGGGAAGCGCAGGAAGCCGGGGTGCAGGGCCTCGATCTTCTCCGCGAGGTCCTTGCGCAGGCCGCCCGGCTGGTGCCGGTAGGTGTCGCGGGGGAAGAGGGACACCATGTCGAGGGCGGCGGGGGCGGTGGTGGTGACCGCGAGGCGGCCGCGGTTGCTGGTGCGGGTCGCGGTGAAGGTGGCCGTGTACTTGCGCCACTGCCCCTTCGCCGCCACCTGGCGCGCCTTCGCGAGGGTGCCCGCGGCGTCCGTGAGCGTCACGGTGAGGGTGGTGCCGTGCCCGGCCCGGGACCAGACCGAGAAGTCGTACCTCTCGCCCTTCTCGACCCGGATGCCGGTGTTGTAGCCCGTGTTGGTCACGGTGGAGCCGGCGGCCAGGGAGAGGTAGTTGCGGTTGCGCTCGTTGAGGCGGCCCCCGTCGTTCACCACCTCGGCGGTGCCGTCGGCCGCCCACGCGGTGAGCGGTGTGTACGAGGCGTTGTCGGCGGTGGAGTACTCGAAGGACCGGTTCTGCACGAGTTCGGCGTACAGGCCGCCGTCGGCGGCGCGGTTGATGTCCTCGTAGAAGACGCCGTACATCGTGTCGTCGATCGCGGGGCCCCGGTCGGACGGGTCGACGGTGATCGTGTAGTCGGCGACGGCCTCCGCGTGTGCCGGGGACGGCAGCAGGGCGGCTGCCGTCAGGAGGGCGGTGACGCTGAGACCGAGTCTCCAGCGGGTGCGTGACATGGATACTCCGCGGCTCTCACCAGGTAGTCGTTCGGGATATCGGACATTGGTCAGCACTTCGAACGGCAAGATAGGGAGGGGGCCGCGGCGCGTCAATGGGTCGCGCGGCAACGAGCGGGCCGGAGCGGGAAAGCGAGTGGAAATGGGCGAGTTGTGGCCGGTGCCCGACGTACTGGCGTACCTCGCGGGGCGCTGGCGCACCGAGCGGTCGGTGCGGGACCTGGCCGGTGGCCTGGAGGGCCGCTTCGAGGGGCGCACGTCCTTCGACGCGCTCGACGGCGGCGGGCTGATCGGCCGGGAGTCGGGCGCCTTCACCTGGCAGGGCGTGACCCGGCCCGCCGAGCGCACGCTGCGATACGAGCCGGGGAGCGGGCCGGGCCGGGTGGACGTGCGTTTCGCGGACGGCCGCCCCTTCCACGGCCTGGACCTCAGCTCGGGACACCATGTGGCCGACCACCCCTGCGCCGCCGACCTCTACCGGGGTGAGTTCACCGTCCGGGGCCCGGACCGCTGGCGGACGGTGTGGCGGGTGGGCGGCCCGGCCAAGGACCTGCTGCTCACAACGGATTACCTCCGCGAAACGCCGGACGCGTAGCCCCCTGGTCCGGCGCGCCCTCGAAACGGAGGCTCCACCGGCCCGCGCGGCCCGTCACGGTGGTCGTCGACAGCGGGCGGACGTCCAGGTTCCAGTACGTTCCGGGCGGCGCCTTCAGCGCGTAGACCAGCGCGGCCCGGATCACGGAGGGCTCGGCCACGGCGACGATCCGGTCACCGTCCTCCCCGGGGCGGGTGTCGAGCCAGCCGCCCACCCGGGTGATGAACCCCAGCAGCGACTCCCCGCCGTGCGGGGCCGACCGGGGGTCGGCGAGCCAGGCGTCCACGGCCGCCGGTTCGCGGGCCATGGCCTCACCGAGCGTCAGACCGCGCCATCGACCCATGTCGCAGTCCCGCAGGGCCAGTTGGGACAGTGGCGCGCAGCCGATGGCGTCACCGGTGGCACGGCTGCGGGGCGTGGGCGAGCAGTAGCGCAACTCGGCGGCGGCAAGCGGCAGCAGGTCGCCCGCGGCGCGCAGCGCCTCGTTCCATCCGGCCTGGTCCAGCGGCCGCTCGTCGTCGAAGCGCTCGGCGAGCAGCGGTGAACTGCGCGCAGCCGCGACGAACGTGACCCGAAGCGCCATGCGGTGATGGTGGAGCGCCAAGGTGTCCAGGTCAAGGGGTGTTACCTGTGGGTCACCCAGGGTGTGCCGCGGCTCACCGACCGAAGGCGAACGCCATCCACTGCTCCGGCCGGTCCAGCGCGGTGAACCCGAGTTTCCCGTACACCCCGTGCGCGTCGTGCGTCGCCAGCAGGATGCGGCGCAGCCCGTGGGGCGCCAGGTGCTCGCGGACGGCCGCGACCAGCGCCGTGCCGAGGCCCTTGGCCCGCACCGACGGGTCGACGTACACGTCGCACAGCCACGCGAAGGTGGCCAGGTCCGTGACCACCCGGGCATACGCGACCTGCTCGCCGGACACCACGTCGTACACGCCGAAGTTGAGCGAGCCCTCGACGGCCCGGTCCTGCTTCTCGCGGGTCCGCCCCAGAGCCCAGTACGCGTCGCCGGACAGCCAGTGGTGGACGCGCCCGGCGTCGATGCGGCGCGGGTCCGTGGAGATCTCGTAGCCCTCGGGGAGCCTCGGCGTGTCGGTCATGCCGGGATGCTCGCAGGGCCGGTGAGAGCCCGTCGACCGGATATCGGGCCCGCGTCAGCCGCCCCACACCTCCTGGCAGGCGGTGCGCAGGCGCCGTACCCCTTCCGCGATCTCCCCGACGTTCGCGACGGCGGCGAAGCTCAGCCGGACGTGGGCGGCCGGGGGTTCGGCGCTGAAGTACGGGCGGCCCGGGGTGATCGCGACGCCCGCGCGCAGGGCGGCCGAGGTGAGAGCGGCCTCTCCCCCGGAGCCGAAAGCCTGGGGGGTGCCCCCAGTGCCCCCAGTGCCCTCGGGCAGCCGGGGCCACAGGTGGTAGCCGCCGGAGGGGACGTGGGCCAGGGACATCTCGGGGAGGTTCAGCCGCAGTGCGGAGGTCATCGCGTCCCGGCGGGCCTTCAACTCGGCCGAGACCGCGCGCAGGTGGCGCGGCCAGGCGGGCGAGCCGACGAGTTCCAGCGCCGCCTCCTGGAGCGGCCGGGGCACGAAGAAGGTGTCGACGATCTGAATGGCGCGCAGGCGTTCGAGGACCGGCCCGCGCGCGGCCAGGGCGCTCACCCGGAAGCTGGGCGAGGTCGCCTTGGTCAGCGAGCAGACGTGGACCACGACGCCGTCCGGGTCGTCGGCGGCGAGCGGGGCGGGCAGCGGGCCCGCGTCCTCGTGCACGAGCCGGCGCACGAAGTCGTCCTCCACGACGAAGGCACCGGCCGCCCGCGCGATGCGCAGCACCTCGCCGCGCCGCTCGGGGGCGAGCACGGCACCGGTCGGGTTCTGGAACAGGGGCTGGCAGACGAAGACCCGGGCGCCGGTCGCGCGGAAGGCGTCGGCGAGCAGCGCGGGCCGCACGCCGTCGGCGTCCACGGGGACGGGCACCGGGCGCAGACCGGCCGCCCGTGCGATGGCCAGCATGCCGGGGTAGGTCGGGGACTCGACGAGCACGGGGGTGCCGGGCGGGGCGAGCGCGCGCAGGGCGGTGGCCAGCGCGGACTGGCCACCCGCGGTGATCAGTACCTCGGCCGCCGTGATGGCGCCGCCGATGCCGCGCGCGAACCACTCCCGCAGCTCCGGCAGCCCCTCCATCGGCGGCCGGCCCCAGGCGCCGGGCCGCCGTCCGGCCCGGGCCAGGGCCGCCGCCATCGCCCGCTCCGGCTGGAGCGAGGGGTGCAGGTACCCGCCGTTGAACTCCACGACGCCGGACGGCGGGGCGGCCAGCGAGACCAGCACCCCGGAGGCGTCCACCGAGCGCGGCACGAGGTCGGCGGCGCCGTCGGCGCTCAGCGCCACCTCCTGCCAGGAGGTGTCCCCGGCGGGCGCGGCCGAGGGGCGTGGCCGGGCACGGAAGGCGCCGGCGCCGGGCCGGGTGACGACCAGCCCCTCGGCGGCCAGCTGGGCCAGGGCGCGGGAGACCGTCACCGGGCTCACCCGGAACCGGTCGACGAGGGCACGGCTGGACGGGAGCTTTCCGCCCGGTGAGTAGCGGTCCAACTCTCGCCGCAACACGGTCACCAGCTCAGCAACGCTGCTACGCTCTTGCATGAGAGCACAGAGTAGCGCTACCGCGTCGCCCCGGATAGCAGTCGACGCCACCGGAGCGGACACCGGCGGTGCGTCCTTCGGCACCGTCCAGGCCGCCCTCGGTGTCGTCGCCTTCTCCCTCACCTTCCCCGCCACCGCCTGGGGCCTGGAGGGCTTCGGGCCCTGGTCCCTGATCGCCGTGCGCAGCGCCGCCGCCGCCGTCGCCGGGTCCTGCCTGGTGGTGCTGCGGGTGGCACCGCCCGAGCGGCGGCACTGGCTGGGTCTCGCGGTGGTGGGCGCCGGGGTGGTCCTCGGCTTCCCCCTGCTCACCACGCTCGCCCTGCAGACGTCGACCACGGCGCACGCCGCCGTCGTGGTGGGCCTGCTGCCGTTGACCACCGCGCTGCTGTCGGCCCTGCGCGTCGGCACCCGCCCCTCGCGCACCTTCTGGATCGCGGCCCTGGCGGGCGCGGCGGCCGTGATCGCCTTCACGGTGCAGCAGAGCGGCGGAGCGCTGACCTCGGCCGACGCCTATCTCTTCGCGGCCCTGCTGGTGTGCGCCGCCGGCTACACGGAGGGCGGCCGGCTGGCCCGGGTGATGCCGGGGTGGCAGGTCATCGGCTGGGCGCTGGTGCTGTGCCTGCCGCTGACGGTGCCGATGGCGGCGATCGCCCTGTCCCTCGAGCCGGTGCGCCTGACGGCGCACGCCGTGACCGGGCTGCTGTGGGTGGCGATCGGTTCGCAGTTCCTCGGCCTGGTCGTCTGGTACCGGGGCATGGCGGCGATCGGCATCCCGAAGGCCAGCCAGTTGCAGCTGGCCCAGCCGCTGCTCACACTGGTGTGGTCGGTACTTCTGCTGGGCGAGCACCTGCCGGTGGCCGCTCCGCTGACGGCCGCGGCCGTACTGGTGTGCATCGCGGTCACCCAGCGGGCCAGGGGTTAGCGCCCGCCCTCAGCCGCACACAGGTGAGGAGGCCTCACGGATGCACGCAACCAAGGGCGACCAACTGGTCCAGCACGGCCGGGTGGTCGGTGAGCACGACAAGGTCGCGGAGATCGTCGAAGTGATGGGCGACAAGGGCACTCCCCCGTACCGGGTCCGGTTCGAGGACGGGCACGAGGCCGTGTGCTCGCCCGGCCCCGACTCGGAGATCCGGCACCGGGAGACCCAGCTGTAGCCCGGCGGCCGCACCCCCGCGCCGGAGCGGTTCAGCGCGGGGCGGCGGCCGGCTGCGTGTAGTGGTCGGCGGCCAGCCGCGTCATCGCGCCGCCGCGGTCGTCGGCGACGTCCTTGGCCGAGAAGTAGACGTGCCCGCGGACCTCCGGGTAGCGCGCGGCCAGCGTCAGGTGGCGGGAGAGTTCGGCCGGGTCCTGCCAGGCGGCGGGCTGCGCCGGGTCCCCGGACTTGTACAGCGCCTCGCCCACGTACAGCTGGGTGCGGCTGCCCCGGGCGGTCTCGGCCCACCAGGGCAGCAGCTTCGCGTAGTCGGCGCCGTCCAGGCCGATGTTCCAGTACAGCTGCGGCACGACGTAGTCGATCCAGCCCTCGCGCACCCACTTGCGGGTGTCCGCGTACAGGTCGTCGTACGTCTGCACGCCCGCGCGGGTGTCGGAGCCCCGCTCGTCGGTGGCGGCGTTGCGCCACACGCCGAAGGGGCTGACGCCGAAGCGGGCGGCCGGCCGGACGTCCTTGACGCGCTGGGCGGTCTCGCGCACCAGCCGGTCGATGTTGTCCCGCCGCCAGTCGGCCTGCGTGGCGAAGCCGCTGCCGAACGTGCCGAAGGTCCCGCCGTCGTCGAAGCTCTGGCCCGCCACCGGATAGGGGTAGAAGTAGTCGTCGAAGTGGACCCCGTCCACCTCGTACTTCGTCACCGCGTCCATGATCGCGTCCTGGACGAACGCCCGGACCTCGGGCAGCCCGGGGTTGTAGTAGAGCTGCCCGCCGTACGGCACCACCCACCCGGGGTTCTTCCGCGCGGGGTGGGAGGAGACGAGGCGGGCCGGGTCGTCGTGGGTGGCGACGCGGTACGGGTTGAACCAGGCGTGCAGGTGCAGGCCGCGGGCGTGGGCCTCCTTGACGGCCGTGCCCAGCGGGTCCCAGCCCGGGTCGCGTCCCTGGCTGCCGGACAGGTACTGCGACCACGGCTCGTGCGCCGAGGGCCACAGCGCGTCGGCCGTCGGCCGCACCTGGAGGATCACCGTGTTGAGGCGGTGCCGGACCGCGTTGTCGAGGTGCTCGATCAGCTCCGCGCGCTGCTCGGCGGCGCGCAGCCCCGCACGGGTGGGCCAGTCGCGGTTGGCCACGGTCGCCAGCCACATCCCCCGCATCCCGGCGGCGGCGCTGCGCGGGGGCGCCGGCTTCGCCGGACCGGGGGTCGCCGCCGACGCCTCGGGCACGAGCGTGAACGCCGACAACGCCGCCACCGTGAAGGCACGGCGCGAGACACCGCCCATGGGAAGACCTCCTGAACGCTGTGGATCCGTACGGTCACGGATCGTGTACGGGGCCTCAGCATGCCCGACCCGGGAGACGGAACCGTGACCATTCGGGGGTAACGTGCTCGATCGGAGCAGGCACCGGGGACCCCGGCATGCCTGCGACCAGCCGTGGAGTCAGCGAAAGGGACGATGTGACCGGCATCTCGGGAGATATCGCACGTGTCGGCGTGGTCGGCTGCGGTCAGATGGGGGCGGGCATCGCCGAGGTGTGCGCCCGCTCGGGTCTGGAGGTGATGGTCGCCGAGACCACCGGCGAGGCTCTGGAGATCGGCCGCACCCGGCTGTACAACTCGCTGGCCAAGGCGGCCGAGCGCGGCAAGATGACCGAGGAGGAGCGGGACGCGACGCAGGCGCGCCTCAGCTTCACCACCGACCTCGGCGAGTTCGCCGACCGCGATCTGGTGATCGAGGCCGTCGTCGAGAACGAGCAGGTCAAGACCGAGATCTTCCAGGTGCTCGATCAGGTCGTGACCCGGCCGGACGCGATCCTGGCCTCCAACACCTCCTCCATCCCGCTGGTGAAGCTGGCGGTCGCCACCTCGCGGCCCGACCACGTCATCGGCATCCACTTCTTCAACCCGGCCCCGGTGCAGCAGCTCGTCGAGCTGATCCCGGCGCTGACCACCTCCGAGGGCACGCTCAGCCGGGCCCAGCTGTTCACCGAGAAGGTGCTCGGCAAGCACGCGATCCGCGCCCAGGACCGCTCCGGCTTCGTGGTCAACGCGCTGCTGATCCCGTACCTGCTCTCCGCGATCCGGATGTTCGAGTCGGGCATCGCCAGCCGCGAGGACATCGACAACGGCATGGAGATGGGCTGCGCCCACCCGATGGGCCCGCTGAAGCTGGCCGACCTGATCGGCCTGGACACGGTCGCCTCGGTGGCGTACTCGATGTACGAGGAGTACAAGGAGCCGCTGTACGCCGCTCCCCCGCTGCTCCAGCGCATGGTCGACGCGGGCCGCCTCGGCCGCAAGAGCGGCTCGGGCTTCTACGCCTACGGCTGATCGCGCCCGAGCCTGAGGTGGTGCAGCAGGAGTAACGCGGCCGCCATGTTGGCGGCCGGGACCTCCCCGCGGGCGACGAGGTCGGGGACGAGCTTGAGGGGCACCCATTCCCGGCGCTCCGACTCGAAGTCGTCCACGGGGTGTCCGACGTACGTGCCCTCCTCGGCCCAGTAGACGTGGTGCCGGGCGTCGGTGAGGCCGTTGGAGGGCTCGACGCTCATCAGGTGGTGCAGCGGTCCGGGCCGCCAGCCCGTCTCCTCCTCCAGTTCCCTGGCCGCCGCCACCGCGACGTCCTCGCCGTCCTCGACGACTCCGGCCGCCAGTTCCCAGCCCCAGCTGTCGGTGATGAACCGGTGCCGCCACAGCAGGAGGACCTCGTCGGCCTCGTTCACGACCGTGGCCACCGCTACCGGGCGCATCCGTATCAGGAAGTGGTCGAGGTGCCGGCCGTCCGGCAGGAGGACATCGGCGAGATTGACGCTGAACCATCGATTTGAGTACACATTTTGTTCGCTCTGTTTCGCCCACTGCACTGTTCTGCCACCTTTCCTTGAGTAGGTGGCAATATCGCAGCAGCAGCGTTCCGGCAGCAGGCGTACGGAAGCCGCTCACGGCGCAGGGGTGGGCGCAGGGACGGGACGGACGGGACGGACAGGACGCCTACAGCGGTACGCGCAGTGCCCCGTCGATGAGTTCGGCGGCCTCGGCCGTGCCCGCGCAACCGCTGGTCACCAGGTGCTCGCGCACCGCGCGCAGTCTGTCGCGCAGCCGGTGGGACTCCATTCCCCGGGCCTGTTCGGCCATCCGCACGGCCGTCGCCACCGCCTTGTCCGCGTGGCCCTGCCGCAGTTCGATCGTGCTGAGCATGGCGAGCCGGTGCACGCGGCCCCGGTCGTGCGCGGGCGTGTCGACGGCCGCCGCCGCGTGCTCCCCGGCCGCCGCGAGTTCACCGAGGCTCAGCAGCGCCTCCGCCACCTGGACGTTGACCAGTCCGGGCTGGACGTAGCCGGTCTCGTCCGGCTCGTACCCCCGCCGGATGCGCTCGGCGGCCTGCTCGGCCCGGCGGATGCAGGCCAGCGCGCCGCTGCCGTCGCCCAGGTGTGCGTACGCCTTCGCCTGCATCGCGTACAGGTCGGAGGCGAGCGCCGGGGTGATGTGCCGGCCGGCGGCGCGCAGCGCGGCCTCGGCGAAGGCGACGGCCTGCCGGTACTCCCGCGTGAAGAGCGCCTGGTTGACCAGCAGCGCGATGACGTACGCGCCGAGCCCCCGGTCGCCGCTGGCCTTGGCGAGCCGCAGCGCCTGGTGGAAGTAGCGCTGGGCGAGGCCGTGCGCGTCGGAGTCGTACGCGCAGATGCCCGCGACGGCCACCAAACCCCCGGTGGCACGGTGCAACTGCCGTCCGACGGCGTCGGTGTAGCTGCCGCGCAGCAGCGGCGCGGCCTCGGAGTTGAGGAAGCCGACGATGCGGGCGCGGGTCGCGATGCCGCCGGCCTTGCGGTACATCTGCTCGTAGTGCGTGCGGGCGCAGCGCACCGTCTCCAGGTCGGCCGCGGTGACCCGGTGCCGCCCGCCGCGGGATACGTCGGTGTCCTCGGGCGGGTTCTCCCACTCCCACACGGGCATCACGGCCGGTGTGCCGGTGAGCGCCGGGGCGCCGAGGATGTGCGGGCGCTGCTGCTGGTCGGAGCGCCACAGGGCGGTGGCGCGCTCCACGAACCCGGACAGCGATCCGGTGTGCGGGGCGGCGGGTTCGCCGGGCACGCCGAGGCCGATGTCGTCGAGGGTGACGGGGCGGTGCAGCCGGGACGCGAGGACCTCGCAGATCAGGTCGGGCACCTGGCCGCGCGGGCGCTGGCCCTTCAACCACCGTGCGACGGCGGTGTGTTCGTACCTCAGTGCGAGCCCGCGCGCCCGCCCCGCCTGGTTGACGTGCGCGGCCAGTCCCGCGTGCGAGATCCCGGCCTCGTCGAGGATCGCGTCGAGCAGGGTGTTGGGCTGCATGGGTGCCCCCGGTGAATCGGTGCCGACAGCGTAGTGCGTCGGTCTTCACACGGGGTGTGAACGGAGTACGCGCATCCGCAGCGTGTGCGCGCTGTCGCGGAGAGTTCCGGGCCGGTTGACTGAAGGCCTCGAAAGAGGCCGGCCGGGCCGCCGGCTCCCCCTCGTACAGTGCGGCGGCCCGTATTCACGCCGTCCGCCCGGCTGCCTGCCCGACACTCCGTGGCGGGGCGGACGGCTCCGCCGGCTCCAGCAGTTCCGACCGAACACCGTTCAGCGTGCGGATGCGTTGTCGAGCGCGAGTGCGCTGTGGCTGGTCGCGCAGTTCCCCGCGCCCCTAAAAAAAGGGGCGCGGGGAACTGCGCGAGCGACCACGACGTACCCCGCAGCCGCCGAACCGGCAGGAACCCCACGCCCCTCGGGCGAACCGCTAACTGCGCAGCACCGCTCCGACCCGCTCGCCCGCGAGGGCAACCGCCGCGTCGCGGGCAGCGGAGGCCTCGTCGACCGTCAGCGTCCGGTCCTTTGCGCGGAAGCGCAACGCGTACGCCAGCGACTTGCGTCCCTCACCGAGCTGCTCCGCGTTGTCGTACACGTCGAACAGCCGGATGGACTCCAGCAGTTCGCCCGCGCCCTCGCGCAGCGCGGCCTCGACCTCGCTGGCCGGGACGAACGCGTCGACCACCAGGGCGACGTCCTGCGTCGCGACCGGGAAGGTGGAGATGCCCGGCGCCTGCGGGATGTCGTCGCCGACCCGCTCCAGCGCGTCGAGGTCCAGCTCCATCGCGCAGGTGCGCGCGGGCAGGCCCAGCGTCTTCAGGACGCGCGGGTGCAGCTCACCCGCGTGTCCGACGACGCGCTCCTCGCCGTCCACGGTGACGAACAGCTCGGCGCAGCGGCCCGGGTGCCACGGCCCGTACTGACCCTTGCGGACGCCCAGTTCGGCGCGGGCCTCGCGGGCGACGGTGCGGGCGGACTCGACCGCGTCGGCCCAGTCGGCCGGACGGCCCTTGCCCCACCAGCCGGCCTGCTCGCGGGCGCCGGCCAGGACCACGGCGACGTGCCGGGGCTGGTCGGGCAGCGCGGCGTCCAGCGCGGCGAGGTCGTCCTCGCTGGGGCGCCGGTCGACGGGCAGGTCGGCGGCGACGCGCTGCTCGTCGCGCGGGTGGAAGACCAGGCCCGTCTCGAAGAGTGCCAGGTCGTGCGCGCCCCGGCCGTCGTTGCGCCGCAGCGCCGCGAGCAGGCCGGGCAGCAGCGAGGTCCGCAGCGCGGGCTCCTCGTCGCTCAGCGGGTTGACCAGCCTGACGACGCGGCGGGCCGGGTCGTCGGCGTCGAGACCGAGCTGGTCGAAGACCTGCTCGCCCACGAACGGGTAGTTCAGCGCCTCGACGTAACCGGCACCGGCCAGGGCCCGCCCGACGCGGCGGTGCAGCCGCTGCCGGGAGGTGAGGCCGCGGCCCGCCGGGGGCCGGGGCAGCGTGGAGGGCAGGTTCTCGTAGCCCTCCAGGCGGATGACCTCTTCGGCCAGGTCGTTGATGTCATCGAGGTCGGGCCGCCAGGACGGCACGGTGACGATCAGCTCGTCCTGGCCGTAGACGTCGCAGCCCACCTCCTGGAGGCGGCGTACGACGGTCTCGCGGCCGTACTCCACACCCGCGACCTTGTCCGGATGGTCGGCCGGGACGCTGATGGTGTGCGGTGCGGACGGTGCGCTGATCTCCGTGACCCCGGCCTCGGCGGTGCCGCCGGCGAGCAGCACGAGGAGGTCGACGGTGCGCTGCGCGGCAGCGGCGGCGGCCTGCGGGTCGACGCCGCGCTCGAAGCGCCGGGACGCCTCGGAGGACAGCTTGTGCCGGCGGGCGGTGCGCGCGATGGACACCTGGTCGAAGTGGGCGGCCTCGATGACCACGTCACTCGTCGCGTTCCCACCGTTTTCGGCGGCGTCGTGGTCCGCGATCTCCGTGTTGGCGCCGCCCATGACACCGGCGAGGCCGATCGGGCCGCGGTCGTCGGTGATGACCAGGTCCTCGGCGTGCAGCTTCCGCTCGGTGCCGTCGAGGGTGACGATCTTCTCGCCCTCCTGGGCCCGGCGCACACCGATGGTGCCCTGGACCAGGGAGCGGTCGTAGGCGTGCAGGGGCTGGCCCAGCTCCATCATCACGTAGTTCGTGACGTCGACGGCCAGCGAGATCGGGCGCATGCCGACCTTCTGGAGCCGGCGCTGGAGCCAGATCGGGGAGCGCGCCTCGGCACTGAGGCCGGTCACGGTGCGGGCGGTGAAGCGGTCGCAGCCGGTGGGGTCGGCGATCTTCACCGGGTAGCCGTAGGCGTTGGGACCGGGCACGTCGAGCAGGGCCGGGTCGCGCAGCGGCAGGCCGTAGGCGATGGCGGTCTCGCGGGCGACGCCGCGGATGGACAGGCAGTCGCCGCGGTTGGCGGTGACGGCGATGTCCAGCATCTCGTCGACCAGTTCCAGCAGCTCGATGGCGTCCTTGCCGACCTCGGTCTCCGGCGGCAGCACGATGATGCCGTGGGTGCCGTCGTCGCCCATGCCCAGCTCGTCGCTGGAGCAGATCATGCCGTGGGACGTCTTGCCGTAGGTCTTGCGGGCGCTGATCGAGAAGCCGCCGGGCAGGGTGGCGCCGGGCAGGACCACGACGACCTTGTCGCCGACGGCGAAGTTCCGGGCGCCGCAGACGATCTCCTGCGGCTCACCGGTGCCGTTGGCCTGGCCGACGTTCACCGTGCAGAAGCGGATCGGCTTCTTGAAGCCCTCCAGCTCCTCGATGGTCAGCACCTGGCCGACGACGAGGGGGCCTTTGAGGTCGGCGCCCAGGTGCTCGACGGTCTCGACCTCCAGACCGGCCGAAATCAGCTTGGCCTGCACGTCGCGGCCGGTCTCGGTGGCCGGCAGGTCGACGTACTCCCGCAGCCAGGAAAGCGGGACCCGCATCAGATCTCCATCCCGAACGGCCGGGTGAACCGGACGTCACCCTCGACCATGTCTCGCATGTCCTCGACGTTGTGGCGGAACATCAGCATCCGCTCGATGCCGAACCCGAAGGCGAAGCCGCTGTACTTCTCGGGGTCGATGCCGCAGGCGGTGAGCACCCGCGGGTTGACCATGCCGCAGCCGCCCAGCTCGATCCAGCCCTCGCTGGAGCAGGTGCGGCAGGGCCGGTCGGGGTTGCCGACGGACGCGCCCTTGCAGACGTAGCAGAGCATGTCCATCTCGGCGGACGGCTCGGTGAAGGGGAAGAAGTTCGGCCGCAGCCGGGTCTTCATCTCCGCGCCGAACAGCGACTGGACCATGTGGTCCAGGGTGCCCTTGAGGTCCGCCATGGTCAGGCCCTCGTCGACGGCGAGCAGCTCGACCTGGTGGAAGACGGGGGTGTGGGTGGCGTCCAGCTCGTCGGTGCGGTACACCCGGCCGGGGCAGATCACGTAGACCGGCAGCTCGCGCGTGAGCGCGGAGCGGATCTGCACGGGCGAGGTGTGGGTGCGCAGCACGACGCCGGACTCGGCGCCGCCCTCCGGGCCCTGCACGAAGAACGTGTCGGCCTCGCCGCGGGCCGGGTGGTCCGGGCCGATGTTGAGGGCGTCGAAGTTGAACCACTCGGCCTCGGCCTCGGGGCCCTCGGCGACCTCGTAGCCCATGGCGACGAAGATGTCCTCGATGCGCTCGGAGAGCGTGGTGAGCGGGTGGCGGGCGCCGGCCGGTACGCGGTCGTGGGGCAGCGTGACGTCCACGGCCTCCTCGACCAGGACACGCGCGTCGCGCTCGGCCTCCAGCTCCTCCTGGCGGGCGGCCAGCGCCTTGTTCACGGCACCGCGGGCCATGCCGACGCGCTTGCCGGCCTCGGCCTTGGCCTGCGGGGGCAGGGCGCCGATCTCGCGGTTGGCCAGCGCCAGCGGGGAGGCGCCGCCGGTGTGGGCGACCTTGGCCTCCTGGAGCGCGTCGAGGGAGTCCGCGGCGGCGAAGGCGGCGAGCGCCTCGTCCCGCATGCGCTCGATCTCTTCCGGTTTCAACGCCTCGACCTCGACTGGGTCGTACGACTTATTCGGTGCCGACATCTCTTCCCGTGCTTCCGGTTGGCTGGCTGGGACGCCCCGTCTACGGTCCTCAGGCGGCGCGGAGACGCTTCGTCGACGCTTCGTCTGCGGATCTGGACGCAAAGGTGCCAAAGACCGAGTCTAACGGGGCTGTGGAACGCGGATTACGCCCGTGGGGGTCGTCGGCCGCCTCTGGTGCTGCTCAGGTGAGGTACGCCGGTGCCGCCACGGGCAACGTAAATCGGAACTCGGCGCCGCCGCCGGGGGCGCGGCCGACCGTGATGGTGCCGCCGTGGGCCTCGACGATGCCCTTGACGATGTACAGCCCGAGGCCGGTGCCGCCGCGCTTGCTGCCCCGCCAGAAGCGGGTGAAGACGCGGTTCATGGACTCCTCCGGGATGCCCGCCCCCTCGTCGCTCACCGTGACCGACGTGCCGGTGTCCTCCCCTTCGCGGGGGGACGCCGTGGGCGTGACGTCAATGGTGACGGTTCCCTCGCCGTGCCGCACGGCATTTTCCAGCAGGTTGCTGAGCACTTGGTCGACCTTGTCGGGGTCGGCCCACAGATCGGGCAGCGGCTGGGCGAGGCGGAGCAGGAAGCGGTCGGCCTCCAGACCGGAGGCGACGTACGCCTGGATGTGCCGGCCGACGGCGGCGCCGATGTCGACGGGCTGGCGGCGCACCTCCAGGCGGCCGGAGTCGATCCGGGAGATGTCGAGCAGCTCGGCGATGAGCCGGGTGACGCGGTCGGCGTCGGCGTCGACGGTCTCCAGCATCAGCCGCTTCTGGTCGTCGGTGAACCTCTCCCACTTGGCCAGCAGGGTGGCCGTGAAGCCCTTGACGGAGGTGAGCGGGGAGCGCAGCTCGTGGGCGACGGTGGCGATCAGCTCGGCGTGGCTGCGCTCGGTGCGGCGGCGGGCCTCGGTGTCGCGCAGGGTGACGACGACGCGGTGGACGGGGCCGAGGCGTTCGGTCCGGACGTAGCGGGCGGTGACCAGGACCTCTCGTCCGCCGGGGAGCAGCAGGTTGCGCTCGGGCTGCCGGACGCGGATGGCGAGGCCGCCGTAGGGGTCGGTGAGCTGCCACCAGCGGCGGCCCTCCAGGTCCTCCAGCGGCAGGGCGCTCTCCAGGGGCTGTCCGAGGGCCTCGGCGGCGGGGGTGGCGGTGATGCGGACGGCGGCGGCGTTGAAGCAGACCACCCGGCCGTGCTCGTCGGCGACGACCAGGCCGTCGGGCAGCTGGTCCGGGTCGATGCCGAGGTCGGCGGGGTCGCCGGACGTGCGGGGCGCGGGCGGGCGCGGCACCTGGCGTGCCCCCGGTGCGCTGCTCGTGCCGACGCTCATCCCCGTACCCCACCTCTCAACCGCGCAGGGGCCTTGAGCTGGTCACCCTACTAGCTCTCGGTGACGGAGCGGCACCCTCCGGCGGCGCGCTGTGCACGCGCCGACGCGTAGAGACATACGGCGGCGGCGGTCGCGAGGTTCAGACTCTCCGCCTTTCCGTGGATCGGGACGCGCAGGACGGCGTCGGTGAGGGCGCGGGTCTCCTCGGGGAGCCCCCAGGCCTCGTTGCCGAACACCCAGGCGGTGGGCCCGCCCATGGTGCCGGCGTCCAGCTCGGTGTCGAGGTCGTCCTCGCCCGCACCGTCGGCGGCCAGCACCCGCACCCCCGCCTCCCGCAGTCCGGCGACGGCCCGCTCGACGGGGACGCCGACGGCGACCGGCAGGTGGAAGAGGGAGCCGACGGAGGCGCGTACGGCCTTGGGGTTGTACAGGTCGACGGAGGCGTCGGTGAGCACGACCGCCTCGGCCCCGGCGGCGTCGGCGCAGCGCAGCACGGTACCCGCGTTGCCGGGGTCCCTCACGTGCGCGAGGACGGCGACGAGCTTGGGCCGGGCGGCGAGGATCTCGTCGAACGGCGTGTCCAGGAACCGGCAGACCCCGACCAGACCCTGCGGGGTGACGGTGGTGGAGATGTCCTCGATCACCGCGTCGGCGGCGAGGTGCACCCGGGCGCCCACCTCACGCGCGGCCCCGACGATGTCGGCGTACCGCTCGGCGGCCTCCACCGTCGCGAACAGCTCGACCAGCGTGTCCCCGTACCCCGCGGCCTCCCGCACGGCCTGCGGCCCCTCGGCCAGAAACAGCCGCTCCTTCCCCCGGAAGTTCCGCTTCCCGAGCCGCCGCGCGACAGCGACACGGGGGGACCGGGGGGAGATCAGCTCGGGGCTGACAGGACGCACTCTTGCTCACCTTCACATCTGAATCGTCGTGGACTGCGACGCGCCCCGAAAGGGCGCGGGGAACTGCGCGACCAGCCACAACGCACCCGCGGCAGACAACGAACCGAACACAACGGCAACCGAAGGGACCCGCAGGCTCACAGCCTGCGGGTCCCTTCGACTACGGCTCAAGCCGGCGCAGCGTCACGCCGCCTTCGGCGCGTTCACATCGCTCGGCAGCGCCTTCTGCGCGACCTCGACGAGCGCGGCGAACGCGTTCGGGTCGTTGACGGCCAGCTCGGCGAGGATCTTGCGGTCGACCTCGACGTTGGCGGCCTTCAGGCCCTGGATGAAGCGGTTGTACGTGATGCCGTTGGCGCGGGCAGCGGCGTTGATGCGCTGGATCCACAGCTGGCGGAAGTCACCCTTGCGCTTCTTGCGGTCGTTGTAGTTGTAGACCAGCGAGTGGGTGACCTGCTCCTTGGCCTTGCGGTACAGGCGCGAACGCTGACCGCGGTAGCCGGAGGCCTGCTCGAGGATCGCCCGGCGCTTCTTGTGGGCGTTGACTGCCCGCTTGACGCGTGCCACTTGTTAACTCCTTGTAGCGGGGCCGCGGTGGTCCTCACGCGGCCCGGTATCGATTGGGTCCCGGTCCTGCCGTACGGCGCTCAGTGGCGCCCGTACGTCACTTGCCGAGAAGCTTCTTGATCTTCGCGGCGTCGCCCGGGGCCATCTCGGCGTTGCCGGTGAGGCGACGCGTCACGCGGGACGACTTGTGCTCGAGCAGGTGGCGCTTGCCGGCGCGCTCACGCAGCACCTTGCCGGAGCCGGTGATCTTGAAGCGCTTGCTGGCACCGCTGTGCGACTTGTTCTTCGGCATAGCGCCGTTCTCTCCTCGTCGGTGGCGCTCCGGTGCCCGGTCGTGAAACCGGGCACGGTTGGAGCGTCGCTCTTGTATCGGATGTGTGTCCTGGGGACTGGCGGTCCCCCGGGGTCACGCTTCGGCAGGTGCCTCGGCCGGGGCCTCGGCTTCCGCGTCGTCGGTCTCCGCGGCGTTCTGCGACTTGCCGGGGTTCGCCTTCGCGTCCGCCTTGCGCGCTTCCTGCGCCTGACGGGCCTCGGCCATCGCCTCGGTCTTCTTCTTGTGCGGACCGAGGACCATGATCATGTTCCGGCCGTCCTGCTTCGGGTTCGACTCCACGAAGCCGAGGTCGGCCACATCCTCCGCGAGACGCTGCAGCAGTCGGTAACCGAGCTCCGGCCGGGACTGCTCGCGACCACGGAACATGATCGTGATCTTGACCTTGTCGCCCTGCTTGAGGAACCGGACGACGTGACCCTTCTTGGTGTCATAGTCGTGCGGGTCGATCTTCGGCCGGAGCTTCATCTCCTTGATGACCGTGTGCGCCTGGTTCTTGCGCGCCTCACGGGCCTTCATGGCCGACTCGTACTTGAACTTCCCGTAGTCCATGAGCTTGCACACGGGCGGACGGGCGTTCGCCGCGACCTCGACGAGGTCGAGGTCGTACTCCTGCGCAAGCTCCAGGGCCTTGGCAAGCGGGACAATCCCGACCTGCTCACCACTGGGACCGACAAGTCGCACCTCGGGAACGCGAATCCGGTCGTTGATGCGGGGCTCGGCGCTGATGGATCCTCCTCGGTAGCACCACGCGACGGTCTGGCGGACAGCCGCGTAACGTCTCTGTTCGTTAGACCTAACCGCGCCGGCGCACAAAAAATGCCCCGGACGATCACAGGCGGGGCTCCTCGAACTGCTACCGGAGCACCGCCGCTATGACCGCGGGGCGCGATTTCGGGCTGGTCACCGCCGTGGGACGGAACCGCCTGACCGGTGACCCGCCGTCCGGAGGACGGCCAGGTGGGAGTTCGAAGCCTCCACTTGTGGGCCGGATCCGCTGCCATGGGCGTGCGTGTCCGACCGGTCGTTACACAAGGTTAGCAGCTCGGCGGGGGATGGGCTAACCGAGTCCGGGTGGGGCCCGCTCCCCCGCTGCGCCTATCGTGTGCGGCATGAGTGAGACCCCTCCCGAATCCTCGGCGAATCCCGACTTCGACGCCATGACCCGCGACATCGCCGAGGTCCCCGCGGTCGAGGTGATCGTGACGGTCGCCGTCAACCTGATGAGTGCCGCCGCCGTGAAGCTGGGCCTCACCGAGGAGGGCGACGCGCACAAGGACCTGGACGAGGCGCGCAAACTGGTGCACGCGCTGGCCGGTCTGCTGGACGCGACGGCGACCGAGATCAGCTCGTTCCACGCGGCGCCGCTGCGCGACGGACTGAAGTCGCTCCAGCTCGCCTTCCGCGAGGCCTCGCTGGTCCCGGACGAGCCGGGCCAGGGTCCGGGCGAGAAGTACACGGGCGCGGTCTACGGCTGACCGCCGTCCGACGACCCGTAGGAGCTATCCCCGCACGTACAAGGGCTCGCCCGGCGGCGTCGCCCCGGCCGGCAGCAGTGCCAGGTCGAGGCCGCGCACCAGGCGGGCCCTCAGCGTGTCGTCGGCGGCCAGCCGCTCGGCGACGGCGCGGGCGGCCGTCGCCGCGTCGGCGGCCGGGTCCAGCACCAGTGCGAGCGTGCCGTCGGCCCGGCCCGGCCCGAGGTGGGCGCGGAGCACGGCGGGCTCGTCGGCCAGGGCGGCGCGCACGGCACCCGCCACGGCCGGGTCGGCGAGCGGGTCGGTCGTCGTACGCCCTTCGGCGAGCGCCAGCAGCACCGCTCCGGTCAGCTCGAACGGCACCGGGCCCGCCAGGTCCAGTACGACGGTGTCCGCCTTCTCGTGCGCGGCGGCCTCCAGTGCCTGGTGCACCGGTACGGCGACGGGGCGGGCCTCGGGGTCCCAGCGGGCAAGCGACGCGGTCGAGGTGAAGGCGGGGAGCGCGGTGCGGTCGCCCGCCTTCAGGGTCGGCACGGCCATGTCGCTGGTCTTCTCGCGGCGCAAGCCGTTCTCGTCCTCCTCCACCTCGCCGAGTACGGCGACGACGGGGACGAGCAGCCGGGCGCCCTTGAGCGCCGCCAGGACCGGGCCGACGGCGGCGCGGTCCTCGGACCAGGCGGCGAGCGCGGCGCTCAGCCGGGGGTCGGCGGTGCCGTCGTCGTCGGAGAAGGCGGAGTCGGGGATGTTCTTGTTCGCCACGGTCCCCGACCCTAATCCAGGGTGTAAGCAGCTCGTCGCGGACCCCGCAAGGATGCGAAGAGACGCTTGCACGGGCAGCGGACGCCTCGGCCCTCTCCAGTCCCCGAGGCTCTCTCTGAGACCGGCGCCGCTGCCCACCGATGACCGGTGGTGCGTGGGTGCCGGGCAAGGTCTGATCCGACCATGGCCCGTGAGGCCTCCCGATAGAGCGACAGCCCGGAGCCTGCGCACCACCGCGAACATGCGCGTACTCGTGAGTTTCGTGGGGTGACGCGGGCGCCGGGCTGATGCCTCCGTTTCCCCCGGCCGTTCCAGGCCTCTGTCAAGAGCGGCACGGCCCGGTGCCTGCGTGACCACCACGAAACTCACAATGGCCGCCCAGACGTTGTCGTCACGGCGCGAGCCCATTCCAGGGTCGACCTCTTGTTCATCGCGAGCCCCAGAGCTCTATAGACAGATCGAGGCCCCTGAAATGCGCTGGTGTCGCGAACGGCTACTGAGATGGCGGACCGACGAGTCCTGGGATTAGGGCGCCGCGTGACCCGCATGTGCTCGTGACCTGAATAAACAATCGAATGTGGGAGGACAGCTTGACCGTGTTCTGCGGCATCGACTGGGCGGAACGCCACCACGACGTCGCCATCGTCGACGACACCGGCACCCTGCTCGCCAAGGCCCGCATCACCGACGACGTGGCCGGCTACAACAAGCTGCTGGACCTCCTGGCCGAACACGGCGACAGCTCCGCCACCCCGATACCGGTGGCCATCGAGACCAGCCACGGCCTCCTCGTGGCCGCCCTGCGCACCGGCAGCCGCAAGGTCTTCGCAATTAATCCGCTCGCGGCCGCCCGCTACCGTGACCGCCACGGCGTCTCCCGCAAGAAGTCCGACCCCGGCGACGCCCTGGTCCTGGCGAACATCCTGCGCACCGACATGCACGCCCACCGCCCTCTGCCCGCCGACTCCGAACTCGCCCAGGCCATCACCGTGCTGGCCCGCGCTCAGCAGGACGCGGTCTGGAACCGGCAGCAGGTCGCCAACCAGGTTCGCTCACTGCTGCGCGAGTACTACCCCGCCGCCCTGCACGCCTTCCAGAGCAAGGACGGCGGCCTGACCCGGCCCGACGCCCGCGTCATCCTCACGATGGCGCCAACCCCGGCGAAGGCCGCGAAGCTCACCCTCGCCCAGCTGCGCGCCGGGCTGAAGCGCAGCGGCCGCACTCGCGCCTTCAACACCGAAATCGAGCGGCTGCGGGGCATCTTCCGTTCCGAGTACGCCCGCCAGCTTCCGGCCGTCGAGGACGCCTTCGGTCACCAGCTCCTGGCCCTGCTCAGGCAACTGGACGCCACGTGCCTTGCCGCGGACGACCTCGCGAAGGCCGTCGAAGACGCGTTCCGCGAGCACGCCGACAGCGAGATCCTGCTCAGCTTCCCCGGCCTGGGCCCCTTGCTCGGCGCCCGGGTGCTCGCCGAGATCGGCGACGACCGCAGCCGCTTCACCGACGCCAGAGCCCTGAAGTCCTACGCGGGCTCTGCACCGATCACCCGCGCCTCCGGCAGGAAACACTTCGTCGGCCGCCGCTTCGTCAAGAACAACCGCCTCATGAACGCCGGCTTCCTCTGGGCCTTCGCAGCCCTACAGGCCTCGCCCGGGGCCAACGCGCACTACCGGCGCCGACGCGAACACGGAGACTGGCACGCCGCAGCCCAGCGCCACCTGCTCAACCGGTTCCTCGGCCAACTCCACCACTGTCTTCAGACGCGGCAGCATTTCGACGAACAACGCGCCTTCGCGCCACTCCTGCAAGCTGCCGCGTGACCTGGAGTCGGCCGGAGGTTCCTGGTCACCTGCTGACTCCGCGAGCACACCTCATGCGCCTGTGGTGCCGTCGATCTGCTCGCGGATGAGGTCGGCATGACCGTTGTGACGTGCGTATTCCTCGATCATGTGCACCATGATCCAGCGCAGGGAGACTCCCTGATCGCCGACGTGACCAGCTT
The DNA here is from genome assembly GCF_033406955.1 of Streptomyces violaceoruber. Lineage (NCBI taxonomy): Bacteria > Bacillati > Actinomycetota > Actinomycetes > Kitasatosporales > Streptomycetaceae > Streptomyces > Streptomyces violaceoruber. Next base: position 6,784,896 of record NZ_CP137734.1, on the reverse strand, counting down.
CCTGTTCGGACAGGTGGCCGGAGTCGTCCAGTCCTGCGTCAGCGATCAGCTCACGGCCGCGGGAGACCTCGGCCTGCCACGCGGCCACCGCCTCGTCGAGCCCTCGTCCAGACTTCAGGGCAAAGCCATCATGGTTGCTCTCCCCGAAGACCGGTGGCACGTTCTGACCTGCGAACACACGCTGGAACCAGTTGCGTTCCACCTCAGCCATGTGCTGCACGAGTCCCAGCAGCGTCATCGACGAGGGCGCCGCCGCAGCAAGCCGTAATTGATCATCCTTGAGGCCCGAACACTTCACGGCGAGAGTCGCACGGTGAAAGTCCAACCAAGCTTCCAGCATGGTCCGCTCGTCGGCATGCGCGGGAGGAATCGGCCGTCCATCTGGTGTCGTATTCATGAGCACACCCTGGCAGCAGCAGACGTACCTCACGCGCGTCTTCGCTGGCGACGAACACACATCTTGTCCTCTCCCAGCTCATGACTCACAGCCGACTCTGCCGACGGAGGCCGCTTGACTTCTTAGCCCCCTGAGATGTCTATCGGGGCACCGGTACGGCGCTCCTCACCGGCCTCTCAGGGTTTTCTGACCCGAGTTTGACCTCCGTCGAACGACCCGCACAGCAACCGGCTGGACCATCGCCGCCATGGCATCCTCCAGAGCCCGGCGGGCGCGGCGGGCCCGGCGCCGGCCCGCCCGGGTGCGGCACGCCCTGATCGCCCTCGCCGTCCTCGGCGCCACCGCCGCCGGCGCCGTGTACTGGCAGGGCCACGCGGGCCCGGGCGCCGGCGGCGCCGTATCGTCGTCGGCCTCGGCACCCTCGGGCGGGGAGGCGGCGGTGGAGACGGTCGAGCCGGTCGGACCGGTGGTGGACGCCGACGCGCGGCTGGCCGCGGCCATGGCGTCGGTGCCGGTGCCCGACGGCGCCGAGGTGTCGGTGGCGGTGCTCGACCCGGACTCGGGCGCGGGCGCCGCGTACGGCACGGGCGCCTTCGACACGGCGAGCATCGTCAAGGTCGACATCCTGGCGGCGCTGCTGTTGCAGGCGCAGGACGCGGGACGGTCGCTCACCGCTGCGGAGAGGACGTACGCCACCGCGATGATCGAGATCAGCGACAACGACTCGGCGTCGGCACTGTGGCGGGCGATCGGGACGGCCGAAGGACTCGACGCGGCGAACGAACGCTTCGGGCTGACCGGCACCGCGGGCGGCGACGGCCCGCTGTGGGGGCTGACCCGGACCACGGCAGCCGACCAGGTCGCGTTGTTGCGCCAGGTGTTCGTGACGGACGGCTCGGTGCTGAGCGAGGCCTCACGGGCGTACGTGCGCGGGCTGATGGAGCGGATCGCGGACGGTCAGCGGTGGGGTGTGTCGGCGGCCGCCGACACGGCCGGTCCGACGGCCGGTTCGACGTGGGCGCTGAAGAACGGCTGGCTGCGGCGCAGTACCACCGGTTTGTGGGTCGTCAACAGCATCGGGCGGGTGGAGACCGGCGGCCGCGGCTGCCTGGTGGCGGTGGTGTCGCGGGGCAGCGGTACGCAGGCGGAGGGGATCGCGCTGACCGAGGCGGCGGCGCGGGCGGCGGTGTCCGTGGTCACGGACGACACGCCCTAGGGACCTCCGGGCGGTCAGAAGTCGTCGGGGCGTTCGCGGCGGCCCCGCCACAGGACCACCGCCGCGACCACCAGGACGCCGCCCGCCCCGCCGGCCAGCGGTGCGGCCCAGGCGGAGGTGTCGTCGTCGGAGGCGGGGGCGTCCGGTCCGGTGCCGAAGTACTCGTCCCCGTACGACGCCGCCCTCAGCCCCTCCGGCTTCAGCCGTCCGGCCGCCTCGATGGCGGCGGCCGGGTCGACGAAGCCGAAGCCCCGGGAGTCGTCGCGGCCCCCGGCCGGGGCGTTGCGGGCGGTGTCCTCCAGGACGGACTTGACCTGGGCCGGGGTGAGGTCCGGGTGGGCCGCCTTCACCAGGGCGGCGGCCCCGGAGACGAAGGCGGAGGCGGCGCTGGTGCCCCAGCCCTCGTAGTAGCGGTGGTCGGGGTCGGCGATGATCACGTCGACGCCGGGGGCGCTGACCGTGGCGTACCAGCGGCGGGTGGAGAAGGCGGCGCGGGTGCCGTAGCGGTCGACGGCGGTCGCGGCGATCACGCCCGGGTAGGCGGCCGGGTAGGAGATGTGGTCGCCCAGCTCGCCGCCGTTGCCGGCCGAGGCGACGACGACCACGCCCTTCTTCAGGGCGTACTGGATGGCTTCGTCCTCGCCGGGTTCGGGGTGGGCGGAGGCGGAGTCGTCGCCGAGGGAGAGGTTGATGATGTCGGCGCCGTGGTCGGCGGCCCAGCGGATGCCCTCGGCCAGGGCGTTGCCACGGGTCTTGCGCGCCTTGGCCCGGGAGGGGTCGCCGTCCTCCAGGATGACCCGCACGGGGAGGATCTTCGCCTCCGGCGCGATGCCCATGACGCCCTCGGCATCGCCGGAGCCGTGTCCGTGGCCGGCGATGATCCCGGCCATGGCGGTGCCGTGCCGGGCCCAGGAGCGGTCGCCCTCGCTCGCGCCGAAGCCGACCAGGTCCTTGCCGGTGAGCACGTTGCCGGCCAGGTCGGGGTGGTCGGCCTCGACACCGGTGTCCAGGACGGCGACGGTGATGCCGGCGCCCTTGGTGGTGCGCCACGCCTGCTGGGTGTGCAGGGCGTCCAGGGCCCACTGCTGGGCGCGGATGCCGTCGGCGTGCGCGGCGGGCGCCGGGGCGAGGACGAGGGCGGCGGTGAGGAGGAGGCTCAGGGCGCCGGTCCTGCGGCGGATGTCCGCGGGGGTCACGACGGCTGCTCCGTGGGCGCGCCGACGTGTCTGCGCAGGGCGCGTTCGACGCGGTCGGCGAGGCCCTTCGCCTCGTGGCCGAGACCGGCCTGGGCGGGTGCCGACGCGGCACCGGACTCGATGGCCTCCTCGGCGGGTTCGGGTTCGTCGACGGTGCGGCCGTCGGCCCAGCCGGACACGGCGTAGACGACGACGGGGGCGTCGGTGAGGACGGAGACGGTCCACGATCCCCGCTGGGGTGCGCCGAAGCCCTCGGCGACCGTGTCCTTCGCCTGGTACGGCAGGGGCATGAGGTCGTCCCGGCGGCCCAGGCCCTCCTTCTCGAACCGTCTCGCCAGCGAGGTCATCGCGGCGGCGTCGGCCTTGGTGAAGAGCAGGCCGACGGTGGTGACGTGGCTCTGGGTGGCGTCGGTGTAGGTGGCGCGCAGCAGGCGCGCGCAGCCGACCGGGTCGAGCACCTTGGCGAGGAGCCGGTCGAAGGCGCCCGCGCAGTCGCCGTCCGGGGCGACCGCGACCCGCGTCCAGGTGCGGTCGGCTCCGCCGGGTCCCGCGCCCTTGCCCTGGACGGTGGGCGGGAACAGCTGGTCGACGGGCACGCTGTGCCACAGGTCGCCGGCCTCGGTGTACGCGCTGCGCGCGCCGTCGTCCCCGGAGTCCCCGGCGAGCCAGCTGCCGGTGACGGCTCCGGTGAGGAGCCCCACGCCGAGCACGAGGCAGACGGCCGCGGCGACGACCTGCGGCCGCGGGCGGCCGCCGAGCGGGCGCGGCCGGGCCAGTCCGTCGTACCCCTCGGGCTCCCCGAAGGAGACCCGGGGCCACGCCTCGTACGGGGTGCTCCAGGAGAGGGCCGGGTCGGGGGTGCGGGGGGCGGCGGGGCCGGGGGGCGGGACGGCTGCCCGGGGCGCGGGAACGTCCGTTCCGGCCGCCGTCTCCGCGTGCGGCGCCGCCGGGATCGGGCGCAGGCGTGCGGTCGTCTCCGTCGGGGTCTGTGCCGGTGCGCCGGGACGGCGGGACGTCGCCTGGGCCGCGCCGTCGCCGCGCGGGGCGTCCCTGCCGACGGTCGGGGCGGCGTCGGGGAAGCGGGCGGAAGGGCTGGGCGGCGGGGCGGAGTCGGCGGCCCGGGAGTCGCCGAGCCGGAAGCGCGGGTAGCGGGTCCGGGCACCGGGCCCCGTGCCGTTCCCGTCCCGGCCGTCGTCCGGGGCCGTGGACGTTCCCCGGCCGTCACGGCCGTCACGGCCCGCCGTGGATGCGGGTGTGCCGGCCCCACCGGTACGCCCGGGCGCCCCGGGCTCCGCGGCCTCGCCGCGCTCCCCCGCCGGCGCCTGCGCCGGGCGGGGAGGAACACCGGGACGGGGCGGGGTCCCCGGGTGCGGCGGCACCGGCGAACGCGGCACTGCCGCCGTAAACGAGACATCCGGGCCCGGCCCGGACGCCGGGCGGGGCGGGGCCTGGGCACCGGCCGACGTCCGCGGTCCGGAAGCGTCATCCGGTCGGCGCCCGGACGCCGGACGGGAAGCTCCGCCGAAACCGGGCGCGGAGTCCGGTCCCGGCGCGGGCTCCCGCGCGGGACGGGGCGGTACCGCCCGGCCGGACGACGTGGCGGGATCCGGCGCGGAGCCGGAACGGTCCGAGGACTCCGGGCCGGGGACCGCGTCCGAACCCCACGCGGCCCCCGACACCGGCGGCCCGGCGGCATCCGGTCGGGGGGTCCCGTCCGCGCCCCGCGGGGGCGCGGACGGCGGTCCGGGGTCCGTGCGCGGCGGCGCCTCGGGACGGGGCGGGATCTCGGGGTGGTGGGGCGGGGTCTGCGGGCGGGGCGGCGTTCGCAGGTGCGGCGGAAGGGAGGCGCGGCGCGCTTCCGTGCTCATGCACCCCCCGTTTCCCCGGGCCCGGCCCGTTTCTCCGACACGGGCCGGAGACGGTGGTCCTGACCGTGGTCTCCTGCCCGGCCCGGCGCGGAACCGATCCGTCCCGGGCACGCATACCCGCTCGGGAGGACCGCCATCCCGGCGCGGGCTGCCGGGGCCCTGCCGCCGGGGCCGGATCCGCCCGTGCGTGCGCGTCACTCTACGGCGTGACCCCGCCCGACGGGGAACCAGTCCGCGCGCCCGCGGCATTGGCCCGGATCGTCCCCCTACCCTGCGGTAATCCTGTCTGGCAGGCTGCCGTCATGACCGCACGCGCCGCAGACCGGGCCCGTTACGACCGGGCCACCGCCCATCTGGACGCCCCCGTGGCGATCGTGGACCTGGAGGCATTCGACGCCAACGCGGACGACCTGGTCCGCCGGGCCGGCGGGAAGCCGGTCCGGGTCGCCAGCAAGTCCGTACGCTGTCGTGCGCTGCTGGAACGGGCCCTGGCCAGGGACGGTTTCGCGGGCGTCATGTCGTTCACGCTGGCCGAGTCCCTGTGGCTGGCGCGCTCCGGTTTCGAGGACGTGCTGCTCGCCTATCCGTCGGCGGACCGCGCCGGGTACGCCGAGCTGACCGCTGATCCCAAGCTCGCCTCCGCCGTGACCGTGATGGTCGACGACGTGGCGCAGCTGGACCTGGTGGACGCGGCGCGCGACGGCGACGGCGGCGGGGAAGTCGTGCGGGTGTGCCTGGAGTTGGACACTTCGCTGCGGCTGCTCGGGGGACGGGTGCGGGTCGGTGCCCGGCGCTCGCCGCTGCACTCCCCCGCCCAGGTCGCCGACCTGGCCCGGGCGGTGACCCGCCGGCCGGGATTCGAGGTCGTCGGCATCATGGCGTACGAGGGGCATGTCGCCGGGGTCGGGGACGCGGTGGCGGGGCACCCGTTCCGGTCGCGTGCGGTGCGGCTGATGCAGGCGGCCGCGCGCCGGGAACTGGCCGAGCGGCGGGCAGCCGTGGTACGGGCGGTCCGGGCCGTGGTGCCCGGCCTGGAGTTCGTCAACGGCGGCGGCACGGGCAGCGTGCAGCACACCGCCGCCGAGGACGCGGTCACGGAGATCGCGGCCGGTTCCGGGCTGTACGTGCCGCGGTTGTTCGACAACTACACGTCGTTCAGCGGTCGTCCGGCGGCACTGTTCGCCCAGCCCGTCGTACGGCGGCCGGGGGTCGGGGTGGTGACCGTGCTCGGCGGCGGCTATCCGGCCTCCGGCGCGGCCGGCGCCGACCGGCTGCCGGTGCCGTACCTGCCCGAGGGGCTGCGCTACGACCCCCAGGAGGGACCCGGCGAGGTGCAGACGCCGTTGCTGGGCTCGCCCGCCGACGATCTGCTCATCGGCGACAAGGTGTGGTTCCGGCACGCCAAGGCCGGGGAGCTGTGCGAGCGGTTCGACGCGCTGCACCTGGTGGAGGGGGACGCGGTGACGGCGACGGTGCCGACCTACCGGGGCGAGGGGCACACCTTCCTGTAGCGGGGCCCGTGCGGGCGGTGCCTCTGCCAGGGTCAGTCCGTCGGGCCGATGCCGCTGCCCACGCCACCGCCGGTGTCGGCGTCGCCGATGGGCCGGATGCCCTTGGTGATGGTGTCCATGTCGGCAAGCGGCGGCCCGTCCTCACCCGCGTCGAAGACGTAGCGGACGAGGATCGGGGACTCGGTGCCGACGGTGGACGGGAACACCATCGACTGCACGTAGCCGCCGGGTCCCTCGGCCGTCGTCACCCGCCAGCGCACGTAGTACCCGGCGCGTCCGGCGACCGCGACGGGGCCGGACGCCACCTCCTCGTGGGACTCGATGCCGCCGAAGGGCTTGTTGCCGATCAGGTCGCGGTCGTAGGCGTCGTCGGCCGCGTCCTCGATGTCCTGCTGGGCGAGGACCTTCGGGGAGGACTCGGCGTTCGCCGTGACGGTGCGCGAGACGACGAGGCCGTGCCGGCACACGCTGCCGTCGGCGGGGCAGTCGTAGGTGCCGTCGGTGGTCATCATGACGTCGTCCTCGGCGACGTGCTCGGGCCGGACCCAGCCGTCCGGCAGCGGCAGGGTGATGCCGTTGAGCTGGTCCTCGACCAGGGCCGGGTCGTCGGCGGAGGGTTCGGAGGCGGTGGGTTCGGAGGCGGTGGGTGAGGAGGACGGCGGGTCGTTGCCCGGCGCGGGGGCGGTGGCGGTCTCCGTGACCGGCGGGGTCCGGGTCCGCGGGCTGCCGTCGTCGTCCTCGCCCAGCACGAACACGCCGGTGACGATCGCCGCGACCAGCACGGCCGCGGCGGCGGTGACGGCGACGGCCTTGCCGCGTCCGCCGGTGCCCGTCCCCGGCCCGGGTTCCGGACCCGGTCCGGGCCCCGGCACGGGAGTCCCGCCCACCGCCGGCCCGTACCCGACCGGCCCGGGAGCCCGGCGGTGCTCCGTCCAGGCCGTGCCGTCCCACCAGCGTTCCTGGTGCGGGGCCGACGGGTCTCGATACCAGCCGGGCGGCGGCGTCATGCTCATCCCGGCACTGTAGGACGCGACGCGCGGGGATCTACAGCGGTGTGACGTACGCCCCGGAGATGCCGCCGTCCACCAGGAAGTCGGTGGCGTTGACGAAGGAGGAGTCGTCGCTGGCCAGGAAGGCGACGGCGGCGGCGATCTCCTCGGCCTCGGCGAACCGCCCCACCGGGATGTGCACGAGGCGGCGCGCGGCCCGCTCCGGGTCCTTGGCGAACAGCTCCCGGAGGAGCGGGGTGTCGACCGGTCCCGGGCACAGCGCGTTGACGCGGATGCCCTCCCGCGCGAACTGCACGCCCAGTTCCCGGGACATGGCGAGGACGCCGCCCTTGGACGCGGTGTACGAGATCTGCGAGGTGGCCGCGCCCATCCGGGCCACGAAGGAGGCGGTGTTGATGATGGACCCCCGGCCCTGGCGGCGCATGTAGGGGATGGCGGCCTTGCAGCACAGGTAGACGGAGGTGAGGTTGACCTCCTGGACGCGCTGCCACGCCTCCAGCCCCGTCTCCAGGATGGAGTCGTCGTCGGGCGGCGAGATGCCGGCGTTGTTGAACGCGACGTCGACGCTGCCGTAGGTGTCGTACGCCGCCGCGAACAGCGCCTCGACCTGCTCGGGGTCGGTGACGTCGGCCTGGACGAAGATGCCGCCGGTCTCCTCGGCCGCGGCCCTGCCCCGGGTCTCGTCCACGTCGCCGCAGACGACGTGGGCGCCCTCGGAGGCGAGCCTGCGGGTGGCGGCGAGTCCGATGCCGCTGCCCGCCCCGGTGACGACCGCGGTACGGCCGACGAGCCTGCGGCAGACGATGTCTTCGCTCACTGTGCGGGGCCCTCCGTGCTCGATGGGGTGGTGCTGAAGAAGACGTTCTTGGTCTCGGTGAACGCGGTCAGCGCGTCCGGGCCCAGCTCGCGGCCGATGCCGGACTGCTTGAACCCGCCGAAGGGTGTCCAGTAGCGGACACTGGCGTGGGAGTTGACGGACAGGTTCCCGGCGCGCACCGCGCCCGACACGCGCAGGGCGCGGCCGACGTCCCGGGTCCACAGGGAGCCGGCCAGCCCGTAGTCGGTGGCGTTGGCCAGGCGGACCGCGTCGGCCTCGTCGTCGAAGGGCAGGACGACGGCGACGGGCCCGAAGACCTCCTCGACGGCCACGCGCGCGTGCGCGTCGACGCCGGTGAGGACGGTCGGCGGGAACCAGAACCCGGGGCCGCCCCGGGGCGCCCTGCCGCGGATGCCGGCGGCGTCCGCGGGGACGTGGGAGCGGACGCGCTCCAGTTGGGCGCGGGAGATCAGCGGGCCCATCTCGGTGCTCTCGTCGGCCGGATCGCCGACCCGGACGGCCTCGATCGCGGGGGCGAGGAGTTCGAGGAAGCGGTCGTGCACGGACCGCTGGACGAGGATGCGGGTGCGGGCGCAGCAGTCCTGGCCGCTGTTGTCGAGGAAGGACATGGGCGTCGCGGCCGCGGCGGCCTCGACGTCCGCGTCGGCGAAGACGATGTTGGGGCTCTTGCCGCCGAGTTCGAGGGTGACCGGTTTGAGGAGGGCGGCGCCCTTGGCGGCCACCTGCCGGCCCACGGCGGTGGACCCGGTGAAGACGATCTTGGCGACGTCCGGGTGTTCGACGAGCGCGTCGCCCGCGACCGGCCCGTGCCCGGGCAGCACCTGGAACAGGTCCTCGGGAAGGCCTGCGACCAGGGCGAGTTCGGCCAGGCGGAGCGCGGTGAGCGGGGTCGTCTCGGCGGGCTTGAGGAGGACCGCGTTGCCCGCCGCGAGCGCCGGTGCCGTGGCCCAGGCCGCGATCGGCATCGGGAAGTTCCAGGGGGCGATGACGCCCACGACGCCGAGTGGTTCGAGGAGCGTGATGTCCAGGCCGCCGGCCACCGGGATCTGGCGTCCGGTGAGCCGCTCGACTCCCCCGGCGGCGTAGTCGAGCAGGTCGCGGACGTTGCCGGCCTCCCAGCGGGCGTTGCCGAGGAGGTGCCCGGCCTGGCGGACCTCCAGACGGGCCAGCTCCTCCAGGTGCTCGTCGACGGTGACGGCGAAGCGGCGCAGCAGCCGGGCCCGGTCGCCGGGGGCGAGGGCGGCCCAGGCGGTCTGCGCCCGTGCGGCGCGGGCGACGGCGGCGTCCACGTCGGCCGCGGAGGCGGCGGGGACGGTGGCGACGACCTCTTCGGTGGCGGGGTTCAGGACATGTAGCTCGTCGGGGAGCCTCTCGGACGGCTCGGAGAGGTCAGACAGCTCGGACAGCTCGGACAACCGGTGCCTCACATGCGTTCGAAGGAGCGGCGCAGTTCCCAGTCGGTGACGGCGGCGTCGAAGGCGTCCAGTTCGACGCGGGCCATGTTCCGGTAGTGGGCGACGACCTCGTCCCCGAAGGCGGCCTTGGCCAGAGCGCTGTTCTCCCACAGCTCGGCGGCCTCGCGCAGGGTGGTGGGGACGTGCGCGAAGTCGGCGGTGTACGCGTTGCCGGGGCAGGGCTCGGGCAGTTCCAGCCGCTGCTCGATGCCGTGCAGTCCGGCCGCGACCAGGCCGGCCACCGCGAGGTAGGGGTTGACGTCGCCGCCGGGGAGCCGGTTCTCGAAGCGGAGGGAGCGGCCGTGGCCGACGACGCGCAGGGCGCAGGTGCGGTTGTCGTGGCCCCAGGCGACGGCGGTGGGGGCGAAGGAACCGGGCTGGAAGCGCTTGTAGGAGTTGATGTGCGGGGCGTAGAGGAGGGAGAACTCGCGCAGCGCCACCAGCTGTCCGGCGAGGAAGTGCCGCATGACGTCGGACATTCCCCCTCCCTCGGCCATGGCGTTGCGGCCGTCGGCGTCGGCGAGCGAGAGGTGGATGTGGCAGGAGTTGCCTTCCAGCTCGTTGTACTTGGCCATGAAGGTGAGGGACATGCCCTCCTGGGCGGCGATCTCCTTGGCGCCGGTCTTGTAGACGGCGTGCTGGTCGCAGGTGACCAGGGCCTCGTCGTAGCGGAAGGCGATCTCGTGCTGGCCGGGGTTGCACTCGCCCTTGGCGGACTCGACGGTGAGGCCGGCGCCGGCCATCTCGTTGCGGATGCGGCGCAGCAGGGGTTCGACGCGGCCGGTGCCGAGGACGGAGTAGTCGACGTTGTACTGGTTGGCCGGGGTCAGGCCGCGGTAGTTCGCGTCCCAGGCGTGTTCGTAGGTGTCCCGGAAGACGATGAACTCCAGCTCGGTGCCGACCTGTGCGGTGTACCCGTGTCCGGCGAGCCGCTCCAGCTGGCGGCGCAGGATCTGGCGGGGCGCGGCGAGCACCGGGGAGCCGTCCTCCCAGGCGAGGTCGGCGACGGCCATCGCGGTGCCCTCGTTCCAGGGGAGCCGGCGCAGGGTGGCCGGGTCGGCGCGCATGGCGAAGTCGCCGTAGCCGCGGTCCCAGGAGGACATGGCGTAGCCGTCGACGGTGTTCATGTCGGCGTCCACGGCGAGGAGGTAGTTGCAGCCCTCGGTGCCGTGTTCCAGGACCTCGTCGAGGAAGAACCGGGCGGCGAACCGCTTGCCCTGGAGGCGGCCCTGCATGTCGGGGAAGGCGAGGACGACGGTGTCGATGTCACCGGCGGCGACGAGGGCGTGCAGTTCCTCGACCCCGAGCGGGGGTGTGCGGTCTGCCACGGGGAGAGCCTCCTTCTGGCCGGGAGACATAAGGTATTGCCGGGAACCTTTGGTTGGGAAGGGGGCGCGGCCGCGTGCGGGAGGAATCCGGCGGGAGTGCCGGGAGCGTGACGGACCGGCTGGCGCCGGTGCTGCGGCCGGTGCGCGCCGGGAACGGCTTCGAGGAGGCGCTGGAGCAGATCCTCCAGGTCGTCAGGCTGGGCCTGGTGGCGGCGGGCGAGCGGCTGCCGGCCGAGCGGGAGCTGGCGGAGCGGCTGGGCATCAGCCGCGTCACGCTGCGCGAGGTGCTGCGGGTGCTCCAGGACCAGGGGCTGGTGCAGGCGCGGCGCGGCCGCTACGGCGGGACGTTCGTGCTGCCCCGGGCGGACGCGGGCGGCGAGGACGAGCTGCGGCGCCGGGTGGCCGGGGTCGACATCGAGGACGTGCTGCGCTTCCGGGAGGTGCTGGAGGCGGGCGCGGCCGGGCTGTGCGCGGCGCACGGTCTGGCCGGGGCGCGGGCGGCGCGGCTGCGCGACGCGCTGGCCGGCACGCGGGACGCGCCGCTCGCGCAGTACCGGCGGCTGGACACGATGCTGCACCTGACCCTGGCGGAGCTGTGCGGCTCACCGGCGCTGGCGGCGCAGTACGCGGCCGTCCGCGCCACCCTGAACGACCTGCTGGACTGCATCCCGCTGCTGGTGCGCAACCTGGAGCACTCCCAGCGTCAGCACGCCGCGCTGGTGGAGGCGGTGCTCGACGGGGACGCGGACGGGGCGCGGGAGATCGCCCGGGAGCACTGCGCGGGCACGGCGGCGCTGCTGCGCGGGTTTCTGACGTGAGCGTATTGCCGTGACCACGCGCTCCGGCAAAGGTGTGGGAACGGTCCATTGCCCGATCCATCACCTGGAGGACGGATGGCCGACCGGCCGCTGATCGGTGTCAGCACGTATCTGGAGTCCGGGGCGCGCTGGGGCGTGTGGGAGCTGGAGGCGGCGCTGTTGCCGGCCGGATATCCGCGGCTGGTGCAGCGGGCGGGCGGTCTGGCCGCGATGCTCCCGCCGGACGCGCCGGAGCACGCCGCGGCGACCGTCGCCCGCGTCGACGGGGTGGTGATCGCGGGCGGCCCGGACGTGGAGCCGGTGCGTTACGGCGCCGAGCCCGACCCGCGCACCGGCCCGCCGGCCCGGGCCCGGGACACCTGGGAGCTGGCGCTCATCGAGGCGGCCCTGGCCGCGCGCGTCCCGCTGCTGGGCATCTGCCGGGGCATGCAGCTGCTCAACGTCGCCCTGGGCGGCACCCTCGTCCAGCACATCGAGGGGCACGCCGAGGTGGTGGGCGTCTTCGGCGGCCACCCGGTCCGGCCGGTGCCGGGCACGCTGTACGCCGGTGCCGTGCCGGAGGAGACGTTCGTTCCGACGTACCACCACCAGGCGGTGGACCGGCTCGGCAGCGGTCTGGTCGCCTCGGCCCACGCGGCGGACGGCACCGTGGAGGCCCTGGAGATGCCCTCCGGTTCCGGCTGGGTCCTGGGCGTGCAGTGGCATCCGGAGATGGGCGAGGACGTACGGGTGATGCGGGCCCTGGTGGCCGCGGCCCGTCCGGGCCGACCGGTGCCCGAGGACCGGCCCGGCCCCGGCCGGTGACGAAGACGGCGACGCCCGACCACCGCCCCGGCGAAACGTGCGAGCACGCCGCACGCCCCGCGGCCCGCGGGCCCCGAGGTCCCGCGCACCGCCCCGGACCGGTCCCGGCCTGGCCCCGTCGCCGCGCCCCGCACCCGGGTCGCCAACGCCCCCCTGGTGGCCGCGGCCCGTCCGGGCCGACCGGTGCCCGAGGACCGGCCCGGCCCCGGCCGGTGACGAAGACGGCGACGCCCGACCACCGCCCCGGCGGAACGTGCGAGCACGCCGCACGCCGCACGCCACACGCAGCACGCCCCGCGGGCCCCGAGGTCCCGCGCACCGCCCCGGACCGGTCCCGGCCTGGCCCCGTCACCGCACCCCGCACCCCGCACCCCGCACCCCGCACCCGGGTCGCCAACGCCCGTCGACGAGCCGGACCGGCGGCACGTGGACCGACGGACCACGCGGCGTCGCAGCCCGCCGGGCCGGGGCCCACGGCGCCCCCGGACAGGCCTCGACCGGCCCCGTCGGCGCGCCCACGCCCAAGTCGGCAACGCCCCTCCACGAACCCACCAGCGGCACCGGGACCGACGGATCGGACGACACCGCGGCCCGCTGGACAGGACGGCCCCCACACCCCCCGGACGGGCCCTGACCGGCACCACGGCTCGCAACCCACGGGGCGGGCCGGTCGCCCGTGCGATTGCGGGGCGGGCCCCGATCGGCTGTGCCGGCGCTGCTACGCCCTGGTCAGGGACAGCAGTTGGCGGGCCGGGCCGGTGGGGCGGTGGCCGGTGGGCCAGACCGCTCGCAGGTCGCGGGCCAGGACGACGTCGGCCACGGGGACGCTCACCAGGCGCCGGGTGGTCAGTTCCTCGCCGACGGCGAGCTCGCTGAGGACGGACGGGCCGGCGCCGCCCACCGCGGCGGCCTTCACCGCCGTGGTCGAGGACAGCTCGATCAGGGGGCGGGCCAGGCCGCCCAGCGCCGCGTCCAGGACCTGCCGGGTGCCCGAGCCCTTCTCCCGCAGGATCAGCGGGGTGGCCGCCAGCTCCGCCGCCTCCAGCGGGCGTCGGCGCCGGGCCCAGGGGTGACCCGGCGCGGTCACGACGATGAGCCGGTCGTGGCCGATGACCGCGGAGTCCAGGCCGGTCGGCACACTGACCCCCTCCACGAAGCCGAGGTCGGCGTCGTCGGCCAGCAGGCGCTCCGCGACGGCCGCCGAGTTGCCCGCGAGCAGCGACACCGCGGTGTCCGGCAGCTGGGCGCGCAGCGCGACCAGCCAGCCCGGCAGCAGGTACTCGGCGATCGTCATGCTCGCCGCGACCCGGAGCCGCGAGTCCCGGCGGTCGCGCAGCGCCTGCGCGCCCGCGTCGAACGCCTCGGCGGCCTCCACGATCCGCCGCGCCCAGTCCGTGACCAGCGCCCCCGCGTCGGTGAGCCGGGAGCCGCGCGGCGAGCGGTCCACCAGGGCGACGCCGAGTTGCCGTTCCATCGAGCGGATGCGGCTGCTGGCGGCCGGCTGGGTGATGCCCAGCTCGCGCGCCGCCCCGCCGAGGCTGCCCAGCCGGGCCACCGCCAGCAACAGCTCCATCGCCCCGAGGTCCGGTACCCGGTGTGCCAGCGAGCCCGCCACCTGCCGTGCCCGTGTGTCGTGCCCGCCCTCGGTGCCACCGCCCGTGCCACCGTTCGTACTGCTGCCCGCGCCGCTGCCCATAACCCCAGCTTATGTCCTCATAGAAACAGGGTCCCTGGTCAGGCACTACGCACGCCACGACCGTGGAGCCATGGTCACCGCAGCCCAGCCCCGCTCCCCCTCGCCCTCCCCCTCCTCCACCGCCGCCGGCCAGGTCACCCGGCGGGTCCCGGCCGTCCGGCATCTCGGGCCCAACTGGTACGCGTGCGTCATGGGCACCGCCATCGTCGGCACGGCCGGAGCCGCGCTCCCGGGGCACGTGGCCGGCCTGCGCGCCGCCTGCACCGCGGTCTGGGCCCTGTCCCTCGTCCTGCTGGTGGTCCTGCTGACCGCCAGGTCGCTGCACTGGCTCCACCACCGCGACCAGGCCCGCGCCCACCTCCTCGACCCGTCGGCGGCCCCGTTCTACGGCTGCCTGTCGATGGCCCTGCTGGCGGTCGGCGGCGGCGCCCTGGCCCTCGGCCGGGACTGGATCGGCACACCGGCCGCGGTCGCCCTGGACACGGTGCTGTTCACCGCCGGTACGGTGATCGGACTCGCGGCGGCGGTCGCCGTGCCGTACCTGATGGCCGTACGCCACCGCGTCGAGCCGGGGCAGGCCAGCCCGGTGTGGCTGCTGCCGCTCGTCGCGCCGATGGTGTCCGCGGCCGTCGGACCGCTGCTGGTGCCGCACCTCCCGGCGGGGCAGCCCCGTGAGACGCTGCTGCTCGCCTGTGTGGCCATGTTCGGCATGAGTCTGTTCGCGACGCTGGTGACGCTGCCGGTGGTCTTCGGCAGGCTGCTCACCGGCGGGCCGCTGCCGCTCGCGCTCACCCCGTCGCTGTTCCTGGTCCTCGGCCCGCTCGGGCAGTCGACGACCGCCGTGGGGAAGTTCGCCGACGTGGCGCCGGGGGTCGTGCCGGGGCCGTACGCCGAGGGCTTCGCGGTCTTCGCCGTGCTGTACGGGGTGCCCGTGACGGGCTTCGCGCTGATGTGGCTGGCCCTCGCCGCCGCGCACGTCGTCCGGGCCCGCCGGGCGGGCATGCGCTTCTCGATGACCTGGTGGTCCTTCACCTTCCCGGTGGGCACCTGCGTCACCGGCGCCGAGGCGCTGGCCCGCGAGACGGGCCTGGTCGTCTACGACGGGCTCACCGTCGCCCTGTACGTCCTCCTCGTCGCCGCCTGGGCCGTGGCCGCCGTGCACACCGCGCGCGGCCTGTTCAGCGGCGTGCTGCTCGCAGGGCCGCGGCCAGCACCCGGGGCGCCTCGGCCAGCGACGGCCCGTACCACGTGAGGTGCCGCCCGTCGACGAGGGCACAGGGCAGGCCGGGGAAGGCCTCCGGGCCGTCGTCGGCGGTGAAGCGGTACGGCTCGTCGGGCAGGACCACGACATCCGGGCCGGCCGCCCGCAGTTCGTCCACCGGGATCCTCGGGTAGCGCTCGGCGTGCGCGGCGTACAGGTGGTTGACACCGAGGCGGGCCAGGACGTCGCCCGCGAAGGTGTCGCGGCCCAGCACCATCCAGGGCCTGCGCCAGATCGGTACGACGGCCGTGGCACGCCGCTCGGGGGCGGGCGGGTCCGCCCAGGCGGCCTGCGCCTCGTCCAGCCAGCGGGGTCGGGAGGGCGCGCCGCAGGCGGTCAGCACCCGGTCCAGCTCGGTGACGGCCTGCGGGACGGTGCGCACCTCGGTCACCAGCACCTCGACGCCCGCCGCACGCAGGACGTCCAGGTCGGGGGCGCGGTTCTCCTCCTCGTTGGCGACGACCAGGTCCGGGGCGAGGGAGAGGACGCGGTCGGTGTCCGGGTTCTTGGTGCCGCCGACGCGGACGACGTCGAGACCGGCCGGGTGGGTGCACCAGTCCGTGGCGCCGACCAGGGCACCCGGCACGGTACGGGCCACCGCCTCGGTCAGCGACGGCACCAGGGAGACCACCCTCACCGGCACGCCCTCACCGGCGGGGGCCTTCCCGGACCGCCTCGATGTGCTCGGCGACGGCGACGACGATCAGCCGGGTGTCCGGCACGGTGGCCCGCCAGCGGTGCCGGACCCCGCCGGTGAGGTACAGCGTGTCGCCGCGCCCGAGCCGGTAGGCCCGGCCCTCGGCCTCGATCTCGACGGCGCCCTCGGCGACGAACATCAACTGGTCGTTGCGGTACTGCAGTTCCCGGCCGGCGTCGTGGTCGCCGGTGAACTCGGAGGCGTGCATCTGGTGGTGCCCGCGCACCAGGGAGCGCACCCTGGGTGCCAGCTCGGGGTCGGGCTCCTCGGCACGGACCACGTCGACGCTGCACGCGGGGTCGGCCGCGGCGAGCAGTTCCACGGCGGTGGTGCGCAGGGCGTCGGCCACCTTCTCCAGGGAGGTCTGGCTGGGCCGCGCCCGGTCGTTCTCGATCTGGCTCAGGAAGGGCACGGACAGGCCGCTGCGCTCGGACACCACGGCGAGGGTGAGTTCGAGGTCCCGGCGCCGCCGCCGTACGGCCGCGCCCACCCGGAGGTGCTGATCTTTGTGGTCGCCCATCGCTCCGGCTCCCTCCTTCACCCGTCGTCCTGATGAGTTTCTCTGCACCCTACGCATGTTCGGCAAACCGTTTCATGCGGCCGTCACATCGATGTCACGGTGTGGTGGCCGCGACCTCACGTTTCTCGCCACGGGCGGGACCGTCCGCGCGCCGTGGCGCAGGCCTTACCGGTTCAAGGCGTGGACGGCCTTCCGTGTTCCCGCCAGCCTCCCGCGCCCGGGCCGGGGCACGCTCAGGCCGGGACCTGGCGCTCCGTGGTTGGCCGAATCCCTACCGTGTCCGGTCCGGGAACGGCCCGAGGGGTGGACCCGGGGCGCCTGGGGAAGACGCCGCCGGGCCCACCCCTCGGGGTGACCGTCGCGGAGTGCCGCGCTACTGCGGGGTCATCCGGCCGACGACGTCCGGGTGCTCCTTCAGCCAGGCGGCGACGGCTTCCTCCTCCTGGCCCTGACCGCGGTCCTTGATCTCGGCCTCCAGGCTGCCCAGCTCGTCCTCGCTCATCTTGAAGTTCTTGATCCACTTCGTGAGCTGCGGATACTGCTCGGGGAACTTCTTGCTGGAGATGGTCCGGATCGTGTTGCCCTCGCCGAAGGCCTTCTTCGGGTCCTTCAGCTTGGTCAGCTCGTAGTCGCTGTAGGCCCAGTGCGGCGACCACAGGGTGACCGCGACCGGCTCCTTCTTGGCGAGGGCCCGCTTGAGCTCGGCCAGCATGGCGGGCGTGGAGCCGTCGACGACCTCGTACTCGTCCTCGAGGCCGTAGCCGGGCAGGACGTCGTTCTTCAGCAGCTGCATCTCACCGGTGCCGGGCTCGATGCCGATGATCTTCCCGTCGAAGAGGTCGCTCTTGCCCTTGAGGTCGGCGAGGGACTTGACGTCCTTCACGTACGAGGGGACGGCGATCTCCAGGGAGGTCGGTTCGTACCAGGTGCCCAGGTCGACGAGGTTGTCCTTGTGCTTGTTCCAGTAGTTGCTCTGGGCGTAGGGCAGCCAGGCGTCGAAGTTGAGGTCGATGCCGCCGGAGGCGAGGCCGGTGTAGACCGGGCCGACGTCCATCTGCTTCAGGTTCATCTTGTAGCCGCGGCGCTCGAGGACGTTCTTCCACAGGTAGGTGACGGCGACGTCCTCCTCCCAGGGGAACCAGGCCACGTCGAGCGGCTGCTTGGCCTCCGCGGGAGTGGCGCCGGAGCCGCCCTCGACCGGGGCGAGCTTGTCGACGACGCCCGGGTTGGCCTCGAGCCAGGTGCGGACGGCCTCCTGCTGCTGTCCCTTGCCGGCCTTGTTGATCTCGGCCTCGAGGCTGGTGAGCTGCTTCTCCGTCATGGAGAAGTCCTTCAGCCACTTGGCCACGACCGGGTTGTCGCCCGAGAAGCCCTTGCGGGACAGCGAGTGCACGCCGTCGCCCTTGCCCCAGGCGCCCTTGGGGTCCTTCAGCTTCTTCAGCTTGTAGTCGTTGTACGCCCAGTGCGGGGACCACAGCGTGGTGACGATCGGTTCCTGCTTGCTGTAGGCCCGCTTCAGCTCGGCCAGCATCGCCGGCGTGGAGCTGTCGACGACCTTGTACTCCTTGTCGAGGCCGTACTCCTTGAGCACCTTGGTCTTGAGCAGGTTCATCTCACCGGCGCTGGGCTCGATGCCGGTGATCTTCCCGCCGAAGAGGTCGGCCTTGCCCTTGAGGTCCTCGAGGGAGTTGATGTCCTTCATGTACGCCGGGACGGTCAGCTCCAGCGACGTCTCGTCGTACCAGGAGCCGAGGTCCTCGAGCTGCTTGCCGTACTTCTTCCAGTACTGCTCGTGGGTCGTCGGCAGCCACGAGTCGGTCTGGAAGTCGATGTTGCCCTGGGCGAGCGCGGTGTAGAGCGGGCCGGCCTCGAACTGCTTGGCCTCGACCTCGAAGCCGCGCTGCTCCAGGATCTCCTTCCACAGGAAGGTGGAGGCGACGCCCTCGTCCCAGGGGATGTAGCCGATGGAGACCTTCTTGCCGTCGCCGACGTTCTTGCCGCCGCCGGCCGTGTCGGCGTCGTCGGAGCCGCCGCCGAACATGCCCATGCCGCCGGCCACCAGGGCGAGGATCACGATGCCGACCACGGCGACCTGCGGCTGGGGGCGGTAGGACCAGATCTTCAGGCCCTTGGCGGCGCGCGCCTTGGCGGCGGCGCGGCGGCCCAGCGGGGAGACGTGGGTGCCCAGGGCGCTGGTCATGCGGTCCAGGTAGATCGCGAGGATCACGATGGCGAGACCGGCCTCGGCGCCGAGGCCGACGTTGAGCTGGCCGATGGACTCCATGACGTCGCCGCCGAGGCCACCGGTGCCGACCATGCCGGCGATCGCGGCCATGGACAGGCCGAGCATGATGACCTGGTTGACGCCCGCCATCACCGTGGGCAGCGCCAGCGGGAGCTGGACGCGCAGCAGGGTGTTGCCGGGCGTGGTGCCGAACGCCTCGGCCGCCTCGACCAGCTCCTTGTCGACCTGGCGGATGCCCAGCTCGGTCATGCGGACGCCGGGGGCGAGGGCGAAGATCAGGGTGGCCACGATGCCCGGGGCGGAGCCGGTCCCGAAGAACAGGATCGCCGGGATCAGGTAGATCATCGCGGGCAGCGTCTGCATGAAGTCCAGGACCGGCCGCACGAACGCGCTCACCCGGTCCGAGCGGGCCGCCCAGATGCCCACCGGCACCGCCACGACCAGGGCGATGATCGTGGCGACCAGCAGGAGCGCGAGGGTGACCATCGCGTTCTCCCACAGTTCGAGGGAGTCGATGAAGGCGAACCCGGCGAAGGAGAGGATGCCCGCGAAGGTGCCGCGCAGCCAGAAGGCGATCACGGCGAAGATGCCGGCGAGCAGCAGCGGCTCGGGGGCCTGGAGGACGGCGTTGATGCCGTCGTAGGCGCCGGTGAAGATGTCCTTGAGGAAGGTGAAGAGCCAGGAGACGTTGTCGAGCAGCCAGTCGACGGTGCTGTTGACCCAGTCGCCGAGGGGGATCCTAGGCACGGCTGATCACCTTCTTGCCGCCCTTGTCCCGCGGGCTGTCGCAGACACCGGGGACCACGTCCTCGTCGTCGCCGAGGAAGCCGATGAGCCGCTGGGCCGGGACGACGCCGACCAGCCGGCGGTCACCGTCGACCACCGCCACCGCGTGGGGCACGCGGGCGCTGATCGCGCACAGCTCCGAGAACGGCGTCTCGGGCGTGGCGGTCTCGCAGTCGCAGTCCGCCTCGTCGCCGCGCACGTCGGTCTCCATGACGGAAGCCGTGGTCAGGACGCGGGAGCGGTCGACGTCCTTGGTGAAGGAGGCGACGTAGTCGTTGGCGGGACGTATCAGGATGTCCTGCGCGGTGCCTATCTGCACGATCCGGCCGTCGCGCATCATGGCGATGCGGTCGCCCAGGCGCATGGCCTCGTTGAGGTCGTGGGTGATGAAGACGATGGTCTTCTTCAGGGTCTTCTGCAGGTCGAGCAGCTGGTCCTGCATGTCGCGGCGGATCAGCGGGTCGAGGGCGCTGAAGGACTCGTCCATCAGCAGCAGGTCGGCGTCGGTGGCGAGCGCGCGGGCCAGGCCGACGCGCTGCTGCATGCCGCCGGACAGCTCGTCGGGCCAGGACTTCTCCCAGCCGGCCAGACCGCACAGGGCGAGCGCCTCGTCGGCGCGGCGTTCGCGCTCGGCGCGGGGCACGCCCTGCACTTCAAGACCGTAGGCAGCGTTGTCACGGACGCTGCGGTGGGGGAAGAGCGCGAAGTGCTGGAAGACCATGCTGATCTTCATGGAACGGACCATGCGCAGCTCGCGGTCGCTGAGCGCGGTGAGGTCCTGCCCCCCGAAGCGGACGTGCCCGGCGGTCGGCTCCGACAGACCGTTGAGCATGCGCAGCAGCGTGGACTTGCCTGATCCGGACAGCCCCATGACCACGAAGATCTCGCCGGGCTCCACGGTGAAGGACGCGTCGATGACGGCGGCGGTGGTGCCGTCGGCGCGCAGTTCCTCCCGGACGTCTTCGCCCTGGCGCAGTCGTTCGACCGCCTGATCCGGTTTCCTGCCGAAGACCTTGTACAGGTTCTCGGCCTCTAGTCTGGCTGACACGCTTACCTCTTGGGTCGGGGGCAGGGGCAGGGCCCAAAGCTCCCCTAACAGTTGAATGCATCAACCAGCTTCGGCCCGGCTGCGCGCCTGCCCCGATGCTTATGCGCCAAACATTTAAGTGAGCCAGTTCACACGTCCTCCCCCGCCCGCACACCCGACCTGCGGCATGATTGCGAGGCGTGACCGGACGACTGATGCTTCTCGACACCGCCTCCCTCTACTTCCGCGCCTACTTCGGCGTGCCGGACTCGGTGAAGGCGCCCGACGGCACGCCGGTGAACGCCGTGCGCGGCCTGCTGGACTTCATCGACCGCCTGGTGAAGGACCACCGGCCCGAGCACCTGGTGGCGTGCATGGACGCCGACTGGCGACCGCACTGGCGGGTGGAGCTGATCCCCTCCTACAAGGCGCACCGCGTGGCCGAGGAACGGCCGGCCGGCCCCGACGCGGAGGAGGTGCCCGACACGCTGTCCCCGCAGGTGCCGGTCATCGAGGCCGTCCTCGACGCGCTCGGCATCGCCCGGGTCGGCGTGGCGGGGTACGAGGCGGACGACGTCATCGGCACCTACACCGCGCGGGCCACCGGCCCGGTCGACATCGTCACCGGGGACCGTGACCTGTACCAGCTCGTCGACGACGCCCGCGGCGTGCGCGTGCTCTACCCGGTCAAGGGGGTCGGCACGCTCAACCTCGTCGACGAGGCCGCGCTGCGCGAGAAGTACGGCGTCGACGGCGCCGGGTACGCCGATCTGGCGCTGCTGCGGGGCGACCCGAGCGACGGGCTGCCCGGGGTGCCCGGCATCGGCGAGAAGACGGCGGCCAAGCTGCTCGCCGAGTTCGGGGACCTGGCCGGGATCCAGGCCGCCGTCGACGACCCGAAGGCCAGGCTGACGCCCACGCAGCGCAAGCGGCTGACCGAGGCCGGGCCGTACCTCGCGGTCGCCCCGAAGGTCGTCAGGGTCGCGGCCGACGTGCCGCTGCCGGACACCGGCACCGCCCTGCCGCACGGCCCGCGCGACGCCGCAGCGCTGGACGCACTGGCGGCCCGCTGGGGACTGGGCGGGTCACTGCAGCGCCTGCTGACCACGCTCACCGCCTGAGCGGCGCCGCGCGGCGGCCCGTTTCCATGAGCCACACACGGGTCGGGATGCTAGCTTAGGTATACCTAACTCACGGAATCTCACGCAGGGAGCAGGGAGGCCGTCATGGCAGACCGTCCGGCACGCAAGCCGCGCAAGCCGCACACCGCGCAGGTCGTCCGCACCGAGCGGCTGACCCCGCACATGCAGCGCGTGGTGCTCGGCGGCGAGGGACTCTCCGCGTTCGCGGCGGACACCTGCACCGACCACTATGTGAAGCTGCTCTTCCCCTCCGGGGGCGCGACCTACCCGGAGCCCTTCGACATGGAGCGGATCCGCGAGGACTTTCCCCGCGAGCAGTGGCCGGTGACCCGGACGTACACCGTCCGCCACTGGGACGCCGAGCACCGTGAGATGACGCTGGACTTCGTCATCCACGGCGACGAGGGGCTCGCCGGGCCCTGGGCGAAGCGGGTGCGGCCGGGCGAGACGGTCCACTTCATGGGCCCCGGCGGCGCCTACGCCCCCGACCCCGCCGCCGACTGGCACCTGCTCGCCGGTGACGAGAGCGCGCTGCCCGCTATCGCCCGCTCCCTGGAGGCGCTGCCCGACGGCGCTCGCGCGTACGCCTTCGTCGAGGTCGAGGGGCCCGAGGAGGAGCAGAAGATCGACTCCGACGTGGAGGTCGTCTGGCTGCACCGCGCCGGCCGTCCGGTCGGGCAGGCTCTGGCCGAGGCCGTGCGCGCCCTGGAGTTCCCCGAGGGCAGGCTGCACGCGTTCGTCCACGGCGAGGCGGCCTGCGTGAAGGAGCTGCGCCGGTACCTCCGCCTGGAGCGCGAGATTCCCCGCGAGGACCTGTCCATCTCCGGCTACTGGCGCCTCGGCCACAACGAGGACGGCTGGCAGGCCTCCAAGCGCGAGTGGAACGCCCGCGTCGAGGCCGAGCAGGAGGGCGCGACGGCCGCGTAACGGCGTCGCCCACCGGCGAACACCCGCCCGCCGGGCCTCTGGCGGCCCCGCACGGCTACGAGCCCGTCGGTCGCCGCGTTCGCGCCCGCACGGGCACGCGTCGTGCACCGGCCCCAGAGCGCGGCGCGGCAGCACCCCGGCACCTCCCCGGGCCCAGTGGCAGCCCTGCCCGCCCGGAGCCCTGGCGGCCCCGTGGGACCCCTGGCAGCCCTGCGCGGGCCACGAGCCCGTCGGTCGCCGCGTTTCGCGCCCGCACGGGCACGCGTCGTGCACCGGCCCCAGAGCGCGGCGCGGCAGCACCCCGGCACCTCCCTGGGCCCCGTGGCAGCCCCGCCCGCCCGGAGCCCTGGCGGCCCCGTGGGTCACGCTTGCGTCAGTCGCCGCGTACGCGTGCGTGCAGGTGCATGTCGTGCCACCCGTCGGGGTGGAGGACGGCCTTGCGCTTGGTGCCCTCCAGGGCGAAGCCGGTCTTCTGGGCGACCCGGCACGAGGCGTCGTTGGCCACCGCGTGCAGGAGTTCGAGGCGCTGGAAGCCGATCTCGTCCAGCGCCCAGTGGGTCAGGGTCCGGGTGGCCCGTGCGGCGACGCCCCGGCCGCGGGTGTCGGCCGTCGTCCAGTAGGCCACCTCGGCCACCCCGTCACCGAGCACCCATTCGCGCAGCGCCACCCGGCCGAGCAGTCGGTCGTCCGCCGCGTCCGCGACGGCCCACTGGACGCCGCGCTCCCGTTCCCAGGCGCCCTGCCACTCGGTGATCCAGCCCCGCACCTCCTCCTCGGAGTCGGCCGCGCGGGCGTGCCACTGGTGCATCACCGGGTCCTGGAAGGCCACGTGCACGGCGGGGGCGTCCTCGGTGCGCCAGGGACGCAGCACCAGCCCGTCGCCGGTGGGGAGTGTGGGCTGCGGCGCGCCGGAAAAGGTGCCGGCCGCGAGGACCGGGCGTGTCAGGAAGGGCATGGACGGCATCCTGCCAAGGGGCCCGGGCCCCGGCCCAGCGGTTTTCCGGCGGGCTCGGCCCACTCGGTCCGCCGCCGCGGGTCACCGCCTCGTACGCTGGCAGGTGATGAGACGCCGTACCCCTCCCCCGCCCTCGCCCCTGCCGCAGCGCGACGGCATCGACGCGGTGCGGGTGCGGCTGCCCGCGGACGGGCCGTGGTCCACGGTGCGGGAGTACCTGACGGAGCGGCTGTCGGCCGCGGGCGCCGGTGTGGTCGACGGCATGTTCGACGCCGGGGTGTTCGTCGGGGCGGACGGCCGCCCCGTGGCGGGCGACGCGCCGTACGAGCCGGGCATGTTCGTGTGGTTCCACCGCGAGCTGCCCGTCGAGGTGCCCGTCCCCTTCCCGCTGGAGATCGTGTACCGCGACGCGCACATCGTCGTCGCGGACAAGCCGCACTTCCTGGCCACCACCCCGCGCGGCGGCCACGTCACGCAGACCGCGCTGGCACGGCTGCGCCGGGAGCTGGACATCCCGGCGCTGGGTGCGGCGCACCGCCTGGACCGGCTCACGGCGGGGCTGGTCCTGTTCACCGTGCGCCCCGGGGAACGCGGCGCGTACCAGGGCCTGTTCGCCGACCGGCGGGTGCACAAGGTGTACGAGGCCGTCGCTCCGTACGACGCGGCGCTCGCCCTCCCCCGGACGGTCCGCAGCCGGATCCTGAAGGAGCGCGGGGTGCTCGCCGCCCGCGAGGTGGCCGGCGAGCCGAACGCCGTGACCCGCGTCGAACTGCTCGCCCACCGGCCGGAGCACGGGCTGGGCCGGTACCGGCTGGTGCCCGGCACCGGCCAGACGCACCAGCTGCGCGTCCACCTGAACGCGCTCGGCGTGCCGATCCTCGGCGACCCCCTCTACCCGGAGGTGGCCGCTCCCGTGCCGGCCGGTGACTTCCGGCGCCCGCTGCAACTGCTCGCGCGGGAGCTGGGGTTCACCGATCCGGTCACGGGGCGCGAGCACCGCTTCCGCAGCGGCCGGTCCCTCGGCGCCTGGACCGCGTACGAGGACTGGGCCGCGCGGGAGGGCCGGGCCGGCCGTCAGTAGCCGCGCCACCAGAGCAGGAAGCGCTGCAAGGCACCGCGGGGGCGGGGCTGCCCCGCTCCCGGTGCCTGCTGAGGCTCGGCGGCCGTCACCGACACGGGCTGCGGCGGCTGCGTGGGCAGCGGCGGCTGTGCCCGCCGTTCCGGCTTCGGCAGGCCGACGTGCCAGGGTGCGTGCCGTTCCGGGGTCGGGGCGTGACTCGGCTGCTGCATGATGTCCTGCTGCGCCCTGGGCTCGAAACGGACCGGCAGTTCCACCAGGTGCCGCGAGGCGATCGACGACCGCCAGCGCAGGTCGTCCTCGTCGCAGTCGAGCTGGAGGTCGGGCAGCCGCATCAGCAGCGCGTCGATGCCGGCGTCGGCGATGGCCCGCCCGATGTCCTGCCCCGGGCATTCGTGCGGGCCGCCGCCGAAGGCGAGGTGGGCGCGGTTGCCCATCATGCTGGCGTCCAGGTCGGGACGGATGCGCGGGTCGACGTTGCCCGGCGCGATGCCGAGCAGCAGGCCGTCGCCGGCCCGGATGCGCTGGCCGCCGAGTTCCGTCTCCTGCTTGGCGAAGTAGGCGAAGACGGTGCTGAACGGCGGCTCGTCCCACAGGGACTGCTCGACCGCCTGGGGCACCGTCATCTGGCCGCCGCTGAGCTGGGCGCGGAAGCCCGGGTCGGTGAGCACGACGCGCATCACGTTGCCGATCAGGTTGACGGTCGCCTCGTAGGCGGCCAGCAGCACCACCCGCAGGTGTTCGCGGACCTCGTCGTCGGTGAGCCCGGCCGGGTGGGTGACCAGGCGGCCCGCGATGTCGTCGGCCGGGTCGGCCCGGCGGGTGGCGGTGAGCCGTCCCAGCGCCTCCATGACGTAGGCGTGGCTGGCGATCGCCGTCTCGGTGCCCTTGAGGGTGTCGCGGGCGGCCTCCACCAGCCGGTCGTTGTACTCCTCGGGCATGCCGAGCAGATGGCACATCACGCCCATCGGCAGGTGCTCGGCGAACTGGCTGACCAGGTCGGCGCGGCCCTCCTCGCAGAAGCGGTTGACGACGCGCTGGGTGTAGCGCTTGATGTGCCGGCGCAGCTCCCGGTAGTCGAGGTCGGACATGGCACTGGTGACCGCGCCGCGCAGCCGCTTGTGTTCGTCGCCCTCGGCGTGCGAGCAGATGGGCTGCCAGGCGATGTGCGGCATGAGGGGATGGTCGGGCTTGACCATGCCCTCGTTGAGCGGGGTCCAGATCCGGCTGTCGCGGCAGAACTGGGAGGGGGTGCTCACCATGTGCAGGTTCTCGGCGTGCCCGAGGACCACCCACATGGGTACGTCGTCGTGGAGCAGCGCGGGCGCCACCGGCCCGTGCTGCTCGCGCAGCTTCTCGTACAGCTCCTCCAGGTCTTCCGCCTCGTGGAGCCGGTGCAGTCCGCCCGGCCCGAGGCCGTGCGCGGGGCAGCCGGGCGGTGGTTCGAGCAGGGGTTCGCCCGTTCCGGTCGGGGAGTGGCTTTCAGGCGTCACAGTCTCGCTCCGCAACAAAAGGTGTGGTCACGTCAGAAGGTGTGGGTCACGTCGGGGTCGGTGGGGCGCGCCGGTCAGGTGAGCGCGCCCTTCATGGCGAGGGAGTGCAGGAGGCGCATCAGGGTCATCAGGACGTCCCGGCTGGAGGCCCGGCGCCGCACGTCGCAGTCGAGGATGGGGATCTCCTCGGGCAGGTCGAGCGCGGTGCGCAGTTCCGCGACGGGGTAACGGGGCGCGTCGGGGAAGGTGTTGACGGCGACGACGAAGGGCACGCCGCGTTCCTCCAGGCGGCCCATGACGTCGAAGCTGACCTCCAGGCGGCGGGTGTCGACCAGGACCACGGCGCCGAGGGCGCCCTCGAACAGGCCGTTCCACAGGAACCAGAAGCGCTCCTGGCCGGGCGTGCCGAAGAGGTAGAGCACCAGTTCGTCGGTGATGCTGATGCGGCCGAAGTCCATGGCGACGGTGGTGGCCGTCTTGGAGGCGGAGCCGTAGTTGTCGTCGACGCCGATGCCGGCCTGGGTCATCGTCTCCTCGGTGGTCAGCGGGCGGATCTCGCTGACCGAACCGACCATGGTGGTCTTGCCGACCCCGAAGCCGCCCACGATGACGATTTTCACGGCGGCCTCGGCCGTGTGCGGCAGCCGGTCCTCGGTCCGTGGGCCCGGGATCGTGTCAGAGCTTTTGAAGTCCATGCATCACCGCTTCGAGGAGGTTTCGGTCGGCGACCTTCTGGCGGACGATCGGGGCGCGGGCCTGCACCAGTTCCGACGCCAGCAGGTCGGTGAGCAGCACGGTCACCACACTGAACGGCAGGCTCAGATAGGCCGACAGCTCGGCCACGGACAGGGGTGCGGCGCACAGCCGGAGCAGGGCGGCCTGCTCCGGTGTGGCGGACACCGGGGGGTCGGCGCGGGCCACGATCAGGGTGACGAGGTCGATGTCGGCGCGTTCGCCGCCTCCCTCACCGCCGATGACGAAGAGCCGCTCGGGGTTGCGGACCTCGCCCTCCTTGGCGGGCGCGCCGGGAGGGGCGGGCGCGGCGGGCCGGTCGGGCCCGGGGGATCGCCTCTGGCGCCTGGGAGGAGTCATACGGTCTGCCCGTTGCGCCGTGCCGGACTGGTGAGGTGGGGGCCGATCCGGGCGACCAGGTCGGCCATGCTCAGGCCCATCCGGCCGGGTTCGCAGCGGACGTCGGAGAGCACGGCGAGATAGGCGTTGGGACCGGCGGCCATCAGGTAGAAGTAACCGCCGTTCATCTCGATGAGCACCATCTTCATGTCGCCGTCGCTGGTGGGGATCTCCTGGCTGACGGCGCTCGCCAGGCTCTGCAGGCCCGCGCAGGCGGCGGCGACCCGGTCGGCGGCGTCCGGGTCCCCGGAGTAGCGGGCGATGCGCAGGCCGTCGGCGGAGAGCACCACGATCATCTCGATGCCCGGGACGCCGTCGTAGAGGTCCCGGAGCATCCAGTCGAACTTGCCTTGCTGCTCGATCACTTGAGGTTCCCCTCGTCGTCTGCCGGGGCGTGGGCCGGCTCGTTG
Organism: Streptomyces violaceoruber; assembly: GCF_033406955.1. Taxonomy (NCBI): domain Bacteria; kingdom Bacillati; phylum Actinomycetota; class Actinomycetes; order Kitasatosporales; family Streptomycetaceae; genus Streptomyces; species Streptomyces violaceoruber. The sequence goes on along the minus strand of NZ_CP137734.1, from coordinate 6,757,088 downwards.
CTGCTGGACTCCTGGTGGGCGCGCGTGCTGCCCGGGTGCTGCTTGAGCCCCTCCCAGAAGGCGCCGATGAAGTGGCCGGGCGGGAGGCCGCCCTGGTCCTTGTCCTGCGCGGGTTCCGGCTCCGCGGGCGCCGGGATGCCGTTGCGGGCGCGCTCGGCGGCCTGCCGGGCCTCGCGTTCGGCGTCCTCCCGCTCCCACGCGGCCTGCTCGGCGAGGCGCTGGCTGAGCGGCATCTTGACCCGGCTGCGGCGCTGCGGGAGCCCGCCCGCCGTCCACTCGGTCACCTCGGGAACGTCGTCCTCCAGGGACACCGTGGCGGGGATCCGGGGGCTGGTGGGGCGGCGCTTCTTGGGCTTGCGCTCCGGTCCGGGCAGGGCGTCGGGGCCGGGGGTGGGGATCGAGGTGGCGCCGATGCCGTGGGCGAGGCCGACGCCGGGCTCGGTGGTCATCATCTTGCTGGGCACGATGAGGATGGCGCGGACGCCGCCGTACGCGGAGGCCCGCAGCGAGACGTCCATGCCGAACTGGGTGCACAGCCGGCCGACCACGGACAGGCCCAGGCGCGGGTGGTGGGCGAGGTCCTGCACGTCGGTGCCGCGCTTGGCCTGCTCCAGCAGGCCCTCGATGCGGCCGCGGGACTCCTCGCTGAGGCTGACGCCGGCGTCTTCGATCTCGATGCACACACCGCTCTGCACCTCGGTCGCGGTCACGTGCACCTTGGCCGCGGGCGGTGAGTAGCGGGTGGCGTTGTCGAGGAGTTCGGCCGCCGCGTGGATGACCGGTTCGACGGCGGTGCCCTTGATGTTGACCTTGGCGATGGAGGCCAGGTTGATCCGGCGGTACTCCAGGATCCGGGACATGGCGCCGCGCAGCACGCTGTAGAGGGCGACCGGTTCGGGCCACTGGCGTCCGGGCCGGCCGCCGCCGATCACGGAGATGGAGTCGGCGAGTCGGCCGATCAGCGAGGTGCCGTGGTCGATGCGCAGGAGGTCGTCGAAGACCTCGGGGTTGCGCCCGTGGTCCTCCTCCATCTCGCGGAGTTCCTTCTGCTGCTGGTGGACGATCGCCTGGACCCGGCGGGCGATGTCGACGAAGGAGCGCTCGGCGGACTCGCGCATGGCGTCCTCGTGGTCGACGATCTCGCAGACCATCCGGATCAGCTTGCGCTGGGGTTCGCCGAGTTCGGCGTAGGCGGGGTTCACCTCGCCGAGGCGGCCCATCAGCTCGCGGGGTGTGACGCCCCTGCGCATGAAGTTCAGGAGGTCGGGGAGGACTTCGGCGCCGAGGCGGACCATCTCCTCGTGATGGCTCGCGGCCCGGTGCTCCAGATACGCGGTGTGACGGGCGTGTTCGGCGCGCTGGGCCCGCAGCGCGCGTCCGCGGCGTACCGCTTCGGCGGCCGCGGCGATCACCAGGACGGTGGCGACGGCACCGCACAGGCCGACGGCGAGCCGGGCCGGTTCCGTCACGAGGGCGACGGCGGCCCCGGTGGCCGCGGCCATCAGTATGGCCGGCAGCAACAGCGTTCGCGCGTAGGGAAGTTCACGGCGACCTGGAGGGGAATCAACACTCACCATGTAGGCCCTCTGAAAACGAATCGGCTGGGATGGGGGAGCTTGCGGCGGGGTATGTCTGGGAGTTGTCGGGATCTTCGGCGCATTGGGAACAAGCGCGCGATTACACCTCAACTCGGTGCGCTGCGGGCGAGCTTAGTCCGGGGGGATCATCGCCGTGTCATATTCGGCAAGCACCTGAAACGGGCACGGGGTCTGGAGTATGGTCGGGCCCATTTGCACGCCCGGGAGTCGTTCGAACACGTGGAGTAATGCCTCAAGCGTGCTCGAAAATGACTCACCGTGACGAGGGAACGGTGCACACAGAGCGCGGGAGGCGGCGCGCGCAGGGCACGGAAGGCCGGCGCGGGGCGCGCGGCGCGCGAAGGCCCGGCGGGTACTCCCGCCGGGCCGGGTGAGGTGTCAGGGCCGGGGTCAGCCCACGGACGAGTAGGCGACCACCCCGCGCAGCAGTTCGTCGACCGCCTTGCGCGCGTTCTTCGGGACGGTGGAGCCCGCGCCGGGCGCGGCGGCCGAGATCTGGCCGAGGACGTCGATGACCTGCTTGCACCAGCGCACGAAGTCGCCGGCCGGCATCTCGACCTCGCGCAGCACCTCGTCGAGCCCCTTGCCGGAGGCCCACATGTACGCCGCCCAGGCGAAGCCGAGGTCGGGCTCGCGCTGGCCGACACCCTCGGTCTGGCTGATCCGGAAGTCCTCCTCCAGGGCGTCTAGGCGGCCCCAGATGCGGACCGTCTCGCCGAGCGCGGCCTTGGCCCTGCCGGAGGGGACCTTGGGCGCCGTCGCGTCGTCGGCGGCCCGCGACTCGAAGACCAGCGCCGAGACGCAGGCGGCCAGCTCGGCCGGGGACAGCCCCTCCCAGACGCCCTCGCGCAGGCACTCGCTGGCGAGCAGGTCCAGCTCGCCGTAGAGCCGCGCCAGGCGCTTGCCGTGCTCGGTGACCTCGTCGCCGCGCAGGTAGTCCAGCTCGGTCAGCAGCGCGACGATCCGGTCGAAGGTGCGGGCGATGGTGTTGGTCCGGCCCTCGATCCGGCGCTCCAGCTGCGAGGTGTCGCGCAGCAGCCGGTGGTAGCGCTCGGCCCAGCGGGCGTGGTCTTCGCGGTCGTCGCAGCCGTGGCACGGGTGGGCGCGGATCGCCTTGCGCAGCCGGTTGATCTCCCGGTCGTCGGCGGCCTGGGAGCGCTTCTTGCGGGCCCGCTCCGGCGTGATGTGCCCGGCCTTGGAGCGCAGCGCGGAGGCGAGGTCGCGGCGGGACTGCGGCGAGCGCGCGTTGAAGGACTTCGGGATCCGCATCCGGTCCAGCGCCTCGACGGGCACCGGGAAGTCGATCGACGCCAGCCGCTTGACCTGCCGCTCGGCGGTCAGCACCAGCGGGCGGGGCCCGTCGTGGTGGTCGAAGCCGCGGTGGCCGTTGGACCGCCCGGCCGGCAGTCCCGGGTCGAGGACCAGGGCGAGGCCCGCGTACTTGCCGGTCGGCACGTGGATGACGTCGCCCGGCTTCAGCTTCTCCAGCGCCACGGCGGCCTCGGCTCGCCGCTGGTTGGCGCCCTGCCGGGCCAGTTCCTGCTCGCGGTCCTTCAGCTCGCGGCGCAGCCGTGCGTACTCGTCGAAGTCGCCGAGGTGGCAGGTCATGGACGCCTTGTAGCCCTCCAGGCCCTCCTCGTTGCGCTGCACCTGCCGGGAGATGCCGACGACCGACTTGTCCGCCTGGAACTGCGCGAACGACGTCTCGAGCAGCTCCCGCGAGCGGTGCCGGCCGAACTGATCGACCAGGTTGACCGCCATGTTGTACGACGGCTTGAAGCTGGAGCGCAGCGGGTAGGTGCGGGTGCCGGCCAGTCCCGCGAGGTGCTCGGGGTTCATGGCCCGCTGCCACAGCACCACCGCGTGGCCCTCGACGTCGATGCCGCGCCGCCCGGCCCGGCCGGTGAGCTGGGTGAACTCGCCGGGGGTGATGTCGGCGTGCTGCTCGCCGTTCCACTTGACGAGCTTCTCCAGCACGACCGAGCGGGCCGGCATGTTGATGCCGAGGGCGAGGGTCTCGGTCGCGAAGACGGCCTTCACCAGTCCGCGGACGAACAGCTCCTCGACGACCTCCTTGAAGGTGGGCAGCATGCCCGCGTGGTGGGCGGCGATGCCGCGCTCCAGCCCCTCCAGCCACTCGTAGTAGCCCAGGACGTGCAGGTCCTCGCGGGGGATGGATGAGGTGCGCTCCTCGACGAGCGCCCGCACCCGCTCCCGGGCGCCCTCGTCGTTGAGCCTGAGGCCCGCGTACAGGCACTGCTGGACGGCGGCCTCGCAGCCGGCCCGGCTGAAGATGAAGGTGATCGCGGGCAGCAGCCCCTCGGAGTCCAGCCGCTCGATGACCTCGGGCCGGCTCGGCGTCCACACCCGCGAGCGCTGTCTGCGCTCCCGCTCCCGGTCGGCCTCCTTCATGGCGCGGCCGCGCCTGCGGTCCTGGTAGGAGGGGCGGCTCGCCTCCAGGCGCGCCATGCGCGTCAGGTCGGGGTTGACGGCCTTCTTGTGGCCCTCGGCCTCCTCGAACAGGTCGTACATCCGGCGTCCGGCCAGCACGTGCTGGAACAGCGGCACGGGCCGGTGCTCGGAGACGATCACCTGGGTGTCGCCGCGCACGGTGTCGAGCCAGTCGCCGAACTCCTCCGCGTTCGACACGGTCGCCGAGAGCGACACCAGGGTCACGGACTCGGGGAGGTGGATGATCACCTCTTCCCACACGGCGCCGCGGAACCGGTCGGAGAGGTAGTGCACCTCGTCCATGACCACGTGGCCGAGGCCGAGGAGGGTCTGCGAGCCCGCGTACAGCATGTTCCGCAGGACCTCGGTGGTCATCACGACCACCGGCGCTTCGGAGTTCACGCTGTTGTCGCCGGTGAGCAGGCCCACCTTGTCGGTGCCGTAGCGGCGGCACAGGTCGGCGTACTTCTGGTTCGACAGGGCCTTGATGGGCGTCGTGTAGAAGCACTTCCTGCCCTGCTGGAGGGCCAGGTGGACGGCGAACTCGCCGACGATCGTCTTGCCGGAGCCGGTGGGCGCGGCCACCAGCACGCCCTTGCCCGCCTCGAGTGCCTGACAGGCCTCGATCTGGAAGGGGTCGAGGCCGAAGTCGTACATCTCGCGGAAGGAGGCGAGCGCGGTGGCCTGCTCGACAGCGCGCTGACGGGCTGCCGCGTACCGCTCGGCCGGTGAGAGATCCTCTGTCATCGTGCTTTCGAGCGTACCGGCCCGCACCGACAACCGGACGATCATTATCGGGATCGGCCGTGTGGGGGTTCCGTGGGGGCGGCGACGCGTGCCGTCACCGCCCCGGCGGTCCTCAGGTCACGTCGTCGTAGCCGTTGACCCGGTCCTTCGTGGCCTGCTCGGGCAGGGCACGGGCGGTGGTCACGGGCTCGACCTCGCCGATGTCCTCGGGGGTGAGGTCCAGGTCGGACGCCTCGTCGTCGTCGGGCTCCAGGGCCTCGAGGCGGGCCTTGCGGCGGTCGTTCAGCAGGGAGACGACGACCGCGGCGAAGTACAGGACCCAGATCGGACCGGCCAGCATGATCATCGTCAGCGGGTCGGTGCTGGGCGTGGCGATGGCCGCGAACAGCGTGATGCCCATGATCATCGCGCGCCACCAGCCGAGCATCCGCTTGCCGGTCAGCACGCCGGTGAAGTTGAGCATGACCAGCAGCAGGGGCAGCTCGAAGGAGAGACCGAAGACGACCACCATGCGCGTGACGAGGTCGAGCAGTTCGTCCAGCGGCAGCAGGTTGTCGACGTCGTTCGGCGTGAACTCGATCAGCACCTTCGCCGAGGTGGGGAGCACCGCGTAGGCGAAGTACGCGCCGGCGAGGAAGAGCGGGGCGCCGGTGGCGACGAACGCGTAGGCGTACTTCTTCTCGCTCCTGTGCAGCCCCGGGGCGACGAACGCCCACAGCTGGTAGAGCCAGACCGGCGAGGCCAGCACGACACCGGCCGTCAGGGACACCTTCAGCGCCAGGGTGAAGGGGCCGAGCAGACCGTTGATGGTGATCTGCGCGCACGGCTCCGAGCCGGCCTCCGACTGGGCCAGCTCCGCGAACGACTTCTCACAGCCGATCGACTGGAGGATCGGATCCGTGAGGGCGTTGATGATCCACTGATAGAAGAAGGCGGCGACCACCGTGACGACGACGATGGCCAGCAGCGCCTTCGCGAGCCGGTTGCGGAGCTCACGAAGGTGTTCCGCGAGCGGCATCCGCCCCTCGGGGTCCTTCTCCTTGTTGCGGGCAGGCTTCAGCAACCCACGTTCCCATCTCGTGCGGCGGGCCGGAGATCACCGGCCCTGCGTCAGCGCTTGGTCGTGTCCGTCGGCTCGGTGACCGGACGGGAGCTGGTCACGTCGCCGGGGGCGGCCTGGATGGTGCGCTGCGCCGCGGACTGCTCGGGGTTCGGCGGGTCGGCGGGAGCGGCGTCGTCGGCCTTGGCCTCGCTCTTCATGGCCTTGGCCTCGCTCTTGAGGATGCGCGCCGACTTGCCGAGCGACCGCGCCATGTCCGGAAGCTTCTTCGCGCCGAACAGCAGGATGATGACGACGAGGATGAGAATGATCTCGGGGGCGCCGAGCCTTCCGAACATAAGTCTTTACCTTCTCACCGAGGCGGCTGGGTGGGTGCTGTCCGACCGGCCGGACATACGTCCGATCGATCGTCTTGTGCAGCGATCGTAACGCTCAGGGGTGAACGTGAGGCAATCCCCGTGCGTACTCCCGTCCGCGACCGGGCCTCGTTTTCCTGGCCGCGACCAGCAGCGTACCGCCCGGGGCCCGTGGGGTGACAGGGCGAAGTGTCCCAAAACGTAACTCACACCGGCCTGTCGGGCCGCCGGCACCGCCCCGTGGCGGGTTTCAGCCGTTCACAAGGCGTCCACGGCACGGGCGGCGCTCTCGGTCGCGCGCTCCAGGTCCTCGGCGGCCCGGCTGATCCGGCGGGCGGAGTCGGTCACCTGCCGGCCGAGGCGCTGCGCCTCCACGAACACCTTCACGGCGAACACCGCGAGGACGGCGAGACCCAGGAAACCCACGGCAACCGCGAACATCGGCCAGAACATGACGTCGAGACTAGACGGTGGAGTGCAGGCGCAGGGTCCTGACCCCGCCGCCGGTGAGCAGCTCCACCACCCGCTCCCCCGCCGGCTTGCGCACGGCCGACCCGCACTCCGGGCAGGTGAACGAGTAGAAGGTGGTCCGGCTCGTGGCGCCGATGGCCAGGCGCAGGGCGCTCGCGGCCAGTTCGAAACGGCCCCGGCAGTCCGGGCAGCCCGCCTTGAACACGACCGGTGACACGCGTCTCATGCCGGCGAAGGCGACCGCGGCGGTCATGCCCGGTCCGGACGGCCCGGACGGCCCGGACGGCCCGGACGGCGCCAGAGGGTCGCTCACAGTCCTTGCTCCTGCCTGTCGTGCCGCCCCTCGGCCGCCGCTGCCCCGTCCCGCGCGCCCTCGGCGGTGTCGACCCCGCCGTGCGCCCCGGCCGCCTCGATCCCGTCGTACGCGGCGAGCGCCTCGCGGGCGGCCCGCCGGGCGCTGTCTGCCAGTGCGGGCGGGGAGACGATCCGGCCGTCGCGTCCGAGCCGCAGCGCGAGCCGCCGCAGGGAGGCCGGGTCGGGAGTGCGCAACGTGATACGCAGACCGCCGTCGGGACGTTCATCGGCGCTGTCGTGCGGGTAGTACTCGGCGACCCAGCGCCCGCCGGGACCGACCTCGACGACGACCTCGGGGTCCTCCGCGGCGGGCTGCACCAGCCCCTCGGACAGGTCCCGCAGCTCCACCTCCGGCGGTGCGGACGGCTCGTCCAGGATGCGGATCTCGGCCACCCGGTCGAGCCGGAAGGTGCGCCGGGCCTCGGAGCGGCGGCACCAGGCCTCCACGTACGTGTGCCCGACGCTGACCAGCCGGATGGGGTCGATCTCCCGCTCGGTGACCTCGTCGCGGGCCGGCGAGTAGTAGCGGATCCACAGCCGGCGGCGCTCCGAGATGGCCCGGTCGACGTCGGCGAAGACACCGCCCTCGGACTCGAAGGTGACGGACAGGCGCGAGCTGGCACCGGCGGCCTCACCGGCCGAGGCCTCCACCTTCGCGGTCGCCCGCAGCAGCGCCTGCCGGTCGCTCTCGCGCAGCCCCGGCAGGGTCGCGACGGCACGGGCGGCGACGAGCAGGGCGGTCGCCTCGTCGGCCGCCAGCCGCAGCGGCTCCGCCGCGTCCGCACCCAGCGCGGCGGGGTTGTGCCACCAGATGCGCTCGCCGTCGGTGTCGATGTCGAGGAGGTCGCCGCCGCGGAAGCTGGTCCCGCACATCGGGAGCACGTCGAGGTCGGAGACCAGCTCGTCCTCGGTGATGCCGAAGGCACGCGCGACGTCCTCGACCCGGGCCCCGGGACGCTCACGCAGATACGTCACCAGGGACAGCATCCGCCGGGTCTGGTCGATGGCGTTCACGGGCCTGACCGGTTTGCCTGCCACAGTGTTGTCCGCTCCCCCTCAGCCCTTGGCGACGGCACGCAGCCGGTCCACCACGTCCGCACGCAACTCCGCCGGCTCCAGCACCACGACGTCCGGCCCGAACTCCACCAGCCAGGCGTCCAGGCCGTGCCCGTACGGAATCTCCAACTCGTCCCAGCCGTCACCGAGTTCCCGCACCCGGCCGGCCTTCGCCCGAAGGGGGTACCCCGCGCCCGCACGCAGCCGGATCAGCGCCGACCGGTCGGCGGTCTCCCCCGCCCAGCTCGCGACCGTCTCGCGGACGGTGACGACGTCGGGCACCGGCGCGGTGAAGCGCGAACCGCGCGAACGCACCTTCCCGGTGATCCGCGACAGCCGGAACACCCGCTCGGCACCGCGGTCGCGGTCGAAGCCCGCCAGGTACCAGTGGCCGCGCCAGCACTCCAGCGCCCACGGCTCCACGTGCCGCGGCTCGGGCTGGACGGCGTTCGCCTTGCGGTAGTCGAAGAGCACCGGCCGACGGTCGCGGCAGGCCAGCATCAGCGGCTCGAAGGCCGCCTCGTGCACCGGGATACGGGGCTCCAGCGCGCTGTGCGCCTCGTAGGGGTCGACGTCCTCGGGCAGTCCGGCCGCCCGCAGCTTCTGCAGCGCGCCGCTCGCGGCACCGGCGAGGCGGGCCTGCTGCCACACCTTCGCGGCCAGGCCGAGCGCGGCGGCCTCCTCGGCGTCCAGGGTGATGGGCGGCAGCCGGTTGCTGTCCCGGCGGGCCAGGTAGCCGATCTCCCCGTCGAGGCTCTCCACGGTCTCGATGACCAGTCCCAGCTCGCGCAGATCGTCCTTGTCGCGCTCGAACATGCGGTTGAAGGAGTCGTCGGAGCCCGCTTCGAGGTAGGCCTCGACCGACTCGCGCAGCTCACGCTTGCTGAGTGGCCGCCGCGTCCCGAGCAGACACAGCGCCAGGTTCATCAGCCGCTCGGCCTTGGCAATGGCCATCGACGCCCTTCTCCCTATGGTGCTTACGACGGATGACCGTACCGCCCCGCGGTGGCGCGGGAAAAGCCGAGGGCCCACGCCCGGACAGGCATGGACCCCAGGTGACCGGCTCCGAACGCCGACCGCTCGTACTTCGATCAGACTCCGAGCAGATCGACCACGAAGATCAGCGTCGAGCCGGGCGGGATCGCCGGGGCCGGGCTCTGGTCGCCGTAGGCGAGGTGCGCCGGGATGGTCAGCTGGCGACGGCCGCCGACCTTCATGCCCTGCACGCCCTGGTCCCAGCCCTTGATGACGCGGCCGCCGCCGAGCGGGAAGCGGAACGGCGCACCGCGGTTCCAGCTGGCGTCGAACTCCTCGCCCGTGCTGAAGGTCACGCCCACGTAGTGGACGGTCACGGTCTGACCGGCCTCGGCAACCGGGCCGTCGCCCTCCCAGATGTCCTTGATCTCGAGGTCCGCCGGGGGCTCGCCGCCCGGGAAGTCGACCTCGGGCTTGTCGATGCTCACGTGTTCAGCTCCTGCTTGTCTGCGGAAAGGCAACGGCCCAAGTCTTACATCCCCGGGCGTCACATCTTCGCGAGGATGTCCACGGAGAAGACCAGCGTGGAGTCCTTCTCGATGCCGCTGCCCTCCGGCGGGCTGTCGCCGTAACCCAGGTCCGGCGGAATGACGATGAGGACGCGGCTGCCGACCTTCTTGCCCGTCAGCCCCTGCGCCCAGCCCTTGACGACCTGCTGCAGCGAGAACGACGTCAGCTGCTTCCTGCCGTACGTGGAGTCGAACTCCTTGCCGCCGTCCCACAGCACACCCTTGTACTGCACGAGCACGCTGTCCTGGGCGCCGACCTCGGCGCCGTCGCCCTCCAGGACGTACTCGGCGACGAGCTTCTTCGGCGCGTCGGCCTTCGGCACCTCGATGGAGGGCGCCTTGCCGTCGGTGTTGGTGCCGACCTTCGGCAGGGCCGCGTCGTCCTGCGCGACCTTCTTGCCCTGGGCGCTGCTCTTCGCGTTGAAGGTGTCCTGGACGTCGACCACGAACACCAGCGTGTCGTCGCCCTTGATGCCCGCCTGCTCGTTGCCCTGCTCCCCGTACCCCCAGGTCGGCGGCACCGAGAACTGGACGCGGCTGCCGGTCTTCTTGCCGGTGAGCGCGTACCGCCAGCCGTCGATGATGCTGCCCTGGGCGAGCTGGATGACCAGCGGGGTCTTGCGGTCGTAGCTGTTGTCGAAGACCTTCGCGCTCTGCCAGACCTGGCCGAGGTAGTTCGCCGAGACGAAGTCGTTCTCCGCGACGGCCTTGCCGCCGCCCCCGATGACCGTCTTGACCGCGAGGTCCTTGGACGGCTCGCCGCTGCCCTTGGCGACGGTCGGCTTCTCGTCGAACTTCGTCCCCGCCGTGATCGCCGGCAGCGGACCGTCGACGATCTTCGGCGGCGGCGCGGCCGAGGTGGCCGACGCGTCGGGCGACGGGCTCTCGCTCGCGTTGCTCGATGAGCCGGAGTCGTCGCTGTCACCGCAGGCGGCGAGCGTGACCAGTCCCGTGGGGACGGCGATGAGGAGTGAGCGTCGGCGCACGGTGGGGGCCTCGTATCGGTATCGGTATCGGGTCGGTCCTGCTGGCTGGCGTGCGCGCAACTCTACGGCGTGAGAAGGGCACCGCACGGCTAACATACGGTGCCCGTGTGGCGTTCCGCGCTTTCGCGCCGAGACGCCCCTCTCACCCGTCCGGACTCATGCCGCCCGGCTCAGACCCGGCTCACATCCCGGCGATCAGCTTCTCCACCCGGTCGTCCACCGAACGGAACGGGTCCTTGCACAACACGGTGCGCTGCGCCTGGTCGTTGAGCTTGAGGTGGACCCAGTCGACGGTGAAGTCCCGGCGCTGCTCCTGGGCCCGCCGGATGAAGTCGCCGCGCAGCCGGGCCCGAGTGGTCTGCGGCGGAACGGACTTGCCCTCGAAGATCTTCAAGTCGTTGGCGACCCGGGCCGCCTGGCCCTTCTTCTCCAGCAGGTAGTACAGACCACGACGTCGGTGGATGTCGTGGTAGGCGAGGTCTATCTGCGCGACCCGCGGGTGCGACATGGTCATGTTGTGCTTGGCCCGGTACCGCTCCAGCAGCTTGTACTTCATGACCCAGTCGATCTCGGTGCCGATGCGGTCGAGGTCCTCGGCCTCGATGGCGTCCAGCGTGCGGCCCCACAGCTCCAGCACCCGCTCCACGGTGCCCGTGCGGATGCCGCGGCGCTCGCAGAAGTCCACGGCCTTCTCGTAGTACTCCCGCTGCACCTCCAGCGCCGACGCCTCCCGGCCGCTGGCCAGACGCACCTTGCGGCGCCCGGTGATGTCGTGGCTGACCTCGCGGATCGCCCGGATCGGGTTCTCCAGGGTCAGGTCCCGCATCACCGTGCCCGCCTCGATCATGCGCAGCACCAGGTCGGTGGCGCCGACCTTGAGCAGCATGGTCGTCTCGGACATGTTCGAGTCGCCCACGATGACGTGCAGACGCCGGTAGCGCTCCGCGTCGGCGTGCGGCTCGTCGCGCGTGTTGATGATCGGCCGGGACCGGGTCGTCGCCGAGGAGACGCCCTCCCAGATGTGCTCCGCCCGCTGGCTGACGCAGTACACCGCACCGCGCGGCGTCTGCAGCACCTTGCCGGCACCGCACAGCAACTGCCTCGTCACCAGGAACGGAATGAGGATGTCCGCGAGCCGCGAGAACTCCCCGTGCCGGGCCACGAGGTAATTCTCGTGACAACCGTACGAGTTGCCCGCGGAGTCGGTGTTGTTCTTGAAGAGGTAGACGTCGCCCGCGATTCCCTCCTCGTGCAGGCGTCGTTCGGCGTCCACCAGGAGTCCTTCGAGAATGCGCTCGCCCGCCTTGTCGTGGGTGACGAGTTCGGTCACGTTGTCACACTCGGGTGTCGCGTATTCCGGATGTGATCCCACGTCGAGATACAGGCGGGCACCATTGCGCAGAAAGACGTTGCTGCTTCGGCCCCATGACACGACACGGCGGAAGAGGTACCGCGCCACCTCGTCAGGCGACAGGCGGCGCTGTCCCCTGAACGTGCACGTGACGCCGTACTCGTTCTCCAGCCCGAAAATGCGGCGGTCCATGACTGAACATTACGCCTGATGACCCGAACTGAAACGGGGTTCGACGGCACGGTTTGGATCATTTTCCGATGAAGCCGCAACCACCGCCTCCCGCGCGGGAGCTGCGAGGACCCGCCCGGTGCACGCCAGTACGAGCAGCGAGACGAAACCCGCCGCCCCCGGCACCGCGAAGCCCCACAGTGCCCCACCGTGCTCCACGACGGGGCCCGCCAGGCCCGTCCCCACCGAGGCCCCCACGGTGAACGTCGTCACGAGCCACGAGAACGCCTCCGTCACCGTGCCGCGCGGCGCGTGCAGGTCGACGAGCACGAACGCACAGGCGATGCACGGCGCGAGGAACACACCCGCGAGCACCGTCAGCAGCACCATGGCCACCGCGCCCGGCATCAGCATCAGCGGCAGATAGCAGACCGCCAGCAGAGCCACCAGCAGCCGCAGCCGCCGCGCCGGCTCACCCGCCCACTGCCGCGCCCCGTAGACCGCTCCCCCCACCAGCGCACCGAGCCCCAGCGCGGCCATCAGCCACCCGTACACGGCGTCGCCCCCGTGCTCGTCGGCGTACGGCACCGAGGCGACCGTGATCGACCCGAGCGCCATCCCGATGAACAGGAACGCCCCCAGCAGCGCCAGCAGCCCGCCCGAACGCAGCGCACCCAGCCAGTGCGCCTCCCGGGGCGCCGACCGCCACGCGCGCGAGGGCGGCGACACGACCACCGACAGCGCACCCAGCACACCGACCCCGTTCAGCACGAGCAGCGCCGCCATCGGCGACCACAGCGACACGCACACCGTCACCAGCAGCGGCCCGACGGTGAACATGACCTCCTGCGCCACGGCGTCCATCGCGTACGCCGTGTGCACCTGGTCCTCCTTGGGGAGCACGCTCGGCCACAGCGCCCGCAACCCGCCCTCCAGCGGCGGCGTGAACAGCCCCGCGACCCCCACGGACAGGTACGCCGGCGCGGCCGTTCCGGTGCCCGCGAAGGCGAACACGGCCATCGCCAGTGCCGACAGCACCGCGGCCGGCAACTGCACCCGCGGCTGCCCGTGCAGGTCGACCAGCCGCCCCAGCACCGGCTGGCCCACGGCGTTCGCGACGCCGTACACCGCCGCCAGCGCCCCGGCGAGGCTGTAGGAACCCCCCTCGGCCCGCACGAACAGCACGATCGCGATCGCCGCTGTGGCGTTGGGCAACCGCCCGACCAGCGTGCCGACGAGCAGCCGCACGGCATGCCTCGCCCGGAGGATGTCCAGATACCCGGCGACCACGGCGCACCTCCCTGTCCCACTCCAGCAAGTGTTACGTATAACTTCTCTCGCCATACGTACCATGTCGCCAGTTCAGCAGTCCAGACGAAAGCGCAGGCGAACGGTGGCACGAGGCAGCACCCGCCCCACGAGCCGGGACGTCGCCCAGGCCGCCGGCGTCTCCCAGGCAGCCGTCTCGCTCGTCCTCGGCGACAAGTGGCGCGGCCGCGTCTCCGAACCGACCGCCCAGCGGGTCCGCGACGCCGCACTGGAACTCGGCTACCGCCCCAACCTCGCCGCACGCAACCTGCGCCTCGGCCGCACCCGCACCGTCCTGCTGGTCGTCCCCGCACTCACCACGGAGTTCTTCGCGGAGGTGTACACCGGCGCGGCCCGGGTCGCCGCGGAACACGGCTTCGGAGTGGTCCTGTATCCCTCACCCGAGGGCGTGGGCCCCGCCCGGGACCCCTTTGCCTCCGCCCAGGCCGCACTGGACGGCGTCATCGCCTCTTCCATGGCCGCCGACGCCCTCTCCGCCATCCGGGGCGACCAACTCCCCCTCGTCATGCTCGACAGCGACCCGGAGGGCAGCCTGGGCGCCGCCACCGTCAACCTCGACATCGCCGACGGCATCCGCCAGGTCACCGAGCACCTGCTGTCCCTGGGCCACCGCGGCTTCCTCCACCTCGCGGCCGACATCCCCTCCTGGACCTTCGAGGTACGCGCCCGCGAACTGGCCTCGCGGCTCGCCGACGCCCCTGGCACCGAGCTGCGCACCATCCGGGCCCCCATCTCGATCGAGGGCGCCCTGCGGGCCACCGAGGCCGCCCTCGCCGCGCCCGGGCCCCGGCCCACGGCACTGGTCTGCGACGACGACAAACTGGCGGCCGGCGCCTACAAGGCCATCCGGCGCGCCGGACTCCGCGTCCCCGACGACCTGTCCGTCACCGGCCTGGACGACCTCGGCCTCGCCACCGCCATCGACCCCGAACTCACCACCGTCCGCCTCGACGCGGAGGCCTTCGGCGAACGGGGCATGCGCGCACTGCTCGCGGTACTGGAAGGCAGGCCCCCCGAGAAGGGGGACCTGCCGGTCAGCCTGGTCGTACGGGGGTCAACGGCCCCGCCGCGATGAGGTGAGGTGAGCGCCTACTCCTCGTCCGACCCGGAGTCGGTCTCGGCCTCGGCCTCACCGTCCGCCGACGCCGCACCCGCCGCCGCACCCGACTCCAGCAGCCGCGACAGCTGCCCGCCCACGATGCGCTTGAACTTGCGCTGCTGCGGACGCGTCCGGTCCAGCACCGCGACCTCCAGCCGCTCCGCCGGGATCTCCCGTTCGGTCCCGTTGGTGTCGCGGGACAGCGCCTGCACCGCCAGCTTCAGCGCCTCGGCCAGCGTCATGCCGTCCCGGTGCCGCTGGTCCAGATACCCGCTGATCTGCTCCGCGTTGCCCCCGACCGCCACCGAACCGTGCTCGTCCACGATCGAACCGTCGTGCGGCAGCCGGTAGATCTGGTCGTTCTCCGGGCTGTCACCGACCTCCGCGACGACCAGCTCCACCTCGTACGGCTTCTCGGCCTGGCTGGAGAAGATCGTGCCCAGCGTCTGGGCGTACACATTGGCCAGGCCGCGCGCCGTCACGTCGTCACGGTCGTAGGTGTAACCCCGCAGATCGGCATAGCGCACGCCACCGATCCGCAGGTTCTCGTACTCGTTGTACTTACCGGCGGCCGCGAAGCCGATCCGGTCGTAGATCTCGCTGAACTTGTGCAGCGCACGGGACGGATTCTCACCGACGAACACGATGCCGTCGGCGTATTGCAGCACCACCAGGCTGCGACCACGCGCGATGCCCTTGCGGGCGTACTCCGCCCGGTCCGCCATCGCCTGCTGAGGAGATACATAGAACGGCGTCGACACCGGTTATCCGTCCCTTCCTGTCGAAATCACTGGACCACCTGACAACGAAGACCCGCGCCCGCTACAGCAGCGCGGCCCGTGGGCCGTCGGGCTGCTCCAGCCGGGCCTGCAGCACCGAGCCGGCCAGCTCCGCGGCCTCGTCCTCACCGAGCCGGCGGAAACCGTCCTCGGTGATCACAGTGATGATCGGATAGATCCGGCGGGCGACATCGGGACCACCGGTCGCCGAGTCGTCGTCAGCCGCGTCGTACAGCGCCTGCACCACGAGCGTCGTCGCCTGCTCCTCGGTCAGGTCGTCACGGAACAGCTTCTTCATCGCACCCCGCGCGAAGACCGAGCCCGAACCCGTGGTCGCGAAGTGCCGCTCCTCGGAGCGGCCGCCCGTCACGTCGTACGAGAAGATGCGACCCCTGCCCCGGTCCACGTCGTACCCGGCGAACAGCGGCACCACGGCCAGCCCCTGCATCGCCATGCCCAGGTTGGACCGGATCATCGTCGACAGACGGTTCGCCTTGCCCTCCAGGGACAGCTGCGCGCCCTCGACCTTCTCGAAGTGCTCCAGCTCCAGCTGGAACAGCTTCACCATCTCCACGGCCAGACCCGCCGTGCCGGCGATGCCCACCGCCGAGTACTCGTCGGCCGGGAAGACCTTCTCGATGTCCCGCTGGGCGATCATGTTACCCATGGTGGCCCGCCGGTCACCGGCGAGGACGACGCCCCCGGGGAACGTGACGGCCACGATGGTGGTGCCGTGCGGTGCCTCGATGACGCCCTGCACCGGCGGGAGCTGCCGGTTGCCCGGGAGCATCTCCGGCTGGTGCTCACCGAGGAAGTCCATGAAGGATGAGGACCCGGGCGTCAGGAAGGCAGCTGGTAGACGCCCGGTGCTACGAGTGTTGGCTTCCACGAGGTTCCCTCCAGGTAGGCGGCAGCCCGACGAACAGCGTCGGGATCGTCTCCCAACTTGCCGATGGCCGAATTGCAGTTGAAGCACAGTACGCCACGGACCTTACCCGTCTTGTGACAGTGATCCACGTGTACGGCCGGAGCCTTCAAACAAATCACGCAGAGGCCCATCTGAGAGGCGACCATCGCGTCCCGCTCGGCCTCGGTGAGGCCGTAGTGACGCTTCAAGTGCCCTACTCGGCCCTTCGCCGCTTTGCAGGTCTTGCAGAGCGTCGCCAGACCGTCCGAAGCCGTACGATTCCGGGTCCACTCGCTGTGGGGTTTGATCTCCCCGCACGTCCGGCAGAGCTTGTGCCCCTCGGGCACCTCCACTCGGGGTCGGACGTTGCACCCCTTGGCCACCTGGCGTTCTTGGTGGTAGGCCGCAGCACACTCTCGGCAGTAGGCCTGCAGCCCGTCACGCATCGCCTTGTTTCGTGCAAACGCTGCCCGCGGCTTGTGGTCCTTACACCGCGAGCAACGCCTACCAACTTCTTCGATCGCCAAGCGAACCCCCCGCTACAGCCTTCATTTCGAAGGCTACTCGCCGCCCTTTTGAACGAATGAGCGAACGAAGTCCTCTGCGTTCTCCTCGAGTACATCGTCGATCTCGTCCAAGACGGAGTCCACGTCGTCGCTCAGCTTTTCCTGGCGTTCCTTGAGGTCCTCCGATGCCTGCGCGTCCTGCGCCTGCTCCTCGACCTCTTCGGTGGACCGCGTGGCCTTCTGCTGCCCGCCGCCGGTGTCCTTGGTCGCCATAACCCTCACCCCGCTCGGTTCGCCCGACACAGTTGCTCGGTCAAGATCAGACCCTACAGATCTGGTCCGACATCGGCCCCGCACTTCCTCCAACGTACGGGGACCATCTCCATGGTTCCCGGACCTGGGATATTCCACCCTGTCCGGCTGCTTACTCCCCGGTACCCGCTCGGGTCGCTCACCCGCCGGCCAGGACCCTGACCAGGTCTTCCGCCGTGCGGCAGCGGTCCAGGAGCTCCTTGACGTGATTACGCGTTCCGCGAAGCGGTTCCAGGGTTGGCACCCGCTGGAGCGAGTCCCGGCCCGGCAGATCGAAGATCACCGAGTCCCAGGAGGCCGCCGCGACGTCGTCCGCGTACTGCTCCAGGCAGCGCCCGCGGAAGTAGGCCCTGGTGTCCTCCGGCGGCTTCGTACGGGCCCGCTCGACCTCGTTCTCGTCCAGCAGGCGCTTGATGCGGCCGCGGTCCACCAGGCGGTTGTAGAGGCCCTTGTCGGGCCGTACGTCGGCGTACTGAAGGTCGACGAGGTGCAGCCGGGCGGCGTCCCAGTCGACGTTGTCGCGACGGCGGTAGCCCTCCATGAGCTCCCGCTTGGCGACCCAGTCCAGTTCGCCGGCCAGGCTCATCGGGTCGTTCTCGAGCCGGTTGAGGGTGTCCTCCCAGCGGCCGAGGACGTCCTTGGTCTGGTCGTCGGCGTCCGCGCCGTAGCGTTCCTCGACGTACTTGCGGGCCAGCTCGTAGTACTCCATCTGGAGCTGTACGGCGGTGAGTGTGCGGCCGCTGCGCAGCGTGACGAGGTGCTTGAGCGTGGGGTCGTGCGAGACCTGGTGGAGGGTGCGTACGGGCTGGTCGACGGCGAGGTCGACGGCGATGAAGCCGTCCTCGATCATGGAGAGGACCAGGGCCGTCGTGCCCAGCTTGAGGTAGGTAGAGATCTCCGACAGGTTCGCGTCGCCGATGATCACGTGCAGGCGGCGCCATTTCTCGGCGTCGGCGTGCGGTTCGTCGCGGGTGTTGATGATGGGGCGCTTGAGTGTCGTCTCCAGGCCGACCTCTACCTCGAAGTAGTCGGCGCGCTGGCTGAGCTGGAAGCCGTGTTCGTGGCCGTCCTGGCCGATGCCGACGCGGCCGGCGCCGGTGAAGACCTGGCGGGAGACGAAGAAGGGTGTCAGGTGGCGCACGATGTCCGAGAAGGCGGTTTCCCGCTTCATCAGGTAGTTCTCGTGTGTGCCGTAGGAGGCGCCCTTGTTGTCGGTGTTGTTCTTGTAGAGGTGGATGGGCTGGGCGCCGGGCAGCTGGGCGGCGCGTTCGGCGGCCTCGGCCATGATGCGTTCGCCGGCCTTGTCCCACAGGACGGCGTCGCGCGGGTTGGTGACTTCCGGAGCGCTGTATTCGGGGTGGGCGTGGTCGACGTAGAGCCGTGCTCCGTTGGTGAGGATGACGTTGGCGAGGCCGATGTCCTCGTCGGTGAGTTGGCTGTTGTCGGCGGCCTCGCGGGCGAGGTCGAAGCCTCGCGCGTCCCGGAGCGGGTTTTCCTCCTCGAAGTCCCAGCGGGCCCGGCGGGCCCGGTGCATCGCCGCCGCGTAGGCGTTGACGATCTGGGACGAGGTGAGCATGGCATTGGCGTTGGGGTGGCCGGGGACGGAGATTCCGTACTCCGTCTCGATGCCCATTACTCGCCGTACGGTCATGCGGCCCTCCTTGCCCGGCGGCGCCCGTAGTGGGCGCCGCTCAAGTACCGCTGGCGCTCCGATGCGTGTGCGGTGCCCGTCCCCGCACTGCGCGACTCGGCGGTATGGAAGAGCCTAGAACGCCTTTGCGCTGGCGGGGAGATCATTTGCGTCATTGCCTTGCTCCAGCCGGGGCTCCGGAAAACAGTCGGCTGCGGGTACCCGGTGTGGGCACCCGCAGCCGCCCCGCGTTTTACAGGTACTGACCGGTGTTTGCCACCGTGTCGATGGAGCGTCCGGTGTCCGCGCCCTGTTTTCCGGTGACGAGCGTACGGATGTACACGATCCGTTCGCCCTTCTTTCCGGAGATGCGGGCCCAGTCGTCGGGGTTGGTGGTGTTGGGCAGGTCTTCGTTCTCCTTGAACTCGTCCACGCAGGCCTGGAGGAGGTGGGAGACGCGGAGGCCCTTCTGGTTCTTGTCGAGGAAGTCCTTGATCGCCATTTTCTTGGCGCGGCCCACGATGTTCTCGATCATGGCGCCGGAATTGAAGTCCTTGAAGTAGAGGACTTCCTTGTCGCCGTTGGCGTAGGTGACTTCCAGGAAGCGGTTCTCCTCGGATTCGGCGTACATCTGTTCCACCGCCGTCTGGATCATGCTGGAGACGGTGGCCGACTTGTCCTTCTCGTGCTCCGCGAGGTCGTCGGAGTGGAGGGGGAGGCGTTCGGTGAGGTACTTGCCGAAGATGTCCTTGGCCGCTTCGGCGTCCGGACGTTCGATCTTGATCTTCACGTCGAGCCGGCCGGGCCGCAGGATGGCGGGGTCGATCATGTCCTCGCGGTTGGAGGCGCCGATGACGACCACGTTCTGCAGGCCTTCCACGCCGTCGATCTCGGCGAGCAGCTGCGGGACGATGGTGTTCTCCACGTCCGAGCTGACGCCGGAGCCGCGGGTGCGGAAGAGGGATTCCATCTCGTCGAAGAAGACGATGACGGGGGTGCCCTCGCTGGCCTTCTCACGGGCTCGCTGGAAGACCAGGCGGATCTGCCGCTCGGTCTCGCCGACGTACTTGTTGAGGAGCTCGGGGCCCTTGATGTTGAGGAAGAAGCTCTTGCCGGCGGCCTGGCCGGTGACCTCGGCGACCTTCTTGGCCAGCGAGTTGGCGACGGCCTTGGCGATGAGCGTCTTGCCGCATCCGGGGGGCCCGTAGAGCAGGACGCCCTTGGGCGGTCGCAGCTCGTGCTCCCGGAACAGGTCGGGGTAGAGATAGGGGAGCTCGACCGCGTCGCGGATCATCTCGATCTGCCCGCCGAGGCCACCGATCTGCTCGTAGCCGATGTCGGGGACCTCTTCGAGGACGAGTTCTTCGACCTCGCTCTTGGGGACGACCTCGTAGACGTATCCGGAGCGGGGTTCGAGGAGCAGGGCGTCGCCGGGGCGGATGGTGAGTCCGCGCAGGGGTTCGGCGAGCCGTACCACCCTTTCCTCGTCGGTGTGGCCGAGCACCAGGGCGCGCTCGCCGTCCTCGAGGATCTCCTTGAGGGTGACGATGTCGCCGACGCTCTCGTACTCCATGGCCTCGACCACGTTGAGTGCTTCGTTGAGCATCACTTCCTGGCCGCGCCTCAGCTCGTCGAGCTCGACGCTCGGGCTGACGTTCACCCTGAGTTTGCGGCCGCCGGTGAAGATGTCGGCGGTGCCGTCCTCGTTGGCCTGCAGGAAGACGCCGAAGCCGGCGGGGGGCTGGGCCAGCCGGTCGACCTCTTCCTTGAGGGCCACGATCTGGTCGCGGGCCTCGCGGAGTGTGCCGGCGAGTCGCTCGTTCTGGGCGGACACGCCGGCCAGGTTGGTCTGCAGTTCGACGATCCGCTCTTCGAGAATTCTCGTGTGTCGCGGAGATTCGGCGAGCTTGCGTCGCAGGACGGCGATCTCCTGCTCAAGGTAGGCCACCTGCCCGGCCGGGTCCTCGGACCCGCGTCCCGGGCGGATGCCGCGGTTCATGTCGTCGTCGTGGGCTGCCACGGTCCTCACCTCCTCCAAGGGGAGCTGGACGCTTCCAGACCCTACCTGGGTGGGTGTCGATTGAAACCCCTAGATCACAAAGACTGTCGGGGTGTGTCCGATCTTCACCCTTGCGCTCTCCCTCACGCCAGGGGAATACCCACGGAACGTGGGGGGAACCCCGGCGGGGGTAGGGTCGAAGTGTTCAACACCCGTCAGAGCTGGCCGGATTCCCGAACGGCTCGGCGCAGGAAACGGCAGGAGAGATGAGCGTGCAGCAGGAGGCCGCTGTCGACGGCGAGGCTCTGGAGGTCTGGATCGACCAGGACCTGTGTACCGGCGACGGCATCTGCGCGCAGTACGCGCCCGAGGTGTTCGAGCTGGACATCGACGGTCTGGCCTACGTGAAGGGCGCGGACGACGAGCTTCTGCAGGCCCCGGGCGCGACAACGCCCGTGCCGCTGACGCTTCTCACGGATGTGGTGGACTCGGCGAAGGAGTGTCCGGGCGAGTGCATCCATGTACGTCGCGTTTCGGACAGGGCCGAGATCTACGGTCCGGACTCAGAGTGAGCAAAATGTGACTTGGCGCGTACGTTCCGTGACTGCTGTCTGGTGTGTCACACCGTCTGTCCCGGGGGCGCCGGTCACACGGTGCGTGCCTGTGAGGGCGTGTCGCTGACGAACGCGCCGTTCTTCCACTGCCACTTCACGTCGTCGGTGACGTCGGGGCAGCAACTGGGCACGTCGGCGGACGAGTAGCCGAGAAGTGTGGCGCGGACGACGCCGTCGCGCACCGAGAGTTCGGTGGCGGTGCGGCGGTCCTTGGGGTCCACGAGGGTGGCCACGACGCGGGGCTTGCCGCCGTCGGTGTCCCGTGTGATGACGTACACGCCGTCGGGCGGGGTGCCCATGGGTGCGTCGCAGTGCACCGCGGCCACCGTTTCGGGGCGGCCGTCGCCGTCGAGGTCGCCGGAGGCCTTCTTCTGCACCAGGGCCTTGACGGGGCCGCATTCCAGGGGGAAGGCCACGGTGGCCGGGTCCGGCGGCGCGATGTGGGCGGGGGCGCTCTTCGGTCCGGGGGCCGCGGCCTTGTCGGCGCTCTGGGCGGCCGTGGCGGCGTCGGGCTGGAGGACCGAGGACAGGGCGACCACGCCCGCGACGGCCGTGGCGGTGGCCACCCAGTGGATCGGCCGGGTGTGGGTGTGCGAGAGGTCCGGAACGGCGGGGTGCTGCACGAGGAGTGTCTCCTGTGAGGGCTGTGCCGGTGGGGGTGGCCAGCATCGTGCCACACGTCACAGTGCGGGGGAACGGCGGGGTGGGTACGCGTTCCGATTTCCGTGCGGGCGCGTGTCCGGTTGCTCGGTCGCCGTCGTGCGGTGGCCGTCAACGCGTCGACGCCGTGGTGGAGTTCCCGGAGGGTCCGGGAACTCCACCACGGCGTCTGTACGTTGTATGCGGCACGGGGCCGCCTCAGCGGCCGGAGCCTCCGCCGGCGTTGGGGCCGTCGTAGTCCTCGCCGTAGGCGCCCTTGGCGGGGCGGCGGCGGCGCATGGGCGGCTCGACGCCGTCGGCGAGGCGGCGGGCGGTGAGCAGGAAGCCGGTGTGGCCGATCATCCGGTGGTCGGGGCGGACGGCGAGGCCCTCCACGTGCCAGTTGCGGATCATCGTCTCCCAGGAGGTCGGCTCGTTGAAGCAGCCGATCTCGCGGATGGACTCGACGGTCCTGGCCAGCTGGGTGGTGGTCGCGACGTAGCAGCACAGGATGCCGCCGGGCACGAGGGCCTTCTTGACGACGTCCAGGCACTCCCACGGGGCGAGCATGTCCAGGATGACGCGGTCGACGTCGGTGTCGGACAGGTTGTCCTGGAGGTCGCCGACGGTGAGCTGCCAGGCGGGGTGCGGGCCGCCGAAGTAGCGCTGCACGTTCTGCTGGGCGATCTCGGCGAAGTCCTCGCGGCGCTCGTAGGAGTGCAGCATGCCCTGGTCGCCGATGGCGCGCAGCAGGAAGCTGCTGAGGGAGCCGGAGCCCACGCCTGCTTCCACGACGCGTGCGCCGGGGAAGATGTCGGCGAAGGCGAGGATCTGCCCCGCGTCCTTCGGGTAGACGACGGCTGCCCCTCGGGGCATGGACAGGACGTAGTCGGGGAGCAGGGGGCGCAGCGCGAGGTAGGCGACGTTCCCGGTGGTGCGGACGACGCTGCCCTCGGGAGCACCGATCAGTTCGTCGTGGGGGAAGGAACCCTTGTGGGTGTGGAAGTTCTTCCCGGCCTCGAGCGTGAACGTGTAGTGGCGGCCCTTGGGGTCGGTCAGCTGAACCTGGTCCCCGACCGTGAAGGGCCCGCGCCTGCGGGCGGCACCGGTCGGTTCGGACATGTGACCAGCCTACCGGTTCCCCGCCGGGGGCTTGACCAGCGTAGGCGGGTGGTGGCCGCGGGGCGTGCGAACGGCCCGGGTCGTACGGCGTTGCTGGCGCCGTTCCCGGCGTCCCTTCGGGACCCGTTCAGCTGGGCCTTGCCATGGCCTTGACGAAGGCGCGCTCGACGTCGGCCGCGGACAGGACGCCGTAGATCTCGCCGGTCTCCTCGACGACGAGGTACTCGGTGGCCGGGTTGGCGCGCAGGACGTCCAGGAGTTCCTCGCCGGACAGCTCGGCGGAGACGCGCATGCCGTCGGTGAGGTCCTGGGCGAGGGTGCTGACCGGTACCCAGGGGCGGCGGTGCTCGGGTACGCCGACGATGGCGGCCTCGCGGACCAGGGAGGCGGGGGTGCCCTCGCCGTCGACGACGACCAGGGCGCGGGCGCCGGAGGCGTTGGCGCGGCGCAGGGCCTCGGAGAGCGGGGTGTCGGCCTGGACGGGGACGGCGCGCCGGGTCAGGGCGCGGGCGCGCAGCTCGGGGAGGTGTTCGCGCAGGCGTGCCATGCGGAGGCTGTTTCCGGCGCCGGTCCAGATGATCGCGGCGAGGATGGCGGCGAGCAGGGCGTCCATGACGGTGTCCATGCCAACGTCGTCCGCGGCGTCGCTGCCCAGCGACTGGGTGAGCAGCGGCAGGCCAATCAGTACGGCGATGGCGAGGGCGCGGCCGACCCAGGCGGCGGCGATCGTTCCGCTCATGGGTTTGCCGGTGAGCTTCCAGACGACGGCGCGGAGCATGCGGCCGCCGTCGAGGGGGAGGCCGGGCAGCAGGTTGAAGACGGCCACGATGAGGTTGGAGACCATCAGGCCGGCCAGCAGCACGCCGGCGACGCTGTCGGGCTCCACGGGCAGCAGGGCGGCGTAGAAGACGCCGGAGAGGACTAGGGAGAGCAGAGGGCCGACGAAGGCCAGGACGAATTCGCGGCCGGGGGTCTCGGCTTCCTTCTCGATCTCGGAGACGCCGCCGAAGAACTGGAGCTGGATGCGGCGGACGGGCAGCTTGAAGCGGAGGGCGGCGACCGTGTGGGCGAGCTCGTGGACGAGGACGGAGGCGTAGAAGGCGACGGCGAAGAAGAGGGAGACCAGGTAGCGGGCGGCGCCCAGCTCGGGCAGTACGCGGTCGAGCTGGCCGCCGAACACCCAGGTGATCAGGACGGCGACCAGGAACCAGCTGGGGGCGACGTACACGGGCACGCCGAAGGGCCGGCCCATCAGCAGCCCGCCCCCGGGTTCCGGTCGGCGCTGCGGCGGCTTGCCCGGCCCGCCCGCGCCCTCGGTGTGGGCCTCGGCGCGGTGGTGGTGCGGGGCCCCGGTGCCGTGCGCGGCGTGCCGGGGGCCCGCGGCCGGTTCGGGGCGCCTGGGGGACGCGGGGGCCTCGGGGGTCTGGGGGGCGTCGCCGGTTGTCTCCCCCGGCCCGGGAGGCGTCGGCGCCTGCGCATCCGGGGTTTCGGGGGTCGGGGTCCCCCTGCCCGGGGTCTCGGGGCGGGGAGTCTCAGGGCCCGGCGTCTCGGGACCCGGTGCGTCGGAGCCCGGAGCCTCGGAGCCCGGAGCCTCGGAACGCGACCTCTCGGAGCCCGGAGCCTCGGAACCCGGCATCTCGGAACCCGGCCTCTCGGAGCCCGGTGCGTCGGAGCCCTGGGCTTCGGTCCCATGCTTCTCGGGACCCGTGGCCTTCGGACCGGTGGGTCCCGGCTCTGCGGAGTCGGTGGGGTCGGCGGCCGGGGCCGTGGGATGTGCCTGGGGCCCGGCCGACTCGTCGTTGCCGGACCGCGGCTGCCCGCTCCCGCCGCTCACGTCCACGGTGTCCCCTCGTTCGAAGCGTCTCCCGCCTGCGGACGGGAGGGTCTCGTGTCGATGGTATGCGTCCGTCGCCGCCCGTTCCGCTCCGGCACCCCTCTGCTTCCCCTCCGTCACACGGGTCACGCCTGCGGGCTGGGTCGTTGTCAGTGCCCGGCCGTAAGGTCTGTGGGCATGGAGACGAGTACCGAGGACGTCGCGGAGGACACCGGCGGACCGGCCCGACCGGCGGCGGCAGTGGCGCACGCGACGGAAGCGGCGGTCGAGCCGGCGGCCCCGGCGTCGGAGACGGCGGCCGCGCCCGCGCCTGCGCCCGTGGCGACAGCGCCCGCCTCGCTCTCGCCGTCCCGGGCCGGCGACTTCATGCAGTGCCCGCTGCTGTACCGGTTCCGGGTCATCGACCGGCTGCCGGAGAAGCCCAGCGAGGCGGCGACCAGGGGCACCCTGGTGCACGCGGTGCTGGAGCGGCTCTTCGACGCCCCTGCGGCCGAGCGCACCGCGCCGACGGCGCGGGCGCTGGTCCCCGGTCAGTGGGACCGGCTGCGGGAGAGCAGGCCGGAGGTCGGTGAGCTGTTCGCGGACGACCCGGAGGGCGAGCGGCTGGCGCAGTGGCTCGCCGAGGCGGAGCGGCTCGTCGAGCGCTGGTTCAGCCTGGAGGACCCGAGCCGGCTGGAGCCCGCCGAGCGGGAGCTGTTCGTCGAGGCCGAGCTGGACTCCGGGCTGCGGCTGCGCGGCATCATCGACCGGGTCGACGTGGCCCCCACCGGCGAGGTGCGGATCGTCGACTACAAGACCGGCAAGGCACCCAGACCGCAGTACGCGGAGGGCGCGCTGTTCCAGATGAAGTTCTACGCGCTGGTGGTGTGGCGGCTGAAGAAGGTCGTCCCGCGGCGCCTGCAGCTGGTCTATCTCGGCAGCGGCGACGTGCTCACGTACGACCCTGTCCTGGCGGACCTGGAGCGGGTCGAGCGCAAGCTGCTGGCGCTGTGGGAGGCGATCCAGCTGGCGACCGAGACGGGCGACTGGCGGCCGCGTCCCACGAAGCTGTGCGGCTGGTGCGACCACCAGGCGCACTGTCCGGAGTTCGGCGGCACTCCCCCGCCCTACCCGCTGCCGGTGAGGGCGGCCGACTCCGGCGCCGTCGCGCAGGGCAGAATGGGGCCGGACTAGCGAGAAGGAGACTTACGTGGCCATCCGCGTCCTACTGGTCGACGACCAGCCGCTGCTGCGCACGGGCTTCCGGATGATTCTGGAGGCGGAGCAGGACCTCGCGGTCGTCGGCGAGGCCGGAGACGGCCTCCAGGCGCTCGACCAGGTGCGGGCGTTGCAGCCCGATGTGGTGCTGATGGACATCCGCATGCCGCGGATGGACGGTGTGGAGGCGACCCGGCAGATCACCGGGCCGGAGCGGGACGGTCCGGCGAAGGTGCTGGTGCTGACCACCTTCGACCTGGACGAGTACGTGGTGGAGGCGCTGAAGGCGGGCGCCAGCGGCTTCCTGCTCAAGGACGCCCCGGCGAACGAGCTGGTGCAGGCGATTCGTGTGGTGGCGAACGGCGAGGCGATGCTCGCGCCGAGCATCACCCGGCGGCTGCTCGACAAGTACGCCACGCATCTGCCCTCCGGGGACGAGCCGGTGCCGGACACCCTGCACACGCTCACGGACCGTGAGGTCGAGGTGCTGAAGCTGGTGGCCCGTGGGCTGTCCAACGCGGAGATCGCCGCGGACCTGTTCGTCAGCGAGACGACGGTCAAGACGCACGTGGGCCATGTGCTGACCAAGCTGGGCCTGCGCGACCGGGTGCAGGCGGCGGTGTACGCGTACGAGAGCGGTCTGGTGCGTCCCGGCGCGCAGTAACCGCTCCCGGCACGCAGCCGCTGTCCGCGGCCGGCCCGTGCGCAACGCGAAGGGCGCCCTCTCCCGGACGGGGAGAGGGCGCCCTTCGCGTTTGTCCGGTGCCGGCGTCAGCCGCTCACGCCCCGGCCCAGCTCCCACAGCTGGAGCGAGGAGGAGGAGTTGAGGAGGTAGGCCGTGCCGGTGACGTCGTCGCGGGTGGCGACGTACTGCTTGCCCTGCCAGAGCGGGATCAGCGGGACGTCCTTGGCGGTGATGTCCTGGATCTCGGTGAGGCTGTCCGCCGCGGAGAGCCGGTCGGCCTCACCGCGGGAGGCGGGGATCAGGTTGTTGATGATCTCCGAGTTGCTGTACGGGATGTTGAGGGTGTTGCCCTTGTCGAGGAACGGCGCGATGAAGCTGTCCGCGTCCGGGAAGTCGGGGAACCAGCCCATGCCGAAGACGTCGTACTCGCGGTTCCGCTCCGCCTTGTGGAACTTCTCCCAGGGCGTGCCCTTGATGTCGACCTCGAACAGACCGCTGTCGTTCAGCTGCTTCTGGAGGTGCTCGAACTCCGGCTTGGTCGCGGCGCCGTAGTGGTCCGTCGTGTAGTCCAGCGTCAGCTTGACCGGCGTGGTGATGTCCGCGTCCTCCAGCGTCGCCTTCGCCTTGGCGACGCTGGGGTCGCCGTACTTGTTGAAGAACGAGTTGGAGTGGCCGGTGATGCCGGCCGGAACCATCGAGTACAGCGGTTCGGCCTGGGATCCGTAGACCGCGGAGACGAGTTCGCTGCGGTTGATGAGCTGGGCCATGGCGGCGCGGACGGCCTTGTCCTTGACCGTGGCGGCGTCCGTGTTGAAGGCGAGGTAGCGGATCTCGAGACCGGCCACCTCGACCAGGTCGACGTCGCCGTCCGTGGCCTTGGACAGGTTCTGGATCTGCTCCGGCGTCATCGCGCGGGTCATCACGTCGATGTCGCCCTTGTCGATGGCGTCGCCCATGGCGTCGGCGTCGGCGAAGGACACGAGTTCGACCTTGTCGTTGTTCACCTTGAGACTCCCCTTGTAATTGGGGTTCTTGGTGAACACGGCCTTGGTCATCGCGTCGCCCTTGACCTCGGCCTTCATCGTGTACGGGCCCGAGCCGGTCAGCTCGAAGCCGTCACGCAGCTTGTCCTTCTCGTAGTCGTTCGGGTTGACGATGCCGGCGACCGGTGTGGACAGCTTGAACGGGAAGGTGGCGTCGGCGGTGTTGAGGTGGAAGATGACCTCGCGGTCGCCCTTCGTCTCGACGGTGTCCACCGTGGAGAGGATGGAGGCGACCTCGGTGTCGGCGTTGATCTTCCGGACGCGCTCGATGGAGTACTTCACGTCCTCGGCGGTGACGGGGTCGCCGTTGGCGAACTTCAGGCCGTCTCGCAGGGTGCAGGCGTAGCGCTCGTTGCCGGTGTCGGTGAATCCGCACTGCTGCGCGGCCTCGGGCACGGGTTCGCCGTCACCGCGGGGCAGCACCATCAGCGTCTGCGAGGTCTGCCGCATGATGTTCCAGGCACCGACGTCGTAGGCGTACGCCGGGTCGAAGGGCGCGGTGATCTCTTTCGAGACGTTGAACCCGTCCGTGGTGCCGACGGCGATCGCGTCCCCGTCGCCACTGCCGCTGTCCGATCCGCCGCAGGCGGCGAGCACCGGCGCGAGCAGGCCGACTACGGCCGGCAGCACCAAAGTCTTGCGGTTCATGCTCGAGTTTCTCCAGAGCTGTCGGTCCGTGTATCCGGCATGCAGGGGTGTCGCGGCGGATCACGGGGGTAGTGGCCGATGTTCTCGCGACGAGATTAGTCCGCGCCCGCACGGGCGCTCGCAGCCACCGGAGTTGAGGGCTCATCACGGAGCGAAACCGGGTGTGGACACACCGAAAACCCGACAGTGGAAGGATTCGTGCAGGGTTTCACCAATCAGGACACAAAGGCTCCTCGACAACGTTCGCCAAGCGGAAAGCAGCACACCCGCGCCCCGCTGTCGACCCCTGATCGCGTGGCGAACATCACAGCTGGTCTTCGGCCGCCGCCGCTGGAATTCGGCCATCCGGGACCGTGGAAATGGTCGGGGAACATCCATCGGGTCGCACCGTGCGGCCCTTCTCGGAAATGCCGCGCCAACGCCGCCGCACGCTTGGTGAAGGGCTAGCGCATTTGGGTCATCAGACCACGCAGAAATGTCAGGTCGACCTCTTCCAGGGAGGCGACCACCGTGCGCCGGGCGGCCGGGGTGATGGGGGCGACCGAGGGGACCGCCACGACGTGGCAGCCGGCGGCCTCCGCGGCGGCGACCCCGGTCGCGGTGTCCTCGACGACGGCGCACCGGGCCGGGTCCACGCCGAGTCCGGCCGCGGCCGCCAGGTACGGGTCGGGGTGCGGCTTGGTGCGCGGCACCTCGTCACCGGCGACGGTCAGGGCGAAGTGCCGGGGACCGAGCGAGGTGAGCACGCGATCGATGATGCGCCGGTGCGAGGCGGAGACCAGGGCCGTGGGGATCTCGTGCGCGGACAGCTCCGCGAGCAGCCGGGCGGCGCCGGGCATCAGCGGCAGATCGCGGCCGATGCGCTGTTCGAAGCCGTCGTTGAGCAGGACGCTGAGCTCGGCGAGGGTGATGTCGGCGCCGGTGGCCTCGATGAGGAAGCCCGCGCTGCGGGTCATGGGGCCGCCGACCACGACGTGGCGCCAGGAGTCGTCCAGGGTGTGGCCGAGGGAGGCGAAGACCTCCAGCTCGACGTCCCACCAGAAGCCCTCGGTGTCCACCAGGGTGCCGTCCATGTCGAGGAGCACCGCCTGCAGGGCGGAGCCCTCGGCCGTACGGGTTCCGAGCGCGGGGACCGTACTGGTCATCCACGTACCTCCTTGAGGGACGATCAGGCCGGCTCCCACGAAGGGAGCCGGCCTGCGGTGGACCGACCAGTGTACGTCGTGCGGGGCGCGAACGCCTGGTGAGGCCCGGGAGGTCCGGCGGGGCCTCAGCGGGCGTTGAAGTACTTGGCCTCCGGGTGGTGGATGACGATGGCGTCGGTGGACTGCTCGGGGTGGAGCTGGAACTCCTCGGAGAGGTGGACGCCGATGCGCTCGGGCTCCAGCAGGGCGGCGATCTTGGCGCGGTCCTCCAGGTCGGGGCAGGCGCCGTAGCCGAGGGAGAAGCGGGCACCCCGGTACTTCAGGGCGAACATGTCCTCCATCTCGGCCGGGTCCTCCCCGGCGAAGCCGAGTTCCGAGCGCACGCGCGCGTGCCAGTACTCGGCGAGGGCCTCGGCGAGCTGCACGGACAGGCCGTGCAGTTCGAGGTAGTCGCGGTAGGCGTTGGCCTCGAACATGCGGGCCGTCTCCTCGCCGATGCGGGAGCCGACGGTGACGACCTGGAAGCCGACCACGTCGGTCTCGCCGGACTCCTCCGGGCGGAAGAAGTCGGCCAGGCACAGGCGCCGGCCGCGGCGCTGGCGGGGGAAGGTGAAGCGGGTGCGTTCGTTGCCGTCGTCGTCGAGGACGATCAGGTCGTCGTCCTTGGAGACGCAGGGGAAGTAGCCGTAGACCACGGCCGCCTCCAGGAGGTTGTCCGTCTGGAGCCGGTCGAGCAGGCCGCGCAGCCGCGGCCGGCCCTCGGACTCGACCAGTTCCTCGTAGGAGGGTCCCTCGCCGGTGCGGGCCTGCTTGAGGCCCCACTGGCCCTTGAAGAGGGCGCCCTCGTCGAGCCAGGAGGCGTACTCCTTGAGCTGGATGCCCTTGACGACGCGGGTGCCGCGGAAGGGCGGGGTCGGGACCGGGTTGTCGGTGGCGACGTCGGAGCGGACGTGGCCTTCCTCGGGGCGCTCGTCGATCTCGACGGTGGCGGCCCGCACCCGGCGCTGCTTCAGCTCCGGCAGCTTGGCGCCGGGCACGCCGCGCTTGATGCCGATGAGGGCGTCCATGAGGCGCAGGCCCTCGAAGGCGTCGCGGGCGTAGCGGACCTCGCCGTCGTAGATCTCGTGCAGGTCCTGTTCGACGTAGGCCCTGGTGAGGGCGGCGCCGCCGAGGATGACCGGGTAGTCGGCGGCCAGCTTGCGCTGGTTCAGCTCCTCCAGGTTCTCCTTCATGATCACCGTGGACTTGACGAGGAGGCCGGACATGCCGATGACGTCGGCCCGGTGCTCGTCGGCCGCTTCCAGGATCGCGGAGACGGGCTGCTTGATGCCGAGGTTGATGACGTTGTAGCCGTTGTTGGACAGGATGATGTCGACGAGGTTCTTGCCGATGTCGTGGACGTCGCCGCGGACGGTGGCCAGCACGATCGTGCCCTTGCCGTCGTCGTCGGTCTTCTCCATGTGCGGCTCCAGGTGGGCCACCGCGGTCTTCATGACCTCGGCGGACTGGAGCACGAACGGCAGCTGCATCTGGCCGGAGCCGAACAGCTCGCCGACGACCTTCATGCCGTCGAGCAGGGTGTCGTTGACGATGTCGAGGGCCGGGCGCTCCCGGAGGGCCTCGTCGAGGTCCTGTTCGAGGCCGTTCTTCTCGCCGTCGATGATGCGGCGCTTGAGGCGCTCCTCCAGCGGGAGGGCGGCCAGTTCCTCGGCCTTGGAGGCCTTCAGCGACTTGGCGGTGGCGCCCTCGAAGAGCTGCATGAGCTTTTGCAGGGGGTCGTAGCCCTCGCGGCGGCGGTCGTAGATCAGGTCGAGGGCGGTGGTGACCTGCTCCTCGTCGAAGCGGGCGATCGGCAGGATCTTGCTCGCGTGCACGATGGCCGAGTCCAGGCCGGCCTTGACGCATTCGTCGAGGAAGACGGAGTTGAGCAGGATGCGGGCGGCCGGGTTGAGGCCGAAGGAGATGTTCGACAGGCCGAGCGTGGTCTGCACGTCCGGGTGGCGCCGCTTGAGTTCCCGGATGCCCTCGATGGTGGCCAGGCCGTCCTTGCGGGACTCCTCCTGGCCGGTGCAGATGGTGAAGGTCAGGCAGTCGACGAGGATGTCGGACTCGTGGATGCCCCAGTTGCCGGTGAGGTCGTCGATGAGCCGTTCGGCGATCTCGACCTTCTTCTCGGCGGTGCGGGCCTGTCCCACCTCGTCGATGGTCAGCGCGATCAGCGCGGCGCCGTGCTCCCGGGCGAGCTTCGTGACGCGGGCGAACCGGGACTCGGGGCCGGCGCCGTCCTCGTAGTTGACCGAGTTGATCACCGCGCGGCCGCCGAGCTTCTCCAGGCCGGCCCGGATGACGTCGACCTCGGTGGAGTCGAGGACGATCGGCAGCGTGGAGGCGGTGGCGAAGCGGCCGGCCAGTTCCTCCATGTCGGCGACGCCGTCCCGGCCGACGTAGTCGACGCAGAGGTCGAGCATGTGCGCGCCTTCGCGGATCTGGTCGCGGGCCATCTCGACGCAGTCGTCCCAGCGGCCGTCCAGCATGGCCTCGCGGAACTTCTTGGACCCGTTGGCGTTGGTGCGCTCGCCGATGGCCAGGTAGGAGGTGTCCTGGCGGAAGGGCACGGTCTGGTAGAGCGAGGCGGCGCCGGGCTCGGGGCGCGGGTCGCGTGCGGTGGGGGCGGTGTCCCGGACCCGCTCGACGACCTGGCGCAGGTGCTCGGGCGTGGTGCCGCAGCAGCCGCCGACCAGGGACAGGCCGTACTCGCGCACGAAGGTCTCGTGTGCGTCGGCCAGCTCGGGCGCGGTCAGCGGGTAGTGGGCGCCGTCCTTGCCGAGGACGGGCAGACCGGCGTTGGGCATGCAGGTCAGCGGGATGCGGGAGTGCCGGGCGAGGTAGCGCAGGTGCTCGCTCATCTCGGCGGGGCCGGTGGCGCAGTTCAGGCCGATCATGTCGATGCCGAGCGGTTCCAGCGCGGTGAGCGCGGCGCCGATCTCCGAGCCGAGCAGCATGGTGCCGGTGGTCTCGACGGTGACGGACACGATGAGCGGCAGGTCGAGGCCGAGGGCGTCCAGGGCGCGCCGGGCACCGAGCACCGAGGCCTTGGTCTGGAGCAGGTCCTGCGTGGTCTCCACCAGCAGTGCGTCCGCGCCGCCCGCGACCAGTCCCTCGGCGTTGCGCTGGTAGGCGTCGCGCAGGACGGTGTACGGGGCGTGGCCGAGGGTGGGGAGCTTGGTGCCGGGGCCCATGGAGCCCAGCACCCAGCGCTGCCGGCCGTCGCGGGCGCCGAACTCGTCGGCGACCTCGCGGGCGACGCGGGCGCCGGCCTCGGACAGTTCGTGGACGCGCTCGGGGATGTCGTACTCGCCGAGGGCGGAGTGGTTGGCGCCGAAGGTGTTGGTCTCGACGCAGTCGACGCCGGCCGCGAAGTACTCCTCGTGCACCGAGCGGACGATGTCGGGCCGGGTGAGGTTCAGGACCTCGTTGCACCCTTCGAGCTGCTGGAAGTCGTCCAGCGTGGGGTTCTGGGCCTGGAGCATGGTGCCCATGGCGCCGTCGGCGACCACCACGCGGGTGGCGAGGGCCTCTCGGAGGGCGGACACGCGGGTGCGGGTGTCGGCGGGCGGGGTGGATGGCGACGAGGCCATGAAAGGGCTCCCTAGGATGCGACGGCTGTCGGCTTTGCCTCTGCCCGGTGCCGCCCGTCGTGGGACGTCCCGGGGAGAACGCACGCCGTCAGGGTAGCCGGGACCGGGGGCCTATGGTCAGGGCGTCCACGAGACGGACGAGGATGGCGGGGCGAATACCCGCCGAACGGACGAGCCTCCCCGGTCCGGAACGTCCCACTCCGGCGGTGGCCCGCGTCCGGCGCACGTGCGGGGTGCGCGCGCCTCGTACGGAACGTTCGCGGTCACGGGGAGGTGGCCGAAGTGCAACAGTTGCCCGCCGACCATTGGCGGGAGGTCGGCATGGACCGGTAGTGTTCGGCATTGCCGAACGACGTCAGCGACGCCGAGGTCGGCAGTCGAAGGGGACGGAGGCAGTACGTCGATGGCACGGAACATCCAGTCGCTCGAGCGGGCGGCCGCCATGCTGCGCCTGCTCGCGGGCGGCGAGCGGCGGCTCGGCCTGTCGGACATCGCCTCGTCGCTGGGTCTGGCCAAAGGCACCGCGCACGGCATCCTGCGCACCCTCCAGCAGGAGGGGTTCGTGGAGCAGGACGACGCCTCCGGGCGCTACCAGCTGGGCGCCGAGCTGCTGCGCCTGGGCACGACCTACCTGGACGTGCACGAACTGCGGGCCCGCGCCCTGGTGTGGACCGACGACCTGGCCCGCTCCAGCGGTGAGAGCGTCCACCTCGGCGTCCTGCACCAGCAGGGCGTCCTGATCGTGCACCACGTCTTCCGCCCCGACGACAGCCGGCAGGTCCTGGAGATCGGGGCCATGCAGCCGCTGCACTCCACGGCGCTGGGCAAGGTGCTGTCGGCGTACGACCCGGTCGCGCACAGCGAGGCGCTGGAGGCCGACCGCAAGGCGTTCACCGACCGGACCGTCTGCGAACCGGACAGCTTCGAGCACGTCCTGGACATCACGCGCGCGCGGGGGTACGCCGCCGACGTCGAGGAGACCTGGGAGGGCATCGCCTCCATCGCCGCCCCCATCCACGACCGCAGGCGGATGCCGGTCGGCGCGGTCGGCATCACCGGGGCCGTGGAACGGCTGTGCCGGGAGGGCGAGCTGCGGCCCGAGCTGGTCGCGGCGGTGCGGGACTGCGCCCGCGCGGTGTCGCGGGACCTGGGCGCCGGGCGGTTCTAGGGCGCGGGCGGGCCGACACGGGCCGTACGGGAAGACACAGGGGCCGGGACACCGAAGGTGTTCCGGCCTTCGACGTTCCCGAGGGACGGGCCGGGCGGGAGATCGATAGCCCACGACGATCAATAACGATCGTGCTTTCGATAACACAGCTCTTGACGCGCGCGTGACGTCGAACGAGACTCGCGTCCATCGGTCGGCATTGTCGAACACCTACCGGCAATACGCGTTAGAGTGTCCACAGTGCCAAGGGCCGCCATCGCTCTCACAACGAGGGCGCCGGAACACCCGGAGGGACCCGGGGTTCGGCTTTCCCTGGACGAAGGACAAAGGAGTCGCGGGTGTCCAGCTCCGACATCTTCATCGGCGAGACCATCGGTACCGCCCTGCTCATCCTGCTCGGCGGCGGCGTGTGTGCCGCCGTCACGCTCAAGGCCTCCAAGGCCCGCAACGCCGGCTGGCTCGCCATCGCCTTCGGGTGGGGCTTCGCCGTCATGACGGCGGCGTACATATCGGGTCCGCTCTCCGGCGCCCACCTCAACCCGGCCGTGACCGTCGGCATCGCGATCAAGGACGGCGACTGGAGCAACACCCCGACCTACTTCGCGGGTCAGCTCCTCGGCGCGATGATCGGCGCGGTCCTGGTCTGGGTCGCCTACTACGGCCAGTTCCAGGCCCACCTCACCGACCGCGAGATCGTCGGCGGCCCCGGCGCGCAGGACACGACGGCCAAGTCCGTCGAGGCGCAGGAGAAGGGCGCCGGCCCGGTGCTGGGCGTCTTCTCCACCGGCCCCGAGATCCGGCACACGGTCCAGAACCTCGCCACCGAGATCATCGGCACCTTCGTGCTGCTGCTCGCCATCCTCACCCAGGGCCTGAACGACGAGGGCAACGGCCTCGGCATCCTGGGCGCCCTGATCACCGGGTTCGTGGTGGTCTCCATCGGCCTGTCGCTCGGCGGCCCGACGGGCTACGCGATCAACCCGGTCCGCGACCTCGGCCCGCGCATCGTGCACGCCCTGCTGCCCCTGCCCAACAAGGGCGGCTCCGACTGGTCCTACGCCTGGATCCCGGTCGTCGGTCCGCTGATCGGCGGTGCGATCGCCGGAGGTGTGTACAACCTCGCGTTCGCCTGAGCGGGCCCCCGCTTCGGCGATCATCGAGCCGCAGACCACGCGCCGTACGCACCGGCCACCGCCACCCACCACGGAACCCCAGGAGCACACAGTGACCGACTCCCACACCGCAGGCCCCTTCATCGCCGCGATCGACCAGGGCACGACCTCCTCGCGCTGCATCGTCTTCGACCGGGACGGACGCATCGTCTCCGTCGACCAGAAGGAGCACGAGCAGATCTTCCCCAAGCCGGGCTGGGTCGAGCACGACGCCACCGAGATCTGGACCAACGTCCAGGAGGTCGTCGCCGGAGCCGTCGAGAAGGCCGGCATCACCCGCGACGACATCAAGGCCATCGGCATCACCAACCAGCGCGAGACCACCCTCGTCTGGGACAAGAACACCGGTGAGCCCGTCCACAACGCCATCGTCTGGCAGGACACCCGCACCGACGCCCTGTGCAAGGAGCTCGGCCGCAACGTCGGCCAGGACCGCTTCCGCCGCGAGACCGGCCTGCCCCTCGCCTCCTACTTCGCCGGTCCCAAGGCCCGCTGGCTGCTCGACAACGTCGACGGTCTGCGCGAGCGCGCCGAGGCGGGCGACCTGCTCTTCGGCACCATGGACACCTGGGTCATCTGGAACCTGACCGGCGGGGTGAACGGCGGCAAGCACGTCACCGACGTCACCAACGCCTCCCGCACCATGCTGATGAACCTGCACACCATGGCGTGGGACGAGAAGATCGCCGAGTCGATCGGCGTCCCGATGCAGATGCTCCCCGAGATCCGCTCCTCCGCCGAGGTGTACGGCGAGATCACCGGCGGCCGCCTCGGCGAGCTGCTCGGCGGCATCCCGGTCGCCTCCGCGCTCGGCGACCAGCAGGCGGCCCTGTTCGGCCAGACCTGCTTCTCCGAGGGCGAGACCAAGTCGACGTACGGCACCGGCACCTTCATGGTGATGAACACCGGCGACAAGCTGATCAACTCCTACTCGGGCCTGCTGACCACGGTCGGCTACAAGATCGGCGACCAGGACACGGTCTACGCCCTGGAGGGCTCGATCGCCGTCACCGGTTCGCTGGTGCAGTGGATGCGCGACCAGATGGGCCTGATCTCCACCGCCGCCGAGATCGAGACCCTCGCCCTGACCGTCGAGGACAACGGCGGCGCCTACTTCGTGCCGGCCTTCTCCGGCCTGTTCGCCCCGTACTGGCGTTCCGACGCCCGCGGTGTGATCGCCGGCCTCACCCGGTACGTGACCAAGGCGCACCTCGCGCGCGCCGTCCTGGAGGCCACCGCCTGGCAGACGCGGGAGATCGCGGACGCCATGACGAAGGACTCCGGGGTGGAGCTGACCGCCCTCAAGGTCGACGGCGGCATGACCTCCAACAACCTGCTGATGCAGACCCTCGCCGACTTCGTGGACGCCCCCGTGGTGCGCCCGATGGTCGCCGAGACCACCTGCCTCGGCGCCGCCTACGCCGCCGGTCTCGCCGTCGGCTTCTGGAACAGCACCGACGACCTGCGCGCCAACTGGCGGCGGGCCGCCGAGTGGACCCCCCGCATGGACGCGGACATCCGCGACCGTGAGTACAAGAGCTGGCTCAAGGCCGTCGAGCGGACCATGGGCTGGCTCGAGGACGAGGAGTAAGAACCACCATGACCACTCAGTCCACCCTGCAGTCCGTGCCTGCCCTGGGTACGCACCCGGCCTCCGGCTCCAACCCGAGCCGGGCCGAGACCCGGGAGCAGCTCTCCAAGGCGTCGTACGACCTTCTCGTGATCGGCGGCGGCATCCTGGGCATCTCCACCGCCTGGCACGCCGCGCAGTCCGGCCTCAGGGTGGCCGTGGTCGACGCCGGCGACTTCGCCGGTGCCACCTCCTCCGCCTCCTCCAAGCTGCTCCACGGCGGACTGCGCTACCTGCAGACCGGCGCGGTGAAGCTGGTGGCGGAGAACCACTTCGAACGCCGTGCGGTCTCCCGCCAGGTGGCCCCCCACCTGGCGAACCCGCTCACCTTCTACCTCCCCGTGTACAAGGGCGGACCGCACGGCGCGGCGAAGCTCGGGGCCGGCGTCTTCGCGTACTCGGCGCTGTCCGCCTTCGGTGACGGCGTCGGCCACCTGCTCTCCCCGGCCAAGGCCGCGCAGGACGTGCCCGAGCTGCGCACCGACAACCTCAAGGCCGTGGCCGTGTACGGCGACGACCAGATGAACGACGCCCGCATGGCCCTGATGACGGTCCGCGCGGCGGTCGAGTCCGGCGCGGTGGTCCTCAACCACGCCGAGGTCACCGGCCTGCGCTTCACGGGCGGCCGGGTGACCGGCGCCGAGCTGAAGGACCGGCTGTCCGGCGACGAGTTCGGCGTGAACGCCCGCCTGGTGCTCAACGCCACCGGCCCGTGGGTCGACCACCTGCGCCGCATGGAGGACCCGGCCGCGGCGCCGTCGATCCGGCTCTCCAAGGGCGCGCACCTGGTGCTCAAGCGCACCGCGCCGTGGAAGGCCGCGCTGGCCACCCCGATCGACAAGTACCGGATCACCTTCGCCCTCCCCTGGGAGGACATGCTGCTGCTCGGCACCACCGACGAGGAGTTCGAGGGCGACCCGGCGGACGTCGCGGTCAACGACAAGGACATAACCCAGATCCTGGACGAGGCCGCGTTCTCCATCCGCGACCAGCAGCTCGACCGGGACCTCATCACGTACTCCTTCGCGGGTCTGCGGGTGCTGCCGGGCGGTCCCGGCGACACGGCGAAGGCCAAGCGCGAGACGGTCGTGACCGAGGGCCGGGGCGGCATGCTGTCCGTCGCCGGCGGCAAGTGGACCACCTTCCGCCACATCGGCCGTACGGTGATGAAGAAGCTGGAGGCGCTGCCGGGCCACCCGCTGGGCGACGACTTCGAGCCGATCGCGTCGCTGCCGAAGAAGCTGCCGCTGCCCGGCGTCGCCAACCCGCGCGCGGTCGCCCACCGGCTGCTGGTGGACGGTTCGGCGCCCGGCCCGCGCATGGCGGCGGACACCGCCAGGCACCTGGCCACGCACTACGGTTCGCTCGCCTTCGACATCGCCCGGCTCGCCAACGAGAGCCCGGAGCTGGCGCGGCGCGTCCACCCGGACGCCCCGGAGATCTGGGCGCAGGTCGTGTGGGCCCGGGACAACGAGTGGGCCGAGACGGCGGACGACGTGCTGCGCCGCCGTACGACCCTGACGATCCGGGGCCTGGCCACGGACGACGTCCGCACGCAGGTCCAGGACGTGCTGGACAAGAAGTAGGGCCCTCGTCTCCGCACCGCGCGGCGGGTGTCCGGACCCCGGGGACGGGGCAGTGATCCGTTCACTGCCCCGTGCACAGGGGCTGCGGGCGGCCCCTCGGCACGCCGTAAGGTTGGGGGGTACGCGAGGGCACGTCGGAAGGAGGCGCTGGGTGATCGAGCTCGAGGGGGTTCCCGAGCTGGTCGACCCGGTCATGGTGGCCGCGTTCGAGGGCTGGAACGATGCCGGTGACGCCGCCTCCACCGCGGTCGCGCATCTCGACCGGGAGTGGAAGGGCGAGGTGTTCGCGGCGCTGGACGCCGAGGACTACTACGACTTCCAGGTCAACCGTCCCACGGTGTTCATGGAGGACGGCGTCCGCAAGATCACCTGGCCGACGACCAGGCTGTCGGTGGTCCGGGTCGGCGGCGACAAACCGCGCGACCTCGTGCTCGTCCGCGGCATCGAACCGTCCATGCGCTGGCGCTCGTTCTGCAACGAGCTGCTCGGCTTCGCCCACGAGCTGGGCGTCGAGCTGGTGGTCGTCCTGGGCGCCCTGCTGGGCGACACGCCGCACACCCGTCCGGTCCCGATCAGCGGGACCACGTCGGACGCCGACCTGGCGCGGCGCATGGACCTGGAGGAGACCAAGTACGAGGGGCCCACGGGCATCGTCGGCATCCTCCAGGAGGCGTGCACGCACGCGGGCGTGCCGGCCGTGTCGCTGTGGGCGGCGGTGCCGCACTACGTCTCGCAGCCGCCGAACCCGAAGGCCACGCTGGCTCTGCTGAACCGGCTGGAGGACCTGATCGGCGTGCGGGTGCCGCTGGGCGAGCTGCCCGAGGACGCGCGTGCCTGGCAGGTGGGCGTGGACCAGCTGGCCGCGGAGGACACCGAGGTCGCCGAGTACGTGCAGTCGCTGGAGGAGGCCCGGGACACGGCGGAGCTGCCGGAGGCGTCGGGCGAGGCGATCGCGCGGGAGTTCGAGCGGTATCTGCGGCGGCGGGACGGGGCGGGGCCGGGTGGGCCCGGGGGCCCTGGCGGACACGCCACGGCGGACGGCGGTGACGGGCCGGCCGGGGCGCCGTTCCGGCGGGACAACCCGAGTGGGCGGGCCCGGCCACCGAAGCCGCCGAAGGCGGGCGGGGACGACGAGGAGTCGTCGGAGGACTGAGCGAAGGAACCAGGGCCGCTTCAAGAGAAGCGGCCCTGGTTCTTTTTCTGTCTGTACGCCTGTTTACAGCGCCACGCCCAGCAGGGCGTCCACGGCTCGGGAGACCACGCCCGGGGCGCCGATGTCCGTGCCGCCCGACTCCTGCTGGAGAGCTGCCCAGCGGTCGACCGCCGCCAGGGCGGCCGGGGAGTCCAGGTCGTTCGCGAGGGCCTCGCGGATCTCCTCCACCAGGGCCTCGGCGGGCGGACCGTCGGGGCGGGAGACGGCGGCGCGCCAGCGGTCGAGGCGGGCGAGGGCGTCCTGAAGCACCTGGTCGGTCCACTCCCAGTCGGAGCGGTAGTGGTGGGCGAGCAGCGTGAGCCGGATGGCGGCCGGGTCGACGCCCTCGCGGCGCAGCTGCGACACGAAGACCAGGTTGCCCTTGGACTTGGACATCTTCTCGCCGTCGAGACCGACCATGCCGGCGTGCACGTACGCCTTGGCCATGGGGAATTCGCCGGTGAGGGCCTGGGCGTGCGAGGCGCCCATCTCGTGGTGCGGGAAGGCCAGGTCGGAGCCGCCGCCCTGGACGTCGAAGCCCATGCCGAGGTGGTCGAGGGCGATGGCGACGCACTCGATGTGCCAGCCGGGGCGCCCGCGGCCCAGGGTGCCGCCGTCCCAGCTGGGCTCGCCCTCGCGGGCGGCCATCCACAGCATCGGGTCGAGCGGGTTCTTCTTGCCGGGCCGGTCGGGGTCGCCGCCGCGTTCGGCGGAGAGCAGCCGCATGGTGGCGGCGTCGAGGTGGGAGACGCCGCCGAAGTGCGGGTCCGCCTCGACGGAGAAGTAGACGTCGCCCTCCAGCTCGTAGGCCGCGCCGGCGTCACGCAGCCGCTCGACGAGCGGGACGATGCCGGGTATGGCCTCGACGGCGCCTATGTAGTGCTGGGGCGGGAGCATCCGCAGCGCCGTCATGTCCTCGCGGAAGAGGGCGGTCTCCTGCTCGGCGAGGGCGGTCCAGTCGACCCCGTCGCGCACGGCCCGCTCCAGGAGCGGGTCGTCCACGTCGGTGACGTTCTGGACGTAGTGGACCTGCCGCTTGGTGTCGAGCCACACGCGCTGCACGAGGTCGAACGCGTTGTAGGTCGCCGCGTGACCCATGTGGGTGGCGTCGTACGGCGTGATGCCGCAGACGTAGATACGGGCGACGGGACCGGGGTCGAGGGTGACGGGGCCGCCGGTCGCGGTGTCGTGGATCCTCAGGTCGCGGCCCTGACCAGGCAGGGCGGGGACCTCGGAAGCGGGCCAGGCATGCATGTCATGAGCCTAACCGGACGAGTGTTGCGTACACGAACCGGACCGGGCCGGATGGCCGGTAACGCGCTCTTGCGCGCCACCGGCCGGTGTGGCATCGGAGGTCTACACGGGCGGCCAGGGGATGGCCGGCCACTCGCCGCCGGGTTCGGGGTGCTTGCCGGAGGCCAGCAGGGCGTCGACCCGCGCGCGCGTGGCGTCGAGTTCGGCGGGGGTGATGAGCGCGGCGAGCCGGAGGGCCAGGGTGCCGCCGTCCTTCAGCGCCCGCCTGAGGGCGTCGAGCACCGCCAGGGCCTCCCCGGTGAGGGCGTCGCCCGCCCAGCCCCACAGCAGGGTGCGCAGCTTGTTCTCGGCGTTGAAGGTGACCCCGTGGTCGATGCCGTACAGCCGCTCCCC
The DNA here is from genome assembly GCF_033406955.1 of Streptomyces violaceoruber. Classification (NCBI taxonomy): domain Bacteria; kingdom Bacillati; phylum Actinomycetota; class Actinomycetes; order Kitasatosporales; family Streptomycetaceae; genus Streptomyces; species Streptomyces violaceoruber. Next base: position 6,715,422 of record NZ_CP137734.1, on the reverse strand, counting down.
CGCCGCGGGCAGCAGGTGGCCGCCCTTGCGGTCGGCGTTGTTGATCACGGCGTCGAGTACGGCGAGCCGGCGCAGCCGTTCGTCGTCGGCGTGGACGAGCAGCGCGGTGCGGCCCTCACCGACCTCGGCGAGGGCGATCCCCTTCCAGCCGGGGCCGGGTTCCTCCTCGTCCACCAGGGCGAGCAGCTCCGTCTCCGGCACGGTCTCGATCCACAGCTGGACCATGCCCTCGCCGTACGGGCCGTCGCGCAGCACGGTGGGCGGGACCAGGCCCCAGCCGGTGGCCTCGGAGACCTCGTAGGCGGCGACCTCGCGCTGGGCGAGGGTGCCGTCGGGGAAGTCCCACAGCGGGCGTTCCCCGGCGACCGGCTTGTAGACGCAGGCCGCCTCGCGTCCTTCGTGCGTCACCGTGCAGTACAGGGCCGCGTTGGAGGCGTCGCGGATGCGTCCGCGCACGGTCAGTTCGCCCAGGGCGAGCAGTTCGGCGGCCGCCGCGTCGGTGGTCACGCTCCGCGGCGGTATCCGTTCTGGCGCGGACATACGTGTCCTTCCGGGTCGAGCGGGAGGCTGCACAGCGGGCACGGCGGCCGCCCGGCGTTGACGACGTCGAGGGCGCGCTTGGCGAAGGCCCTGGCCTGCGCGCCGGTGAGGCGGACCCGGAGCATCGGCGGGCCGTTCTCCTCGTCCTGGAGGAGCCGTTCCTCGGCCTCCGCCAGGTCCTCCTCGGACTCGGCGTCCAGCTCCACGAGGGCCTGCGCCTCGACGATCATGCGCTGGTCCTCGCCGTCCCAGGCCAGCGCCATGGTGCCGACCCTGAACTCCTCCTCGACGGGGGTGTCCAGCGGCGCCGTGTCGGCGGGCCCGGTGGGGGCCGTGGCGGGAACGACGGTGCTGCCGCCGCTGCGCCGTACGACCTCGTCCAAAAGCTCGTCCATGCGTTCGGCGAGGGCGGCGACCTGGGTCTTCTCCAGGGCCACGCTGGTCACCCGGGAGCCGGCGGAGGCCTGGAGGAAGAACGTACGGCGCCCGGGCAGCCCGACCGTACCGGCCACGAAACGTTCCGGTTGGTCGTAGAGGAACACCTGACGGGACACGTCCTGTCTCCATGGAAGTCGGGGAAAGCGGAAGATCGGGATCGGGGACACTGCCGCGACCGGTTCACCCTACTGCGGCGGACGATCACGGTGCGCCCGCACCACCCCCGACCGGCGCCTCGTCACCGGACGGCTCCTCGCGCGGGGCCAGGGAGGCGAAGTCGCCCGTGTCGCCGAGGCGGACCAGGAAGGGGCGCAGCCGGGTGTAGCGGATCGCGGTGACCGAGCACGGCTCGACGGAGATCCGCTGGAAGAGGTCGAGGTGGAGGCCGAGTGCCTCGGCGACGAGGGACTTGATGATGTCGCCGTGGGAGCACATGAGGTAGACGGCGTCGGGGCCGTGGTCGCGTTCCACGCGCGCGTTCCACTCGCGTACCGCCTCGGCGGCGCGGGTCTGCATGGCGCGCATCGACTCGCCGCCGGGGAAGGCCGCGGCGGACGGGTGCGCCTGCACGACCTCCATCAGGGGCTCGTTCCCCAGTTCGGCGAGCTTGCGGCCGGACCAGTCGCCGTAGTGGCACTCCCCGATCCGTTCGTCGGTGTGCGCCCGCAGCTCGGGCCGGGCGTCGAGCAGCGGCCGGAGGGTCTCCTGGCAGCGCTGCAGTGGGCTGGTGACGATCTCGGACAGCGGCAGGCCGGCGAGCCGCCCGGGGAGCGCGGCGGCCTGCGCGGCGCCGCGTTCGTCGAGGGCGACGCCGGGCGTCCAGCCGGCGAGCAGCCCCTCGGTGTTGGCGGTGGAACGTCCGTGCCTAACCAGGATCAGCGTGGGCATGCGGCCAGGGTAGGCGTACGGCGCGGTACAGGGGCGCCGGGACGAGGGGAGAATGGGTTCGGTGATCGTCGACTGCGCCATCTACCGGGACGGGCGCCGCACCGACGGGCCCGAGGACTTCTCCGACGCGCTCGGTGAGGCGCGGGAGGCCGGCGGCTTCGTCTGGATCGGCTTGCACGAGCCGACGGAGAAGGAGTTCGAGCTGGTCAGCCAGGAGTTCGGGCTGCACCCGCTGGCGGTGGAGGACGCCCTCAAGGCGCATCAGCGGCCCAAGCTGGAGGTGTACGACGACTCGGTCTTCGCCGTCCTCAAGCCGGTGGTGTACGAGCCGGACAGCGACGCCGTCTCCACCGGCGAACTCATGATCTTCCTGGGCGACGCCTTCGCGGTCGTCGTCCGGCACGGGGAGGGCTCCCCGCTGAAGGCCGTGCGGCGGCGTCTGGAGCACGAGCCGGAACTGCTCGGCAAGGGGCCCACCGCGGTCCTGTACGCGATCGCGGACGCCACCGTCGACCACTACCTGGACGTGGCGGTCGAGCTCCAGACCGACCTGGAGGAGCTGGAGGCGGAGGTCTTCTCGCCGGACGGCGGCGGCTCCCGGCACACCGCGTCGCGGATCTACACCTTCAAGCGGCAGGTGCTGGAGTTCCGCCGGGCGACGGGTCCGCTCGCGCCCCCGCTGGCCCGGCTGGCGGGTACCGGGGTGTACGGCGGCGGCGTGCCGTTCGTGAACGACAGGGCGCGGCCGTTCTTCCGGGACGTGAGCGACCACCTCACGCGCGTGAACGAGTCGGTGGAGAGCCTGGACCGGCTGGTCTCGGACATCCTGTCGGCGCACCTGGCGCAGACGAGCGTCCGGCAGAACGACGACATGCGGAAGATCTCGGCGTGGGCGGCCATGGCCGCGGTCCCGACGATGGTCGCGGGGATCTACGGCATGAACTTCGACCACATGCCGGAACTGCACTGGCTGTGGGGCTACCCGGCGGTGATCGCGCTGATGGCCGTCCTGGAGCTGCTGCTGTACCGGCAGTTCAAGCACCGGGGCTGGCTGTAGGGGCCCGGGGGCCCGGGCGGCCTCAGGCGACCTCGGGGGCCGCCGTGGCGGGTCCGCCGAGCGCGTCGCGCCGTTCGGGCGTCCGCAGGGTCACCATGCGGCGCCAGCCGGCGAGCCGCTCGGCGGCGTACATCGCGTGGATACCCGCCGCGAGCAGCGCCGACCTGGTGCATGACCAGCCGAGGAGGCGTCCCATGTGCGCCATCACCGCGAGGCTGACGTCGCGGTGGACGCGGATCTCGGCGAGCGCGCACTCGCGCAGCGTGCGCCGGATGTACGGGCCGTGCCCGGCGGCGGCGTAGCGGAGCAGTTCCTCGTGGGAGTAGGCGAGGTGGTTGTCCTCGTCGGCGGAGATCATCCGGACCGCCCGGCCCAGGTCGGGATGGTCGGCGAAGTACTTGAGGAGCATCGCCATCTGTTCGGCGGCGCGCTGCTCGGTGACCCTGCTGTGGGCGAGGTAGGTGATGACGTCCCGCACCGTGAGCGGCCGGTCGGCAGCGAGCTGCTCATGGGCGAGGCCGATGCCGTGCCGCTCCAGGAGCATCGTGTAGTCGGTCTCGGGCGGTACGCCGACGGGTTCGAGACCGCGCTTCTTCAGCAGGGCGTTGAAGATCCGGCCGTGCTTGTCCTCGTCGGCCCCGTGCCGGGCGATCTTGGGCGCGAGGGCGCGTTCGCTCTCGGGCACCAGCGCCGCGATGCGCGCGTTCTCCCAGCCGCCCTGGGACTCGCCGCTGGCCGCGATGGAGCAGAAGAGACGGTACGACTCGTCGTTGTCGAGGATCTCCTGGAAAAGGCTCTTGGCCGAAAGCATCGGTGGCACCTCTCTGCCGCTGCGTGGTCCGCAGGTTCCGCACACTCCGCGAAGCCGAGTCAAGTGCGGGCGAGGGGGCGCGGCAACAGGTGCCGCGCACGACTCCGCCGAAAGAAGGACGGCCGGGGTGGTGTGGAGGCGTAACCCCGCGCGCGTGGGCGCGTTGTTCCTCGTGACGGCCGTGGCGGGGAAGACCCCCGAGCCCCCACCACGGCCGCAGAAACTTTCCTCCTGTGTCACGCCAGTCCGGCGCGCTCCAGGGCCTCGGTGCCGGCGCGGAGGGCGGCGAGCCGCTCGTCCAGGGTGAAGCCCGCGGGGGCGAGGGTGAGGGTGGTGACGCCGGCCGCGGCGTAGGCCTTCATGCGGTCGGCGATGCGGTCGACGGAGCCGAGCAGGGTCGTCTGGTCGATCAGCTCGTGCGGGACGGCACCGGCGGCGCCCTCCTTGTCGCCGGCCAGGTACTTGTCCTGGATCTCGGCGGCCTCGCGCTCGTAGCCCATGCGCTGGGCGAGCTGGTTGTAGAAGTTCTGCTTGCGGCTGCCCATGCCGCCGACGTAGAGCGCGGTGTAGGGCCGGAAGGTGTCGGCGAGGGAGGGGACGTCCTTGTCGTCGCCGAGGGCGAGCGGCAGGGTCGGGCAGATGTCGAACCCGTCGAGGGTCTGGCCGGCCTTCTCGCGTCCGGCGCGCAGGTGCTTGACGGCCGTCTCCTCCAAGTGGTCGGCGGAGGGGAAGATGAGCAGGGCACCGTCGGCGATCTCGCCGGTCTGCTCCAGGTTCTTCGGGCCGATCGCCGCGATGTACAGCGGGATGTGCTCGCGCTGCGGGTGCACGGTCAGCTTGATGGGCTTGCCGGGGCCGTCGGGCAGCGGCAGCGTCCAGTGCCGGCCCTCGTAGGACAGCCGCTCCCTGGTCATCGCCTTGCGCACGATCTCGACGTACTCGCGGGTGCGGGCGAGCGGCTTGTCGAACTTGACGCCGTACCAGCCCTCGGAGACCTGCGGTCCCGACACGCCGAGGCCGAGGCGGAAGCGGCCCTTGGAGAGGGAGTCCAGGGTGGCGGCGGTCATCGCGGTCATCGCGGGCTGGCGGGCCGGGATCTGGAAGATGGCCGAGCCCACGTCGATGCGCTCGGTCTGGGCGGCGACCCAGGTCAGCACGGTGGCCGCGTCGGAGCCGTAGGCCTCCGCGGCCCAGCACACGGCGTAGCCGAGCCGGTCGGCCTCCTGGGCGACGGCCAGATTGTCCGCGTCCATTCCGGCACCCCAGTAGCCGAGGTTGATACCGAGCTGCATGGCCGATTCCCCTTACCCATCAGTAACGTCGCTGGTGCCCCGACCTTAGCGCGCGGAATTCGGTTGTCCACAGGCCCCCACAGCGCAAGCCGTGGCCAGTAATGTCGGCGTTCATGGAGCAGAGGCATCTCGGCCGCACCGGCCTGCGTGTGTCCCGCATCGGTCTCGGCACCCTGACCTGGGGCCGGGACACGGACGAGCACGACGCCGCGGACCTCTTGAAGACCTTCTGGGAGGCGGGCGGGACGCTCGTCGACACGGCGGACGTCTACGGCGACGGCGAGTCGGAGTACCTGCTCGGCCGCCTCATGGAGGGCCTGGTGCCGCGCCGGGACCTGGTGATCTCGACGAAGGCCGGCAGCGTTCCGGATCCCGACCGCCGGTTCGACGGTTCGCGTGCCCATCTGCTCTCCGCGCTGGACGCCTCCCTCGCCCGCCTGGGCACGGACCACGTCGACGTGTGGCACCTGCACGCCTTCGACCCGCACACCCCGCTGGAGGAGACGCTGCACGCCCTCGACGTGGCGGTCGGCAGCGGCCGGGCGCGCTACGCGGGGGTCTCCAACTTCTGCGGCTGGCAGCTGGCCAAGGCGGCGACCTGGCAGTTGGCGGCGCCCGGTGTCCGCAACCGGGTGGCGAGCACCCAGATGGAGTACTCGCTGCTCCAGCGGGGCGTGGAGCGGGAGGTGCTGCCGGCCGCCCTGGACCTGGGCATCGGCCTGCTGCCCTCGTCCCCGCTGGGCCGCGGGGTGCTCACCGGCAAGTACCGCAAGGACGCGACCCCCATGGACTCGCGGGGCGCCTCGGACCATCTGGCCCCGTTCGTCGAGCCCTACCTCGACGACACGGCCGGGCACATCGTGGACGCGGTGGCGACGGCGGCGGACGGGCTGGCGGTGACGCCCCTCCAGGTCGCGCTGGCCTGGGTCCGCGACCGGCCCGGGGTGGTCGCCCCGATCATCGGTCCGCGCAACGCGCAGCAGCTCACGGCGGCGTTGTCAGTGGAGACCCTTAGTCTTCCTGACGAGATCTGCCGGGCGCTCGACGACGTGTCGGCGCCCGTGCACCGCTATCCCGATCACGACTGGAGCACGCTGTGAGCACGGAGCCCGAGCCCGTCACCGAGGACACCACGGACGCCGTGGACGCCGGGCCGGAGACCCCGGGCGACGCGACGGCGCCCGCGACGGAGGCCGCCGGGGAGACCGTCCGGCCGGAGGGCGAGCCGGAGACGGCCGATGCCGGGGCCGACTCCGGCACCCGGCCGGTCGAGCCCGCCGGGCAGGGGCCGGACGCCGGGGGCGAGGGCGAGGGTGAGGCGGCCGCACAGGTCTCCGAGGTCGACGCCGAGCTGGCGGCGCAGCGGCTCGAGCGGGAGCGGATCGAGCGGCGGAAGGCCGAGAAGCAGGGGCCGATCGACGCCGGGGGCAAGCTCAGCGGCACGGCGGCCGACCTGCTCGCCGCCGTGCGTGCCGTGGAGAGCGGTGAGAAGCCGGCGGCCGCCGTCTTCGGAGCCCCCGAGCCCGCGCGCCGCCCCGCACCCGAGCCGGTACGACCGTCCCGGCCGACGCCCGCCGAGCCGGCCGCCGCGTCCGCCGGTTCCGCCGGACCGGCACCGGAGACCGTGCAGACGGTGCGGCGGGTACTGGCCGAGGGGGGCGCCCCCGAAGCGCTCGCGCCGCAGACGGCCGCGCTCCTCGGTGAGGGCGCGCAGGAGGCGCTGCGGGCGGACCCCTGGCAGCTGCTCAGGGTCGGTGGGGTGCGGCCGGAGCAGGCCGACGGGTTCGCCCGGGCACTGCTCGGCGCGGAGTGCGGCCCGGACGACGAGCGGCGCGGCCGTGCCGTCACCGTCTGGCTCCTGGAGCAGGCGGCCCTGGCCGGGCACACGGCGCTGGAGCTGCCGCGGCTCGTGGCCACGCTGGCCCAGCGTGGCGTGCCGGATCCCGACGCCGCCGTGCAGAGCACGCTCGCCGAGGGCGAGGCACTCGCCTTCCAGGACGCCCTGGAGGAGACCGGCGCGCACCGGGAGCCCGCGGCGAGCGGCGCGGCGGGGCCGGACCGGGCGGAGGAGCAGGACGAGGGGGGCGAGGAGCGTCCCGTCCGGGTGCTGATCGGTCTGGAGCGGTACGCGCTGGCCGAGGAGAGCCTCGCCGACGGTCTGGCCCGGCTGGTCAACTCGACGCCCAAGCAGGACGGGTCCGCGGCGGACTGGGAGCAGGCCGCCGCCTCCGCGCAGGGCTCCGGCGCCGAACTGATCCGGGCCGTCGCGGCCCACGGACTGGTCCTGCACACCGGCGGCGAGGCGTCGCTGGCCGAGCCCGCCGCCCTGCTGCACGCGGCGCACGCCCTGGGCCTGCGGGCCTGGGCCGCCGCACCGGGACCGCTCGGCCGCGACCGCTTCGGCGCCCTGCTGGGCGACCCGTCGGCCGAGCCGCCCTCCCCGGGCAGCCCGGCCGCTCCCGCCGCCGTCACCGTGGCCGGGCTGCTGACCGGCGCGGAGGGACCGGGCCGGGACGCCGACGGGGCACTGGACCTCGATCTGCTCGTCGTGCTCGACGCGCCGCAGCTCGACGTCGAGGCGGGCGCCCTGCTCGCGGAGTCGCTGCCGGACGGAGCCCGGCTGGTGCTGGCCGGGGATCCGGCGGTGCTCTGGTCCGTGGGCCCCGGCCGGGTCTTCGCGGACCTGCTCGCGGCACGGGTCTGCCCCCAGATCGCCTCGCGGCGTCCGGACCCCGGGCCGCTCGGCGAGCTGGTCTCCGGCATCGGCGTCGGCGAGCTGAGCCAGGTGGAGGCGCCCGGCAAGGAGGTCGTGATCGTGCCGGTGCGGGACGCGGGCGAGGCCGTGCACCGAACCGTCCAGCTCGTGGCGGACTCGGTGCCGCGCGCGATCGGCGTCCCGGCCGAGGAGACCCAGGTCATCACGCCGGGCCACGGCGGTGCCGTGGGCACGCGGGCGCTCAACGCCGCGCTGAAGGAACGGCTCAACCCCGGCCCCGGCCGCTTCGGCGGCTTCGACCCCGGTGACCGGGTCGTCCACACCCCCGCGCCGGGCCGGGTGCTGCCGGGCCGGGTGGTCGGGGCCGACGCCGAGGGACTGCGCCTGTCGTGCGCGGGCGAGACCGTGGTCGTACCCAGAGACCGGGTGGAAGGATCCGTACGGCACGGCTGGGCGCTGACCGCCCACCAGGCACTGGGCGGCCGCTGGCCCGCGGTGGTCGTGGTGCTGCCCGGCGACGCCGTGCCGGCCCTCAGCCGCCCCTGGATCTACACGGCGTTCGGCCGGGCCGCGCGGCACCTGTCCGTGGTGCACGGCGTGGAGCAGGCACTCCCCCGCGCCGTGGCAGAGGTCCCGGCCAAACCGCGCACGACCCGCCTGCCGGTGCTTCTCGCACCGCAGACGCCGGCCGCCGGCTGACCAAGGCCCCCGCCCCTCACGTCGTCCGCCGCCCGGCCGTCCCGGGCCGGGCGGCCACGCCTCTCAGCGGTCCGCCTCCAGGCGGGCCGGTTCGCCGTCCTCGTCCTCGTCCAGATCCGTGTCCAGATCCGTGTCGAGGTCGGTGTCGAGGTCCCCGTCCAGCTCCGTCAGGTCGGCGTCGCCGTCCTCGTCGTCACGGTCCTCGTCGTCCTCGATGTCCTCTTCGTCCTCATCGTCCTCGATGTCGTCGTCGAACTCCTCGTCGAAGACCGTGCTGACGTCGAATCGGCAGACCACCCGCTCCGGGTCGACCTCCTCGAACGGGGCCTGCAGCCACTCGCCGGGGTCGGCGCTCTCGTCCGCGGCCGTCACCCAGAGCGTGGAGTCCCCCTCCTCCAGCCCGAACTCCTTGTGCCGGGAGGCGATCTCGTCCGGCTCGAACTCGCCGAAGAGGAGACCGAGGGCTCCGTGCACCGTTCCCGAGGCCTCGACGTCCGGCGCCTCCTCGTCCGCCGCCTCGACCCGTCGGGCCTGGGCCATCAGCCGCTGCGGCTCGGCCACGGCGTAGTCGCGGCGGATCAGGACGCTCAGCGCACTGGGTTCCTCGGGGCCCGTGTACGGCGGCAGCGTGTCCTCCCCGGGGATCTCGAAGGGAGTGACCTCGTCGTACCGGTCGTAGAGCAGTTCGTCGTACGCCTCCGCGGCCGCGGCCAGCTCGTTGAACGCGTCGTAGACGGCCGGGTCCTCTTCTCCCGACCGGCGTTCGACCGCGGCAAGGTGGCGGTCGAGCGCGGTCTTGACCGCCTCGGCGGCGGCGCGTACCTCGGCAGCGGTGGGCTGCGCAGCATCAGACATAGTGCAGACGCTATCCGTACCGGGCCCCAGCCCGCACAATAGATTCGATGCCGGAATACGAATTTGTCGATGTGTACCTACCGCGCGGGGTCACCCGCAAGGAGGCGGCACGCCAGCTGACGGACCATGCCGAGTACGGACACTGGGAGTTGTACCGCCTGACGCTCCTGCGCGACGGCAGCCGCAAGGTGCGGTTGCGGCGGCGGATCATCCGCCAGGTGCGCGCCACCTGGTGACAGCGGCGGAAACGGAGCGGGCCCCGCCGGTGCGGAGCCCGCTGCGTGTACCGGTGCGCCCGCCTCAGACCGAGGCGCGCGCCTTGCGGTAGAGCACCGTGCCCGCGAGCAGCGCGCCGGCGCCCACCGGCAGGGCGAGGCCCAGCGGCAGGTCGCTGCCGGTCTCGGCGAGCGCCGCGTCGCCGCGGGGCTGGTCGACGGTCTGGGCGCCCGGCCGGTTGCCGTCCGTGGAGTCGCCCGGCGTCTCGTCGTCCGGACCGGAGGGCTTGTCCGGGGTATCCGGGTTGCCGGGATTACCCGGGTTGTGCGGCTCTCCGGGAGGCGTCTCGTGGTCGCCCGGGGGCGTCGAGTGGTCCCCACCGCCTCCGTTGCCGCAGTCGTTGCCGGTGGTCGGGTTGAGGGCACCGACGACGTCGATGCTGTTGCCGCACACGTTCACCGGCACGTCGATCGGCACCTCGACGTGGTTGCCGGAGCCGACGCCCGGCGAGTCCGTGGCGTGACCGCCCGCGTGGGAGCCGCCGTGCGACCCGCCCTCGCCCCCGGAGTCGCCGTACCCGCCGTGTCCGCCGTGCCCACCGTGTCCGCCGGAGGCACCGCCGCCCTGGTTGGCGCACGCGTTGCCCATCGCCGGGTTGAGGACGCCGACCACGTCCACCGTGTTGCCGCAGACGTTCACCGGCACGTGCACCGGGGCCTGCACCGTGTTGCCCGACAGCACGCCGGGCGAACCCGAACTCGTGCCGTGCGCACCCGAGTCCGCGTGGGCGGCGCCGCCCGCGGCGGCGATCACGCCGGTGGCCGCCGCCATCGTCATCAGGCCCTTGCGGGTAGCCTGTCGCATTTTGCTGAATCCCTGCCTTGTCCTGGTCCCGTGGTACCGAGAATGCCGAGAGTGCCGGAATTCCGGCGCTGCCGTCGCCCCGCTGCCCCGAATGTCCCCCGAAAGGCCGTCGGCCCCGGAGCGCATGGCGTGCACTCCGGGGCCGGCGGAATCAGATCCTCACGGGGCGAGGCACAACGTCACTTGTTGATGCAGACGTTGCCGAAGGCGGGGTTCAGCAGACCGATCACGGAGATCGTGTTGCCGCAGACGTTCACCGGCACGTGCACGGGAACCTGAACGACGTTGCCGGAAAGGACGCCGGGCGAGTGCACGGCGGCACCCTGGGCACCGGAGTCGGCGACGGCCATGCCCGCGCCCGCGAGAACCAGACCACCGGTGGCTGCCGCGGCGGCGACGACCTTCTTGAGCATTGTTCCTCCTAGTTGGCAAACGCGATCCCAAAATTGCCGATCGCATCACCTGTAACGAGGAGGGAGTAATGAGGCTACGAGCTTATGAGCGCATTCACTCGCCCCGGTCACCTCCCGCACGCACGGGCGAATTCAGGACGCGTCGATGAAGCGGTCGAGCACCCGCACGCCGAACTGGAGTCCCTCGACCGGCACCCGCTCGTCCACTCCGTGGAACATGCCCGCGAAGTCCAGCTCCGGGGGCAGCTTGAGCGGCGCGAAGCCGAAGCCCCGGATGCCGAGTTCGTCGAAGGACTTGGCGTCCGTTCCGCCGGAGAGCATGTAGGGCACCGCCTTCGCGGCCGGGTCCTCGGCCACCAGGGCGGACTGCATCGCGTCGACCAGTGCTCCGTCGAAGGTGGTCTCGACGGCCTTGTTGGCGTGCACGTCCTCGCGCCGCACGTGCGGTCCGAGGATGCGGTCTACGTCGGCGAGGAACTCCTCCTCGTACCCGGGCAGGTAGCGCCCGTCGATGTGCGCGGTGGCCTCGCCGGGGATGACGTTGACCTTGTAACCCGCACCCAGCTGGGTCGGGTTGGCGGTGTTGCTCAGGGTGGCGCCGATGAGCTTGGCGATGCCGCCGAGCTTGGCGAGCGTGCCCTCCATGTTCTCCGGGTCGAGGTCGGTGCCGAGCGCGTCGCCGAGTTCGTCGAGGAAGGCCCGGGTGGTCTTGGTGACGCGGACCGGGAACGTGTGCCGCCCCAGACGCGCGACGGCCTCCGACAGTTCGGTGATGGCGTTGTCGCGGTGGATCATCGACCCGTGCCCCGCGGTGCCGGCCACCGTCAGCTTCATCCAGTAAATGCCCTTCTCGGCCGTCTGGATCAGGTACAGGCGGCGCTGCTCGTTCACGGTGAAGGAGAAGCCGCCCACCTCGCTGATCGCCTCGGTGACGCCCTCGAAGAGGTCGGGGTGGTGGTCCACGAGGTGGCGGGCGCCGTACGTGCCGCCGGCCTCCTCGTCGGCCAGGAACGCGAGCACGATGTCCCGCGGGGGCTTGCGCCCGCTGCGCAGCCGGTCGCGGACGACCGCGAGGGTCATCGCGTCCATGTCCTTCATGTCGACGGCACCGCGCCCCCACACGCACCCGTCGGCGACCTCGCCGGAGAAGGGGTGGTGGGTCCAGTCGTCCGCGTTGGCCGGGACGACGTCGGTGTGGCCGTGGATGAGCAGCGCGGGCCGGGACGGGTCCTCGCCCTCGATCCGGGCCACCGTCGAGGCGCGTCCGGGGTGGGACTCGAAGATCTTCGGTTCCAGTCCCACCTCGGCGAGCTTCTCGGCGACGTACTCGGCGGCCTTGCGCTCGCCCGGCCCCGAGTGGTCGCCGTAGTTGCTGGTGTCGATCCGGATCAGCTCGCGGCAGAGGTCGACGACCTCGTCCTCGCCGGTGACGGTCCTGGCCGTGCCCGTGGCCGTGCCCGAGTCGCTCACGTGGTTCCTCCCGCTGTCACTGCTGACGTCACTGCTGCTGTCACTGCTGGTGGCACCCCCTCATCCTCCCCCCGTGGCCGTCCGGACCCAAGAAGGGGGTGATCGGCCACCCCGGAAAGCCTGGTAATGTTTACGTCGTCGCCAAGGGGAACACCCCACGCGACAGACACCTTGTCCGGGTGGCGGAATGGCAGACGCGCTAGCTTGAGGTGCTAGTGCCCTTTATCGGGCGTGGGGGTTCAAGTCCCCCCTCGGACACCAGCTGAAACCCCTGCTGAGCAGGGGTTTTCTGCTTTTCCTGCACCGTGTCTCCCCTACAGTGGTCACCATGCCCACCCCTCCCTGCCCCTGCGGGCGGTCCGAGTCGTACGAGAAGTGCTGCGGCCGTTTCCACGGCGGGACCGCCGCCGCCCCGACCGCCGAGGCCCTGATGCGCTCGCGCTACTGCGCCTTCGTGCAGGGGGACGCGAGCTACCTGCTGCGCACCTGGCACCCCCGCACCCGGCCCGCGCGGCTCGACCTCGATCCGGGCATGCGGTGGACCGGGCTGGAGATCCTGGACACGGCCGACGGCTCCGCCTTCCACACCACCGGGACCGTGACGTTCCGGGCGTCCTACCGCGGCGGCTCGCTGCACGAGCGGAGCCGGTTCGAGCGGGTGGACGGGGCGTGGGTGTACGTGGACGGGGAGTTCCTCGACTGACGACGCCGCCCCCTGCCGCCCCGGCGCTCAGGGCGCCAGGATGTCCAGCTCCTGGAGGGCCCCCTCGGTGATCTCCCGGGTCAGCCGCTCCGCGCGCTCGGCGTCGCGGGCGCGGACCGCCTCGGCGACCTGGACGTGCAGGGTGACGGCGGCCGGGTCGGGGTCCTCGAACATCACGTCGTGGTGGGTGCGGCCGGCCAGGACCTCGGCGACGACGCCGCCGAGGCGGGCGAACATCTCGTTGCCGGAGGCGGTGAGGATGACGCGGTGGAAGGCCACGTCGTGGAAGAGGTACTCCTCCAGCCGGTGACCGCGTGAGTTGGCGACCATGCCGAGCGCGCACTCGGTCAGCTCGGCGCACTGCTCCGCGGTGGCGTGACGCGCGGCGAGGCCGGCTGCGACCGGTTCGACGGCCGACCTCAGCACGGTCAGGGAGCGCAGCTGCCGGGGGCGTTCAGAGCCGGCCAGGCGCCAGCGGATGACCTGCGGGTCGTAGACGTTCCACTCGCACTCGGGCAGGACGGTGACGCCCACGCGGCGGCGCGACTCGACGAGGTGCATGGACTCGAGCACCCGGACCGCCTCCCGCATCACGGAGCGCGAGACCTCGAAGCGCTGCGCGAGTTCGTCCGTGCGCAGAACGCTGCCCACGGGGTATGCGCCCGCTGTGATCGCGGGGCCGAGGGTGTCCAGTACGCGGCCGTGCAGCCCCCGGCCCGGTGTGCTCATGCACTCAGCGTACGGGGCATGTCACGGGAACAAAAAGTCAGACTTATACGTCACAGACTCTTGAAGTTGTCGTACTAATGAGTTTCAGTTGCGTCGACATCAGGTGTCGACGAAGACAGCAGACAGCGAGAGTGCGATGCAGCAACTGCACACCCCCCACGTGGTCGTGGTCATGGGCGTCGCGGGCACCGGGAAGACCACCATCGGTCCCCTGCTCGCGGCCCGGCTCGGCGTTCCCTACGCCGAGGGCGACGACTTCCACCCTCCGGCCAACATCGCCAAGATGACGGCCGGCACCCCGCTCACCGACGAGGACCGCTGGCCCTGGCTGGACGCCATCGGCGGCTGGGCGCACGGGCGTGCCGGGCTCGGTGGGGTGGTGAGCAGTTCGGCGCTGAAGCGGTCGTACCGCGACCGGCTGCGGGCCGCCGCTCCCGGTGTCGTCTTCGTGCATCTCACGGGCAGCCGTGAGCTGATCGAGGACCGGATGTCGCACCGGCAGGGCCACTTCATGCCGACGGCCCTGCTCGACTCCCAGTTCGCCACGCTCCAGCCGCTGCAGCCGGACGAGGCGGGAGTCGCGGTGGACGTCGCCGGCACCCCCGAGGAGATCACCGAACGGGCGGTCGACGCCCTGAAGGGCCTTCCCGGGCCGGTCCAGTAACCCCCGCACCCCCCCCACCTCCCCCGGGGTCGTGCCGCCCTCCGCGCGCACGGCCCCGAACTCCCCCCGAATCCCCATCACCGCAAGGGAACCACCGTGACCAGACTCAGCGTCGAGATGCTGGCAGCGGACCCCGTCGAGCCGATCACCTCGGCGGGCCACGCCCAGCTGGGCATCGCCGTGCTCCTGGGCATCGCCGTCATCGTCCTGCTCATCACCAAGTTCAAGCTGCATGCCTTCCTGTCGCTGACCATCGGGTCGCTGGCGCTCGGCGCGTTCGCCGGTGCGCCGCTGGACAAGGTCATCACCAGCTTCACCGCCGGGCTCGGCTCCACCGTCGCGGGCGTCGGCGTCCTGATCGCCCTCGGTGCGATCCTCGGCAAGATGCTCGCCGACTCCGGCGGCGCCGACCAGATCGTGGACACCATCCTGGCGAAGGCCACGCCCCGTTCGATGCCGTGGACGATGGTGCTGATCGCCTCGGTCATCGGACTGCCGCTGTTCTTCGAGGTCGGCATCGTGCTGCTGATCCCGGTCGTCCTGATGGTCGCCAAGCGCGGCAACTACTCGCTGATGCGGATCGGCATCCCGGCGCTGGCCGGTCTGTCCGTGATGCACGGCCTGGTCCCGCCGCACCCCGGCCCGCTGGTCGCCATCGACGCGGTGGACGCCAACCTCGGTGTGACCCTGGCGCTGGGCGTGCTGATCGCGATCCCCACCGTGATCATCGCCGGTCCGGTCTTCTCGAAGTACGCGGCCCGCTGGGTGGACGTCCCGGCCCCCGACCGCATGATCCCGCAGCGCGCCTCCGAGCGGCTGGACAAGCGTCCGAGCTTCGGCGCCACGCTGGCCACGATCCTGCTGCCGGTCGTGCTGATGCTGCTCAAGGCCCTGGTCGACATCATCATCGACGACCCCGACAACGTGGTGCAGCGCACCTTCGACGTCATCGGCAACCCGCTGATCGCCCTGCTGGTCTCGGTGATCGTCGGCATCTTCACGCTGCTGCGGCCCGCCGGGTTCGGCAAGGACCGCCTCTCCGGCCTGGTCGAGAAGGGGCTGGCGCCCATCGCCGGCATCCTCCTGATCGTCGGCGCGGGCGGCGGCTTCAAGCAGACGCTGATCGACTCGGGCGTGGGCCAGATGGTCCTGGACATCTCCAAGGACTGGTCGATCCCGGCGCTGCTGCTCGCCTGGCTGATCGCGGTGGTGATCCGGCTGGCGACCGGTTCGGCGACGGTGGCGACCGTCTCGGCGGCCGGTCTGGTCGCGCCGCTGGCGGCCGACATGTCGACCACGCACGCCGCCCTGCTGGTCCTGGCCATCGGCGCCGGTTCGCTCTTCTTCAGTCACGTCAACGACGCCGGCTTCTGGCTGGTGAAGGAGTACTTCGGGCTGAACGTGGGGCAGACCATCAAGACCTGGTCCGTCATGGAGACGATCATCTCGGTGGTCGCCGGTGCCCTGGTCCTGCTGTTGTCCCTGGTCATATAGCCGCACCACGCACCGGCCGGCAGGAACAGGAGTACGACGATGACGGCCCACCCCCTCTTCGACATCGGCGGGCGCACCGCCCTGGTGACCGGCTCCAGCCGGGGCATCGGGCTGGCGCTGGCCCGGGGCCTCGCGGAGGCCGGCTGCCGGGTGATCCTCAACGGGCGCGACGGCGACCGCCTGGCGAAGGCCGCCGCCGGGCTGCCCGGCGAGGTCCACACGGCGGTGTTCGACGTGACCGACGGTCCGTCCGTGACCGCCGGGATCGCGGAGGCCGAGGAGCGGGTGGGTCCGCTCGACATCCTGGTCAACAACGCCGGAATGCAGCTGCGGGCGCCCCTGCTGGAGTTCACGGACGCCGACTGGCACCGCATCCTGGACACCAATCTCACCACCGCCTTCCTGGTGGGCCGGGAGGCCGCGCGCCGGATGACGGAACGCGGCCACGGCAAGATCGTGAACATCTGCTCGCTGCAGAGCGAGGTGGTCCGCCCGGGCATCGCGCCCTACGCGGCCACCAAGGGCGCGCTGAAGATGCTCACCAAGGGCATGTGCGCCGACTGGGGCCCGTACGGCGTCCAGGTCAACGGTCTCGGCCCCGGTTACATCGAGACCGAGCTGACCCGGCCGCTCGTCGAGGACGAGGAGTTCAGCACCTGGGTGCGCGGCCGCACTCCGGCGGGCCGCTGGGGCCGTACGGAGGACCTGGTGGGCGGGCTGCTGTTCCTCGCCTCGCCGGCCGCGGACTTCGTCAGCGGACAGATCCTGTACGTCGACGGCGGAATGACGAGCGTGCTGTGAGCGCCGGCGAGCGGGTCCCGGAGGAGTTCGTGCCGGGCTGTGTGATCCACGGGGCGGGCGACCTGCGGGTGACCGACGTACCGGTCCGGCCGCCCGGCCCGGGCGAGGCGCTGGTCGCCGTCCGCTACGGCGGGGTGTGCGGCTCGGACCTGCACTACTGGCGGCACGGCGGGGTCGGCGACTTCCACCTGCGGGAGCCGATGCTGCTCGGGCACGAGGTGGTCGGGACGGTCGTGGCGTACGGCTCCCCGGACACACCGGGTCCGGCGGCCGGGACGTCCGTCGCCGTGCACCCGGCGACCCCGTGCGGGGTGTGCCCGGAATGCGTGGACCGGCGGCGCAACGTCTGCCGGGACACCCGCTACCTGGGCAGCGCGGCCCGCTTCCCGCACGTCCAGGGCGGCTTCGCGGCGCGGATCGTGGTCCCCGCCGGACAGCTGCGCCCGCTCCCGGCCGGGCTCGACCCGCGCCGCGCCGCCCTCGCCGAGCCGCTCTCCGTCGCGCTGCACGCCGTGCGCCGGGCCGGTGATCCGGCCGGCCGGCACGTGCTGGTCACCGGTGCCGGGCCGATCGGCTGCCTGGTGGTCGCGGCGGCGAAGGCGGCGGGCGCGGCCCACGTGACCGTGACGGACCTGCTGCCCGCGGCCCTGGAGTACGCGCGGGCCGCCGGCGCCGACACCCTCGTACGGGCCGACGACCCGGACGACGCCGGTTGGCCGGTGGAAGTGGACACCGCCGTCGAGGCCTCCGGGGTGGCCGCGGGCCTCGACACCTGCCTGCGGCTGGTGCGGCGCGGCGGCGTGGTCGTCCAGCTCGGCATGCTGCCCCCGGGGCAGAGCCCCTTCGCCGGGAACCTGCTGGTGAGCCGGGAGATCGAGCTGCGCGGGGCGTTCCGCTTCGACGGCGAGTTCGACGACGCGCTGCGCCTGCTCGCGGCCGAGCCCGCGTTCGACGCGCTGGTCAGCGCGGTGGTACCGGTGCGGGACGCGGCATCGGCGTTCGAACTGGCCGCGGACCGGAGCCGGTCCTGCAAGGTGCTGCTGGACTTCGGCGCGGCCCCGGCCGCCGTCTGAGTCGCGAGTCGCACCCCGCAGGCGGCCGGGGCCCGGAGGCGTCGGGTCCGGGCGGTCCCCCGCGCCCGCCCGGGTCAGGAGGACGCGGCCTTGTCCAGCTGGAACGCCTCGTTGCCCTGGCCGATGCGGGCGTGCCGTTCGGGCGCCCGGGAGCGCAGGACGAGGCCCTGCACCACGCCCGCGACGGCGGCCAGGCCGATGATGCCGGGCAGCACCCGGCTCAGGGCGGAGCCGGGTCCCGCGCCGACGAGGACGTCGAAGTCCTTGACCGTGTACCCGGCGATCACCAGCAGGGCGATGCCCGCGACGGTGGAGGTGACCAGGCGCACCCTCTGGGCCCCGGCGGCGCCGCGCCGGACGAAGAAGGCCACGACGGAGAACGAGGCGGCGGCCATCAGCACGATCACGCCGAGGGCCCCGATGTTGCCGCCCCAGGTGAACAGGTGCAGTACGGGCTCGGTGGGGTCGCCGTTCGGCTTGTCGTCGGCGATCGCGAAGCCGATGACGACGACCGCGGACACGGCGGTCTGGAGCAGCGAGCCGGTACCGGGCGCGCCGCTGGTGCCGCTGGTCCGCCCGAAGGCGGCGGGCAGCAGCCCCTCGCGCCCCATGGCGAACGCGTACCGGGCGACGACGTTGTGGAAGCTCAGCAGCGCGGCGAACATCCCGGTGACGAACAGGACGTGCAGCACGTCGGTGAAGGTGTCGCCGAGCCGTGACTCGGTCAGGAAGAACAGCAGTCCGGCGCTCTGCTCCTGCGCGGTGCCGACGATCTTGTCCGGGCCGGTGGCCACGGTCAGGGCCCAGCTGCTGAGCGCGAAGAAGACGGCCACCCCGCCGACCGCCAGGAACATGACACGCGGAACGAGCACGTGGGGCCGGCTGGTCTCCTCGGCGTACACGGGCGCCTGCTCGAAGCCGAGGAAGGCGGCGATGCAGAAGCAGAGCGCGGTGCCGACCCCGGCGCCGCTGAGGGTGTCCGGGTCGAAGGCATGCAGCGACAGCCCCTGGGCCCCCGGGTCGGTGACGGCGGCGATGTCGAACACCACCACCAGCACGACCTCGATGAGCAGCAGTACGCCGAGCACCCGCGCATTGACGTCGATCTTCAGCCACCCCAGCGCGCCGACGGCGAGCACCGCCAGCAGGGCCGGGATCCACCAGGCCACGTCGAGGTCGGCGTAGGTGGCGAGCAGGCCGGAGACCTCGAAGCCGAAGATGCCGTAGATGCCGACCTGGAGGGCGTTGTAGGCGACCAGCGCGACCAGGGCCGCGCCCGCGCCGGCGGTGCCGCCGAGCCCGCGGGAGATGTAGGCGTAGAAGGCGCCCGCGTTGTGGACGTGCCGGCTCATCTCGGCGTATCCGATGCTGAACAGGATCAGCACCACGCCCAGCACCACGAAGAGCAGTGGCTGCCCGACGATGCCCATGACCGCGAAGGTGGTGGGCATGACGCCCGCGACCACCATCAGCGGGGCGGTGGCGGCGAGCACGGACAGGAGCAGCCCTCCCGTGCCCAGCCGGTCGGCGCGCAGCGCGCGCTCCTCGCCCTTGAACGTGCTGATGGCGCCACCGCTCGCGGAACTGCTCGTGCTCGAACTGCCCGTGGTCATCGGAGGACGTCCTTCTCTCGTGTCTCTTGTGGGTGTGTGCGTCGGGTCTTTCGGGCGGTCAGGCCGTGCCGAGCGCGCCCGCGCGGGCGGCACGGAAGGCGGAGAACGGGTCGCGGTCCGGGTACGACCACGGGGCCGGCGTGGCGTGCTCGCCGATGCGGTGGAACAGGGCGGCGGCCTCGGCGCCGCGGCCCTCGCAGGACTTGGCGTGGGCGAGGAAGTTGAGGTCGATCAGCCGGCGCGGGTGACCGTCCTGCTCCCACTCCAGCCACCAGTCGAAGGCCGCCTTCATCACCAGCCGGGCGCGCCGGCCGACCCAGTGCCCCGAGGCCCGCGGGTCGGGGGACTCGTGGCCCGCGGCGGCCAGCACGCGGTAGCGCTCGGCGTGCGCGACGACCGGGAGGATGGCCAGCGGGGAGTCGGCGGGTGCCTGCTCGGCGGCCCAGTTGGCGAAGTCGTACACCTCGTGCAGCGGGTCGGGGCCGCCGTCGCCGCCGCGCTCGGCGAGCCCGGCCACCATCAGGTGGTGGGCGTGGTGGTGGTCGGCGTACCGTCCGCGCACCTCGTCGAAGACCCGGATGACATCCTCGTCGGCGCCCAGGGAGCGTTCCAGCACGAGGAGCCCGAGCCAGGGCGTGGGGTCGTCCGGCACGAGGGCGGCAGCGGCCCGGCACGCCTCGCGGACCCGGTCCGGCTTCTCCTTCCCGCGCAGGGCCCGGTGCACCAGGGCGTGGGCGAGCAGTACCGACGCGTCGGCGGAGTCGGGCTCGGCGAGCAGCCACTCGCGGGCCCAGGGGGCGCAGTGGGACTCCTTGGCGAGAACGGCCACCCGGTGGCCCCGGCGGTCCCAGTCGTCACCCGTGTGGACCAGCAGCGAGCGGACGGACTGCCACCGCCCCTGGGCCAACGCCGCACGTGCGGCGACGAGTTCGGCGTCGTCGAGGGCCTCGTCGAAGGCCTGGGCCGCGCGTTTGCGGCCGCGGCCGAGGGGAGGCGGGGGTGGGGACACCGCGGGAAACTTCCTCACGCGACGCGGTAGGTCGTCGTAGCCGGACTGCCATGACCGGATTGCCATGAACTGATCACGCACAGCAAACCGGCAGCCAATGCTTGACGTCAAGAGGAGTCAGCCTGTTACACGCGTCAACTCACGTGACAGCAGGGGAACTTGCTCCCTCACCACCCCCTCGTCGCCGCTCCGGGCACCCGCCGCGGCCCCGCCCCCGAATGCGCCACTCGTCCGGCATCCGTCGCCCGCCCGCACTAGAGTCGTCCCCGACGCCCCCGTGACCCGACTGACGATCGAGGTACGCAGCGTGTCGGTTCTCGTCCTGGTCCTCGCCGTGTGCGCCGCATGCTGTCTGGGTTTCGGCTTCGTCCTCCAGCAGAACGCGGCCCAGCGCGCCCCGCTGGGCGACTTCCTCTCGCCCCGCCTGCTGCTCGACCTCGTCCGGGTGCCGCGCTGGCTGGCCGGCATGGGCCTGATGGTGGCCGGTCTGGTCCTCGGCGCGATCGCGCTGGGCGGCGGCGAACTGACCCTCGTCGAACCCCTCCTGGCGACGAATCTCCTCTTCGCCCTCGCCCTCTCCCGCATCCAGACCCGGCAGCCGCTGGGACGCCAGGGCTGGGCCGGTCTGGCACTGCTCGCCGGCGGGGTGACCGCGTTCATCCTGGCGGGCGAGCCGCGCGGGGGCAGTGCGGTGACCGACCCGCTGCGGCACTGGCTGATCGTCGGCATCATGCTGGGCCTGGCCCTCCTGCTCACTCTCTGCGCCGCCCGCCTGCGGCTGACCTGGGGCCCGACCCTCCTGGCACTGGCCGCCGGCCTGGTGTACGGGGTGCAGGACGCGCTGACCCGGGTCAGCGGCCGACGCTTCTCGGCGGGCGGCCTCGCGGAAGTGCTGACGAGCTGGCAGCCGTACGCCGTGGCGGTGCTCGGGATCACCGGCCTGGTCCTGGTCCAGAGCGCCTTCGAGACGGCGCCCCTGCGCAGGTCGCTGCCCGCGCTGACGGCGGCCCAGCCGCTCGCGGGCATCGCCTGCGGGGTGGGCTTCCTCGGCGACCGCCTGCGCACCGACGCCGGGGCGCTCGCCTGGCAGGCGGGCGGCCTCGCGGCGGTCGTGGCGGGCATCGTCCTGCTGGGCCTGCACCCGGCGATGCCGCAGGGCACGGGCGAGAGCGGGCGCGAACGGGCGCTGGAGCGGAGCTGAGGCCTGCGGCGTCTGCTGCTTGGATGGGCTGATGAGCTCTGCTGACGAGATCCTCGACATCGTCGACGAGAACGACCGCGTCGTCGGACAGGCCCGTCGTGGCGACGCGTACGCGCAGGGGCTGCGGCACCGGTGCGTGTTCGTGTGGGCCCGGGACCCCGAGGGGCGGGTCTTCGTCCACCGCCGCACGGCGACGAAGCTGGTGTTTCCCGCGCTGTACGACATGTTCGTCGGCGGGGTGGTCGGCGCGGGCGAATCCTACGACGACGCGGCGCTGCGGGAGGCGGAGGAGGAACTGGGGGTGAGCGGACTGCCGCGCCCGGAGTTCCTGTTCAAGTTCCTGTACGACGACGGGGCCGGGCGGACGTGGTGGTCGGCGGTGTACGAGGTGCGGGTGGCGGGGGCGGTGTCTCCTCAGGTGGAGGAGGTGGCGTGGCACGGGTTCCTGCCGGAGGCGGAGCTGGAGGGACGGCTCGGGGAGTGGGAGTTCGTGCCGGACGGTTTGTCGGCGTATGCGCGGCTGCGGGCTTGGCGGGGGGCGAGTGGGCCGGGGCCGGTCGGGTGACCCACGGGGTGCCGCGTGACCCGGCGTGGTCCCGGCACCCGGGGCGGGTGCGGGCGCGAGGGGGGACGCGGCCCGGCGTTGCGGGGTGCCGCTGCGCCCACCCGTGCCGCCCCAGCGGCACGACTGCCCGCAGCGGCGGCGGCATAGCGGCGGCGGCCCGCAGCCGGGGCGGGGACGGGCGGTCAGCCGCGTACGGCGATGAGCGGGACGCGGAGCGAGGCCGGCCAGCAGCCGCGTACGGCGAGAAGCGGGACGCGGAGCGTGGGCGGGGAGAGCCGCGTACGGCGGGACGGGGACGCGGAGCGAGGGCGGGGAGAGCCGCGTACGGCGAGGAGGGGTACCCGGAGCGTGGGCGGGGAGAGCCGCGTACGGCGAGGAGGGGGCGTGTCGGGGGGTGTCCGCCCGCAGCGGTTGGCGCGTCAACGCCCCGAGCCTCCGTAGCCAACCGATTCCGCGCCGTTCCGAGGACGGACACCCCCCGGCGCGCCCCCGACCCACCCACCGGACAAGCCGCGCTACGCGCACCCCCACCGCACCCGCACAGGCCGCCGCAGGCACCCGCGGCGGGTGCCGGATATGGTCCCCGAATGATCGGATTCGTGCGGAGCATTCGGCTGTGGTTCGTGCCTGCGGAGGTGCGGCGGGAGGGAACCACCCCCGACTACCGGTTCTCGCTGGCCAACGAGCGTACGTTCCTGGCCTGGCTGCGTACCGCCCTCGCCCTGATCGGCGGCGGATTCGCGGTGGATCAGTTCCTGCCCGACCTGCGCTGGGGCTGGCGGGTCGGCCTCGCGCTCGCGCTGCTCGCCGCGGGCGTGCTGTGCTCGCTGCGCGCGGTGAACCACTGGGCGCGCTGCGAGCGCGCCATGCGCCGGGGCGAGGACCTCCCCGTCTCCCGCTTCCCGGCGCTGCTCAGCCTGGTCGTGGCCGTGGTCGCCGTCGTCATGGTCGTCGTGGTCCTCGTCGGCTGGGAGGTCTGAGCGTGAACGGGGCCGACGCGGCACCCGACGCGGCACCCCCGGACCGCGACCCCGGGCTCCAGCCCGAGCGCACCCGACTCGCCTGGCGCCGCACCACCCTGTCCGGCACGGTCGTCGCCGTGCTCGCCGCGAAGGCCGCGCTGCACGGCGGGGCCACACCCCTCTCGGTACTCGCCGTCTCCCTCTGCTGCGTCCTCTGGCTGGCCTTCCTCCTGATCGCCCACGGCCGCATCCGCACCCTCGCCTCGGCCAACAGACCCCCCGCCCTCCCCCCGCCGCACGCCGCCGCGGCGGCCCTGTGCACACTCGCCCTCGCCGTCTGCGGGGCGCTCCTCGTCCTGTGAAGGCATGCGGTCCGATGAGGTCCGTACCCGCCCTCCCCCGTAACACCGATCACGTTCCACCCACCCACTGGACGGCATACCGACCGGTCGGCATCATGTGTCGGGTACTGTTCACCTGTCCCAGGGAGAGCCGATGAGCCCCGACCACCCGCCCGGACTCGATCTCGACCGCTTGCGCGTCCTGCTCGACCGCGAGCGGCCCGGCCTGGTGACCGGCCCGCTGTCCGGCCGGCTGATCGAGGGCGGACGGTCGAACCTCACCTACGCCGTCACCGACGGCACCGCCCGCTGGGTGGTGCGACGCCCCCCGCTCGGCCACGTCCTGGCCACCGCGCACGACATGCGGCGCGAGCACCGCGTCATCAGCGCCCTGCACCCGACCGACGTGCCCGTGCCGCGCCCGGTACTGCTGTGCGAGGACGAGGAGGTGCTGGGAGCACCCTTCTACGTGATGGAGTTCGTGGACGGCACCCCGTACCGCACCTCCGAGCAGCTCGCCCCCCTCGGCCCCGAGCGCACCCGCGCCGCCGTGCTGAACCTCGTCGACACGCTGGTCGGACTGCACGCGGTGGACCCCGCCGAGGTGGGCCTCGCGGACTTCGGCCGCCCCGAGGGCTTCCTGGACCGCCAGCTCCGCCGCTGGGCCAAGCAGCTCGACGCCTCCCGCAACCGCGACCTGGCCGGCATCGACGAGCTGCACGCCACGCTCGGCCGGGAACTGCCCCGCTCCCCCGCCCCGACCGTCGTCCACGGCGACTACCGCCTCGACAACGTCCTGATCGGCGGCGAGGGCGACGAGATCCGGGCGATCCTGGACTGGGAGATGTCCACTCTCGGCGACCCGCTGACCGACCTGGGCCTGCTGGTGATGTACAGCAGCCCGCTCGGCATGCCCGACTCCCCCGTCTCCACCACCGCCCAGGCCCCCGGCCACCCCGCTCCCGCCGAGCTGGTCGAGCGGTACGCCGCCCGCTCGGGACGCGACGTCTCCACGGTCGCCTGGTACACCGCGTTCGCGTGGTTCAAGCTCGCCGTGATCCTGGAGGGCATCCACTACCGCTACACGCTGGGCCAGACGGTCGGCCGCGGCTTCGACCGCATCGGCGACCTCGTCCCCGTCTTCATCGAGCACGGCCTGACCACCCTTCAGAAGGGCTGACCCGCATGGACTTCGCGTACGACGCACACACCGAGGAACTCCGCGCCCGGCTGCTCGCCTTCATGGACGAGTACGTCTACCCGGCCGAGCAGGTCGCCCACGAGCAGCGCGCCCGCCTCGCCTCCCCCTGGGACACCCCGCAGGTCGTGGAGGACCTCAAGGCCGAGGCCCGCCGCCAGGGCCTGTGGAACCTGTTCCTGCCCGACGCCGAGCACGGCGCCGGCCTCACCAACCTCCAGTACGCCCCGCTCGCCGAGATCACCGGCCGCAGCCCGCAGCTGGCGCCGACGGCGACGAACTGCGCGGCGCCGGACACCGGGAACATGGAGGTGCTGGCCCAGTTCGCCGACGAGGCGCAGCGGAAGCAGTGGCTGGAGCCCCTGCTCGCCGGGGAGATCCGGTCCGCGTTCGCGATGACGGAGCCGGAGGTGGCCTCCTCCGACGCCACGAACATCACCACGCACATCGAACGCGACGGCGACGAGTACGTCGTCACGGGCCGCAAGTGGTACATCTCCGGGGCGATGAACCCGGACTGCAAGATCTTCATCGTGATGGGCAAGACGGACCCCGACGGCGAGGACATCCGCCGCCAGCAGTCGATGGTGCTGGTCCCGCGCGACACGCCCGGGGTGACGGTCGACCGGGCCATGCAGGTGTTCGGCTACGAGGACCACTACCACGGCGGCCACGCCGAGGTGACCTTCGACCACGCGCGCGTGCCGGTGTCGAACCTGATCGGCGAGGAGGGCGGCGGGTTCGCCATCGCCCAGGCCCGGCTCGGTCCCGGCCGGATCCACCACTGCATGCGGCTGATCGGCATGGCCGAGCGGGCGATCGAGCTGATGTGCCGCCGCGCGGTGTCCCGCGAAGCCTTCGGCAAGGCGCTGGCCCAGCAGGGCGTGGTCCACAACTGGATCGCGGACGCCCGGGTCACCGTCGAGCAGCTGCGGCTGCTGGTGCTGAAGACGGCCTGGCTGATGGACACGGTCGGCAACCGGGGCGCGCACACCGAGATCCAGGCCATCAAGATCGCCACGCCCCGCGCCGTGGTCGGCATCATCGACCGGGCGATCCAGCTGCACGGCGCGGGCGGCGTGAGTCAGGACTTCCCGCTGGCCGAGCTGTACGCGGGCGCCCGGACGCTGATGATCGCCGACGGTCCCGACGAGGTGCACCAGCGCTCGCTGGCCCGCAGGGAGCTCAAGAAGTACCGGTGAGGCGGGCGCCTCAGGGGCGCAGGGCGCGCAGCAGCAGGCCGGCGAGGTGGTCGGCGACCTCCTGCGGGCTGAGCGGCCCGTCGGGGCGGTACCAGGTGGACAGGTGGTGGATGGACCCGAAGTGGTAGTCCACCACCAGGTCGGCCGGAATCTCCTTGGTGAAGACGCCGGTCCGCTGCCCCTCCTCGATCAGCGCGCGGAAGCGCTCGTGGTAGCGCCGGCGCTCCGCGCGCACCTGTTTGTTCTTCTCCGGGCTGAGCTGGTGCATGGAGCGGAAGAAGATCGACGCGTCGTCGAGGTTCTCGATGGTCGTGACGACGACGTCGGCCGCCGCGTCCCGCACCCGCTTCTCGACCGGCTCGTCGGCGTCCGCGAAGGCGTCCAGGCGTTCCTGCTGGAGGCGCAGCACGCGCGCGTACACCTCGTGCAGAAGGTCGTCCTTGGAGCCGAAGTAGTGGTAGAGCGCGCCCTTGGTGACGCCCGCCGCCTCGACGATCTCCTGTACCGAGGTGCGGTCGTAGCCCTGCTCGGCGAAGAGCCGGGTGGCGGCGGCCAGGAGCCGCTGCGGCACCGGAGTGCCGTCCCCGTCCGTGGTCCTGGGCACTGCCGTCACCTGCCTTTCCGTTGCACGGTCCGTTCCGTGCGTTCCGTGTCCGTCCTGATGCCTGTGGGAACGCGGTTCCCGACGGAGGATCTTCCCACTTGCCGTCCCCGGCGCGTCGGGCAGGGCGGCCCGGGCCGGGGCGTGCGCCCCGGCGGGGGTCACCGGGCGGTCGTCTCCTCCCACTGCCGCTGGAGCCGGTTCATGCCGTGCAGCCAGCGGTCGGGGTCGGCCGCCCGGGCCTGGTAGTACCCGGCCACCTCGGGGTGCGGCAGGATGAGGAAGCGGTCCTCCTCGATGCCCTGGAACAGGGCGTCCGCGACGTCCGCCGGTTCGATCGCGGTGGGCCGCAGCACCAGGTCGCCCGCGCTGCCGCTGGCGGCCAGCATGTCGGTGCGCACCCCTTGCGGACAGATGGCGTGCACCTTGATCCCGCGATGGCGGTAGGTCAGGGACAGCCACTCGGCGAAGGCGTACGCGCCGTGCTTGGTGACGCTGTAGGGGGCGGCCCCGATCATGGTGAGCAGCCCGGCGGCCGACACGGTGGAGACGAAGCGGCCGCTGCCGCGCTCCAGCCAGTCGGGGAGCAGCTCGTGGGCCGCCCGCACGTGGGCCATGACGTTGACGTCCCAGGCGAGCGCCCAGACGGCCTCCCCCGCGGCCTGCGAACCCTCGGACCCGACGCCCGCGTTGGCGCAGTACACGTCGACCGTGCCGCCCAGCGCCGCACGCGCCTCGGCGACGATCGCCGAGGCGTCGCCGGGGACCGCGATGCCGCCGATCTCGTCGGCGACGTCCTTCGCCCGGGCCGCGTCCAGGTCGTTGACGACGACCCTGGCTCCCTCGGCGGCGAAGCGGCGGGCCAGCGCGGCCCCGATGCCGCCTCCCGCCCCGGTGACGACGACTCCGGCATCCTGGACGGCTTCCACCATCGGTCTCCTTCGGCACGACTCGGGCACTGCTCGGGCACTGCTCGCCCCCTGTTGCAGCGCCAGACTAACCAGTCGGTATGTCGTACGGAAGAGGCGAACCGCGGTCTACTCCATTCCCCGCGCCGGGGAGTGCGGGTTAGCGTGCGTGCGCATGACACCCGCCGCGATCACGGAGGTCACCGCATGACGCTGTCCAGACGGAACCTGCTCGCCACGACGGCCGCGGTGGCGGCCAGCACCACCGCTGCCACGGCGGCGGGCACGGCCCACGCGGCACCCGCGGGCCACGGAGGCGCCGGCCGCCGGCTGCGCACCGGCTTCGAGCGCCTCGCCGACGACGGCTACGCCCGGCTCGACGGACAGAAGGTCGGCGTCGTCACCAACCCGACCGGCATCACCCGGGACGTGCGCCACATCGTCGACGTCATGCACGCCGACGACCGGGTGAACCTGACCGCCGTCTTCGGCCCCGAGCACGGCTTCCGCGGTACGGCGCAGGCGGGCGGCTCCGAGGGCCGCTACGACGACCCCGCCACCGGGCTGCCGGTCTACGACACGTACCTGAAGAGCGGGCAGCCGCTCGCTGACGTGTTCACGGCGTCCGGCGTGGACACCGTCGTCTTCGACATCCAGGACGTGGGCGCGCGCTTCTACACGTACATCTGGACGCTGTTCGACTGCATGGAGGCGGCCGGGCTCGCGGGGAAGCGGTTCGTGGTCCTGGACCGCCCGAACCCGGTGACCGGACGGGAGGCCCTCGGCCCGGTCCTGCACAAGGAGTTCGCGACCTTCGTCGGGCGGCAGCCGATCGCGCAGGCGCACGGCATGACGGTCGCCGAGCTGGCGCTGCTCTTCAACGGCGAGTTCCTGCCGTCGCCGGTGCCGCTGGAGACGGTGACGATGACGGGCTGGAAGCGGTCGGAGTTCTACGACGCCTACGGGCTGCCCTGGGTGCCGCCGAGCCCGAACATGCCCACGCCGGAGTGCGCGCTGGTGTACTCGGGGACCTGCCTGTTCGAGGGCACGAACCTCTCCGAAGGGCGCGGCACCACCCGCCCGTTCGAACTGCTGGGCGCCGAGGGCATCGACGGAGGCTGGGCCGCCGCCGCGAACGACGTCGGCCTGCCGGGAGTGCGCTTCAGGGAGGCGTACTTCGCGCCCACCTTCTCCAAGTTCCAGGGGAAGACCGTCGGCGGTGTGCAGCTCCACGTGCACGACCGGGCCGCGTTCGACCCGGTGCGCACCGGAATCGCCCTCCTGGTGACCGCCAGGCAGGCCTGGGACGGCTTCGCCTGGCGGTCGGACAACTGGATCGACAAGCTCACCGGGTCCACCCGGGTACGCACGATGATCGACGCGGGCGCGGACACCGACGAGGTGGTGCACGGCTGGGAGAGGGAACTGGCGGCGTTCAGAAGGACCCGCCGCCAGTACCTGCTCTACCGGTGACCGCCGGACCGGCCGGTCACCGGTGGGAGGTGAACTCCACGACCTGCTGGTAGGTCGGCCGGTTCTGCCAGCTGATGCCGCCGTGCTTGATGCCTCCTAGGGTGCGGTGGATCACCGAGTCGGCGCACCACTGGTCCCCCGCCGAGCAGTTGTCGTCGCCGGGATAGACCTGGGCGGCCGTGCGGCCCGCCGCCTCCTTCAGGGTGGAGACCAGGGAGTCCCGGCAGGCGGCGAGGTCGCCGCCGCCGCAGTACGGACGCGCCAGCGGACCCTTGACGGACTCACCGAGCACGGATCGGATGTCCTTGTCGACATAGCTCCACCAGCCGTACTGGAAGGCGCTGCCGGCGTGGGCGCCGGTCGGGCCGTGGGCGGCGGACGGGGACTCGTCGACGGGCAGGTTGCGGGTGAGGGCGGTGTACAGGTCGGTGCCCAGCCCGGGTTCGAACTCGGCCTTCACCAGCAGCGGCCACCAGGCGTCCAGGGTGCGGATCGCGTCGGCGTGGGCGTACTTCTTCGAGCCCGCCGAGGTCTCCGCGCGCAGGCCGCCCGCGGACAGCCACGCCTTCAGCCCGGCCACGGCCGTCTTCGCCGCCGGGTCGGTCACCGGCGCGGACTCGACCACCTTCAGCAGGTCGGGCAGGACGTCCTCGGCCCGCAGGTCGGCGAGGGCCGCTTCGGCCATGGCCTTCACCAGCGCGGTGCGCGTGACGCCGCCGCCCTCGACCAGCTTCTTCACCCGGTCGTCGAGCAGGTTGCCGCGGTGCACGGAGCCGTTGCCCCAGGAGGCGGCCGGGTAGTCCCTGGCCTGCTTGTTGTTCCAGGAGATGTAGTAGTCCTGGTCGACCGACTGCGGGTGGGCGGACGCGCCGGTGTACCGGGCGGTGTTGTCGGCCGGGTCCCAGCCCTGCCACTCGTACGCGGACCGGGCCCAGACCGGGAACTCGGCGTCGACGCCGTCGGCCCGCACCGGGTTGTCGCCGCTGTTGTAGTACGCGGTGTGCTCGGAGTCGGCGTAGAACCAGTTGAAGGTGTAGTTGATGTGCTGGACGGCGCCCTGGAAGCGCTCGGGGCTGTTGAGGTAGTCCGGGTCGTTCAGCATCTGGAAGCCGATGATGGAGTCGGCCTCGTGGAGGTAGGAGGAGCGCAGGGTGGTGTAGGCGACCTTCTTGCCGCCGACCGTGGCCCGGGACTCGACCGGTCCGTACTTGGTGCGCCAGACGCGCATCGTGTAGGAGCCGGCCGCGGTGGAGTCGGCGACGGTGGGCTTCCAGGCGTTGTGCCGCTCGACCTTCTCCATGGGCGTGCAGGTGCCGCGGTAGAGGTAGTGGTAGTCGTCCTGGCACAGCTCGACCGCGTAGGTGTCGATGATGTCCTGGCCGGAGGTGGTCGCGCTCCAGGCGTAGTCCTGGCCGCGGCCGAGTTCGACGTACATGCTCAGGCCCGCGAAGGAGGCGCCGCGGGCGCTGATGCCGGGGCCCTGGATCTCCTGGAGCATGAGCAGTTGCGGCGCGAAGTAGCCGGTCTGGGGTCCGAAGACGGCGACCGGGTGGCCGCTCGCGGTGTGCTCGCCGCTGACGACCAGGGCGTTGGACATGCCGCGCCGCGCCGAGGTCACCGCCGCTTCCGCGGACTTGGCGGAGGCACCGGTCGCGCCCGCCGCCCCGGCACTGCCCGTACGGTCGTACACCAGCGGTTCCGGCTCGACCGACCCGGCGTCGGGCAGGGCGAGGCCCTGCGGGTCGTCCGGGGTGGGCAGGTAGGGGAAACTGCCGTCCTGCTGGGTGAGGACGGCCTCGGGGTCGTTGCGCTGGCGGAAGGACTCCCAGACCTCGGTGCCCTCGGCGACGCCGTACTTCTCCTGGGCGGCGAGGAGGGAGAGCGCGTTGTTGACCTCGCCGCCGCCGCCCGCGCCGAAGAGGGAGCCGATGACGGAGGCCAGCGCGATCAGGTCGGAGCGCTTGAAGTGCTCGATGGTGCCGGCGTTGGTGATGGCGTCCTTGTGGCCGGTCAGGACGTACTCGCCGGGGAAGTAGCGGCCCTTGTCGGAGGCGTCGATGTAGGCGTTGACACCGGCGACGTAGGCGTCCACGTCGGCCAGGGCCAGCTCGCCGCGTTCCCCGGCCTTGGCGGCGGCGCTCTCGATCTGCGCCTCCAGGTCCGCCTCGGTGTAGGGGGCACTGCGCCAGAACTGCTGCTCCAGGCCCTGGTTGGCGGGGGCGCCGCCGGCGAACGGGGTCAACTGGCCGCGTCCGACGTGCCGGAAGAGGTCCATGAGCCAGAGCCGGTCCTGAGCGGCCGCGTAGCCGGCGCCGAACTCGGTGCCGTAGCGGGTGGTGCCGGTGATGTGCGGCACGCCGGTCTTCTTGTCGCGGACGATGGTGACGTCGTCGCGTCCGGCGGGGCGGACGGTGGAGGCGGCCTGGCCGTCCGGGACGCCGAAGGAGGCGTCGTTGAAGAAGGTGTTGATCTTGTCGTTGGTGAGGCCGGAGTAGCCGGTGGCGAGGTTCGCGTAGGGGCCCAGCTGGTCCTCGGCGTGCGCGGGCTGGGTGCCGAAGGCCTGGTTGAGGAGGATCTGGGCGAGGGTGGCGTCGCCGTTCTGGCCGGGCGGCAGGATGTCGGAACACTGGCCGCCGCAGTGGTCGTTGGGGGCCGCTTCGGCGGCCGTGACCTCGGCGGTCGCGTTCCCGGCGGCCATCGCCGGGGAAAGCGGTGACAAAAGTCCGGCAACGAGGGCGCATACGGATGCGGTCTTCAGGAACCCGTGGAAGCCGCGGGGAGTTCTCAGTCTGTCGAGGGCGTTGCGTGGGGTGCGCCGTGGCATGGCAGCTCCTCCCGACGGGGGTGTGGCGGGACGTTACCGCCGGTATCCCCGAGTGGGAAGGTGAACATGCGTCACTTTTTGGGAGCGGGTGGATCGGCTTATGGGGGGCATCGGAAATCGGATGGAGCCGAATCGGTTGTCGATACGTCTATTCGGCGACGTCCGTACGGCGACGCCGAAGTGACCCGAGTACAGGTGAAGGTGTGACGGAGGTGCAGGGCGATGGCCGGTTTCCGAAGTCTGGCGAGACAGGTCCGCGATCCACGGTGCGACCTGGCGCTGCGGCGCTATTCGCTGCGCAAGTGCCTTGAGCGATTCGCCCCTTATGGGCACAGGGCGACCTGGGACCATCTCTGCTCCCGGGCCGGGTTCGGTCCCGAGGACCGCTCCCCCGACCCAGCGCGGCTCGTGGCCGCACTGGAGGAGCTGGAGGAGGCGCGTTCGGTGTGGCTGGCCTACGAGGTCGCCTTCGCCGAGCGGCGCAGGAAGGAGAAGCACGACGGGCTGCGCAGGCCGGGCAGCGTGGACGACTGGCACCGGCTGACCTGGGGCGGGTTCGGAGTGGCCTGGTGCGACGACCCCCGGGTCCATCCCGACGGACCGCTGGCGGAGGTGCTGCGCCGGCTGATCTCCGCGCTGGAGCGTGAGCCGGGCGCCGTGTGCCCGGTGTGCGACGGGGACCGCCTCGTCTGGAAGTACGACCTGGACCACGAACCCTCGACGGGCCCCGTCTGCTCGGACTGCGGCATCCTGGTGCCGCGGCCCGTCCTCACCCCCGACGCGCGCGCGGACGCCCGGCGGGGACGGCTGCTGATGTCGGCGTAGCCGACCGAGGGGGTGTGTGCCGGGGATGCCGCACCCCCGGTGGCCGGTACGGCACCGGGTCCGGCGGGCGCTGTCGGTGGCGCCCGGCACCATGGGGGAATGGTGCAGCTGTGTGTGAACGGGGCGCGGACGAGCGCCGACGGTGCCGTGGTGCCGCTGTCGCCGGAGGCGGTCGCCGACTCGGTGGCCGAAGCGGTCGCCGCCGGAGCCACCGACGTCCACGTCCACCCGAAGACACCGTGCGGGCGGGACACGCTGTCGCCGCGCGTGCTCGCGGCGACGCTGGAGGCGATCAGGGCGCGGGTCCCGGCGTCGGTGCCGGTCGGCGTCACGACGGGCGCCTGGGCCGAGCCCGGTCCGGCGGCCCGGGTCGCGCGGATCCGGAGCTGGACGGCGCTGCCCGACCACGCCTCGGTCAACTGGCACGAGCCGGGCGCCGAGGAGGTCGCCGCCGCGCTGATCGAACGCGGGGTCGCGGTGGAGGCGGGCATCTGGTCCGGCACGGAGGGGGCGGCCCTGTTCCGGCGCTCACCGCTCGGGCCGAGGGTCCTGCGGGTGCTGGCGGAGGTGACGGACCCCGACCCGGCGGCCGCGCGGGACTCCGCGCACGCCCTGCTGGCCCGCCTCGGCACGGCCCACGGCCGCCCCGTCCTGCTGCACGGCGAGGAGGGCGGCGCCTGGCCGGTGCTGCGCCTGGCGGGCCGGCTGGGCCTGGCGACCCGGATCGGCCTGGAGGACACCCTGCGCCTGCCGGACGGCGGCCGGGCCGCCTCCAACGCCGAGCTGGTGACCGCGGGGACGAGGGAGTGGGCCGCGGCCCGCCGAGGCCACGACTGACGACCCAGCCAGGGTCACCACACGACCAGCCGCCCCAGCACGGCACCTCCGGTCCCCGGGCACGACTCGACCGCGGCCGCACTTGCCGGTAAAGCCGCAGCGCCCCCGGGGCCACGACTGACGACCCAGCCAGGGCCACCGCACGGCCAGCCGCCCCAGCACGGCACCTCCGGACCCCGGACGCAGCTCGGCACCCAGCCGCACTTGCCGGTAAAGCCGCAGCGCCCCCGGGGCCACGACTGACGACCCAGCCAGGGCCACCGCACGGCCAGCCGCCCCAGCACGGCACCTCCGGACCCCGGACGCAGCTCGGCACCCAGCCGCACTTGCCGGTAAAGCCGCAGCGCCCCGGGGCCACGACTGACGACCCAGCCAGGGCCACCGCACGGCCAGCCGCCCCAGCACGGCACCTCCGGACCCCGGGCACGGCTCGACCGCGGCCGCACTTGCCGGTGAAGCCGCAGCGCCCCGGGGCCACGACTGACGACCGGGCCAGGGTCACCGCGCGGTCAGTCGCCGCAGCACGGCACTTCCGGTTCCCGGGCGCGGCTCGGCGCCCGGCCGCCCCTGGCGGTGGAGCCGCGGCGCTCCACGAGCAGGCGGGAGCCCGCACTGCGTTCGCCGAAGGCGTCGTCGGGGTTGGACAGGACGCAGGTTTCCAGGGACAGGCAGCCGCAGCCGATGCAGTCGGTGAGGTGGTCGCGCAGCCGGTTGAGCTGTTTGATGCGCTCGTCCAGCTCGGAGCGCCAGGACTCGGAGAGCCGGGCCCAGTCGTCCTCGGTGGGCGTGCGCCCCTCCGGCAGTTCGGCGAGCGCCTCGCGGATCGTGGCCAGCGGGATGCCGACCCGCTGCGCCGCACGGACGAAGGCGACCCGGCGCAGCGCGTCACGGGCGAAGCGCCGCTGGTTGCCCGAGGTGCGACGACTGGTGATCAGACCCTTGGACTCGTAGAAGTGCAAGGCGGAGACCGCGGCGCCGCTGCGGTCGGCGAGCTGGCCGACCGTGAGCTCTTGGATCTTCTCTGGAATCTGAGGCACCCCTCGAACCCTACCGACCCGATCGCCCGCGCGGACCGGTCCGGTCCGTTGACAGGCGCGCCACGGGCAGACCATGCTAAGCAGTCGCTTAGAAACGAGCGCACCGGGTGAGCGAGCAGAGAGGCCGGAACATGGCAGAGCCGAGGATCTTCGCGTCCGCCGACGAGGTGAAGGCGGCGGTGGGCGAGCAGTTGGGGTACACCGACTGGCTGGAGGTCGACCAGAAGCGGATCGACCTGTTCGCCGAGGCGACCGGCGACCACCAGTGGATCCACGTGGACCCGGAGAGGGCGGCCGCGGGCCCGTTCGGCGGCACCATCGCGCACGGCTATCTGACCCTGTCGCTGCTCCCGCTCTTCGGACCGCAGCTGATCCGGGTCGACGGCGTGAAGATGGGCGTCAACTACGGCACCAACAAGGTCCGCTTCCCCTCCCCCGTCCCGGTCGGCTCGCGGCTGCGCGCCACGGCGGTCATCACCGGCGTCGAGGACGTCAAGGGAGGGATCCAGGTGAGCGTCGCCTTCACCGTGGAGCGCGAGGGCGGCGACAAGCCGGTGTGCGTCGCCGAGTCGGTTTCGCGCTACTACCTCTGAGCCGTCGCCCCGGACGGTTCGGCACCCACCATGCGCAGCACGAGGTCGGCGTAGAGCGCGCCGACCTCGTCGGGCGTGCGGGGGCCGTTCACGTTGAACCAGCGGGCCACGTCGATGCAGAGGGAGAGCACGGCCAGCGTGGTGCCCTTGACGTCCGGCACGTCGAACTCGCCCGCGGCCACGCCGTCGTCGATGATGCCGCGGACCGCGGCGTCGCACTGCCGGCGGAGCGTGAGGATCTCCTCCCGGGCCTCGGGACCGAGGGCGTCCAGCTCGTACTGCACGACCCGCGCGGTCGTACGCCGCCCGGCGTGCCAGCGGACGAAGGAGCTCACGGCGTCGGCGAGCCGTTCGGCCGCACTGCCCTCGCCCTGGGCCGCGGAGCGCAGGATGGCCACCGCCCGGGTGTGGCCGATGCGGCTGATCCGGTGGAGCAGCTCTTCCTTGGTCTTGTAGTGGATGTAGAGCGCGGCCGGGCTCATGCCGGCCCGTCCGGCGATGTCGCGGGTCGTGGTCGCGTGGTACCCGCGTTCGGCGAACGCCTCCACGGCGGCCACCAGGAGCCGCCGGGCCGCGTCGGGCGTGACCTCTTCCCACGGCTCGATGTCGCCGCCCGTCGTCTCGGCCGCCGTACTCATCGCTTGTTCGCCCCTCTCGGTGACAGGAGCACCACCATACCGCCGAAGGTGAGCGGTTGCTTAGGGGCGCTGGCCCGCAGGGGTGCCGCCCGGCTTCTGGAAGGGGTCGTGCTCGACGAGGATCCTGTCGAGGCGCGCCTGGTCGACCCGGCTGACTATCTGGCCGACCTCCTGGCGGTCCCGGATGATCTTGGCGAGGGTGAAGGCCGAGGTGACGAGGTACAGGACGGCGATCGCGAGGAAGGCGCGCACCCAGGCGTCGGCCTGGAGCTGGTAGATGCCGATGGCGGTGGCGGCCATGGCCACCGCGAACGAGGCGACGGCCTGCCCGTAGAAGGCCGCCGTGTTCTGCTGCTTGACCGGTGTGTCGCTCATGGGGACAAGAGTCGGCGGACGTGGCCCGCGCCACATCCGCCGTCGTACTCAGTTCGCGTACTCAGACCCCGGTGGTCAGAAGGCCGAAACCCCGGTCAGCGCACGCCCGATGACCAGCTTCTGGATCTGACTGGTGCCCTCGTAGAGCGTCATCACGCGGGCGTCGCGCAGCAGCTTGCCGGCCGGGTACTCGTCGATGTAGCCGTAGCCGCCGAAGACCTGGAGGGCGTTGTTGGCGGCGCGCACGGCGGCCTCCGAGGCGAAGAGCTTGGCCTTGGAGGACTCGACGGCGAAGGGCTGCCCGCGGTCGATCAGGTCGGCGACCCGCCAGGTCAGCAGCCGGGCCGCGTCCACGTCGAGGGCGATGTCGCTGATCAGTTCCTGCACGAGCTGGTGGTGGGCGATGGTCTTGCCGAACTGCTCCCGCTCGCCCGCGTACCGCACGGCCGCGTCCAGCGCGGCCTGGGCTATGCCGACGCAGCCGGCGGCCACCGACATCCGCCCCTTGGCGAGGGCCGACATGGCCACCGAGAATCCCTTGCCCTCCGGCGCGAGCATCGCGGAGGCGGGCACGCGGACGTCCTCCAGGACCAGTTCGGCGGTGGCCTGGCCGCGCAGCCCGAGCTTGCCGTGGATGGTGCGCCGGGTCAGACCGGGGGTGTCGGTGGGCACGAGGAAGGCGGAGACGCCCTGGTGGCCGGGGGCGTCGGTGGAGCGGGCGAAGAGCAGGACGACGTCGGCCCAGGTGCCGTTGGTGATGAACATCTTGGTGCCGTTGACGACGTAGTCGTCGCCGTCCCGGACCGCGCGGGTGGTGAGGTTCCCGGCGTCCGACCCCGTACCGGGCTCGGTGAGGCCGAAACAGCCGACGTACTCGCCGGAGGTGAGCCCCGGCAGCCAGCGCCGCTTCTGCTCCTCGTCGCCCCAGGCGGCGATGGTCTTGGCGACCAGGCCGAGGGAGACCGAGACGATCCCGCGCACGGAGCTGTCGCCGCGCCCCAGCTCCTCCGTGACCAGGCAGTACGCGAGGTGGTCGCCGCCGCTGCCGCCGTACTGCTCGTCGATCGTGAGGCCGAGGAAGCCGACCTCGCCGAGCTTCTTCACCAGGGAGCGGTCCACCTCCTCGGCGCGGTCCCACTCGACGACATGGGGGGCGATCTCCCGCTCCACGAAGTCCCGGGCGAGCTGCCGTACGGCGGTCTGCTCGTCGCTGAGCTCCAGGTTCATGCCGAGTCACCCCACAGGAAAGAAATCTTGAAAGCCGTACATTTAAATTAGCACTGCTAGTTTCGGCTCGCAGCCCTACTATGTGCGCCATGGCCCGACCGCGCAAGCCCCTGCTCAGCACCGACCGGATCGTCGAGACGGCCCGCGCGCTGGTGGACGCGGAGGGCCTCGCGGCCGTCTCCACCCGCCGGCTGGCCGCGGAACTGGGGGTCAGCGGACCCTCGCTCTACAACCACTTCCGCACCA
This sequence comes from Streptomyces violaceoruber, assembly GCF_033406955.1. Lineage (NCBI taxonomy): Bacteria > Bacillati > Actinomycetota > Actinomycetes > Kitasatosporales > Streptomycetaceae > Streptomyces > Streptomyces violaceoruber. Next base: position 6,678,024 of record NZ_CP137734.1, on the reverse strand, counting down.
AGGACGAGATCCTCGAGGCCGTCGCCGACTCGGTCAGCGCGCAGGTGGACCTGTCGATGTTCGAGGACGGCCGGGAGTGGCGGACCGCGCTGCACGACTGGGCCGTCTCCTACCGGACGGCGCTGCGCGACCACCCCAACATCGTGCCGGTGCTGGCCCACGGCCCCGGCCGCCGCCCGGCCGCGCTGCACCTCGCGGACGCCGTCTACGGCGCCATGGTCCGGGCGGGCTGGCCCGCGGCCCAGGCGACCTCCATCGGCGCGCTGATGCGCTACTTCGTCATGGGCTCGGCGCTCGGTTCCTTCGCCGGCGGCTTCGTGGACGACGCCGGCGCCTACGATCCCGCCGACTATCCGCACCTCCAGCAGGCCCACCTCCTGGCCGAGCAGCAGGAGAAGATCGACGAGCGCGCCTTCGAGACCGGTCTGACGGCACTCCTGGACGGGCTGGCGCAGCAGTACGCGCAGGTGGCGCAGGGCGTCTGAGGGCGCCGGGGGCTCCCCGACACTTCGGCGCCCGCCGAACGGTGCGTGGCGCATCCTGGACGCATGACCGAGAAGGACGCCGGGGCTCCCGGCCTCGCACGACTGGCCGGGCTGCTCGCCGACGAGACGCGCGCCGCCTGCCTGCTGGCCCTGCTGGACGGGCGGGCGTGGACCGCCGGTGAGCTGGCCCGGCACGCCGGGGTCGCCGCGTCGACGCTCAGCGAGCACCTGGGCAAGCTGGTCGCGGGCGGGCTGCTCGCCGAGGAACGGCAGGGGCGGCACCGCTACGTGCGGATGGCCGACGACCGGGTGGCACAGCTCGTGGAGGACCTGGCGGCGCAGGTCGCGCCCGAAGCCGCCGCCCGGCGTCCGCGCACCCTGCGGGCGTCGAGCGCCGGTTCGGCGATGGCCCGGGGGCGCACCTGCTACGACCATCTCGCCGGACGGCTCGGCATCGCGGTCACCGACGCGCTGACCGGACGCGGGCTGCTGCGCCAGGACACCGGCTTCGCACTCACGGACGCGGGGCTCGGCTGGTTCGACTCCGCCGGGATCCCGCTGCGGCCGACCGGGCGCCGGCCACTGGCCCGGGCCTGCCTCGACTGGACGGAACGCCGTCCCCATCTCGCGGGCGTGGCGGGCGCCGCCCTGTGCCGGCACGCCCTGGACACCGGCTGGTGCGTGCGCATCGGCTCGGAGCGGGCGGTGAGGGTGACACCGGCGGGCGAGGACGCGCTGTCCCAGCTGCTCGACATCGACCCGGCGGCGCTGCGCTGAGTGCCGCCCCCGGCACGGCTCACCGTCCGGAATCCGCCAGCACGCACCCGTTCTCGCCACCTAGCCTCTGGAGCATGATGACCACCGCCCGCACGTCCCCTCCCGCCCCCTGGCACCGTCGTCCCGACCTGCTCGCGGCCGGCGCGGCCACCGTCACCGTCGTGCTGTGGGCATCCGCCTTCGTCTCCATCCGCAGCGCGGGCGAGGCGTACTCGCCGGGCGCGCTGGCGCTCGGCCGGCTGCTGTCGGGCGTCCTGACGCTCGGGGCGATCTGGCTGCTGCGCCGGGAGGGGCTGCCGCCGCGCGCGGCCTGGCGGGGGATCGCGATATCGGGGCTGCTGTGGTTCGGGTTCTACATGGTCGTCCTGAACTGGGGCGAGCAGCAGGTGGACGCCGGCACGGCCGCCCTCGTGGTCAACGTCGGCCCGATCCTCATCGCGCTGCTCGGTGCGCGGCTGCTGGGCGACGCGCTGCCGCCACGGCTGCTGACGGGGATGGCGGTGTCGTTCGCCGGTGCGGTGACCGTGGGCCTGTCCATGTCCGGCGAGGGCGGTTCCTCGCTGTTCGGGGTGGTGCTGTGCCTGCTGGCCGCGGTGGCGTACGCGGGCGGGGTGGTGGCCCAGAAGCCCGCGCTGGCGCACGCGAGCGCCCTTCAGGTGACGACGTTCGGGTGCCTGGTCGGGGCGGTGCTCTGCCTGCCGTTCGCCGGGCAGCTGGTGCACGAGGCGGCCGGCGCGCCGGTCTCCGCCACGCTCAACATGGTCTACCTGGGCGTGTTCCCGACCGCCCTGGCGTTCACGACGTGGGCCTACGCCCTGGCCCGTACGACCGCCGGCCGCATGGGTGCGACCACGTACGCCGTGCCCGCGCTGGTCGTGCTGATGTCGTGGCTGGCACTGGGCGAGGTCCCGGGGCTGCTCACCCTGGCGGGCGGAGCGCTGTGCCTGGCGGGCGTGGCCGTGTCCCGCTCGCGCAGGCGCCCGGCCGCGGTCCCCGACCGGGCCGCGCCCACGGCGGAGCCACGGCGCGAGGACGCGGGGCGGGCCTAGGGGGCCTAGGGGTCTCGTGGGGGTGTCGTCACCATTGCCGTCGTCCGCCCGGAGGGCGGGCTCGGCGGCGTCAGGTGTGTGCTCCCAGGTTCCTCCCCCCGGCCGGAGGCCGGGGGTGCCGGGCGTCGACCGGCGTGCTGGTCGTACGTGGTCGGCGCCCGGTGGGGCGCGTGGGGGTACCTCCCGCGCCCTTGAGGCAGGCGGCGTCCACGGCCTCGCCGGGCCGAGGGGAACTCGACGCCAGGGCCTAGAACACCACCAGTGCTCGCCCGCCCTTGCCCGCCAGCATGTTGTCGAAGGCCGCCGGGATGCCGTCCAGGGCGATGCGTTCCGTGACCAGGGCGCCGAGGTCGAGGCGGCCGGCGCGGACGTGTTCGGCGAGGACCGGGAGGTCGCGGGCGGGGTCGGCGTTGCCGTAGACGCAGCCGGACAGGGTGCGGCCCCAGTGGAAGATCTCCAGGGCGTTGAAGGTGACCTGCTGGTCCTTGCCGCCGATGCCGACGACCGTGGTGCGGCCGCCGCGCCGGGTGGACTCCCAGGCGGTGCGGATGGTGACCGCGCGGCCCACGCACTCCACGGCGACGTCGACGCCCTGCTTGCCGGTGAGGGCGCGGATCTCGCGGGCGGTGGTGTCGGAGGCCAGGAGGTAGTCGGTGGCGCCCGCGGCGCGGGCCAGTTCCTCCTTCTCGGGGGACACGTCGACCGCCACGATCTTCGACGCGCCCGCGATCCGGGCCGCCTGGAGGGTGGCCAGGCCCACTCCCCCGACGCCGAAGACCGCGACCGTCTCGCCCTCGCGGACCCGCGCCGAGTGGTGGACGGCGCCGTAGCCGGTGAGGACGGCGCAGCCGAGCAGCGCCGCCTCGGTGAGGGGGATGCCCTCGGGGGCGGGCAGGACGCAGGACGCGGCGACCACCGTCTCCTCGGCGAACGCGGCGACGTTCAGGCCGGGGTGCAGGTCGGTGCCGTCGTCGGCGCGGCGGGCGTGCACGTCGGCGGCGCCGGCGAGCGCGTGGGCGCACAGCCACACCTCGCCGAGCGAGCAGGCGTGGCAGGCGCCGCAGGAGGGGGCCCAGTTGAGGACGACCTCGTCGCCGGGCGCGACGTGGGTGACGCCCTCGCCGACGGCGACGACGGTGCCGGCGCCCTCGTGGCCGAGGACGGCGGGCAGCGGCACCCGCATGGTGCCGTTGGACAGGGAAAGGTCGGAGTGGCAGACCCCGGCGGCGGCGAGCCGCACCCGGACCCGGCCGGGGCCGGGCTCGGGCAGCTCGATGCCGGTGACCTCCAGCGGGGCCCCCGGGGCGGGTACGACGGCGGCACGGACTGCGGTACGGACGGCCATGACGTGGACGGCTCCCCTGCGGGCTAGAACTGGAGGGACTTGGTCTGGAGGTACTCGGTGAGGCCGTGGGCGCCCAGTTCGCGGCCCACGCCCGACTGCTTGTAGCCGCCGAAGGGCGCCAGCGGGTTGAACCGGCCGCCGTTGATGTCGACCTGCCCGGTGTCCATCCGGCGGGCGAAGGCGACCGCGTCGGCCTCGTCCCCGGCCCACACGGCGCCGGCGAGGCCGTAGACCGTGCCGTTGGCGATCCGGAGGGCGTCGTCCTCGTCCTCGTAGCGGAGGATGGACAGGACGGGGCCGAAGATCTCCTCCTGGGCGATCGTCATCTCCTCGGTGACGTCCGCGAAGACCGTCGGGCTGACGAAGTACCCCTGCTCGCGCGGGGCTTCGGGGCCGCCCGCGACGAGGCGCGCGCCCTCGGCGACGCCCTTCCCGATGTAACCGCGCACCCGCTCCCGCTGCTCGGCGTTGACGACGGGGCCGATCCGGTCGCCGTACTTCGCGGCGGCCTCGGCGGCGAGCGACACCGCCTCGTCGTACTGGTCGCGGTGGACCAGCATCCGGGTCCAGGCGCTGCACGTCTGACCGGAGTTGGACATGACGTTGGCGACGCCGACGTTGACCGCCTTGGCCAGGTCGGCGCTCGGAAGGATGACGTTGGCGGACTTGCCGCCGAGTTCGAGGGCGACCCGCTTGACGGCGGCGCCCGCGGTGGCGCCGATCCGGCGGCCGACGGCGGTGGAGCCGGTGAAGGACACCAGGTCGACACCCGGGTGCTCGACGAGGGCCTGTCCGGCGACCGGGCCGAGTCCGGTGACCAGGTTGAAGACGCCCGCGGGGATCCCGGCCTCGTGCACCGCCTCGGCGAAGAGCTGCGCGACGAGCGGGGTGTCCTCGGCGGGCTTGAGCACCATCGTGCAGCCGGCCGCGAGCGCCGGGGCGGCCTTGGCGACGATCTGGTGGAGCGGGTAGTTCCAGGGGGTGATGGCGCCGACCACGCCGACCGGCTCGTGGTGGACCACGGAGTTGCCGACCTTCTCCTCGAAGGCGTGCGTCGCCGCCAGTTCGGCGTAGGAACCGGCGACCGCGATCGGGGCGCCCGCGTGCACGGCCTGCGAGAACTTCAGCGGGGAGCCCAGCTCGGCGGTGACCGTCTCGGCGATCTCGTCCTTGCGGGCCACCAGGACGTCCCGCAGCGCGGCCAGGCGTGCGGCCCGCTCGGCGGGCGGGGTGGCGGCCCAGCCCGGCAGGGCGGCGCGGGCGGCCCGTACGGCGGTGTCGACGTCCAGGGCGCTGCCCGCGGGGACCTTGCCGATCACCTGCTCGTCGACCGGGTTCACGACGTCGATCGTGTCCCGGCCGTCGGCGGGGCGCCAGGCTCCGTCGATGTACATGCCGTCGTGTGCCTTCATCGGGTTCCTTCCGGGCGGGCGTCGTCGTCCGACCCCAAACTAGCGCCGTTAGTTTTACGGCACCAGGGGCTCCCCCGATGGTGGCGCGGCTCACCCTCCCGGAGTACGCGGGAACGCGGCGTGGTCACTCCTCCAGGTCCGGCAGCCGCGCCGGGGCGGGGCAGATCCGGTCGCCGTGCTGGTCGAAGACGAAGAGGTGGGCGAGGTCGACGAGGAGGGGTACCTGCATGCCGTGGCGGAGGTCGATGTCGGGGGTGGTCCGGACGATCAGGTCGCCGGGGAGGCGGCCGTCGGGGGCGGCGACCGCCGGTCCGGGCTCCGGCGGTTCGTCCATGACGACCACGGGACCGGCGCGCAGGGCGCCCGCGCGTTCCCTCAGCCGCTCCAGGACCGTGCCGTCGCGGCGGCGGCGCCTGACCGGGCGGGCGGCGGGGCGCGGGGCCTCCAGGTCGGGCACGACGGCCGGCTGTGAGCCGGTGTTGAAGTGCACGAGCACCTCGTGGCCCTGGAACTCGACGTGCTCCACGAGCCCGGTGAGCAGCACCTCGCCGGGGCGGGCGGACGAGGGCTTCGCGATCCGGACGGCCTCCGAGCGCAGCCCCACGATGACCTCGCGGCCCTGCTGGACGCGGAGCAACTGGTGGTCCAGGGAGAGCGGTTCGGGCAGGCGCAGGAACTGCTTGCCCAGGCTGATGGTCATCGCCCCGTCCAGCGGGGCGCGCACGAGACCCCGCAGCAGGTTGATGCGGGGGGTGCCGATGAAGGCGGCGACGAAGACGTTGCGGGGCAGGGCGTAGACGGCGCGCGGGGTGTCCACCTGCTGGAGGACGCCGCCGCGCAGGACGGCGACGCGGTCCCCCAGCGACATGGCCTCGGACTGGTCGTGGGTGACGTAGATCGTGGTGACGCCCAGCTCCCGGGTCAGCCGGGTGATCTCCGCGCGCAGGTGGTTGCGGAGCTTGGCGTCGAGGTTGGACAGCGGCTCGTCCATCAGGAAGGCGGTGGGGTGGCGGGAGATGGCCCGGCCCATGGCGACCCGCTGGCGTTCGCCGCCGGAGAGCTGGGCGGGGAGGCGGTCGAGGAGGTCCTCGATGCCCAGCATGCGGGCGGTGGCGTCCACGCGGGGGGTGTGGTCGGTCTGCGGGTCCTCGACGCGCAGCGGGAAGCCGATGTTCCCGCGGGTGGTCATGTTGGGGTACAGGGCGAAGTTCTGGAAGACCATCGCCATCCGCCGCTCCGCGGGGAGCAGGTCGTTGGCGTACGCGCCGTCCAGCGTCAGCTCTCCCTCGGTGATCTCCTCCAGCCCGGCGATCATGCGCAGCACGGTCGACTTCCCGCAGCCGGAGGGGCCGAGCAGGACGAGGAACTCACCCGGCGCGATGTCCAGCGACAGCCGGTCCACCACGCGGACGCCTCGCGCGTAGGTCTTGCTCACGTCGTGCAGGGAGATGGCGCGTGTCATGGAGGTGCCCCCGGGGGCTCACTGAGCTCTGGTGCTCCGCGGTCGGACGCCCTCGTGCGGGTCGTACGGGGCGTGTGAGTCACGGAAGTTAACGGACCGTGCCCGGCCTGGGGAAGACACCCGACGACATCTCGGCGCGACCGTCCACCTGGTGAGAAAGCGGACGGCCGGATTCAGGGGGCGGGGCGTCTCACGACGTGATCACGCCGGGACGGCCGCCGCGTCAGCCGTCCGACGAGCCGTCCGGGTCGCCGCCTCCGCGGTTGCCGCCGGAGCGGCGGGAGGTGCGGACCAGCTCGCCCGCCGCCAGGGTCGCCGTCGCCACCGCGCGCGTCCACGGCGGGCCGCCCCGGCCCGCCCACACGACGCAGACGCAGCCGCCGACCACGAGGAGCAGGACGACGGACAGAACGATCAGGATCATGCTCATCCCCTCGACTCCCGGCACGGCCGGCTGTCGCCCGCCCGGTCCGGGACATCCTGCCCGATCTCCGGACTCCGGGGCCCGGCGGCCCGACCGGTCGCACCGGACGCACCGGCCGTACCCGTCGTACCGCCCGCACCGCCCGCACCGCCCGCACCGCCCGCACCGGTCGTCCCGGTCGTCCCGGTCGACGGCGAACGCAGGGCGACGCCCGAGGAGAGCAGGAGGAGCGCGCCCAGCATCACGAAGGGCGCCGCCACACCCGCGACGCCCGCGATCAGGCCCGCGGCGGCGGGGGCGGCGACCTGGCCGAGGCGGTTGCCGGTCAGGCGCAGGGCGAGGGCCGTGGAGCGCGCCTCGTCGGGGGCCGCCTGCACGACCGTGGTCATGGAGAGCGGCTGGCCGACGCCCAGGCAGAAGCCGAGGACGACCAGCATCAGGGCGAGCGCCCACACCGGCACCGGCAGCGCGACCCCGGCGCACAGCAGGGCGGCCAGCAGACACGTGACCGTGAGCAGCACCGTGCGGCCGAGCAGCCGCAGCAGGGGCGTCAGCACGAGCCGGCAGGCGATCGTCGCGGCGGCCCGCAGGCTGAGCAGTACGCCGATCACGGCCGGGGAGATTCCCCGCTGCTCGCCGACCACCGGCAGGTAGGCGGTGAGGATGTCGGTGGCGGAGAGCACGGAGAGGCTGATCAGGATGCCCGCGGGCACGCCCCGGGCGCGCAGGATGCTCACCACGGGGACGCGCGCACCCTGCTGCGCACGGGACTTGGCGGCCCCGGGGTGCTCTATGCGCCACAGGGACGTGAAGGCGACCGCCGCGCCCGCGCCCGCCACCACCAGGGCGAGCGCGCTGCTGCCGGCCATGTCGGGGCCGCCGATGAGCGCGCCCGCGGCGATGGGGCCGATCAGCTGGCCGAGCGAGGCGCCGATGGTGAAGTGGCCGAAGTTGCGGTCCTGTTCGTGCGGCGCGGACTGGCGGGCGACCAGTGACTGGGCGCCGATGACGAAGCAGAGGTGGCCGAGGCCCATGACGCCGCTCCACAGGGCCATCGTCGACAGGGACCCGGCGACGCCGCTCAGCGCACAGCCCCCGGCGATGAGCACCACCCCGGCGGGCAGCAGCGGTGCGCAGCGCCCGTGGTCGGTGCGGCGGCCCAGCGGAACGGCGGCGAACAGCGGCAGCAGCGCGTACACCCCGGCGATGACACCGACGGCCCGTTCGTCCGCGCCCAGCGCGAGGGCCCGGTAGGAGACGGCGGGCCGGGCCATCGACACCGCGGCCTGTGCGAAGCCGAAGGCGATGACGAGGCGGAGCAGCCAGCCGCGGTTCCCACTGGGCACCATGATCGCGTCTCCTTCCGATGATCCGACGATCTCCGACGGTCAGATGATGCCGAACAGGATGCCCGCCGCGAGGATCACCAGGCTCGTCAGGACGGCCCACTTCACCACGAACCGCGTGTGGTCGCCGAACTCGACCTTGGCCATGCCGACCAGGACGTACACGGCCGGGACGAGCGGGCTGGACATGTGCAGCGGCTGGCCGACGATCGAGGCGCGGGCGATCTCCAGCGTCGACACGCCGTGCGCCTGGCCGGCCTCGGCGAGCACCGGCAGGACGCCGAAATAGAAGCCGTCGTTCGACATGAAGTACGTCAGCGGCAGGCTCAGCAGGCCGGTGACCAGGCCCATCTGCGGGCCCATGCCGTCGGGGATGGTGTCCACCAGCCAGTTGGCCATGTGGTCGACCATGCCGGTGCCGGTGAGGACGCCGGTGAAGACGGCGGCGGCGAAGACCATGCCGGAGACGTTGAGGACGTTGTCGGCGTGGGCCGCGATGCGGGCCTTCTGGTCCGGGATGTGCGGGAAGTTGACGGTGAGGGCGAGCGCGGCGCCGATCAGGAAGAGCACCGGGATCGGCAGCAGCTCCATGATCATGGCGGTGAGCAGCGCGAGGGTGAGCAGCGCGTTGAACCAGTACAGCCTGGGCCGCAGGGTGGGCCGGTTCGGGTCGAGGCCCTTGAAGTCGTCGTCGGACTCGCCGCCGGCCCCGGTGTCCCGGTCGCCCGCCGCAGCGGGGCCGCCCGCCGCACCGCGAGCCGCACCCGCACCCGCACCCGCACCCGCACCCGCACCGGAAACCCCGGCCGCACCGGAAACTCCGGCCGCCCCCGTACCCGCGCCCGCACCGACCAGCACCGTCTCGGTCTCCGGCTCCCGCTCCGGCGCCCCGTCCAGCGACAGCGTGCCCAGCCGCCTGCGCTCGCGCAGACCGAGCACGTACGCCAGGACGACGACCGCGACCAGACCCACGGCCAGGGCCGGGATCATCGGGACGAAGATGTCGGTGGCGTCGACCTTCAGCGCGGTGGCGGCGCGGGCGGTGGGGCCGCCCCAGGGCAGCGTGTTCATCACGCCGTTGGCCATCGCGGCGACGCCGGTCATCACGACCAGGCTCATCTTCAGCCGCTTGTACAGCGGGTACATCGCCGAGACCGTGATCATGAAGGTGGTGGAGCCGTCGCCGTCCAGCGAGACGATCGCGGCGAGCAGCGCCGTGCCGACGACGATGCGCATCGGGTCGGCCTTGCAGAACTTCAGGATGGCCCGGACGATCGGGTCGAAGAGCCCGACGTCGATCATCACACCGAAGTAGACGATCGCGAACATGAGCATCGCCGCGGTGGGGGCGAGGCTGGACACGCCGTCGATGACGTAGTCGCCGAGATGGGCGCCCTTGCCGACGAGCACGCAGAACAGCGCGGGAATCAGCACGAGCGCCGCGATCGGCGACATCTTCTTCATCATGATCAGGACCAGGAAGGTCGCGATCATGGCGAAGCCGAGGATGGTCAGCATGAATGAGTACCTAACGTTCGCCCTTGAACATCCCACCGGGGCAGGCGGTGCGAGCGACGTTAGGTGGCGCGAAGCAGCGTTAACAAGACGTTGACATGCGAGCAATAAGCGCAGAACTCCAGGTCACAGCTCTGCCCCGGTCAGCGGTGTGAGCGTGACGGGTACGCCGTTGAGTACGGCGTTGCCCGAGAGCGGGTCGAGCGCGCTGCCGTCGAGGAGCTGGTTGACGTTGACGCCGGGATCGGTGGCGGCGTGCGTCTGGCGGGTGCCGGGCCGGTCGTGGCCCCAGCCGTGCGGGAGGCTGACGACGCCGGGCCGGACGGCGTCGGTGACCTCGGCGGGGACGGTCACCGCTCCGCCGGGGCCCGTCACGCGCACCGGTTGCGCCCCGCGCAGACCCAGCCGTGCGGCGTCCTCGGGATGGACGTGCAGGGTGCAGCGGTTGGAGCCGCCGGTGAGGGCGGGGACGTTGTGCATCCAGCTGTTGTTGGAGCGCAGGTGGCGGCGGCCGACGAGGACGAGCCCGGCGGGGCGCTCGTCCCGGGCCCGTGCGAGGCGCGGCAGGTCGGCGGCGATCGGTGCCGGGAGCAGTTCCACCTTGCCGCTGCGGGTCTTCAGGGGCTGCGGCAGGCGGGGGCGCAGCGGGCCGAGGTCGATGCCGTGCGGGTGGGCGAGGAGCCGCTCCAGGGTCAGCCCGTCCGGCCGGGCGCCGAAGCCGTCGCCGTAGGGGCCGAGGCGCAGCATCAGGTCGAGGCGCCGCTCGGGGCCGGTCCCGCCGGTGAGCAGGGCGGTCAGTTCGGCGGGGTCGCGGCCGTGCGCGGGTGAGTGCGGCTCCCGTACGGCCTTGGCGAGGGTCTGCTCGATCACCAGGGCGTCGACGGCGGCGGGGTCGGTGCCGTGCGCCCCGGTGACGGCCAGGGTGAGCCGGGCGAGGATCTCCGTCTCGGCCATCCTGCCGGGCTCCAGCGGGACGGCGGGGCGGGTGTAGCGGACCTGGTTGCGCACGGCGAGGGTGTTGAAGGCGAAGTCGTGGTGCGGGCTCTGGGCGGGCGGGGGCGGCGGCAGGACGACGTGGGCGTGGCGGGAGGTCTCGTTGAGGTAGGGGTCGACGCTCACCATGAAGTCGAGGGACTCCAGCGCCTTGTCGAGCCGGTCGCCGTCGGGCGCGGACAGCACGGGGTTGGCGGCGATGGTGAGCAGCGCGCGGACGGGCTCGCCCGCGTCGGTGGCGGTGTCGATCTCCTCGGCGAGGGCGGACAGCGGCAGTTCGCCCTTCGCCTCGGGGTGCCCGCTCACCCGGGAGCGCCAGCGGCCGAGCGCGAACCCGCGGCCGGGTCCGGCGGGGCGCGGGGTCCGGTCGGTGGCGGCCTGCGGGAAGAGCGCGCCGCCGGGCCGGTCGAGGTTGCCGGTGAGGATGTTGAGGACGTCCACGAGCCAGCTGGCGAGGGTGCCGTGCGGGACGGTGCAGCTGCCGATGCGGCCGTAGACGGCGGCGGTGGGTGCGGCGGCGAGTTCGCGGGCGAGGGCGCGCGTCACGTCGGCGTCGACGTCGCAGGCGGCGGCGACGGACTCGGGGGTGAAGTCGCGTACGGCGGCCGCGACGTCGTCCACTCCCCCGACGTGCGGGGCGAGGGCGCCGAGGTCGACCAGCCCCTCCTCGTACAGCACGTGGGCCATCGCGGCCAGCAGCAGCGCGTCGCTGCCGGGGCGGATCGCCACGTGCCGGTCGGCGAGCTTCGCGGTGCGGGTGCGGCGCGGGTCGACGACGGTGAGGGTGCCGCCGCGGGCCTTCAGGGCCCTGAGCCGGCCGGGGAAGTCGGGGGCGGTGCACAGACTGCCGTTGGACTCCAGCGGGTTGGCGCCGATGAGCAGGAGGTGGTCGGTGCGGTCGAGGTCGGGCACCGGGATGGCGTTCGCGTCGCCGAAGAGCAGTCCGCTGGAGACGTGCTTGGGCATCTGGTCGAGCGTGGACGCGGTGAAGAGGCTGCGGCTGCCGAGGGCGCCGAGCAGGACGTTCGGGTAGAGGGCGCCCGCCATGGTGTGGACGTTCGGGTTGCCGAGGACCACGCCGACGGAGTGCGGTCCGTACCGCTCGACGAGGGGCCGGACGCCGGCGGCGACCGCGTCGAAGGCCTCCTCCCAGGTGGCTTCGCGCAGTTCGCCGTTCGTGCGCACCAGCGGCGCGCGCAGCCGGTCGGGGTCGGAGTCGACGGCTCCGAAGGAGGCGCCCTTGGGGCAGATGAAGCCCCGGCTGAAGACGTCGTCGCGGTCGCCGCGGGCGGCGGTGACCGTGCTGCCGTCGACGGTGAGGGCCAGGCCGCAGGTGGCCTCGCACAGGGGGCAGATACGCAGGGCGGTGCGGGGCACGGGTCCTCCCGGAAGGCGGCGGTGGCGCGCTGTGCCCGGCGAGCATACCGACCGGTAGGCATGTTGGGGAGGGGGTGGACGGGCTGCGACAGGGGTGTCCGGGCGGCGGTGCGGTCGCGCCGGGTCAGTCGAGCACGCGCCCCAGGTACGCCCGCAGCAGCTCCCGGGCCTCCTCGATGATCTTCTCGTCCCCGTCCGGCGCGACCCGGAAGGCGAGCTGCACGAGGGTGTCGGCGGTCTCCACGGCCACGAGGAAGACGCGGCGCAGGTCGTCGTCGGGGCGGCGGCCCAGGTAGCCGGAGAGCAGTTCGGTGAGCCGCTCGGCGACGCGGTGGTTGGGGACGGCGTGACGGTCGCCGACCGGGATCTGGTTGCCGAAGTCGATCAGGGAGAAGCCGGGCGCGGTCCGCTTCATCGCCAGGTACTCGTCGAGCACGGTGTCCAGCGCACCGCGCCAGCCGTCGTCGCCCGCCTCCGTCAGCCGTTCGGTCACGCGCTCCGCGTAGCGCTCCAGGTTGCGCTGGGCCAGGGCGTCGGCCATCTGGCGCTTGTTGCCGAAGAAGCGGTACACCGACCCGATGGGCACGTCCGCGCGCAGCGCCACGGCCCGGGTGCTGAGGGCGTCGTAACCGACCTCGTCGAGGAGGTCGGCGCAGGCGTCGAGGATCCGGGTCAGCCGTTCGGCGCTGCGTCGCTGCACGGGGGCACGGCGGAGCGGGGTCGGGTGGGACACGGTCCTCATGATGCCCTGCCCACCCGGCCGGGTGAACCGTGGTCTCCGGTACGGCCGGGGGCGCCCGCCGGACCTCCGAGGCGCCGGAGGAGGGTGGCGGGCGCGCTCACCGGTCCGCCGCCGGTTCGGTGACCGTGCGGCCCTCGACCGTCTCCGGCTGCGTCGCCCCGGTCGGCTCCGCGTCCGACGCCGTGATGTCCGCGGTGCTCTCGACGGGCTCGCCGTCGACGGCCCAGACGGTGTCGTCGTCCGCGTACAGGCGGACCGTGAGCTGGTGCGTGCCGCGCGGGACCAGGCCGGCCGGCAGGCGGTACCGGGGGCCGCGCAGGAGGGTGAGGAGGTCGCCGTCGAGGAAGAGGCGGGCGACGCCGCGGCCGGCCACCGCCTTCGCCTGCGTGCCCTCCGGCGAGAACCTGAAGTCGCGGACGGTCAGGCGCACGTCCCAGCTGTCGTCGGCCTCGGGCTGCACCTCGACGCCGACCTCGGGGGCCAGCTCGGCGTCCACCTCGCGGTAGCGCCGGCCCTCTTCGTCGGTGTCCTCGACCAGCTTGCCCACCGGCGTGGCCGAATCACCGGCCTCCGGCTCTTCCCCGCCCCCGGAGCCGCAGCCCGCCGATCCCGTCAACAGCAGGACACAGACCGCGAGCACGGCGAGCACTCCTCGCGTCCACGACATGACGCGAGACTAGAACACGGGTCCGACAGTCCGGATCCCCCGGGGGTCTGGTTCCGGTCATCCTCGTCATCCTCACGACGGATGCCGGGACGGAGCGGGAAGGCGGGAGCGGAGCGGGGAAGTCCTCTTGTGCCCTCTTGCGCGCGGGAAACCGCAATCCTACGGTGTGCCATAGGAATCGGGTGGGAATCGGTTGCGAGGGAGCGATCAATGAGCGGGGACGCGCGGAAGACCGCGGAGGGGCTGGCCTATCTGTCCGGTTTCGGCAACGAGCACGCCTCGGAGGCCGTGGCGGGCGCGCTGCCCGAGGGCCGGAACTCGCCGCAGCGGGCGCCGTTGGGCCTGTACGCGGAGCAGCTGAGCGGCACGGCGTTCACGGAGCCGAGGGCGCACAACCGGCGGTCGTGGCTGTACCGGATCCGCCCGTCGGCCGCACACCCCGCGTTCACCCGTTCGGGCAACGGCACGATCCGCACCGCGCCCTTCAACCAGGCCGTGCCGGACCCGAACCGGCTGCGCTGGAACCCGCTGCCGGTGCCCGGGCCCGCCACGGACTTCGTCGAGGGGCTGTGGACGCTCGGCGGCAACGGCGACGCGACGCAGCGCACCGGCATGGCCGTGCACCTGTACCACGCCACCGCGTCCATGGACCGCGTCTTCAGCGACGCGGACGGCGAGCTGCTGATCGTCCCGGAGCGCGGCGGCCTGCTGCTGCGCACCGAGTTCGGGCTGCTGCACGCCGAGCCGGGACACGTGGCGCTGATCCCGCGCGGGGTCCGCTTCCGCGTCCAGCTGCTGGACGAGGACGCCCGCGGCTACGTCTGCGAGAACTACGGCGCGCCGTTCCAGCTCCCCGACCTGGGCCCGATCGGCGCCAACGGCCTGGCCAACGCCCGGGACTTCCGCGCGCCGGTCGCCGCGTACGAGGACGACGAGAGCACGCCGGGCCCGGTGGAGGTGGTCAACAAGTTCTGCGGCAACCTCTGGACGGCCGAGTACGACCACTCCCCGCTGGACGTCGTCGCCTGGCACGGCAACCACGTGCCCTACGTCTACGACCTGCGCCGCTTCAACGTCATCGGCTCCATCTCGTACGACCACCCGGACCCGTCGATCTTCACGGTGCTCACCTCCCCGTCGGACACGCCGGGACTGGCGGGTGTGGACTTCGTGGTGTTCGCGCCGCGCTGGCTGGTGGGCGAGGACACCTTCCGGCCGCCGTACTTCCACCGGAACGTGATGAGCGAGTACATGGGCCTGATCGAGGGCGCCTACGACGCGAAGGCGGAAGGCTTCGTGCCGGGCGGCGGTTCGCTGCACAACATGATGTCGGCGCACGGCCCGGACCGGGAGACCTTCGACCGGGCGAGCGCCGCCGAGCTGAAGCCGCAGCGGATCGACGACGGACTGGCGTTCATGTTCGAGACGCGGTGGCCGGTGACCCTCACTCCCCAGGCGGCCCGCGCCGAGCACCTGCAACCGGGCTACGACGACGTCTGGCAGGGCCTGGAGCGGCACTTCCGCCCCTTGCACTGAGGTTTTCCTACCGGTACGGATGGCCCGTGACCTCCTTCGCCCCGGACTCCATCGTCCTGAACCGCAAGCTGCCGCTCTGGTACCAGGTGTCGCAGTCGCTGCGCGCCTCGATACTCGGCCGCTCGCCCCGGGACCCGCTGCGCCTGCCCACCGAGGAGCAGCTGGCCGGGCACTACGGGGTGAGCGTGCTGACCATGCGGCAGGCGCTGAAGGAGCTGGAGGACGAGGGGCTGATCACCCGCCACCGCCGGCGGGGCACGTTCATCGAGCCGCACGCCCGGCGGGGCGCCCCGGTGCGGCTGCTCGGCTCGGTGGACGCGATCGTGGCGCAGCAGTCCGGGATGAAGGCCGAGCTGCTGGACCACGGCACCGCGCCGGTGCCGTCCGAACTCGCCGAGTACTTCCCCCAGGTGCCGGAGGTGGCGCTGTACCACCGGCTGCGCTGCGACGAGAAGACGGGCGAGCCGACCAACCACGCCCGCAACTACGTCCGTCCCGAACTGGCCGGGCGCATCGACCTGGACGACCTCGCCCGGTGGCCGATGACGAAGGTGCTGCGGGACGTGGTGGGCATGGACATCAGCCGGATCACCGACACCGTCGAGGCCCGGCTCGCGGACCCGGAGACGGCACGGCTGCTCGAAGTCCCGCTGCTCAGCCCGATCCTGCACTACACGGGCATCACCTACGACCTGGAGGGCCGGGTCCTCGACGTGGCGGTCATCCACTACCGGGGCGACCGCTTCTCCTTCACGGTCACCCTGGACGCCACGTGAGCCGGCGGTGCCCCGTCGTACGATGCCCGGCGTGACGCACGACGACGCCCCGCCGCTGGCGGACCTCATGCCGTGGTCCGTCGCACCGCCGCGGCTCGGCCGGGGGTGGCCGACGGCACCCGACGCGGCGTCCCTGAAGGCCCGCTGGGACGCCTTGCTGAAGGCCGAGGGACCCGACCGCGCGGCCCTGTTCGAGCCGACCCGCTCGCGCACGCCGTACTCGGCGGTCGGGCGGCTGCCGGGCGGCGCCGGGGGCACCGAGCGGCTGGTGCGCGCCGCGGGGCCCTGTCCGGAGCCGGTCCGGGTGCTGCGGGCGCCGTTCGACGAGCAGTGGCTGATCCCCGACCACCGGCTGATCGACGCGGCCCGTCCGGAGCTGTGGCGGGTGGCCGACGCGCGGCAGGTCTTCGTGGTGGAGGCGCCCGAGGCCGCCGGTGGGCCGCAGCTCCTGGCGACCTCGCTGCTGCCGCTGTTCGGGCCCGCCCGGATCCGTCCGCTGTACCGCCGTCCCGGCGGCGCGGAGCCCAACCTCGCCCCGGGCCTGCCGGACCATCTGGCCGCCCGGCTCGGCCGGCGCCCCGCCCCGTTGGACGTGCTCGCCTGGTCGGCGGCGGCCGTGCGGCCCGGCTCGCTGGTTCCGCTCACCGCGGACCCCGCACTGTGGGAGCACGGGGTGGAACTGGGCCGGCGCGCCCTGTGGCTGATGCGCCGCGACGGCGAACGCCCCAAGCTGCCCGGCGGCCGCCGCCCGTACGTCCGCGCCCCGCTGCCCCCGCGTCCGCTCGTCCTGCGCTACGACCGGGAGGAGGAGGCCCTGTTCCTGGACGAGGGCCGCATCTCCCCCGTGCCGCCCGGGGCCTGGGACTTCGAGGTGGGCGGGGTGCGGGTGCTGGAGCAGTGGTTCGCGGCCCGGGCGGCCGAGGGCGAGCCCGGCACGCTGACGGCGATCCGCCCGGCCGGCTGGCCGCAGAGCTGGACGTCCGAGCTGCTGGAGCTGATCACGGTCCTCGCCCTGCTCGCCGAAGTGCGCGAGGAGTGCCGCGAGTTGACGGTCACGGACGAGATCACCGCGACCGAGCTGCGCGAGGCGGGCGTACTGCCGGTGCCCGGGGCGGCCCGCCGGCCGGCCTCCGTCCTGGACGACCGGGAGGAGGGGCCGGAGGGGCAGCTGGCGCTGCTGTGACCCCCGGCCGGATCGGCTCCCCTGCTCAGGCGAACCCGTCCAGCACCCGGGCCAGCGCCCGCTCGAAGACCCCCTCCAGGTCGATCGGCCCCGCGTCCTCGGCGAAGGACGCCGCCAGCCGCGGGTAGGCGCCGCTCGCGACCTGCCGGCCGAGGTAGGCGATGCGCGCCGCGTTCTCCTGCTCCTCGGACCAGGGCAGCGAGCGGGTGCGCTCGACGGTGGCGATCTCGTTGGCGACGTAGGTCGTCACCACGCCGTTCACCATCGCGACCAGCTCCATCTTGGTGCCGTAGGGCGCCTCGAAGGGGTCGAGGCAGGCCAGGCAGTGCTCCAGGTAGCGCAGGGCGTTGGGGCTGAAGCCGTAGACGGGGGACATCAGGCGGGGCAGCCAGGTGTGGCGGTGCATCAGGGCGCGGGTCTGGTGGGCGACCCGGATCATGTCCGCGCGCCAGTCGCCGCTCGGCTCCCACAGCTCGTGCTCGCCGCTGACCGCGTCCATCATCAGCTCGTACAGGTCCTCCTTGCGGGGGACGTAGTTGTAGAGCGACATCGTGCCGCAGCCCAGCTCGCCCGCGACGCGGCGCATCGAGACCGCGTCCAGTCCGTCGGCGTCCGCGATCCGCACCGCGGCGGCGGCGATGTCGGCGCGGGTGTACGCCGGTCTCGGCCCCCGGCCGGTGCGCTCGGGGCGCGACCAGATCACTTCGGGTACGGCCGCTCGGCCCGCCATCGTGCATCACCTCGGCCACCATCCTAGTTACGTACACCGTACGTAGTGCGCTATGGTCGGCACATGACTACTACGTACGCTGTACTTAGTGAGGGTCTGGAGAAGCGCTTCGGCACCGTGCGCGCGCTGCGCGGGCTGGATCTCGCGGTGCCCGAGGGCACCGTCTGCGGGCTGCTCGGGCCGAACGGGGCGGGCAAGACCACGGCGGTCCGGCTGCTGACCACGCTGCTGCGGCCGGACGCGGGCTCGGCGCGGGTCGCCGGGCACGACCTGGTACGGGAGGCTGCCGCGGTGCGTCGTCTGATCGGGGTGACCGGGCAGTACGCCTCGGTGGACGGAGACCTCACCGGCCGGCAGAACCTGCGGCTGTTCGCCCGGCTGCACCGGGTGCGGGACGCGGCGGCGCGGGCCGACGAGCTGCTGGACCGGTTCGGCCTGGCCGAGGCCGCCGACCGGCCCGCCGTCACCCTGTCCGGCGGCCTGCGGCGCCGTCTCGACCTGGCCGCGAGCCTGGTGCGCCGCCCCGAGGTGCTGTTCCTGGACGAGCCGACGACCGGGCTCGACCCGGCCGGCCGGAACCGCGTCTGGGAGACCGTGCGCGCCCTGAGGGCGGACGGCACCACCGTGCTGCTCACCACGCAGTACCTGGAGGAGGCCGACCGCCTGGCCGACGACATCGCCCTGGTGGACCGGGGCCGGGTCGCGCACACCGGGTCGCCGGCCGAACTCAAGGCGCTGGTGGGGACCTACGCGCAGGCCGTCGTCGCGGACGCGGACGCGCTGGTGCGGGCGGCGGGGGTCCTGGACCGGCTGACCGGCGCCGAACCGGTCCTGGACCACGAGCGGCGCACGGTCGGCGTCGTCAGCACCGATCCGACCCTGACCCTGCCCCGCCTGGTGCGCGAACTCGACGCGGCGGGCGTGCCGCTGGCGGACGCGAGCCTGCGGCCGCCGACCCTCGACGACGTCTTCCTCCGCCTGACCGGCGGCACCGGCAGCGACGACCGCAACGACCGCAACGGCAGCGACGACGGCAAGGAGCTGGTGGCATGAGCACGGTGACGACGGGTCCGCACGGCTCGGCGTACGGTCTGGCGTACGACGGGGCGGCCCTGCTGGGCCGCCAGTTGCGGCGGGCCCGCAACAACCCGGGTCTGCTCATCCTCACCCAGACCATGCCGATCACGATGCTGCTGTTCTTCGGCTACGTGTTCGGCAGCGCGCTGGCGATGCCGGGCGAGGAGTACCGGGCCTTCCTGGTGCCGGGGTTGCTGGTCGCCACCGCCGCGAACGGCATCATGACGGGCATGTTCCAGGCGGCCCAGGACACCCACCGGGGCGTGACGGACCGCCTGCGGACGCTGCCGGTGAGCCGGGCCGCCGTGCCGCTCGGGCAGTCGGTCGCCGACGTGCTCGTCACGGCTGCCGGGACGGTGCCGCTGCTGCTCGTCGGGCTCGCGGTGGGCTGGCGGGTGGAGGGCGGCGCGCTCCGCGCGGTGGGCGCGCTCGGGCTGTTGCTGCTGTTCCGGTTCGCGACGACGTGGATCGGGATCTTCCTGGGGCTGCTCACCCGCAACGAGGAGGCCGCCGGCCAGCTGGGCGGCGCGACCTTCATCCTTCCGCTGCTGTCCAACGCGTACATCCCGACCGACGGGCTGCCGGGCTGGCTGCGCACGCTCGCGGAATGGAACCCCATCAGCGCGGTCACCACGGCGCTGCGGGACCTCTTCGGCAACGCGCCCGTGCCGGACGGGGCCGCCTGGCCGGTGACGCATCCCGTCGCCGGGTCGCTGGCGTGGTGCGCGGTACTGCTGGCGGTCTTCGTCCCGCTCGCGGTACGCCGGTACGCGCACGGGGGCCGCTGAACGGGCCGGGGTACCGCGTCACCGCCGGTGGGGAGGCGGCGGGGACGGGCAGGTGCCGTGCGGGACCGGAACGTGCGAACACGTGCGGGACGGACGTACGGGGCCGGGTGTACCGGGGAAGGCCCGCGCCCGGGGAGCACACCGGGGCGCCGCTGCGTGCCGTGGGGATGACGGACGAGTGCCGCGGCGCCGCGCCGGGAGGTGTGACCGCCGGAGCGCGGGTCTCAGTTGCCGCCGAACAGCGAGCGGCGCAGTCGGCGCAGTGGCGCGAACAGCGAGACCCGGCGCACCCTGGCGCCCCGGTTGCTGCGCTTGTGTGCGGGCTCACGCGCGGTCAGCTCACGCATCAGCGACGTCGCCTCCACGGTCTCCCGCGGCGGCAGGGCGGGCCCGCCGAGTACCGCGAGATGACGGTCGAGGCGCGAGCTGGTCGCGCTGCTTCCGCAGGTGATCGCAGGGACCCTTGCCCTGCTGCGCACTGTTATCTGTTCCATGTCACTCCCCACCCGTACGAGTCCACCCGGCCCGGGCAGGGTAACCCTATCGCCCCGGTACGGCATGCGTGTATCGCGGTCACAGGATTCACCTTCCCCGTAAGGGGGTTGACGATTACTCTCCGAATCCAACAGATTCCAGGGCGAGTTGGACGACCGGCTCAGTCGTCGGCAGGTCCGAGCCCCCGCCGGGTTCCACCGTCACCGCGAGTGACGTCGCGGAGCGGCTCAGGCCGGCGGCGACCAGGGGCGTGTCGCCGTCGAAGAGCCCGAGGGAGCGCGGCTCGGCGCCGGGGCGCATGACCCACAGTTGGCGCACGCGGTCGCCCGGCGGCTCGCCGTACCCGCTCAGGGTCACCACCGCGCGCCCCCTGGACGCGGAGGCGACCACCGCGACACCGCGGCCGCGTGCGTCCGCACCGCGCGCCGCCCGGGCGTCCGGAGCGGCGAGAACGTGGGCGATCTCACGTGCCCGGTCCCGTGCGGTGGCCAGCTCGTCCCGGGTCCGGTCGGCCCGCACCGCGAAGAGCGAGGCGACCACGAGCGCCGCGGCGGCCGTCACCGTGGCGAACGGCACGAGCAGGGGGCGCGGCCGGACGTGCCCGACCGACCGCCGCGGCACCGGTCCGCGCGCGGGAGCGGGCTCCTGCGCGGTGGTGCGTACGGCGGCCAGGACCCGCTCGCGCAGGGCGGGCGGTGCGGGGGCGGCCGTGGACCGGGCCAGCCGGACGGCGTCCTCGGACAGCGCCCGCACCTCGGCGGCACAGCGGGCGCAGCCCTCCAGGTGCCGTTCGAAGCGGACCCGTTCGGCGCCCTCCAGGGCGTCCAGGGCGTAGGGGGCGGCGAGCGAGTGGCCGAAGAGGCTCATGCGACGCCGCCCAGGCACTCGCGCAGGCGGCCCAGCCCGTCCCGCATCCGGGTCTTCACCGTGCCCAGCGGCAGGGAGAGTCGCTCGGCGACCTCCCGGTAGGTGTAGCCGTCGTAGTAGGCGAGGGTGACCGACTGGCGCTGCAACGCGGTCAGGCGGTCCAGGCAGCCCCGCACCCACTCGCGTTCGAGTTCCGCCTCGACCTCCTCCGACACCTGGTCGAAGGCGGGGTGGTGGGAGCGGTGGGCCTCGCGCCGGTCCCGTTCGCCGGCCGCGCGGGCGCTGCGCACCCGGTCGACGGCGCGGCGGTGGGCGACGGTGAGGATCCACGACAGGGCGCTCCCCCGGCGGGGGTCGAAGCGCGCCGCGGACCGCCACAGTTCGAGCAGCACCTCCTGTGCCACCTCCTCGGACTGGGCCGGGTCGCGCACCACGCGCCGCACGAGTCCGAACACCGGCCCCGACACCAGCCCGTACAGCTCCTCGAAGGCCTGCTGGTCGCCGTCCGCCACCAGCACCAGCAGCTCGTCCGCCGCCACCCGGTCGCCCGCCACCCCGTCCCCCTCTCCGCGGACCGCGTCCGGCCCGTCGACGTCACCGCCGGGCGCGCGGTGGCACGCCCTCGGCAGGGGTTACGGATGCGCGGCCCGAAAACGCCAGTGGCCGGGGCGGGATCGGCGCCGAGGGGGTCGCATCCGCACCGGGTTGGTCTACTTTGTGAAGGGTCCGCGCGTGACGTCATAGGGGGCGCCCGTGTCCGGAGAACCCGACGGCGAGCGTGTGATCGCCGGCCGCTACCGGCTTCTGTCGCCGCTCGGCGAGGGCGGCATGGGCACCGTGTGGCGCGCCCGCGACGAGGTGCTGCGCCGCGAGGTCGCCGTCAAGGAGGTGCGCGCCCCCGCCGGTCTGTCGCAGACCGACGTCGGGCGGATGTACGCCCGGCTGGAGCGGGAGGCGTGGGCCGCCGCCCGGATCTCCCACCCCAACGTGGTCACGGTGTACGACGTGGCCACCGACGGAGGCCGGCCCTGGATCGTGATGGAGCTGGTCCGCGGGCTGTCCCTGGCCGACCTGCTGGACGCCGAGGGCCCGTTGGAGCCCCGCCGGGCCGCGCTGATCGGCGCCGAGGTGCTGGCCGCGCTGCGGGCCGCGCACGCCGCCGGGGTGCTGCACCGGGACGTGAAGCCGGCCAACGTGCTGCTGGCGAACGACGGCCGGGTGGTGCTCACCGACTTCGGGATCGCCAGGGTGGAGGGCAGCGAGGCGCTGACCATGACCGGCGAGGTCGTCGGCTCGCCCGAGTTCCTCGCCCCGGAGCGGGCGCTCGGCCGCACGCCCGGTGCCGCGTCCGACCTGTGGTCGCTGGGCGTGCTGCTGTACGCGGCGGTGGAGGGGGTCTCGCCGTTCCGTCAGGGCACTCCGCTGAGCACCCTGCGCGCGATCGTCGACGAGGAGGTGCCGCCGCCGCGCCGGGCGGGTGCGCTCGGGCCGGTGGTGGAGGGCCTGCTGCGCAAGGACCCGGCCGAGCGGCTCCCGGCGGAGGAGGCCGAACGCGCGTTGCGCCTCGTGGGCGCCGGCGGGGCACCGCCCGGCCGGGGCCCGCGCACCGGCGCGCCGCCGTCCGGCGCGTTCGCCCCGACGGTCGTGGCCGCCCACCCGGGGCTGCCCACCGCACCGACGCCGCCGATGCCCGTAGCGGCGGCCGGGGACACCTCCGCGGCGGGTGCGCCCGGTGCGCCGGGGGGCCGGGACCGGCGGGCGCGGGCCGTACTGCTGGTGGGGCTGGCCGTGCTGGTCCTGACGCTGGCCGGACTGACGTACTCGCTGCTGGACCGCTCGGACGGCGGTGGCGGGACGGAGGGTTCGGGCGGGAGTCCGGGCCCGGGGGCCACGTCCGCGGCGGCGAGCGGCGGCGCCGGGGAGCCGAGTCCCCCGGCGTCCTCCGGGACCGACGGCGGGCAGAGCGGCCCCGCAGCGCAGTCGGTGGAGGTGACCGTGGTGGGCTCGCGCACCCACTACTCGGGGGCCTGTCCGCCGCCGCACGACCGGGCACCCGCGTTCACGGCGACGTTCACGGTCGGGCGGCTGCCCGCGGAGGTCGGCTACCGGTGGGTGACCGCGGACGGGTCGGTCTCCGACCCGGGGTGGCGGACGCTGTCCTTCCCGTCGGGCGGCGAGCGCTCGCGCCAGGACGGCGTGGTGGTGACGACGCACGACGACACCGGCGCGTTCGAGAGTGCCGTGCGCGTGGAGGTGCGGAGTCCGGTGCGGGCCACGTCCGACGCGGTGGCGTTCTCGGTGACTTGCGGGACCGGGACGGAGACGGAGACGGGGACGGGGACCCCGTCGGGCGGGGCCTCCCACTCCTCGTCTCCCTCCGCTCCTTCTTCTTCTCCTTCCGCCTGAGGTCAGGCGGCGCCGTTGA
The DNA here is from genome assembly GCF_033406955.1 of Streptomyces violaceoruber. NCBI lineage: Bacteria > Bacillati > Actinomycetota > Actinomycetes > Kitasatosporales > Streptomycetaceae > Streptomyces > Streptomyces violaceoruber. The sequence goes on along the minus strand of NZ_CP137734.1, from coordinate 6,654,553 downwards.
GGACCGGCAGGTAGCCACCGGACTGGCCGGCCGCGGTGGGGTGGTACGACTCGCCGATGTTCAGCCAGTTGACGCTGTGCAGCCAGGGGCTGCCGGAGCACAGCTCGTGGCCGGTGAAGGTGGTGCGTACGTCGCCGAAGGTGAAGCCGTGGGCGGCGGCGCGCTGGGCGAGGACGGTGTTGAGGTGGTCGGAGGCCTTGTTGATCGCCGTCCGCTTGGTCTCGGACAGGCCGATGCAGGTGGTACCGAGCTTGTAGAAGCGCGGGTAGCCGATGACGACGACGTGGGCGTTCGGCGCCTTGTCGCTGATCGCCGAGTAGACGCCGTCGAGCTTGCCGGGCAGCGTCGAGTCGACGTACGCCTCGGCGGTGGCGATCCGCGACAGGCAGGAGCTCTCGGACTGGAGCACACAGGTCGTCATGGTGTCGGCGAAACCGGCGTCGTTGCCGCCGATGCTGATCGAGACGAGGCCGGTGCCGGAGCTGAGCGGGCCGAGCTGTCCGGAGAGAACATCACCCGTACGGGCGCCGGAACAGGCGGTGAAGTCGAACGTGGAGGGCGAGTGGGCGGCCGCCCACAGGTAGGGATGGGCCTTCGTGCTGCGCTTGCAGTCGCCGCTCGAGCTGATGTAGCTGCCCGCTCCGACCCCGGAGGAGTAGGAGTCACCGAGGGCCACATAGCCGTCGGCGGCGGCGGGTTGGGCCGCCTGAGCGGTCGCTGCCCCGGTGAGGGCGGCGCCGGCGGCGAGGACGAGCGAACTCAGGAAGCCGACAAGTCGGAAACGTCTCATGGAACCTCCCTTAGCAGGATTGCTGCCACAACCGTGGTAGCAGCTACGCGCGTTGACTGGAAGTGTCCATGCCAAGAAATGGCTGACACTCGTTCAAGTCCGGACGGAAGACGGCGAGAAAGCCCCTGTCGCGCGTGCCCGGGAAAGCGGGTGCACGCGGCGGCCGGGTGCCCGATCATGGCGACATGTCCGTGAACCCGCACGAAGCCCTGCCGATCCGGCTCAACGTGGACGACAGCGACTCCCCGTCCGACGTCGTCGACGCGCTGTTCCTCGGCCGTTTCGCCACGGGTGAGCAGCCGTACTCGCACGCGGCGAACATCGACCGCGTACGGTCCGGCGCCACGCTGCTGCCGCCCGGCGCGCGCGTGCTGCGGATCGCCCGCGACGACGACCGCAGCGCGACGCTGGCGGAGGGCGACGGCTGGACGCTGCTGATCTCGCGCTGGAGCCGGGGCGCCGACGTCACGGTGACGGCGACCAGCGCCGACCTCGCCGAGAAGGTGCTCGGCGAGGCGACGGACGGAGCGGCGGACGAGCCCGAACCGCAGCCGGAGAACGTGACGATGGGCTTCTGGTACGTCTCCCCTCGGCGCGGCCCGCACCGCACCACCCGCCAGATCGCCGCGGGCACCTGGGACGAGGTCCGGGCCAACTACACGGCGCCGGTCGCCGACGCGATGGACGGCCTGATGAAGACGACGCCCGAGGACATCGCGGGCCGGCTGCTGCTCCTGCACGGGCCGCCGGGCACCGGCAAGACCTCCGCGCTGCGCACGCTGGCCCGCTCCTGGCGGGACTGGTGCCAGGTGGACTGCGTCCTCGACCCGGAGCGGCTCTTCTCCGACGTCGGCTACCTGATGGACATCGCCATCGGCGAGGAGGACGCGGCGGGCAAGGGCCGCTGGCGGCTGCTGCTGCTGGAGGACTGCGACGAACTGATCCGCGGCGAGGCCAAGCACACGGCGGGCCAGGCGCTCTCCCGCCTGCTGAACCTCACCGACGGACTCCTCGGCCAGGGCCGCAACGTCCTGGTCGGCGTCACCACCAACGAGGACCTGGAGCGCCTGCACCCCGCTGTCGTCCGCCCCGGCCGCTGCCTGGCCCGCATCGAGGTCGGCCCGCTGTCCCGGCGGGAGGCGGTGGACTGGCTCGGCACGGAAGAAGGGGTCGGCCGCGAGGGCGCCACCCTGGCGGAGCTGTACGCCCTGCGCCGGGGCACCTCACCGACCGCGCTGCCGGAGCCGCGGGCGGGCGCGGAGGCCGGGCTGTACCTGTAGCCCGGCCGCCGCAGGGCGGTGCTTTGATGGGGGTATGACCCTGTTCGTCGGCACGTCTGGCTGGCAGTACCGGGACTGGCGGGAGAGCTTCTACCCGCCCGGTCTGCCGGTCCGGCGCTGGCTGGAGCACTATGCGGCCGCCTTCGCGACGGTCGAGATCAACAACGCCTTCTACCGCCTGCCCGCCCGGGAGACCTTCACCGCCTGGCGGGACCGCGTCCCACCGGACTTCACGGTCGCGGTCAAGGCCAGCCGCTACCTGACGCACATCAAACGCCTGCGCGACCCGGCCGAGCCGGTCGACCGCCTGATGACCCACGCGGCCGGTCTGGGCGACCGTCTCGGCCCGGTCCTGCTGCAACTGCCCCCGACCCTGCGCGCCGACCCGGACCTCCTGGACGCCTGCCTGGCCTGCTTCCCGCCGGGCACCCGGGTCGCGGTGGAACCCCGGCACGAGTCCTGGTGGACGGCCGAGACCCGCGAGGTCCTCGTCGCCCGGCGCGCGGCCCTGTGCTGGGCGGATGTCCGCGCCCGCCCGGTCACCCCGTTGTGGCGCACCACCGACTGGGGCTACGTCCGCTTCCACGAGGGCCGGGCCGCGGCCTGGCCGCACTACGGCCGCCGCTCCCTGGCCACGTGGATCGACCGCATCACGGCGGCCTGGCCGCATACGAGCGACGTCTACACCTACTTCAACAACGACCCGAACACGGCGGCGGTGCAGGACGCCGCGACGTTCGCACAGTCGGCTCGCACGTCGGCGCTGACGGTCACACGTACGCCCTCAGGGGCGCGGGGCTGATCCATGTGCGGCTCCGCCGCGTGGGCGCGACAAGCCACACCGGATCTGCGGCCGGGCCGCGGCCCCGATCCCGACGGCGCTCACCCGTAGGCCGCCCGCAACGCATCCCGAACCGCCCCCGACGCGTCCTCCTCCGACACCCCCAGCCGCCGAGCCCGCTCGGCATACCCCTGGGCCGCGGCGGCCACCTCCCGCTGAGCCGCAGAGCCCGCGGCGGCGACGAACGTTCCGTTGCGCCCCCGGGTCTCGATCACCCCGTCCGCCTCCAGCGCCCGGTACGCCTTGGCGACCGTGTTCGCGGCGAGCCCGAGGGATTCGGCCAGTCCGCGCACCGTGGGCAGCCGGTACCCGACCGGCAGCGCCCCGGAGCGCGCCTGTTCGGAGATCTGCGCCCGCACCTGCTCGTAGGGCGGCGCGCCGTCGTCGACATGGATCTTCAAGGTCACCCGGCGATTGTCCCGTATCCCCGTGAAAATAAGAGGCATCCGACCGCCCGGCCGCCGTAGCGTGCGCCCCCATGACCGTTCTCGTACGCGATCTGCGTTCCGACGACCCGGCCGATGTCGCGGCCTTCGCCCAGGTCCGCCATCTCGCCGTGCCGTTCATCCTGTGGACGCCCGAGGCGGTCGTGCACCGGCTCGTCCACACCCACCCGGACGCCCGGAGCCGGTCCCTGGTCGCGGAGGAGGACGGGGAGGTGATCGGCACCGCCCAGCTCGGGCTGGCGCACGACAGCCCGGAGCCCGGTCAGGCCTACCTGAACGTCTACGTCCATCCCGAGCGGTTCCGGCGCGGGGCCGGTGGCCTGCTGGTGCGTACGGCCGAGGAGCACCTGACCGGCGAGGGCGCCAGGAAGCTGTACTCCTGGGTGCTGGACGGGCCCGCCCACCTGGCCTTCGCCGAGCGGCACGGCTACGAGCGCCGGCGCGCCTCGCACTTCCTCCGGCTGGACCTGGCGAACGCCGCGCTCCCGCCCCTGGGGGCCCTTCCCCCGGGTGTCGAGCTGCGCACGGCCGCCGACTACGCGGACGACCCCCGGCCCGTGTTCGAGCTGGACGCGGCGACGGTCGCGGACGAACCGAGCGACGTCGCGGTCGAGTTCACGGACTACGAGGCCTGGCTCGCGGAGACCTGGCGGCATCCGTTGCTCGACCGCGAACTGACCACGGTGGTGGTCGTCGACGGCCGCCCGGCCGCGTTCAGCGTCGCCCACACCGACGGCACCCGGTACGCGACCGCGATGACCGGCACGGTCCGTGCCCGGCGCGGCCGGGGCCTGGCCAAGCTCGCCAAGACCGCCTCCCTGCGCCGGGCCCGCGCGGCCGGGTACACGGAGGCGCTCACCGGCAACGACACCGACAACGGCCCGATGCTCGCCGTCAACAAGTGGCTCGGGTACGAGATCTGCGCGACGGAGGTGCGCCATGTCCGTGAACTCGGCTGAACCGCCCATCGAGGTGGACGTGATCCTGGTCAAGGCGGGCCGGACCAAGATCCGTTACCCGGCCGGGCTGCTGCACGACGACGGCACCCGCCTCGCCGTGCGTGCCCCCTGGGCCGGGGACGCCGTGCGCGACTTCGGCTTCGTGCGCTTCGAGGCCGGGGACGTCTTCACCGAGTACTACTGGCGCGACCGGTGGTACTCGGTGAAGGAGGTCCGGACCGCGGCCGGTGTGCTGAAGGGCTGGTACTGCGACATCACCCGCCCCGCCGTCCGCACCGGCACGGAACTGGTCGTCGAGGACCTCGACCTGGACCTGTGGCGCTCCGCCGACGGCGCGGACGTACGGCGTCTGGACGAGGACGAGTTCGCCGAGAGCGGACTGGCGGACCGGGACCCGGAGGCCGCTGCCGCCGCGGTGGCCGCACTGGAGGAACTGGAGCGGCTGGCCCGCGGGGACGGCTTCACCGGCCTGCTGGAGTAGCCCGCCGCGCGGCTCACCCGTACGTCGCCACCACCGCGTACCGCTCGTCCGCCACCTCCCTGCCCCACAGCGACGGGTCGTCCGACAGCCGCTCCACCCGGGCCTGCCCGGTGAGCGGGCCGAGCAGGGCGGTGACCCGGTCGGCCGGTATGCCGACCGGGGAGACGCTCCCCCACACGCCCTCGACCAGGACCAGGCGCCCTCCGGGGCGCAGCAGCTGCCGCCAGTGCCGCAGGGCCCGGCCGGGATCGGGCAGCGTCCACAGGACGTGCCGGACCAGCACGGCGTCGAAGCGCTGCTCCCCCACGGGCGGTGCCGCGGCGTCACCGGTCAGGAACACCGCGTCACGGCCGGCGAGCTTGGTCCTGGCCAGCTCCACCATGGCCGGGGAGAGGTCGACGCCGGTGACCCGGTGCCCCTGCTCGGCCGCGAGGAGTGAGAGGCTGCCGGTGCCGCAGCCCAGGTCGAGCACGTCGCCGGGGGGCGCGGGCAGCCAGGAGGCCAGCCTGGCCGCCCAGGCCCGGCGCACCTCCGCGTCCCGCAGGCCGTGGTCCGGCTCGTCGTCGAAGGAGGCGGCCAGCGCGTCCCAGTCGGCACCCGGTGCGGTCGCTTCGTCACTGTTCCCACTCATGCGCCCAGGGTGGCAGCCGCCACTGACAACGGGGCCGGGGCGCGGGAACGTGACAACCGCCACTGACAGTTGTGCATCGATGAGTGAGTCTCGGGGAAAGGGTCTACCTCCGTGAGAACGCGGAACCCGGTGGATCCGTAAGGAGGCAGCCATGCGCCGTCTGACCGTGCAGAAGCCCCTGAAGAAGACCGACGCCCGCCGAGTCCGCGAGGAGATCGACGAGCGCCCCTCCGGGCGCCCGGAGGTCCGCAAGGACATCGCGCGCACCTGGTGGCCGGAGAGCTGACCGGCGGTCCGGGCATGAGACGCCTCAGAGCAGCAGCCGCTTGCGGTAGTGGACGCGGTCGTAGGGCCCGTCCACGCGGCGTTCCACGACCTCGTACCCGTACCTCGGGTAGATCTCCTGGTTCTCCCGCATCATCGCGTTCGTGTAGAGCCTGACCTCGGGGAGGCCCAGCGCCCGCGCGTGCGCGTCCACGAACCGCAGCAGTCGCCGGCCCACACCCCTGCCGTGCGCGTCGGGGTGGACGGCGACGCTGTCGAGGAACAGGTGGTCGGCGTGCGCCTCGACGACGACGAGTCCGACAGGTCCCGCCCGGCCCGTGCCGGGCTCGTCCGTGACGAACACCTTCCCCGCCGCCACGTCCGCCGCGTGGTCCGCCTCCATGGGCTGCGGCACCACCCCGATGCGCTCGACGTAGGGGAGGTACGCGGCGTCGGTCACGGCCTGCACCGCCGGCACGTCCGCGGCGGTCGCGGGCCGGATCCGTTCTCGTTCCATGCCGCGAACGGTAGCTACCTCAGCCCAGCCTGAGCACTCCCTTAACGCGACCATAAGGATCTCCGTCACCCGCCTCCAGCAGGCGATTCCGCGGTTTCCTCGGGCTAGCTTGCCGATCAGCCCCACGGGTTCCGGCCCGAGCCGCCGCATCCCCAGTGACCGTTTCGAGGAGTTCCCCATGCCCGCACCGTCCGCGTCCCGCAGGGCCGCAGCCGTCGCCGTCGCCGGTCTCGCCCCGCTCGCCCTGACCACGTTGGCCGCCGCCCCCGCCTCGGCGCACGGTTCGATGGGCGACCCGGTCAGCCGGGTGTCGCAGTGCCACGCCGAGGGGCCCGAGAACCCGAAGTCGGCCGCGTGCAGGGCGGCGGTCGCGGCGGGCGGCACGCAGGCGCTCTACGACTGGAACGGCATCCGCATCGGCAACGCCGCCGGCAAGCACCAGGAGCTGATCCCGGACGGCAGGCTGTGCAGCGCCAACGACCCGGCGTTCAAGGGTCTGGACCTGGCCCGCGCCGACTGGCCCGCGACCGGCGTGAGCAGCGGCTCGTACACCTTCAAGTACCGCGTGACGGCCCCGCACAAGGGCACGTTCAAGGTCTACCTCACCAAGCCGGGCTACGACCCGTCCAAGCCGCTCGGCTGGGGCGACCTGGACCTGTCCGCCCCGGTGGCGACCTCCACCGACCCGGTCGCCTCGGGCGGCTTCTACACCTTCTCCGGCACGCTGCCGGAGCGGTCCGGCAAGCACCTGCTGTACGCGGTGTGGCAGCGCTCGGACAGCCCGGAGGCGTTCTACTCCTGCTCGGACGTCACCTTCGGCGGCGACGGCGGCAGCGGCAGCGGTGCGGCCACCGGCGACGACACCGCGTCCGGCGACGCGGAGGCGGGCGCCGCCCCGGCTCCGGAGGCCTCCGCGCCCTCCGAGGAGCAGCTCGCGGCCGCGGCGGAGAAGTCGACGATCGAGCACCACGGTCACGGCGACCAGGACGCGGCGACCACCACGGACCCGACGGACCCGGCCGCGGCTCCGGAGGAGGCGCCCGGTACCGCCGCCGAGCCCCACCAGGTCAAGGCCGCCGGCGGGGGCACGGAGAACCTCGCCGAGACCGGCGGGGACAGCACCACGCCCTACATCGCCGTCGGCGGCGCCGCGGCCCTGGCCCTCGGCGCGGCCGTCCTGTTCGCGTCGGTCCGGCGGCGCGCGACGACCGGTGGCCGGCACGGCCACTGACGCGGAGGCGGGGGGACGACGGGGGAACGGGGAACGCGGGGCCCGTCCGGCGGCTCAGGCCGGGCGGGCCCCGCGTGACGTGCGCCGGGCGGGGGGAGAGCGCCCGTCAGCCGAAGACCGAGGCGCAGGTGGTGGGCGTGGCGTGCGCCGGGTCCAGGGCGTTGGTCACCTCGTGGAAGGCGATCCGGTCGAACAGGCCGATCGCCAGGTGCTCGGAGAGGTCGAGCGGGCACAGGTCCTGCAGCAGGACGTTGCGTACGCCGGGGCCGTCGAGGAACTGGCCGCGGTACGGCGTGACCACCTCGTCGTACTTCGTGGCGAGGACGGTGTAGCGCACGCCGGGCACGGTGTCGCCGTCCGCGTTGAGCCGGGTGAGGACGTCGGAGCCGACGACCTGGTCGGCGAGGGCGGGGGTGTGCTCGTTGAGCAGGTCCTCGGCGCCGGGGAAGTACGGCAGCAGGCGGGTGAGGCCGGACAGCGTGGTGCCGTGGTTGCTGGGCGCTATGCCGACCAGGGCGTTCACCTCGGCGGCTCCGCCGAGGAACTTGAGGTAGTAGCGGGGCATCATGCCGCCCTGCGAGTGGCCGACGAGGTCGGTCTCGGTGGCGCCGGTCGCGGCGAGCACCTTGTCGACGTGGGCGGCCAGTTGTTCCGCCGACTTCTCGACCGGGCCGAGTCCGTGGAAGAGCGGGACGCCGGGCAGTTGGCCGTAGTCGAGGGAGAAGACGCAGTAACCGCGGTTCTTCAGGTAGGGCGCGAGGCCGAGCCAGTTGTCGACGGAGTTCCCGAAGGTGCCGTGAACCAGCACGACGGGGCGGGGGTGGGCGGCGGTGGGCTTGCAGGTGTAGTCGTTCCAGCCGGAGCCGGGGCGGGCGTCCGCGGTGGGGGCGGCGGTGGCGGCGGTGGCGGGGACCAGGGCGACGGCGGCGGCCAGCAGCAGCGCGGCCAGCGGTCTGAGCACTCGGCTCCAGGGCAGCATCGGGTGATCTCCTCGCGGATCTGGGGAGTTGCGACGGCAGGGGTGCCCTGTGATCCGGATCACGGGATGCTGTTCACTCGTCAAGTTACGGGCGAGTAGTGCACGTGTGAAGTTACGCGGCAGTAAAAACTTCCAGTGGTAACCGACGTCATCCGCGCCGCAGGTGACGGGGGGTCAGGTCACCAGGCGGGCCGCAGCGGCCCGTTCGGCGCCACGCGCAGCAGGCCGTCGAGCAGCGCCCGCACCCCGTCCTCACCGAGCACGTCGGCCCACGCGCCCACGGCCTCCGCGGCCGCCGCCTCGGCCGCCCGCGTGCAGGCCCACCCCGCCTCCGTCAGCACGACGAGCCGGGCGCGCGCGTCGACGGGATGCGGCCGGCGCTCGGCGTACCCCTTGCGGACCAGCTCGTCGACGAGCTGACTGGCGGCCTGCTTGGTCACTCCGAGGTGCACGGCCAGGTCGGTGACCGTCGCACCGTCCGGGGCGAGCCGGGCGAAGGCGAACCCGTGCGCGGGCCGCACACCCTCGAAGCCGCGGGCCACGACCCCTTCGTTGATGCGCTGCGTGAGTCCGCCGGCCGCGGCGAGCAGGGCGGCGGTCAGGGCCATGGCGTCGGAGTTCTGCACGGGGGCATTGAAACACTCTTGACACTTTGGTCAAGCAGCTTGACCATAAGAGCCACAGTATTGGTCAAGCTGCTTGACCATGTCGGCCATACGTCCAGAGGAGCCCCGTCATGCCCGTCGTCCGCTCGTCCGAAGGCGTCACCCACGAGATCCACGGCGCCCGCTTCGTCTCGTACGCCAGTCCCCGTGTCGGCAGCAGGGAGCTGTGCGCCTGGCGGGGCGAGATCCCGGCGGGGACGAAGGCACCCGCGCACACCGTCGACCGGGAGGAGGTCTTCCACCTGCTCACCGGCGAGCTGCTGATCACCCTCGACGGCCGCACCGAACGCGTCACCGCGGGTGACACCGTGATCATCGGCTCCGGGGCGACCCTCGCCGTCGAGAACCCCACCGACCGGACCGCGACCTCCTGGGTCACCACCTCCGTGGGCCTGACGGCGGAGCTGGCCGACGGCACCCGCATCACTCCCCCGTGGGCCAACTGACCCGCGGGGGCCTCACGCCGCCAGCGACCCCGGCATCACCGCCCTCGGCCCGAACTTCGCCCGCGCGCGGTCCGCGACCTCCTCGATCCGGCGGACCTTCTCGTCCACGGGGTCGAAGGTGAGCTGGTGGGAGGCGTGTTCGGCGGACGTGAGGCTCTCCGCGCGCAGGGCGATCGAACGGACCCGGGCGCGCTGGAGGCCGAGCGCCTCGTACAGGTCGTAGGCGGTCCGGGTCAGGGCCGCCGAGTGCGCGGTCGGCTCCTTCAGGGTGCGGCTGCGAGTGGTGGCCGACCGGTCGGCGTAGCGGACGGTGAGGGTGAGGGTGCGGCAGACCTTGTCCACGGCGCGCAGCCGGGCGCCCAGGTCTCCGGCGGCCGAGAGCAGGGCGCGGCGGTGGCGGTCGGGGTCGAGTTCGTCGCGGTCGAAGGGGCGGTCGGCGGCCAGGGATCGGGAGACGCCGTTGGGGACGACCCGGCCGCGGTCGACGCCCTGGGCCTTCTCGTGCAGCTCGCGGCCGGTCCTCGCGCCGACCAGGCGCTGGAGGGTGGACAGCGGCGCGGCGGCGACCCGGCCGAGGGTGTCGAGGCCGTACTCGCACAGCGTGCGGGCGGTCGCGGTGCCGACGCCGGGCAGCGCGGCGACCGGCTTGCCGTCGAGGAACGCGCGCTCCTCGCCGCCGGGCACCGCGCGGGTCAGTCCCGGCCGGGCGTCGCGCAGGGCCATGCGGGCCAGCATCGGGCCGGGTCCGGCGCCGATCACGCAGTCCACGCCGTGCAGCGCGAGGGCGCGGACCCGGATCACCGAGGCCAGCGCCACGGCGTCGCGCCCGAAGTACCGTTCGGCGCCGCGCAGGTCGGCCAGCGCGCCGTCGGGTGGCAGCGCCTCGACGACCGGCGTGAACTCCTCGAGGAGCCCGAGCAGTTCGGGCAGGGCCGCCTCGCGCGTCGGCGGCAGCTGGAAACGTACGCAGAGGATCGTCATCCCGCACTCCCCGGACTCTGGTGCCACAACTTCCTTCCGACCGCGGGCCCTTCGCCCGCGGGGCGCAGATCGGCCCAGGGATGCATCTCGTACCCGGTGGACATGCGGATCTTCCGCTGCTCCATCGGGTCCTGGGCCGCGGACCCGGCCGGCGCGGGCCGCCCGTCCGAACCGGCGAGGCGGCGGCGCGCCGGGCCGCCCCCGGGGGCGTCGCCTTCCTGGCTTCCGCCCGCTGCGGCCAGCCGGGCGGCGACGCCCTCCAGCCCCTCCTCCCGGCGGATCTCCAGCAGGTCGGCGAGGTTCCAGGCGGCGGATCCGACCACGCTGAGGCTGCGCGGGCCGCGCCGCTGCACCACCCCGCGCACCAGCAGCAGCCAGGAGTGGAAGACGGTGTGCGCGCAGGCGTCGTGCGAGTCGTCGAAGAAGGCGAGGTCGACCAGTCCCGAGCCGTCGTCGAGGGTGGAGAAGATGACGCGGCGGCCGGAGCGGACCGGCGGGGTCTGGGTGGCCGCCTTGGCGCCCGCGACCAGCACCGTCTCCCCGTGCCGGGCCTCGCGCAGCCGCTTGGCCGACACCACGCCCAGCTCGCGCAGGAAGGTGCGGTGGTCGTCCATCAGGTTGCGCGAGGCGTCCATGGACAGCACACCGAGTTCGGCGCTGAGCTTCTCCTCGGAGGTGAGGTCGGGCAGCCCTGCGGAGGCGGTCTTGCGGCCGCCGGTGAGGGGGAGCTGGTCGCCGCGTCCGCCCCGGGCGCCGCGGTGCAGTTCGGTCAGGTGCAGTTGCAGGTCCCGGCGGTTGGCCCCGAACGCGTCCAGCGCGCCGACCTGGGCGAGCCGTCCGGCCAGCGGCCTGCTGGGGCGGGCCCGTTCCCAGAAGTCGAGCAGGGAGGCGTAGGGCTGCCCCGTGGCGATCCGCTCCGCCTCGGCCTCGCTGATGCCGTGCACGTCCGAGAGGGCGAGCCGGAGTCCCCACGTGGCGGGCTTCCGTGACCCTGATTCAGACACCAGTTCGATCCTGTGTGCGACCCCCGACTCGTTCACGTCCAACGGCAGGATCGGCACCCCGCGCCGCCGCGCGTCCGCCAGCAGCAGCCGCTTGGGGTACATGCCGGGGTCGTGGGTGAGCAGGCCCGCGTAGAAGGCGGCCGGGTGGTGGGCCTTCAGCCACGCCGACTGGTACGTCGGCACCGCGAAGGCGACGGCGTGCGCCTTGCAGAAGCCGTAGCTGCCGAAGGCCTCGACGATCTCCCAGGTGCGCTGAATCGTTTCCGCGTCGTATCCGTTCGCCGTCGCGTGCTGGGCGAACCACACCTTGATCCGCCCCTGCGACTCCGGGTCGGAGAGGCCGCGCCGCACCCGGTCCGCCTCGCCGCGTCCGCAGCCGGTCATGATGGCGACGATGTCGATGATCTGCTCGTGGAAGACGACGACCCCGTACGTCCCCGCCAGCGGCTCCGCCAGGTCCTCGTGCGGGTGGCGCACCGGCGCCCGGCCGTGCCGGGCCTCGATGAACGGCCGCACCATGTCGGCGGCGACCGGTCCCGGTCGGAAGAGCGAGATGTCGACCACGAGGTCGTGGAAGGTGGCCGGCTGGAGCCGCCCCACCAGGTCCCGCTGGCCGGGTGACTCGATCTGGAAGCAGCCCAGCGTCTCGGCGGACCGGATCATCCGGTACGTCGCCGGGTCGCCCTCGGGTACGGCGTCCAGGTCGACCTCGGTGCCGGTGGCCCGCTTCACCTCGGCGACCGCGTGCGCCATCGCCGACTGCATCCGCACCCCGAGGACGTCCAGCTTGAGCAGCCCGAGGTCCTCCACGTCGTCCTTGTCGAACTGCGCCATCGGCAAGCCCTCGCCGCTGGTCGGCACGACCGGCGTACGGGAGAGCAGGGAGGCGTCGGACAGCAGGACGCCGCAGGGGTGCATGGCGACACCGCGCGGGAGGGCGTCGAGGCCCTCGACCAGCTCCCAGAGCCTGCCGTACCGCCCTCCTCCGTCCCGCCGGGACTCCCCCGCCAGTTCCTTGAGTTCGGGCAGTTCCTCCAGGGCCGCGCGGGCGTCGCGGGCACGGATGTGCGGGAAGGACTTGGCGACGCGGTCGATCTCGGCCGGGTCCATGGACAGGGCGGCGCCCACGTCGCGGATGGCGTGGCGCACCCGGTACGTCTCCGGCATGGCAACCGTGGCGACCCGCTCGGTGCCGAACCGGCCGATGATCGCGCGGTAGACCTCGAGCCGGCGCGCGGACTCCACGTCGATGTCGATGTCGGGCAGCACGACCCGCTCCTTGGACAGGAACCGCTCCATCAGCAGCCCGTGCTCGACCGGGTCGGCGTGCGCGATGCCGAGCAGGTGGTTGACGAGCGAGCCCGCGCCGGAGCCGCGCGCGGCGACCCGGATGCCCATGTGCCGTACGTCGTCCACGACCTGGGCGACGGTGAGGAAGTACGAGGCGAAGCCGTGGTGGGCGATGATGTCCAGCTCGTGGTGCATCCGCTCCCAGTACTCCCGGTGGTCCCGGCGCCGGTCGTAGCCGCGCCGCACCATGCCCGCCGCCGCCCGGGAGGCGAGCGCCCGCTGGGCGGTGCGGCGCCCGGCGCCGACGAGGTGCGGTTCGGGGAAGTGGACGGCGCCCATGCCGAGGTCGTCCTCGGGGTCGACCAGGCACTCGGCGGCCGTGGCCCGGGTCTGCTCCAGCAGGCGGTGGGCGGTGTCGCGCCGGAAACCCGCGGACTCGACGATCCGCTCGGCGGCGTGCCGCATGGCACCGGCGTCCTTGAGCCAGGCCTCGCCGGAGTCCAGTTCCTTGGTGGCGTTGATCGGGACGAGGCGGCGGGCGGCGTCCAGGACGTCGGCGACCTCGCCCTGGCCGGGGTCGGCGTAGCGGACGGCGTTGGAGAGCACCGGCCGGACGCCCTGCTCGGCGGCGAAGCCGACGGTGCGGGCGGCCAGCCGCAGGGAGCCGGGGCCGATGCCCGTGCGGCCGTGCCAGACGGCCTCCAGGCGCAGGGCGTCGCCGTAGACCTCACGCCAGGGGGCGAGAAGCCGCGCGGCGCGGTCGGGACGCCCGGCGGCGAGGGCGCGGCCGACGTCGGAGTCGGGGCCGAGCAGGACGGTCAGGCCGTCGGCGTGGTTGTCGGGCCAGGACAGCAGCGGGCTGCCCTCGGCCGTGTGGGCGGCGGAGACCAGGCGGCACAGGTCGGCCCAGCCGCGGGCGCCGTCCCGGGCGAGGAAGGTCACCCGGGGGGCCGACTCGTCGACGAAGGCGCCGCCGCGCACGGGGGCACGGCGCCGGTCCCGGCGTACGGAGGTCTCCGTGCGGTCGGCGGCCGCGGACTCGGGGGCGGCGACCGCCAGCTCCGCGCCGAACAGGGGGCGGACGCCCGCCTTCGCGCAGGCCTTGGCGAAGCGGACCGTCCCCGCGAGGGTGTCGCGGTCGGTGAGGGCGAGGGCGTCCATGCCCCGCTCGAAGGCGCGCTCGGCCAGCCGCTCCGGGTGGGAGGCGCCGTAGCGGGCGGAGAACCCGGAGACGGTGTGCAGATGCGTGAAACCCGGCATCACGCACCTCCCGACTCATGAACCGACGCATGACCACGTATGCCCGAACGCCATTATCGAACGTCTGTTCCCAGCTACCTCACCCACCATACCCCCATCGTCGAATGTGTGTGCGGCATCCGTTCGGCCCCGTCCCACCTGCGCAAACGCCCCCCGACCCGGACTGTGGGGACATGTCACACACACCGGGCCCCGGCACGCGAAGCGGCTCCTTCCTCGGTGAGGTGAGGGACGCCGTCACCCCGCGGGCCACCCTGCTGGTGCTCGGCGTGATCGCGCTCCAGCTGCTGTTCATCGCCTCCTACGTGGGGGCACTGCACGACCCGCGCCCCAAGGACGTGCCCTTCGGGGTGGTCGCGCCCGGGGCGGCCGCCGGGCAGACGGTGGACCGGCTGGAAGGGCTGCCCGGCTCCCCGCTGGACCCGCGCACGGTGGCCGACGAGGCGGCCGCCCGGCGGCAGATCATGAACCGGGAGATCGACGGCGCCCTGGTCCTGGACCCCGGCGGCAGGCAGGACACCCTGCTGGTCGCCTCCGGCGGCGGCACCGTCCTCGCCACCACCCTCGAGGGCATCGTCGGCAAGGCGGAGCAGACCGAGCGGCGCACGGTGCGGGTGGTCGACGTGGCCCCGGCCTCCCGCCACGACTTCGACGGGCTGTCGTCCTTCTACCTGATCGTGGGCTGGTGCGTCGGCGGCTACCTGTGCGCCTCGATCCTGGCGATCAGCACCGGCGCCCGGCCGGCCAACCCGCGCCGGGCGGCGATCCGGCTGATCGTGATGGCGCTGGTCGCGATCGTCGGCGGGCTCGGCGGCGCGGTGATCATCGGGCCGATCCTGGGCGCGCTGCCCGGCGGCGTGCTGGACCTGTGGGGGCTCGGCGCGCTGATCACCTTCGCGGTGGGCGCCGCCACGCTGGCCCTCCAGGGCGTCTTCGGAATCGTCGGCATCGGTCTCGCGATCCTGCTGGTGGTGATCGCGGGCAACCCGAGCGCGGGCGGCGCCTTCCCGCTGCCGCTGCTCCCGCCGTTCTGGAAGGCGATCGGTCCGGCGCTGCCACCGGGCGCCGGCACCTGGGCGGCCCGCTCGATCGCCTACTTCAAGGGGAACGACGTGACCGCCTCCCTGCTGGTGCTGTGGGCGTGGGCGGTGGCGGGGACGGTGATCACGATGCTGGCGGCCGTGCTGCCGCGCCGCGGGCGGCAGGAGACGGAGCTGCCGCCCGCGCCGGCCGGCTGACCGTTCGCCGCGCCGGCCGCCTGACCGTCGTACGGACGCGGGAGCCCCGGCCGGGCACGCGGAAGTCCCGCCCCTCGCGCGCGGGACGGGACTTCACGGGTGTGCGGGCGCTGCTCAGCCGATCTGCGTACCGGTGGCCGACAGGGCCTCCGTCACCGGCTGGAAGAAGGTCTCGCCGCCCGAGGTGCAGTCGCCGCTGCCGCCGGAGGTGAGGCCGATGGCCTGGTCGCCCGAGAAGAGCGAGCCGCCGCTGTCGCCGGGCTCGGCGCAGACGTCGGTCTGGATCAGGCCGTTGACGATGTCGCCGTTGCCGTAGTTCACGGTGGCGTCCAGGCCGGTCACCGTCCCGTCGTGCACCTGGGTGGTGGAACCGCTGCGGGTCACCTGCATGCCGACGGTGGCCTCGGCGGCGCCCGAGATGGCCTGCGAGGAGCCGTTGTAGAGGTTCACCTCGCTCGGGTGGTCCACGTCGGCGGTGTACTTGACCAGCCCGTAGTCGTTGTCCGGGAAGCTGGACGCCGCGTTCTCGCCGATGACGTTCCCGGAGGAGTCCGACCAGGTCGAGATGGACTCGGTGCAGTGGCCGGCGGTGATGAAGTACGGCTCGCCGCCCTTGGTCACGTTGAAGCCGAGCGAGCAGCGCCCGCCGCCTCCGGTGATGGCGTCGCCGCCCGCGACGAAGGGCTTGTACTCACCCTTGGTCCGCTTGAGCTCGGCCTTGGCGCCCAGTCCGTCGACCACCTTGGTCAGCTTGGCCAGTTCGGCCTCGGAGACCGTGCGGTCGGCGGTGACGACGACCTTGTTGGTGGTCGGGTCGGTCGCCCAGGACGTGCCCGGGATGGTCGCGTCCTTCGTGAGGGCGGTGCGCGCGCTCTTCAGGTCGGCGAGCGAGTTCTCGACGACTCTGGCCTTGGCTCCGGCCTCCTCGACGGTCTGCGCGGCGCTCTGGTCGAGCACGTTGACGACGAGGCTCTTGGCCTGTGCGTCGTAGTACGTGCCCGCCGCGTCGGCGCCGAGGTCGCCGAGCAGCGTCGAGGCGAGCTCTCCGGCCGCCGAGACCGACAGGGTCTCGGGCGCGGCGGTCTTCGGGGCCTCGCTGGCGTTCGCGGTCTGGAAGGTGACTCCGGCCGCGACCAGTGCGGTGATTCCCGCACCTACCACGGCGACCCGCCGCCTGGGTATGCGTCGGTGCTTCAACTCACGTCCTCCTGTGGGGGGTCGGCCCGGAGGTTGTGGGGACCTCGCGGGCCGGAAGGCTGGTTGACGAGCGTTGACTCTTCCGATTCCACAGGCCGCACACAAGGTCGACTCCAGGACGTGCGCACGACAACTCCAGCGCGGTCACACGGCCTTCACCTCTTCCTCTCGGAGAGCGGGGAGGCGGCGGCGGTCTCCCCCTCTGGTGGGAGACCGGGTTTCGCCCCTGGGTGGAGGACGGGGAGATCGGCACACCGGAGGCTTCGGGCATGACTTCTTCACGAGGTGCCGGGGACCCGGCGGCCATCAGGGTCGAAGGGCTGACCAAGCGCTACGGCCGCGCAACGGCGGTCGACGACCTGTCGTTCACAGTCGGAACCGGGAGGGTGACGGGGTTCTTCGGCCCGAACGGGGCGGGGAAGACCACCGCTCTCAAAGCGGTCGTCGGACTGGCGCGGCCGACAGCGGGCCGGGCGTTCGTACGGGCCACGCCGGTCGCCGCCCTCAAACCCGACGCCCGGCTGCTCGGCGTGCACATCGAACCCTGCGGGGCCCATCCCGGCCGCACCGGCAGGGCGCACCTGCGCTCGCTGGCCGCACTGGCCGGACTGCCCCGCCGCCGGGTCGGGGAGGTGCTGGAACTCGTCGGCCTGGAGGAGGCGGCCCGGGGCCGGGTCGGGAAGTACTCGATGGGCATGCGGCAGCGGCTCGGGCTCGCCGCGGCGCTCCTGGGCGATCCGGAGATCCTGGTGCTGGACGAGCCGGTGAACGGCCTGGACCCGCAAGGCATCCGCTGGTTGCGTACGCTGCTGCGGGAGCGGGCCGCGAAGGGGGGCACGGTCCTGCTGTCCAGCCACATGCTGGGCGAGGCGGCCCAGACCGTCGACGACGTGGTCGTGATCAACCGGGGACGGCTGGTCCACGAAGGTGCGATCCGGGACCTCGAACGGTCCGGGGAAAGCGTGGTCGCGGTGCGCACCGCCGAGGCCGAGCGCCTGTCGGAGCTGGTGACCGCGGCCGGCGGCCGCACGAAGACCGACGACGGAGGCCGGTTGCTGGTCGAAGGGCTCGACGTCACGGAGGTGGCACGGCTGGCCCACCGCGACGGCGTCCTTGTGGAGGAGATCACCGAGCGGACCGCGTCGCTGGAGGACGCGTTCTTCGGCCTCACGGGAGGGGCGGACCGATGAGCCGTCTGCTGCGCGGCGAACTGATCAAGACCGTGACCACCCGGACCGTCCTGGGCTTCGCGGTGGGCACGGTCGCGTTCGCCGCTCTCAACGCCCTGGTGGTCGCGGCGTGGTCGGGCACGCTGGACGAGGTGGCCGAGAAGGAGGAGGCCCTGTCGGCGATGCCGGTCCTGCTCATGCTCTGGGGGCTGGTCGGCGCGGCCGGTGAGTACCGGCACCGGACGGCCGCACCGGCGGCACTGGTGGGCCGCCGTGGCCGCGGGGTCGTGCTGTCGGCGAGAATTGCCGCTTACGCGCTGACCGGGCTCCTGCTCGGCGCGCTGACGACCACGGTGTCGGTCGGGCTCGCGCTGCCGCTGCTGAGTGACCAGCCGGGGCCCGATCTCACCTCCGCAGACGTCGGTGCCGTCGTGGCGGGCAACCTGGTGGCGTTCGTCCTGTCCACGATCCTGGGCGCCGCCCTCGGCGCCCTGATCCGTAGCCCGGTCCTGGGAGTGGTCGTCCTGCTGGTCGTGAACTTCGCCGTGGTCCCGCTGCTTTCCGGTGTCTGGGAAGCGGGCGTCAACCTCACGCCGTTCGGCGCGGCCGGGATCCTGAGCCGGATGACGCACCACACGACCCTGTCGGTGGTCTCGGCCGGATGGGTGCTGGCCGCGTGGACGGTCGCGGTCACGCTGGTCGCGGTCGTGGTCGAGCGACGGCGCGATCTGGCGTGAACGACCTCTTCGGGCGGGCCCGGGCGGCGTACGACCTGTTGGTCGCGCGCCGCTCGGCGCTGTTCGACCTCGTGCTGGCGGTGATCACGACCGGAGTGGAGATCGGGCAGCTCTTCGACGGCGGCACCCCGGTCGTCGTGATCCCGGCCGCCGTGATCCCGGTCGGCGTGATCCCGGTCGTGGTGACGGTGCTGACCGGCTCCGCCCTGCTCCTCCGCCGGCGCGCCCCCCTGACCGTGCTCGTCACGGCCTGTGCGGGCGCCGCGGTGCTCGTGCCGCTGGGCTACTCGCCGGGCGGGGCGCCCGTCGTGGTCGCCCTCGCCTCGCTCGCCGACCTGCGTGACCGGAGGGTGTCGGTGGCGGCGCTCGTCCCGACGGCGCTGTTCCTGCTGCTGGCGAGCATCTCCTCGCTGCCCGTCCCGGTCGGCGCGTGGGCCCTCGGCTCGTACCTCCAGACCCGGCGGCGCTACACCCGGGCGCTGGAAGACCGGGCGGCCACCCTGGAGCGCGAACGCGCGCAGCTCGACCAGCTCGCGGCGCAGCGGGAACGCACCGCCATCGCCCGCGAACTCCACGACATCGTCGCCCACTCGGTCACCGTCATGCTGATCGGTGTGCGCGGCGCCCGGGACGTCCTGCCGACCGACCCCGGGGTCGCGGCCGAGACCCTGGAACGGGTCGAGGTCAACGCGGAGCAGAGCCTGGCCGAACTCCGCCGGATCCTCGGCCTGCTGCGCACGCCGGACAACGGCGCGCAGTGGCGGCCGCAGCCCTCGCTCGGCCAGCTCCCCGAGCTGGTTTCCGGCTACCGGACAGCCGGGATGCCCGTACAACTGGAGTTCACCGGCGAGGCCCGGCCGCTGGCCGGCGGCCTCGAACTGTCGGCCTACCGAATCGTCGAGGAGGCACTGACCAACGTGCTCAAACACACCGACCCCACCCGGGTCACGGTGACGCTCCACTACGGCCGGACGCGGTTGGACGTCACGGTCGAGGACGACGGCGGCGGAGGCGGTCCGGCTCCGTCGGGCGCCGGGCACGGCATCCTCGGGATGCGGGAACGCGCGGCGGTGACGGGCGGCAGCCTGGACGCCCGCCGTACGGCCGACGGGTTCGTGGTGACCGCCCGCCTGCCCGTCGAGGACGCCGGGGACGCGGCATGACCATCCGCCTGCTGATCGTCGACGACCAGGAACTGATCCGTACCGGCTTCCGGCTGTTCCTTCAGACCCAGAACGATCTGGAGGTCGTCGGGGAGGCCGACGACGGTCACGGGGCACTCGCCCAAGCCGCCGCCCTGCGCCCCGACGTGGTCCTGATGGACATCCGCATGCCCCGCATGGACGGTGTCGAGGCAACCTCCCGGCTGACCGCCTCCGACTCCCCGCCCCGGGTGCTGATCCTCACCACCTACGACCTGGACGAGTACGTCTTCGGCGCACTGCGGGCGGGCGCGTCGGGTTTCCTGCTGAAGGACGCCTCGCGCGACCGCCTGCTGGAGGCGATCCGCGTCGTCCACGCCGGTGAGGCCCTGCTGTCGCCGTCGATCACCCGCAGGCTGATCGAGGACTACGCCACCCGCGCCGCACCGGTCCGGCCGCGGGAGGCGGTGCTGGCCGGTCTGACCCCCCGGGAACGGGAGATCCTCCTCCTGGTGGCCAGGGGCCTGTCGAACCCGGAGATCGCCGCGCGCCTGGTCGTGACCGAGGCGACGGTGAAGAGCCACGTCGGCAGCATGTTCGCCAAGCTCCACCTGCGGGACCGCGCCCAGGCCGTGGTGTTCGCCTACGAGAACGCGATCGTCCTCCCCGGCGGCACGGGCTGAGCCCCCGCACACCGTGGCCGCGGTGTGCGGGGGCTCGTCGCGCTGCCGGCTGCGCTCGACGGCCGACTAGTAGACGCTGACGCCGTAGGCGCTCAGGGCCTCCGTCACCGGCTGGAAGAACGTCGTACCGCCGGAGGAGCAGTTGCCGCTGCCGCCGGAGGTCAGACCGTACGCGGTGCCGTTGCTGCCGTAGAGCGAGCCGCCGGAGTCGCCGGGCTCGGCGCAGACCGTGGTCTGGATCAGCCCGCCGACGACGTCGCCGCCGCCGTAGTTGACGGTGGCGTTCAGGGCGGTGACCCGGCCGCTGTGGGTGCCGGTGGTGGAGCCGTCACGGATGACGGTGGTACCCACGCTCGGGGTGGCGGCGCGGGTGATGTCCACGCCGTTGGCGGTGCCGGGCCGGGAGACGGACCCGGTGTACTGCACGATGCCGTAGTCGTTGCCCGGGAAGCTGGAGCCCGCCGTCTGTCCGATGACGGTGCCTCCGGAGCTGGCCCGCCAGGCGCCGGCGCCGTCGGTGCAGTGACCGGCGGTCAGGAAGTACTCGGCGCCGCTGCTGGTGCGGACGTTGAAGCCGAGGGAGCAGCGCCAGCTGCTCGCGTAGATGGCGTCACCGCCCTGGATGAGCTTGTTGAACTTGCCGGGAGTGCGCTTGATCGTGAGCGCGTCGGCCTTGTCGCCGGCCTGCTCCTTGATCTTCGCGATCTCGGCCTGGGAGACGGTGCTGTCCACGGTGAGCAGCACCCGGCCGGACTTGCTGTCGACGGCCCAGGCGGTGCCGGGGACGTCGGCCTGGAGTACCGCGTTGCCGGCGCTGCTCAGCTCGGCGGCACTGAAGGTGGCCGGGGCGGGTGCCGCGTTCGCGCTGGGGATCGCGACGGCGGCGGCGGCCACGAGGCCGGTGGAAACGGCGATCAGCCGAGTCCGTCTCGTGATGCCGCTGCGGGGGGTGGTGCGCTTGATCCTCACTTTTCGTTCCTCCACAGGGGAAGTCGGGGGCCCCTCTCGTGGGGGTGGGGGCCCGTGAGGCGCAGCCAGGGACGGACCTCCGGGTTCCGAATACGTCGTGCCCCTGACAAGCGCTGAGGTTGGAGTATTCGGCCGAACGTCCGGTCGGCGCAAGAGCGCCTTTCGGCCGTCAAGCTTTGAACGACCTTTACCAACCCCCCGACGGCGTCAGCGCAGTTCGCGCTCCCCCGCCTCGACGCGGGCCCCCAGGGTGTTCCCCGGCGGCGGGAAGGGACAGACGAAGTGGTCGGCGAACGCGCACGGCGGCAGCAGCGCACGGTTCAGGTCGACGGTCGTACGCCCCTCGGCGTCCGGCGCGGCCGGGCGCAGGAACCGGAAGCGGTAACTGGTGCTTCCGCTGGTGGCGTCGGCGAAGACGGCCCACAGGGAGCCGTCGTCCTCGACGCCCACCTGGAGGGTGTGCGCCCGTCCGTCCAGCTCGAAGGCCAGCTCCCCGCCGAGCGCCAGCCCGCGCTCCCGGCCGTCCGCGTTCGGCACCCGCACGCTGCGCCGCCCCGTGTCGTACGGGGTGAAGCGGCCCGGCACCGACCAGCGCGGGTCGTACGGCGTGGCGGCGATGCCGCGGAACGCCCGCCGCGCGGGGGCGGCCGGGTCGAAGTCACGGACGCCCCACAGCCCCTCGCGGACCAGCACGACCAGCCGTCGCTCGCCGCGGGCCACCCGGGCCGCGCCCACCGGTCCCCGGTCGGCCGTGAGCCGTGCCTCGCCGTCCAGGAGCCGCCCGTCCACGGTGAGCCCGTCCGCGCGGCCGGCCGTCAGCAGCACCGCGTCGCCGTCCGTCGTCCACCGGCCGGGGATGTCCGGAAGTTGCCCGTCCGGATGATCCTCCAGCCAGTGCGTGCCGGTCAGCGCGAGCGGCCCGTAGGGCGCCGAGACCGTGGCGACCCGCTGCTCGTGCCACCGCCTCCACGCGTCGGACGCGTCGGACGCGTCGCCGGGTGCTCGGTCGGATGCCTTGTCCGGTGTGTCGCCGGGTGAGCCCTTCGTCATGGCTCAAGCCTTCCACACCGGGTCGGACAGACCGAGACGCAGACCAACGGCGTCTCAGCAGCTGCACCCGCAGTCGCAGCCGTCGCAGCCGCAGCCGCACCCGTCGTCGCCGCAGCAGTTGCTGCAGCAGTCGCAGCAGTCGCAGCAGTTGCCGCAGTCGCACTGGGAGCAGAGCCCTTCCCTGCGCTGGCCGCTCCAGGGGTCGTTGAAGGTGCCGCAGCACATCTGGCACGTGCAGGCCAGCCCCAGCCACACGGCACAGCCGGCGAGCAGCCCGCGCCGGTCGCGGCGCGGCGGCTCCGGGGGCGTCGGCCCACCGGGGCCGCCGGGAGCGCCCGGGGTGCCGGGCGCGCCGGGAGGGGCGTACGGATGGCTGCCATGGGCGCACGAGACGGTGCCGAACGCGCGGTCCACGGAACTGCCCAGCTCGTGCACGAGCAGCCGGTGCACCAGCCGCCCGTCGGTGAACTCGGCCTCCCGCAGGGCCAGCCGCACCCCGTGCACCGCGTCGTCGGCGAGCCGCCGGGCCTCGGCCAGCGGCGTCCCGGTGGCGGTGAGCGGGTTCCAGGCGCCGGAGGCGGCGTCGGCCTCCCGGTCCTCCACGGCGTCCAGGAGGTGGGCGAGCCGGCCGAAGAGCCGCCCGGCCTCGGCGAGCGGCACGGCGTTGTGCGGCCGCCCGGCGAGGTGCGCGGTGTGCGCGAAGGCGGCGGCGGTCGCGGTCTCGGTCGGCTCGGTGACGGTGAGCAGCGGCGTCCCGGGCCCCGCGAGCGCCTCGATGCCGCCCTGCCGGTCCACGGCGTCGACCAGTACGGCGGTGTCGAAGCCGACGGCGCCGCCGCCGCGCGCCCCGGCCGCGTCCCAGCCGCCGGCGATCCGGCGGGCGGCGAGCGCCACCGGACGGCGGGCCAGCAGGCCGTCCCCGTCGGCGACGTGGTCGCGCACCTTGGCCGAGGCCAGCACCAGGGAGACGGCCGCCGCGAGCCGGGCGCCCTCGCCGTGCGCGACGGACGCGGTGCGCATCCCGCGCAGCGGGCAGGGCCCGGCGGTGCGCCGCCCGGCGCCCGCACCGCCCCGCCCGGCCTGAGCCTCCGTCAACACCGATATGAGCAGCCCGTCATAGTTCGTCACGATCCGCGCGAACTGTCCGTGGTCCTTGCGCAGTGCGAGGCACAACCCGCACAAATGAGCCATCCACTGGCTCGTGAGGCTCTCTCCGAGCCGGTGCCTGCACGGCCTGACGATTCCGAACACGACGCTCCCCCGTGGTTGGTACGACGCTGAGCTGCGGCATCGTACCGACCGCCGCCATCACCCGTACGCACCCGTCCTCACCCGTGTGCCGTGAAGAATCATATTTCACTCACAGTCAGCAGCCGTTTGGGAAACGGCCCTTGGGACACAAGGACTCTCGACGTATCCGCTGTGCACCAGTACCGTCACAAACCCCCCGCGCGGCGTCTATCCACTTGGCGCGACGTCCGCATCATGGATGACCATAGGGATGCGGAAGCACGAAAGACCGCTGTGAGAGGAGGCGTCCATGGGATCGGTACGCAAGGCGAGTGCGTGGCTCGGCCTCGTCGACGACAACAACGATGACGAGCGTTACTACGACGACGACTACTCCGAGGGCCCCGAGTCCGGGGACGCCTGGGTCACGGACCCGCGGGTCAAGGTGGCTTCGGACGTGGCCGAGGAGAAGGGCCGCCGCATCGCGACGGTCACCCCGGACAGCTTCCGGGACGCACGGGCCATCGGTGAGCTGTTCCGGGACGGGGTCCCGGTCATCGTGAACCTGACGGCCATGGAGGGCACCGACGCCAAGCGCGTGGTCGACTTCGCGGCCGGGCTCATCTTCGGCCTGCGCGGTTCGATCGAGCGGGTGTCCACCCGGGTGTTCCTGCTGAGCCCGGCCGACACCCAGGTCATCAGCGGCGAGTCCGCCGCGCACCGTTCCGACGGATTCTTCAACCAGAGCTGAGGCGGGGCCGCACACCACGGCCCCGCACCCCCGCTCGCCGGCCGCCTCCTACCGGAAGGCGTCGAGCCCGGTGAGCGCCTTGCCCAGCACCAGCTGGTGCATCTCGACGGTGCCCTCGTAGGTGAGCACCGATTCCAGGTTCGTCGCGTGCCGCATCACGGGGTATTCGAGGGAGATCCCGTTGGCGCCGAGGATCGTGCGGGCCGTACGGCAGATGTCGATGGCCTCGCGTACGTTGTTGAGCTTGCCGAAGCTGACCTGCTCGGGACGCAGGCGGCCGGCGTCCATGCGCCGCCCCAGGTGGTGGGCGAGCAGAATCCCCTTGTGCAGTTCGACCGCCATGTCGGCGAGCTTGGCCTGGGTCAGCTGGAAGCCTCCGATGGCCCGCCCGAACTGCTCCCGCGACTTCGCGTACTCCACGGCCGCCTCGAAAGAGCTGCGTGCCGCGCCCATCGAACCCCAGACGATGCCGTAACGGGCGTGTGAGAGACAGCTGAGCGGGCCGCGCAGCCCGGTCGCCTCCGGCAGCACGGCGTCGGCGGGCAGCCGTACGTCGTCGAGCACCAGCTCGCTGGTGACGCTGGCCCGCAGGGACCACTTGTGCTTGATCTCGGGCGCGGAGAAGCCGGGACTGTCGGTCGGCACGACGAAGCCGCGGATCCCCTCCTCGGTCTGCGCCCAGACGACGGCGACACCGGCCACCGAGCCGTTGGTGATCCACATCTTGCGTCCGTTGAGCACCCAGTCGCCACCCGTGTCCCGCTTGGCGTTGGTGCGCATGTTGGCCGGGTCGGACCCGTGGTCGGGCTCGGTCAGCCCGAAGCACCCGATGACCTCACCGCCGGCCATGCGCGGCAGCCACTCCTGCCGCTGCCCCTCACTCCCGAAGCGGTGGATGGCGTACATGGCGAGGGAGCCCTGCACGGAGACCAGGGAGCGGATGCCGGAGTCGGCCGCCTCCAGCTCCAGGCAGGCGAGCCCGTACTGGACGGCGGACGCACCGGCGCAGCCGTACCCCTCGAGCGACATGCCGAGCGCGCCGATACCCCCGAGCTCCCGCGCGAGCTCCCGGATGCCGGGCAGCTCGCCGCTCTCGTACCAGTCCGCGATGTGCGGCAGCACGCGGTCCGCGGCCCAGCTCCGCACGGTGTCCCGGACGGCGAGGTCCTCCGGCTCGAGCAGGTCGTCGATGCCGAGGGGGTCGGCGGGGTCGAACGCGGGCAACTTCGGGGACGCGGCCATGGGACACCCTTCGGGACTCTTAAAACTAGCGCCGCTAGTCACGGCTGTCGCTGCCGACGCTACGATGCGGCGCTGCGCACGTCCACCATGCCCGCCTCCCACCCGTGCAGCAGCCGCTCACCGCCGGGAACGAGTCGGACGTCGCCCGCGGGGGTGACCCGCCGTCGGCGGCTTGCGGTGGGGGATGACGAGACGTGGTGAGAAGCGGACGACACGGGGCCTACCCACGATGCCGCAGCTCTGGAACCGGACCCCATGACGGCCCCGGCGGCCACGGGCGCTCCTCGGCCACCCACGGGAGACGTCCGCCCCGCACCCGACGGCGAACGCGTGGTGCGTCGATGGGAGACGGTGAGGTCACACCGAGACACGGGACGGAGAATCCACCGCCCCCCGGGGCGCGGGCACGGAAACCTCCTCGCACTGCATCGCCCGCGGCAACCGCAACGCCATCACCGCCCCCAGCAGCAACAACCCCGCACTCACCACCAACGTCACATGCAGCCCGTGCACGAACGCGTCCCCCGCGGCCCGCCGCAACGCCACCCCCGCAGGCCCCCCGAGCTGCGCGGCGACCTCGTACGCCTCCCCCAGCGAATGCCCCGCCGCCGCCGACGCCGGCGCCGGCACCCCCGGCACGCCCCCGGTCAGCCCGGGCGCGTACGCCGCGTTCATCACGCTGCCCAGCAGGGCGATGCCGATCCCGGCGCCCAGTTGGTAAGAGGTCTCCCCGATCGCCGCCGCGCCCCCCGACTGCTCCTGCGGCGCCTCACTCAGCATCGACTCGTACGCCCCGAACAGCGTCGTCTCCAGACCGAAGCCGAGCAGCACGAACCCGGTCAGCAGCAGCGCGCAGTTGTCGGCCCGGCCCATCGCCGTGAGCAGCACCACCGCGAAGGCGGTCAGGCAGAACCCCGCGCACACCATCCGCCGCGGCCCGAAACGCCGCAGCAGCCGCGCACCCGCGAGCCCCGCCGCCATCGCCGCGAAGGTCAGCGGCAGCAGCCGCAGCCCGGTCTCCAGCGGGGAGAGACCGAGCACCAGCTGCAAGTACTGCGCGGCGATCAGCTCGAGCCCCACCAGCGCCAGCATGGCCAGCACGATGCACCCCACCGACGTACTGAACGCCGGCCGCCGGAACATCGCGAGGTCGACCAGCGGATACGTACGCCGCCGCTGCCGCCGTACGAATCCCGCCAGCAGCGCCGCGCCCAGCACCAGCGGCAGCACGGTGAGCAGGCTCGCCGCCGGCTCCCCGCCGCCCAGCCGCTTCACGCCGAGGACGGCCCCGAACAGGCCGCCCGCCGCCATCAGCGCGCCGACCACGTCCCAGGGCCCGCGGCCGTCACCCTTCGACTCGGGCAGCAGCAGCCGCCCCACCGGCAGGCTGACCAGCATCAGCGGGATGTTGACGAGGAAGACCGAACCCCACCAGAAGTGCTCGAGGAGGAAGCCGCCGAGCAGCGGACCGACCGCCGCGCCGACCGCGGCCACGGCGCTCCAGATGCCGATGGCCAGCGCCCGCTCCCGCCGGTCGGGGAAGACCCGCCGCAGGATCGACAGCGTCGCGGGCATGATCATGGCGCCGCCGACGCCGAGCAGCGCGCGGGCCGCGATCAGCACCTGGGCGGTGTCGGCGAGGGCCGCGAGCGCGGAGGCGACGCCGAACAGGGCGTAGCCGAGCAGCAGGACCCGTCTGCGGCCCACCCGGTCGCCCAGCGTGCCGAAGAGGATCAGCAGCGAGGCGCAGACGAGCGGATAGACGTCGACGATCCAGAGCAGCTCGATGGCGCCGGGCCGGAGGTCCTCGGTGACGGCGGGGACCGCCACGTGCAGCACGGTCGCGTCCACGGCGACGAGCAGCAGGCTGACGCAGAGGACGACGAGGACCACCCAGCGGTTGGCACCGGCCCCGGCCGCCCGACGGCGCGGCGCGGCGGCAGCCGTGGTCGTCCCGGACATGTACGTACCTCCAAGATGTTCCCTCGCGTCCGGCGGGCCGCGGGGTGGGGACTCCCCTGCGGCTCGGCCGGAGAGGAGCGGGGGGAGCTCCGGGCCGTGCAACGGAACGCGAGTGACTCGCCAGAGTACGCGAGACCGGGCATCGCACACGTGTCGGGGCTCACACATCCCGTGTCACCCGTGTGGCATGCACCACTGCGGCCACCGTGCCACCCGCCCCGGCGGGACTCCCGTCCCCGCGGCCGACGGATAATCGGGCCCGTGACCGATCTTGAAACGCGCGGCGCGGCCCGCCGGGGCGCCCCGGGTCCGTCCGGTGCCCTGCGCCGGGCCGCCCCGGCGCTCCTCGGCTACGCGGCCGTGCGCGCGCTGGGCCTGCTCGCCCTGGCCCTGTGGAGTGCCGCGCGCGACAAGAGCGCGTACACGCTGCTGACGGCCCGCTGGGACTCCCTCTGGTACACCAGGGTCGCCGAGCTGGGGTACGGCTACGAGGTGCGGCTGCCGAGCGGCGACGTGCACTCCAACCTGGCGTTCTTCCCGCTGCTGCCCTGGCTGGAGCGGCTCGGCGCGGCGGTGACGCCCCTGTCGTACGCCGACACGGGGTTCGTCGTCTCCCTGCTCGCCTCGCTCGCCGCGGCCTGGGGGATCTTCGCGGTGGCGGAGCACGTCCACGACCGCCGGGTCGGCGTGTGCGCGGTGCTGCTGTGGGCCGTGCTGCCGGTCGGCGTCGTGCAGTCGATGGCCTACAGCGAGTCCCTGTTCACGGCGCTGGCCGCCTGGTCGCTGTACGCGGTGCTGACCGGACGCTGGGTGACGGCCGGGGCGCTGGCCGCGCTGGCGGGCCTCACCCGCCCGGTGGGGCTCGCCGTGACGGCGGCGGTGTGGGCGGCCGCGGTCATCGCGTTCGCGCGAAGCCGGAGCGAGGGCGGCGCGGGCGACGCGGGCGGCACTCCGGGCGCGCGGCGCGTGCTCGGCATGCTGCTCGCACCCCTGGGCGCGGCCGGTTACGTCCTGTGGGTCGGCCACCGCACCGGCAAGGGCCCGCTCGGCTATCTCGACGTACAGGCCGGCTGGCGCAACGGTTTCGACGGCGGCGCGGCCTTCGCCCGCTTCGTCGCCGCCCAGTTCACGTCGTTCCCGGGGGCCCTGGCGGGCGTCGGACTGATCGTCGGGGTCGCGCTCCTGGTCTGGCTGTACGTGGTGTGCGTACGGCAGCGCCAGCCGCTCCCGCTGCTGGTGTACGCGGGGCTCGTCACCGTGCTCGCCCTGTGCGCGTCGAGCTACTTCGGCTCGAAGCCCCGGCTGCTGCTGCCCGCGTTCCCGCTGTTGTTCCCGCCGGCCGTGGGCCTGGCCCGGTTGCGCACCGCCAGGTCGGCGCCGGTGGTGTGCGGTGTCGCGGTGGCGGCGGCGGTGTACGGGGCGTTCTGGCTGAACGGCTCCGGCCCGCCCTGACCGGCCCGCCCCGGCCCGCGGGGTACGCCCGGTGACCTCCGGGACAATTCCGCACCAGCATTCGGTAAACGAATTCACAAGCACGATAAACCGCCGACCGGACAGATCAAAAGAATTGAAGTCCACGGCCGGACGGGATTGCGGATTACCCGGAAATAGGGCGCCGCCTGAGAGGAATCCCACATCACATCGTCATCACAAACCCGTTGATTCGGCCGGGATCACTCCTCACTCGCTGTAACGTCGATTGGGTGCGTACCGAACGGAAGCCCACCCGTCTGGACCGGGTGTTCGCGAGACTGGACCGGGAGCCGGAACGACCGGCGCTCCTGGACGTGCCGGAGATGTCCCGGCACAGGATCGCGCTGTTCGCCGGGACCCTCGCGTTCTACATCGCGATCGTGTGGGCCGTAGTGATCACCTCGTGGCTGGTCCGGCTCGACTGGCAGGTCATGTTCTTCCGGCCCTACCAGCAGTGGCCGGAGATCCACGCGTTCGTCGACTACTACGTGGTACTCGGCCAGCGCGGCCCCACCGCGGTGATGGTCGCGGCCTGGCTCGGCTGGCGCTCCTGGCGGCAGCACACCCTGCGTCCATTGCTGGCGCTGGGCGTCTCACTGCTCCTGCTGAACGTCACGGTCGGCGCCGCCAAGTACGGCATGGGGCGACTGGGACCGCACTACGCGACCACGATCGGCGCCAACGAGATGTGGCTCGGCGGCGATATATTTCCGAGCGGTCACACCGCGAACGCCGTCGTCACCTGGGGCATCCTCGCCTACCTGGCCTCCACGCACCGGACCCGGCGCTGGCTGTCCGCGATCTCCGCGGTCACCTCGCTCGGGGTGGGCATGTCCACCGTCTACCTCGGCACGCACTGGCTCAGCGACGTGCTCCTGGGCTGGGTGGCGGGGCTGCTGATCCTGCTGGCGCTGCCCTGGTTCGAGCCGCTGATCACCCGTGCGGAGGCGTGGATCCTCGGTCTGCGCGACCGCTGGTACACCCGTCGCGACCGCCGGAGCACCACGAGGCCGCCGCTCGGCCCGCCCGTACCCGTCAGCCCGCCCGGCTCCGGCAGCCGGCCCCAGGCACCGGCCCGCGAGCCGGTCGCCGCGCCCCGCACCGCCCGGGCCCCGGCGCACCTGGCGCCGGGCCCGCACACGGCCCGCTCGGACCGTACGCCGGTGACCCCGGCCGGCAGCCGCAGGCCGCCGCACAGCGACCGGCACGCCCGCAACACGGCGCCCACCGCACGGCCCCTGTCGGGCGGCTGACCGGCCCCGGGGCCGCCCTGGGCCCCAGGGGGTGTCGTTCGGGTCCTGCCGGGGGGCGCGGTCGGCAACAAGGCGCCGTCGCCCGGAGTCGGCCTGATCCAAACGGCGGCCCCTAGCCCTTCCAGGCCCGGGACACCCGGCCGTCCTTCACCTCGAAGTTGAGACGCCCCACCCGGTACTCCATGGTGATGACCGTGCCCGGCGCCAACGACCGCACCGTCGACCAGCCCCGCTCCCGCGCCAGCCGTTCGGCCGCGTCGGAATCGAGGCCGACGTAGGTGTCCGGACTGTCCTGGGGCTCGGCGGGGGGTGTCGGAATCGGTGCCATGCCGCCACGCTATGCCCTGCCCCCGGAGCGGGGAAGCCCAGGCCGGTAACACGGGCCCCGGACGCACCGACGGTCACATTTTCGTCACAAGATCACGAGGCGCGTTTTACTGGAACCCGTTCACCCGGACGGACGTTTTTACCTGCGTTCCACAAGCAGCCGAGACCTATTTCTGCGTCCCCCGGCAGCCGGTCGGACAAATCGCGGCGGACGCCGACGCAAAAGACTTCGGGCACCCTTGCCCGGGCCACGCATTCCGTACCCGAACATTCCCGAGCACCCACGCACACCCTTGCGGAACGGCCCGCGGATCACTTACACGAATCGAACATCGGACACCCGGTCAGGCGTCGGCGTCCAGCGGGCTGACGGTGAGCGACAGGTCGTTGTCCCGGGTGTAGTACGGGCCGGCCTCCACGGGCCCCTGGGGCGTCCGCACGCGTGCGCGGGGAAAGGTGAAGACCGGGTTCTTGTCCGCGACGTCGTCCAGCAGCCGCGCGAGGCGCACCACCGGACCGGCGTCTCCGGCAGGGCGCAGCCACAGGTCCCAGACGCCGGGCACCAGGCCCTCGTAGGGCACGGTGAAGGTGAACTCCGTCCGCTCGGCCGTGACGTGCACCCGGCGTACGCCGCCGCCGTCCTCGCCGCCCGCTCCGTCGCCGGGCCGGGCCCGCAGCTCGGCGTCCGCCCCGGGCACGAACTGGGTGCCGTACACCCGCCCGCGTACGGTCAGGCCGCCGCTCGCGAGGCGCAGTTCCACCGCCTCCGCGTGCGGGGCGCGCAGCCAGCTGCGGACCGTGAGGTTGCCCTGCCGGGTGGCGTACGGGATGCGGACGGCGACGTGGCCCAGCAGCCCGCTGGGGGTGCGCTCGGCGAGGGAGCGCAGGTCGGTGACGCCGGGCACCAGGCGTCGCGGCTCGCCGCCGGAGAGGAGGGCGTAGGCGTCCCAGCGGCCCTCGGGCAGGGACACGCTGCTGGGCAGCGCGGCGCGCAGCCGGCCCTCCGCCGCCGGGGCCAGCGGCAGGCTGACCGTCTCTCCCTCGCCGTCGGGGGCGTCGGCGGCGCGGCGGCGCAGGACGAGCAGGGCCGCCCCGGCGTTTCCGCGCGCGGCGACGTCGAAGGTCAGACCGCCCGCGGAGTCGCCGATGCAGTCGGCGCGCAGCGGGGCGGCCGGCGATGGCGGCGGCGGCATGCGGTGCGGTTCCTCCCCTGGGCTTCTCGTCGTCCGGTTAGACCCGGAACCCTGCCTTCTGGTTGTCCGTGTCCGATTGCGATGTGGTCACGACGGGCGGGAGCGCCCGGCAGCACTCCTTTTCGGTCACCCAGTTCATTCGCTGATTTCCTGATTTGTCGACTCGCGAGCGGGACCGCCCGACCCGTTCCGGCGGCCCAATCCCGTTCTGCCGCACCCCACTTGGGCGTGCGCCGACGCGCGCGGCCCTGGGGCGATCGCGAGCGCCGCACGGTTCGATTCCGTCGGCCTTGGGGCGTGACTCCCGCCACTGATCCCCCGTTGTCCTTGCATGAGCCGGGGACCCGCCCGGACCACGGCCCGGGAGCCACCCGGTCCGGCCACGCACCGCATCCCGAGGGAGCCACCCGTGCCGCGCATGCTCGACGTCAGCGACGACGTACGCGCCGAGATCGGCGACGAAGAAGCCGACCGCCTGCTGGCCGGGGAGTCCGCCCCGGGCAGCTACGACTGCACGTCCTGCCGCACCCCGGGCGACTGCGAGCAGGAGCGCACCAGCACCGTCCTCTTCATCGGGGACGAGACCGCCGTGCTCGCGTTCGCCCACGCGGGCTGCCTGCCCTCGCAGGTCGTCAAGGTCACCGAGGAGCAGCTCCAGGGGGCGGTGCGGTCCATCAGCGCCGACCAGGCCCGCTCCGAGTCCGCTCCCGCGGCCCCCGAGAAGGCCGCGCCCGAGCAGGCCGTGCTCGGTGTGACCAGCGGGCTGATCCTGATCGCCGGGGAGCTGCACCCGGCCCTCGTGGTGGAGCCGACCGCTCCCATCGCGCGGCCCGGCACCTCCGGCGCCGGTGACGACTTCCTGCCGCTGCTGATCGAGCAGGGCTTCATGCCGGTCACCGAGCTGGCGTCCACGCCGGCCGTGCTGCACGGCTGGTCGGTCCTGCTCGCGATGGGCCAGCTGCACGCGGTGCTCCAGCCCGGGACGAACGGCGGCCGGCCGGTTGCCTGGTGGCAGGCGCACCAGCCGCTCCAGGTCACCGAGGGCTGGCGTACGGCGGCCAACAAGCACCAGCAGGTGCTGATGTTCGCCGCCCCCGTCGGGTCGATCGGCCGGCAGCCGCGCGAGGACCTGCTGCGGGACGCGCTGGACAAGGCGGCGGCGAACGGACAGCTGGTCGCGGCGGCGCTGCCGCTGGCGGGAACCTGAGCCCGTCCGGTCGGCGGCCGGACGGCCGTCACCCAGGCCGCATCCCTTCCCGCGCGGGGTCGTTTGGACATACGTGTACGCATACGACGCCTTCCACCGCCACGGCGGCCCCTCGGCCACGCCGATCTACGACGCGCTCTACGCCGAGTACGTCAGGTCCTTCCGATCGCTGCCGGGCGATCGCAGCGGTGAGGAGGAGCTGGGATTCACGGCCTTCAGGAGCATCCCGCGCGGCAGAGGCGGCTACAGCGCCTACAGCGCGGGGGCCCAGAGCGCCCGCGTCGGCCAGCAGTCGGTGTGGCAGCGCGTCGGCGGCACGCACCACGTCCCGGCGGCGCTGCCACCGGCCCCGCGGTCCGGTACCTGACCGCCGGACGAGCGACGGGTGAGGGGCGCCCCCGGCCGGGGGCGCCCCTCACCCGTCGCTCGCCTGTTCCCGCTTCCTACTTCTTCTTCGCGCCGCGCTTCTCGCGCACCCGCACCGAGATGTGGATCGGCGTCCCCTCGAAGCCGAACTCCTCGCGCAGCCGGCGTTCGATGAAGCGCCGGTAGCCCGCCTCGATGAAGCCGGAGGCGAAGAGCACGAACCGCGGGGGCTTGGTGCCCGCCTGGGTGCCGAAGAGGATCCGCGGCTGCTTGCCGCCCCGCACCGGGTGCGGGTGGGCGGCGGCCAGCTCGCCGAGGAAGGCGTTGAGCCGGCCCGTCGGGACGCGGGTCTCCCAGCCGGCCAGGGCGGTCTCGATCGCGGGGACCAGCTTCTCCATGTGCCGGCCGGTCTGCGCCGAGACGTTGACCCGCGGCGCCCACGCCACCTGGCCCAGCTCCGTCTCGATCTCCCGCTCCAGGTAGTAGCGGCGCTCCTCGTCGAGGGTGTCCCACTTGTTGTAGGCGACGACGATCGCGCGGCCCGCCTCGACGGCCATGGTGACGATCCGCTGGTCCTGGACCGAGATCGACTCGGAGGCATCGACGAGGATCACGGCGACCTCCGCCTTCTCGACGGCGGCGGCGGTGCGCAGCGAGGCGTAGTAGTCGGCGCCCTGCTGGAGGTGGACGCGCTTGCGGATGCCCGCCGTGTCGACGAACTTCCAGGTGACGCCGCCCAGCTCGATCAGCTCGTCGACCGGGTCGCGGGTGGTGCCGGCCAGTTCGTTGACGACGACGCGGTCCTCGCCCGCGACCTTGTTCAGCAGTGAGGACTTGCCGACGTTGGGGCGGCCGATCAGGGCGATGCGGCGCGGGCCGCCGACGGCGGTGCCGAAGGTCTGCGCCGGGGCCTCCGGCAGGGCCTCCAGGACCCGGTCCAGCATGTCGCCGGTGCCGCGGCCGTGCAGCGCGGAGACCGGCTGCGGCTCGCCGAGGCCCAGCGACCACAGGTAGGAGGCGTCGGCCTCGCCGCTCGGGCCGTCGACCTTGTTGGCGCACAGCACGACGGGCTTGCCGGCCTTGCGCAGCAGCCGGACGACCGCCTCGTCGGTGTCGGTGGCACCCACCTTGGCGTCCACGACGAAGACGACCGCGTCGGCGGCCTCGATGGCGTACTCGGCCTGGGCGGCCACGGAGGCGTCGATGCCGAGGACGTCCTGCTCCCAGCCGCCGGTGTCGACGACCTTGAAGCGGCGCCCGGCCCACTCGGCCTCGTAGGTGACGCGGTCGCGGGTGACGCCCGGCTTGTCCTCGACGACGGCCTCGCGGCGGCCGATGATGCGGTTCACGAGGGTCGACTTGCCGACATTGGGGCGGCCGACGACGGCGAGGACGGGCAGCGGGCCGTGCCCGGCCTCCTCGATCGCGCCCTCGACGTCCTCGATGTCGAAGCCCTCTTCGGCGGCCAGCTCCATGAACTGCGCGTACTCGGCGTCGCCGAGCGCCCCGTGGTCGTGCTCCGCGCCCGAGCCCTCGGGGTGGATGTGGTCGTTCATGAAGTCCGTACCTCGTTCATCGTGGTGATCGGTGGAACACCCCTTTACCGGGTGATCCACTACTCAAGTGTCACTCAGCGCCCGGTGAGGCGCCTGGCGTTTTCCAGGTGCGCGGTGAGCTGCTTCTGGATGCGTTCGGTGGCCTCGTCCAGGGCCTTGCGGGTGCGCCGCCCACTGCCGTCGCCCGCGTCGAAGGGGTCGCCGAAGACGACGTCCACGCGGGAGCGCAGCGGGGGCAGCGCCTTTATCAACCGTCCGGGACGGTCCGTGCTTCCCAGCACCGCCACCGGGACGATCGGCGCGCCGCTGCGCACCGCGAAGTAGGCCAGCCCGGCGCGCAGCGAGGCGAAGTCGCCCTCGCCCCGGGTGCCCTCCGGGAAGATGCCCAGGACGCCGCCGTCGGCCAGCACGCCGAGCGCCTGCCCTATGGCCGCGCGGTCGGCGGAGTGGCGGTCCACCTTCAGCTGGCCGATGCCGGTCAGGAAGCGTCCGAGCGGGCCGACGAACGCCTCCTTCTTGATCAGGAAGTGCGTCGGCCGGGGCGCGACGCCCATGACCATCGGGCCGTCGATGTTGTGCGCGTGGTTGACGGCGTAGATCACCGGACCGGTGGCGGGCACCCGCCAGGCGCCGAGCACGCGCGGCTTCCACAGCCCGTACATCAGGCCGACGCCGATGCGCCGGCCGACCTCGGCGCCCTTCTCGGAGGGGGCGGGCGCGGCGGAGGATGCGGTCACTTCCCGGCCCGCTTCTCCTCGACGAGGGTGACGACGCACTCGATGACCTGCGGCAGGCTGAGGGCGGTGGTGTCCACCTCGACCGCGTCGCCGGCCTTGGCCAGCGGGGAGGTCTTGCGGCTGGAGTCGGCGGCGTCCCGCTTGATCAGGGCCTCGCGGGTGGCGTGGACGTCGGCGCCCTTCAGCTCGCCGCTGCGGCGGGCGGCGCGGGCCTCCGCCGAGGCGGTGAGGAAGATCTTGAGGTCGGCGTCCGGCAGCACGGTGGTGCCGATGTCGCGGCCCTCGACGACGATGCCGAGCGGCGCGGCGGCGGCGATGGTGCGCTGCAGCTCGGTGATCCGGGCGCGGACCTCCGGTACGGCGCTGACCGCGCTGACCTTGGAGGTGACCTCCTGGGTGCGGATCGGTCCGGCCACGTCCACGCCGTCGACCGTGATGGTCGGGCCGGCCGGGTCGGTGCCGGAGACGATCTCGGGCTTGCCGGCCGCGGCGGCGACGGCGTGCGGGTCGTCGGTGTCGATGCCGTTGGTGACCATCCACCACGTGATCGCCCGGTACTGCGCACCGGTGTCCAGGTAGCTGAGGCCGAGCTGTGCGGCCACGGCCTTCGACGTGCTCGACTTGCCCGTGCCGGAGGGGCCGTCGATGGCGACAATCACGGCCGGGGCGGTCGGGGCGGCGCCGTTTTCCACGAGGGGACACCTTCCTGGTGCGGTGCGGTGGGTGGTGTGCGGGACGCGAGCGCGTCCCGCACAGGGCCTGTCCGATGATTCCCGTCGTCCGCCCGGAGGGCGGGCCCGGCGGCGTCTGGTGCGTGCGATCGCAAGGCGCCGGAGCGCCCTCGTGGCGGAGCCACGCGGGCGCTTCGGCAACGCGGCGAGCGTGCGTGCCAGGCGTCGCCGGGCAGGCGGGAATCATCAGACAGGCCCTAGGTTACCGGGCCGGGCAGACCCCTCCGACAGCCGTCCGCAGGCCCCGGTCACTGCCGGATCGCCCAGCCCCGTTCCTTCAGGGCCGCCGTGAGGACGGCGGCGGCCTTCGGCTCCACCATGAGCTGCACCAGACCCGCCTGCTGCCCGGTCGCGTGCTCGATCCGTACGTCCTCCACGTTGACCCCGGCCCGTCCCGCGTCCGCGAAGATGCGGGCCAGCTGACCGGGCTGGTCGTCGATGAGGACGGCCACCGTCTCGTAGGACCGCGGGGCCGACCCGTGCTTGCCGGGGACGCGGACCTGTCCGGCGTTGCCGCGCCGCAGCACCTCGGCGATGCCGGTGCCGCCCTCGCGGCGCTTGTCCTCGTCGGTGGACTGCAGGGCACGCAGGGCCCGTACCGTCTCCTCCAGGTCGGCGGCGACGTCGGTGAGCAGGTCGGCGACCGGCCCGGGGTTGGCGGAGAGGATGTCGATCCACATCCGGGGGTCGGAGGCGGCGATCCGGGTCACGTCGCGGATGCCCTGCCCGCACAGCCGTACGGCGGCCTCCTCGGCGTGCTCCAGGCGCGCGGCGACCATGCTGGAGACCAGGTGGGGCATGTGGGAGACGAGGGCCACGGCGCGGTCGTGGGCGTCGGCGTCCATCACGACGGGCACCGCGCGGCAGTGCGAGACCAGCTCCAGGGCGAGGTTCAGCACCTCGGTGTCGGTGTCCCGGGTGGGGGTCAGCACCCAGGGACGGCCCTCGAAGAGGTCGGCGGTGGCGGCCAGCGGGCCGGACTTCTCCCGTCCTGACATGGGGTGGGTGCCGATGTACGCCGAGAGGTCGAGCCCGCGCGCCTCCAGCTCCCGCCGGGGGCCGCCCTTGACGCTGGCCACGTCGATGTAGCCGCGGGCGAGGCCGCGGGCCATGGCGTCGGCGAGCACGTCGGCCACCAGGGCGGGCGGTGCGGCGACGACGGCGAGGTCGACCGGCCCGCCCGGGGCCTCGTCGGTGCCGGCGCCGAGCGCTGCGGCGGTGCGGGCCTGCTCGGGGTCGTGGTCCGCGAGGTGGACGGTGACACCGCGTTCGGTGAGGGCGAGGGCGGCGGAGGTGCCGATGAGGCCGGTGCCGATGACGAGTGCGGTTCTCACTGGGCGATGTCCTTGCGCAGGGCCGCGGCGGCGCCGAGGTAGACGTGGGCGATCCCGGTGCGGGGCCGCTCGGACTCGATGTGGGCGAGGACCCGGACGACGCGGGGCATGGCACCCTCGACGTCCAGCTCCTGGGCGCAGATCAGCGGCACGTCGGTGATGCCGAGGCCGCGGGCCGCGGCGGCCGGGAAGTCGCTGTGCAGGTCGGGGGTGGCGGTGAACCACAGGCTGATCAGGTCGTCGGCCGTGAGGCCGTTGCGCTCCATGAGGGCGGTCAGCAGGGCCGCGACCTGCTCGCCCATGTGCCCCGCCTCGTCCCGCTCCAGTTGGACGGCGCCCCGGACCGCTCGTACCGCCACGGCGATGCTCCTTGCTGATGTGGCCGACGTTGCTGATGTTGCCGACGTGTGTACCGGTTCTTGGTCCGTCCAGCCTAGTCAGCCCGCCGCGTACCGGCCCGCGGCGCCCGTCTCCTGAAACGCTGGCGGCGGCCCCGACCTCCCTCCCCCGGAGTTGCGACATGACCCAGACCCCGGCCCGCCGCACGGTCCTCCTCTGCACGGGCGCGGGCGCGGCCGCGCTCTGCGTGGGCTGCGGCGGGGGCGGCGACTCCTCGGGCGCCTCGCCGGGGCAGGAGCTGGTGCGGACGGGCGACGTCCCGGTCGCCGGCGGCAAGATCCTCACCGACGAGAAGATCGTGGTGACCCAGCCGCGGCAGGGCGAGTTCAAGGCGTTCTCGGCGGTCTGCACCCACCAGGGCTGCATCGTGTCGGACGTGCGGGACGGCACCATCGACTGCGCCTGCCACGGCAGCAGGTTCGCCGTCGCCGACGGCTCGGTGGTGCGGGGTCCGGCGACGGAGCCGCTGCCCGGGAAGCGGATCACGGTGGAGGGAAATTCGGTCCGCCTGGCGTGAGCGGCCCGCGTACGCTCCCGCCATGCGCCCCGAAGCCCCCGGCAGCCACGAGTTGCTGGTCCGCGACCACACGGTCTACGCCTGTGTCATGGGTTCGCGCGCCTTCGGTCTGGCGACGGAGGACAGCGACACGGACCGCCGGGGCGTCTTCCTCGCACCGACCGCCCTGTTCTGGCGCTTCGACAAGCCGCCGACGCACGTGGAGGGCCCCGGGGAGGAGCAGTTCAGCTGGGAGCTGGAGCGCTTCTGCGAGCTGGCCCTGCGCGCGAACCCGAACATCCTGGAGTGCCTGCACTCCCCGCTCGTGGAGTCGGTGGACGACACGGGCCGCGAACTGCTCGCCCTGCGCGAGGCGTTCCTCTCCCGCCGGGTTCACGAGACCTTCACCCGTTACGCGCACGGCCAGCGCCGCAAGCTCGACGCCGACGTGCGCACCCACGGCGCCCCGCGCTGGAAGCACGCGATGCACCTGCTGCGGCTGCTGATCAGCGCCCGCGACCTGCTGCGCACCGGCGTCCTGACGATCGACGTCGGCGCGGCGCGGGAGTCCCTGCTCGCCGTGAGGCGCGGCGAGGTGCCGTGGCCCGAGGTGGAGGCGCGGATGACACGTCTGGCGCGGGAGGGCGAGGAGGCCGCCGCGCGCAGCCCGCTGCCCGGGGAGCCGGACCGGCGCCGCGTGGAGGACTTCCTGGTCCGCACCCGCCGCGCCTCAGCGCTCCAGCCGGGTCCGTACGACGAAGTCGTGCAGGGCGTCGTACGCGGTCGGGGCGTCGGGGAGCACTGACGCGGCCTGCGCCTCGTCCAGCACGGTGTGCAGCCGCTCCACGTCGGCCCGCACGCGCGCGTGGTCGACACCGGCGTCCCCGTGCTCCCGCTCGGCCTTGGCGGCGACCAGCTCGGGCAGGTACACCGGGGCGGCATCGACCTCCTCGACCAGGGTCGGCAGATGGGGCTGCACCTCGCCGGTGCGCATCAGGTGAACGCCGGTGAGCAGCACCCGGAAGGTGTACAGCAGCGGCTTCAGCTCGCCGGTCCTCTCGAACAGGCGCCACTGGGTCTGCGCGAATCCCCGGTAGTGGTGGGCGTGGTGGGCGGTGAGGACTCCCGGGGCGTGTCCGGCCAGTTCCCGGTGCGCCTCGGTGGTGTGCACGACCAGCGGCGACAGCAGCTGCTCCAGCACGTAGCCGTTGCGGCGCAGCATCAGGCGTACGAACTTGCGCAGGTCGTGCGTGACCAGGTCCATCTCGACGCCGTCCCGGTCCCACATCCGCGACCTGGTCTCCTCCGGCTCGCGCAGCCCGACCAGGTCGGCGGCGGGCAGCAGGTGCGCGCCGCGCAGGTCCACGTCGGAGTCGCGCGAGGGGAAGCCGTAGAGGTGGGCGCCGGAGACGGTGGCGAACAGCACCGGGAAGGGCTGCTCGGCCACCACCGGGGCCAGGTCGATGTCCAGGGCGTCGATCATGGGCTCAAGCGTCCCAGAGCGCTCCGAGGGCCAGCAGGTCGCCCCGGTACTCGATGCGGTCCGACCAGTCGGCCGGCCAGGCGTCGGCTCCCAGGTGTGCGCCCGCGAAGGCGCCCGCGAGGCAGGCGATGGAGTCGGAGTCGCCGGAGGTGCACGCGCCGCGCCGCAGGGCGGTGAGCGGCTCGTCGACGAAGAGCAGGAAGCAGAGCAGCCCGGCCGCCATGGCCTCCTCGGCGATCCAGCCCTCGCCCACGGCCAGGCACGGGTCGGTCTCCGGCGAGACGGTGCGCACCGCCTCCTGGAGCCGGTCGAGGATCGCCAGGCACTCGTCCCAGCCGCGCGCGATGAAGTGCTCGGGCGTCGGGTCCTGGGCGCGGCTCCACAGGTCGCCGAGCCA
The DNA here is from genome assembly GCF_033406955.1 of Streptomyces violaceoruber. Lineage (NCBI taxonomy): Bacteria > Bacillati > Actinomycetota > Actinomycetes > Kitasatosporales > Streptomycetaceae > Streptomyces > Streptomyces violaceoruber. The sequence continues at coordinate 6,614,166 of NZ_CP137734.1, read as the reverse complement.
GCGCTCGTGGTAGCGGGTGCGGTTGTCGTAGGCGTACGAGCGCAGCAGCCCGACCAGGCCGGTCGGCTCGGCGCCCTCGGCGAGCAGCCGTACGGCGTGCGCGGTGAGGTCGGAGGCGGCGAGCGCGGTGGGGTGGCCGTGGGTGAGCGCGGACTGCAACTGGGCGGCGCCCGCGCGCTGTTCGTCGCTCAGGCCGGGGACGAGGCCGACCGGTGCGACGCGCATGTTGGCGCCGCAGCCCTTGGAGTGGATCTGGCTGGCGTCCTGCCAGGGACGGTCCGGGGCCTTGAGCAGGTTGCAGGCCTTGAGGCAGGTGTTGCCCGGCGCGCGGTTGTTCTCCGGCGACTGGTACCAGTCGACGAACTCCTCGCGCACCGGCCGTTCCATGCGCTTCGGTCCGAGCAGCCCCCGGTCCATGGCCGTCCGCAGCCCCTTGCCCAGCGCCAGCGTCATCTGGGTGTCGTCGGTGACGATCGCGGGCCTGGGCAGTGCCATCTCCCGCCAGGGCCCGCACTTGGCGAGGATCGCCGGGACGTCGTTGAACTCGGTGGGGAAGCCGAGCGCGTCGCCGAGGGCGAGGCCGGTGAGCGCTCCGGTGGCGGGGCGCTTGGTGCCGGTGGTGGTCATGCGGGGCGTCCTTCCCGAGGGGTGCGCAGCAGCGGCGGGTGCAGGGTGGTGGCCGGTCCCGCGCGGTACACGGCGGCGGGTTTGCCGCGGCCTCCGGTCAGGCGGGCGGCACCGGGGACGGGCTCGACGAAGCCGGGGGTGGCGAGGACCTTGCGGCGGAAGTTGGGCCGGTCCAGGGCCGTGCCCCACACCGTCTCGTAGACCTGCTGCAACTCGCCGAGGGTGAACTCGGCCGGGCAGAAGGCGGTGGCCAGGCAGGTGTACTCCAGCTTGGCGCCGACCCGGTCCCGGGCGTCGGCCAGGATCCGGTCGTGGTCGAAGGCGAGGCCCTGGGCCTTGTCGTACGGCACCCAGCGGGCCTCGGCCGCGTCGCCGCCGCCGTGCGGTTCGGGAGGGTCCGGGAGCAGCGCGGCGAAGGCCACGGACACGACCCGCATGCGGGGGTCGCGGCCGGGTTCGCTGTAGGTCCGCAGCTGCTCCAGGTGCAGCCCGGTCACGTCCGCCAGGCCGGTCTCCTCGGCCAGCTCGCGCCGGGCCGCCTCCTCCGCCGACTCCGCGGGCAGCAGGAAGCCCCCGGGCAGTGCCCAGCGGCCCGCGTACGGCTCCTGCCCCCGCTCGACGAGCAGCGCGTGCAGCGCGCCCGCGCGGAGCGTGAGGACGGCGAGGTCGACGGTGACGGCGAAGGGTTCGAAAGCGTGCTTGTCGTAGCCGTGCACGACCGGCCACCCCCTTTAATAGTCACTGCGACTATAAAAGGAGGTGGCCGGTCGGCACAAGCCTCGTCGGGGCAGGGGTTGCCCAGAGGCCGGTCTAGAGGTCGACCTCCTGCATCAGCATTCCGACCTCCGTGTTGGACAGGCGGCGCAGCCAGCCCGACTTCTGGTCGCCCAGGGTGATCGGGCCGAAGGCGGTGCGCACCAGGTTGTCGACGGGGAAGCCCGCCTCCGCCAGCATCCGGCGGACGATGTGCTTGCGGCCCTCGTGCAGCGTGACCTCGACCAGGTAGTTCTTGCCGGTCTGCTCGACGACCCGGAAGTGGTCCGCGCGCGCGTACCCGTCCTCCAGCTGGATGCCGTCCTTGAGGCGCTTGCCGAGGTCGCGCGGGATCGGGCCCACGATGTGCGCGAGGTAGGTCTTCTTGACGCCGTACCGGGGGTGGGTCAGGCGGTGGGCCAGCTCACCGTGGTTGGTGAGCAGGATGACGCCCTCGGTCTCGGTGTCGAGCCGGCCCACGTGGAAGAGGCGGGTCTCACGGTTGGTGACGTAGTCGCCGAGGCACTGGCGGCCCTCCGGGTCCTCCATGGTGGAGACGACACCGGCCGGCTTGTTGAGCGAGAAGAACTGGTACGACTGCGTGGCGACGGTCAGGCCGTCGACCTTGACCTCGTCCTTCTCCGGGTCGACGCGGCGGCCCTGCTCCAAAACGATCTCGCCGTTGATCTCGACCCTGGCCTGCTCGATCAGCTCCTCGCAGGCGCGCCGGGAGCCGTAGCCCGCGCGCGCGAGGACCTTCTGCAGCCGCTCGCCCTCCTGCTCGGCGCCGGGGAAGGTCTTGGGCAGCTTGACGTCCTTCTTGCCCGCGTAGCGCTCCCGGTTGCGCTCCTCGGCCCGCGTCTCGTACTCGCGGGACGTGGCGGGCGCGCTGCGGCCGCGCTGCTGGGGCCGCTTCGGGCCGCCCTTGGCGCCGCCGCGGGCCGAGGGGCCGCGGCCCGACTTGGGGCCGTCCTGGGTGGCGCCGGGGCCCACGTCGTAGCGCCGCTCCTCCGGGCGCGGCTTCTTGGGACGGCCGCCCTGCTTGTCGTCGCGGTTGTTGCCGGCGCCGCGGTGGTTGCCGCGGCCCCCGCTGCTCCCGCCGCGGCCGCCGCTGTTGCCACCACGGCTCCCGCCGTTGTTTCCGCTGCTGTTCCTGCCGCTGCTGCTTCGCATCAAAATTCCGTCTTGTCGTCTGCGTCCCCGGCATCCGGGGCGTCCGGATCGAACGACGGGACCCCTTCCAGTGTGTCGGCCTCGATCGCCTCCGCCTCCGGGAGGAAGGGCGCGAGTTCGGGGAGCTCGTCCAGGCCGCGCAGGCCCATCCGCTCCAGGAAGTAGTTCGTCGTCACGTACAGGATCGCACCTGTTTCGGGTTCCGTGCCCGCCTCCTCGACCAGACCCCGCTGGAGGAGGGTGCGCATCACGCCGTCGCAGTTCACTCCGCGCACCGCGGAGACGCGGCCGCGGCTGACCGGCTGGCGGTAGGCGACCACGGCCAGGGTCTCCAGGGCGGCCTGGGTGAGCCGGGCGTGCTGGCCGTCCAGGACGAAGCCCTCGACGGCCGCGGCGTACTCGGGGCGGCTGTAGAAGCGCCAGCCGCCCGCGATCAGACGCAGCTCGAAGCCGCGGCCCTGGACGGCGTACTCGTCGGCCAGCTCGCGCAGGGCGTCCGCGATCCGCCGCCGGGGCCGCTGCAGTATCTTCGCCAGCCGCTCCTCGGTCGCGGGCTCGTCGACGACCATGAGGACGGCCTCCAGGGCGGGCTTGAGGTCGAGGGCCGCGACCCCGTCCGGCCCGCCCTCGGCCTCCGTGGCCTCCGTGGCCTCCTCGGCCTCCTCGGCCTCCGTGATCCGCTCACTCACGCCTTCCGCTCCTCCTTCGGCACCTCGGGCGGCCGGTCGAACTCGTCGGTCACCGACGGCTGCGCCTCCCCGTCGCCGCCCGTCCAGCGGACCAGGAGGTCGCCGAGCGCGGTTTCCTGGTCCAGCTCGACGGCCTTCTCCCGGTACAGCTCCAGCAGGGCCAGGAAGCGGGCGACGACGGTCAGCGTGTCCTCGGTGTCCTGGACCAGTACGCGGAAGCTGGCCTCGCCCAGCTCCTTCAGTCGGGCGACGACGATCCCGGCCTGCTCCTGCACGCTGACCAGGGGCGCGTGGATGTGCTCGACGTACACCTGCGGCCTGGGCTTCGGCTGCATCGCCTTCACGGCGAGCTTGGCGAAGCCCTCGGGGCCGATGCTGATGACGACCTCGGGCAGCAGCTCGGCGTGGTGGGGCTCCAGGCCGACGGTACGGGGGTGGCGGCGGGCCTCGGCCTCAAGCCGGTCGTTGAAGATCTCCGCGATCTGCTTGTACGCGCGGTACTGGAGCAGGCGGGCGAAGAGCAGGTCGCGAGCCTCCAGCAGGGCCAGGTCGGCCTCGTCCTCGACCTCGGCGGCGGGCAGCAGCCGGGCCGCCTTGAGGTCGAGCAGCGTGGCCGCGACCACCAGGAACTCGGTGGTCTGGTCGAGGTCCCAGTCCGGCCCCATCGCCCGGATGTGCGCCATGAACTCGTCGGTCACCTTCGACAGCGCGACCTCGGTGACGTCCAGCTTGTGCTTGGAGATCAACTGGAGGAGCAGGTCGAACGGCCCCTCGAAGTTGGCGAGCCGCACCTTGAAGACACCGTCGTCCGGGTCGTCGGAGGTCTCCTCCGAGGTCCGGGGAGCCTGTTCCGGCGCAGGGGGCGGATCCAGGGCGGGAACGGCGCCGGGCGGGCCGTCCGCCCCTGCCCGCCGGTCGGCAGGCGCGGCGGTCTGCCGGCCGGGTGCGAGCGGGACGCGCCCGGTCGCCGCCGCCGTCTCCGGCGCCCTTCCCGCGTCCGTCGGCTCCACCTCCGCGCGCACGGCGGGGCCCGCGGGGTCCGGCTCCGTTCCGGGGGCGTACTCCTCCGTGTCCGGCGCCGCCGTCTCCCGGACCCGCGCCGGGTCTCCGGGGTCGGCGGGCGCCGGTCCGGTCCGGAGTTCCTCTTCGGTGGCCGCCGCTCCCATGGTCCCGGGCACGCCGTCACCGGAAGGCGTCTCGTCGGGGAGCGGCGCGGCCGCCGGCGCCTCCGGTCCCCTGCCCAGCGCACGCCGGCGGCCGGGGCGCGGGCCGCGGGCGGGGCGGGGGGCGTCGTTCGAGGTCATGGCCCCCGCAGGCTACCGCTACCGCCCGCGCAGCCGTCGTACGAGGATGCTGGCGTCCCCGCGGGTCTCCAGGTCGGCCAGGACCACGGCGACCGCCTCGCGGACGATGCGGCCGCGGTCGACGGCCAGGCCGTGCTCGCCCCGGAGCACCAGGCGGGCGTGCTCCAGGTCCATCAGCTCCTCGGCGGAGACGTACACGGTGATCTTCTCGTCGTGGCGCTCACGGCCGCTGGGACGGCGCGAGGGCGATCGTCCCCGCTTGCGCGGCCGGTCGGCGGCAGAACCTTCCTGCGCGCCCGCACCCGGCCCGGAGCCCCGCGCGGAGCGCTCCGTGCCCCGGGTGCGCGACTCGCCCGCCGAGCCCGGTTCCGCGTCCGCCGCGGCGTGCTCCGCGCCCTCTCCGTCCCCGCCCTGCGCGGGCACCGACTGCGGTGCGTCCTCGGCGGCGGCCTGGTCGCTCTCCCCCGCCGGGGCCGGCACCCGGGCCTCGCCGCCCGCCGGTCGCCGCGGGGTGGACGCCTGGAGCGCCGTTCCCCCTGTCGTACGGAAGAGTTCGTCGGCCCCCGGCAGACTCACTCGGCGTGACACCGGGCGAGCACCTCCCTGGCGAGCTGGCGGTAGGCGGCGGCACCGACGGAGTTGGACGCGTACGTGGTGATCGGCTCGCCGGCGACCGTGGTCTCCGGGAAGCGGACCGTGCGCCCGATGACCGTGTGGTAGACGTGGTCGTCGAACGCCTCGACGACCCGCGCGAGCACCTCACGGCTGTGCACGGTGCGCGAGTCGTACATCGTGGCGAGGATGCCGTCGAGCTCCAGGTCGGGGTTGAGCCGCTCCTGGACCTTCTCGATCGTCTCGGTCAGCAGCGCCACACCGCGCAGCGCGAAGAACTCACACTCCAGCGGCACGATCACCTTGTGCGCGGCGGTCAGCGCGTTGACCGTGAGCAGGCCGAGCGAGGGCTGGCAGTCGATCACGATGTAGTCGTAGTCGTCCATCAGCGGCTTCAGGGCCCGCTGGAGGGTGGACTCGCGCGCGACCTCGCTCACCAGCTGCACCTCGGCCGCCGACAGGTCGATGTTGCTGGGCAGCAGGTCCATGTTGGGGACCGCGGTCTTCAGCAGCACCTCGTCGGCCGCCATGCCCCGCTCCATGAGCAGGTTGTAGACGGTGAGGTCGAGCTCCATCGGGTTGACGCCGAGTCCGACCGACAGCGCGCCCTGCGGGTCGAAGTCGACGAGCAGCACCCGGCGCCCGTACTCGGCGAGCGCGGCACCCAGGTTGATGGTCGACGTGGTCTTGCCCACGCCGCCCTTCTGGTTGCACATCGCGATGATCTTGGCGGGGCCGTGATCGGTGAGCGGGCCCGGGATCGGGAAGTACGGCAGCGGGCGTCCGGTCGGGCCGATGCGCTCACGGCGCTGTCGGGCCGCGTCGGGCGCGAGCGTGGCGGCGTACTCGGGATCCGGCTCGTACTCCGCGTCCGGGTCGTAGAAATGCCCCTCGGGCAGTTCGTCGTAGTCGGCGAAGTGGTTGCGGGGCGCGCCACTTCCGTCGCCGGCCATGGCGTTCACGTGTTGGCCATCCATACTCATGTGTGCTGTCCGAGTTGCCTGCGGACTGTGGTGGTCGGCTGCGGAGGTGCGTACAGCTACGGAGCCGACAGCCTCGAGACGCCCGGGACCGTGGGTCCGCGTCGGCATTCCTGGTTGACCACCCCCGGGAGTAAATGTCGACTCATTCACAAGTCGTCTTACCTCCTTGGTGACCAGGGAACTTCTAGACAGGTCAGCGTGGCACCATGCCGACGTTCGGCGACTCTATGGCGTGTCGGCCGTCCGCAGCAACACAATCCGCCGGACCCGGCCCGATGTGTCGGCAATGAAACATCCCTCTGTCAAGGGCGTACGGCCGTCGCACAGCAGGTTTCACCGGTGCGCGAATCGGTTGAAGCGTTACGTTCGAGGCGAGTTGACCGAGAATCGCAAAGTGACCATACACACACCCGGCCGGACCTTGTCGGGCAAGGTCCGGCCGGGTGTGTGGCGTTGACGGTGTCTGTTGACGTATCGCCTTTACCGCTTGACGACTTAGGCGAGCAGCGAGGCGAGCTCCACGTGCTCCAGACCGTGTGCCTCGGCGACCTCCCGGTAAACGACCTTGCCGTCATGGGTGTTGAGACCCTTGGCCAGCGCGGGGTCGCGGCGCAGCGCCTCGGCCCAGCCGCGGTCGGCCAGCTCCACGATGTACGGCAGCGTGGCGTTGGTCAGCGCGTAGGTGGAGGTGTTGGGCACCGCGCCGGGCATGTTGGCGACGCAGTAGAAGACCGAGTTGTGGACCGGGAAGGTCGGCTCGGCGTGGGTGGTCGGGTGGGAGTCCTCGAAGCAGCCGCCCTGGTCGATCGCGATGTCGACAAGGACACTTCCGGGCTTCATTCGGGACACCAGCTCGTTGGTGACCAGCTTCGGCGCCTTGGCGCCCGGGATGAGCACGGCGCCGATCACGAGGTCGGCCTCCAGGCATGCCTTCTCCAGCTCGAAGGCGTTGGAGACGACGGTCTGGATCTTCGTGCCGAAGATCTTGTCGGCTTCCCTGAGCTTGGTGATGTCCTTGTCGAGCAGGGTGACGTGGAAGCCCAGGCCGATGGCGATCTGCGCCGCGTTCCAGCCGGAGACACCGCCGCCGATGACGACGGCGCGGCCCGCGAGCACACCGGGGACACCGCCGGGCAGCACACCGCGACCGCCGTTGGCGGCCATCAGGTGGTAGGCGCCGACCTGGGGGGCGAGGCGGCCCGCGACCTCGGACATCGGGGCCAGCAGCGGCAGCGCGCGGCTGGGCAGCTCGACCGTCTCGTAGGCGATGGCGGTGGTGCGGGACTCGATGAGCGCGTCCGTGCACTCCTTGGAGGCGGCCAGGTGCAGGTAGGTGAAGAGCGTCTGGTCCTTGCGCAGGCGGTGGTACTCCTCCGCGATCGGCTCCTTGACCTTCAGGAGCAGGTCCGCGGTGGCCCAGACCTCGTCGGCGGTGTCGAGGATCCGCGCACCGGCCGTGACGTACTCCTCGTCGGGGATCGAGGAGCCGACGCCGGCGTTGCGCTCGACGACGACCTGGTGACCGTGGCGCACCAGCTCGTGCACGCCGGCGGGGGTGATGGCCACCCGGAACTCGTTGTTCTTGACCTCGCGGGGGATGCCGACCTTCACGTGGATCACGGTCCTTGGCTCAGAGGATGGGCTATTACAAGGCATACCCGCTCAAGCGCGGGCACACCGGGAGAGACCGCAGGAGAACGTGCGGCAGAGCCAGTTTAATGAAGGTGTTCTGTCTGTCTAGCCTTTCAAAGCACTAATCTTCAGACACTGTGCTGCGGATTTCGCAGGCGTCCGCAGGATCTTCCCTCAACATCCGTTCGGCCGCGCTCCGCTCCAGGCCCGCCGCGGTGGGGTCGCCGAGCCGGTCGAGCGTGTCGGCGAGCCGCAGGTGCAGCGCGGCCTGGAGCCGTACGTCCTCGGCCCGGCGGGCCCAGTCGACGGCCTCCCGGCAGGTGCGCAGCGACTCCTCGGGCCGCCCGGCGTACTCCTGGACGCGGGCCAGCTCGGCCAGCGCCCGCGCGTGCGCGGCCACGTCGCCGGCCTTGCGGTGTCCGGAGACGGCCGCGCGCCAGGCCCGTACCGCCTCGCCGTAGCGTCCGGCGTAGGTGTGGGCGGTGGCGAGACGGCCGTAGACCCGGGCGGCGTCGGCGCGCTCGTCCCGGGCGAGGCGCTCGGCGAGGGCCCGGCCGAACCAGTCGGCGGCCCGGTCGTAGTCCCCCAGCTCCAGATGGGCGCCGCCGACGGATTCCAGCGCGCGGCCGGTCGCGTACGGGTCCTTCGCCTCCCGTCCGGCGTCCAGCGCGGCCCGGTAGCGCACCAGTGCCTCGGCGGTACGGCCGGTGCGGGCGTCCAGGTCGGCCAGGTTCAGCAGGGCCGCCGCCCTCTCCCGGGGCAGTTCGCGGCGCTCGGCCACGTCGAGGACGAGCCGGTGGATCCCGTACAGGTCGGGGGCCGCGGCCCGGGTGCCGAAGTGGGCGACCATGGCCCGCACCAGCTGGGACATGAGCCTGCGGGCGAGGGTGTCCAGCTCGCCGTCGGCGACCGCGAGGCGGGCCGCCGCCAGCAGGGCGGGGCGCCGGGCGCGCAGCCAGTCGGCGGCGGCCCTCGGGTGCGGGAAGCGCAGGTCGCGGGGCGTGGCGAGGAGCTTTTCCCGGGCCTGCGGGCTGTCGGTCTCGGTGACCGCCCGGCAGGACTGGAGCAGCCGCACCGTCCGCTCCAGCATGCGGGCGCGGGCCAGCTGCAGCTCGGCGGGCCGGTCGTGCTTGCGGGCCAGGGCGCCGAGCCGGCCGTGCAGGCATCCGGGGACCTCGTACTCGGGCAGCGCCGAGTCGACGGCGCGCAGCAGGCCGTGGGCGACGAAGTCGTCCAGGGTGGTGCGGGCGCCGCTCACCGAGCAGCCGGCGAGCGCGGAGGCGGTGTGCGGGTCGACCAGGCCCGCCGGGGCGAGGGAGAGCAGCCTGAGCATGCGGGCGGCGGTGCCGGGCAGGGAGGCGTAGACGAGGCCGAAGACACGGCCGAGCGCGCCCGTCTCGTCGCTCTCCGCGTGCACGTGCTTGGCGAGGTCCGCGACGGCCGCCTGGGGCCGGGCCGCGAGCCAGCCGCCGGCCAGGGTCAGCGCGGCGGGCTGGGCCTGGCACAGCTCGACCAGCTGTTCGGCGGCCCGGGGGTCGACGGTGATGCGGACCGAGCCGGTGTGGCGGGAGAGCAGTTCCACGGCCGACTTGGTGTCCAGGCCGCCCAGCGTGCACGGGCGGACGTCCGCGATGCCGGTCAGCGGGCCCTCGGCCACGGCGACGGCCAGGCAGTCCGGGGTGTCCGGCAGCAGCGCGTCGACCTGCTCGGCGTCGGCGACCGCGTCGAGCAGGAGCAGCGCCCTGCGGTCGGCGAGCGCGGTGCGCAGAGCCTCGGTGAGGTCGTCCTCGTCGGCCCCGGGCGGCGCGGTGCGCTCCAGTGCGGTGAGCAGTTCCCGGGCGAGGCGTTCGACGGGGACGCGGGTGCCGTCCGGCTCGCTCAGCCGGGCCCGCAGCACGCCGTCGGGGTAGTCGTGCGCGACCCGCGCGGCCAGCTCCTCGGCGAGCGCGGTGCGGCCCGAGCCGGGACGGCCTGCGATGAGCAGCACGCGCGCGCGAGGGGCCTTGCGGCCGGAGAGGGTGTCGAGGCCGGCGCGCTCGATGTCGGCGCGCAGCTCCTTCAGCTCCCGGGTGCGGCCCAGGAACCCGCTCTCCGCGTCAGGGTCCTGGGACAGTCGTACGCCGTCCGTGTCCACCGCCTGATCCGTCACGGGCCACACTCCCGATCCCACCGCACGCCGGTGCCCGCCGGAAGCCCGGTTCGGGCGTTTGAGAGCCTAGTTCACGCTCTGCGACGTTCCCGGTGGAGCGCGGCGGGCACATCCCCCGATCGGATCAGCCGATGGTCACACCGGCCCGGTGAGAGTTGCCAGGACGTCCTCAGGCCTCGAACGGGCGGGCCGGCCACGGCGCCAGGGCCGGACGGAGCGCGTCGAGCCCGTCGCCCCGCTCCGCCGCGACCAGCGCGAGCACGCCCACGACCAGGCAGTTGTTGTGCAGCTCTCCCGCGAGCACCCCCCGGACCAGGTCGGCGACGGGCACTCGCGCCAGCTCCATGTCGGCCTCTTCGTCCTCGACCTCGAAGCGCTCCCCGGCGGCCTCGGACAGGTCCCGGGCGAGGAAGATCCGTACGGCCTCGTCGCAGCCGCCGGGGGTGGTGTAGACGTCGGTCAGCACCCGCCAGTCCTCGGCCTTGACGTGCGCCTCCTCGTACAGCTCGCGCTGGGCGGCGTGCAGCGGGTTCTCGCCGGGGACGTCGAGCAGGCCGGCCGGGATCTCCCACAGCTTCTCGCGCACCGGGTGCCGGTACTGCCGGATGACCAGCACCCGGCCCTCCCCGTCCAGGGCGAGGACGGCCACCGAGCCGGGGTGGACCTGGTAGTCGCGGGTCACCACGGAGCCGTCGGGCATGACCACGTCGTCCGTGCGGACCGAGGTCTTCTTGCCCCGGAAGGGGGTCTGGCTGCCCCGGATCTCCCACTCCTCGGGAGTGTCCTTGATCGTGCTGCCCGTCATTGCCTGACCTGCCCTTCCAGACGTACGCGAAAGCCGGGGCCCGCGCCGTTCGAGTGCGCGCGCCCCGGCCACCGTACAACTGGTGTGTTACTTCGACGTCTTCCGCTCGACCGCGGCCTTGACCAGCCCGGCGAAGAGCGGGTGCGGGCGGGTCGGGCGCGAGCGCAGCTCCGGGTGCGCCTGCGTGGCGACCAGGTAGGGGTGGACGTCGCGCGGGTACTCGACGTACTCGACGAGCTTGCCGTCCGGGGAGGTGCCCGAGAAGACGATGCCGGCCTTCTTCTCCAGCTCCGCGCGGTAGGCGTTGTTCACCTCGTAGCGGTGGCGGTGCCGCTCCTCGACGTACTCCTTGCCGTCGTAGACCTCGCGCACGATGGAGCCCTCGGCCAGCTTCGCCGGGTACATACCGAGCCGCATGGTGCCGCCCATGTCGCCCTCGCCGGCCACGATGTCCAGCTGCTCGGCCATGGTGGAGACGACCGGGTGGGCGGTGGCGGGGTCGAACTCGGTGGAGTTGGCGTCCGCGACACCGGCCAGGTTGCGCGCGGCCTCGACGACGATGCACTGCAGGCCGAGGCAGAGGCCGAGCAGCGGGATCCCGTTCTCACGGGCGTACTGAATCGCGCCCACCTTGCCGGTCACACCGCGCTCGCCGAAGCCGCCCGGGATGCAGATCGCGTCGACGTCGCCGAGCTGGGCCCTGGCGCCGGCCGGGGTCTTGCAGTCGTCGGACGTGACCCACTTGATCTTCACCCGCGCCTTGTTGGCGAAGCCGCCCGCGCGCAGCGCCTCGGTGACCGAGAGGTAGGCGTCGGGCAGGTCGATGTACTTGCCGACCAGGGCCATGACGATCTCGTGCTCGGGGTTGTGGACCCGGTCGAGCAGGTCGTCCCAGGTGGTCCAGTCCACGTCGCGGAACGGCAGATCCATCCTGCGGACGACGTAGGCGTCCAGGCCCTCGGTGTGGATGACCTTCGGAATGTCGTAGATGGAGCGGGCGTCGGGGCAGGCCACCACGGCCGCCTCGTCGACGTCGCACATCAGGGAGATCTTGCGCTTGATCGCGGTCGGGACCTCGCGGTCGCAGCGCAGGACGATCGCGTCCGGCTGGATGCCGATGTTGCGCAGGGCGGCGACGCTGTGCTGGGTGGGCTTGGTCTTCAGCTCGCCCGAGGGGCCGATGTAGGGCAGGAGCGAGATGTGCACGACGAACACGTTGTCGCGGCCGACCTCGTGCCGGACCTGGCGGACGGTCTCCAGGAACGGCAGCGACTCGATGTCGCCGACGGTGCCGCCGACCTCGGTGATCACGACGTCGACCTCGTCCGTCGCCATGCGGCGGATGCGGTGCTTGATCTCGTTGGTGATGTGCGGGATGACCTGGACGGTGTCGCCCAGGTACTCGCCGCGCCGCTCCTTGGCGATCACCGTGGAGTACACCTGGCCGGTGGTGACGTTGGCCGAGCCGTCGAGGTCGCGGTCGAGGAAGCGCTCGTAGTGGCCGATGTCCAGGTCGGTCTCGGCGCCGTCGTTGGTGACGAAGACCTCACCGTGCTGGAAGGGGTTCATCGTGCCGGGGTCGACGTTCAGGTACGGGTCGAGCTTCTGCATCACGACGCGCAGGCCCCTGGCCTTGAGCAGCATGCCGAGGCTGGAGGCGGTGAGCCCCTTGCCGAGCGAGGAGGCGACACCCCCGGTGACGAAGATGTGCTTGGTCGTCGAGGATTTGGGCGGCATGGCCAAGAGGGGGCTCCCGTGGTCGCGGTCTGGGGTGCGGTGCGCTCGTCCTCCGCCCCGGTCGTCCCGGGTGTCGTCGGCGGCGCCGTCGCTGCGGTTCCGGGGTTTTTCTCCCACCGGTCCACGGGCTACCAGCGTATCAGCGCCTCGGGGCGATGGCTTCCGGCCACCCTCCGCGCACGCCCGGACACGCAGGTGGGACGGTCACCGTTTCCTCACGCGGTGGTCACCCGTTCGGCGGACCCGGGTTGCCCGGAGCGGCACACAGATCATCTACGTGCGTCGTATCCTGCTCGGACGTTCGCTGCCGAGCCCGCCCGGCGACACGGCACCACCCCTCGCCCGTCAGCGCCGGAACAACGAGAGCTCGTCAGTTCGTTGAGCAACAATTGTCGTTCGGGGCACCGCGTTTGGCTGCACGGCCGGACGGCTGCTTTGCTTCATCGCTCAACGAGGCATGGCACACAGGACAGACATCCTCGACACACTTTCCCTGACACACACCCCTGACCCCACCCTTGACCGCTGACCGCACTAGCGACCGCCCCCATGCGGGGTGACGTGGCCGTTCGACTGGAGTTGCACGTGGCCGGGCGCATCGAAGACTACGCACTCATCGGAGACATGCAGACCGCTGCCCTGGTCTGCCGGGACGGCACAGTCGACTGGCTGTGCCTGCCCCGCTTCGACTCGCATGCCATCTTCGCCGGCCTGCTGGGCACCGGGGAACACGGCTTCTGGCGGCTCGGACCCGCCTACGCCCCCGGCGCGGAACCGCCCACGTCGGCCCGGCGGACCTACCGCGGCGACTCGCTGATCCTGGAGTCCGAGTGGGACACCCCGCGCGGCACCGTCCGGGTGACCGATTTCATGCCGCCGCGCGACGGCGCGCCGCAGCTGATCCGGATCGTGGAGGGCGTCTCCGGCCGGGTGCCGATGCGCTCGGAGCTGCGGATGCGGTTCAGCTACGGCCGGGTGGTCCCCTGGGTCCACAAGCACGAGGGCCGCACGGTGGCCGTCGCGGGTCCGGACTCCGTGTGGTTCGACACGGAGGCGGAGACCTATGGCAAGGCGCTGACCACGTACGCGGACTTCACGGTGGCGCCGGGTGACCGGGTGGCGTTCACGATCTCGTGGGAGCCCTCGCACAAGGAGCCGCCGGCGCTGCCGGAGCCGGAGCAGTCGCTGGTGGCCACCGAGGACTTCTGGCGCGACTGGGTCGAGCACTGCACGTACCACGGTCCCTACCGGGAGGCCGTGGTCCGCTCCCTGATCACGCTGAAGGCCCTGACGTACGCCCCCACCGGGGGCATCGTCGCCGCGCCCACCACCTCCCTGCCGGAGGACATCGGCGGCGTCCGCAACTGGGACTACCGCTACACCTGGCTGCGCGACGCCGCGATCACGCTGTCCTCGCTGCTGCGCACCGGCTACCGCGAGGAGGCCCGCGCCTGGCGCGAGTGGCTGCTGCGCGCGGTCGCGGGCGACCCCGAGAACCTGCAGATCATGTACGGCATCGCCGGCGAGCGGGAACTGGGCGAGGCGGAGCTGGACTGGCTGCCGGGCTACGAGGGCTCCGGCCCGGTCCGGGTCGGCAACGGCGCGGCCCACCAGCTCCAGCTGGACGTCTACGGCGAGGTGACCGAGGCCCTGCACCTGGGCCACATGACGGGCCTGGCCCGCAACGACTACGCCTCGGTGCTCCAGCTCAAGCTGATCCGCTACCTGGAGGACCACTGGAACGAGCCGGACGAGGGCATCTGGGAGGTGCGCGGCCCGCGCCGCCACTTCGTGCACTCCAAGGTGATGGCCTGGGTCGCCGTCGACCGCACCATCAAGCTGATCGAGTCCGGCGACGCGGACGGCCCGCTGGAGCGCTGGAAGCAGTTGCGCGACGACATCCACCGGGACGTGTGCGAGAAGGGCTACGACAAGGAACGCAACACGTTCACGCAGTCCTACGGCTCGCAGGCGCTGGACGCCTCCCTGCTGCTGATTCCGCAGATGGGCTTCCTGCCGCCGGACGACAAGCGGGTCATCGGCACCATCGAGGCCATCCAGCGCGAGCTGTCCACCTCGGACGGCTTCATCCTGCGCTACCCGACGGACGGCGAGGCCGAGGGCGTCGACGGTCTGCCGGGCGACGAGGGCGCCTTCCTCGCCTGCTCGTTCTGGATGGCGGACGACCTGGCGATGATCGGCCGGGTCGACGAGGCGCGCAAACTCTTCGAGAAGCTCCTCTCCCTGCGCAACGACCTCGGTCTTCTCGCCGAGGAGTGGGACCCCCGCCTGCAGCGCCAGGTGGGCAACTTCCCGCAGGCCTTCAGTCACGTGCCCCTGATCGACACGGCCCTCAGGCTGACGGCGAGCGGCGCCTACGGCGGCTGACCGGTGGCACCGGGCCCCCGGTGCCGGGGGCCCGGTGCCGCCGGTGGCCGGTGACCGCGATCCGTTCAGGGGGCCGGCGCCGTCAGGGTCCGTTCGCCGCCCGGGTCGCCCGCCGTCGCCGGTACCGGGGCCGGCTCGTCCGGGCCTGTCTCGGCGTAGGCGTCCATCCGGGCCCGTCTCGGCGTAGGCATCCATCCGGGCCCGTACGGTGTCCGGGCCGCCGATCGGGCCCGGCGGTGAGCGCGATCCGCCGCGTGCCCGCTCCGGCGGCCGCGGCGAGCACGAACGCGTCCCAGGGTCGGCCCCTCCCCCAGCCACACCTCGCGGTGTCCCGGCCGGTCCGCCCGTCGCGCCACCCGCAGGGGCCCGTCGAGGGGGCCGGCGTCCTCACGTGCGGCGGCCACGCCGGTGGTGTCCATGTCGGGTGCCCTGGCCACCGGGCGCCCGCCGGTCCGCGGGAGGCGGGGCGGACGACCCGGGTGGATCGCCGGGTGGATGCCCGGGGGGGACGACCCGGAGGGATCTCCCGGGTGGATGTCCCGGGTGGGTCGCGCCGGGTAGCGTCCGGCCCATGGACAGCGGCACGAACAGCGGATTCGACACGCAGGGCGCCGGGATCACCGTGCGCCGGGCCCTGGAGCTGCCCGGGCTGCGCAGCGGTCTGCCGGAGATCCTCGCGGGCGCCGACCGCATGCAGCGCACGGTGCGCTGGGTGCACGCCGGTGAGGTGCCCAACATCGCCTCGCTGCTCAAGGGCGGCGAACTGCTGCTGACCACGGGGTACGGCCTCGGCACCCGGCCCGCCGAGCAGCGGGCGTTCGTGCGCACGCTGGCCGAGCGCGGCATCGCGGCGCTCGTCGTGGAGCTGGGCCCGCGCTTCACCCGGCTGCCCGCGGCGCTGGTCGACACGGCCCGCGCGGCCGGGCTGCCGCTGGTGCAGCTGCACCGCGAGGTGCCGTTCGTGGCGGTCACCGAGGAGATCCACACCGAGATCGTCAACGGCCACTACGCGCTGCTCCAGCGGGCCGAGGAGGTGCACCGCCGCTGCACCGAGGCGCTGCTCGGCGGCGGCGGAGTGCCCCAGGTCCTCGCCATCCTGGCCGACTTCGCCGGCAACCCCGTCTTCCTGGAGACCACCGACGGCCGCCTGCTGTACGCCGCCGGCGCCGGGCCCGAGGGCGCCGACCCCCTTCAGGTCTGGGAGGGGCTGCGGGACCCGCACAAGGACGCGCCGCCCCCGGCGGGCTCGGTCCTCGTGGACGTGCCCGGCGGGGGCCCCGGCACGGGATCGGTCCGGGCCCGCCTCGTCCTGCTGCCGGTACGGTCCTCGCCGGCGCCGGTGCACCGGATGGCGGCGGAGCGGGCGGCGGGCATCCTCGCCGTGGTGCTGATGCAGGCGCGGCAGGAGGAGGAGCTGGCGGCGCGCGGGCGGGGCGACTTCCTCACCGACCTCGCCGAGGGGCGGATCACCGCCGAGGACGCCCCCGCGCAGGCCCGCGTCCTCGGCTTCAAGCCGGGCGCCGGTCCGCTGCTCCCGGTGGTGATGCGGCTCGGCGACGCCCTGTCCCCGGCGGGCGGCGGCTGGGCGGTGCTGGCCCGCGCCGTCGCCGAGGAGCTGGCGTCGGTGGGGGTGCCGGTCCTGCTGGGCGTGCGGCCGGTGGAGGGCCGGGTCCCGCTGCTGCTGGGGCTGCGCTCGGAGTCGGAGCGGGCCGCGGTCGCCGACCGGGTCGCGGTGGCGCTGCGGGCGGGCGCGGAGCGGGCCGGGATGCGGCGTCCCGGGGCGCAGCCCCCCGTCGTGGTCGTCGGGGTGTCCGGCGGCTGGGCGGCGGCCTCGGCGGGCCTCAGGCACGCGGCGGAGACGGCGACCGCGGCGCAGGGCCTGACCGACCGGCCCTGGTACGACGCGCGGCGCCTGGACATCGACCTGCTGCTGTGGCGGCTGCGCGACCATCCGGACCTCGCGGCGTTCGTGGACCGGGCCATCGGCCCGCTGCGGGACCACGACGACCGCTCCAAGCCGCCCCTGCTGCCCACCCTCCAGACGTACTTGGCCCACGCCGGCCGCAAGGCGGAGACGGCCCGGGAACTCCACCTCAACCGGCAGACCCTCTACAACCGGCTCGCCAGGATCGGGGAGTTGCTGGGCACGGACCTCGACGACCCGCAGACCGTACTGGCGTTGAGCCTGGCCCTGCGCGCCCGCCGGCACGTGCCGTAAGGGGCGGGGACGAGGCGGGTGCCTAGAGCAGCGGCGTGGGCTGCGTCAACTCGTCGTAGATGCTCAGCACCTGGGCGACGGTCTCGTCCTCGGTCGGCCACGTGGCCGCCTGCCGCGTGCCCCGCTCACGGAGTTCGTCCTGCCGCGCGGGGTCGGCGAGCAGGCGGACCACGGCGTCGGCGAGGGCCGCCGCGTCGCCCGGCGGGACGAGTTCGGCGGCGTCGCCGACCAGCTCGGGGATGCCGCCGACGGCACCGGCGACGAGGGGCACGCGCGCGTGGAGCGCCTCCTGGGCGAGTACGGAGCGCCCCGGCTCCCGGCGGCTCGGCAGCAGCGCGAGGTCGGCCGCCGCCAGCAGGTCGGGCACGTCGTCGCGGCTGCCGACGAGTACCACCGGCAGCCCCTCGCCCTCGATCCGGCCCTGCAACTCGCCACGCAGCGGTCCCTCCCCGGCGACCACGACCAGCGGCGCCGGGTCGAGGCGGCGCCACACGCGGGCGGCGTCGAGCAGCACGTCGTACCCGCGGTGCCGCTCGAGCGATCCGACCGCCACCAGCAACGGCCGGTCGATGGCGCCGAGTTCGGCCCGGACCTTGGGCCGCAGCGGGTCGGGGTCGTCGGATCCGGCCGGCGGGCCCGGACGGGCGGGGAGTGCGACGGGGCCGAGGCGGGCGTCCCGGGCGCCCGTCCGGCGCGCCCCGTCGACCAGCTCCGAGGTGGCGCCGAGCACGACGGTGGCGGCCTTCATGACCCGCCGCTCCAGCACACGCAGCAGCTGGCCGCGGGCTCCCTCGGCGTGCGCCCGGTCGTGCCAGGTGACGACGAGCGGCGTGCGTACGCGCCGGCCGCCGAGGGCCAGGGCGGCCCGGAAGGAGGCGTGCAGTCCGTGCGCGTGCACCAGGTCGGCCTCGGCGCACACCGTGCGCAGCGCGGCCACCGATACGGGATCGCTGCTGCGCGGCACGTGCACGTGGTCGGCCC
This sequence comes from Streptomyces violaceoruber, assembly GCF_033406955.1. Taxonomy (NCBI): domain Bacteria; kingdom Bacillati; phylum Actinomycetota; class Actinomycetes; order Kitasatosporales; family Streptomycetaceae; genus Streptomyces; species Streptomyces violaceoruber. The sequence goes on along the minus strand of NZ_CP137734.1, from coordinate 6,596,115 downwards.
CGGCGCCGGTGAAGTCGTAGGTGCACTCCGCATCGGAGGGGGCGCACACCGTCACCTTCACGCCCCGCGCGACGAGCCCCGCGGCCAGTGAGCGCACGTGCGCGCTGCTGCCGGCGTTGCCACCGCCCAGCACCTGCACGGTGCGCAGCGGCGACTGGCCGTGCGGTGAGTGGCTGCTCACAGGGGTCACCTGGCCGGGGCTCCTGGTTCGGCGGGAGACGGTCACGAAGGACGTGGGGACGGTCACGAAGAACGTACAGAAGGATGGTGCGGACGGGGTGCGCCGGGCGGTTTCCCGTGCGCCGCTCCGTCAAGGATGCCAGGCCGCACGGGTGTTCCGGGAACGACGACCGCCACGACCGGACGACCGGCGGGACAACGACACGGAACCACCTCACTCGTACGAGTGAACGTCACGCCGTCGCACCGGCCACCCGGGGCGTGCGTCCGGGAGACCGCCGAAGCACGCCCGCCCGGCCCCCGGAGTCCCTACCGGTCGGCCCGGCCCCCGGAGTCCCTACCGGTCGGCCCGGGCCCCGGAGTCCCTACCGGTCGGCCCGGGCCGTTTCCAGCAGTTCCTCCGCGTGGGCGCGGGCCGTCTCCGAGTCCTCCTGGCCGGCGAGCATCCGGGAGAGTTCCCGGACGCGTTCCTCGCCCTCCAGGACCTTCACGCCGGAGCGGGTCACCGAGCCGTCGTTCGTCTTCTCCACCAGTAGCTGCCGGTCGGCGAACGCGGCCACCTGCGGCAGGTGCGTGACGACCACGACCTGCGCGCTCCTGGCCAGCCGCGCCAGCCGCCGCCCGATCTCCACCGCCGCCTTGCCGCCGACCCCGGCGTCGACCTCGTCGAACAGGTACGTCGGCACGGGATCGGTGCCCGCGAAGACGACCTCCACGGCCAGCATCACGCGCGACAGCTCACCGCCGGACGCGCCCTTGGCGATCGGCCGGGCCGGCGCGCCGGGGTGCGGGGCCAGCAGCAGCTCCACCTCGTCCGCGCCCGACGGCCCGTACGCGACCGTACGCCCACCGATCTCGACACCCTCCGGGTCCTCGGTCTGCCGGATCGCGAAGGACACGCGCGCGTGGGGCATGGCGAGCGACGCCAGCTCGGCGGTCACCGCGGCGGCGAACCGCTCGGCGGCCTCGGTCCGCGCGTCGGTCAGCGCCTGGGCGAGCCCGCCCAGCTCCGCCCGCAGCGCGTCCCGCTCGGCGGTCAGCTCGCCGATCCGCTCGTCGTCGCCGTCCAGCTCGGTCAGCCGCGCGGCGCTCTGCTCGGCCCAGCTCAGCACGGCCGCGATGTCCTCGCCGTACTTCCGCGTCAGCGCGGTGAGCGCGGCCCGGCGCTCCTCGACCGCCGCCAGCCGCAACGGGTCGGCGTCCAGGTCGTCGGCGTACCCGGCGAGTTCCCCGGCCACGTCGCGCAGCAGGATGCCGACCTCGCCGATCCGCTCGGCGAGCGCGGCCAGCGCCGGGTCGTGGGACCGTACGGCGTCCAGGGCCCGCTGCGCGCCCGCGACGAGCGTGGCGCCGTCCACGCCCTCGGGATCCTCCGGGTTGCCCGCCAGGGCGGCGTGGGCGACCGTGGCGGCCGACGCGAGTGCCTCGGCGTGCCCCAGCCGCTCCGCCTCCTCCGCCAGCTCCACGTCCTCACCCGCGCGCGGCTCGACCGCGGCGATCTCGTCGAGGCCGTAGCGCAGCAGATCGGCCTCCTGGGCGCGCTCACGCGCGCGCGTGGTGATCTCCTCCAGCTCACGGACGACGGCCCGCAGCCGACGGTAGGCCTCCGCGTACTTGGCGAGCGGCCCGGCGACCGCGTCGCCCGCGTACCGGTCCAGGGCCTGGCGCTGCCGGTTCAGCTTCAGCAGCCCCTGCTGGTCGGTCTGCCCGTGCACGGCGACCAGCTCGTCGGCCAGCTCGGCGAGCATCCCCACCGGCACCGACCGCCCGCCCAGGTGCGCGCGCGATCTTCCCTCGGCGGACACGGTACGGCTGATCAGCAGCGCCCCGTCGTCCAGCTCGGCCCCGGCCTCCTCGGCCCGGACGGCCACCGCGGCGTCGCCGGGCACGGCGATGCGCCCCTCGACGACCGCGTTCTTCGCCCCGATCCGCACGAGCGCCGCGTCGGCGCGCCCGCCCAGGAGCAACCCCAGGCTGGTGACCACCATGGTCTTGCCGGCACCCGTCTCACCGGTGACAGCGGTGAACCCGGGCGACAGCTCGACCACGGCGTCATCGATGACTCCGAGCGACCGTATCCGCATCTCCTCAAGCACGGACACGACCATACGAGGTCGAGGCCGGAAAGCGCACACAGGCCGCCCCTGTCACGCCGGGCCGGGTTGTGCCGTCGGGGGCCCGGGGAAGGGCGCGACCAGCCACAACGCACCGCAGCCCGCGACGCACCGGAACCACCCCTTCGGGACCGCTAGTGCGGCGCCCCCCGCCACCCGGAGACCGGCAACGCGAACTTCGCCACCAGCCGGTCCGTGAACGACGCGTGATGCAGCCGGGCCAGCCGCACCGGCACCGCCCCCCGCCGCACCTCCACCCGCGCCCCCGGCGGCAGCTCCACCGTCCGCCGCCCGTCACACCACAACACCCCCGGCGGGACGTGCGGCAGCACCTCCACCGCGAGCACCGAGTCCGGCGAGGTCACCAGCGGCTTGGCGAACAGCGCGTGGGCGCTGATCGGCACCATCAGCAGCGCCTCCACCTCGGGCCACACCACGGGGCCCCCGGCCGAGAAGGCGTACGCCGTCGACCCGGTCGGCGTCGACAGCACGATGCCGTCGCAGCCGAACCCGGTCACCGGCCGGCCGTCGATCTCCAGCACGACCTCCAGCAGCTTCTCGGCGCCCGCCTTCTGCACGGCGGCCTCGTTCAGCGCCCAGTCGGTGTGCACGATGTCGCCGTTGCGGTGGACGACGACGTCGACGGTCATCCGCTCCTCGACCTCGTAGGCCCGGTTCACCACCCGGTCGACGACCTTGTCGAGGTCGTCGCGCTCGGCCTCCGCGAGGAAGCCGACCCGGCCGAGGTTGACGCCGAGCATCGGCACGCCCGAGGCGCGGGCGAACTCGGCGCCGCGCAGCAGCGTGCCGTCGCCGCCCAGCACGATCAGCAGCTCGCACCCGTCCAGGCACTGCGGGGTGGCCTCGCCGACCAGCTCCACCTCGCCCGGCAGCGGCAGGTCGCGCGCCTCGGCCTCCAGGACCCGTACGCCGATCCCGGCCCGCAGCAGCCCCTTGACCACCAGCTCCGCGCTGCGGATGGCAGCGGGGCGCCCGGTGTGGGCGAGCAGGAAAACAGTACGCACTCGGTTCTGTGTCAACGCGGCCCCTCCGCCACTGCACGGTCAACGTCGGCCGGGTCCAGTTCACCGGCCCCGGCCCGCAGCCACAGAAAGTACTCGACGTTCCCGGAGGGGCCCGGCAGCGGACTGGCGGTGACCCCCTTCACCCCGAGCCCCAGCTCCCAGGCCTTCCGCGCGACTCCCCGCACGGCCTCGGCCCGCAACTGCGCGCTGCGTACCACTCCCCCGCTGCCCAGCCGCTCCTTCCCCACCTCGAACTGCGGCTTCACCATCATCACCAGGTCGGCGCCCGGCCGGGTGCACCGCACCAGGGCCGGCAGCACCAGTGCGAGCGGGATGAAGGACAGATCCCCCACGACAAGGTCCACGGGCTCCCCATCGATCGCTTCCGGCGTCAACTCCCGTACGTTCGTACGGTCCTTGACGGTGACGCGTTCATCCTGCCGGAGACTCCAGGCGAGTTGTCCGTATCCGACGTCCACGGCGACGACGTGCGCGGCGCCCGCCCGCAGCAGTACGTCGGTGAAGCCGCCGGTGGAGGCGCCGGCGTCCAGGGCCCGCCGCCCCTCGACCACGAGGCCCTGCGGTACGAAGGCGGCCAGGGCCCCGGCGAGCTTGTGGCCGCCGCGCGAGACGTAGTCGGGGTCGTTGTCGTCGGCGGTCACGACGATCGCGGCGGCGGTCTCGACCTGCGTGGCGGGTTTGGTCGCGACGGTCTTGCCGACGGTGACCCGCCCGGCGGCGATCAGCTGGCTCGCGTGCTCGCGCGAGCGCGCCAGCTTGCGGCGCACCAGCTCCGCGTCGAGACGGCGGCGTGCGACTCCTGCCACGTTCGGTTCAGCTCCTGCGGTCGTACGGTGATGGCGGCGGGGGCGCCGGTGGTCCCGGGCGGCCCGGAGGTTCCGGAGGACCCGGGCGGGCGTCGAGCGCGGTGAGCGCGTCGCGCAGCCCCCGGTGTACATCCTCGTACACCTCGACGTGTCCGTCGGTGGCGAGGTGGTCGGCGTCGGCCAGCCGCGCCAGCCGGGCGTCGACCTCGGTGTTCCCCGTGGGGTCGCGCGGGACGTCCAGCGGTGCGGGGGCGGCCGGCTCGTACCCGGGGCCGGTGTCCGCCCCGGGCTCCGCCGCCTCGGCACCGGCCACCGGCTCGCGCTGGGGTTCCGGCTCGGGTACTGCGTCGCTCATGCCCCGACGCTACAGCGTGGCGCTGGGGTACGGTCGGTCCCGATGGCGACGACTGAGGAGTGCCGTGCCGCACTCGACAAGCTCTCGGACACCATGCGGGGCGCCGAAGGGGACGTGCGGTCGGCCACTGAGCTGGACCGCTCGGTGAGCTGCCACATCACCGACCTGGACGTCACCTTCGCCGGACGCATGGCGGACGGCCGCATCGACGTGCGCGAGACCCTGGAGGGGCCGCCGCGCGAGCGGGCCGAGATCAGGCTGGCGATGACCGGCGACGACCTGGTGGCCCTGGTGGCGGGCGAACTGAACTTCGCCCGGGCCTGGGGCTCGGGCCGGGTGAAGCTGGAAGCGGGCCTGCGCGACCTGCTCCGGCTCAGGAAGCTCCTGTAGCGACCGCCTTCGCCTGCTCGGTCACCTGCTTGGTGCGCCCTTTGCGGGCGGCCGGCACCACCAGCGGCGTACCCGTCTCGGGATCGTCGATGACCTGGCAGCGCAGCCCGAAGACCCGCTCGACCAGGTCGGCGGTGACGATGTCCTTCGGCGCGCCCTCGGCGATGACCCGCCCCTCGCGCAGGGCGATGAGGTGGGTGGCGTAGCGGGCGGCGTGGTTGAGGTCGTGCAGCACGGCCACGAGGGTGCGCCCCTGCTCCTCGTGGAGTTCCGCGCACAGGTCGAGGACGTCGATCTGGTGCTGGATGTCCAGGTACGTCGTCGGCTCGTCGAGGAGCAGCAGCGGGGTCTGCTGGGCCAGCGCCATGGCGATCCACACGCGCTGGCGCTGTCCGCCGGAGAGTTCGTCGACGTAGCGGTCGGCCAGCTCCGAGATGCCGGTCCGGGCCATCGACTCCTGGACCACCCGCTCGTCCTCGGTCGACCACTGACGCAGGATTCCCTGGTGCGGGTAGCGGCCGCGGCCGACGAGGTCGCCGACGGTGATGCCGTCGGGCGCGATGGAGGACTGCGGGAGCAGGCCGAGGGTCCGGGCGACCTGCTTGGCGGGCATCGACTGGATGACCGATCCGTCGAGCAGCACCCGGCCCTGGCTCGGCCTGAGCATCCGTGACAGGGCGCGCAGCAGCGTGGACTTGCCGCACGCGTTCGGGCCGACGATCACGGTGAAGGAGTTGTCGGGTATCTCCACCGACAGCTTCTCCGCGATGACCCGCTGGTCGTAGGCGAGGGTGACGTTCTCGGCGGTCAGGCGGTTCACGTTGCTGTTGCTCCTTCGGTTGTTCGGCCCGCTGCGGTGGCCGGTGCCGGCGCTCATATCCGGCCCGCCTTGCGCTCGGTGACCAGCAGCCACAGCAGGTAGACGCCGCCGAGCACGCCGGTGACGACGCCCACGGGCAGTTGCTCGGCGCCGAAGACCCGCTGCGAGATCCAGTCGGCGCCGACCAGCAGAGCGGCGCCCATGCACAGGGACGGCAGCAGATTGGGGCCGGGCGAGCGGGTCAGGCGCCGGGCGAGCTGCGGCGCGGTGAGCGCCACGAAGCTGACCGGTCCGGCGGCGGCGGTGGCCGCGGCGGTGAGCAGCACGGCGGCCACCATCAGCAGCGCCCGCACCCGCTCGACGCGCACCCCGAGGGCGTACGACACGTCGTCGCCCATCTCCATCATCCGCAGCGCCCGTCCGTTGGTGAGCACGAGCGGCACGAGCACGGCGCACAGCGCGAGCAGGGGCCAGACCTGGTCCCAGTCGCGGCCGTTGAGGGACCCGGTCATCCAGACGACGGCACGCGAGGCGTCGACGATGTCGGCGCGGGTGAGCAGGTAGCCGTTGACCGCCGTGACGATCGCGGACACCCCGATACCGACCAGGACCAGCCGGTATCCGTGCACGCCCCGCTTCCAGGCGAGCAGATAGATGGCGAGACCGGTCACCAGGCCGCCGACGAGCGCGCCGACGGTGACCTGGGCCGAGCTGCCGGAGAACAGGACGATCATGATGAGCGCACCGGCCGTCGCCCCCTGCCCGAGGCCCAGGACGTCCGGACTGCCGAGCGGGTTGCGGGAGATGGCCTGGAAGAGCGCACCGCCGACCCCGAGCGCGGCGCCGACCAGCAGTCCGACCAGGACCCGCGGCAGCCGCAGCTCGTTGACGATGAACTCCTGCCCGGCGTTGCCCTGGCCGACCAGGGTCTTCAGCACGTCGACGGCCGGTATGTCGAAGTCACCGGTGCCGATCAGCAGCACGCTCGCGGCGAGCGCGAGGAGCAGCAGCAGCGCGACGACCACCGCGGCCCGTACGTCGAGGCGAAGGGACAGCCCGCCCGGAGTGCGGACGGCCCGAACCCTCTTCACGGTCTCCCCGTACTTCACGGTCTTCCCGTACTTCACGGTCTTCGCGGTCTTCGCGGTCTTCCCGTTCTTCGCGTTCTTCGCGGTCTTCACAGCTGGGCCGTCCTCCGCCGTCGTACGAGAAAGATGAAGACCGGCCCGCCGAGGACGGCGGTGACGATGCCGACCTGGAGCTCCGAGGGCCGTGCGACGATCCGGCCGAGGACGTCCGCGCCCAGCAGCAGCACCGGGGACAGGATCGCCGCGTACGGCAGGATCCAGCGCATGTCGGGTCCGGTGAAGGAGCGGACGATGTGCGGGATCATCAGCCCGACGAAGACGATCGGCCCGCAGGCGGCGGTCGCGGCGCCGCACAGCACGGTCGCGGCGAGCATGGACAGCGCCCGGGTGCGGTTCAGGTTGGCGCCGAGGGCCTTGGCGGTGTCGTCGCCCATCTCCATGGCGTTGAGCGGCCGGGCGAGCGCGAGGGCGAGGACCGTGCCCACCACGAAGAACGGCAGTACCTCGCGGATGGTGCCGGTCGTCGCCGAGGCGAGCGAACCGACCGTCCAGAAGCGCATCCGGCCCAGCGCCGCGTCGTCCATGATCATCACGGCCTGGAGGTAGCCGAAGAGGGCGGCGCTGATCGCGGTGCCGGCCAGTACCAGCCGCACCGGCGTGGCCCCCCGGCTGCCCCCCAGGAACCAGACCAGCGCGCCGACCCCCGCCGCACCGGCGAAGGCGAACCAGACGTACCCGGTCAGCGAGGTGACGCCGAAGAAGGTGATGCCCGTGACCACGGCCGCCGAGGCGCCCGCGTTGATGCCGAGGAGTCCGGGATCGGCCAGCGGGTTGCGGGTGAGCGCCTGGAGCACGGCCCCCGCGAGGCCGAGGGCGGCGCCGACCAGCAGCCCGAGGACGGTACGGGACAGCCGTTCACCGACCACGACGTCGCCGTAGGTGCCCGAGTCGTGGAAGAGGCCGTGCCAGACCTCCGCCAGGGACAGGTCCTTCGCACCGATCGCGATGCTCACCAACACGATAAGCACCAGGGCCGCCACGGAGACGGGCAGCCCCGCTGCGCGCAGGACACGGCGCTTGGAGGGCGGCGCGGGAGCGGTCTCCGCGCGCTGTTCGGGGGGACTGTCGACCAACACGCAGTTAGGTTAGCCTACCCTGCCAATCGATCACGATCCCCGAGCCTTCCCGGGGCCGCGGGCCCCGCCCGGGGACGTCCCGGGCCGCCCGGGCCGGTGAACGGCACGGACGGGCACCAACGGGCGCCTTCCCCGTGCGCCGTCTCACAACCCCAGTCGCGCCAGCGCCTTCCCCGAGTCCAGCCCGCACCCCTGCTCCCCGCCCGCAGTCCAGGCCGCCGCGCACAGGACGCGCAGCCCGTCCAGCGCCGCGCCGTCGCCGTCCAGCTCCAGCCGCTCCCCGCCGGCCGTCGCCGTCCAGCCCCCGCAGCGGAAGCCTCCCTCCGCGTCGCCGGTGACCTCCGGCTGCCCGGTGAGCAGCCCGCGCAGATCGGCGTCGACGTACGTCGGCCGGTGCTGGGGCGCCGCCGCCAGCAGCTGCGCCCCGTCGGTCACACCGGTCAGGACGAGCAGCGAGTCGACCTCCCCGTTGAACGCCCCCTCGATGTCCGTGTCCAGCCGGTCGCCCACCACCAACGGGCGCCGGGCGCCGGTCCGCAGGATCGTCTCGCGGTGCATGGGCGGCAAGGGCTTGCCCGCGACCTGCGGCTCGGCGCCGGTCGCGATCCGCACGACCTCCACCGCCGCGCCGTTGCCCGGGGCGATCCCGCGGGCGCCCGGGATGGTCAGGTCGGTGTTGGAGGCGTACCAGGGCACGCCCCGCTCGATCGCGTAACAGGCCTCGGCGAACCGCCCCCAGGGCAGCTCCGGCCCGCCGAACCCCTGCACCACGGCCGCCGGATCGTCCTCGGCCGACTCCACGGGCTCGAGACCGCGCTCCCGCAGCGCCACGCGCAGCCCTTCACCACCGATCACCAGCACCCGCGCCCCCGAGGGCAGCTGCTCGGCCATCAGCCGGGCCACCGCCTGCGCCGACGTGATGACGTCCTCGGCCCCCGTCGGTATGCCCAGCTCGGTCAGGTGCGCGGCCACCGCGTCGGGGGTCCGGAGCGCGTTGTTGGTGACGTAGGCCAGGCGCATCCCGCCGTCGCGGGCCGCGGCGAGGGAGTCGACGGCGTGAGCGATCGCGTTCCCCCCGGCGTACACCACGCCGTCCAGGTCGAGCAGCGCCGTGTCGTACGCCTCACTCAGGTCCGGCCCACTGCCCGCGGGCCTCGTCCTGACGCTCCGGCTCATTGCGCATCGCTCCTCGTTCGTCGCCTTTCCCCCGATCATCCCCCATGCCACCGACACACGTACGATGCCGGGATGAACTCTGCAGGTCACCCGGAAGCAACGGCGCGCCGGGGCCTGGAACTCACCCCGTTCCGAGGCCTCCGCTACGACCCCGACCGGGTCGGCAGCCTGGCCGCCGTGACCTCTCCTCCCTACGACGTCGTGGTCCGCCCCGACGGCCTGCTGCACCTGGAGTCCGCCGACCCGTACAACATCGTCCGGCTGATCCTGCCCCAGGCCGCCACACCCGAGGCGCGCAACGAGCAGGCCGCCCGCACCCTGCGGCGCTGGACGGCGGAGGGCGTCCTGACCACCGACCCCGAACCGGGTCTGTACGTCTACGAACAACGCGACCGCGAGGGCATGCTGCAGCGCGGCATCATCGGCGCCCTGCGCGTGTCGGACCCGTCCGAGCAGGTGGTCCTGCCGCACGAGGACGTCATGCCGCACGTCGTCGCCGACCGCGCGGCACTCATGCGGGCCACCCGGGCGAACCTCGAGCCCCTCCTCCTGACCTACCGGGGCGACGACGCGACACCGGCCACCACCGCCCTCGTGGAACGCACGGCCGAGCAGCCGCCGCTCCTCTCCACGACCACGGAGGACGGCTTCTGCCACCGCCTGTGGTCGGTCACCGCCCCGGACACCGTGGCCCGCGTCCGGGCCGAGCTGTCCCGGCACCAGGCCCTCATCGCCGACGGCCACCACCGCTGGGCCACCTACCGCACCCTCCGCGCGGAACACCCTTCGCCCAGCCCGTGGGACCACGGCCTGGTCCTCCTGGTCGACACGGCCCGCTACCCGCTCCGCGTCCGCGCCATCCACCGGCTCCTGCACGGCGTCCCGGTGCACGAAGCCGTGGCCGCCCTCGCCGGACACTTCCGCGTCCGCCGCCTCGGCACCTCCCTGGACGAGTCACTGGAGACCCTGGCGAAGGCGGCCGGCTCGGGCAACGCCTTCCTCCTCGCCGGCGACGGCGCCTTCCACCTCGTCGACCTGCCGGATCCCGGCCTGCTGGCCCGCACAATCCCCACCGACCGGCCCGAGGCCTGGCGCACGCTGGACGCCACCGTCCTGCACGCCACGCTCCTCGCGCACGTCTGGCACGTTCCGGACGACTCGGCGTCCCACATCTCCTACATCCACGACACGGCGGCCACCGTGGAGAAGGCCGAGCGCGACGGCGGTACGGCGGTGCTGATGCACCCGGTCCGCGAGGAGGTCGTCCGCGAACTGGCCCGACAGGGCGTCACGATGCCCCGCAAGTCGACCTCCTTCGGCCCGAAACCGGCCTCGGGCCTGGTGCTGCGCCCACTCGACGCCTGAGACGGCCTGCCGACACGCCGAGGGGGCGGGCCCGTGAACCGGTCCCGCCCCCTCGACTCGCCTCAGGCGTCAGGCCATTGCCATCGGCCCATCAATCCTCGTCGCCGTCCTCGGCGGCAGGCCTCTGCCCATCGCTCTCGGACTCACCCTCGTCCAGGGCGTCCATGAACTCCACGCCGTCCAGCTCGGCGAGCCGGTCGGAGGCGTCCGTGCTGCCGTCCCGGTCCGACTCCACGGCCTTCGCGAACCACTCCCGCGCCTCCTGCTCCCGGCCTGCGGCCAGCAGCGCGTCGGCGTAGGCGTACCGCAGCCGCGCGGTCCACGGCTGTACGGAGTTCGAGGCGAGCTCGGGGCTCTGCAGCGTCACGATGGCCGCGTCCAGCTGCCCCATGTCACGCCGGGCGCCGGCCGCCACCAGGCGCATCTCGACCTGACCGGCCTTGTCCAGCTTGTGCACCTCGGGGGCACCGGCCATGTCCAGCGCCTTCTCCGGCCGGCCGAGCCCGCGCTCGCAGTCGGCCATCACCGGCCACAGCTCCACGGAACCGGTCATCCGCCGAGCGGCCCGGAACTCCGCCAGCGCCTCGGCGTACTTCTGGTTGGCGTACGCGGCGAACCCGGCCGCCTCCCGTACGGCGGCGACGCGGGACGCCAGGCGCAGGGCGACCCTGGAGTAGCCGTACGCGGCCTCCGGGTCCTCGTCGAGCAGCCGCGCGACCATCACCAGGTTCCTGGCGACGTCCTCCGCGAGCGTCTTGGGCAGGCTCTGCAGCTCCTGCCGCACGTCCTTGTCGATCTCGTCGCCCGTGACCTCCTCGGGGATCGGCAGCCGCTTGATCGGCTCCCGGTCCCGGTCACGGTCGCGCTCGTCGCGGAAACGGCCACCGCCGCCCTGCCGGTCGTCACGGCCCCGGTAGCCGCCGGGCCGCCCTCCGCGGTCATCTCGACGGGGCCCGCGGCCTCCGCGGTCGTCACGCCCACGGAACCCACCACGGTCACCACCCCGGCCGTCGTCGCGTCGGCCGAATCCGCCGCGCTCACCACGGTTGTCGTCCCGCCGGAAGCCACCACGATCGCCACGGTCGTCACGGCGGTCGTCACGCCGGAAGGCAGGACGGTCGTCACGGCGGTCATCGCGCCGGTCGTCACGCCGGAAGGCAGGACGGTCGTCACGGCGGTCATCGCGCCGGTCGTCACGCCGGAAGGCAGGACGGTCGTCACGGCGCTCGTCACGCCGGTCATCGCGCCGGAAGGCAGGACGGTCATCCCGACGGTCATCGCGCCGGAAGGCAGGACGGTCATCCCGACGGTCGTCACGGCGGTCATCCCTCCGGTACGAGGGACGGTCACCCCGGTCGTCGCGACGGTACGAGGGACGGTCGCCCCGGTCCCCACGCTCACCACGGTCGTCGCGGCGGAAGGACGGACGGTCACCACCCCGGTCATCGCGACGGAAGCCCCGGTCGCCGCCACGGTCCCGGTCGTCCCGACGCCCGTAGCCGGCACCGCGGTTGTCCTCGCGACGACCGTCGCGGCGGTCATCACGGCCGTCATCCCGACGGTCGTCACGACGGAAGCCGCCGCGCTGCCCACCGCGGTCATCGCGCCGATCGTCACGACGGTCATCACGGCGATCGTCCCGACGGAAGGCGGGGCGGTCACCACGCTCTCCGCGGTCGTCGCGACGGTACGCGGGACGGTCGCCCCGGTCCCCACGCTCACCACGGTCGTCGCGGCGGAAGGACGGACGGTCACCACCCCGGTCATCGCGACGGAAACCCCGGTCGCCACCACGATCGCGATCGTCCCGACGCGGCCCACGGTCTCGGTCGTCACGACGGAAGCCACCGCGCTGTCCGCCACGGTCGTCGCCCCGACGGTCGTCTCGGCGGAACCCACCGCGGTCCCCGCGCTGATCCCTGCGGTCGCCACGGTCACCACTGTCCCGTCGGCGCTGGTCGCGCTCCGGTCGGTCGTCGGGAGAGTTGGTGGACATGGGTGACTCCTGTCTTCGGTACCGCAAGTCATTCTCGCGCAGCCGGGTACCCGGTGCGCCCTGGAAAAACGAAAGGACCCCTGGTCCCCAGCTGAACGCTGGGGACCAGGGGTCCTTCCCAAAGATTGTTCGGCGGCGTCCTACTCTCCCACAGGGTCCCCCCTGCAGTACCATCGGCGCTGTAAGGCTTAGCTTCCGGGTTCGAAATGTAACCGGGCGTTTCCCCTACGCTATGACCACCGAAACCCTAATGGTTTCGAGCGAACAAGCACACTCTTTAATTGTGCGTTCTACTCAAATCCGGCAACGGTCGTTGCCTCAGAACTAACACAGTGGACGCGAGCAACTGAGGACAAGCCCTCGGCCTATTAGTACCGGTCACCTCCACACCTCACGGTGCTTCCAGATCCGGCCTATCAACCCAGTCGTCTACTGGGAGCCTTAACCCCTCAAGGGGGTGGGAGTCCTCATCTCGAAGCAGGCTTCCCGCTTAGATGCTTTCAGCGGTTATCCCTCCCGAACGTAGCCAACCAGCCATGCCCTTGGCAGGACAACTGGCACACCAGAGGTTCGTCCGTCCCGGTCCTCTCGTACTAGGGACAGCCCTTCTCAAGACTCCTACGCGCACAGCGGATAGGGACCGAACTGTCTCACGACGTTCTAAACCCAGCTCGCGTACCGCTTTAATGGGCGAACAGCCCAACCCTTGGGACCGACTCCAGCCCCAGGATGCGACGAGCCGACATCGAGGTGCCAAACCATCCCGTCGATATGGACTCTTGGGGAAGATCAGCCTGTTATCCCCGGGGTACCTTTTATCCGTTGAGCGACGGCGCTTCCACAAGCCACCGCCGGATCACTAGTCCCGACTTTCGTCCCTGCTCGACCCGTCGGTCTCACAGTCAAGCTCCCTTGTGCACTTACACTCAACACCTGATTGCCAACCAGGCTGAGGGAACCTTTGGGCGCCTCCGTTACTCTTTAGGAGGCAACCGCCCCAGTTAAACTACCCATCAGACACTGTCCCTGATCCGGATCACGGACCCAGGTTAGACATCCAGCACGACCAGACTGGTATTTCAACGACGACTCCACCCACACTGGCGTGCGAGCTTCAAAGTCTCCCAGCTATCCTACACAAGCCGAACCGAACACCAATATCAAACTGTAGTAAAGGTCCCGGGGTCTTTCCGTCCTGCTGCGCGAAACGAGCATCTTTACTCGTAGTGCAATTTCACCGGGCCTATGGTTGAGACAGTCGAGAAGTCGTTACGCCATTCGTGCAGGTCGGAACTTACCCGACAAGGAATTTCGCTACCTTAGGATGGTTATAGTTACCACCGCCGTTTACTGGCGCTTAAGTTCTCAGCTTCGCCACACCGAAATGTGACTAACCGGTCCCCTTAACGTTCCAGCACCGGGCAGGCGTCAGTCCGTATACATCGCCTTACGGCTTCGCACGGACCTGTGTTTTTAGTAAACAGTCGCTTCTCGCTGGTCTCTGCGGCCACCCCCAGCTCAGAGTGCAAAACTCGTCACCAGGTGTGGCCCCCCTTCTCCCGAAGTTACGGGGGCATTTTGCCGAGTTCCTTAACCATAGTTCACCCGAACGCCTCGGTATTCTCTACCTGACCACCTGAGTCGGTTTAGGGTACGGGCCGCCATGAAACTCGCTAGAGGCTTTTCTCGACAGCATAGGATCATCCACTTCACCACAATCGGCTCGGCATCAGGTCTCAGCCACAAGGTGTGCGGATTTACCTACACACCGGCCTACACCCTTACCCCGGGACAACCACCGCCCGGGATGGACTACCTTCCTGCGTCACCCCATCACTCACCTACTAACCGCTTGGTTCGGCGGCTCCACCACTCCCCTCAACTCCGAAGAGATCAGGGCGGCTTCACGGCCTTAGCATCACGATGCTCGATGTTTGACGCTTCACAGCGGGTACCGGAATATCAACCGGTTATCCATCGACTACGCCTGTCGGCCTCGCCTTAGGTCCCGACTTACCCTGGGCAGATCAGCTTGACCCAGGAACCCTTAGTCAATCGGCGCAAACGTTTCTCACGTTTGTATCGCTACTCATGCCTGCATTCTCACTCGTGAACCGTCCACAACTCGCTTCCGCGGCTGCTTCACCCGGCACACGACGCTCCCCTACCCATCACAGCCGGCGTTGGCCGTATTGCTGCAATGACACGACTTCGGCGGTACGCTTGAGCCCCGCTACATTGTCGGCGCGGAATCACTAGACCAGTGAGCTATTACGCACTCTTTCAAGGGTGGCTGCTTCTAAGCCAACCTCCTGGTTGTCTGTGCGACTCCACATCCTTTCCCACTTAGCGTACGCTTAGGGGCCTTAGTCGATGCTCTGGGCTGTTTCCCTCTCGACCATGGAGCTTATCCCCCACAGTCTCACTGCCGCGCTCTCACTTACCGGCATTCGGAGTTTGGCTAAGGTCAGTAACCCGGTAGGGCCCATCGCCTATCCAGTGCTCTACCTCCGGCAAGAAACACACGACGCTGCACCTAAATGCATTTCGGGGAGAACCAGCTATCACGGAGTTTGATTGGCCTTTCACCCCTAACCACAGGTCATCCCCCAGGTTTTCAACCCTGGTGGGTTCGGTCCTCCACGACCTCTTACAGCCGCTTCAACCTGCCCATGGCTAGATCACTCCGCTTCGGGTCTTGAGCGTGCTACTAAAAACGCCCTATTCGGACTCGCTTTCGCTACGGCTTCCCCACCCGGGTTAACCTCGCAACACACCGCAAACTCGCAGGCTCATTCTTCAAAAGGCACGCAGTCACGAGGATGGAGCAAGCTCCATCCCGACGCTCCCACGGCTTGTAGGCACACGGTTTCAGGTACTATTTCACTCCGCTCCCGCGGTACTTTTCACCATTCCCTCACGGTACTATCCGCTATCGGTCACCAGGGAATATTTAGGCTTAGCGGGTGGTCCCGCCAGATTCACACGGGATTTCTCGGGCCCCGTGCTACTTGGGTGTCTCTCAAACGAGCCGTTGACGTTTCGACTACGGGGGTCTTACCCTCTACGCCGGACCTTTCGCATGTCCTTCGCCTACATCAACGGTTTCTGACTCGTCTCACGGCCGGCAGACCGTAAAAGAGAGATCCCACAACCCCGCACACGCAACCCCTGCCGGGTCTCACACGTATACGGTTTGGCCTCATCCGGTTTCGCTCGCCACTACTCCCGGAATCACGGTTGTTTTCTCTTCCTGCGGGTACTGAGATGTTTCACTTCCCCGCGTTCCCTCCACACTGCCTATGTGTTCAGCAGCGGGTGACAGCCCATGACGACTGCCGGGTTTCCCCATTCGGACACCCCCGGATCAAAGCCTGGTTGACGACTCCCCGGGGCCTATCGTGGCCTCCCACGTCCTTCATCGGTTCCTGGTGCCAAGGCATCCACCGTGCGCCCTTAAAAACTTGGCCACAGATGCTCGCGTCCACTGTGCAGTTCTCAAACAACGACCAACCACCCGTCACAACCCACTCACGCGGATTTTTACCGGGGCCGGCAACTGAAGGCGACCTCACGGCCGTACCCTCAGATACCCAACAGCGTGCCCGACACCCTTGCCTTCCCTTACTCGTGTTCCACGCCGAAGCAGTACTGACGAGAAGATCAGGATCAAGTGTGCCGAGTAGTCAACGTTCCACCCATGAGCAACCGTGCAGGACATTTGCCTGCAGTCGGCTATGTGCTCCTTAGAAAGGAGGTGATCCAGCCGCACCTTCCGGTACGGCTACCTTGTTACGACTTCGTCCCAATCGCCAGTCCCACCTTCGACAGCTCCCTCCCACAAGGGGTTGGGCCACCGGCTTCGGGTGTTACCGACTTTCGTGACGTGACGGGCGGTGTGTACAAGGCCCGGGAACGTATTCACCGCAGCAATGCTGATCTGCGATTACTAGCGACTCCGACTTCATGGGGTCGAGTTGCAGACCCCAATCCGAACTGAGACCGGCTTTTTGAGATTCGCTCCACCTTGCGGTATCGCAGCTCATTGTACCGGCCATTGTAGCACGTGTGCAGCCCAAGACATAAGGGGCATGATGACTTGACGTCGTCCCCACCTTCCTCCGAGTTGACCCCGGCGGTCTCCCGTGAGTCCCCAACACCCCGAAGGGCTTGCTGGCAACACGGGACAAGGGTTGCGCTCGTTGCGGGACTTAACCCAACATCTCACGACACGAGCTGACGACAGCCATGCACCACCTGTACACCGACCACAAGGGGGGCACCATCTCTGATGCTTTCCGGTGTATGTCAAGCCTTGGTAAGGTTCTTCGCGTTGCGTCGAATTAAGCCACATGCTCCGCCGCTTGTGCGGGCCCCCGTCAATTCCTTTGAGTTTTAGCCTTGCGGCCGTACTCCCCAGGCGGGGCACTTAATGCGTTAGCTGCGGCACGGACAACGTGGAATGTTGCCCACACCTAGTGCCCACCGTTTACGGCGTGGACTACCAGGGTATCTAATCCTGTTCGCTCCCCACGCTTTCGCTCCTCAGCGTCAGTATCGGCCCAGAGATCCGCCTTCGCCACCGGTGTTCCTCCTGATATCTGCGCATTTCACCGCTACACCAGGAATTCCGATCTCCCCTACCGAACTCTAGCCTGCCCGTATCGACTGCAGACCCGGGGTTAAGCCCCGGGCTTTCACAACCGACGTGACAAGCCGCCTACGAGCTCTTTACGCCCAATAATTCCGGACAACGCTTGCGCCCTACGTATTACCGCGGCTGCTGGCACGTAGTTAGCCGGCGCTTCTTCTGCAGGTACCGTCACTTTCGCTTCTTCCCTGCTGAAAGAGGTTTACAACCCGAAGGCCGTCATCCCTCACGCGGCGTCGCTGCATCAGGCTTTCGCCCATTGTGCAATATTCCCCACTGCTGCCTCCCGTAGGAGTCTGGGCCGTGTCTCAGTCCCAGTGTGGCCGGTCGCCCTCTCAGGCCGGCTACCCGTCGTCGCCTTGGTGAGCCATTACCTCACCAACAAGCTGATAGGCCGCGGGCTCATCCTTCACCGCCGGAGCTTTCGAACCTCGCAGATGCCTGCGAGGGTCAGTATCCGGTATTAGACCCCGTTTCCAGGGCTTGTCCCAGAGTGAAGGGCAGATTGCCCACGTGTTACTCACCCGTTCGCCACTAATCCCCACCGAAGTGGTTCATCGTTCGACTTGCATGTGTTAAGCACGCCGCCAGCGTTCGTCCTGAGCCAGGATCAAACTCTCCGTGAATGTTTACCCGTAATCGGGTGACACCACGAGAGCGGAACAGTCGGAGGAATAATCCGACCGTTCACAGCGTCCTCGCTGTTGTGTTACTTCAAAGGAACCTCAACCCGAACGGATATCCGATCAGGTCGGGGTATCAACATATCTGGCGTTGACTTTTGGCACGCTGTTGAGTTCTCAAGGAACGGACGCTTCCTTTGTACTCACCCTCTCGGGCTTTCCTCCGGGCGCTTCCCTTCGGTCTTGCGTTTCCGACTCTATCAGATCCTTTTCGATCCGATTCCCTGTCGGCGGGATTTGTCGACGCCTTCGCGCTTTCGCTCGTCGGCCTTTCGACATTCACTACGTTAGCCGATTCCTCCGTGGACTCATAATCGAGTCCCGCGAGTTTGAATTCAGGCATGCGGACATGCCGAATTCGCTCCCGCTGAGGGAAGTCGTAGGTAGTGGGTTGGCCGCTTCCGGCTGCAGGCGATTGCCGTACCCGGGTCAAGCGGCTCGGGCTACGTTACGCGTTCCCCAAAGGGGAGTCAACTTCGGCGCTTCCTCGGGACATGCGCCCGATACGGGCTGACCGTCGGGTCGTCGGCGACCCAGTAGCGCCAGGGGTGCACGCCGCCTTCGCCGGCCACGCCGGTGCGGGGTCCGTTCCGTACCTGGTCACCGGGTACGGGGGTACCCGTGAGGATGCGCAGCGGCGTCTCCTGGGACGTGCACGCGTCCGTGCCGTTCAACGCGCGGTCCACGCCCAGGGCGGTGGCGAGGCGGGCCGGGCCTTTGGCCAGTTCCTTGTCATTGCGGGCGGAGAGCCGACGGGTCCGGGCCAGCTCGGCCCCGTCGATGATCTCGCCCGCCCGGAGCAGAACCGCGCTCGACCTGCCCTCCGGGCCGCACACGAGGTTCATGCAGAACCACATGCCGTAGGTGAAGTAGACGTACACGTGTCCGGGGGGACCGAACATCACCTCGTTGCGAGGGGTGCGACCGCGGTAGGCGTGGGAGCCGGGGTCGTTCTGACCGTCGTAGGCCTCCACCTCCGTCAGACGGAGGGTGATCGGACCGTCCGGGCCGGTGCGCACCAGGATGCGGCCCAGGAGGTCGGGGGCCACCTCGAGGACGGGGCGGTCGAAGAATTCCCTGGGCAGGGGCGTACGGTCGGGGCTCGCGATCATGCCGTCCGAGCGTAACGCAGCCGGGACCGTGCGCGGGGTGGTCGGGAAGCGTCCGCCTTGCCAGGGTGTGGGGCGCGGAACCGGCCACGGTCGGATCGCGTTTGTATGGGTCGAGGATCCACACGTAAGCCTGGAGAGGGAGAGACATGGCGTTCAAGAAGCTGCTCGCGAGTCTGGGGGCCGGCGGGGCTTCGGTCGAGACCGTGCTGAGCGAGAGCAACGTCGTTCCGGGGGGTGTCGTCCAGGGCGAGGTGCGGATCCAGGGCGGGTCCGTCGACCAGGAGATCGAGGGCCTGTCGGTCGGGCTCCAGGCCAAGGTCGAGGTGGAGAGCGGCGACCAGGAGTACAAGCAGGACGTCGAGTTCACCAAGGTGCGGCTCGGTGGCGCCTTCCAGCTGAAGGCCGGAGTGGTGCACGCGGTGCCGTTCGGGCTGGAGATCCCGTGGGAGACGCCGATCACCATGATCGACGGGCAGGCGCTGCGCGGGATGAACATCGGCGTCACCACGGAGCTGGAGATCGCACGCGCCGTGGACTCCGGTGACCTGGACGCCATCAACGTGCATCCGCTGCCGGCGCAGAAGGCGATCCTGGACGCGTTCATCGGTCTGGGCTTCCGCTTCAAGAGCGCGGACATGGAGCGGGGCCACATCCGGGGTACGCGGCAGCAGCTGCCCTTCTACCAGGAGATCGAGTTCTTCCCGCCGCAGCAGTACCGCGGGCTGAACCAGGTCGAGCTGAGCTTCGTGGCCGACGCGCAGGCGATGGACGTCGTGCTGGAGATGGACAAGAAGCCCGGACTGTTCAGCGAGGGCAGCGACACGTTCCGTTCCTTCAAGGTCGGGCTGAACGACTACCAGGGCACCGACTGGACGGCGTACCTCAACCAGTGGCTCTCCGAGGTCGGCAGCAAGCGCAACTGGTTCTAGAAGGATCTAGGCTCGGTCATCTCTGCACCAGACCATTCAGGAGGTACCGAGGTGACCGAGCTGAAGCGGCGTCCGCTCCCCCATGACTTCCACCCGCCCGTGCCGTCGTTCACCGTCACGAGTGAGGACGTCCCGGAGGGCGGCACGCTCAAGGACGACCAGGTCCACGCGGCCGGCAACACCTCCCCGCACCTGCGGTGGGAGGGTTTCCCCGCCGAGACCAAGAGCTTCGCCGTGACGTGCTACGACCCGGACGCCCCGACGGGCAGCGGGTTCTGGCACTGGGTGGTGTTCGACATCCCGGCCTCGGTGACCGAGCTGCCGGTGGGGGCGGGCAGCGGCGCCTTCGAGGGGCTGCCGCCGGGTGCCGTGCAGGCGCGCAACGACTACGGGAGCAAGGGCTTCGGCGGGGCCGCGCCGCCGCCCGGGGACGGCCCGCACCGGTACGTGTTCACGGTGTACGCCGTGGACCAGGAGAAGCTCGGCCCGGACGCGGACGGCACTCCCGCCTTCGTCGGCTTCAATCTGCGGTTCCACACGATCGCGCGCGCCCATCTGATCAGTGAGTACGAGGTGCCCGCCGACAGCTGACCCAGCCGAGCGTTCATGGAACGTTTGCCCGCCCCTGGTCTTGGAATGGATCAGGGGCGGGCATCTTTATATTGCGTTGTCCATCTCGGCGTGCCCGGCCAGAGTTGATCCCAGCCCGCCAGGGGGTGGGCCGGTGCGCACGGGAGGTGGGCTGGTATGCGGGACACGCTGGTGCTGAACGCGAGCTTCGAGCCGTTGTCGACGGTGACGTTGAACCGAGCCGTCGTTCTGGTGCTCCAGGACAAGGCCGTCGTCGAGCAGGCCCACCCCTCGCTGCGTATGCGCGGAGCCGCGCTCGACATACCCGCGCCGCGGGTGATCAGGCTGTGCCAATACGTACGGGTGCCGTTCCGAAGACGGGCTCCGTGGTCGAGGCGGGGGGTGCTGGTCCGGGACCGGCACCGGTGCGCGTACTGCGGGCGGCGGGCGACGACCGTCGACCACGTGGTGCCGCGGTCGCACGGCGGGCAGGACACCTGGCTGAACACGGTGGCCTCGTGTGCGGAGGACAACCACCGCAAGGCGAACCGGACTCCGGAGCAGGCGGGGATGCCGCTGTTGCGGAAGCCGTTCGAGCCTACGCCCGCGGATGCGATGCTGCTGGCGCTGGCCCGGGACGACTTCGCCGCGCTGCCGGAGTGGTTGGTGCTGGACGCGGCGTGACGGCTGCGCCGTCGGGGCTGGGACTTTGACGCCGAGTGCGGGTTGTGTGTGGCTGGTCGCGCCCACGCGGCGGAGCCGCACGTCGATACGGTCCCGCGCCCCTTCGGGGCACGGGTCGCGCCCGGCGTCGACGAGTGCTGGTCAGTCGATCGACGGCTTCTCGCGGCGTTCCTGGGCGGGGAGGCTCGCGCCGCCGTTGCCGCCTCCGGTGCCCGAACCGCCGCCCAGGCCGCCGAAGTTGCCCATGGCGCCGGAGAGGCCCTTGAGGGCGTCGCCGATTTCGCTGGGGACGATCCAGAGCTTGTTGGCGTCGCCCTCGGCGATCTTCGGGAGCATCTGGAGGTACTGGTAGGAGAGCAGCTTCTGGTCCGGGTCGCCGGCGTGGATGGCTTCGAAGACCGTGCGGACGGCCTGGGCCTCGCCCTCGGCGCGCAGGGCGGCGGCCTTGGCCTCACCTTCGGCGCGCAGGATCTGGGACTGCTTCTCGCCCTCGGCGCGCAGGATCTCGGACTGCCGGACACCTTCGGCCTGGAGGATCGCGGCGCGCTTGTCACGGTCGGCGCGCATCTGCTTCTCCATCGAGTCCTGGATGGAGGTGGGCGGTTCGATGGCCTTGAGCTCGACGCGGTTGACGCGGATGCCCCACTTGCCGGTGGCCTCGTCGAGGACGCCGCGCAGGGCCGCGTTGATCTCCTCGCGGGAGGTCAGGGTCCGTTCCAGGTCCATGCCGCCGATGATGTTGCGCAGAGTGGTGACGGTCAGCTGCTCGATCGCCTGGATGTAGCTGGCGACCTCGTAGGTCGCGGCGCGGGCGTCGGTCACCTGGTAGTAGATGACGGTGTCGATGTTGACGACCAGGTTGTCCTGGGTGATGACCGGCTGCGGCGGGAAGGGCACGACCTGTTCGCGCAGGTCGATGCGGTTGCGGATGGTGTCGATGAACGGGACCACGATGTTGAGGCCCGCGTTGAGTGTCCGCGTGTAGCGGCCGAAGCGCTCGACGATGGCGGCGCTGGCCTGCGGGATGACCTGGATGGTTTTGATCAGGGCGATGAAGACCAACACCACCAGGATGATCAGGACGATGATGACCGGTTCCATCGTGGGTGTCCGTCCCCTTCTCCGCCTCGGCGCTCCGGCAGATCCTATTGACCAGATCCTTTGACCTGGCTGACCCTGACTACTGCTGATCTTACGGCTGTTGAGGATCTTGCTGGTCGAGTCTGACAGACCGTCGCGCGGCGCGGAGGCCGTTCGGCCCACTTGTGCACGGCGGGGTCACATGATGACCGCCGTGGCCCCGTCGATCTCCACGACGTCCACTTCCTCGCCCGGCTCGAAGGCACGCCCGGTGTCCAGGGCGCGTGCCGACCAGATCTCCCCGGCGAGTTTGATCCGGCCGCCGGCACCGTCGACCCGTTCCAGGACGACGGCCTGTCTGCCCTTCAGGGCGTCCACTCCCGTGGCCAGTTGGGGCTGTTGGGAGCGGTGTCGGGCGGCGATGGGCCGTACGACGGCGATGAGGGCGACCGAGACGATGACGAAGACGAGCACCTGGACGACCAGGTCCGCGCCCAGTCCGGAGGCGACGGCTGCGGCGACCGCGCCGACGGCGAACATCCCGAACTCCGGCATCGCGGTCACGACGAGCGGGATTCCGAGCGCTGCCGCGGCGACGAGCCACCACACCCATGCGTCGATGTCGTTCACGCTGTCATGGTAGGTCCGTTGGGACCACCGGGGACAGGGCGCACGGGGGGCGGGTCAGGACAGCGGAAGTCCCTTCGCGGTCCACCGGTCCCCGGCCTGCTCGACGATGAGCGGGAGTCCGAAGCACAGGGACAGGTTGCGGGAGGTCAGTTCGAGTTCCAGCGGTCCGGCGGCCAGGACCTGGCCCTGACGGATCATCAGGACGTGGGTGAAGCCCGGGGCGATCTCCTCGACGTGGTGGGTCACCATGATCATGGAGGGCGCGATGGGGTCGCGGGCGAGCCGGCCGAGGCGGCGGACGAGGTCCTCGCGGCCACCGAGGTCGAGGCCGGCGGCCGGCTCGTCGAGGAGCAGCAGCTCGGGGTCGGTCATCAGGGCGCGGGCGATCAGGGTGCGCTTGCGCTCGCCCTCGGAGAGGGTGCCGAACCTGCGGTCCAGGTACTCGGTCATGCCGAGGCGGTCGAGGAAGGCGCGGGCGCGCTGCTCGTCGATGTCCTCGTACTCCTCCTGCCAGCCGGCGGTCATGCCGTACGCGGCGGTGAGCACGGTCTGCAGGACGGTCTGGCGCTTGGGCAGCTTGTCGGCCATGGCGATACCGGCGACGCCGATGCGCGGGCGCAGTTCGAAGACGTCGGTGCCGGGCCTGCCGAGGGTCTCGCCGAGGATGGTGGCGGTGCCGCTGCTCGGGTAGAGGTAGCTGGACGCGACGTTGAGGAGGGTGGTCTTGCCGGCGCCGTTGGGACCGAGGATGACCCAGCGCTCGCCCTCCTTGACCGACCAGGAGACCTGGTCCACCAGAGCCCGGCCCTCGCGGACCACGGTTACGTCCTGAAGCTCCAGAACATCGCTCATGAGCGCGTTGTCTCCCCTTGCATTGTGGCCGGTCTCGGCTGTCGCGTACACCTGTGACTCGGGCCGCGGCGCCGGTGGGCGCAGGCCCCTCCAGGAAATCTACGCCACCGGTCGGCGTAACCGTTCCATCGGTCCGGTCCTTAGGGTGGGGGCATGCTCTCGGAACCACGCGCAGGGCGCCTTGCCGCCTGGGGAAATGCCCTTATTGCCCACATGGTCTCGCCGGACGACGCCGCGGTCGCGATCGTGGGCGAGGACGCGGTGCACCGGGTGGAGGGGCTGCCGGGTGAAGCCGCGCCGGTCGGTCTCACGCTGGCGTTGGGGCGGCTGCGGGCGCTCGGCGCGGTCGGGCTGCGGATCGCGCTGCCCGCGCCGGGACATCCGCTGGGGCTGAGCGGGCCGCCGGAGTTCAACGCGCGGGCGCTGGAGGCCGAGGAGGCGGTGATCTGCGAGGGGGCCGCGCTGGGGCTGGTGCCGGAGGTGTACGAGGCGGGGCCCGAGGGGGACGTGCACGTCGAGGTCGTCTGGCACTGCCTGCCGGTGCGGGAGGCGCCGCCGGCGGACGTGCCCTCGCTCGGGGAGGCGGAGCGGGAGCTGGCGGAGGCGCTGCGGGACGCGACGGAGGTGCTGACGCGGCTGGATGTCGCCGGGTCGGGGCCGGTGGCGGAGGCGGCGGTCGCGGCGTACCGGGCGCGGGCGGAGCGGGGGCGCGAGGTACTGGCGCCGGGGTATCCGCCGCGGGCGGTGCGGGTGCTGGAGCTGGCGCAGCGGGTGGGGGTGCTGGTGTCGCTGGCGTCGGAGAACGGGCACGGAGGTGCGGTGAGCGCGTCCGAGATGGTGGCGCGGGGGGAGGCGCTCAGGCCGGTGGAGCGGGTGGCTCGGCGGGCACAGGTCGCGGCGTACAACTCCGTCGTGGTGGAGCGGGGGCGGTGACCGTGCCGTCTCTCGGCGGGTGCCGGCGTAGGCGCGGGGTGGGCGGTGGCGCGGCTCGGCGCTGACGAGGTGCCGCAGCGCCCGCCCGTGCCGCCCCAGCGGCACGACTGCCCGCTGCTGAGGCGGCATTGGGGGGCGGCCTGCGTCAGTGGTTGACGCCCAGGTTGCCGAAGGCCGGGTTCAGGACGCCGATGACGTTGACGCTGTTGCCGACGGCGTTGACCGGGATGTGGATCGGCGCCTGGACCAGGTTGCCCGAGGCGACGCCCGGGGAACCGACGGCCTTGCCGTGGGCGTGGGCGCCGCCGTCGGTGGCGGAGGCCATGCCCGCGCCGGCGGCGATCAGGCCACCGGCCACCATCGTCACGGCCGCTGCCTTCTTCAGGTTCTTCACTTACAACCCCTCCTTGCGATCGCCGCGGCAGTCGCCGCGGCACGCACTGGAGAACGGCCGGACCCCTCGAAGGATGCGCCATATGGGGGACATTCCCACGACGGTATGAATCTCCGACCGGAGGGGAACCCTCCGCCACCCCGCCACGTACAGGGTCAGTCGGTCGCGGTCAGCCGGCCACGCCGTGGCGCACGGCCCACAGGGCGGCCTGGGTGCGGTCCGCGAGGTCGAGTTTCATCAGGATGTTCGAGACGTGGGTCTTCACCGTCTTCTCGGAGAGGACGAGGGCACGCGCGATCTCCCGGTTGGAGCGGCCGTCCGCTATCAGGCCCAGCACCTCGCGCTCCCGCTCCGTGAGGGAGCCCGCCCTGCCCGGCCCGGAGCTGCTCTCCTCCTGGCTCAGGAGGGCGCCCGCGACCTCGGGCTGGAGCAGGATGTGCCCGGCGTGGACGGAGCGGATGGCCCCGGCCAGCGCGTCGGGGTCGACGTCCTTGTACACGTATCCGGCCGCGCCCGCCCGCAGGGCCGGGACCACGGTGCGCTGCTCGGTGAAGCTAGTGACGACCAGCACGCGCGCGTGGTTGTCCAGCTCGCGGAGCCTGCGCAGCGCGTCGACGCCGTCCATGCCCGGCATCTTGACGTCCATGAGGATCACGTCGGGCTTCAGCTCCTGGGCGCGGTCGACGCCCTCGGCGCCGTCCGCGGCCTCGCCGACCACCTCGATGTCGTCCTGTACCTCCAGGAAGGTGCGCAGTCCCCGGCGGACCACCTGGTGGTCGTCGACGAGCAGCACCTTGATCACGTCAGCCACCGGGAACCTCCATCTCGATCGTGGTGCCCTCGCCGGGCGCGGACCGCACGGTGAGCCGGCCGCCGGTGCCGTTCGCCCGGTCACGCATCGAGACCAGGCCGAGGTGGCGTCCGGCGCGGCGTACCGTGCGCGGGTCGAAGCCGCCGCCGTTGTCGGCGATCCGCAGGACGGTCGCGGTGCCCCGCCGGTGCAGGGTCACCGTGACGCGTTCCGCCCCGGAGTGGCGCAGGGCGTTGTGCAGTGCCTCCTGGGCCACGCGCAGCATGGCCTCCTCCTGGGCGGCCGGCAGGGCTTTGACACCGTGGCCGGTGAAGGTGACGCGGGCGGCGTGGGCCCGGTCGAGGACCTGGATCTGGGTGCGCAGGGTGGCGACCAGGCCGTCCTCCTCCAGGGCGGCGGGGCGCAGCTCGACGACGGCGGCGCGCAGCTCGTCGGCGGCCTCGGCGGCCAGGGTGGCGACCTGGTGCAGCTCGTCCTTGGCGCGCGCGGGGTCGCGGTCGACCAGGGCGGTGGCGGCCTGGGCGGTCAGGCGCAGGGAGAAGAGCTTCTGGCTGACCGCGTCGTGCAGTTCGTGGGCGAGGCGGGAGCGCTCCTCGGCGATGGTCAGCTCGCGGCTGCGCTCGTACAGGCGCGCGTTGGTGAGGGCGATGGCGGCGTGCTGGGCGAGGATGCCGAGCAGTTCCTCGTCGTCCGCGGTGAAGCCGCAGCCGCCCGCCGGCTTGGGGCACGGGGGGTGTGGGGGGTCTCCCCCCGCAGGGCGCAGCTTGTTGGCGAGGAACAGGGCCCCGAGCACCTCGTCGCCGTCCCGGATCGGCAGGCCCAGGAAGTCGACCAGGTCGGGGTGGGCGGAGGGCCAGCCGCCGAAGCGGGGGTCCTTGCGTACGTCGGCGAGGCGCTCGGGGGTGGCCTCGTGGAGCATCGCGGCGAGGATGCCGTGCTGGCGCGGCAGCGGGCCGATGGCCTTCCACTGCTCGTCGCTGACGCCGTCGACCACGAACTGGGCGAAGCCGCCGTGGTCGTCGGGGACACCGAGGGCGGCGTACTGGGCGTCGAGCAGCTCGCGGGCCGAGGCGACGATCGTCTTGAGGACGTCGCGCACCTCGAGGTGCCTGCTCATGGCCAGCAGCGCGGAGCTCACCGCGGTGAGGCCGGACCGGGGGCCGTGGCTCATGTCCTCACGGTACCCGCGGCGGATGGGGGCGGGATCGGCCCGGTGACGGGTGGCGCCTAGGGCGGTGGGACTAGGTCCGGGGTCCCGTCCGGCCGGCCTAGGGCGAAGGGCCCTCGGAGGTCGGGGCCCGTGCCCGAGGCGGGGGCGGCGGCCGGTTCCTACGTTGAGGATCACGCCGGCCGGACGGACGGCGGGGACGACGAAGGGGACGTGTGTCATGCCGGTTGCGATCATCACGGGGGCGTCCAAGGGGCTGGGCCGGGCACTCGCCGAGGCCCTGGCGGCACGGGGGTGGGACCTGGTGCTGGACGCGAGGAGTCCCGAGGTCCTCAACGAGGCGGCGAGGGGGCTGGAGGTGTACGGCACGCGCGTGGCGGCGTTGCCCGGCGACGTCACCGACTCCTGGCACCGGACGGGGCTGGTGACGGAGGCCCGGCGGCTGGGCGGCGTGGATCTGCTGGTCAGCAACGCCAGCGCGCTGGGCGCCGAGCCGCTGGTGCGGCTGGCGGAGCTGCCCCTGGAGGGCCTGCGGCGGGCTCTGGAGGTGAACGTGGTGGCCGCGCTGGGCCTGGTCCGTGAGGCGCTGCCGCTGCTGCGGGCGGCTCCCGCGGGCGCGGTGCTGACCATCAGCTCCGACGCGGCGGCCGAGGCGTACGAGACGTGGGGCGGCTACGGGGCGTCCAAGGCGGCCCTGGACCAGCTGGCGGCGGTGCTGGGGGCCGAGGAGCCGGGCCTGCGGGTCTGGGCGGTCGATCCGGGGGACATGGCCACGGACCTGTACGCGGCGGCCGTGCCGGACGACGAGGATCCGCGGCCTGACCCGGCGAGTGTCGTGCCGGGGCTGCTGCGGCTGCTGGACGAGCGTCCGGCGAGCGGGCGCTACGGGGCTCCGGCGCTGCTGGAGGCGCGGTGATGTCGCCCCTGGCGGTGCGGGTCCCGGAGGAGCTGTCGGCCCGGGTGCCGGCCGAGCAGCGGGGGCCGGGGCTCGACCGGGACGACGTACGGCTGCTGGTGTCGCGGGGCACCGAGGTGTCGCACCACGGGTTCGCTGAGCTGCCGGGGCTGCTGCGGGCCGGTGATCTGCTGGTGGTGAACACCTCGCCCACGCTGGCGGCCGCCGTGGACGGCCGGGTCGGGCACGCGCGCGTGGTGGTGCACTTCTCCACGCGCGGGGACGACGACCGGTGGGCGGTGGAGCTGCGGGAACCGGACGGGAGGGGCGCCACGCGCGCGCGTGCGGAGGCAGAGGGGGTGGAGGGACGCGGCTGCGGGGGCCTGGCGGGGACGAAGGTGCGGCTGCCGGGTGGTGCTCGGCTGGTGCTGGAGGAGCCGCTGAGTGCGCGCGGGGAGCGGTTGTGGTGGGCGCGGGTGTCGGGGGCGGAGGTGCCCGCGCTGCTGCGGGAGCACGGGCGGCCCATTCGCTACTCCTATACGGAGCGGGACCAGCCGCTGTCCGTCTACCAGACGGTGTTCGCGCTGCCGTACGCGGACGGGACGGGCAGCGCGGAGATGCCGAGCGCGGCGCGGCCCTTCACGGCGCGGCTGGTGGCGGAGCTGGTGAGCCGTGGGGTGCAGTTCGCGCCGGTGACGCTGCACACGGGGGTGGCCTCGGCCGAGTCGCACGAGCCGCCCTACCCGGAGCGGTTCGCCGTGCCCGAGGCGTCGGCGCGGCTGATCAACGCCGTGCGCGCCGGCGACGGGCGGGTGGTGGCGGTGGGGACGACGGCCGTACGGGCGGTGGAGTCGGCGGCCGGGGCCGACGGGGTCGTACGGGCGCGGGCCGGGTGGACCGATCTGGTGGTGACGCCGGAGCGCGGGGTGCGGGTGGTGGACGGTCTGCTGACGGGGTTGCACGAGCCCGAGGCCTCGCATCTGCTGATGCTGGAGGCGGTGGCGGGGCAGGCGGCGATCGACCGCGGGTACGAGGCGGCGGTGCGGCGGCGCTACCTGTGGCACGAGTTCGGGGACGTCCATCTCCTCCTGCCGTAGGGGGGCGGCGCACACCCACTCACGCATCGCATTGCTTCAGCAACCAACAGTAAGAAAGGTGGGGGGACGATGTGAGCCCGCGCATAGGGCGCACGTCACGTACGAAGGGGAGTAGGAGAACGACTCGTCCGTTTTGAGCGGGGCAGATGGTCCAATCTGCCCCGCTTTGCCGTTCCCTGATCCACTACCCGGCTTCGTACGTCACACCTTTGCCTCCGGATTTTGCGGCCGCTAAGAATTGCTCTCGTCGCTCAGCGCCGTGGGTTCTCCCCCGCGGCGTTTGTGCCGGAAGCACCCACTGTCCCCACCGGACGAGAGCGACCTCCGCGCTATTCGAAGAGGTCTATCCCGCCATGCTCAAGAACATCCTTCCCCGTGGTCGCAGTCGTTCCCTGAACCGCACCCAGAAGGCCGCGATCGCCGGCGTCGGCGCGCTCGGCGCCGCAGCCGTCGCCCTCACCGCCGTCCCGGCCAGCGGCCAGACGACGACCACGAGCGAGGCCGCTCCCACGGCCAAGGTGGCGTACAGCACCAAGCAGATCCAGGACGTGCACGCCGGTGTCACCGGCCAGCTCGCCGGCGCCAGCCAGAAGGTCGCCGCCATCGAGGCCAAGAAGGAGGCGGCTGCCAAGAAGGCGACCGCCAAGAAGGCGACCGCCGAGAAGAAGGCCGCCGCCGAGAAGGCCGCCGCCAAGCGTGCGGCCAAGGAGACCACCAGCCGCTCCGCCCAGCGCACCGAGGTCAAGAAGGCCGCGCCGAAGTCCTACCCGAACAACCTCGACGGCTGGATCCGCGAGGCCCGGTCCATCATGAAGAAGCACGGCATCCCCGGAACCTACGAGGGCATCCACCGCAACATCATGCGGGAGTCCTCCGGCAACCCGAAGGCCATCAACGACTGGGACATCAACGCCATCAACGGCATCCCGTCGAAGGGCCTGCTCCAGGTCATCCCGCCGACGTTCGCGGCCTACCACGTCCCCGGCACCTCGAAGAACATCTACGACCCGGTCGCCAACATCGTCGCCGCGTGCAACTACGCCGCGGACAAGTACGGCACCATGGACAACGTCGACAGCGCGTACTGAGGTCGGCGCGGACCTCTTCACGACGTCGCCGACGCCGCACCGTAACGCCGAAGGGCGGCACCCTCCTGACGGGGTGCCGCCCTTCGGGGCGTGCGGGCCGGGCCTTCGGGCCCGCCGGACCTCGGTCTACTTGCGCATGACCTCGGGCTCGTGCCGGCGCAGGAAGCGGGCGACGAAGAAGCCGCAGATCACACCGAGGACGATCAGCGCGGCCATGTCCATCCCCCAGGCGCCCACGGTGTGCTCCCACAGCGGGTCGGCCTCGGCGCCCTTCTCGGGCGGGCTGATCCTGTTGAAGTCCAGCGTGGCACCGGCCGCGCCGACCGCCCAGCGCGAGGGCATCAGGTACGAGAACTGGTTGACGCCGACCGCGTCGTTCAGGGCGAAGAGGCAGCCGGTGAAGACGACCTGGATGATCGCGAACATCACCAGCAGCGGCATGGTCTTCTCGGCGGTCTTCACCAGCGAGGAGATGACCAGGCCGAACATCATCGAGGCGAAGCCGAGGGCCATGATCGGCAGGGACAGCTCGACGAGTGTCGCGCCGCCCAGGATCAGTCCCTCGTCCGGGATCTCGCGGCTGGCGAAGCCGATCACGCCGACCAGCAGGCCCTGGAACACCGTGATCAGGCCGAGCACGAAGACCTTGGACATCAGGTACGCGGACCGGGACAGGCCGGTCGCGCGTTCCCGCTCGTAGATCACCCGTTCCTTGATCAGCTCACGGACCGAGTTCGCGGCACCGGCGAAGCAGGCGCCGACCGCGAGGATCAGCAGGACCGTGGTGGCGGTGCCGTTCGGGATGATCCGGCCGGTCTGCGGGTTCGCCGGGTTGGGCAGCAGGCCCTTGTCCGCGTCGATGAGCAGGCTCACCGCGCCCAGCACGGCCGGCAGGATCACCATCAGGGCCAGGAAGCCCTTGTCAGAGGCGATCACCGACGTGTAGCGCCGCACCAGCGTGACGAACTGCGACATCCAGCCCTGCGGCTTCGGCGGCCGCATCGCCTGCATCGGCGGCACCTGTACGGACTGCGGCGCGACGGCGTCGAGGTCCGCGGCGTACATCTGGTAGTGCTGCGAGCCCTTCCAGCGGCCCGCCCAGTCGTAGTCGCGGTAGTTCTCGAAGGCGGAGAAGACGTCGGCCCAGGTGTCGTAGCCGAAGAAGTTCAGCGCTTCCTCGGGCGGGCCGAAGTAGGCCACGGAACCGCCCGGCGCCATCACGAGGAGCTTGTCGCAGGTCGCCAGCTCGGCCACCGAGTGGGTGACGACGAGGACGGTGCGGCCGTCGTCGGCCAGGCCGCGCAGCAACTGCATGACGTCACGGTCCATGCCCGGGTCGAGGCCGGAGGTCGGCTCGTCCAGGAAGATCAGCGACGGCTTGGTGAGCAGCTCCAGGGCGACGGACACGCGCTTGCGCTGACCGCCGGACAGGGACGTGACCTTCTTGTCCTTGTGGATGTCCAGCTTCAGCTCGCGCAGCACCTCGTCGATGCGGGCGTTGCGCTCCGCGCCGGTGGTGTCGGCCGGGAAGCGGAGCTTCGCCGCGTACTTGAGCGCCTTCTTGACGGTCAGCTCCTTGTGCAGGATGTCGTCCTGCGGGACCAGACCGATGCGCTGACGCAGCTCGGCGAACTGCTTGTAGAGGTTCCGGTTGTCGTAGAGGACCTCGCCCTGGTCGGCGGGCCGGTAGCCGGTGAGCGCCTTGAGCAGGGTCGACTTGCCGGAGCCCGACGGACCGATGACCGCGATCAGCGACTTCTCGGGTACGCCGAAGGAGACGTCCTTGAGGATCTGCTTGCCGCCGTCGACCGTGACGGTCAGGTGACGGGCGGAGAAGGAGACCTCACCGGTGTCGACGAACTCCTCGAGCCGGTCGCCGACGATCTGGAACGTCGAGTGGCCGACACCGACCACGTCGGTCGGGCCCAGCAGCTGGGTGCCGCCCTTGGCGATCGGCTGGCCGTTGACGTACGTGCCGTTGTGCGAGCCGAGGTCGCGGATCTCCATGCGCCCGTCGGGCGTCGAGTGGAACTCCGCGTGGTTGCGGGAGACCTGGAGGTCGGAGACGACCAGGTCGTTCTCCAGGGCACGGCCGATGCGCATGACGCGGCCGAGCGAGAACTGGTGGAACGTGGTCGGGCTGCGGTCCCCGTGGACCGGTGGCGCCCCCGCCGCGCCGCCTGGTCCCTGCTGCTGGGGGAAGTGCGGCGCGGCCTGCTGCGGCTGCGGCGCGACCTGCTGGGGTGGCTGTTGCTGCTGCCAGCCTGCCTGCTGGGCCTGGTGCTGCTGCCCGTGCTGCGGTGCCTGCTGCTGGAACGGCTCCTGCGCGGGCGGCGCCTGCTGGGCCCAGCCCGCGTTCGCGCCCTGCGCGGCGTACGGCTGCTGCTGCGGCTGTTGGGGCTGCTGCTGCGGCTGGGCCCGGGGCGCGCCGGCCGGGGCCTGCGCGCCGGTCAGGCTCACGCGCGGTCCGTCGGTCGCGTTGCCCAGGTTCAGCACCGTGCCGGCGCCGAGCTCCATCTGCTGGACCCGCTGCCCGTGCACGAACGTGCCGTTGGTGCTGCCGTGGTCCTCGACCACCCAACCGCGGCCGTTGAAACTGATCGTGGCATGTCGCCAGGAGACCCTGGCGTCGTCGAAAACAAGCTCCCCCTGCGGATCGCGTCCTAGCGCGTATGACCGGGACGGATCGAGCGTCCAGGTCCGTCCATTGGATTCCAGTACGAGTTCCGGCACTCCATGCCCCACTGAGTTGTCCCCCGATGTGCTCCCGTCGCGGGGAGTCTAGGGATGTCGAACATCGGGGGGAACTATTTCAGGCTCGGGGCCCTGACCGAAAGTCGGGCCTTGTGAAAAGTGCGTAGGCACCCATCGGCCGTTCCCGTTGACGGGGTTGAAACCTGCCCGGAGAGTGGTATTCCACGCGAGGGGGACATGCGCGGCAACCTGACCGCGCAGCGGATCGGGGGGTCTGCCATGAGCGCGTCCACGAGCGTCGGAACCA
Organism: Streptomyces violaceoruber; assembly: GCF_033406955.1. NCBI lineage: Bacteria > Bacillati > Actinomycetota > Actinomycetes > Kitasatosporales > Streptomycetaceae > Streptomyces > Streptomyces violaceoruber. The sequence goes on along the minus strand of NZ_CP137734.1, from coordinate 6,563,065 downwards.
AGGGGTACGGCACCGGTGTGCCGTGGGGCGACGTACTGCTGTCCGCGGTCGCCTCCGTGAGCTGGGCATTGATCGGCATGGCGGGAACGGCGGCGCTCGGCCTGCATCTGCTGGACGCGGACGCGGCGGGCTCGCTCGGGCCGATGACCGCGGCGGTCGTGGCGCTCGGGGCGGGTGGTTCGGTCACACCGGCCGGTGATGTGTCCGCGTTCGGTCTGAAAGGGGCCGAGGCGCACACGGCCATCGAGATCACGCCACTGGGGGTGGGGCTGGTCGGTGCGCTGTTCCTGTCGTTCTTCTTCCTGCGGTCCCTGCGGGCGGCCGGAGTCGTCGTCCCGCCCGCCGAACTCCTGGCGCGCGCGGGCGCGGTGGTCGCGCTGTTCGTGGCGATGACGGGCGGGCTGGCCTGGGCGGGGCACGACGTCGTCACGATCGACGGCGGTTCGCTCGGGCTCGACGACCTGCCCGGCGGGGGCGGGAGCGGCGGGCTGGAGATACCGGGGCTCGGTGACGTGGGCGACATCGGCGGGCTGCTGCCCGACCGGGTCGGTGACCTCGTGGAGGCCCGGGCCGCCGTCGGGTTCACCGTCGACACCGCGCCCACGCTGCTGGGCGGCCTCGTCTGGTCCGCGGGGGTGCTGCTGATCGCGTTGCTGGCCTCGCGCCGCGCTCCGCTGCCACGCGGGTGCGAGGCCGTGCACCGGGTGGTGCGGCCGGCCGTGTCCGCCCTGGTCACGGTGGCGCTGACGGCGGTGGCGGCCGGACTCGCGGCGGCGGCGTACGCGGCGATCGGCGACGACCACCCGCGGCGGATCGCTGGGGCCGCGCTGCTGGGGGCGCCGAACGGCGTCTGGCTCGGCGTCCCGATCGGCCTGTTCGTGCCGTGGGACGGGCGGGCCACCGGTCAGCCGGCCGGGCTGCTCCCGGCTCCCCTCGACGACCTGCTCGGCTCCGGGGCCGAGAGGCCGGTCACGCTGGAACGGCTGGCGGAGCTGGACGGACGGGTGTGGCTGCTGGGGGTGGCCGCGGCACTGATGATGCTGCTGGCCGGGGTGCTGACGGCGGTGCGGACACCGGTGGCGTCCGGTGCCGCACGTCCCCTCGCCTTCGCCGGGCGCTGTGCGCTGCGGCTGGGCATCGCCACCGCCGTGGCGCTACCGCTGTCGGCCCGGCTCACGGAGGTCTCCGTGGACGCCTCCCTGTCGGTGCTCGGCGTCGACGCCTTCGGCGCGGGCATCGACCTGCACGGACACCTCGGTGCCGCCCTGCTGCTGGGTGCCGTCTGGGGTACGGGTGCGGGGGCCGCCGGGGCGCTGCTGGCGTGCGCGAGCGGGGCGGCGGGGGCCCGGGCGACGGGCTTGGCACTCGGTGCCGGAGCGGTGCGGGAGGGCGTCGGCGCGGGAGGCGGGGCATCCGCGGGCCCGGCCCCGGGGCCGTACCGGCCGGGTACGCCGCACCGGCCGCCCGACCCGGGCGCCAATCCCTACCTGCGGTCGTGGGAGGGGGCGGCGCGGCCGGAGTCCGGCACGGCACCGGGGACGGGCGAACCCGAAGACGCCCGCCCGGCGGGGGCGGCCCCGCGCGACGCCTGGTCCCTGCCGGGGCCCGGGCATACGGCGTCGGGGGCACAGCCGCCCGGCAGCACGGGGCAGGGTCAGGCGGACCCGGCACGGCAGGGAGGCGCGGACCCGGCGCGACAGGGAGACGGCGGTGGGAGCCGTCGGAGCGGTGGCCCCGGGCGGTACGGCGACGGGGCGGGCCGGGATGACGGCGGGAGGGACGGCCGGTCCGACGACGACGTGTACGGCGCCCCCACGGTGGCCGGGCCGCTGGGCCCGCCTCCGGGAACGCCGCGCCGGCCGCCGGGGCCGGGAGAACGGCCGCCGCGCCCCCGGCCCTGGGGCGAGGGCCCTCCTCCCCCACCGCCCCCGCCGCCCGCACCGCCTCGGCGCCCCCGCGACGGGTAGCCACCGTCCGGTCCACTCCGCCACCGCCCCGCCGGAAAGGGGTGCCGTCCCTGTCCGCCAGTCGGACCTGAGGCGCGGGCGGCACGGGGTGCCGGATACGGTTGGAGCACCATGAGCGCTTCGCAGACCTCTGACGTTCCCACTCTCCTCGTCAAGATCTTCGGCAAGGACCGGCCGGGCATCACGGCCGGCCTGTTCGACACTCTCGCCGCGTACTCGGTCGATGTCGTCGACATCGAGCAGGTCGTCACCCGTGGCCGGATCGTGCTGTGCGCGCTCGTGACCGAGCCGCCCCGCGGTCTGGAGGGCGATCTCCGGGCGACCGTCCACAGTTGGGCGGAGTCGCTGAAGCTGCAGGCGGAGATCATCTCCGGCATCGGCGACAACCGGCCGCGCGGTTTCGGCCGCTCCCTGGTCACGGTGCTCGGGCACCCGCTCACCGCCGAGGCGACCGCCGCCATAGCGGCCCGGATCACCGAGTCCGGGAGCAACATCGACCGTATCTTCCGGCTGGCCAAGTACCCGGTGACCGCCGTCGAGTTCGCGGTCTCCGGCGTGGAGACCGAACCGCTGCGCACGGCGCTGGCCACCGAGGCCGCGGCGCTCGGCGTGGACATCGCGGTCGTCGCGGCGGGGCTGCACCGCCGGGCGCAGCGCCTGGTCGTGATGGACGTGGACTCCACGCTGATCCAGGACGAGGTCATCGAGCTGTTCGCCGCGCACGCCGGCTGCGAGGACGAGGTCGCCGAGGTGACGGCGGCCGCGATGCGCGGGGAGCTGGACTTCGAGCAGTCGCTGCACGCGCGCGTTGCCCTGCTGGCGGGGCTGGACGCCTCGGTGGTGGACAAGGTGCGTGCCGAGGTGCGGCTGACGCCGGGTGCCCGCACCCTGATCCGCACGCTGAAGCGGCTCGGCTACCAGGTGGGGGTCGTCTCCGGCGGCTTCACCCAGGTCACCGACGCCTTGCAGGAGCAGCTGGGGCTGGACTTTGCGCAGGCCAACACGCTGGAGATCGTCGACGGCAGGCTGACCGGACGGGTCACCGGGGAGATCGTGGACCGGGCGGGCAAGGCGCGGCTGCTGCGCCGGTTCGCCGCCGCGGCGGGCGTACCGCTGTCGCAGACCGTGGCGATCGGTGACGGTGCCAACGACCTGGACATGCTGAACGCGGCCGGACTCGGGGTCGCCTTCAACGCCAAGCCGGTGGTGCGCGAGGCGGCGCACACCGCGGTGAACGTCCCCTTCCTCGACACGGTGCTCTATCTGCTGGGCATCACCCGCGAGGAGGTCGAGGCCGCGGACACGCTGGCCGACGATCTCGGCGACGGCCCCGGCCGGCCCTGACCCCGGGGCGCCCGGCACGCCGAGGGCCCGGACCGCGAGGGCGCCGGGCCCTGTCACGTGGGGGCGGCGGGTCAGTCGGTCGGCGCCCAGTAGTCGACCAGGGCGGCCCGGCCGGGCTCCACGTCCTTCCAGGAGCCCGTGAAGGTGAGGACGGCGAAGGCGGCGGTCGGGAAGCCCCGGCGGTTGATCCGCTCGCGGACCTCGTCCTCGGCCGAGCCGGCCAGGATCTCGGTCAGCGCCTCCATGCCCGGGTTGTGGCCGATCACCAGCACGTTCCGCAGGTCGTCGGGGGTCTCGTTGAGCACGGCGATCAGCTCGCCGGGCGAGGCATCGTAGATCCGCTCCTCGTAGACGGTCTTCGGCCGGTGCGGGAACTCCTGGACGGCGAGCTTCCAGGTCTCGCGGGTCCGGGCCGAGGTGGAGCACAGGGCCTGGTCGATGGGCACGCCGGTATCCGCGAGCCGGCGCCCGGCCTCCGCGGCGTCCATGCGACCCCGGTCGGCGAGCGGCCGCTCGTGGTCGGTCACCTGTGGCCAGTCGGCTTTCGCATGCCGGAAGAGAACAATCCTGCGGGGTTCTGCGACGCTCATGTCTTCCAGCTTCGCACGAAACAGGCCATGGGGCTCTGGGAGTTGACAGGCGGGCTCACCGCGGGACGCGTGCGGGAGCCCGCGGTCGGCGCTCAGCGCACGGTCAGCTGCTCCAGCCGCTCCAGAAGGTGTGCCGTCGCGGGCTGCTCCGCGGCCGCCCGGGCGTCGGCGGGATTGAGTATCAGCAGGAGCAGCGCGACGAAGGCGAGCACGGGCAGGGCGAGGGCCCACCAGGGCAACCGGGCGTCCACGCCGCCCCGGGTCGCCCGGGGAGGCCGGGTGTGGGTAGGGGCCGACATGAGTGCCTCCGCTGGTCTTCGGGCGTCCCTGGTCCGTGCTCCGCGGCCCGCCTGTGGCGGGCACATCTCGAAGTTACGGAATCCGCGGGGCCCAACCCATCCGGAGGTCCACCCACTTGACCCTGACCCTCACCCCCTAGGGGATGGGGGGTTAACCCCACCATCCGGTCCCGGGGGCGGGCTCACGGCGAGGCGATCGTCGCGATGATGCCGATGATCACGAAGATCGCGAGGAAGGCACCGAAGACGATCAGCATCTTCTTCTGGCCGTGCTGGGGATTCGGGTCGAGGACTGGCATACGGCAAGTCTCGCATCCCCCGCGCGGTCCACTCCCGGCGGGCCGCCCGCGGGGACCGCGGGCCTGGCGCGCCGCGCGGCCGGGTCAGCGGCCCGCCTCGTCCTCCACGGTGCGGTCGCGTCCCGCCAGGACGCCCACCACGATCTGCGGCACCATCAGCGCGCTCATCAGCGCGATCGGCAGCCCCCATCCCCCGCTGTGCTGGTAGAGCACGCCCACCAGGAGCGGACCCGGGATGGAGATCAGGTAGCCGGTGCTCTGCGCGAAGGCGGACAGCTGGGCGACACCGGCCCCGGTCCTGGCCCGCATCCCGACCATGGTCAGCGCCAGCGGGAAGGCGCAGTTGGAGACGCCGAGCAGCAGGGCCCAGGCCCAGGCGCCGCCGACCGGCGCGAAGTACAGACCGGCGTATCCGGCGAGCCCGCACACGCCCAGGACCACCACGATCGGACCCTGGTGGGGCAGGCGGCTCGCCACCCGCGGGATGACGAAGGCGAGCGGCACGCCCATCACCATGATCACGGCGAGCAGCAGCCCGGCGGTGCCGGCCGAGACGCCCGAGTCCCGGAAGATCTGCGCCATCCACCCCATGGTGATGTAGGCGGCCGTGGCCTGGAGGCCGAAGAAGACGGCGAGCGCCCAGGCCGTACGGCTGCGGGTGATCCGCAGCGGGGGCTGTTCCGCGCGCTTCTCGGCGGACCGCCCGTCCTCCGGCCGCGGCGCGTACGGCGCCGTGGAGGCCGGCGCCTTCCGGTTCCGCACGAAGGGGATCCACGGCAGCACGGCCAGCGCGGGCAGGACGGCCCAGACGGCGAGGCCGGGCTGCCAGTGACCGCCCAGCGCGTCGGTCAGGGGCACGGTCGCCGCCGCGGCGACGGAGGTGCCGAAGGCGAGGGCCATCGAGTAGAGGCCGGTCATGGAACCGACGCGGTCGGGGAAGTAGCGCTTGACGATGACCGGCATCAGGACGTTGCTGACCGCGATGCCCATCAGTGCCAGGGCGGTGGCGGCCAGGAAGCCGCCCGTGCCGCCGGCGTACGGGCGGATCAGCAGGCCCGCGGTGATGGCGACCATGCCGGCGCAGACCACCGCGCCGGGTCCGAAGCGGCGGGCCAGCCGGGGAGCGGTGACTCCGAAGACGGCGAAGCAGAGCGGGGGTACGGAGGTGAGCAGTCCGGCGATGCTGCCGCTCATGCCGAGCCCGTCGCGGACCTCCTCCAGGAGGGCGCCCAGGCTCGTGATGGCGGGGCGCAGGTTCACCGCGGCCAGGACGATGCCGAGGATGAGCAGACGGGTCGTCCAGGTCGTCCACGCGCGCGTGGCGGACGCCTCGCCGGGTACCTCGGACACAACGCCCCCGGCACGCCCCTGCGCGCCTGTCCCCGTCTGCGTCTCCGTACGTGTTTCCGTACGTGTCTTGGTACGTGTCTCCGTCCGGGTTTCGTCACTAGCCATGAGACCCATCATAGAATCATGGGATGATTGATTGTCCACTCGCTCGTCCCCTCGTGTGCGCAGGTGAGCCATGCCGCTGAGCCATCCCCGTCGTTCGGCACTGTCCGAGCAGGTCATCGCGGCGCTGCGGCAGCAGATCGCCTCGGGCGAGTGGCCGGTCGGCTCCCGCATCCCCACCGAGCCCGAGCTGGTCGAGCAGCTCGGCGTCGCCCGGAACACGGTCCGTGAGGCGGTCCGCGCGCTGGCCCACAACGGCCTGCTGGACATCCGCCAGGGGTCGGGCACGTACGTCGTGGCGACCAGCGAGCTGGCCGGCGTCATGCAGCGCCGCTTCGCCGACGCCGACCCCCGGGACATCGCCGAGCTGCGGTCCACGCTGGAGTCCGCCGCCGCGCGCCTGGCCGCCGAGCGGCGCACGGAGAAGGACCTCAAGCAGATCGACGGTCTGCTGCTGCGCCGGGAGGAGGCCTGGGAGTCGGGTGACGCGGAAGCGTTCGTGTCGGCCGACGCCACGTTCCACCTGGCGGTCGTGGCCGCCTCGCACAACAACGTGATGACGGCGATGTACGCGGACCTGGGCGAGGTGATGCGGGACTGGCTGCGTGGCGACGTGGGCGAGGGCATGTCCCCGGCCATGCACATGGACCACGCCCGGCTGGTGGACGCGATCCGCGCGGGCGACGCGGCGACGGCGGCCGAGGAGGCGGCGGCCTATCCGTTCGTGTGCCGGCCGGCGCTGTTCACTCCGCCGGCGGACCACTGATCCGCGCCGCTCCGGGCTGCACGCCTGCCGGGACGACGCGAGGGCCCGCACCCCGTACGGGATGCGGGCCCTCGGGCGGGGCGTCCACTCAGGCGCCGATGGCGTGCAGACCGCCGTCGACGTGGATGATCTCGCCCGTGGTCTTCGGGAACCAGTCGCTCAGCAGCGCGACGATGCCGCGGCCGGCCGGCTCCGGGTCCTTCAGGTCCCACTCCAGCGGGGAACGGCTGTCCCACACGGCGGCGAGGTCGCTGAACCCGGGGATGGACTTGGCGGCCATGGACCCGATCGGGCCCGCCGAGACCAGGTTGCAGCGGATGTTCTGCTTGCCCAGGTCACGGGCCATGTAGCGGCTGGTGGCCTCCAGCGCGGCCTTGGCCGGGCCCATCCAGTCGTACTGCGGCCAGGCGTACTGCGCGTCGAAGGTGAGGCCGACGACCGAACCGCCGTTCTGCATCAGCGGCATGCAGGCCATGGTCAGCGACTTCAGGGAGTACGCCGAGACGTGCATGGCCGTGGCGACCGACTCGAACGGCGTGTTCAGGAAGTTGCCGCCGAGCGCGTCCTGCGGGGCGAACCCGATGGAGTGCACGACGCCGTCGAGACCGCCCAGCTCCTCGCCGACGACGTCGGCGAGCCGGGCGAGGTGCTCGTCGTTGGTGACGTCCAGCTCGATGACCTTGGTGGGCTTGGGCAGCTTCTTGGCGATGCGCTCGGTCAGCGTGGGCCGCGGGAACGCGGTCAGGATGATCTCGGCGCCCTGCTCCTGGGCCAGCTTCGCGGCGTGGAAGGCGATGGAGGACTCCATCAGCACACCGGTGATCAGGACGCGCTTGCCCTCGAGAATTCCGCTCATGGTGATCAGTGACCCATTCCCAGTCCGCCGTCAACGGGAATGACGGCTCCAGTGATGTACGAGGCGTCGTCCGAGGCGAGGAACCGCACCGTCGCGGCGATCTCCTCGGGCCGCGCGTACCGCCCCAGCGGCACCTGCGACACGATGTTCGCCCGCTGCTCGTCGGTGAGCACCTTGGTCATGTCGGTGTCGACGAAGCCCGGCGCGACGACGTTGAAGGTGATGTTGCGCGACCCCAGTTCACGGGCGAGGGAGCGCGCGAAGCCGACCAGACCGGCCTTGGAGGCGGCGTAGTTCGCCTGCCCCGCGGAGCCGAGCAGTCCGACCACCGACGAGATGAGGACGACGCGGCCCTTCTTGGCGCGCAGCATGGCGCGGTTGGCACGCTTGACCACGCGGAAGGTGCCGGTGAGGTTGGTTTCGACGACGGAGGTGAAGTCCTCCTCCGACATGCGCATCAGGAGCTGGTCCTTGGTGACGCCGGCGTTGGCGATCAGGACCTCGACGGGACCGTGCGTCTCCTCGATCTCCTTGTAGGCCTGCTCCACCTGCTCGGTGTCGGTGATGTCGCACTTGACGGCCAGGAAGCCCTCCGGGGGCTCACCCGAGCGGTACGTGATCGCGACCTTGTCGCCGGCGTCGGCGAAAGCGCGGGCGATGGCGAGGCCGATGCCCCGGTTTCCTCCGGTGACGAGAACCGAGCGGCTCATCGGATCACCCTTTCGATAGCGGTCTGGCGCACCCGCCCGGTCACCCGTACGGCGGACGGCGACAGCAGGCGGCTTCCTCGAAAATCTATCGGTCCCCCGACTCGCTCAGAGACTCGGGCACCCACAGTGGCTTACGGGGCTGTCTGTCGGGTCCCTACAGAACCGGTGCCGGGCGCGGTGGGAAAGGTGTGGTCGGCGGACGGCCGACGCGACATGATGCGGCGCAGCCCCCGGTGTCGCGGCAGACGACCGGTCACGCCGACAGAAAGAGACGCAGGTGCCTCACAGCATCGACCAAGCCTTCACGGCACTCCCCCTACGCGCCCTCGCCGACGCCGCCCTCGCCCGGGCGCGTGCGCTCGGCGCGGAGCACGCCGACTTCCGTCTCGAGCGGGTGCGCAACGCGTCCTGGCGGCTCAGGGACGCCAGGCCCGCCGGGTCCTCGGACACCACCGACCTCGGGTACGCGGTGCGGGTGGTGCACGGCGGCACGTGGGGCTTCGCGTCCGGCGTGGACCTGACCCTGGACGCCGCCGCCAAGGTCGCCTCGCAGGCGGTGGCGATGGCGAAGCTGTCGGCGCAGGTGATCAAGGCGGCCGGGTCGGACGTGGGGGCACCTCCCGCGCCTTTCGGGCAGTGGGGGAGGGTCGAGCTGGCCGCCGAGCCCGTGCACGCCGACAAGTCCTGGATCTCGGCGTACGAGATCGATCCCTTCTCCGTGCCGGACGCGGACAAGGCCGCGCTGCTGGCCGACTGGAGCGCGCGGCTGCTGGCGGCCGACGGGGTCGACCACGTGGACGCCTCGCTGCTCACCGTGCACGAGAACAAGTTCTACGCCGACACCGCCGGGACCGTGACGACGCAGCAGCGCGTGCGGCTGCACCCGGTGCTCACCGCCGTGTCGGTGGACGACTCCAGCGGCGAGTTCGACTCCATGCGGACGCTGGCGCCGCCCGCCGGGCGCGGCTGGGAGTATCTGACCGGCACCGGCTGGGACTGGGATTCCGAGCTGGCCGAAATTCCGGAGCTGCTCGCCGAGAAGATGCGGGCGCCGAGCGTCGAGGCGGGCCTGTACGACCTGGTCGTCGACCCGTCGAACCTGTGGCTGACGATCCACGAGTCCATCGGCCACGCCACCGAGCTGGACCGCGCCCTCGGCTACGAGGCCGCCTACGCCGGCACCTCCTTCGCCACCTTCGACCAGCTCGGCAAGTTGCGCTACGGCTCGGAGCTGATGAACGTCACCGGCGACCGCACCGCCGAGCACGGACTGGCGACCGTCGGGTACGACGACGAGGGCGTCGAGGGCCAGTCCTGGGACCTGGTGAAGGACGGCACGCTGGTGGGCTACCAGCTCGACCGGCGGATCGCGCGGCTCACCGGCTTCGAGCGGTCCAACGGGTGCGCCTACGCCGACTCCCCCGCGCACGTGCCGGTGCAGCGCATGGCCAACGTGTCGCTGCTGCCGGATCCGGGCGGGCTGTCGACCGAGGACCTGATCGGGGGCGTCGACCGCGGGATCTACGTCGTCGGGGACCGGTCCTGGTCCATCGACATGCAGCGCTACAACTTCCAGTTCACCGGTCAGCGGTTCTTCCGGATCGAGAACGGGCGGCTCGCCGGTCAGCTGCGGGACGTGGCGTACCAGGCGACGACCACCGACTTCTGGGGGTCCATGGCGGCCGTCGGCGGCCCGCAGACGTACGTCCTGGGCGGCGCCTTCAACTGCGGCAAGGCCCAGCCCGGGCAGGTCGCGGCCGTCTCGCACGGCTGCCCGTCCGCCCTCTTCAAGGGAGTCAACATTCTGAACACCACGCAGGAGGCCGGTCGATGAGCGTCCGCAGCAGCAAGCCGCACGAGGTCGTCGAGCGGGCGCTGGAGCTGTCCCGGGCGGACGGGTGCGTCGTCATCGCCGACGAGGAGTCCACCGCCAACCTGCGCTGGGCGGGCAACACGCTCACCACCAACGGCGTCACGCGCGGGCGCACGCTGACAGTCGTCGCCACCGTGGACGGGCGGGAGGGCACGGCGTCCGGGGTGGTGTCGCGCTCGGCGGTGACCCTGGACGAGCTGGAGCCCCTGGTGCGGGCCGCCGAGGCCGCCGCGCGGAACGCCGGTCCGGCCGAGGACGCGCAGCCGCTGGTCACGGGCGGGGCGGCGGCGCCGGACTTCACCGACGCGCCCGCCGAGACCTCGTCCGCGGTGTTCGCCAACTTCGCGCCGGCGCTCGGGGAGGCGTTCGCCCGCGCGCGTGCGGGCGACCGGGAGCTGTACGGGTTCGCGAACCACGAGATGACGTCGACGTACGTGGGCACCTCGACGGGGCTCCGGCTGCGGCACGACCAGCCGAACGGGACGCTGGAGCTGAACGCCAAGTCGCCGGACCGTACCCGGTCGGCGTGGGCCGGGCGGGCCACGCGGGACTTCAAGGACGTCGACCCGGCGGCCCTCGACGCCGAGCTGGCCGTACGGCTGGGCTGGGCGGAGCGCCGGGTGGAGCTGCCCGCGGGACGGTACGAGACGCTGCTGCCGCCCACCGCGGTCGCGGACCTGCTGATCTACCAGTACTGGTCGGCGTCCGGACGGGACGCGGTCGAGGGGCGCACGGTGTTCTCCAAGCCCGGCGGCACCCGGGTCGGCGAGCGGCTGGGCACACTGCCGCTGACGCTGCGCAGTGATCCGCACGAGCCGGGGCTGGAGAGCGCGCCGTTCGTGGTCGCGCACTCCTCGGGGGGCGACCAGTCGGTGTTCGACAACGGGCTGCCGGTGGCGGCGACCGACTGGATCCGGGACGGCGAGCTGCACCGGCTGACGACCACCCGGCACAGCGCCGGACTGACCGGGCTGCCGGTGGCGCCCGCGATCGGCAACCTGGTCCTGGACGGCGGCGACCCGGGCCGGTCCCTGGACGAGATGGTCGCGGGCACGGAGCGCGGGCTGCTGCTGACCTGCCTCTGGTATATCCGCGAGGTCGACCCGGCGACACTGCTGCTGACCGGGCTGACCCGGGACGGCGTCTACCTCGTCGAGCACGGCGAGGTCGTCGGCGAGGTGAACAACTTCCGGTTCAACGAGTCACCCGTGGGCCTGCTGGGGCGGGCCTCGGAGGCGGGGCGGACGGAGAAGACGCTGCCCAGGGAGTGGGGTGACTGGTTCACCAGGACCGCGATGCCGGCGCTGCGGGTGCCCGATTTCAATATGAGCTCTGTCAGCCAGGGCGTATAACCTCGTACCTGATTTCGCGAGACCACTCAAGGAGACACGAGAACCGTGACGGACATCGTCGACGAGCTGAAGTGGCGCGGGCTGTTCGCCCAGTCCACCGACGAGGACGCTTTGCGCAAGGCGCTCGCGGACGGTCCCGTCACGTTCTATTGCGGTTTCGACCCGACCGCGCCGTCCCTGCACGTGGGGCACCTGGTGCAGGTGCTCACCGTGCGCCGGCTCCAGCAGGCCGGACACCGGCCGCTGGCGCTGGTCGGCGGCGCGACGGGCCAGATCGGCGACCCGCGCCCGACCGCGGAGCGCACGCTGAACTCGCCGGAGACCGTCGCGGGCTGGGTCGAGCGGCTGCGCGGCCAGATCGAGCCGTTCCTGTCCTTCGAGGGCGAGAACGCCGCGGTGATGGTCAACAACCTCGACTGGACCGAGGGCCTGTCGGCGATCGAGTTCCTGCGGGACATCGGCAAGCACTTCCGGGTCAACAAGATGCTGACCAAGGACTCCGTCGCCCGGCGGCTGGAGTCCTCCGAGGGGATCAGCTACACGGAGTTCAGCTACCAGCTGCTCCAGGCGATGGACTTCCTCCAGCTCTACCGGAGGTACGGCTGCACGATGCAGCAGGGCGGCAGCGACCAGTGGGGCAACCTCACGGCCGGCCTCGACCTGCTGCACCGCCTGGAGCCGGACGCGTCCGTGCACGCCTACGCGACGCCGCTGATGACCAAGGCGGACGGCACCAAGTTCGGCAAGACCGAGGGCGGCGCCGTCTGGCTCGACCCGGAGATGACGACGCCGTACGCGTTCTACCAGTTCTGGCTGAACGTGGACGACCGGGACATCTCGACGTACATGCGCATCCTGTCCTTCCGCTCCCGTGCGGAGCTGGAGGAGCTGGAGCGGCAGACCGAGGAGCGTCCGCAGGCCCGGGCGGCGCAGCGTGCGCTCGCCGAGGAGCTGACGACGCTGGTGCACGGCGCCGGGCAGACGGCCGCCGTGATCGCCGCGTCCAAGGCTCTCTTCGGCCAGGGCGAGCTGGCGGAGCTGGACGAGGCGACGCTGGCCGCGGCCCTCTCCGAGCTGCCGCACGTCCGGGTCGCCGAGCCGGCCCCGGTCGTCGACCTGTTCGCCGAGGTGGGTCTGGTGGCCAGCAAGTCCGCCGCGCGCCGCACGGTGAAGGAGGGCGGCGCCTACGTGAACAACGCCAAGGTCACCGGCGAGGACGCCGTCCCCGCCAAGGAGGACCTGCTGCACGGGCGCTGGCTGGTGCTGCGCCGCGGCAAGAAGAACCTGGCCGCGGTGGAGATCACCGGCGCCTGAGCGGACGCACCCGCAAGGGGCGTGCTCCGGCGCCGGTGATCGGCTGCCGGCGCACGCCCCTTCGCCGTACGGGGTGGGTCCGGGGCTGGCTCAGGCCCGTTCGCGTCGCCTGTTGCCGCGTACCGACGCGTAGGCCGCGTCGCCGAGGCCGACCACGATGATCGCCGCCACCAGCTGGAACAGATGCCGCCACCAGTCGATCCCGGCCGTCGCCTCGACGCCGGCCGCGCGGGCGATCGCGTTGCCGATGATCGCGCCGATCATGCCGCAGATGGTGGTCAGCCACAGCGGCATGTGCTGCTTGCCCGGAATGATCGCCTTGGCGATCAAGCCGAGCACGAATCCCACGATGATCGCCCACAACCAGCCCATGGCTGCCTCCTCGTCCGGCTCTACGCGAGCAATGCCACCAGTGTTCGGGCGTACGGCGTTCGGCGCATGCCGCGTACGGCCGAACGGGGTACCGGCGCCCGGCCGGAAGGCGCACGCGGTACGGCCGGACCCGGGGTGCCCCGGTCTCGTGAACGGCGCAGGCGCGGCGTAACGTGGTGAGTTGTCCGGGACCGGAGTCCCCGAGCGGTCGCGGACGAGAGCGGGGCGGGGAGAGTCCGATGCGGGCGGATGGTGGAAGCAGATGCGGAAGCAGAGTGCCGGCGGCAGCGCCGAGGTGTTCCGGATCACCGGGGCCCGGACGGGCCTCCAGGAGGACGTGCGCGGGCGGCAGCGGCGGTACATCATCTCGATGTCGATCCGTACGGCCTCGGTGATCCTCGCGGTCTGCCTGTGGAACGTGGAACGGCACGTCGCGATCGTGGCCCTGGTCCTCGGTGCCGCCCTGCCGTACATCGCGGTCGTGATCGCCAACGCCGGGCGCGAGAACGCGCCATCCCTGCCCTCGACGTTCGTGACGGCGCCGACCCCGCCGATGATCATGCCGCCGCGGGCCGGGAACGGCGCGGCGGAATCCGTCCCGGAGGGCGCGACCGCCGATCCGGGGGCGGGTGCGGCCGGTGAGCCGCACGGCCGGCCGTGACCGCCGCGCCCCCTGCGCGGCGGCGTCGATTCCGCGCCAGGCCGAAGAAATGCTCAGATGAATCGCGTTGTTCCGGTGCCGGGCCATGGGTGAGCCGTGACATACTTCGTACGCGCTCCGCATCCCCCGTCGGAGCGACGGACCGACGCCGGGCAGCTCCCCCCGTGGCTGCTCGGCGTCGCCTTGTGTGCGGGCCCTGTGCGTGGATCTGTGAGACGAAACCGTGAGTGACGAAACCACCCCGATCTGCTCCGCCAAGGGCTGCCGCACCCCCGCCGTGTGGGTGCTGGCGTGGAACAACCCGAAGGTCCACACTCCGGAGCGCCGCAAGACGTGGATCGCGTGCGACGAGCACCGCGAGCACCTGTCCCAGTTCCTCGGGGTGCGGAACTTCCTGAAGGACGTGGTCCCGCTCACCGAGTGGGAAGCCCCGGAGGGCTCCGGCAGGTCGTAAGAAACCTGGTCCTAGCCCCCGATCGCGGACATCGGGCGGTCGGGCTGGACGAAGGTCGGGTCGTCGAGGCCCGCGCCCGCCTTCTTGCCCCACATGGCCAGGCGCCAGATACGGGCGATCTCCTCGTCGGGGGCGTCGGAGCGCAGGGCCGCGCGCAGGTCGGTCTCCTCGGTGGCGAACAGGCAGGTGCGCACCTGGCCGTCGGCGGTCAGGCGGGTGCGGTCGCAGGCCGAGCAGAACGGGCGGGTGACGGAGGCGATGACGCCGACGCGGTGCGGGCCGCCGTCCACCAGCCAGCGTTCGGCGGGGGCCGAGCCGCGCTCCTCGGAGCCTTCGGCGGTCAGCTCGAAACGGGTCCGCAGGGAGGTCAGGATGTCGCCGGCGGTGACCATGCCCTCGCGCTTCCAGCCGTGCTGGGCGTCCAGAGGCATCTGCTCGATGAAGCGCAGTTCGTAGTCGTGCTCGACGGCCCAGGCGAGCAGGTCGGGGGCCTCGTCGTCGTTGAGCCCCGGCATCAGGACGCTGTTGACCTTGACCGGGGTCAGCCCGGCCTCGCGGGCGGCCGCCAGGCCCTCCAGGACGTCCTTGTGGCGGTCCCGGCGGGTGAGGGTCTTGAAGACGTCCGGGCGCAGGGTGTCCAGCGAGACGTTGACCCGGTCCAGGCCCGCCGCCTTCAGGGCCGTGGCCGTGCGCCTGAGGCCGATGCCGTTGGTCGTGAGCGACATCTGGGGGCGGGGCTCCAGGGCCGCCACGCGCTCGACGATGCCGACCAGGCCGGGGCGCAGCAGCGGCTCGCCGCCGGTGAAGCGGACCTCCTCGATACCGAGGGAGGTGACCGCGATGCCGATGAGGCGGACGATCTCGTCGTCCGTGAGCAGATCGGGCTTGGCGAGCCACTGAAGGCCCTCTTCGGGCATGCAGTAGGTGCAGCGCAGGTTGCAACGGTCGGTGAGCGAGACCCTCAGGTCGGTGGCCACTCGGCCGTAGGTGTCGATGAGCACGTGGGCCCCCTCCCTCGACGCGGATCGGCGGAGCACTCTCTCCTCCGACACCGTCGAGCCTACGTGACCGCTCGGACATCGACATCGGCCCGAACCCACGACGCGCGGCGCGGCCGCGTCGTAGGGATCTACGAGCGGCCGCGCCGACACCGGTCGGGCGTCGGGCGTCAGTGCGCTCCGGTGCCGGTCAGGGACCGGACCTCCAGCTCCGCGTACTTCGCCTTGTCCGGCTCCTCCTTCGACAGGACCGTGCCGAGCCAGCCCATCAGGAAGCCGAACGGAATCGAGATGATGCCCGGGTTCTTCAGCGGGAACCAGGCGAAGTCGACGTCCGGGAACATCGCCTTCGGGTCGCCGGAGACGACGGGCGAGAACAGCACCAGGCCGACGGCGACGATCAGGCCGCCGTAGATCGACCACAGGGCGCCCTGGGTGGTGAACCGCTTCCAGAAGAGGCTGTAGAGGATGGTCGGCAGGTTGGCGGACGCGGCGACCGCGAAGGCCAGGGCGACCAGACCGGCCACGTTCAGGTCCCGGGCGAGGGCGCCGAGCGCGATGGAGACGATGCCGATGAAGACGGTCGCCCAGCGGGCCGCCCGCATCTCCTCCTTCTCGGTGGCCTGGCCCTTGCGGATGACGTTGGCGTAGATGTCGTGCGCGAAGGACGAGGACGAGGCGAGGGTGAGGCCCGCGACGACGGCGAGGATGGTCGCGAAGGCCACCGCCGAGATCGTGGCGAGCAGGATCGCGCCCCAGGTCGAGTCGACGCCGCCGACGTGCAGCGCGAGCAGGGGCGCCGCCGTGTTGCCGGACGGGTTGGACGCGATGATCTCGTCCTTGCCGACGAGCGCCGCGGCGCCGAAGCCGAGGGCGATGGTCATCAGGTAGAAGGCGCCGATGATGCCGATGGCCCAGTTCACGGACTTACGGGCGGCCTTGGCGTTGGGCACCGTGTAGAAGCGGATCAGGATGTGCGGCAGGCCGGCGGTGCCGAGCACCAGGGCGATGCCCAGGGAGATGAAGTCCAGCTTGCTGGTGCCGCTCGCGCCGTACTGGAGGCCGGGCTCCAGGAACGCGGAGCCCGCGCCGCTGTTCTCGGCGGCCTTGCCGAGCAGGTCGGAGATGTTGAAGTCGAACTTCAGCAGCACCAGGAAGGTGATCAGGATGGTGCCGCCGATCAGCAGCACGGCCTTGACCATCTGGACCCAGGTGGTGCCCTTCATGCCGCCGATGGTGACGTACACGATCATCAGGACGCCGACGAGGGCGACGATGAGGATCTTGCCCGCGTCGGAGGTGATGCCGAGCAGCAGCGAGACCAGGATGCCCGCGCCCGCCATCTGGGCCAGCAGGTAGAAGATCGAGACGACGATCGTGGAGGTGCCGGCGGCGGTGCGCACCGGGCGCTGGCGCATGCGGTAGGCGAGGACGTCGCCCATCGTGTAGCGGCCGGAGTTCCTGAGCGGCTCGGCGACCAGGAGCAGGGCGACCAGCCAGGCGACCAGGAAGCCGATGGAGTAGAGGAAGCCGTCGTAGCCGAAGAGGGCGATGGCGCCGGCGATGCCGAGGAAGGACGCGGCCGACATGTAGTCGCCGGAGACGGCGAGGCCGTTCTGGAAGGCACTGAACTGGCGGCCGCCCGCGTAGAAGTCGGCGGCGTCCTTGGTCTGGCGGCCCGCCCAGACGGTGATGCCGAGCGTCGCGAGGACGAAGACCGCGAAGAGCGTGATGATGAGCGGCCGGTGCTCGCTGGCCTCGTTGGCGGCCAGCTCGGCGGCGAAAACGGACTGTGCGGGGCTCATGCGCCGCCCTCCATCCGGGTCTTGATGGCCTCGGCCTTGGGGTCGAGCTTCGCGGCGGCGTGCCGCGAGTACCACCAGGCGATGAGGAACGTGGTGACGAACTGGGCGATGCCGAAGACGAACGCGACGTTGATGTTGCCGAACAGCTTGGTGCCCATGAAGCCGCCGGCGTAGTTCGACAGCAGCACGTAGAGCAGGTACCAGGCGACGAAGGCGACGGTCAGCGGGAACGCGAAGGAACGGAAGGAGCGGCGCAGTTCGGCGAACTCGGCGCTCTGCTGCACTTCGGAGAACTCCTCGGCGGAGGGGAGGCGGTGCTCCTCTTGCGAGGGGGGCTCCTCTTTGGAGGGGGGCGGTGCGTCGGTGGCCACGGAGTCTCCTCGTACGACGGACATGACGGCTTGGACCTCGGTGTTCTCGCAGGGGGCTGATCGTGCTCGGGCTCCCTGTCCAACGACACGGCGCCCCGCGGGGCCCGGTTCAACACCCGTGGCACTTTCCGAAGTCGTCCTCGGCGGGTCATTGCTGGCCAGGGACTTCGGGGGATAGCTTCACCCTGCACCACTACGTCATGTACCTGCCCGGCCCGTTTCACCCGTGCCCGGGCAGGTGCTGTTTGCCGGATGATGTGGAGACCCCATGGATCATCTGCGCTTCCCGCGCGACCCGCGCTCCAGACGCGGGCTCGTTTCCCGAGCTTTCCCGACGGACTGGAGACATCACGCATGACCGCTCCCCTCTCGCGTCACCGCCGTGCCCTCGCGATTCCGGCGGGCCTGGCCGTGGCCGCGTCGCTCGCGTTCCTGCCGGGCACCCCGGCCGCCGCGACCCCCGCGGCCGAGGCCGCGCCCTCGACGGCGGCGGACGCGACCTCGCTCAGCTACGTCGTCAACGTCGCCTCCGGGCACCGTCCTTCGGCCACCGTGCGGCGGGCGATAGCCAAGGCGGGCGGCACGATCGTCACGTCGTACGACCGGATCGGCGTGATCGTCGTCCACTCCGCCAACCCCGACTTCGCCAAGACCGTGCGCAAGGTGCGCGGCGTGCAGTCGGCCGGTGCCACCCGCACCGCGCCACTGCCCTCGGCCGCCACCACCGACACGGGCGCGCCGCAGGTGCTCGGCGGCGAGGACCTGGCCGCCGCCAAGGCCGCCTCCGCGAAGGCCGAGGGCCAGGACCCGCTGGAGTCGCTCCAGTGGGACCTGCCCGCCATCAAGGCGGACAAGGCGCACGAGAAGTCGCTGGGCAGCAAGAAGGTGACCGTCGCCGTCATCGACACCGGCGTCGACGACACCCACCCGGACATCGCCCCGAACTTCGACCGGCAGGCGTCCGTCAACTGTGTGGCGGGCAAGCCGGACACCGCCGACGGGGCCTGGCGGCCGAGCGCGGCGGAGAGCCCGCACGGCACCCACGTGGCCGGGGAGATAGCCGCCGCCAAGAACGGCGTCGGCATGACCGGCGTGGCACCCGGGGTGAAGGTGGCCGGCATCAAGGTCTCCAACCCCGACGGCTTCTTCTACACCGAGGCCGTGGTCTGCGGCTTCATGTGGGCGGCCGAGCACGGCGTCGACGTGACCAACAACAGCTATTACACCGACCCGTGGTACTTCAACTGCAAGGACGACCCCGACCAGAAGGCGCTCGTCGAGGCCGTCTCGCGGGCCTCCCGGTACGCGGAGAAGAAGGGCGCGGTCAACGTCGCCGCGGCCGGCAACGAGAACTACGACCTCACCTCCGACGAGATCACCGACCCGTCCTCGCCCAACGACACCACGCCCGGCGACCGGACCGTCGACCCGTCGAAGTGCCTGGACATCCCGACCCAGCTGCCGGGTGTCGTGACGGTCGCGGCGACCGGTGCGAAGGGCCTCAAGTCGTCCTTCTCCAACCACGGGCTGGGCGTCATCGACATCGCCGCGCCCGGCGGCGACTCGACGGCCTACCAGACCCCGGAGCCGCCCGCCACGAGCGGCCTGATCCTGGGCACGCTGCCCGGCGGCAAGTGGGGCTACATGGCCGGTACGTCCATGGCCTCCCCGCACGTCGCGGGCGTCGCCGCCCTCATCAAGTCGACGCACCCGCACGCCTCCCCCGCCATGGTGAAGGCGCTGCTGTACGCCGAGGCCGACGCCACGGCGTGCACCAAGCCGTACGACATCGACGGCGACGGCAAGGTCGACGCGGTGTGCGAGGGCCCGAAGAACCGCAACGGCTTCTACGGCTGGGGCATGGCCGACGCGCTGGACGCGGTGACCTGGTAGCCGGTACGCGTACCCGTGCGTGAGGCGGGGGCGGCGGTCCGGTTCCCGTCCGGTCCGCCGCCCCCGTCGTCGTACGACAGTATCTTCGCCATGGACACTTACGAGGATCCCACCACCTGGGGGCCCGAACCGGTGCGCCCCCGCTGGTCGCTGGCCCTGAAGTTCGTCGCGACCCTCCTGTTCTTCCCGCTGCTGTGCGCGTTCTGGCTGGCAGTGGCGGCGGTGCTCTTCGTGGTGGGTCTGTTCGCCGACGGGATCGCCGCGGTCAGTGAGGGCTTCGGGCGCGGCTACATGAGGTTCGTGGACGACGTCCTCGGTGGCACAGCCCGGCTGGGCTCCTGGTGTGTGACGTGGCCCGAGCTGCGGCACGAGGGCGACACCGCCCACTACCGGGCGCGGGTCGACAAGGTCGTCGGCAACTGGACCGAGCGGGCCTCCGCCCCGCGCGAGCCGAAGAAGGCGCGGCCGCCCGTGGAGTGCGAGATACCCCGGCGCGTCTACCGCGGCGTCGGCGGACGGTACGTCGCCGAAGTCGCCCTCGCCCAGGGGTGGGAGCTGCGCCCCACGGACGTGCGCAAGGAGGTGCGGCTGTGGTGGTCGGCCGCTTCCCACCCGCAGGACGCGTCCGTGGCCGACACGGCACGGGAGGCGTGAGCGCGGCGGCGGAACTTGCCCGGATCTGGTGACTTGGTGAAGATCCTGGGGTGACCCCGATACGCCCCCCGTCCCGGACCACCGACACCGGACGCCACTCACGGCCCTCCGGCACCGGCCGGACGGTCGTCGTACTCGTGCTGGTGGCCCTGGGCGCGCTGATACCCGTGCTCGGCCCCTCCCCCGCGCTGCACGGCACCGGGGAGGCCGAGGCGCCCGGCACCGGTGGCATCGCCCTGCTGCGCGCGGTGCTCTTCGCCGCGCTGAGCGTTCCGCTCGGCGAGCTCTTCGCGAACCGGCTGGCCCGGTCGCTGCCCGGCGCTCCCCCGGACCGGCCCCGCAGCTGGTCGCCGTACGCGGCTGCCGTCGGTCTCGCAGCCGCGCTGGGGCTGGCCTCGGTGGTGGCCACGGGCAACCTGGTGCCGGACTCCGTCGCCGACATCGACGTCGGCGGTCTCTACACGTCCCGTGACGGCAGGCTCGCACTGCTGGAGGTCAACGGATTCCTCGCGGCCGGGCTGTGCGCGACCTCGCGGCGGCCCGGACTCCAGGTGTGGCCGCTGGCCGCGGTGATCGTCGCGGACGCGCTCCGCGCGCATCCCACGACCGAGTACAGCCCGCTGCTCGGCTCCGGGCTGACCCTCGTCCATCTGACGTGCGCCTCCCTGTGGGTGGGCGGTCTGCTGTACGTGCTGCGGACCCTGCGGCACTGGGGGGCGACGGAGGCGGGGCCGGCCCTGCTGGGGCTCTACGCGCGCGTGGCGGCCGTTCTGCTGGCGGCCCTGACGGCCACCGGGGTGTGCAGTTCGCTGCGCCGGATGCCGGCGGGCACGATCCTGGACCAGCTGACGGACACCGCCTACGGGCGGGTCCTGCTGGCCAAGGTGCTCCTCGTGGCCGCCGTCGCCGCCCTCGCGCTGTGGGCCCGGATCCGGCTGAGCCGCGCGGCCGACCCGCTGACCGCCTGCTCCCCCGCGCGCGCGGAGGTCGTCGCGCTGGGCGTGGTGGTGGCGGTGTCGGGGCTCCTGACGGCCCTTCCGGTGCCGATCCGTTGGTGAGTCCGTTGGTGAGGGCATCATGAGGCCATTGGTGAGGGCGTCGGCGAGGGCGCCGACGGGGTGTCGCAACACTCCCCGGACGCCCGGGCGTTGACGGCACCGGGCACCTGCGGGACCGGAGTGTCGGTCCGGGCCCGTATCCTCATTGACCATGCTCGAAGACCGCACGACCGCAGCGCCGTCCGCCACGGCGTGGCCGGCCGCGTATCCCCAGGGTTACGCGGTCGTCGACGTGGAGACCACCGGCCTGGCCCGCGACGACCGCATCATCTCGGCGGCCGTCTACCGGCTGGACGCCCGCGGCGAGGTCGAGGACCACTGGTACACCCTGGTCAATCCGCAGCGCGATCCGGGCCCGGTGTGGATACACGGTCTGACCAGCGACGTGCTCCGGGACGCACCGCTCTTCCCGGACGTCGCCGAGGAGTTCGCGGCCCGGCTCGACGGGCGGGTCCTCGTCGCGCACAACGCGGTCTTCGACTGGCAGATGATCGCCCGTGAGTACGCGCGCGCGGAGCGCGAGGCACCGGTGCGTCAACGCCTGTGCACCATCGCGCTGTCCAAGGCGCTGGACCTGCCGCTGCCCAACCACAAGCTGGAGTCGCTGGCCGCGCACTTCGGCGTCGTGCAGCAGCGGGCGCACCACGCGCTGGACGACGCCCGGGTGCTGGCGGAGGCGTTCCGGCCGAGTCTGCTCGCCGCGGCGGCCGGGGACGTGCGGCTGCCGCTGCACGAGTGCCGGCCGCTGACCGAGTGGTCGGACCGGCCCGCGCCCCGGATCGGGCAGCAGGCGGGCTACGGGAGCTACCGGCCGACCAGTTGGCGCCCCTCCCGTAAAAGGCCCGCATGCCCCCATCCCAACCCGGGCCGGTACGAAGAGGGCAAACGGCTCAAGCAGGGCATGCGGGTCGCCTTCTCGGGTGACACCTCCGTCGAGCGCGACCTGCTGGAGGACCGCGCCGTCGAGGCGGGACTGCACGTCGCGACCAGTCTGTCCCGGCTGACCAGCCTGCTGGTCACCAACGATCCGGACTCGGGCACCTCCAAGGTGGTCAAGGCCCGCCAGTTCGGGACTCCGGTGGTGGACGAGGCGGCCTTCGGACAACTGCTCGCGGACGTCGAGCCTGCGGACGGGTGATTCCGGGCGACTCGCCCGGCGGCCGCTGGCCCGCGTTCGCGGCGACGGCCCACCCTGTGGCGCATGGCGACATGTGAAGTCTGCGGCAACAACTACGGCATGACCTTCGAGGTCCACGCCCAGGGAGCGGTGCACGTCTTCGACTGCTTCTCCTGCGCGATCCACCGGATGGCCCCCATCTGCGAGCACTGCCGGGTGCAGATCATCGGCCAGGGCGTCGAGGTCGACGGCCACTGGTTCTGCGGCGCCCACTGCGCCCGCGCGGAGGGGAGGGCGGGGATCGTCGACAAGGTCTGAGCACTTCGCGTGGCAGCCGGGCGAAGCGGTCGTTGAACCCACGCCGCGGCACGGATGCCGGCCGTGCTCCCCGCCGACGCGGGGCTGTGGCCCTCGCGGGGACCTCCTCGCGAGGGCCGATCCGGGCCAAGGTACCGTCGATGCGTGTACCGCTTCCTGTTGTCCCGCCAGTGGGTGATCCTCACGCTGCTCGCCGTGCTGCTCATCCCCACGATGATCAAGCTGGGCTTCTGGCAGATGCACCGCTACGAGGAGCGCACCGCCCGGAACGACCTGGTCGCGCACGCGCTCGAGGCGCCACCGGTGCCCGTGGAGTCGCTGACCGCACCCGGCGAGAAGATCACCACGCGCGAGCGGTACCGCACCGTCACCGCGAAGGGCCGCTTCGACACGGACCGCGAGGTCGTGGTCCGCCGCCGCACCGACGGCGACGACAACATCGGCTACCACGTACTGACCCCGTTCGTGCTGAACGACGGCAAGGTCCTGCTGGTCAACCGGGGCTGGATCCCCGCGGACGGCCCGAGCCAGACCGCGTTCCCGAAGGTCCCCGCACCGCCCCGGGGCGAACTGACCCTCACCGGCCGGCTGATGCCCGACGAGACGACCGAGGCGAGCGGCATCAAGGACCTCGAAGGTCTCCCGGACCGGCAGATCATGCTCATCAACAGCGAGCAGCAGGCCGAGCGCCTGGACGCCCGGGTGCTCGGCGGGTACGTGGTCCTGAAGACTCCCGAGCCCAAGAACGACACCCCGGAGCCCATCGGCGGGCCCGGCAACGAGAACGCCGCGCTGAACTTCGCCTACGCCATCCAGTGGTGGCTGTTCGCCGCGGCCGTTCCGGTCGGCTGGTGGTTCCTGGTCCGCCGGGAGAAGCGCGACCGGGAGGCCGCCGAGGACGTGGAGCCCGCGGAGGCGGAACCCGTGACGGTGTAGCCGGGCGGCGGGAGCGCGCGGGGCGGATCCGATTGCTCCGGCCGAGGCCGGGAAGAGGTCAACCCGTGCACCCCCACATCGAGGACTACGCGCTCATCGGCGACCAGCAGACGGCGGCCCTGGTCTCCGCAGACGGCTCCGTGGACTGGCTCTGCCTGCCCCGCTTCGACTCGGCCGCCTGCTTCGCCAAGCTGCTCGGCGACGAGGACAACGGCCACTGGCGCATCGCCCCCGAGGGCGCCGAACGCTGCACACGGCGTGCCTACCGGCGGGACACCCTGGTCCTGGACACCGAGTGGGAGACCGAGGACGGTGCGGTCCGCGTCACCGACCTGATGCCCCAGCGCGACCGGGCCCCCGATCTCGTCCGCATCGTGGAGGGCCTGAGCGGCGAGGTCACCGTGCGCAGCGTGCTCCGGCTGCGCTTCGACCACGGCTCGATCGTGCCGTGGGTGCGCCGGTCCGACGGGCACCGGGTGGCTGTCGCCGGACCCGACTCGGCGTGGCTGCGCAGCGAGCCCGAGGTGCACAGCTGGGGCCAGGACTTCGGGACGCACGCCGAGTTCACCGTCGCCGCGGGCGAGAAGGTCGCGTTCGTGCTGACCTGGCACCCCTCGCACGAGCCCCGGCCGCCGCTGATCGACCCGTACATGTCGCTGGAGCACAGCGTGGAGGACTGGCGCGAGTGGGCGGCACGCTGCCGCTACGACGGCCCGCACCGCGACGCCGTGGTCCGCTCCCTGATCACGCTGAAGGCACTCACGTACCAGCCCACCGGGGGCATCGTGGCCGCCCCCACCACCTCGCTGCCCGAGGAGCCGGGCGGTGTGCGCAACTGGGACTACCGCTTCTGCTGGCTGCGCGACTCCACGCTCACCCTGGGCGCCCTGCTGTCGGCGGGCTACCTGGAGGAGGCGGAGGCCTGGCGCGACTGGCTGCTGCGCGCGGTCGCGGGCAACCCGGCGGACCTGCAGATCATGTACGGCGTCGCGGGCGAGCGGCGGCTGCCCGAGTACGAGCTGCCGTGGCTGTCCGGCTTCGCCGGTTCCGCGCCCGTGCGCATCGGCAACGACGCGGTGAACCAGCTCCAGCTGGACGTGTACGGCGAGGTCATGGACTCCCTGTCGCTGGCCCGGCTGGCCGGGATGCGCCCCCGGCCGCAGATGTGGGAGTTGCAGTGCGCCCTGATGGAGTTCCTGGCCACGGCGTGGCGGGAGCCGGACGAGGGGCTGTGGGAGGTGCGGGGCGGGCGCCGGCAGTTCGTGCACTCGAAGGTGATGACGTGGGTGGCCCTGGACCGGGCGGTGCGCACGCTGGAGGACCGTCCCGAGCTGGGCGGCGGTGACCTCGACGGCTGGCGGGCGCTGCGCGACGAGGTGCACCGCGAGGTGTGCGAGAAGGGCTACGACCCGGTGCGCAACACCTTCACCCAGTACTACGGCTCGCGGGAGCTGGACGCCTCGGTGCTGCTCATCCCGCGCGTGGGCTTCCTGCCGCCGGACGACCCGCGGGTGGTCGGCACGGTCGACGCGATCGGCGCGGAGCTGGCCCGGGACGGCCTGGTGCGGCGCTACAGCACCGAGGGCGATCCCGTGGACGGCCTGCCGGGCGGCGAGGGGACGTTCCTAGTGTGCTCGTTCTGGTACGCGGACGCGCTGCACGCGACCGGCCGGACGAAGGAGGCCCGGGAGCTGTTCGAGCGGCTGGTGGGGCTCGCCAACGACGTGGGGCTGCTGGCCGAGGAGTACGACCCGGTGGCCGGACACCAGCTCGGCAACTTCCCGCAGGCCTTCAGCCACGTCGGCCTGGTGAACACGGCCCTCGCCCTGTTCGGGGGCGAGGAGGCAGGATAGGGGTCATGGATCTTGGACTGAAGGACCGGGTGTACGTCGTCACGGGTGCCACCCGGGGCCTGGGCAACGCCGCCGCGCGCGAGCTGGTCGCCGACGGGGCGAAGGTGGTCGTCACGGGGCGGGACGAGAAGAGCGTCGCTCAGGCGGCCGCGGCACTGGGACCGGACGCGGTCGGCGTCGCCGCGGACAACGCCGACCCGGAGGCCGCCGGGCGGCTGATCGCCACCGCCCGTGAGCGCTTCGGCCGTTTCGACGGCGTACTGATCAGCGTGGGCGGGCCGCCGCCCGGGTTCGTCGCCGACACCACGGACGAGCAGTGGCAGTCGGCGTTCGAGTCGGTGTTCCTCGGCGCGGTGCGGCTGGCCCGGGCGGCGGCGGCCGAGCTGGCGGACGGCGGGGTGATCGGGTTCGTGCTGTCGGGCTCGGTGCACGAGCCGATCCCGGGCCTGACCATCTCCAACGGTCTGCGCCCCGGGCTCGCGGGTTTCGCCAAGTCCCTCGCCGACGAGCTGGGCCCGCGCGGCATCCGCGTCGTCGGCCTGCTGCCGGGGCGCGTCGACACCGACCGGGTGCGCGAGCTGGACGGGCTGTCGGCCGACCCGGAGGCGACCAGGGCGGCCGCCGAGTCCCGCATCCCGCTGCGCCGCTACGGCGCCCCGGAGGAGTTCGGCCGCGCGTCGGCGTTCCTGCTCTCCCCCGCGGCGTCGTACATCACGGGCGTGATGCTGCCGGTGGACGGCGGCGTGCGGCACGGGTTCTGAGGAGCCGGCCGGGCGGTGCCGGGGGGCCGCTCCCTCAGTTGACCCGTTCGGCCCCGTGCTTGACGCCACGGAGCTGGACCTCCGCCGGGAGGGAGGCGAGGTTCGCCGAGTCACGGGCGTGGGACAGGGCCCGGGTGGTGAGGTCGTGCAGGGCCGTGCCGGGGTCCACGTGGGGAGCCAGGAGCAGCCGGACGCGGGCCGCCGGGGCGTCGCGGCGGCCGGTGAGCCGGACGCCGGCCCGTTCGACGCCGTCCACGCGGTCCGCCTCACCGGCGACGACGTCCTCCAGTGCCCTGCCGCGCAGCGTGGCGCCCTCGCCGTCCCCGGTGTCGACGAGGACCTCGGTGAGCCTGCGGCGGCGTACCACCGCGACCAGCCACCACAGGGCGAGCAGCAGCAGGACCGCGAGCCCGGCGATGACGACCGGCCACCACCAGCCGGCCTCCCGCCACCGGGTCCGTTCGGCGTTGCTCAGCAGCACGTCGTGCGGCCCCTGGTGGACCCACCAGGAGGGTGCCGGGGCGTCGCAGCCCACGGCCAGCACCGCACCGCCGAGGGCCAGCAGGACCAGACCCGCCAGTGCCGTCAGTACCCGGTTCACCGTCCTGAGCACCGCGCTCACCCCTTCCGTCCGGGGCGCGCAACCCGCAGCGACACGGCGGGCGGCCGGGCCAGACCGAGGCCGCGCACCGCGTCGTCGAGCACACCGTCCAGGTCGGCCCGTACGTCGTCCAGTTCCCGGAAGTGCGACAGCGCCCGTACCCGGGCCCGGCGGCGGCGCATCCGCACCCGCGCCGACTGCACCCCGGAGACCTCCATGGCCCGGTCGCGCAGCACCGTGGCGGCGGCGTCCCGGTGCAGCCCGGCGCGTACGTCCGGATGCGTGCGCCGCATCGGCAGCACCCGGCGCAGTCCGGGGGTGAGGGCCAGCACGAGCAGCCAGAGCCCGAGGGCCGCCGCGACGCCCGCGCCGACCAGCACCCAGGTGTCGTCGACGGGCCGTTCGGCGAGCTGCCGGGCCAGGTCGCGGCGCCAGCCGAGCGCGGACCGGCCGGCGCGCACGGCGGCGACGTCGTAGAGGAAGGCCCCGGCGAGGAGCAGGAGCAGCAGCGCGACGAGGCCGGCGGGGACTCGGCGCACGGACCAGAAACGGCCCGCACGTCCGCTCCCGGACGCGTCCGGGGGCCCGGGCTCGTGCTGGTCCGGCGACGGTGCCGCACCCGGATGGGTGCCGCGTTCCACGACGGGCAGGCGCTGGGTGCTGCCCTCTCCCGTCCCGGAGCCCTGCGGCTCGCTCATCGCGTCCTCCCGTGCCTCGCGCCGTACTGCGCCGCCAGGTGCAGCCGCTCCACCCGGACGGCGACCTCCGGCACCGCCATGCCCACCAACGCACGTACCCGCTGGACGACTTGGTGACGCACCTGGCCGCAGCGGGCGCCGATGTCGCAGGGGTAGTCGAGTTCGAGGTGGACCCGGACGTGTGCGGTGTCGTGGTGGACGTCGACGGTCGCGTACGGCCGTGCGGCGTCCGGGTGGAGCGGGCCGAGCGCCTCGCGCGCCGCCCGGGCCGCGACCTTGGCGACGACCCGGTCGGCGATCCGCGTGGCGCCGCGCTCCCCCGGTGCCACGCGGGCCAGGGGTTCGAGGAGCTCACCGGCCCCATCGCTCACGCCGGTCACCGCCGCCGGTCGTCGCGGGTACGGAAGAAGTCACCGAGTTCCATGTCCCCCTCCAGGAAGCGGCCGACGACGAACCCGACGGCCCCCAGGGCCGCCACCAGCAGGAAGGCGCCGAACCCGCCGAAGTATCCGGCGAAGCCCAGTGCCATGCCGGCGATCATGCCGACCACGGCCATGCTCATGGTGCGCTCCCCTCATTCACCGATTCACTCACCGTTCAGTCAGCGTTCCGTCAGCGTCCGTGTCACCTGATCCGGGGTTCCGGTTCCTCGTCCTCCTCGTCGGGCAGCTTCACGTCGCTCACCGCGATGTTGACCTCGACGACCTCCAGACCGGTCATCCGCTCCACCGCCGCCACCACGTTCTCCCGCACGTCCCGGGCCACGTCCGCGATCGACACGCCGTATTCGACGACGATCTCCAGATCGAGGGCGGTCTGCTTCTCGCCGACCTCGGCCTTCACCCCGCGCGTCACCCCGGACTTGGTCCCGCCGGGCACCCGGTCGCGCACGGCGCCGAAGGTGCGCGACATCCCGCTGCCCATCGCATGCACACCGGAGACGTCGCGTGCCGCCATTCCGGTGATCTTCTCGACGACGCCGTCGGCGATCGTGGTGCGTCCCCGGGTGCCGGGGTCTCCGCCGCCGCGCCGAATCGTCTGGCCCTTGGCCGTACCGGAGGTCTCGATCGTGTCCTGCCCGCTCCGGTTGCTCTCCATGTCGCTCATCGCCGTACGTCCCTTTCGGTCGTAGTCCTGTGCCCACGTTAGGCGGGGTTGCGGTGACTCGCGCCACGGATGCGGCAGGCTGGGGCAATGACTACGGCGGACCGGTGGACTCGGGCGGTGCGGGAGCAGTTGGGTCTCGGCAGGCTGCTGCCGCTGGGCGGCCCGGGGGACGGCGCGTGGATCGCCGAGCGGGCGGCCCGGGAGGTGCTGCTGGCGGCGGCCCGGGGGGTGGCGGGGGTGCGTCCGGGTGACCTGCGGGTCGGGCTCGCGGACCCGGACGACGTGCGCGAGCCCGCCGTACCGCTTCCGCCGGGTGCGCTGCCGCCCGGTCCGCTGCGGGTGACGGCCGACTTCGCGGTGGTCGTGGGGCCGACGACGGCGGTCGCGGAGCCCCTGCCGGCGACGGCCGCGCGCCTGCGGGCCGCGCTGGCGGAGGCGGCGGCCGCGCGGCTCGGCCTCACGGCGGCGGACGTGGACCTGCGGGTGACCGGCCTGCTCGACGAAACGCCGGAGGCGGGTCCGGAGGCCGGGCCCGGGCCGGGGCCCGTCGACGCGGCCGACACCGACACCGACACCGGCGACGGCGGAAGCGACGACGGAAGCGAAGCGAGCGGGGACGAGGGGCGCGTCGCCCGGGCCGCGCTGACGGTGCCGGGCGTGGCGCGGCTGACGGGCGTACTGGGCCGTCCGGTGCACCTGACCGAGCCGCCGCCCCGGGAGGGTGCCCTGCCGCGCCGCCACGTCCGGGTGGAGCTGGCGGTGCGGGCGGACCACCGGGCCGTCGAGGTGGCCCGGCGGGTCCGCGCGGCGGTGTCCGAGGCGGTGGCGGACCGCCCGACGGTGGCGGTGGTGGTGACCCGGACGGACGTCGGCTGAGCAGCCGCGCCTCGGCGTCCCTACTCCCCGAGCCCCGCCAGGTCACGCAGCCGGCGTCCCTGCGCGGCCCGTTCGGCGGTGCGCTGGGCCTCGTAGTCCCGCGTCTGGGCGCCCTGGAGCAGCGCCTTGGTCTCGACGACCGCGTCGCGCGGTGCGGCCAGGATCGCGGACACCAGGTCGTGCACGGCGGGGTCGAGCTGGTCCGCGGGCACGGCGAGGTTGGCCAGGCCGGTGCTCACGGCCTCCTCGGCCGCGACGAAGCGCCCGGTGGCGCAGATCTCCAGCGCGCGGGCGTACCCGACCAGGGACACCAGGGGATGCGTGCCCGTCAGGTCCGGCACCAGCCCCAGGCTGGTCTCGCGCATGGCGAACTGCACGTCGTCCGCGACGACCCGCAGGTCGCAGGCGAGGGCCAGCTGGAAGCCCGCCCCGATGGCGTGCCCCTGCACGGCGGCGACCGACACCAGGTCGCTGCGCCGCCACCAGGTGAACGCCTCCTGGTACTCGGCGATGGTCGCGTCCAGCTCGGCGTCGGCGCCCCGTGCGAGGTCGATGAACGACGGTTCGCCGTCGAAGCCCTCGGGCGTGAACGCCTGCCGGTCGAGCCCGGCCGAGAAGGACTTGCCCTCGGCCCGCAGCACCACGGCGCGGACGGAGCCCGGCAGCCGCCGGCCGGCCTCGGCGAGCGCCCGCCACAGAGCGGGGCTCTGCGCGTTGCGCTTGGCCGGGTTGGTCAGCGTCACCGTGGCGATCGCGTCGTCGACGGTGAGCCGCACGCCGTCCTGGTCGAGTGCGGGACCGGGGTCGTGGGCGGGCGAAGCCATGGGGCGCCTCCGAAAGGTGCGGTCGTCGTCCCCGCCGCGCGCCGGACGGTGCGCCGTGCGACGGCAGGGCTAAGTGACTGCACAGTAACCACCCGGACGGTCGGACGACCGACCGGGTGGCCACCGTCACTTTCGGAGCCGGGGGCCGCCCGGGACGTCAGGCCGAAGTGGCCTTCTTGCCCCGGGTAGCCCCGCCACGCCCTCGGAGCGTGACGCCCGACTCGCTGAGCATGCGGTGCACAAAGCCATACGAGCGGCCGGTTTCCTCGGCCAACGCCCGGATGCTTGCACCGGCGTCGTACTTCTTCTTCAGGTCTGCCGCGAGCTTGTCGCGCGCGGCGCCGGTAACCCGGCTGCCCTTCTTCAGAGTCTCGGCCACCCGTGCCTCCTCATGGGAAGTGCGCTCTGGTTCTCCTCATGATCACCCCTCCAGGCGCTCATGGCCACCCATTCGGCAAGGCTGATGAGACAAGGTTGTGACGACAGGAGCGCGTCCCCACATACGGAACCCCTGATTCCAGAGAAACGGGCCCGTTCCGCCGAACGAGTTTCTCCGCGAAATTCCTGGTCAGAAAGGCGTCGCGGCCGGACCCCCGGTGGATGGGGGTCCGGCCGCGAATTCGATGTAGGACACACCTCTTGATGAGGAGATCTCACACAGATGGCGGATCACGGATCGGCCGAATGATCCATAACCAGTGGATCATCCATTCGATCAAGCGAGGGCGACGAGATCCGCGTAGTCGGCGCCCCACAGGTCCTCGACCCCGTCCGGAAGCAGAATGATCCGTTCCGGCTGGAGCGCCTCGACGGCGCCCTCGTCGTGGGTGACGAGGACGACGGCGCCCTTGTAGGTGCGCAGCGCGCCGAGGATCTCCTCGCGGCTGGCCGGGTCGAGGTTGTTGGTGGGCTCGTCGAGGAGCAGCACGTTGGCCGAGGAGACCACGAGGGTGGCCAGGGCGAGGCGGGTCTTCTCGCCGCCGGAGAGGACACCGGCGGGCTTGTCGACGTCGTCGCCGGAGAACAGGAACGAACCCAGCGTCTTGCGGACGTCGACGAGGTCGAGGTCGGGGTTGGCCGAGCGCATGTTCTCCAGGACGGTGCGCTCGGGGTCGAGGGTCTCGTGCTCCTGCGCGTAGTAGCCGAGCTTGAGCCCGTGCCCCTCGATCACCTCGCCGGTGTCGGGCTTCTCCACGCCGCCGAGCAGGCGCAGCAGCGTGGTCTTGCCGGCGCCGTTGAGGCCGAGGATGACGACCCGGGAGCCCTTGTCGATGGCCAGGTCGACGTCCGTGAAGATCTCCAGGGAGCCGTACGACTTGGAGAGTCCCTCGGCGGTCAGCGGGGTCCTGCCGCAGGGGGCGGGCTCGGGGAAGCGGAGCTTGGCGACCTTGTCGGACTTCCGCTCGGCCTCCAGGCCGGCCAGCAGCTTGTCGGCCCGGCGGGCCATGTTCTGCGCGGCGACGGTCTTGGTGGCCTTGGCGCGCATCTTGTCGGCCTGCGAGTGCAGCGCGGACGCCTTCTTCTCGGCGTTCTGACGCTCGCGCTTGCGGCGCTTCTCGTCGGCCTCGCGCTGCTGCTGGTAGAGCCGCCAGCCCATGTTGTAGACGTCGATCTGGGAGCGGTTGGCGTCCAGGTAGAACACCTTGTTGACGACTGTCTCGACCAGGTCGACGTCGTGGGAGATCACGATGAAGCCGCCGCGGTAGGTCTTCAGGTAGTCGCGCAGCCAGATGATCGAGTCGGCGTCGAGGTGATTGGTCGGCTCGTCGAGCAGCAGGGTGTCGGCGTCCGAGAACAGGATCCTGGCCAGCTCGATACGGCGGCGCTGACCGCCGGAGAGCGTGTGCAGGGGCTGGCCGAGCACCCGGTCGGGCAGGTTGAGCGCGGCGGCGATGGTGGCGGCCTCGGCCTCGGCGGCGTATCCGCCCTTGGTGAGGAACTCGGTCTCCTGGCGCTCGTACTGCTTGAGCGCCTTCTCACGGGTGGCGCCCTGGCCGTTGGCGATGCGCTGCTCGTTGTCGCGCATCTTGCGGATCAGGGTGTCCAGGCCGCGGGCGGACAGGATGCGGTCGCGGGCGAGCACGTCGAGGTCGCCGGTGCGCGGGTCCTGCGGGAGGTAGCCGACCTCGCCGGAGCGGGTGACGGCACCTGCGGCGGGCTGGCCCTCACCGGCCAGGACCTTGGTGAGAGTGGTCTTGCCGGCGCCGTTGCGGCCGACCAGGCCGATGCGGTCGCCCTTGGCGACGCGGAAGGTGGCGCTCTCGATGAGGACACGGGCACCGGCGCGCAGCTCGATGCCGGAGGCGGAGATCACGGTCAGACTCCTGGGCGGGTGGTTGGCGGGGATGGGCGGCTGTGGAGGTTCCCGCCGCTCTAATGCACGAGGAGAATGGCCATGAGGGCCAGTCTAACGGGGCGGTGCAACCGCTTTTCCCAGCCGGGCGTCGGCCGGGCGTTGTCAGTGGCCGGTGCAAGACTGGGCGAACGAGTCCAAAGCGGCCTTCGGGCCATGGACCCGACCAGTCAGGACGGACCACCGGTTCACAAGGAAGTGATCGGCATGAC
This sequence comes from Streptomyces violaceoruber, assembly GCF_033406955.1. Lineage (NCBI taxonomy): Bacteria > Bacillati > Actinomycetota > Actinomycetes > Kitasatosporales > Streptomycetaceae > Streptomyces > Streptomyces violaceoruber. The sequence continues at coordinate 6,530,321 of NZ_CP137734.1, read as the reverse complement.
AGGCAACGCGGGCAACAGCCCCAGCATCTGCCCGACGCTCCGGTACGCGGACGCCAAGGCGGCGATCCGGCAGCTCACCGAGGCCTTCGGCTTCACCGAACTCGCGGTGTACGAGGGCGAGGACGGCTCGGTGGCCCACGCCGAGCTGGCCCAGGGCAACGGCGCGGTGATGCTCGGCTCCAAGGGCAGCGGCAGCCGCTTCGACGAGGCGATGAAGGGCGGCGGCCCCACGGGGGTGTACGTCGTGGTGGCGGACGTCGACGCCCATCACCGGCGGGCGGTGGAGCACGGCGCGGAGATCCTGATGCCCCCGACCGACCAGGACTACGGCTCGCGGGACTACATGGCCCGCGACCTGGAGGGCAACGTCTGGAGCTTCGGGACGTACGCGCCGGAGGTACGCGGGTAGCCTCCGGCGGTTCGCCCGTCGGGACCGGCCGGTCAGCTGCCCCCGGTGTGCACCTGGAAGGCCGCCCGGCGTACGGCCTTGGCCAGGGCGGGGTCCGGGTGCGCGGCGGCCAGCGCCACCAGGACCTGCACGGTGCGGGGGTGGCCGACCGCGCGGACCTCGTCGAGCAGGGCCGGGACGGTGGCCTGCACGGCCGACTCCAGATGCCGCACCAGCAGCGGGGCCTCCCCGTGGTCGGCGACGGCGGCCGCGGTGTCGACCCACAGCCAGGTGGCCTCCGGGCGGGTGAGGACCTCGTGGGCGTCCTCGGGGTCGGCACCGTCGTGCTCGGCCAGCCACAGCAGCGCGTACGGCCTGAGCGTCGGCTCGTCGAGGACGCCGCGGACGTCGGGCTCGGCGGGGGCGCCGACGACGCGCAGCGCCTCGAAGGCGAGGCCGCGCAGCAGGGCGTCCTCGCCGCGGGCGGCGCCGAGCAGTTCGGCGACGGCGCTGCCGACGGGGCGGGCGGCGAGCCAGGCCCGGTACTCGGCGCGGGCGGCGTTGGGGCGGAGCCGGCCGCAGCCGCGGAGCATGCCCTCGGCCGACTGCTCGATGTTGCCGGCGGGGCTCTGCGCGGCGACGCAGATCTGCTCCAGCTTGACCCAGACCGCCCAGCTGCCGAGCGGGGTGAGCGTGGCCTGCCCGTCGCCGCAGGTGAGGGCGCCGACGGCGGCGAGGGCGTGCAGGGCCCAGTCGAGGAGGGGGGCGAGCGCGGTGTCCGTGGCCGGGGCCGGGTCCGGCTCGGCGCCCGGGGTGCCGGGTTCGAGCCGGGGGCCGTAGGGCACCTCGCAACGTTCGGTGCGCAGTTCGGTGACGCGCTGCTCCAGCAGGTCCAGGAGCTGCGCCACGGGGACGGGCCCGGCGGACAGCTGGAGGAAGGAGAGCACCTGGGGCATCGCGGAGACGACCTCGGCCACCGCGCCGGGCTCGTGTCCGGCGGGCTCCGGATGGGCGAGCGACCAGGCGTCGAAGAGGGCGACCCAGCCGCGCAGCACGGCGCTGTCGTCGCGGTTCCAGGCGCGCAGCCGCCAGCCGGGGCGGGCGGTGCCGCCGTGCACCTCGACCAGTCCGGCGAGGCGGGCGGTGTCCCAGTCGGCGCGGACCTTGGCCACGGGCAGGCCCAGCTCGCGGGCCGCGTGGGCGGCGGTGGCGTCGGACAGGGTGGCCTTGCCGTCGGCGGTCGCACTGCCGCGGCCGGGGCCGAGCGCGGAGTCGGCCCAGCGGGCGACGCGGGCCGCGTCGGCAAGACCGGAGCGCGCCATTCCGGCCAGCTCCGAGCGGGCCGGTGTGCCTTCCGGGGGGCGCGGCGCGGGGCGGCGCGGACGCCGCTGATTCATCGCTTGGGGGGCGGCGGCCAGGGGTCGCGGGCGGACGAGTCGAAGCCTGGAGTCGCGCGGGATACGGGACGTCACGGGTGCAGTCTTCCGGTTGACGGTCCGAAAACCCAAACGGAATGCCCCGGCGGCCTCCCGGGACGGGGCACGCGGGGGCCCGGCGCAGCGTCCGGGCACCGGATCAGGCCAGTGGTACGGCGCTGAACGGAACCGGAGCGACGCGCGCGGGGACGGGCGGGGACGGTGGGTGGGGCGCGGGGCCGGCGGGGGTGGCGCCGAGGGGGCGTGGACCCGGCGGAGGTCGCGCGGAGGGGGCGTGGCGGGGGGTCACACCAGCGGGGTCATGAAGCGGCGGAGGGTCTCCTCGTAGTCCGCGGGGTCGGCGTTCCACATGGCGCCGTGCGGGGCGTCCCGGACGGTGTGGAGGGCGACCAGGCGCGGGTGCGTGTCGGCGAGGCGGCGGGAGAGGCGCCAGGGGGCCACTTCGTCGCCGGGGCCGTGGAAGATCAGGGTGGGCACGGCCGGGCGGTGCAGACCGGCGGTGCCGGTGTCCCGGTCGGCGTGCAGCCCGGCGCGGCCCTGCGCGGCCCGGACGGCGAGCGGCAGGAGCGCGCCGGGGGTGCGGCGGGCGGCGGCCAGGGCGCGCAGGGTGGTCTCCCAGCTGAGCACCGGTGAGTCCAGGACGAGCCCCGCGATGCGCTCGCGCACGCCGGAGAGCGCGGCGGTGCGCAGCGCCATGGTGGCGCCGGTGGACCAGCCGAGCAGGACGACCTGGCGGGCGCCGTGGTCGAGGGCGTAGCGGACGGCCGCGTCCACGTCGCGCCACTCGGTCTCGCCGAAGTGGTGCAGGCCGTCGGGCGAGGGCGGTGCGCCGACGTCGCCGCGGTAGGCGAGGGCGAGCACCGGGACGTTGCGGCGGTGCAGGGGGGCGATCAGGTTCAGCGCGTGTTCGCGGGTGGCGGCCAGGCCGTGCACGGCGACGATCCAGGTCGGCCGGGCCCCGGGCAGGAACCAGGCCGGGAGCGGGCCGAGTTCCCCCGGGACCTCGACGTCGGCGTACTCGAGGTCGAGGGCCGTGCCCGGGTTCCCGACGTACAGGTTGGGGGTGAACCACGCCCGGTCGCCGGTCGCGAGGGTGCCGTGCGTGACGCGTTCGAGGCGGCGTACGACGGTGTCGGCGCCGTGCTCGGCGGTGTCCAGGACGGGGCCGAGGACGGCGTGGGAGCCGTCGCCGGCGAGCCCGTACCGGCCGGGGCGCAGGGCGGCCAGGTGCCGGGTGAGGGTGATCTGCCCGGCGGCGGTCCCGTGCACGGTGAGCCGGGGCTCGGTGGGCAGGGGCCGGCCGGGGGGCGCCTTGAGCGCGGCGTCGCTGGCGAGCCGGCCGGCGGCGACGCTCGCCACTCCGGTCGCCAGTGCTGCGGTGACGGCGGCTGCCGTTGCGGTGACAGTGCGCATGGGGCCAGTCTCCTGGTGGAGTCCTCGGGCGGCCAGTGGACGCGTGACAGTGGGTGACGGGGTCTTCGTGTCCCGTAGCCGGTACCCGCGCAGCCGCCGGGCACGCACCGCGCGTCAGCTTCGCTGCCCGTACCCCCGGAGGCGTTCGGTCACCTCGGCGAGCTGGGCCGGCGTCAGCAGGGACGGCGAGTGGCCGGGCACCGAGGACGCGGTCAGCCACAGGCGGCACATCCACTCGAGCTGGGCGGTGCGGTCGTAGGCCTGGTCGAGGGAGGTGCCGTAGGTGATCGTGCCGTGGTTGCGGAGCAGGCAGCCGGTGCGGCCGGCGAGGGCGTCGAGCATGCCGCGGGCGAGTTCGGCGGTGCCGTAGGCCGCGTAGGGGGCGACCCGGACGGGGCCGCCGAGGGCGGCGGTCATGTAGTGCACCGGCGGGAGTTCGGGGACGAGCAGCGAGACCGCCGTCGCGTGCACGGCGTGGGTGTGGACGACGGCCCGGGCGCCGGGGTCGGCGCGGTACACGGCGAGGTGCATGGGCAGTTCGCTGGTGGGGACGAGGGTGCCGAGCACCTGCCGTCCGTCCAGGTCGACGCCGGTCGCGTCGTCCGGGGTCAGCCGGTCGTAGGGGACGCCCGACGGGGTGACCAGGACCGTGTCGCCGACGCGCACCGAGACGTTGCCGGAGGTGCCCACCACCAGTCCGTCGGCGACCGTCCGCCGGGCCGTCGCGACGAGTTCCGCCCAGGCCGCTTCCCGGGCCGGCCCCGCGGTCGGATCCCCGGCCGCTTCCCGGTCCGGCTCCCCGGCCCCTTCCGCCCCTCCGGCCCGCGAATACGTCACAGTCACCGCCTCCTCCCGGGCCGCCCGCGGGCCCCTCGCGTGCCGTCGCCGAACGGCCTCCCGGTGATCCTGCCAGGGACGTCTCCGGAGAGCACCGGAGCGGGCACGCAGAGGGAGGCCGCGACCCCGCTTCCGGTCACCGTGGCGCCCTGCCCAGTTCATCTTCCGTTCACCCTGGTTACTTACGTTCGTCGCGCCAACGACCTCGAACGATTGCCTGGGTAAATGGAAAGCTTCTCGCTGATCCTCGCGATTGTGGTGGTAACCGCACTCGCGTTTGATTTCACGAACGGTTTCCACGACACCGCGAACGCGATGGCGACGACCATTTCGACCGGTGCGCTCAAGCCCAAGGTGGCGGTGGCGATGTCCGCCGTCCTCAACCTTGTAGGCGCCTTCCTCTCGGTGGAGGTCGCCAACACGATCTCCAAGGGTCTCGTCGACGAGACCGGCATCCGTCCCGAGGTCATCTTCGCCGCCCTGGTCGGCGCGATCCTCTGGAACCTCCTGACCTGGCTGGTCGGGCTCCCGTCCAGCTCCTCGCACGCCCTGATGGGCGGCCTGATCGGTGCCGCCGTCGCCTCGGCCGGTATCGGCGCGGTCAACGGCGACGTGCTCGTCACCAAGGTGCTCCTCCCGGCGATCGCCGCCCCGATCGTGGCCGGCCTCGCGGCGCTGCTGGCGTCCCGGATGACGTACTCGCTGGGCCGCAGGGCCGACGGCAGGGCCGCCGCGAAGGGTTACCGGGCCGGGCAGATCGCCTCCGCCGGTCTGGTCTCGCTGGCGCACGGCACCAACGACGCCCAGAAGACCATGGGCATCATCACCCTCGCCCTGATCGCCGGCGGCTCGCTCGCCCCCGACTCCGACCCGCCGGTGTGGGTCATCCTGAGCGCGGGCCTGGCCATCGCGCTCGGCACCTACCTGGGCGGCTGGCGCATCATCCGCACCATGGGCAAGGGCCTGACCGACCTCCAGCCGCAGCAGGGCTTCGCCGCCCAGACCAGCGCCGCCACGGTCATCCTGGCCTCCTCCCACCTCGGCTTCTCGCTGTCCACCACGCACTCGGTCTCCGGTGCGGTGATGGGCGCGGGCCTCGGCCGCAAGGGCGGCGTGGTCCGCTGGTCCACGGCCACCCGGATGTTCGTCGCCTGGGGCCTGACGCTGCCGGCCGCGGCCCTGGTCGCCGCGCTCGCCGAGTGGGTCTGCCGCGCCGGCGACTGGGGCACGGCCCTCGTCGCGGTGTTCCTGATCGCCTCCAGCTTCGCGATCTGGCGGATCTCCCGCCGGGAGGTCGTCGACCACACCAACGTCGTCGACGGCGGTCCGGTGGACACCGAGGGGCCGGGGCAGCCCGAGCCCGCCGGTGTGGTCACCACGGCGATGGCCGCCGTGTCGCCGCCCCCGACGGGCGCGACCGAGGAACTGGCGGCCACCCTCCCCGCCCCGGCCACCACCCCCGACCCCAAGGCCCCGTCGGCCGCCACCACCGTCTGAACCCGCCTGCCGGGTACGAAGGAAGCGAACCTCCATGAGCATCGACTGGGCAGCCCTCGGCTCCGTCTTCGGCGTCAGCCTCGTGGTCACGGTGGCCCTGGTGGGCCTGTTCACCCTCGGCATCGTCGGCCTCTCCCGCCAGGAGCGGGCCGCCGCCCGGGGCGGCTCCGCGGCCCTCGCGGTCACCGGCGCCTACGCCTGCTTCGCGGCCTGCACTGCGGCGGTGGCGTACGGGATCTATCTGATCGTCGCCTGAGCGTCGCCCGTCTCACGGGCGCACGCCCCCGGGGCGGGGCGCGGGACGGACTCGAACCGTTCCGCGCCCCGCCTCTTCGCGCGCCGGCGCCCACCACTCGGGTGTGGGCCTTCGCACACTCCCCCGTCGCAGGTCAACGCCAGGTTGACGGGTGTTCGCGGGCCGTGGTGGACTTCCGGGGCCATCTACGGCGGCAGAAGAGGAAGCCCGGTGCGAATCCGGCGCGGTCCCGCCACTGTGACCGGGGACAGGATCCCCGGGAGCCAGGAACTCTTGCCGCCGTGCTCTTCGAACCAGGGCGCGGACACCCTGAGTGAGGACCTATCGCCATGCGCGGCTGCCGTTTCGGGCTCACCAGCGACACGCTTCGACTTCCCCTTCCCACGGCCGGTTGAGCCGTGCGTGCCGGACGCGTCTTCGCGTACGGCGCCGCCGCCGGCCTCCTCGGTGACCTCCTCCTCGGCGATCCTCGCCGCGGACACCCGGTCGCCGCGTTCGGCCGTGCCGCGGGCGCCGTGGAACGGGTGCTGTGGCGGGACCACCGGGGCTGGGGCGCCCTGCACACCGTCGTGTGCGCCGGCGGCGCCGCCGTCCTCGGCTCGGCCGCCGCGCACGCCGTACGCCGCTCCCCCGCCGCCTCCGTCGCGCTGACCGCCGCGGCCACCTGGTCGGTCGTCGGCGGCACCTCGCTGGCCCGCGAGGCCACCGCGATCGGCCGGGCCCTGGAGGCCGGCGACGTCGAGGCGGCGCGGGCGCGGCTGCCGCACCTGTGCGGGCGGGACCCGCAGGCGCTGGACGCCGACGGGATCGCCCGGGCCGTCGTGGAGTCCGTCGCCGAGAACACCTCGGACGCGGTGGTGGGCGCCCTGGTCTGGGGCGCGGTGGCCGGGGTGCCCGGGCTGCTCGGCTTCCGGGCCGTGAACACGCTGGACGCGATGGTCGGCCACAAGTCGCCCAGGTACCGCCGCTACGGCTGGGCCTCGGCCCGCCTCGACGACCTCGCGGGCTGGCCGGGCGCCCGCCTCACCGCCGTGCTGACCACCGTGGCGGGCGGCGCCCCGCGCGGCGCCGTACGGGCCTGGCGGGCGGACGCCGCACAGCATCCGAGTCCCAACGCCGGGCCCGTGGAGGCCTCCTTCGCGGGCGCCCTCGGCGTGCGGCTCGGCGGCACGCTCTCCTACGGCGGGCGGGTCGAGCACCGGCCCGTCCTCAACGGCGCCGCGGGACGCGCCGTACGGGCCGGTTCCGGCGACATCGACCGTGCCGTACGGCTGTCCCGGCGCGTGGGCTGGCTGGCGCTGGGGGTGTGCGCGGGCGCGCGGCTGCTCGCGCGCCGGGCCGCCGCGAAGAACCCGGGTGTCACGAAGGGACGTACCTCATGAACGGTGGCCTCCTCGTCGCCGGCACCACCTCCGACGCCGGCAAGAGCGTCGTCACCGCCGGGATCTGCCGCTGGCTGGTCCGCCAGGGCGTCAAGGTGGCGCCCTTCAAGGCGCAGAACATGTCGCTCAACTCCTTCGTGACCCGGGACGGCGCCGAGATCGGGCGGGCGCAGGCCATGCAGGCCCAGGCCTGCCGGGTGGAGCCGACCGCGCACATGAACCCCGTGCTGCTCAAGCCGGGCGGGGAGCGCAGCAGCCAGGTCGTGCTGCTCGGCAGGCCCGTGGGCGAGATGAGCGCCCGCGGCTATCACGGCGGGCGCCAGGAGCGGCTGCTCGGCACGGTGCTCGACTCGCTGGCCGAACTGCGCGGCACCTACGACGCGGTGATCTGCGAGGGTGCCGGCAGCCCCGCCGAGATCAACCTGCGCCGCACCGACATCGTGAACATGGGGATCGCCCGGGGCGCCGGACTCCCCGTCCTCGTCGTCGGCGACATCGACCGCGGCGGCGTCTTCGCGTCCTTCTTCGGCACGGTGGCGCTGCTGGCGCCCGAGGACCAGGCACTGGTCGCCGGGTTCCTGGTGAACAAGTTCCGGGGCGACGTCTCGCTGCTGGAGCCGGGCCTCGACATGCTGCACGGCCTCACCGGGCGGCGGACGTACGGCGTGCTGCCGTTCCGGCACGGGCTCGGCATCGACGAGGAGGACGGGCTGCGGGTCTCGCTGCGCGGGACGGTGCGGGAGTCGGCCGTCGCGCCGCCGGTCGGCGAGGACGTGCTGCGGGTCGCGGTCTGCGCGGTCCCGCTCATGTCCAACTTCACGGACGTGGACGCGCTGGCCGCCGAACCCGGTGTCGTGGTGCGGTTCGTGGACCGTCCGGAGGAACTGGCCGACGCCGACCTGGTGATCGTGCCGGGGACGCGCGGGACGGTCCGGGCCCTGGAGTGGCTGCGGGAGCGGGGGCTCGCGGACGCGATCGCGCGCAGGGCGGCCGAGCGGCGGCCCGTGCTCGGCATCTGCGGCGGCTACCAGCTCCTCGGCGAGCACATCGAGGACGAGGTCGAGTCGCGCGCCGGGCACGTGGACGGGCTGGGACTGCTCCCCGTGCGGGTGCGGTTCGACCGGGAGAAGACCCTCACCCGGCCGGTGGGCGAAGCCCTCGGCGAGCCCGTCGAGGGGTACGAGATCCACCACGGCGTCGCCGAAGTGACGGGCGGGGCGCCCTTCTTGGACGGCTGCCGGGTCGGCCGGACCTGGGGCACGCACTGGCACGGCTCGCTGGAGTCGGACGGCTTCCGGCGGGCGTTCCTGCGCGAGGTGGCCGCCGCCGCGGGCCGCCGCTTCGTGCCGGCCCCCGACACCTCGTTCGCCGCGCTGCGCGAGGAGCAGCTCGACCGGCTCGGCGACCTGATCGAACACCACGCGGACACGGACGCGCTGTGGCGGCTCATCGAGTCCGGCGCGCCGCAAGGACTGCCCTTCATTCCACCGGGAGCGCCCGCATGAGCACAGTGCTGTTGTTGTCGACCGCCGACACGGACCTGCTGGCGGCCCGCGCGTCGGACGCCGCCTACCGGATCGGCAACCCGACCCGGGTCGACGTCGGGGAGGAACTGCCGGGCCTGGTCGACGGCGCGGACCTCGCCGTCGTGCGCCTGCTCGGCGGCAAGCGCGCCTGGGAGGACGGGCTCGCCGCGCTGAGGTCCGCCGGCATCCCGACCGTCCTGCTGGGCGGCGAGAGCGTGCCGGACGCGGAGCTGATGGCGGAGTCCTCGGTCCCCGCCGGGGTGGTGGCGGAGGCCCTGCGCTACCTGGTCGAGGGCGGCCCCGACAACCTCACCCAGCTCGCGCGGTTCCTGTCCGACACGGTGCTGCTGACCGGGGAGGGCTTCGACGAGCCGCGGAAGATGCCAGAGTACGGCGTCCACGGCTCCCGGGACGCCGTGGCGGGCCGCCCGACGGTCGGCGTGCTCTTCTACCGCGCCCACCAGCTCAGCGGCAACACCGCGTTCGTCGACACGCTGTGCGACGCGATCGAGGCGCGCGGCGCCAACGCCCTGCCGGTGTACTGCGGTTCGCTGCGCGGCGCGGACCCCGGGCTGTACGAACTGCTGGGCCGGGCCGACGCCCTGGTCGCCACCGTCCTCGCGGCAGGGGGCACGCACGCCTCGCAGGCCTCGGCGGGCGGTGACGAGGAGGCCTGGGACATCGGCGCGCTGGCCGACCTGGACGTGCCGGTGCTGCAAGGGCTCTGCCTCACCTCCTCCCGGGCCGCCTGGGAGGCCTCCGACGCCGCCCTGTCCCCCATGGACGCGGCGATGCAGGTGGCGATCCCGGAGTTCGACGGCCGGCTGGTCACGGTGCCGTTCTCCTTCAAGGAGCAGGGTCCGGACGAGGTGCCGGTCTACGTCGCCGACCCCGAGCGGGCCGCGCGCGTCGCCGGAATCGCCGTCCGGCACGCGGCGCTCGGGCACAAGCCGAACGCCGGGAAGAAGCTCGCGCTGGTCTTCACGGCGTACCCGACCAAGCACTCCCGGGTCGGCAACGCGGTCGGTCTCGACACCCCGGCGTCGGCCGTGCGGGTGCTGGACGCGCTCAGGGACGCGGGGTACGGGGTCACCGACTACCCCGCCGAGGGCGACGAGTTGATCCACCGGCTGATCGAGGCGGGCGGTCACGACGTGGAGTGGCTGACGGAGGACCAGCTGGCGTCGGCGCCCGCGCGGGTGCCGCTGGCCGACTACCGGGCCTGGTTCGAGCAGCTGGACCCGGAGCTGCGGGACGGTATGCGGGAGGCGTGGGGCGAGCCGCCGGGCTCGCTGTACGTGGACGGCGACGACATCGTGCTGGCCTCCCTCCGGTTCGGGAACGTCGTGGTGATGATCCAGCCGCCGCGCGGCTTCGGCGAGAACCCGATCGCGATCTACCACGACCCGGACATGCCGCCGTCGCACCACTACATGGCCGCCTACCGCTGGCTGGAGCACAGCTTCGGCGCCGACGCGATCGTGCACATGGGCAAGCACGGCACGATGGAGTGGCTGCCGGGCAAGGGGCTGGGGCTGAGCGCGGGCTGCGCGCCCGACGCGGTCCTGGGCGACCTGCCGCTGATCTACCCGTTCATCGTCAACGACCCCGGCGAGGGCACCCAGGCCAAGCGCCGCGGGCACGCCACGGTCGTCGACCATCTCGTCCCCCCGATGGCGCGCGCCGACACGTACGGCGACCTGGCCAAGCTGGAGCAGCTGCTCGACGAGTACGCGCTCGTCTCCGACCTGGACCCGACGAAGGCGCCGGCGGTCCGGGCCCAGATCTGGACGCTGGTCAAGGCGGCCGAGCTGCACCACGACCTGCACGTGGACGACCAGCCGGACGACGACGCCTTCGACGAGTTCGTCATGCACATCGACGGCTACCTGTGCGAGATCAAGGACGTGCAGATCCGCGACGGCCTGCACATCCTGGGCGGCGGCCCGGTCGGCGAGCCGCGGGTCAACCTCGTCCTGGCGGTGCTGCGCGCCTCACAGGTGTGGGGCGGGCAGGCGAACGCGCTGCCGGGGCTGCGGGCCTGTCTGGCCGCGCACTTCGGACTGGTGGAGAAGGAACTGCTGGCCGCGCCGGGCGCCCCGGTGAAGGTCCCGGCGGAACTGACGGACCTGGTGGACGGGCCGGCGCGGTCGGCGGCCGACGCGATCGACCTGCTGGAGCAGCTGTGCCGGCGGTTCGCGGAGGGGATGGAGCTGCGGGAGTGGGACGCGGAGGCCGTTCCGGGTCTGGTGCGCGACGTGCTGGGCGCCGAACTCGCCGAAGCGGCGGCGGTGCTGGAGTTCGCCTGTGCGGAGGTCGTGCCGCGCCTCGCCCGGACCTCCGACGAGATCGGGCACATCCTGCGGGCCCTGGACGGCGGTTACGTCCCGGCGGGGCCGTCGGGCTCCCCGACCCGCGGGCTGGTCAACGTCCTGCCGACCGGCCGGAACTTCTACTCCGTCGACCCGAAGGCGATCCCGTCCCGGCTGAGCTGGGAGGTCGGGCAGTCGCTGGCGGACTCGCTGATCCAGCGGTACCTGAGCGACACCGGTGAGTACCCGAAGTCCGTCGGCCTCACGGTGTGGGGCACCTCCGCGATGCGTACCCAGGGCGACGACATCGCCGAGATCCTGGCGCTGCTGGGCTGCCGTCCGATCTGGGACGACGCCTCGCGCCGGGTGACGGGCTTCGAGGTGGTCCCGGTGGCGGAACTGGGCCGGCCGCGCGTGGACGTCACGGTGCGCATCTCGGGCTTCTTCCGGGACGCGTTCCCGCACGTGGTGGGGCTGATCGACGACGCGGTGCGGGCGGTGGCGGAGCTGGACGAGCCCGCATCGTCCAACTTCGTGAAGGCGCACGCCGACGAGGACACCGCCGAGCACGGCGACCGGCGCCGGGCGACCTCCCGCATCTTCGGCTCCAAGCCGGGTGCGTACGGCGCGGGTCTGCTGCCGTTGATCGACGCCCGCAACTGGCGCTCCGACGCGGACCTCGCCGAGGTGTACGCGGTGTGGGGCGGTTACGCCTACGGGCGCGGGCTCGACGGGCGGGCGGCTCGCGGGGACATGGAGACGGCGTTCCGGCGGATCGCGGTGGCGGCGAAGAACGTCGACACGCGCGAGCACGACCTCGTCGACGCCGACGACTACTTCCAGTACCACGGCGGCATGGTCGCCATGGTGCGGCACCTCACGGGGGACTCCCCCGAGGCTTACGTCGGCGACTCCGCCACTCCCGACCAGGTGAAGACCCGGACGCTGGGCGAGGAGACGCACCGCGTCTTCCGGGCCCGGGTGGTCAACCCTCGCTGGATGGCCGCGATGCGGCGCCACGGCTACAAGGGCGCCTTCGAGATGGCGGCCACCGTGGACTACCTCTTCGGGTACGACGCCACGGCCGGTGTCGTGGACGACTGGATGTACGAGCGGCTCAGCGCCGAGTACGTGTTCTCGCCCGAGAACCGGGACTTCATGAAGAAGTCCAACCCGTGGGCGCTGCGCGGCATCACCGAGCGGCTGCTGGAGGCGGCGGACCGCGGCCTGTGGGCCGAACCCGACGCGGAGACGCTGGAGCGGCTGCGCGCCACCTATCTGGAGCTCGAAGGCGACTTGGAGGGCGACGACAAGTGAGTACCCCGTTCCCGTTCACGGCCGTCGTGGGCCAGGACGACCTGCGGCTCGCGCTGCTGTTGAACGCCGTCTCCCCGGCCGTCGGCGGTGTGCTGGTGCGCGGCGAGAAGGGCACCGCGAAGTCCACGGCCGTGCGTGCGCTGTCGGCGCTGATGCCCGAGGTGGACGTCGTCTCCGGGTGCCGTTTCTCCTGCGACCCCGACTCCCCCGACCCTGCCTGCCCGGACGGCCCGCACGAGCCGGGCGCGTTCGCGTCGCGTCCGGCGCGGATGGTCGAGCTGCCCGTCGGGGCCTCCGAGGACCGGCTGGTGGGCGCCCTCGACATCGAGCGGGCGCTGGCGGAGGGCGTGAAGGCCTTCGAGCCCGGCCTGCTGGCCGACGCGCACCGCGGAATCCTGTACGTCGACGAGGTCAACCTGCTCCACGACCACCTGGTCGACCTGCTCCTCGACGCCGCCGCGATGGGCGCCTCGTACGTCGAGCGCGAGGGCGTGTCGGTGCGGCACGCCTCGAAGTTCCTGCTGGTCGGCACCATGAACCCCGAAGAGGGCGAGCTGCGGCCGCAGTTGCTCGACCGGTTCGGACTGACGGTCGAGGTCGCCGCCTCGCGCGAGCCCGACCAGCGGGTGGAGGTCGTACGGCGCCGGCTGGCGTACGACGACGACCCGGCCGGTTTCGCCGCGCGCTGGGCCGACGAGGAGGCCGCCGTACGGGCGCGGATCGTGGGGGCGCGGGAACTGCTGCCGTCGGTGCGCCTGGGCGACGGGGCGCTGCGGCAGATCGCGGCGACCTGCGCGGCCTTCGAGGTGGACGGCATGCGGGCCGACATCGTGATGGCGCGTACGGCGACCGCGCTGGCGGCCTGGGCCGGGCGGACCGAGGTGCTCGCCGAGGACGTGCGGCAGGCGGCCCTGCTCGCGCTGCCCCACCGGCGGCGGCGCAACCCGTTCGACGCGCCGGGGCTCGACGAGGACAAGCTGGACGAGACGCTGGAGGAGTTCGGCGGGCAGGACGGGGACGGGCCCGACGGGGACGACGATCCCGATCCGGGGCCCGGCGGCGGTCCCGGCGGGCAGCCGGAGCCCGATGACGCGCCGCAGGGCGATGGCGACGCCGCCGCGCGGCCCGAGGCCGGGGAGGGCGGCGAGCCGCAGCCGTCCGGCTCGGGTGCCGGGGAGCAGCAGCCGGCGCGTGCCGCCGAGCCCTTCCGGACCAAGGTGCTGAGCGTGCCGGGGCTCGGCGAGGGTGCCGCCGGGCGGCGTTCGCGGGCGCGGACCGAGCACGGGCGGACCACGGGCGCCCGGCGGCCGCAGGGCGCCCTGACCAAGCTGCACCTGGCCGCCACCGTGCAGGCCGCCGCCCCGCACCAGCGGGCGCGGGGCCGCAGCGGGCCCGGTCTCGTGGTGCGCCGGGACGATCTGCGGCAGGCGACGCGCGAGGGGCGCGAGGGCAACCTCGTGCTGTTCGTCGTCGACGCCTCCGGGTCGATGGCCGCGCGGCAGCGGATGAGTGCCGTCAAGGGCGCGGTGCTGTCGCTGCTGCTGGACGCGTATCAGCGGCGGGACAAGGTGGGGCTGGTGACCTTCCGGGGTTCGGCCGCGGATGTCGCGCTGCCGCCGACGTCGTCGGTCGACGCGGCGGCGGTGCGGCTGGAGTCGCTGCCGACGGGCGGGCGTACGCCGCTCGCCGCCGGGCTGCTGCGCGCCCACGAGGTGCTGCGGGTGGAGCGACTGCGGGACCCGGCGCGGCGGCCACTGATGGTCGTCGTGACGGACGGGCGGGCCACGGGTGGTCCCGAGCCCGTCGCGCTGGCGGGGCGGGCTGCGCGGCTGTTCGCGGCCGAGGGCACCGCGTCCGTGGTCGTGGACTGCGAGTCGGGGCCCGTGCGGCTCGGGCTCGCCGGGCAGCTCGCGGGTGAGCTGGGCGGTACCGCGGTGACGCTGGACGAGCTGCGGGCCGACTCGATCGCCGGTCTGGTGAGGGACGTTCAGGGCAGCAGCAGGAGGGCCGCGTAATGCCGCAGGGGAAACCGAGTGTCGTACCGGACGACGGCCTGACGACCCGTCAGCGGCGCAACCGCCCGCTGGTCGTGGTGCACACGGGCATCGGGAAGGGCAAGTCCACCGCCGCCTTCGGGCTGGCGCTGCGGGCCTGGAACCAGGGGTGGCCGATCGGGGTGTTCCAGTTCGTCAAGTCGGCGAAGTGGAAGGTCGGCGAGGAGAACGCCCTGCGGGTGCTGGGGGCCAGCGGCGAGGGCGGGTCCGTCGACTGGCACAAGATGGGCGAGGGCTGGTCCTGGGTCCAGCGGGACGCCCAGATGGACAACGAGGAGAAGGCCCGCGAGGGCTGGGAGCAGGTCAAGCGGGACTTGGCCGCCGAGACGTACAAGCTGTACGTGCTGGACGAGTTCGCCTACCCGATGCACTGGGGGTGGGTCGACACCGACGAGGTGGTGTCGGTGCTGCGCGAGCGGCCGGGGACCCAGCACGTCGTGATCACCGGGCGGAACGCGCCCGGCGCCCTCGTGGAGTTCGCCGATCTCGTCACCGACATGTCCAAGGTCAAGCATCCGATGGACGCGGGGCAGAAGGGGCAGCGGGGCATCGAGTGGTGACCTCCTCCGACTCCGGCTCCGCCGTTCCCCGGCTCGTCATTGCCGCGCCCTCGTCCGGGAGCGGCAAGACCACCGTCGCCACCGGGCTGATGGCCGCGCTCACGGCGCGGGGGCTCGCCGTGTCCCCGCACAAGGTCGGGCCCGACTACATCGACCCCGGCTACCACGCGCTCGCCACCGGGCGGGTGGGCCGCAACCTCGACGCGTACCTGTGCGGGCCCGAGCTGGTCGGGCCGCTGTTCCTGCACGGGGCGCGCGGGTGCGACATCGCCGTGGTCGAGGGCGTGATGGGGCTGTACGACGGGGCCGCCGGGGAGGGCGAGCTGGCGTCCACCGCGCAGGTCGCGAAGCTGTTGCGGGCGCCGGTGGTGCTGGTCGTGGACGCGTCCTCGCAGTCGCGGTCGGTGGCGGCGCTGGTGCACGGGTTCGTGTCCTGGGACCCGGAGGTGCGGATCGGGGGCGTGATCCTGAACAAGGTGGCGTCGGACCGGCACGAGGCGTTGCTGCGGGAGGCGGTGGACTCCGTCGGGGTGCCGGTCCTCGGGGTGTTGCGGCGGGCCGCTCCCGTGGAGACGCCTTCCCGGCATCTGGGGCTGGTTCCTGTTGCCGAGCGGGGCTCGGATGCGGTGGATGCCGTGGCGGCGATGGGTGCGCGGGTTGCCGACGGGTGTGATCTGGAGGCGTTGGTCGGGCTGGCGCGCAGCACCGGTGCGTTGTCCTGTGCGGCTTGGGACGCGGGTGAGGCCCTGGTCTCCTCGCCCCCGCCGCCCCTCCCCGTCCCGTCCCCGGGGGCTGCGCCCCCGGACCCCCTCGTTCGGCCTGGCCGGCCTCGTCCTCAAGCGCCGGACGGGCTGAGAAGGCGCGTCGCCATGGCCAGTGGCGCGGCCTTCACCTTCTCCTACGCCGAGCACACCGAACTGCTCGCCGCCGCCGGGGCCGAGGTCGTCACGTTCGATCCGCTGCGGGACGAGGAACTGCCGGAGGGCACTCAAGGGCTCGTCATCGGCGGCGGGTTCCCCGAGGTGTACGCCTCCGAGCTGTCCGCCAACGAGGGGCTGCGCAAGTCCGTCGCCGAGCTGGCGTTCAGCGGTGCTCCCGTCGCCGCCGAGTGTGCGGGGCTGCTGTATCTGTGCCGGGAGCTGGACGGGCTGCCGATGTGCGGGGTGCTGGACGCCGCCGCGCGGATGTCGGAGCGGCTGACGCTGGGCTACCGGGACGCCGTGGCCGTGTCCGACAGTGCGCTGGCCGTGGCGGGGACGCGGATGCGGGGGCACGAGTTCCACCGGACGGCGGTGGAGCCGGGGGCCGGGGCGGCGCCGGCGTGGGGGATGCGGGCGCCCGAGCGGCGCGTCGAGGGATTCGTGGAGCGCGGTGTGCACGCGAGCTATCTGCACACGCACTGGGCGGCCGAGCCCGGTGTCGCCCGTCGGTTCGTGGAGAGGTGCCGGACGTCATGAGCAGCACGCTGATCGGTGTGGGGGTCGGGCCCGGGGACCCCGAGCTGGTGACCGTGAAGGGGGTCAACGCGCTGCGGGGCGCCGATGTCGTGGTCGTGCCCGTCATGGACACCGGCGAGCGCGGCCGCGCCGAGGCGACCGTGCTGCACTACGTGGGCGCCGAGAAGATCGTGCGGATCGTGTTCGCGCTGAACGAGCGCACCGACCGGGCACGGCGCGAGGCGGCCTGGGACGCGGCCGGTGAGCGGGTGGCCGGGCTGCTGCGGGAGCATGCCGCCGTCGCCTTCGCGACCATCGGTGATCCCAACGTGTACTCGACCTTCACCTACCTCGCGCAGACCGTCGGCGCGCTCGTGCCGGGGACGGTCGTTCAGACCGTGCCGGGGATCACCGCCATGCAGGACCTCGCGGCGCGGTCGGGGGCCGTGCTGACCGAGGGCACGGAGCCGTTGACGCTGGTGCCGGTCACCGCAGGGTCCGCGGTGCTCGAGGAGGCGTTGCACGGGCCCGGCACGGTCGTCGCCTACAAGTTCGGCCGTCAGGCGGCCGAGGTGGCCGAGGCACTGCGGGAGAGCGGGCGCCTCGACGACGCCGTGTGGGGGTCGGCGCTGGGGCTGCCGGAGGAGTCGGTGCGGCCGGCCGGCGAGCTGGACGGCGCGCCGTTGCCGTATCTGTCGACGCTCATCGCGCCCGCCCGGCGCGAGGGCGGGCGGGGCGGGAAGCTGTGACCGCCTCCCGTTCCCGGCGCTCACTCCGCGATGCCCACCACCAGCCAGATGAACGCCGCGCCCGCGACCGTGCACAGCAGGGTCGAGCGGGCGGGGTGCTCGTGGTGGGCCTCGGGGAGGATCTCGGCCGCGGCGAGGTAGAGGAGTACGCCGCCGAACAGGCCGAGATAGGCGCCGAGCGCGCCCTCCGGGATGGTGAAGAGGAGGGTGGAGGACGCGCCGAGGACGGGGGCGATCGCGTCGGCGACCAGCATCGCGACGGCGCGGCGGCGGGCGTTGCCGTACAGGCTGGTCAGTGTGTAGGTGTTGAAGCCGTCCGCGAAGTCGTGGGCGATCACGGCCATCGCGACCGCCGCGCCCATGCCGCCGCCGACCTGGAAGGCCGCGCCGATCGCCACGCCGTCCATCGCGCTGTGGCCGACCATCGCGGCCGCGGCCGTCAGGCCCACCTCGGGCGAGCGGTGTTCGTGCTCGTCGGCGCCGTGTGCGGCGCGGCGGGCCGCCAGCAGGCGTTCCACCAGGTGCGCGAGCAGGAATCCGGCGACGAAGAGCAGGAGCGCGGCGGGTACGCCGAACACCTCGTCGCCTGCCGCCTCCAGGGCCTCCGGCAGCAGGTCGAGGCCGACCACGCCGAGCATGAGGCCGCCGGCCAGGCCCAGGACCAGGTGGCGCCGGTCGGTGACGCGCTGTGCCGTCCACCCGCCGGCCAGCGTCATCAGGAACGCGCCGAGCGCGACGAAGACCGCCATGGGCCCTTGGTATCCGATCACCCCGCGTTCACGCGCGTACGACAGCAGCAACCGCAGTAAATATGCGCAGGATGCACAGGAGAGGACCGAAAACGATGGATTCCGAGGCCAAGGTGACCTTCGTCGGTGCCGGTCCCGGCGCCGCCGACCTGCTGACGTTCCGTGCGGCGCGGGCGATCGCCGAGGCGGACGTGGTGATCTGGGCGGCGAGCCTCGTCCAGGCGGAGGTGCTCCAGCACGCGCGCGAGGGCGCCGAGGTGCTGGACTCGGCGACGATGTCGCTGGAGGACGTCGTCGCCGTGTACCGGCGGGCCCGGGCGGAGGGGCTGCGGGTGGCCCGCATCCACTCCGGCGACCCGGCGCTGTGGGGCGGCACGCAGGAGCAGCTCGACCGGTGCGCGGAGATCGGTGTCGCGACCGAGGTGGTGCCCGGCGTCTCCGCGTTCTCGGCCGTGGCCGCGCTCGCGCAGCGCGAGCTGACCATCCCGGAGGTCGCGCAGTCCGTGGTCCTCACCCGGCTCGGCGGGGGCAAGACGCCGATGCCGCCCGGGGAGGAGGTCCGCGAGTTCGCCAAGCACGGCACGACGATGGCGGTCTTCCTGTCGGCGGCCCGCAGCGGCCAGCTGGTGCGGGAGCTGCTGGAGGGCGGCTACCCGACCGAGACCCCGGTGGTCGTCGCCTACCAGGCGACCTGGCCGGAGGAGCTGGTCGTGCGGTGCACGATCGGGACCCTGGAGGAGACGGTCAAGGAGCACAGGCTCTGGAAGCACACCCTGTTCCTGGTCGGCCCGGCCCTCGACGCGCACGGCACCCGCTCGCACCTCTACCACCCGGGGCACTTCCACGGCTATCGCAAGG
This sequence comes from Streptomyces violaceoruber, assembly GCF_033406955.1. Classification (NCBI taxonomy): domain Bacteria; kingdom Bacillati; phylum Actinomycetota; class Actinomycetes; order Kitasatosporales; family Streptomycetaceae; genus Streptomyces; species Streptomyces violaceoruber. The sequence continues at coordinate 6,511,551 of NZ_CP137734.1, read as the reverse complement.
CCGACCCCGAGGCGCGCCGGGAACTGCGCTCGCGGGGTGCGAGCACGTGATCACCGTGGTCGGGGTGGGGGCCGCCTCCGGTGCGGCTCCCGCCGGGGACGTCGCCGCGGGCGCGGAACTGGTCGTCGGCGGACGTCGGCACCTGGACGCCGTACGGCTGCCGGAGGGGGTCCGGACGGTGGTCCTCGGGGCGTTGGCGCCCGCCCTGGACACGGTCGCGGAGTACGTCGCCCGGGGGCGGCCGGTGACCGTGCTGGCCTCCGGTGATCCGGGGTTCTTCGGGATCGTGCGGGCGCTGGCCGAGCGGTTCGGACCGGAGCGGCTGGACGTGCGGGCCGGGGTGTCCTCCGTCGCGGCGGCCTTCGCGCGGGTGGGGCTGCCGTGGGACGACGCCGTGGTGGCGAGCGCGCACGGGCGGGACCTGCGGACGGCGGTGAACGTGTGCCGGGCGCACCCGAAGGTGGCCGTGCTGACCGGTCCCGGGGCGGGTCCGGCGGAGCTGGGGGCCGCGTTGCGGGACGACGGGCGGGTGTTCGTCGTCGCCTCCGCACTGGGCTCGGCCGAGGAGCGGGTGGAGCGGGTGACGCCCGCCGAGGCCGCCGGCCGGGACTGGGGTACGGCGGTGAGCGTGGTGCTGTGCCTGGACGGGGCGCGGGCGCTGGGGCCGGTGCGGGCCCTCGCGGGGGTGCGCCCCGGGCCCGCCGGGTGGGCGCTGGCCGAGGACGCGTTCACGCACCGGGACTCGATGATCACCAAGTTCGAGGTGCGGGCGCTGGCCCTGGCCCGTCTGGGGCCGCGCCCGGGCGACCTGGTGTGGGACGTCGGCGCCGGTTCCGGGTCCGTGGCGGTGGAGTGCGCGCGGCTGGGTGCCGCCGTCACCGCCGTCGAGCGGACGCCGGACGGTGTCGGGCGGGTCCGCGCCAACGCCGCCGCGCACGGTGTCGACGTGCGGGTGGTGCACGGGGCGGCGCCCGCGGTGCTGGCCGGGCTGGACGAGGTCCCGGACGCGGTGTTCGTGGGCGGCGGCGGGCGCGAGCTGCCTTCGATCGTCGCCGAGTGCGCGCGGCGGGCCCGGCGCTCGGTGGTCGTCGCCGTGGCCGCGCTCGACCGGGTGCCGGCGGCCCGCGAGGCGCTGCTCGGCGCCGGTCTGGACTGCGACGGGGTGCTGCTGCAGTCCTCGCGGCTCGCGCCGCTGCCGGGGGACGTGACCCGGCTCGCGGCCACCAATCCCGTCTTCCTGCTGTGGGGCGTCAGGCCGCACGGCCGTACCGAAGGAGTTGCCCCTTGATCGGCCTCATTTCCGCCACGGCGGCGGGAGCGGCGGCGCGGGACCGGCTGGCCGCGGCGTGGCCGGACCGCACGCGGGTGTACGACGGTCCCGTCGGGGACGCCGTGCGGTCCGCGTTCGCCGAGTGCGAGCGGCTGGTGTGCTTCCTGGCCACCGGGGCCGTGGTCCGGCTGGTGGCGCCGCTGCTGGACGACAAGCGGACCGACCCCGGTGTGGTGTGCGTCGACGAGGGCGGGCGGTTCGCCGTGTCGCTGGTCGGCGGGCACGGGGGCGGCGCCAACGAACTGGCCCGTGCGGTCGGCGAGGTACTGGGCGCGGAGCCGGTGGTGACGACGGCGACCGACGCGGTCGGGCTGGCCGGTCTGGACACGCTCGGGATGCCCGTGGAGGGCGACGTCGCCGGAGTGTCGCGGGCCCTGCTGGACGGTGAGCCGGTGGCGCTGCGGGCGGAGGTGGCGTGGCCGCTGCCGCCGCTGCCGGTCGCCGCCGAAGGGGCCTACGGGATCCGGGTGACGGACCGTGCGGTGGAACCGGCCGCGGGCGAGGTCGTCCTGCGGCCGCCGTCCCTGGTCGTCGGCGTCGGCGCGTCCAGGGGGGCGCCGGTGGACGAGGTGCTCGGCCTGGTGGAGGCCGCCCTGCGCGAGGCGGGGCTGTCGGCCGCGTCGGTCGCCGAGCTGGCCACCGTGGACGCCAAGGCCGGGGAACCCGGGATCGTCGGGGCGGCGGGGCGGCTGGGGGTGCCCCTGGTGACCCACCCCGCCGACGAGTTGGCCGGTGTCGAGGTCCCCAACCCCTCGGACGCGCCGCTCGCGGCCGTGGGCACCCCGTCGGTCGCGGAGGCGGCGGCGCTGGTGCGCGGGGGCGAACTGCTCGTGCCCAAGCGGAAGTCGGCGGCGGTGCCCGCGATGGCGACCTGCGCGGTCGTACGGCGTCCCGGGCGCGGACGGCTCGCGGTGGTCGGGCTCGGGCCCGGCGCCCGGGACCTGGTGACGCCGCGGGCGCGGGCGGAGCTGCGGCGGGCGTCGGTGCTGGTCGGGCTCGACCAGTACGTCGACCAGATCCGCGACCTGCTGCGGCCCGGCACCCGGGTGCTGGAGTCGGGGCTCGGCGCCGAGGAGGAGCGGGCCAGGACCGCGGTCGAGGAGGCGCGGCGCGGGCACGCCGTCGCGCTGATCGGCAGCGGGGACGCCGGGGTGTACGCCATGGCCTCGCCGGCGCTGGCCGAGGCGTCCGACGACATCGACGTGGTCGGGGTGCCGGGCGTGACGGCGGCGCTGGCGGCCGGGGCGGTCCTGGGCGCGCCGCTCGGCCACGACCACGTGTCGATCAGCCTGTCCGACCTGCACACGCCGTGGGAGGTCATCGAGCGGCGGGTGCGGGCGGCGGCGGAGGCGGACCTGGTGGTGACGTTCTACAACCCGCGCAGCCGGGGCCGCGACTGGCAGCTGCCCAAGGCGCTGGCGATCCTCGCGGAGCACCGGGAGCCGACGACTCCGGTGGGTGTGGTGCGCAACGCGTCCCGCGCCGACGAGTCGAGCCGCCTGTGCACGCTCGCCGCTCTCGACCCGGCGACCGTCGACATGATGACGGTCGTGACGGTGGGCAACACCGCGACCCGGGAGATCGCCGGGCGCATGGTGACGCCGCGCGGCTACCGCTGGCAGACGCGCGAGACCGCGCCGCCCGCCGAGAGGCCCGGCTCGTCCCCGACGGCCGAGGTGTCCGCCGAACCCGACGTACCCGACGCGTCCGCCGAACCCGACGTACCCGCTGCACCCGACGTGTCCGCTGCACGCGACGTATCCGCTACCCCCGAGGAGACCCTGTGACGACCCCGCCCGCCCTGCTCATCGCCGGACACGGCACCCGGGACGAGGCCGGAGCCGAGGCGTTCCGCGACTTCGTGCGCGAACTGGGCCGACGCCATCCCGAGCTGCCCGTCGCGGGCGGCTTCATCGAGCTGTCCCCGCCGCCGCTGGGCGACGCGGTCGCCGAGCTGGTCGAGCGCGGGGTGCGCCGGTTCGCGGCGGTGCCGCTGATGCTGGTGTCCGCCGGGCACGCCAAGGGCGACATCCCGGCGGCCCTGGCCCGCGAGAAGGAGCGCCACCCCGGCATCACGTACACCTACGGACGCCCGCTGGGCCCGCACCCCGGGCTGCTGCGGGTGCTGGAGCGGCGTCTGGCGGAGGCGGTCGATCCGGCCTGGGACCCGGCCGAGGTGACCGTGCTGCTGGTCGGGCGCGGTTCGACGGACCCGGACGCCAATGCCGAGGTGTTCAAGGCGGCGCGGCTGCTGTGGGAGGGGCGCGGTTACGCGGGCGTGGAGACGGCGTTCGTGTCGCTGGCGGAGCCGGACGTGCCCGGCGGCCTGGAGCGGTGCGTGCGGCTGGGGGCGCGGCGGGTCGTGGTGCTGCCGTACTTCCTGTTCACCGGCATCCTCCCGGACCGGGTCCGGCACCAGACCGAAAAGTGGGCCGCCGCGCACCCGGAGACCGAGGTGCGGTCGGCGGACGTGATCGGTCCGGAGCCGGAGCTGCTCGACCTGGTGTGGGAGCGGTACGAGGAGGCCGTCGGCGGCGACCTGCGGATGAACTGCGACAGCTGCGTGTACCGGATCGCGTTGCCGGGGTTCGAGGACAAGGTGGGGCTGCCGCAGCAGCCGCACTTCCACCCCGACGACGACGGCGACCACCCCCACGGGCACCATCACGGGCATGGACACGCACACTCCCATGCACACTGAGGCCGACGGCCTCGACCTGCGCCATCACGGGGACGCCGAGGTGCGCGACGACGGTGCGGCGCTGGTGGACCTCGCGGTGAACGTCCGCGCGGGCACTCCCCCGGCCTGGCTGCGCGAGCACGTCGCCGCCTCACTCGGTTCGCTCGCGGCCTACCCGGACGGTCGGGCCGCGCGGGCGGCGGTGGCGGCGCGGCACGGGCTGCCGGTGGAGCGGGTGCTGCTGACGGCGGGCGCGGCGGAGGCGTTCGTGCTGCTGGCGCGGGCGCTGAAGGTGCGCCGGCCGGTCGTGGTGCACCCCCAGTTCACCGAGCCCGAGGCGGCGCTGCGGGACGCGGGGCACACGGTCGGCCGGGTGCTGCTGCGGGCGGCGGACGGCTTCCGCCTCGACCCCGCCGCCGTCCCCGAGGACGCCGACCTGGTGGTGGTCGGCAACCCGACGAACCCGACCTCGGTGCTGCACCCGGCGGACGTACTCGCTTCGCTGGCCCGGCCCGGGCGGACGCTGGTCGTGGACGAGGCGTTCATGGACGCGGTGCCGGGCGAGCGGGAGGCGCTGGCCGGGCGGACGGACGTACCCGGGCTCGTCGTGCTGCGCAGCCTCACCAAGACGTGGGGACTGGCGGGGCTGCGCATCGGGTACGTCCTCGCGGACCCGGAAACGGTCGCCGGGCTGGAGCGCGCGCAGCCGCTGTGGCCGGTGTCCACGCCCGCGCTGGCGGCGGCCGAGGCGTGTGTGGCGCCGCGGGCACTGGCGGAGGCCGCCCACGCCGCCCACCGCGTCGCCGCCGACCGGGACCGGCTCGTCGCCGGGCTGGCGGTGTTGGCCGGTGCCGGCGTGCGGGTCGTCGGACCGGCCGAGGGTCCCTTCGTCCTGGTCGACGTCCCGGACGGGGCCGCCGTACGGCACCGGTTGCGCGACCTGGGGTACGCGGTCCGGCGCGGGGACACGTTCCCCGGTCTGGGCGGCGGGTGGCTGCGGCTGGCGGTACGGGACCGGGCGACGACGGAGGGCTTCCTGAGCGCCCTGGAACGCACGCTGACGGCGACGGAACCGGCCTGAGCCACACGGGGCGCCGGCGCAACGGGCTCCGGCCGGTTCCGCCCCCGTCGGGTCAGCCATGCCCGCTCCGGATCAGGAGCGGCGCTCCCACCCGCCAGGGCCGGGCCCCCGGCACCCGCGACACACAGGGCCACCGGACCACCGCCCGCCCCAGCCGGGACCACCGCCCCCACACGCCCCGGCCGAATCCCCCGCAGGCGCCCCGCACCCCGGCCGGATCCCCACCGCCAGCCGCACCGGGCCAGCAACGTCCCCGCCCGCCAGGGCCGGGCCCCGGCACCCGCGACACACAGGGCCACCGGACCACCGCCCGCCCCAGCCGGGACCACCGCCCCCACACGCCCCCGCCAAATCCCCCAGAGGCGCCCCGCACCCCGGCCAGAGACCCACCCCCGGCCGGATCCCCACCACCAGCCGCACCGCACCGCGCCGGGCCAGCAACGCCCCCACCCACCAGGACCGGGCCCCGGCGCCCGCGACACACAGGGCCACCGGACCACCGCCCGCCCCAGCCGGGACCACCGCCCCCACACGCCCCCGCCGAATCCCCCGCAGGCGCCCCGCACCCCGGCCAGAGACCCACCCCCGGCCGGATCCCCACCGCCAGCCGCACCGCACCGCGCCGCACCGGGCCAGCAACGCGCCCCCGCCCGCCAGGATCAGGCCCCGGCACCCGCGACACACAGGGCCACCGCCCGCCCCAGCCGGGACCACCGCCCCCACATGCCCCGGCCGGATCCCCACCGTCAGCCGCACCGCACCGCACCGCGCCACACCGGGCCGGCACCGGCGCGCCCCCGCTCGCCAGGACCGGGCCCGGCACCCGCCGCGCCCCTCGGGGGCACCAGAGCACCGTCCGCCCCCGCACACGCACCCCGGCCAGAACCGGCCAGTGACCCTCCCCCGGCCGGTTCCCCACCGTCAGCCGCGCCTGCGCCGGGCCAGGACCAGGGCGCCGCCGCCCGCCAGGACCAGGGCCGCGGCTCCGGCCGCGACGTACGGCGTCGCGGAGCTGCCGCCGGTCTCGGCGAGGTCGGCCTCGGTGCGGGCGCCCTGGGCCTTCACGTCGGCCGCGGGCTCGGCGGGCCGTTCCGCGTCCTGCTCCGCCGGGGGCTCGTCGGCCTGCGCCGGGGGCTGCCCGGCCTCGTCCGCGGGGGCGGCCGGGGACTCGCAGGTCGCCCTGGCCAGGGTGACGGTGCCGTCGACCTCGGCGACGTTCAGGTCGCCGGGGTTGACGGAGACCTTGAGTTCGAGCGCGGTGGCGGCGGCCGTGCGGGAGGTGGTCTCCTCCTTCGAGAGGTCGAGCCGTACCTCGCCGACGCCGGGCACCTTCACGTCCGTCGTCCCGCCGGTGGTGAGCGTGACCTTCTTGCCGAGGACGGTCACGGGTCCCAGGAGGTTGGCGTCGGCGACCGGCTGCTTCCCGGCCTCGCAGGTGGCCGTGGAGGTGACCTCCTGGACCTCGATCACCGACAGCAGCGGCAGGCCGGGAACGTGCAGCCTGGCGCGGGCCAGCGTGGTGGAGCCCTCGCTCTTCCCGGCGGTGGCCGTCGCCCTCGCCTCGGCCACGTCGGCGCGCAGGACGCTGAACGGCTTTCCGCCGTCGACGCCGTCCAGCCGGGCGGTGAGCGCGGTCTTCTCGGCGCTCTCGGGCGCCTGCACCTCGTTGAGGGTGACCGCGAGCGGGACGTTCACGGTCTTGTTGAGCAGGGAGACGTCGAGCCCGGTGCGCAGCACGGTGGCGCTCGCGCGGCCGTGGTCGCCGGTCGCGTGGGCGGACCCCGCGCCGGCCAGGGTCGCGGGACCCGCGGCCAGGGCCGTGGCCGCCGCGACGGTGGCGAGACGGCGTGCGGGCATGCGGAAGGTGTTGCCGTTCAAGGTGGTGGGACCCCCAGTGAGACATGCGTGCGGGGCACGCATGAGCGACATGCTTGGGACCCGGAAAGGATGTCCCCGCGTGCGCCCAACCGTCAGCGATCCCGGGGCACTTCACCCCTTCGTGGGGTTTTGGCGGATCTATTCGAATCTTCGTCGCATCTTCCGGCACGGGTGTTCCCCCGCGTCACTCCCGTCGGTCAACCGACGACCCGCCCGTTGAGCACGACCCGGCGCGGAGCGGTCAGCACGCGCACGTCCGCGCGCGGGTCCTGCTCGTACACCACCAGGTCCGCCGGCGCGCCCTCGTCCAGGCCGGGGCGGCCGAGCCAGCGCCGGGCGGCCCAGGTCGTCGCGGCGAGGGCCTCGACGGGCGGGATGCCCGCGGTGACCAGCTCGGCGACCTCGGCCCCGGCCAGCCCGTGGGCGAGGGCACCGCCCGCGTCGGTGCCGACGAAGACCGGGATGCCGGCGTCGTAGGCGCTCCGGACGGTGTCGTAGCGGCGTTCGTGGAGCCGGCGCATGTGGGCCGACCAGCGCGGGAACCGGGACTCGCCGCCGTCGGCCAGCGCGGGGAAGGTGGCGATGTTGACCAGGGTGGGGACGATGGCGACGCCGCGCTCGGCGAAGAGCGGGATCGTGTCGTCGGTCAGTCCCGTGGCGTGCTCCACGCAGTCGATGCCTGCCTCGACCAGGTCGCGCAGGCAGTCCTCGGCGAAGCAGTGCGCGGTGACGCGGGCGCCCAGCCGGTGGGCCTCGGCGATGGCCGCCTCCACGGCGCCGCGCGGCCAGCAGGCCGACAGGTCGCCGAGGTCGCGGTCGATCCAGTCGCCGACCAGTTTCACCCAGCCGTCGCCGCGCCGGGCCTCCTGGGCGACGTAGGCGACGAGGTCGTCGGGCTCGACCTCCCAGGCGTAGTTGCGGATGTAGCGGCGGGTGCGGGCGATGTGCCGGCCGGCCCGGATGATCTTCGGGAGGTCCTCGCGGTCGTCGATCCAGCGGGTGTCGGAGGGCGAGCCCGCGTCCCGGACGAGGAGGGTGCCCGCCTCCCGGTCGGTCAGCGCCTGCTTCTCGGCCACGTCCGCGGGGACGGCGCCGTGCTGGTCGAGGCCGACGTGGCAGTGCGCGTCGACCAGGCCGGGCAGGGCCCATCCCTCGACGGTGCGGACGTCGGCGGCGCCCGTGGGGCGGTCGTAGGAGATCCGTCCGTCGATCACCCACACCTCGTCCCGGACCTCCTCCGGCCCGACGAGCACCCGACCCTTCACGTGCAGCACCGCGCGATCGCTCATGCCCCGCACCCTAAACGGTGCCCGCACACCCGTACGGGGCCGGTCACGGGACGGGTCACCCGCCTCCGCCGCGCGCTGTCGCGCGGGCGCGCGCCCCACTCGCGTACCCGGCCCCGACGGCGCCCGCGACGGCGGTCAGGGCCAGGGCGGCGGTGGCGGGGTTGACGTAGCCGGGGACGTCGTCGCTGGTGTACTCGCCGCCGCCGGTGGTCTCGCAGACGAAGCCCAGCGGCAGGAAGGAGACCGACTGGTCGATGACGTGGAGGGCGCGCTCCTCGTTCCCGGGCGTGCGGCAGGGCGGCGCCGGCGCGGAGCCCGCGCCGCCGTCGGACTCCATGACGGCGCCGGTCACGTGCAGCAGCCCCCAGGCGTACATCGCGACGGCGGCGGCACCGGCGAAGGCGGCGAGGGCGCGCAGAGCCGGTCCGGCGCCCGTTCCCCGGGCGCGGCGGGCGGCGAGGACGCTCGCGCCGTGGCCGGTCAGGCCGACGGCGGACACCACGGCGACCACGACGATCAGCAGGAGTACGAGGAACACGGGCCCAGTCCATCAGGCGGTGATCTCTTCGGCTGTGACGGAAGCCACGATTCCGGGCGTGGGGGTGTCGCAACGGAAGCACTCCGGCGCGAGTGCCGGCGGACGCCATGGTTACTCTCGACTCCGTACGCCGCGTACCCGCGCCGCACACCCGCCGTCACCGAAGAGAGCACCGCCGTGACCCATCCCTTCCTGGACCTCCCCCCGCTGAGCGCCGGACGTTTCGCCGCGATCGAGGACCGGGTCGCGCGCCTGCTCGGCACCGGCCAGGACGTGGTGGTCATGCAGGGCGAGGCGCTGCTGCCGCTGGAGGGCGCCATCCGCGCCGCCGCGGGGCCCGGCACCGTCGCGCTGAACGTCGTCACGGGACCGTACGGGCAGACCTTCGGCAACTGGCTGCGGGACTGCGGCGCGACCGTGCACGACCTCGCCGTGCCGTTCCACACGGCCGTCTCCGCCGAGCAGGTCGGCCGGGCCCTGGCCGAACACCCGGAGATCGACTTCGTGTCCCTGGTGCACGCCGAGGCGGCGACCGGCAACACCAACCCGGTCGCGGAGATCGGCGAGGTGGTCCGGGCGCACGGCGCGCTGTTCTACCTGGACGCCGTGGCCTCGGTGGGCGCGGAGCCGGTGCTGCCGGACGCCTGGGGCGTGGACCTGTGCGTCATCGGCGCGCAGAAGGCGATGGGCGGCCCGGCGGGCGTCTCGGCGGTGTCGGTGAGCGAGCGGGCCTGGGCCCGCATGGCGGCGAACCCGAACGCCCCGCGGCGGTCGTACCTGTCGCTCCTCGACTGGAAGGAGCGCTGGATCGACGGCGGGCGCAAGGCGCTGCTGCACGCGCCGGCGCAGTTGGAGATGCTCGCGCTGGAGGCCTGCGTCGAGCGCATCGAGGCGGAGGGCCCCGGCACGGTGATGGCGCGGCACGCGTCCGCGGCGGCGGCCACCCGGGCCGGCGCGCTCGCGCTGGGCGGCCTGGAGCCGTACGTGTACGAGGCGGGGGACGCGGCGCCGGTGGCGACGACACTGCGCACGCCGTCGGACGTCGACGCGTCCGCGCTGGTGGCCCGTGCCCTGGAGTCCGACCCGGCGCTGCCGCTGGCGGCGGGCGGCGGCGCGCTGGCGGGCGAGATGATCCGGGTCAACCACTACGGTCCGGACGCGACGCGCGGGGCCGTGCAGGGCTGCCTGGCGGCACTGGGTGCCGCGCTGGTCGAGCGGGGCGTGAAGGCCGACCCGGAGGCCGCCCGGCGGGCCGCCGAGGAGGCGTGGGAGCGGGCGGCCGGGCCCGGCCTTTCGGAAGGATGAATCGGAGGGAATTCCGGATACTCGCACAAGCAGAATTTAAGAATTCTACTCAGCGCAGCTTCCCGTATTCTTCTGCCCGCTTTCTTCGGACCTAAACACAAAGATTTCACGACTAACGATCTTCACATTTCGGACACGTCTCGCACGGGTTACGCGATTGTGACCCGATCCACATGCTGCCCGATTTGCGGCTTACGCACCCGTCAAATCGCCCCATAACGCCGTCGTCTCGCGCGGAAGCACGCGCCCGCGTGATAACACAAGCGGCACTCATTCGTAACCCCATCCGGCGATGCAATTTCGAATTTCGCTGGGTAAATTCAATTTGCATGACTGCCGCGCAAGCAGACCTGCAAATCGATCGTCCGAGAGTGGCCGACGGCGCCGCCCTGTGGCGGATAGCGAGGGATTCCGAGGTCCTCGACCTGAACTCCTCGTACAGCTACCTGCTCTGGTGCCGGGACTTCGCCGCCACCTCGGCCGTCGTCCGCGACGGGCACGGCGTGCCGGTCGGCTTCATCACCGGCTACGTACGGCCGGACAGTCCCGACACCCTGCTCGTGTGGCAGGTGGCGGTGGACGGGACGTACCGTGGTCGTGGGCTCGCGGCAACGCTGGTCGACGGACTGGCGGACCGGGTGGCCCGCGAACGCGGGATCACCATCCTGGAGACAACGATCTCTCCCGACAACACGGCGTCCCAACGACTGTTCACCTCGTTCGCCGAGCGCCGCGGCGCCCGGCTTGAGCGCGAAGTCCTGTTCGACACGGCGGTGTTCCCCGACGGGCCCCACGAGCCCGAGGTCCTGTACCGCATCGGACCCCTGTCCGCCGGCGGCTGACCCCTCGCCGAGCCGTCGGGGCACCCCCGACCGTCCGGCCCCCAGACTTCCCGGCCGGGACCGCGACCGGTCCCACCGGACCCGTACGACCTTCCTCTCCCACCCTCACCCCACGAGGAGCGATTCGTCGTGACCATCACCCAGCCCGACCTCAGCGTCTTCGAGACCGTCGAGTCCGAGGTGCGCAGCTACTGCCGCGGCTGGCCCACCGTCTTCGACCGTGCGGTCGGCAGCCGCATGTACGACGAGGACGGCCACGAGTACCTCGACTTCTTCGCCGGAGCGGGCTCGCTCAACTACGGGCACAACAACGCGGTCCTGAAACGCGCCCTGATCGACTACCTGGAGCGGGACGGCGTCACGCACGGGCTCGACATGTCGACGACGGCCAAGCGCCGCTTCCTGGAGACCTTCCAGAACACCATCCTGCGGCCCCGCGACCTGCCCTACAAGGTCATGTTCCCGGGCCCGACGGGCACCAACGCCGTCGAGTCCGCGCTCAAGCTGGCGCGCAAGGTGAAGGGGCGCGAGTCGATCGTGTCCTTCACCAACGCCTTCCACGGCATGTCGCTGGGCTCCCTCGCGGTGACCGGCAACGCCTTCAAGCGGGCCGGCGCCGGCATCCCGCTGGTGCACGGCACGCCCATGCCGTTCGACAACTACTTCGACGGCACCGTCGAGGACTTCATCTGGTTCGAGCGCCTGCTCGAGGACCAGGGCTCCGGCCTGAACAAGCCGGCCGCCGTGATCGTCGAGACCGTGCAGGGCGAGGGCGGCATCAACGTCGCCCGCGCCGAGTGGCTGCGCGCCCTGGCCGACCTGTGCGAGCGCCAGGACATGCTGCTCATCGTCGACGACATCCAGATGGGCTGCGGCCGTACCGGCGCCTTCTTCTCCTTCGAGGAGGCGGGCATCACGCCGGACATCGTCACCGTCTCCAAGTCCATCAGCGGCTACGGCATGCCGATGGCGCTGACCCTGTTCAAGCCGGAGCTGGACGTCTGGGAGCCGGGCGAGCACAACGGCACCTTCCGCGGCAACAACCCGGCCTTCGTCACTGCGACCGCCACCCTGGAGGCGTACTGGGCCGACGGGTCGGCGATGGAGAAGCAGACCCGCAAGCGCGGCGAGCAGGTCGAGCAGCACATGATCGCCATCACCGAGGAGAACCTCGCCGACGTCAAGGAGTACCGCGGCCGCGGCCTGGTCTGGGGCCTGGAGTTCCACGACAAGGACCGCGCGGGCCGGGTCGCCAAGCGCGCCTTCGAGCTGGGGCTGCTCATCGAGACCTCCGGCCCCGAGAGCGAGGTCGTCAAGCTGCTGCCGGCGCTCACCATCACGCCCGACGAGCTGGACGAGGGCATGAAGACCCTGGCCAGGGCCGTGCGCGAGACCGCGTGACGGTCTGACGGCCCGGCCGTCGGGCACCACCACCACGAACTCCCGGCGTCTTCGGTCCGCGCGGCCGAGGACGCCGGGGCCCCTTGCACACCCTTCACCTAGGAGGCATCGCAAAACCGTGATCGTCCGTTCGTTCAAGGAGTTCGAAGGCACCGACCGGCACGTGAAGAGCGCGTCCGGCACCTGGGAAAGCACCCGGATCGTCCTCGCCAAGGAGAAGGTCGGCTTCTCCGTGCACGAGACGATCCTGTACGCGGGTACGGAGACGTCGATGTGGTACGCCAACCACATCGAGGCCGTCGTCTGCACCAAGGGCGACGCCGAGTTGACCGACCGCGAGACGGGGAAGACGTACCACATCACGCCGGGCACGATGTATCTCCTCGACGGCCACGAGCGGCACACGCTCAAGGTCAAGGAGGACTTCCACTGCATCTGTGTCTTCAACCCGCCCGTCACCGGACGGGAGGATCACGACGAGAACGGCGTCTACCCGCTGCTCACCGAGGAGGTGTGAGTCACCGTGACCACCACGACCACGAACGTCACTGATCTCTATCCCACCCGCGGCGCCACCGAAGTGGCCACCCCTCGGCAGGACCCGGTCGTCTGGGGCTCCCCGGACGCGCCCGGCCCCGTCTCTGCGGGCGACCTCCAGGCGCTGGACCGCGACGGCTTCCTCGCCATCGACCAGCTGATCACCCCGGACGAGGTCGGCGAGTACCAGCGTGAGCTGGAGCGCCTCACCACCGACCCGGCCATCCGCGCGGACGAGCGCTCGATCGTCGAGCCGCAGTCCAAGGAGATCCGGTCGGTCTTCGAGGTGCACAAGATCAGTGAGGTCTTCGCCAAGCTGGTGCGCGACGAGCGCGTGGTCGGGCGGGCGCGGCAGATCCTCGGCTCGGACGTGTACGTCCACCAGTCGCGGATCAACGTCAAGCCGGGCTTCGGGGCCAGCGGTTTCTACTGGCACTCGGACTTCGAGACCTGGCACGCCGAGGACGGCCTGCCCAACATGCGCACGATCTCGGTCTCGATCGCGCTCACCGAGAACTACGACACCAACGGCGGTCTGATGATCATGCCGGGGTCGCACAAGACGTTCCTCGGGTGCGCGGGGGCCACGCCGAAGGACAACTACAAGAAGTCCCTGCAGATGCAGGACGCGGGGACGCCGTCCGACGAGGGCCTGACGAAGATGGCCTCGGAGTACGGCATCAAGCTGTTCACCGGCAAGGCCGGTTCGGCGACCTGGTTCGACTGCAACTGCATGCACGGGTCGGGCGACAACATCACGCCGTTCCCGCGCAGCAACGTGTTCATCGTGTTCAACAGCGTGGAGAACACGGCGGTCGAGCCGTTCGCGGCTCCCATCCGGCGGCCGGAGTTCATCGGGGCGCGGGACTTCACGCCGGTGAAGTGACTCGCGTCTGAGACTCGGGCAGGGGCCTTCTCGTGTGGGACGGGAGGCCCCTGCCCGATACTTCTTCCCGGCCCGGCCGGGTCAGCCCGCCAGCACGTCGAGCAGCCGGTCCACGTCGGCCGCGGTGTTGTACGCGTGGAAGGCGGCCCGCAGATTGCCCGCCCGGTCCGAGACCTGGACGCCGGCCCCGCCCAGCTCGCCCTGCCGGTGTCCGAGTCCCGGCACGGACACGATCGCGGAGCCCGGCGCGTCCACCGGCTCGTGGCCCAGCGAGCGCACCCCGGCGCGGAACCGGTCGGCGAGCCCGGTGTCGTGGGCGTGCACCGCGTCGACGCCCAGTTCCTCGATCAGGGCCAGGGAGTGCCGGGCGCCGGTGTAGGAGAACAGGGCGGGGCTCTCGTCGAACCGCCGGGCGGAGTGCGCGAGTTCCTCCACGGGGCCGTAGCAGCTGTCCCAGGGGTGCTCACCGGACGCCCACCCGGCGAACAGCGGTGTCAGCCCGGCCGCCGCCCCCAGGTCCTCCGGTACGACGAGGAAGGCGACGCCGCGCGGGCACAGGACCCACTTGTAGGCGACGGCGACCACGAAGTCGAAGTCGCCGGCGGCCAGCGGCAGCCACCCGTTCGACTGCGAGGCGTCGATCAGCGTCCGCGCCCCGTGCGCCCGGGCGGCGTCCCGCAGCGCGGCGAGGTCGGCGAGCCGCCCGTCGGCGGACTGCACGGAACTGACCGCGACGAGCGCGGTGTCAGGACCCACCGACTCGGCCAGCCGTTCCAGCGGCACACTGCGCACCTTCAGGTCGCCGCGGGTGTACAGCGGGTTCACCAGGGAGCTGAAGTCGGCCTCCGCGGTGAGGACTTCGGCGCCCGGGGGCAGCGACGCGGCGACGAGCCCGCTGAACGTGGCGACGGACGCGCCGGTCGCGACCCGGGTGGCGGGCACTCCCACGAGGCGGGCGTACGCGGCCCGGGACGCCTCGACGTCGGCGAACATGTCGAGCGGCTGCCCCTCCGCGGCGGAGGCCGCCGCGTCGCGCATGGCCGCGAGGGTCCGGGCGGGGAGCAGGCCGGTGCTGGCGGTGTTCAGATACGTGGTCTTCGGGGCGAACTCGGTGCGGACGAGGTTCTCGAAGCTCTCCATGGCACCACTGTGCGGTCCCGTGACCTCCCCGTCCATTGCGTATTTCTACGCGATACCCCCAAGGGACACTTATGAGTCCGTCCCGACCTGCCGATTCAGTGGCCGGGGACCGCGCACCCGTCCGGGCCGCAGGCCTCGGCGCCGCCGTCGTCGATCAGCCTCAGCGGCGTGCGCTCGCCCCACGCCTGGGTCAGTGCCTGGGTGAAGACCTCGGCCGGCTGGGCGCCCGAGACTCCGTAGGCCCGGTCGAGCACGAAGAACGGCACCCCGGTGGCCCCGAGCTGGGCGGCCTCGCGCTCGTCGGCGCGCACCTCGTCGGCGTAGGCGGCGGGGTCGGCGAGCACCGCGCGGACCTCCTCGGCGTCCAGCCCGGCGCCGACGGCCAGCTCCACGAGCCGCTCGTCGTCGTTGAACACGGAGCGCTCGTCGGCGAAGTTGCCCCGGTAGAAGGCGTCGAGGAGCGCCTCGTGCCGTCCCCGCTCCTTGGCGAGGTGCAGCAGGCGGTGCAGGTCGAAGGTGCTGCCGTGGTCGCGGTCCCGGGTGCGGTAGGCCAGGCCCTCGGCGGCGGCCTGCGCGCCGAGGTTGTCCTCACCGGCCTGCGCCTGCTCCTGGCTCATGCCGTACTTGGCGGTGAGCATCGTCAGCACCGGCTGCACGTCGTCCTTGGCCCGTCCGGGGTCCAGTTCGAACGAACGGTGGACCACCTCGACGCCGTCACGGTGCGGGAAGGCCGCGAGCGCCTTCTCGAAGCGGGCCTTGCCCACGTAGCACCAGGGGCAGGCGATGTCGCTCCAGATCTCGACGCGCATGTCTCGGCTCTTCTCCAGGTCGTACGGCGGCGGAGGCCCTCTCCGCCCCGTACGTGAACGTTCAAGCAGCCGTTCTCATTCCCGCCCCGCGCTCAGCTGCCGTCCCGCAGATCCGCGGGCCAGGCCGGCCGGAACTCCAGGTGGTCGTAGGTCACGGTGCAGCCCTCCCCCGTCGGCGCCTGCGCCAGGAAGCCGACCAGGGCGGAGCCGGTCTCCTCCTCGTCGCCCAGTGTGAAGAGCCGCACGAAGGTCCAGCGCTCCCCGTCGAGGGAGGCGTGGAAGGCGAAGGCCCGTCCGGTCCGGCTGACCCGGAACCAGACGGAGTCGCCCTCCACGGTGAAGGAGTTGCAGTCGTCGGAGTGCCCCCGGGTGACCACCGTGCAGACGGTGGGCACGTCCGGGGAGTACTCCAGACACAGCTTGGCCCAGGCCCGCTCCCCCACGTGCACGTAGAGCACCCCGGCGTCGAAGGCCCCGCGGAACCCGACGGACACACGGGCGATCAGCTGGAAGTCCCCGTCGGGCGCCCCCAGCAACCGCGGCGCGTCGGACACGGACTCCAGCGACTCCCCGGTGGGCGGCACGAACCGGTCCTGCCGGGACCCGGCGACCCCGGTGAGCACACCGTCGGCGTAGGACCAGCGGCCGTCGGGCCCGTAGGGACGGAGGGGAAACGGCAGTTCGGGAAGGTCAAGAGTCATGCACTGATCATCGCAGGCGGAGGGAAGTCCCCTGAGGGGCGCCGGGCTGTGTCGATCTGCGGCTCCGCCGCGCGGGCGCGACAAGCCACGACGGCGCGTGAGCCGCCGAACAACCCGCGCCCCTACGGCGCAACCGCGGAGCGCTACCGCTCGAGCACTCCGTTGAACCGCCGCGGCAGCCCCAGCGGATTGTCGTCCCGGAGCTCCACCGGCAGCAGCGCCTCCGGCACCCCCTGATACGCCACCGGCCGGAGCCACCGCTCGATCGCCGTACCCCCCACCGACGTGGACGTCGAAGTGGTCGCCGGGTAAGGCCCCCCATGCTGCTGAGCCGCCGCCACGGCAACCCCCGTGGGCCAGCCGTTGACCAGCACCCGCCCCGCCAACGGCGTCACCTCCGCGAGGAGAGCCGTCCCGGCACCCTCTCCCGCCACTTCCTCGGCAGAGAGCTGCACCGTCGCCGTGAGGTTCCCCGGCAGCCGCGACAGCACCCCCCGGACCTCCCCCTCGTCCTGATAGCGGGCCACCACGGTGACCGGCCCGAAGCACTCCTCCAGGAGCAGGTCGTGCTCGCCCTCCGCCGCCAGCCGCGCCGCCGGCACCGTGAGGAACCCGGCGCTGACGGTGTGCTCGCCGCCCGAGCCCGGCGTCACCGGGGAGTCCACGTCGGGCAGCGCGGCGCGCTCGGCGACGCCTGCGACGAAGTTGTCCCGCATGCGGTGGTCGAGGAGCACACCGGCGTCGGTGGCGCTGACCGCGTCGGTGAGCGACTTGACCAGGCCGTCGCCGGCGTCGCCCGCCGGCACGAGCACCAGGCCGGGCTTGACGCAGAACTGCCCGACGCCCAGCGTCATGGAGCCCGCCAGGCCCGCGCCGATCGCCTCCGCCCGCTCCACGGCCGCCGCCTCCGTGACGACGACCGGGTTCAGCGAGCCCAGCTCGCCGTGGAACGGGATCGGCACCGGACGCGCCGCCGCCGCGTCGAAGAGCGCGCGGCCACCGCGGACGGAGCCCGTGAAGCCCGCCGCGGCGACCAGCGGGTGCTTGATCAGCTCGACGCCCGCCTCGAAGCCGTGCACCAGGCCGAGGACCCCGTCCGGGATGCCGTGCCGGGCCGCGGCCCGGCGCAGCACCTTGGCGACCAGCTCGGACAGGGCCGGGTGGTCGGGGTGCGCCTTGACGACGACCGGGCAGCCGGCCGCGAGCGCGCTCGCGGTGTCGCCGCCGGGGACGGAGAAGGCGAAGGGGAAGTTGGAGGCCGAGTAGACGGCGACGACGCCGAGCGGCACCTTGTAGCGGCGCAGGTCGGGGATGGGCGGGGTGGCCGTGTCGTCGGGGTGGTTGACGACCACGCCGAGGTACTCGCCCTCGTCGACGATGTCGGCGAAGGCCCGCAGCTGGTAGCAGGTGCGGGCGAGTTCGCCGGTGAGCCGGACCGGGCCGAGCGCGGTCTCCGCGTCGGCCACCTCGACGAGGGTGCTCTCGGCCGCCTTCAGCTCGTCGGCGGCGCTCCGCAGGAAGGCCGCGCGGACGGCGCGGTCGGCGAGGGCGTCCCGGGCGGCGTGCGCGGCGCGGACGGCGGCGTCCACCTCCTGGGCCGTGGCTTCCACGGCGACCTGTTCACGCTGCTTCCCGGTACGGGGGTCGACACTCCAGACTGGTGCTGCTGCCACCGCGGGTCCCTCCACGTGCTCTGCACAGAAGTTGTTCGATATACTGAACGCTGTCTCTACTGATGAATATGCTGTTCGAGACTATATCTTCAGCTTCTCGTCGAACGAAGGGGTCAAGGTCGATGTCGGCTGTCGAGACGGGGGGCGGAGCGCAGGTCAAGTCCGCGGTGCGGACGGTTGAGCTGCTCGAGTACTTCGCCGGGCGCCCCGGTATGCACTCCCTCGCGTCGGTCCAGGAGGCCGTCGGTTATCCCAAGTCCAGCCTCTACATGCTGCTGCGCACGCTGGTGGAGCTGGGCTGGGTGGAGACGGACGCCACGGGCACGCGGTACGGCATCGGCGTACGGGCGCTGCTGGTCGGCACCTCGTACATCGACGGCGACGAGGTGGTCGCGGCGGCGCGGCCGACGCTGGACCGGCTCTCCGACGACACGACGGAGACCATCCACCTCGCCCGCCTGGACGGCACCAACGTGGTGTACCTGGCCACCCGCCAGTCCCAGCACTACCTGCGGCCGTTCACCCGGGTCGGCCGCCGGCTGCCCGCGCACTCGACCTCGCTGGGCAAGGCGCTGCTGAGCACGTACACCGACGAGCAGGTGCGCAAGATGCTCCCGGAGACCCTCCCCGCGCTGACCGAGCACACCATCACCGACCGGGAGAAGCTCATCGAGGAGCTGCGCCTGGTGCGGGAGCAGGGCTTCGCCGTGGACCGCGAGGAGAACACGCTGGGGCTGCGCTGCTTCGGCGTGGCGGTCCCCTACCGCACCCCCGCGCGGGACGCGATCAGCTGCTCGGTGCCGGTGGCCCGGCTGACGCCCGCGCACGAACAGATGGTGAAGGACGCTCTGTTCGACGCGCGGGACCGGCTGACACTGGCGACGCGTAGGCTCTGATCCATGCACATCGCACTGCGCGAGGTTCACGACAGCGATCTGCCCGTCTTCTTCCGGCAGATGAACGATCCGGAGGCGCTGCGCATGGCGGCCTTCACTCCGAAGGACCCCGCCGACTGGGACGCGTTCACGGCCCACTGGACGAAGATCCGGGCCTCCCGCGACGTCGTGCGCACCATCCTCGGCGACGGTGACGTCGTCGGCAGCACGGCGGTGTACGGGGAGCCGGGCGAGCGCGAGGTGACGTACTGGGTGGACCGGGCGTACTGGGGACAGGGAGTCGCGACGGCCGCGCTGCGTGCCCTGCTCGCCGAGGTCCGGGACCGCCCGCTGTACGCGCGGGCGGCGGCCGACAACACGGGCTCGCGGCGCGTGCTGGAGAAGTGCGGCTTCGTGACCAGCGCGCGGGCGCGCGGGTTCGCGACCGCCCGGGGCGCGGAGATCGACGAGGTCGTCCTCCACCTCGCAAAGTGAGCCACCGGCCGCACCGGTGATCCGCCGGGCGGTGCGTCTCCGCCGCGCGGCGGAGGCGGATCGTCGGTGCGCAGGATGTGCCGGGTGCGTGCGGGTGGGAGCGTGGACGCACGACTCCGACGTCCGCCGGCACCCCGCCGACCGCCGCCTCCGCCCGAACGCGAGGGGAGGTGCTGCGTCCGATGGCGACCGGGCTGACCGACGCCAAGATCGCCGGGCGGCCGGGGGCGGGCCCGGCCGCGGCGAAGACCCATGTGGCGTCGGTGCCGGCGCGGACCGGCGCCCGGGACCGCACCCAGGCGGTGACCCGGGCCTGCGGGGCGGGCTTCGTGAACGGCCGATGAGAAGCATGAGAAAGATGAGAAATCGGGGCACACGGGAACGACCGCCGCCCGCCCGTTCGTCCTGTCAGCGGGATGAACGGGATGAACAAGACGATCAGGCGCGCCTCGGTCCTCACGCTGCTCCTGGTGTTCGCTCTGCTGGTCAGGGCGACCTGGGTGCAGTTCTACGAGGGCCGGGCGCTCGCGGACGGCAAGGACAACCGGCGCAACGCGATCGAGACGTACGCGGAGCCGCTCGGGAACATCATCGTGGCCGGCCGGTCGGTCACCGGCTCGGCGCAGACGGAGGGCGGCGACCTCGCGTACAGACGCACGTACGAGAACGGCAAGCTGTACGCGGCGGTGACGGGCTACGCCTCGCAGGCGTACGCGCCGACCCAGCTGGAGGGCGTCTACCAGGACGTGCTCAACGGCACCGATCCGCGGCTGAGGACGGTGATGGACACCGTCACCGGGGCCCGGGCCGAGCCGGGCAACGTGGTGACGACGATCGACCCGGACGTGCAGCGGGCCGGGTTCGAGGCGCTGGGCGACAAGAAGGGCGCCGCCGTCGCGATCGACCCGAAGACGGGCAGGATCCTCTCGGTCGTGTCGACCCCCTCGTACGACCCGGCGTCGCTGACCGACGCCAACACCGCCGGTGCGGCCTGGGAGAAGCTCACCGGCGACCCGGACAAGCCGCTGACCAACCGGGCGCTGCGCCGGCCGCTGCCGCCGGGCTCGACGTTCAAGCTGGTCGTGGCGGCCGCCGCGCTGGAGAACGGGCTGTACGGCTCGGTGGACGAGAAGACCGACAGCCCCGATCCGTACACCCTGCCGGACACCACGACCGATCTGACCAACGAGAATCCGAACGCCCCCTGCGAGAACGCCACGATCCGCACCGCGCTGCGGTACTCGTGCAACAACGTCTTCGCGAAGATGGCCGTCGACCTCGGCCAGGACGAGCTGCGCGCCATGGCCGAGAAGTTCGGCTTCAACGACGAGACGCAGGACGTACCGGTACGGGCCTACACCAGCGTCTACCCGAAGGACATGAACCGCTCGTCCACGGCGCTGACGGGCATCGGCCAGTTCGACGTGACGGCGACCCCGCTCCAGATGGCGATGGTCTCCGCGGCCCTCGCCAACGGCGGCGAGCTGGTCTCCCCGCACATGGTGTCGCAGGTCACCGACAGCGGCGGCGACGTCCTGGAGGACCACACCGACGCGGACTCGAAGCGGATCGTCAGCTCCACCACCGCCGAGCAGCTCCAGTCGGCCATGCGGACCGTCGTCGAGCAGGGCACCGGGTCCAACGCGCAGATCCCCGGGGCGACGGTGGGCGGCAAGACGGGCACGGCCCAGCACGGCGAGAACAACAGCAAGACGCCGTACGCCTGGTTCACCTCCTACGCCAAGTCCGAGTCGTCGGACAAGGAGGTCGCGGTGGCCGTCGTCGTCGAGCAGTCCGACGCGGCGCGCAGCGAGGTCAGCGGCAACGGCCTGGCGGCCCCGGTGGCCAAGGCGATGATGGAGGCGGCGCTCAAGGGCTGATCCCGCGGGGGTCGTTCGGGTTCGGTCTGCCGTACGGTGTCCGGCATCCGGGAAGCCGCTGCGAGGAGAGCCCGCCGTGGGGACAGTCGTCGACGACGCCGCCGGGGAGTTCCGCGCCTTCTTCGAGCGCCACTACGCCGAACTGGCCCGGCTCGCCCACCTGCTGACGGGTGAGCCGGACGCCGCCGACGACCTCGCGGCGGACGCCCTGCTGGCCCTGTGGCACCGCTGGGACCGGGTGCGCGCGGCCGACCACCCGGTGGCGTACGCGCGCGGCGTCGTCGCCAATCTCGCCCGTACCCGCGTCCGGGCCGCCGTGCGCGAGCGCAGACGCGTCGCCCTGTTCTGGTCGCAGCGCGAGGAGCGGACGGAGAACCCCGACGTCGCGGGCGTGGTGGACGTGCGGGAGGCGCTGCGCCGACTGCCGTTCCGCAAACGGGCGTGCGTGGTGCTGCGGCACTCCTTCGACCTCTCCGAGAAGGACACGGCGCTCGCCCTGGGCATCTCCGTGGGGACGGTCAAGAGCCAGACGTCGAAGGGGGTGGCCGAACTCCAGCGGCTGCTCGGCACCCGGACCGCTCCCCGCGCTCCCGGGCAGGTGCGCGCGGCGATCGCGCACAGCGGTGAGACGGCGGGAGGGGCCCGGTGACCGGGCGGCGGGAGCCGGACGAGCGGTTGCGTGCCCGGCTGCGGGAGGCGGCCGGGGCGCACGAGCCCGACCGGGCCCGGATCCTGGCCCGGATCGAGCACGGCATGGCGGCCGGTGACCGCGGGCCGTCGCGGCCGCCGCTGCCGGGCTGGGTACGGGTGGCCGGTGCGACGGCGGCCGTGGCGGGCGTCCTGGTGGCCGGCGGTTACGCGGTCGCCCCGGTGGTGCGGGACGACGCGCCCGCGCAGCGTCCGGCCGCCACCGCACCGGCGTCGCGCGAGCCGGGCCCGCTGTGGTCGGGCGGGGCGGTGGACCCGCACAGCAACGAGTTCTGGGCGCAGAGCAACATCACCCTGGGTACGAACGCACCGCTCACCGCGCTCACCGTCGAACTGCGGGTGGCGCAGACGGGTTCGGTGACCTCCACCGGCGCCTGGCGGTCGCTGCCGGAGGACGACTTCGCGTTCACGGTCGGCGAGCGGGCGGGCTTCCTCGTCTACCGGTGGACCCTCAAGGAGGGCCGTACCGTCCCGGCCGGCGAGTGGGTGTTCGCCGGGCAGTACAACCACGAGCGGGGCGGCCGGGACGCGGGCGGCGACCGCTACTCGGCGACGGCCACCGCCGCGTCCGGACGGCTCACGGTCCGGGGCGGCTTCACCCCGGTCGGCTGACCGGGCGACCCGCTACTCGACGAAGTACGTCGGGTTGGGCAGCTTGTACGTCCGGTCCGCGTAGCCGCCCTGGAGGTCGGAGTACTGGTCGCCGAAGTTGGCGACGACGTCGTACCCGAGGTCCCGCTCGATGTGCCGGCGGGTGCCCGCCTTGTACTGGACGGTGGTGCACGTCCAGCTGCCCGGGGTGGCGCAGTGGGCCAGGTAGGACGGCGGGTTCGCCTTGTCCTTGAGGAACATGTGGGAGGCGTCCAGGTTCACGTCGGCGCCGGCCTTCTTCAGGTTCTCGACGGCGGCGGCGCGCTGGGCCTCGCCGAGACCGGAGTTGTAGAAGACCTCGACGCCCTTCTTGTCGGCGTACCGGGCCAGCTCGGGGCTGCCGGGGACGGCCGGGCGGTCGGCCCGGTCGACGTAGGCGGCCCAGGTGGCGCCGTCGTAGCCGTAGTTGTTCTTCTTCTCGTAGTCGAGGCTGAGGAGCAGCGTGTCGTCGATGTCGAAGACGACCGCGGGCCTGGTGTGCTTGTGGTGCGCCGTGCGGGCGGCCCGGTCGATCTGCTTCTTCGCGGCGGCGTCGACGCGGGCCAGGTCCGCGGCGTACGGGCTGTCCGGGGAGGCCTGGTAGACGCCGTCGGCGTCGAGCGTGGTGCCGTAGTAGGCGTCGATGTCCTTGGCCAGCACCCCGATGTTGTACGGCTCGTGGGTGGAGTTGGCCGTCGAC
This sequence comes from Streptomyces violaceoruber, assembly GCF_033406955.1. Lineage (NCBI taxonomy): Bacteria > Bacillati > Actinomycetota > Actinomycetes > Kitasatosporales > Streptomycetaceae > Streptomyces > Streptomyces violaceoruber. Next base: position 6,488,173 of record NZ_CP137734.1, on the reverse strand, counting down.
TGGCCGGCGCTGGCGGCGCCCGTTGCGTACAGGACGGCACCGGCGACGGCACAGGCGGCGGTGACGGTCGCGATGCGCAGTGGTTTATGCATGACACAGGTTTCTACGCGCGTCACCCGGGTGAGCGCGAGACCCGTGGCCGGATCCGCGCCCCTTTACCTGGCAAAAATCGCGTCAAGCGGGTCAAGTACCGGTCGTGACGGCCCGGTCGGCCCGTTCAGTACCGGCCGTGGTGGTGCTGCCGGTCGTAGGGCCGCCAGTCGCCGAGGTACGCCTCGCGGGTGTGCGCGGCGGCCTCGGCGCGGGTGAGCTGCGGCCGGTTGTCCGGGACGGTGACCGCGGCGCCGGGGCCGGTGTTGCGGTACTCGCGGAACCGCTGCTCCTGCCAGGGGTACGCGTCGCGCATGTTGGCGTACGGCGCCACCGCGTCGACGCCCGCACCGAGGCGGGTCTCGCGCACGGTGAGCATCGGACGGGCGGTGGTGTCGGAGCTGGGCACCCAGGGGCGGGCCAGCTTGTAGTAGCCGTCGGGGGCCTCGCTGCTGACACGGCCGCGGATCACCAGGTAGCCGCGCGGGTTGGCGCCCGCCGTGGAGGGCGCGAAGACGAAGCCGTACGGGGCGGCGTCGAGGTCGGTGCGGACCAGGGTGCGGAAGTGGCACTGCTCGTACACCGCCGTCGCCCGGCCGAAGACGAAGTCGACGTCGCCCTCGACGTAGCAGCGCTCGTAGTACTGGCGGGCGAAGAGGGCGAGGTCGCGGCTGTCGGCGTAGAGGGTGTCCTGGTGGCCGAGGAAACGGCAGTCGTGGAAGGCGGAGCGGTCGCCCATGACCTTGATCGCGACCGCCTGGGTGCCGGTCCAGTCGGGCCGGTCGGCGCGCAGCCAGTCGTTGGCGAAGGTGACGGCGCGGGCGGTGAAGCCGTCGGCGCGCACGGTGGTGGTGGCCGAACCGCTGGTGCCGTGGGTGCCGGAGCCGTCCGGCTTGGGGGTGCCGGCCGCGTTGTCGTAGACGATGACGACGTCGCGCGGGTCGCCGGAGGCTCCGATCCAGGTCGCCCCGGTGCGCTGGGCGTCGACGGAGACCGTCTCGCGGTAGGTGCCCGGAGCCAGGACGAGTGCCCAGCCGTCGCCGGCGGCGGCGTCGACCGCGCTCTGGACGGAGGTGAAGTCGCCGCGGCCGTGCGGGTCGACGTACAGGGTCCTGGGTGTACGGCGGGCGGCCGGTGAGCCGTACCGGCCGAAGGGACGCGGGTGCGGCCGGGCGCCGGCGACGGCGGGACCGGCTGCCGCGAGGCCGAGGGCGGCGCCCGCGCCGGCGGTCGCCAGGAGGAAGCCTCTGCGGGACGGGGCGGGTGGGTGCATGCGGGTGCTCCTTCGGGGGTGGGCCGGGGCGGTGCGGGCGCCCCGGCCCGGTTCGGGGGACGGGTGTCAGCGCAGCCGGCCGGCGCCCGCTCCGTGGTCGACGACGAAGGGGACCGCCCGGGCCGGGAGGACCTTGGTACGCAGCGAGGGCGTCCAGCCCGCGCCGGAGCGGAGGACCGCGTCCGGGTTCTCGGCGTTGTGGGCGGCGATCAGGTCGACGGTGCGGCCGTTGACGCGGTTGTGGGCGGCGCTGAGCGGCGAGTCGTTCCAGCGCTTGAGCACCTTCGCGGGGCTGACGCCGGCCGGCAGGGTGAAGGCGTTGTGCTCGGCGACGAGGGCGGACTCCTTGCCAACGCCGAAGCTGTAGGCGTAGTCGTCCGAGGCCACGAAGTGGTTGTTGTAGACGTCGACCTGGCCGAAGCGGACGCGGGGCGCGCGCTCGACGAGGTTCTTGAACAGGTTGTGGTGGAAGGTCGCCCTGAGGTGGCCGCGGTCGACGGCGGCGGTGGACTCGCTGTCGCTGTTGCCGATCAGGATCGTCTTGTCGTGCTCGGTGAAGACGTTCCAGGAGGCGGTGACGTAGTCGGCGCCCTTGACGATGTCCAGCTGGCCGTCGTGCTGCTGGTAGAGCATGCCGAAGTAGGTGGGCGCCGCGCTGTCGGGGTGCTCGCCGTCGGTGAAGGTGTTGTGGTCCAGCCAGACGTGCGTCGACCCGTACACGACGGCGCTGTCGTACTCGGAGTTCCAGTTGCCCCGGTCCCCGTCCGTCGGGTCCCACTGCGGGAAGCAGTCGACGGGGCTCTCGAAGGTGAGGTTGCGGACGATGACGTTGTCGACGCCCTTGATCTGGAGGCTGGCTCCCTTGAGCGCGGCGCCCCGGCCGACGCCGATGATGGTGGTGTTGGAGGGCACGTTCGCCTTGATGGTCCGGTCCTGCCGTGCGGCGGAGACGCGGCGCAGGCCCTCGGGGCTGTCGTCGGGCTCGGCGCTCAGGTCGGTGTCCATGCCCCAGTTCTCCGGGGAGTACTTCTCCAGGTAGGCGTCGAAGTCGTAGCCGGGCGCGGCGAAGGCCTCGCAGCCCTCCGAGACGGCGTCGACGGTGCCCTTGACCTTGATGATCCTGGGCGCGGTGCCGTCGGCGGCGAGGGCGGCCCGGAACTCGGCCCAGGTGGAGACGGTGTACACGTGCTCCGCGTCGGCGGCGGACCCGCCGGTGGTGCCGGGGCCCTGCGAGGCCCAGCCGTCGCCCGCGGGCAGCGTCTGGCGGGCGGTGTCCCGGGGGTGGTGGTGCCCGGGGCGGGCCTCGGCCGTGGCGGCGGTCAGGCTCAGCACGAGGGCGGTGCAGCCGACGAGTGCGGCGGCTCTCTTCGTGGCATGCCCATGCCATCTCTGCGTGCTCATGGTGCGGCTCTCCCTTGTTCTCGGGGTGGTCTGTGAGGTGTTGCGCGCCGGCCGGCCGACGGTGCTACGCGGTGGCCGGCGCGGGCCAGCTGATCCAGGACCCGGGGATCTCCTCCTCCAGCCGGCGCACGTCCCGGTGCGCCAGTACGCGCCCGCGCAGCAGCTCCCGGGCGACGAGCCGGGCGACCGCGATCGCGCCCGGCGGGTTGAAGTGGGTGTTGTCCTGCTCGGTGGCGGTCCAGTTGAAGTACGCCTTGGTCCCCTCGGCGCCGAGCCGCTGCCACAGCGCGAGCGACAGCACCTGCACGTCGAGCAGCGCCACGCCCTCCTGCCGCGCGAGCGCCCGCATCGCCGCCGGGTACTCCCCGTGGCTCGGGACGGCGTTCCCCTCCGCGTCGAACCGCCGTCGCTCGACGGGCGTGGCCAGCACCGGCCGCGCCCCGCGGGCCCGCGCACCGGCGACGTACCTCCGCAGGTAGTCCTGGTACGTCGTCCAGGGCTCGGTGTAGCGGGCGGGATCCTCGTCCTTCTCGTCGTTGTGCGCGAACTGGATCAGCAGGAAGTCACCGGGCCGGATCGCGCCGAGGACGGCGTCGAGCCGCCCCTCGTCGACGAAGCTCCTGGAACTCCGCCCGTTCACGGCGTGGTTGGCGACGCGAAGGCCGTTGCGGAGAAAGAAGGGCAGGGCCATGCCCCACCCGGTCTCGGGCGCGGCGTCGGAGTACTTCTGCGCGGCGGTGGAGTCCCCGGCGATGTAGAGGGTGCGGGGGTGGTGGCGTCCGCCGGCCTGGGCGGTCCCGGTGGTGGCGAACGCCAGGGGAATGGAGGAGACGGCGGCTGCGGCGACCTGTCTTCGGCTGAGTGACACGCGGGTCTGCCTTTCAGGAGGGAGGTGGACAGCTCCCCCAGGGGCGCGGGGAACTGCGCGATCAGCCACAGGCGGCCCGCAGCCCGCGGCGAACCACGGACCACCCATGGCGAAACCCGGAACCGGAACCGGCTAGCCCATCTGCTCCGTCCACTCGGCCTGCGCCTCGTTCAGCTTGTCGGCCAGCCCGTCCAGGAAGTCCTTCGCACTCATGTCGCCCAGCAGCACCTTCTGGAACCCCGGCTCACTCTCCGACTTGGACAGCGTGTTCCAGTCCGGCAGGTAGTAGGGCAGCTGAACAATGGTCGTGGACCCGTCGTTCAGCGCCTGCGCCGCCAGCTTCGTCGGCTCCGCCTTCTGGATCCACGCGTCGTTCGCGGCCTCGGTGCTGGACGGCACCTGCCCGGCCGACTCGTTGAACTTCGAGTTCTGCTCCTTCGAGGTGGCGAACTCGATGAACTTCCAGGCGGCCTCCTTGTTCTTCGAGCTCTTGAACATGCCGAGCCCGTCCACCGGGTTGGAGACCTGGACCCGCTTGCCGGAGGCCCCGACCGGCTGCGGGATGCCGCGGAACTTGTCGACGCCGAGCGCCTTCACGTGGTCCTGGTAGGAGCCCAGGTTGTGGTTGAGCATGCCGATGGTGCCGGTGTCCCACTGGGCGACCATCTTGGCGAAGTCGTTGTTGACGTCGGCGGCCGGTGTGACCTTCTTGTAGAGGGCGGCGTACTTCTCCAGCGCCTCGACGTTCTTCGGGTCGTTGACGGTGGTCTTCTTCTTGCCGGCGTCCCAGAACGAGGTGATGCCGGACTGCCCGTACATCGCGTCGAGCGCCTGGGCGATGGAGCCGGAGCCGCCGCGGATGGTGTAGCCGAACTCGTTCTTGCCCGCGTCGGTCAGCTTCTCGGCGGCGGCGTAGAACTTGTCCCACGTCGTCGGCGCGTCGAGACCGGCCTTCTCGAACAGGTCGGTGCGGTAGTAGAGGACGCCGTTGTTGGCGGAGGTCGGCATCGAGTACAGGGTGCCGTCGCCGCCGCCGGCGGCCTTCAGGGACTCGACCATGTCCTTGTTGACCTTGTCGCTCAGGGGCGACTTGCCGAGCCGGTCGTCCAGCGGCTCCAGGGCGCCCTGGGCGGAGAAGCCCGCGAGCATCGACGCCGTCACGCCGCCGACGTCCGGCAGGCCGCCGCCCTGGATGGCGGTGTCCACCTTGGACTGGTACTCGGTGGCGGCGATGCCGACGTACTCCACGTCGATGTCCGGGTTCGCCTTCTCGAAGTCGGCGATGATCGTCTTCCAGACGGCCGTACGGATACCGCCGTTGTTGTCCCAGAAGGTGATCTTCCCCTTGCCGCTGCCCTCGGCCCCCTTGTCGCCGCCCGCCCCGCTGCCGTCGTCACCGCAGGCGGTGGCGGTCAGCGCGAGCACGGCCCCCAGGGCGACGGCGGCGGACGTCCGGCGCCTGACTGTGCCTTTGTCTCTGCTGCTGAGCATGCTGATCCTCATGGTCGGCTCTCTTCTTCCGGATCTTCTGGATCGAACAAGGCGGTGGAACGACAACGTGGGGGTTCAGTGGGGCCCGACGCGGAACCGCGTGAAGGTGGCGGTGCCGGCGGGTCCCTGGCCGGCGGGCGCGAGGGCGAACAGGCCGAGCAGTGCGCCGACCCAGCGCCAGGGGGTGGCGGCGAACTCCCGGCCGACGGGGACGGGGCAGGGGCCGTCGCCCGGGTCGCCGTCGCCGAGGTCGTACGAGAAGCGGCAGCGCGCCCCCGGCACCGTCTCGATCCGCAGCCGGACCCGTCCCCCGGGTGCGGGGCGGGGCCGGTCGGCGTCCCGCTCGGTCTCGGCCACGGACTCCGCGAAGCGGTGCACCAGGTGCACCGTCCCGTCGGTGTCCCGCTGGAGCCCGATCCAGCGGTAGGCGTCGCCGAGCACCGCGAGCCCGGCCCGCGCTCCGGGTACCTCGCTGTCCAGACGCAGCTCGACCTCGATCACCGAGGGCTCGCCGGGGAAGCGCTGGGTCAGGACACTCGGCAGCAGGCGCAGGTCGTGCGCGTCGGCCGAGCGGACGCAGGCGAGGCGCAGCCCGTCCCCGGCGTGCTGGGTGGCCCAGCCGGCCCGGGGGTTGGCCGTCCACGACCACTGGCGGCCGAACCGTCCGCCGGGGAAGTCGTCGTCGGTGGCGGGCGCGGCGGGCGGCTGCGGGGGCAGCGCGGGACGCGGGTGCTCGGCGACCGGGGCGCCGTCGTCCCCGAGTGCCGGCCAGCCGTCCGGCGACCACCTCATCGGCTGGAGGTGGACCACCCTCCCGTACGCGCCGCGCTGCTGGAAGTGCAGGAACCAGTCCTCGCCGGACGCCGTGCGCACCCAGCCGCCCTGGTGGGGGCCGTTGACGTCGGTGTCCTTCTGTTCCAGGACGACCTTCTCCTCGTACGGCCCGAAGAACCCGCGGGAGCGGAAGGCGCCCTGCCAGCCGGTCTCCACCGAGCCGGCGGGGGCGAGGATCCAGTACCAGCCGTCGTACCGGTAGAGCTTGGGGCCCTCCAGGGTGAACCAGCCGGGGAGCCGGTCGGCGTCCACGATCACCTTGCCCTCGTCGAGGACTCCGGTGCCGTCGGGGCGCATGCGGTGGCCGGTGAGGCGGTTCTTGATCCCGGACCGGGAGCGTGCCCAGGCGTGCACGAGGAAGGCCTCGCCGGTCTCCTCCTCCCACAGCGGGCACGGGTCGATCAGGCCCTTGCCGGCCTTGACCAGGTGGGGCGCGGTCCACGGGCCCCGGACGTCCGGGGCGTTGACCTGGAAGACGCCCTGGTCCGGGTCGCCCCAGAAGATCCAGAAGCGGCCCGCGTGGTGGCGCAGGGACGGTGCCCAGACGCCGCAGTCGTGGCGGGGCCGGGCGAACTCCCGCTCGGGCTCCAGGCGCTCCAGGGCGTGCCCGACCAGGGTCCAGTGGACCAGGTCGCGGGAGTGCAGGAGCGGCAGGCCGGGGACGCGGCCGAAGCTGGAGGCGGTCAGGTAGAAGTCGTCGCCGACGCGGACGACGTCCGGGTCGGACCAGTCGGCGTTCAGGACGGGGTTGGTGTACGTCGTCCCCGCGCTCTCGACGGCGGTCACGGGCTCACCGCCTTGCGGACGAGGGCGGCGGCACCGTCGGCGTCGAGGCGGCCGTCGGCGACGACGGTGACGATCCGGCGGACCAGGGTGTCGCCCGGGGCGACGGTCACCCGGTCGTCGTGGGCCAGCGAGGACCCGACGCCCGGGTACTCCTCGGTGCGCACGAACCACGGGTCGCGCCGGGTGCGTTCGGTGGCGCCGGCGAACACCAGCGACCAGGTCTCCCCGGTCAGCGCGAGCCAGTCGGCGCCGCGGCCGTGCACCTCCCGTTCGCCCTCCCGGTCGGCGGTGAAGACGCCGGGCGGCGTGCTCTCCTTGCGGGCGCGCCAGAAGAAGCCGCCGTACGCGGCGCCGGGGCGCCCGTTGGTGGCGGGGCTGCCGAGGGTGAGCGGGTCCCGGGTGACGTTGGTGAGGGAGAAGGTGAAGTCCAGCGCCCAGGCGGTGCCCGTGAGTTCGGCGGCCGCGACCGTACGGCGCTCGCGCAGCAGTTCGGCGCCGGCGGCGACCCAGCGCAGCTCCTCGACGAATCCGTCGGGGTCGCGGAGCTGGAAGGCGGTGTGCCGCTGGGTGCCGTGGTTGTCCAGCTCGGTCGGCCCCCGGCCCCGGACGTAGGTGCGCCCGCCCCAGAAGTTGTGCCCCTCGACGTCGGGAACGGCGACACCGACGCCGAGGTGATGGAGGTGGTCGGCGGGGCTGAACTCGGTGACGGCCGTGCCGGCCAGGGTGGCGACGGGGTGCAGGTAGGGGCGCGGCGAGAGCCGGTGGGGCAGTTCGGGCCGGGTGACGTAGCGGGCGACGGGGCGGCCCGCCACGCGCAGCACCGGGGAGTCGTTGCCGGTCATCGGGTGCTCACCTCGTGTCGTGGGTGCTCGGTGCGCGGCGCCCAGGGCGCGCCCAGTTCGGAGTAGAGGGAGAGGGTGTCGGCGGCGGCGGCCACGAGGCCGTCGATGCCGGGGACCACGCGGCGCCGCTCGCCGGGCAGGCGCCGCCAGGCGGCCTCGGGCAGCGGCTCCGGGTCGGGGGCCCGGCGGATCGCCTCGACGACCCGCATGAAGGCGCCCGTCTCGTCCGGCGGCACCAGCAGCGGGGCGCCGGTGGTGAGGTGGTCGACCAGGTTCTCCAGCAGGTCGGTGCGGTCGTGGTGGAACTCCTCGGGGCCGTGGCCGCCGCGCTGGAGCAGGACGCGGTCCTGCTTGTACCAGAAGGTGACGCGGCCGCTGGAGCCGTGCACCAGGACGTACGGCTCGGCGGCCCGCTCGGCGCACAGGGTCGCGGCGACGGTGACGCGGTGCCCGCGCGCGGTGCCGATCCGCACGCAGGAGGTGTCGTCGGTCTCGATGTCGTTGGCGTGGCTCAGCTCGGTCTCGATGCCGGTGACGTCCTCGGCGCGGGCGGTGCCGCCGAGCGCGAGGGCGGTGGCGACGGCGTGCGCCAGCGGGTTGGTCAGCGCGCCGTCGATCACGTCGGCGCCGTTCAGCCGCCGCTTGCCCGACCAGGGCGCCCGGCGGAAGTAGTCCTCGTCGCGCACCCACGCCCCGGCCCCGCCGATGCCCACGACCTCGCCGATGGCGCCCCGGGCGACCAGCTCGCGGATGGCCGGCACGGCGTGCGAGCCCAGCGACTGGAACCCGACCTGGCAGGCGACGCCGGCCTCGGCGACCCCGTCGGCCATGCGCCGGAACTCGGCGTACGACGGTGCCGGGGGCTTCTCGAGGAGCAGGTGCACGCCTCGGCGGGCGGCGGTCAGCGCGAGGTCGGTGTGGGTGGGGATCGGCGTGCAGATCACGGCGACCCGGGCGCCGGTGGAGTCGAGCAGGGCGCCGAAGTCGGCGGACTGCTCGGGGAGTTCGCCCTCGGCCTCCTGTTCGGTCAGCGGGGTCAGCTCGCAGATGCCGGCCAGCCGGACCAGTCCCGCCCGCTCCAGGCGGCGGATGTTGGCGACGTGCCAGCGGCCGTGGCCGCGGGCGCCGGCGAGGACGACGGGAACCCGGCTCATCCCTTCACCGCCCCCGCGCTGAAGCCGGTGATCAGCCACTTCTGGATGAAGGCGAAGACGATCACGACGGGGACGGCCGCGACGATGCCGCCGGCGGCCAGCGCGCCGAGGTCGACGCTGTCCGCGCTCATCAGGGAGTTGAGGCCGACCGGGATGGTCTGCTTGCTCTGGTTGTTGAGGAACATCAGGGCGAACAGGAAGTGGTTCCAGGAGTGCACGAAGGCGAAGGAGCCCACCGCGATCAGTCCCGGCCGCAGCAGGGGCAGTACGACGATCCGGAAGGCCCGGAACCGGCCGCAGCCGTCGACCCAGGCGGCCTCCTCCAGGGAGTACGGCACGTTCTTGATGAAGTTGCTGATCAGGATGATCGACAGGGGCAGCTGGAAGACCGTCTCGGCGATGATGACGCTGCCCAGCGAGTTGATCATCTGGAGACCGGCGAAGATCTCGAACAGCGGCACCAGCAGCAGCGCGCCGGGCACGAACTGGGAGCAGAGCAGGGCGAGCATGAAGCCGCGCTTGATCCTGAAGTCGAACCGGGCGAGGGCGTAGCCGCCGGCCAGGGCGACGAGCGTGGTCATCACCAGGGTCGCGAGCCCGACGTACACGCTGTTGGTGAAGTAGGTGCCGAAGCCTCGGTCGGTCCACACCTTCTCGAAGTGCTCGGTGGTCATCGGCCAGGGCACGAGCGAGGTCGACCCGGTCGGACGCAGCGCGAAGAGCAGGATCCAGTAGAACGGGATCAGGGTGAAGACCAGGTAGATCCCGAGCGGCAGGTAGATCTGCCAGCGGGGCACCTCGTCCCAGGCCGGACGCTTCTTGCCGGGCCGCGCCGCCGCGGGGGCGACCGGCGTGGGGGCGGGGGCGGCCGCGGGGGCCTCTTTGGTGATCACTTGTTCTCGCCTCCGAACTTGCTCAGCCGCAGGTAGACGATCGAGCAGAAGAGCAGGATCACGAACGCGACCGTGGTGAGGGCCGACGCGTAGCCGAAGTCGTGGGCGTCGACGCTGGTGTTGGCGATGTACAGGGGCAACGTCGTGGTCTCGCCCGCGGGTCCGCCGCCGGTCAGGGTGTAGAGCAGGTCGACGTTGTTGAACTCCCACACCGCGCGCAGCAGGGTGGACAGGATGATGGCGTCCTTCAGGTGCGGCAGTGTGATGTGCCAGAACTGCTTGAGCCGGCTCGCCCCGTCGACCTCGGCGGCCTCGTACAGGTCCTTCGAGACGGACTGGAGGTCGGCGAGGATGAGGATGGCGAAGAAGGGCACGCCGCGCCAGAGGTCGGCGACCACCGCCGCGGAGAAGACCGTCGAGGTGTCGGAGAGCCAGCTGGTGCCGTACGAGCCGATGCCCATGTCGGCGAGGTAGCGGGTGACGCCGGTCTGGGAGTTGTAGAGCAGTACCCAGATCGCGGAGGTCAGGACGCCGGAGACGGCCCACGGGGAGAAGACCATGGCCCGCCCGACGCCCCGGCCCACGAAGGTCTGGTTGACGATGAGCGCCAGCGCCAGTCCGAAGAGCAGTTGCAGTCCGACCTCGACGAAGACCCACTTGGCGCTGAAGACGAGGGTGTCCCAGAACACCGGGTCCTCGGTGAAGATCTTGACGAAGTTGTCGAAGCCCGCGAAGCCGTTCCGCCACGGCTTGGTGGGGTTGTACTCCTGCAGGCTGTAGTAGAAGACGCTGATGACCGGGTAGGCGATGAAGCCCAGCATCAGCAGGGCGGCCGGTCCGATCAGCAGGTACGGGAGCCTGCGCGGCGTGGCCGAGGCACGGCGCCGCCGGGGTGGCGCGGGCGGTTTCGCCACGGCTGCGGCTTGGGCCATGACAGTTCTCCGTTCAGTTACGTCTACGTCGTGCGGGGGTCGTACAGGAAGCGCTTTCTCGACGGGCAGGGCTGTGCGGAGGCGGTTCGGGTCGTACGGGGTTCCGCCGGAGCAGGGGGTTCAGCCGGCGTACGGGTCCTGCACCTTGCCCGGGCGGGCCAGGAACTCGAAGTCGCAGCCGGTGTCGGCCTGGGTGATCTGTTCGTTGTAGAGCGCGCCGTAACCGCGCTCGTAGCGGGCGGGCGGCGGTGTCCAGGCGGCCCGGCGGCGCTCCAGCTCCTCGTCGTCCACGCCCAGGTGCAGGGTGCGGGCCCCGACGTCGAGGGTGATCGGGTCGCCGGTGCGCACCAGGGCGAGCGGTCCGCCGACGTACGACTCGGGGGCCACGTGCAGCACGCACGCGCCGTAGCTGGTGCCGCTCATCCGGGCGTCGGAGATCCGGACCATGTCCCGCACGCCCTGCTTGAGCAGGTGGTCGGGGATGGGCAGCATGCCGTACTCGGGCATGCCCGGCCCTCCCTTGGGACCGGCGTTGCGGAGCACCAGCACGCTGTCGGCGGTGATACCCAGCTCCGGGTCGTTGATGGTGCGCTGCATGGTCTTGTAGTCGTCGAAGACGACGGCGGGTCCGGTGTGCTTGAGCAGGTGCGGCTCGGCGGCGATGTGCTTGATGACGGCGCCGTCCGGGCAGAGGTTGCCGCGCAGTACGGCGACCCCGCCCTCGTTCGCGACCGGGTTGTCGCGGGGCCTGATGACGTCGTCGTGGTGGACGAGGGCGCCGTCCAGCTGCTCGCGCAGGGTGTCGTGCGCGACCGTGGGCCGGTCCAGGTGGAGCAGGTCGGTGATGCGGGAGAGGAAGCCGGGCAGGCCGCCGGCGAAGTGGAAGTCCTCCATCAGGTGGGTCTGTCCGCCGGGGCGGACGTTGGCCAGCACCGGGACGGTGCGGGCGATGCGGTCGAAGTCGTCGAGCGTGAGGGTGACGCCCGCGCGGCCCGCCATGGCGATCAGGTGGATCACGGCGTTGGTGGAGCCGCCGAGCCCGAGCACGGTGGTGACGGCGTCCTCGAAGGCGTCGGCGGTGAGGATGTCGCTCAGCCTCCGGTCCCGGTGGACCAGTTCGACGACGCGCAGTCCGGCCGCGGCGGCCATCCGGTCGTGCCCGGAGTCGACGGCCGGGATGCTGGAGGCCCCGGGGACCGTGACGCCGAGGGCCTCGGCGGCGGCGGTCAGGGTGGAGGCGGTGCCCATCGTCATGCAGTGGCCGGGCGAGCGGGCCAGGCCGCTCTCCAGTTCCTGCATCTCGCAGTCGCCGATGAGGCCGGCCCGCTTGTCGTCCCAGTACTTCCACATGTCGGTGCCGGAGCCGAGGGTCTCGCCGCGCCAGTGCCCGGGGAGCATGGGCCCGGCGGGGACGAACACCGCGGGCAGGTCCACCGTGGCGGCGCCCATGAGCAGGGCGGGCGTGGACTTGTCGCAGCCGCCCATCAGCACGGCGCCGTCGACCGGGTAGGAGCGCAGCAGCTCCTCGGTCTCCATGGCGAGGAGGTTGCGGTAGAGCATCGGGGTCGGCTTCTGGAAGGTCTCGCTGAGCGTCGAGACCGGGAACTCCAGCGGGAAGCCGCCCGCCTGCCACACGCCCCGCTTGACCGCCTGGGCGCGGTCGCGCAGGTGGACGTGGCAGGGGTTGATGTCGGACCAGGTGTTGAGGATGGCGATGACGGGCTTGCCGAGGTGTTCCTCGGGCAGGTAGCCGAGCTGGCGGGTGCGGGCGCGGTGGCTGAAGGAGCGCAGGCCGTCCGTGCCGTACCACTGGTGGCTGCGCAGCTCTTCCGGGGACTTCCTGGGGGTCATATGGACCACCCCGCGGCGATGGCGGCGACCTCGGCGCGTTCGCTCTCGGGCAGCGGCTTGCTCGGCGGGCGGACCTCCCGGCGGCACAGGCCCAGCGAGGCGAGGGCCTCCTTGACCACGGTGACGTTGTTGGCGGAGCCGTTGGCGGCGCGCAGTTCCTCGAAGCGGCGGATCTGCTCCCAGACCTTCATGGCGGCCGGGTAGTCGCCGGACCGAAGCGCTTCGATCATGTTCAGGGAGACGGCCGGGGCGACGTTCACCAGGCCCGAGGTGAAGCCGGTGGCGCCCGCGGAGAAGTACGAGGGGGCGTAGGGCTCGGCGAGCCCCGCGACCCAGACGAACCGGTCGAGGCCGGCGTCGCGGGCGAACGCGGCGAACTTGGAGGCGTCCGGGACGGCGTACTTCACGCCGATCACGTTGGGGCAGGCGTCGGCGAGGTCGGCGAGTCGGGCGCCGGTGAGCTGGGCGTTGCGGATGTAGGGGACGACGCCCAGTTCGGGCACGGCCTCGGCGATGGCGCGGTGGTAGTCGACCCAGCCGCCCTGGGAGACGTAGGGGTGGACGGGCTGGTGCACCATCACCATGGAGGCGCCCAGGTCGCGGGCGTGCCGGGCGGAGGCGACCGCGGTCGGCACGTCGTGGCCGACGCCGACCAGGATGTCCGCGCGCTCGCCGGTCTCCTCGATCGTCAGCTCGGTGACGAGGCGGCGCTCGGCCGGGTCCAGGGCGTAGAACTCGCCGGTGTTGCCGTTGGGGGTGAGGGTCGTGATGCCACCGTCGAGGAGACGACGCAGCAGGGCCCGGTAGGTGGCGGGGTCGACGGTGCCGTCCTCGGCGAACGGGGTCACCGGGATCGCCACCACGTCGGCCAGGGCCGCCCGCTGGGTCTCGAACGTCGCTGTCATGCCTGACCGTCCTCTTCCTGGGCCGCGTTCCCCGCTTCGGGGAAGGCCCGCTCGACGAACGACGCGATGTGCGCGTGCAGGGCGCGGGCCGCGCCGTCCGCGTCACCGGCGAGGGCGAGGCGCAGGATCTCCTGGTGCTCGCCGGCCTCCCGCTCCCAGGAGGGGTCGGCGGCCCAGGCGACCGCGGAGACGAGGGCCGCCTGGTCGCGGACCTCGTCGAGCATCCGGCCGAGCAGCGGGTTGCCGCACGGCACGTACAGGGCGCGGTGGAACTCGCGGTTGGCCAGCGACCGTTCGGCCGTGTCCGTGGCCCGGTCGGCCCGGTTCAGGGCCTCGCGGGCGGCGTCCAGGGAGGCCTCCCGGCGCACGGCGCGCCTCAGTGCCTCGGGCTCCAGGAGGAGCCGGACGTCGTAGACCTCGCGCGCCATGTCCGCGTCCACCATGCGCACGGTGACGCCCTTGTACTGGCTCATCACGACCAGTCCGGTACCGGCCAGCGTCTTGAGCGCCTCGCGCACCGGTGTCTTGGACACCCCGAACTGTGCGGCGAGGTCGGTCTCGACCAGGGCCTGGCCGGGCGTCAGCCGGCCGGTGAGGATGCGGCGTTTGATCTCCTCCAGCACGTACTGCGTGCGGGAGGGGATCGGCGTGGGCACAGAGGTCATGCGCGCCTCTCGGAATCTCGCGTCGGATGCGCGGACAGATCTCGGACATCAGATCTCGCGTATCGCGTCTCATATATGACGTACGGAGTACGACGCGTTGAAGGTAAGAGGGGCGCGCGGCCACGTCAATGCTTCTGACAAAGGAAGTCGTGCCGGGTGCCGGCTTCGTCAGACGGTGCGGGTCCAGTCCGGGTCACGCCCGCTCAGCCCCACCGCGCGCTCCAGCAGCGGCGCGTCCGCGGGGACGGCGACGACCGGCCCGAACATGCCCTGGTCCCGCTCGGACTCCTCGGCGGCGGCGGCGAGCAGGCCGTGCGCCGCCCGCAGCGCGGCCGCGTCGGGGGCGTACTCCTGGCCGGTCGCGCGGGCCAGGTCCCAGCCGTGGATGACCAGTTCGTCGGCGACGACGGCACCGGCGACCTCGCCGGGCAGGTCGATGCCGCCGGCCCGGGTCCTGCCGGTCCACGCCTCGGGGTCGCGCCACGCCTCGGCGAGTTCGCCGAGTGCGGCGGCGAGCTCCTCGCGCCAGCCGGGCCCGACGTCCGGCACGGACGCCTCGGGGCTGGTGTCCGTGGTGGGCCCGAGATCCTTGCGCGCGGCGTCACGGAAGGCGACGGCGAGACCGGTCAGGTGGCCGAGCAGGTTGCGCACCGCCAGACCGGGGCAGGGCGTCGGGTCCGCGAGCCGGTCCTCGCGCACGCCGTCGGCGAGGCGGGTGAGGACCCGCGTCTGCGGTCCCAGGTCGAGGGTGGTGGTCTCGGCGGTCATCGGCTGCTCCTCGGGATGTGCGTGGCCGGTTCTCTCGGAAGGTTGACCGGTCGCACCCGCGAAACTCATCGGCCGCCGCGGCGAGTACTGGGGCACCTGCCCGATGCCCGCACCCGGGCCTTAGGCCCAGGGTGACCGGGTATGACGACGGAAAGAACCAAGCATTCCGCGGGCCGGGGCGGACACCGGCCCCTCGTCCGCGTCCTGCGCGACCGCGACGCGGCCCTCTGTCTCGGCGGGGTGGTGGTGTCCGGCTTCGGCACCTCGGCGCTGTGGCTGGCGGCCGGCGTGTGGGTGAAGGACCTCACCGGCTCGGACGGGCTCGCAGCCCTGTGCATGCTCGCGATGTGGGCGCCGACGCTCGTGGGTCCGGCGCTGGGCACTCTGGCGGACCGCGTCCGCCGCAGGCCGCTGCTGATCGCCACCGGCCTGCTGATGTCCTGCCTGCTGCTCACGCTCTTCGCCGTGGACTCGCGGGAGGAACTGTGGCTGGTCTACGCGGTGCTCCTCGTGTACGGCGCGTCGGGCGTCGTCCACGACGCGGCCGAGTCGGCGCTGATGGCCGCCGCCGTCGGCCCCGGGCTGCTCGGCGACTTCAACGGCCTGCGTCTGACCGCCAACGAGGGCATGAAGCTGGTGGCGCCGCTGGCCGGGGCGGGGCTGTACGCGGCGTACGGCGGACCGGGGGTGGCGCTGCTGGACGCGGCCACGTTCGTGCTGGCCGCCGCCGTCTATGCCGCCCTGCGGGTCCGCGAGGCGCCCCCGGGCCGCCCCGCGGGGAACTGGCGGCAGCACACGGCCGAGGGCGCCCGGTATCTGTGGGGACACCCCGGCCTGCGCCCGCTCGTCCTCGCGGGCGGCGTCACGATGCTGTGCGCGGGCGTCAACGGCGCCACGGCGTACGCCGTCGTCGACGCCCTCGGTCACTCCCCCGCGTACGCCGGCGCGCTGTACGCCGTCCAGGGCGCCGGGTCGGTGGTGGCGGGCCTGCTCGCCGGATGGGCCGTCCGGCGCCTGGGCGGACGGCGCTTCGCCGCCGCGGGGATCGCCCTGTTCGCGGTGGCCGTGGCGGTGCGTGCGGCACCGTACGACGCGGTCGCCCTCGCCACCAGTGCGGCCATCGGCGCGGGGCTGCCCGCGGTGCTGATCGCCGCCCTGACCGCCGTCCAGCACGAGACGCCGGGGCCGCTCCTTGGCCGGGTCGCGGCGACGGCCAACTCCCTGGTCTTCGCCCCGAACGTGCTCGGTCTGGCTGCGGGGGCGGCCCTGGTGGAGCCGGCCGGTCTGTGGCCGCTGCTGCCGGTCGTGGCGGCGGTGCTGCTGGGCACGGCGGCCGTGCTGGCGGCCACGCGGCGGCCTGCCGGCCGGCGGACGCCGTCAGCCGCGTAGGGCCAGCCACTCCTGGAGTTCGACGAGGTTGCCCGCCGGATCCACGAGGTGGGCGACCCGCATGCGGTCCGTCATGGGAGCGGGGCCGTGGACGAGCTCGGCTCCCCGCGCGGTGATCTCCTCGCAGTAGCGGTCCAGGTCGTCGACCCGCAGGACGACGAGGGCCCGGTGGCCGGCCGGTTCGTCGGCGAGTCCGCCCAGTACCCGGGCCATCTGCGCGCGGTCCTGGAGCGCGATGCCCGCGGCCCCGCCGTCGGGAGTGAACTTCGCGTACGGGCCGTCCTCCGACTCGAACTGCGGCTTCAGCCCCAGGACGTCCCGGTAGTAGCGGTAGCAGCCGGGGAAGTCCGTCACCAGCAGGCGGACCTGGGCGAGTTCCACGGGCATCCCCTTCCGGAGCGCGAGCGCGACGAGGGTTCGCGGGGTCGGTCGGTGACGACCGGCCCCGACACCGTCGTCCGCACCCTACGCGAAGGCCGCGAGCCCCGCCCGCACCTCCTCCAGGTCTCCGTCCGACGCCAACCCCGCGTGGTACAGCCGCAGTTCCGTCGCGCCCAGGTCACGGGCGCGGGCGGCGTCCGCGGCGAGGGTGCGGGGGCTGCCGCCCATGCCCGAGACCACCGTGAGGTTGGCGGCGAGGACGGTCCCGGCACCGGCCTGTTCGGCGAACGGCGTCAGCAGGCCCGCCCCGCCCGTGCAGGGGACGACCACGCCGTCCGCGACGGAGAGGATGTGAGCGGGGTCGGCACCGGCGTTGGCGCCGCAGTGGTGGGACACCGGGTCGGCGTGCAGCAGGACCTGGAAGCCGTCGGGCGCGGCGGCGCGGACCGCGGAGACGGCCGCCTCCTGGAGCGTGCGGGCCCGGTCGTCCCGCCACGCACGCGTGGCGTTCGCGGGCGCCGCGCCGAGGAGCTTCTCGACGCCCGCCCAGCCCCCGTCCGAGGGCGCCGCACCCCGCCACACCGGCTCCAGCGCGGTGCGCACGGCGGCGGCGAGCGCGTCGGGGTCGAGACCCTGGCCGCCGTACCCCGCCCGGCAGTCGGGGCAGAAGCACAGCGACATCAGGTACTGCCCGGCGTCCCCCAGTCGCACCCCGCCGGTCTTGTCGTGGGCGTGCAGGTGGGCGAGCCCGTACCAGCCCAGCGACTCCAGTTCCGTGCCGCGCGCCCCGGGCCGCACCGCCGCCTCGGCGGCCAGGTCGGTGAGGTACGCGCGCGTGGCGGGCTGCGCGATGCAGGGCGCCCAGGGGTAGCGGTCGCCGTAGGCGTTGACGACGGAGGTGTGCGGGTGCTCCGCGCCGAGGCGGGAGCTGTGGGCGAGGACGACCCAGGTGTGCACCTGAAGGCCCGCCTCCGCGAGGGCGGCGGCGGCCTCGCCGTACGCGTCGCCGGGCGCCCAGTCGCCGGACGCGTACGGGTGGAGTGTGCGGCCCTGCCAGCGGGCGCTGTCCGGCGGGTAGAGGACGGCGGCGTGCTCGGCGGTGACGACGCGGTGGCGCGGGTGGCGCGGGGTGAGGGCGCGGGTGGAGTGGTAGGCGGCGGCGAGGGTCACCTGCGCCACGCCGAGGTCGGCGACGCGCGCGGGGGCTTCCGGGTCGCCGTTGACGTCCCAGGGGTAGACGAACGCCGAGGCCTTCACCGGCCGGCTCCTTCCTCGACCAGCACCTGACCCCGCTCGATGATCTGGACGAGCTGCTTCACGTGCTCCTCGGCCGGCTCCTGCAACGGCGTCCGCACCTCCCCCACGTCCAGGCCGCGCAGCCGCACGCCCGCCTTGACCAGGGCCACGGCGTATCCGCGGCCCCGGGCGCGCAGTTCGACGAACGGCCGGTAGAAGCCGTCCAGCAGACGGTGCACGGTGGTGTCGTCGCCCTCGCGCAGCGCCCGGTGGAAGGCGACGGCGATCTCGGGGGCGAAGCAGAACACGGCGGAGGAGTACAGGGGGACGCCCAGTGCGCGGTAGGAGAGCTGGGTCTGTTCGGCGGTCGGGAGTCCGTTGAAGTACAGGAACTCCTCGCCCGGCAGCTCCGTGCGCACCGCGCTGACGATGCGCTGCATCAGGTCGAGGTCGCCGAGCCCGTCCTTGAGGCCGACGACGCCGTCCGTGCGGGCCAGTTCGACGACGCTCTCCGGGGTGAACACGGCGTTGTCGCGCTGGTAGACGATCACGGGCAGCGGGGTCGCGGCCGCCACCTCCCGGTAGTGCCGCACCAGCCCCTCCTGCCCGGCGAGCACCAGGTAGGGCGGCATGGCGAGCAGCCCGTCGGCCCCGGCCTGCTCGGCGAGGCGGGCGTAGCGCACGGCGAGGGCGGTGCCGTAGCCCGCGCCCGCCAGGACGGGCACCCGGCCCGCGCTCTCCTCGACGGCCGCGCGGACGCAGGCCGCGAACTCCTCGGGCGTGAGGGCGTGGAACTCGCCGGTGCCGCAGCAGGCGAAGACCGCGGCGGCACCGGCCTCGACCCCGCGGCGCACATGGGTGCGGTAGACGTCGAGGTCGAGTCCGCCGTCGGGTCCGTACGCCGTGACGGGGAAGAACAGCGGGCCGCTGGGCACGGTGAGCCGGGCGGCGAGAGGGGCTGAGGTCACGGGCGCTCCCCATTCCAGGTACAGGGTCGATTCACGGACGTCATCATATTCATGACCTGCGTCTACATTTCTGAACGCGACCACGCTAAGCCGCCCCGCGAACACCGTCAAGCAGGCGCCCTCTTGACGCCTGACCACCGGCTCCTTAGCGTGTCCACACATCTGAACGTGAGGCACACACCGGCACGCCTGCGCACGCCTGCCGCTTCCACAGACCGACCTAGGAGTCCCGAGGATGTCCGCTCCCCGCACCGTCCTGCTCACCGGCGCCGCCGGCGGCCTCGGCACCCTGATGCGGGAACTGCTCCCCGGCCACGGCTACGAGCTGCGCCTGCTCGACCTGCTCCCGGTCGAGGGCGAGCCGGACGCGATCGTCGCCGACCTCGCCGACCGGGACGCCCTGCGCGAGGCGGTCCGGGGCGTCGATGCGATCATCCACCTCGCGGGCATCTCCCTGGAAGCCTCTTTCGACAAGATCCTCGCGGCGAACATCGAGGGCACGTACAACCTGTACGAGGCCGCCCGCGAGGAGGGCGTCGGCCGCATCGTCTTCGCCTCCTCCAACCACGCCGTCGGCTACACCCCCCGGCCGCAGGGCGACGACCCCCTCATCCCCATCGACACGCCACGCCGCCCGGACACCTTCTACGGCCTGTCCAAGTGCTTCGGCGAGGACCTCGCCCAGCTCTACTGGGACAAGCACGGCATCGAGACCGTCTCCGTCCGCATCGGCTCCTGCTTCCCCGAGCCGACCAGCGTGCGCATGCTCTCGGTGTGGATGAGCCCCGCGGACGGCGCCCGCCTCTTCCACGCGGCACTCACCGCCGAGAACGTGGGGCACACCGTCGTCCACGGCTCCTCCGCCAACACCCGCCTGTGGTGGGACCTGACCTCCGCGCGGGCGCTCGGTTACGAGCCGCAGGACGACTCCGAGCCGTACGCCGGCAAGCTCGTCGCCGAACAGGGCGAACTCGACCCCGGCAACCCGGCGCACGCCCGCCTGGGCGGCCACTTCGTGACCGACCCCCCGATCTGGCCGTACTGACCGGAAGGCGACCACGCGAGAACCACCGAAGAGGCGGACGGGCACCGAACGGGCCCGTCCGCTTCCGCATGCGGGCATCCGCGCTGCCCGTTCTCACCCCGCCCCACGCCGAACCCCAGGTCCGAGACGGGCACCCGGCACGGCAAACGGTCACACCCGGGCAGTATCGGGTCCGCAACAGGCCTGGTCAGTGCCGCGCGACCGCTGTAGAACTTCCCCCAAGGGCCATCCGGGCCCGAACGGGCAACCACACGGCGACGAGGCGGTGAGGCAGGTGTTCGGCATGAGCACGCGGACGAGGACGACGGAAGAACGCCGGCACGAGATCGTGCGGGTCGCCCGCGCCACCGGCTCGGTCGACGTCACCGCGCTCGCCGCCGAACTGGGCGTCGCCAAGGAGACCGTACGACGCGACCTGCGCGCCCTGGAGGACCACGGCCTGGTCCGCCGCACCCACGGCGGCGCCTACCCGGTGGAGAGCGCCGGTTTCGAGACCACGCTCGCCTTCCGCGCCACCAGCCACGTGCCCGAGAAGCGCCGGATCGCGTCCGCCGCCGTCGAACTGCTCGGCGACGCGGAGACGGTCTTCGTCGACGAGGGCTTCACCCCCCAGCTCATCGCCGAGGCCCTGCCCCGGGACCGGCCGCTGACCGTGGTCACCGCGTCCCTGCCGGTGGCGGGCGCGCTGGCCGAGGCGGGCGACACGTCCGTCCTGCTGCTCGGCGGCCGGGTCCGCTCGGGCACCCTGGCCACCGTCGACCACTGGACCACGAAGATGCTGGCCGGCTTCGTCATCGACCTGGCGTACATCGGCGCCAACGGCATCTCCCGGGAGCACGGTCTCACCACCCCCGACCCCGCGGTCAGCGAGGTCAAGGCGCAGGCCGTCCGGGCCGCCCGCCGCACGGTGTTCGCCGGCGCGCACACCAAGTTCGGGGCGGTGAGCTTCTGCCGGTTCGCGGAGGTCGGCGCCCTGGAGGCCATCGTCACCAGCACGCTGCTGCCCTCGGCCGAGGCCCACCGCTACTCCCTCCTCGGCCCCCAGATCATCCGCGTCTGAGCACCACCCGCCCCAGTCCCGCACGGCACACCCACATCCGCACCCACACCCACACCCTTCGCGGCCCAGTACATCCATATACCTCCCCATTCCTCCCCATACGTTCAGGAGCGATCCATGCGAACCCAGAGCCGACGGAGGCCGCGAGCCACGCTCGCCATGGCCGCCGCAGGGACGCTGCTCGCCCCGCTGCTCACCGGCTGCTGGGTCGGGGCGGGCGGCGCCGGATCCGGCGGCAACGCCATCAACGTCCTGATGGTCAACAACCCGCAGATGGTCGAGTTGCAGAAGCTCACCGCCGACCACTTCACCAAGGAGACCGGCATCAAGGTGAACTTCACCGTCCTGCCGGAGAATGACGTCCGGGACAAGATCAGCCAGGACTTCGCCAACCAGGCCGGCCAGTACGACGCCGCCACCCTCTCCAACTACGAGATACCCATCTACGCCCGCAACGACTGGCTGCACGAGATGGACTCCTACGTCGCCAAGGACCCGGCCTACGACGAGCAGGACGTCCTCGGCCCGATGCGCGAGTCCCTCACCGCCGACGACGGCAAGCTCTACGGCCAGCCCTTCTACGGCGAGTCCTCCTTCCTGATGTACCGCAAGGACCTGTTCGCCAAGGCCGGCCTGACCATGCCCGAGCACCCCACCTGGACCCAGGTGGCCTCCTTCGCGGAGAAGCTCGACGGGTCCGAGCCCGGCATGAAGGGCATCTGCCTGCGCGGACTGCCCGGCTGGGGCGAGCTGATGGCGCCCCTGACGACGGTCGTGAACACCTTCGGCGGCACCTGGTTCGACCAGGACTGGCAGGCCCGGCTCGACTCCCCCGAGTGGGAGAAGGCGACGAAGTTCTATGTCGACCTGGTCCGCGAGCACGGCGAGTCCGGCGCCGCCCAGTCCGGCTTCGCCGAGTGCCTGAACAACATGACGCAGGGCAAGGTCGCCATGTGGTACGACGCCACCTCCGCGGCCGGCTCCCTGGACGCCGCCGACTCCCCGGTCAAGGGCAAGATCGGCTACGCGCCCGCGCCGGTGGAGAAGACGGACTCCTCCGGCTGGCTCTACACCTGGGCCTGGGGCATCCAGAAGGCCTCCCGCAACTCCGACAAGGCCTGGAAGTTCGTCTCCTGGGCGTCCAGCAAGGAGTACGAGCAGCTGGTCGGCGACGAGATCGGCTGGTCCAACGTCCCGGCCGGCAAGCGCGCCTCGACGTACGAGAACCCGGCCTACGTCAAGGAGGCCGCCGCCTTCCAGGAGATGACCAGGAAGGCCATCGAGGGCGCCAGGCCCAAGGACCCCGGCGTGCAGCCGCGGCCCGCGCCCGGCATCCAGTTCGTCGGCATCCCCGAGTTCACCGACCTCGGAACCAAGGTCTCCCAGGAGATCAGCGCGGCCATCGCCGGACGCCAGTCCGTCGAGGAGGCCCTGAAGAAGTCCCAGCAGCTCGCCGAGCAGATCTCCGAGGAGTACGAGGGACGATGACCGCCACGACCACGGCCCCCTCGGCCGCACCCGAGCACCCCCGCCCCGCCGTCCGCCCGCCGTCCAACCGGCTGCGCGCCTGGGCCACCCGCGCCCCGCTCCTCCCCGCCCTGATCTTCATGATCGTGGTCACCCAGCTGCCCTTCGTGGCGACCCTGGTGATCTCCTTCTTCGACTGGAACGCCCTCTACCCGGACGCCCGCAGCTTCACCGGCTTCGCCAACTACGGCGACGTCCTCAGCGACCCGGCCCTGCGCAAGTCGGTGTGGACGACGATCCTGCTCACCGTGGCGGTCGTCCTGGTCAGCCTCGTCCTCGGCCTGGCCCTCGCCCTGCTCCTCGACCGGAGGTTCAAGGGCCGCGGCGTGGTCCGCACCCTTCTGATCGCCCCGTTCCTGGTGGTCCCGGTGGCGGCCGCCCTGCTCTGGAAGCACGTCCTCTACAACCCCGAGTACGGCCTGCTCAACGGCCTGTTGCACTACGTCGGCGGGCCCCAGCCGGACTGGATCTCCAACACCCCGCTGCTCGCGGTCGAGGCCTCACTGGTGTGGCAGTGGACGCCGTTCATGATGCTCATCCTGCTGGCCGGACTGCAGAGCCGGGACCAGCAGCAGATCGAGGCCGCCCGGGTGGACGGCGCGGGCGACTGGCAGATCTTCGTTCATCTCACCCTGCCCCACCTGCGCCGCTACCTCGAACTCGGCGCCCTGCTCGGCTCGATCTACATCGTCCAGAACTTCGACGCCGTCTTCACGATCACGTCCGGCGGCCTGGGCACGGCCAACCTGCCCTACACCGTCTACCAGAGCTTCTACCAGGCCCACGAGAACGGCCTCGCCTCGGCCGCGGGCGTCCTGGTCGTCATCGGCTCGATCATCATCGCCACCTTCGCACTGCGCGTGGTGTCGTCCCTGTTCCGCGAGGAGGTCGGCCGCGCATGAGCGCCACCGCCGTACGCCCCGTCGTCACCGACGCCAAGCCGCCCGTACGCACCCGCCGCAGGGCCGGTGCCGGCCTCGGCCTGGTGGCCTGGCTGGTCGGCATCGTCTTCTTCCTGCCCATCGCCTGGATGGCGCTGACCTCCTTCCACTCGGAGTCGGACGCGGCCACCAACCCGCCCTCCTTCGCGGCCTCGCTGACGCTGGACGGCTACCGCGAGTTCTTCGGCGCGGGCGGCGGTGCCAGCCCCTGGCCCGCCCTGGTCAACTCGGCGGTGGCGTCGATCGCCTCGACCCTCTTCGTCCTGGTCCTGGCCCTGCCCGCCGCCTACGCCCTGTCCATCCGCCCGGTGAAGAAGTGGACGGACGTCCTGTTCTTCTTCCTGTCCACCAAGATGCTGCCGGTGGTGGCGGGCCTGCTGCCGATCTACCTGTTCGCCAAGAACACCGACATGCTGGACAACATCTGGCTGCTGGTCATCCTCTACACGTCGATGAACCTGCCGATCGCGGTCTGGATGATGCAGTCATTCCTGGCCGAGGTCCCGGTCGCGATCGTCGAGGCGGCCCGAGTGGACGGCGCGAAGCTGCCCACCATCCTGGTCCGCGTGGTGGCCCCCATCGCCCTCCCGGGCATCGCCGCGACATCCCTGATCTGCTTCATCTTCAGCTGGAACGAACTGCTCTTCGCCCGGGTCCTGACGGGCGTGGTCGCCGAGACCGCCCCCGTCTTCCTGACCGGCTTCATCACCAGCCAGGGCCTCTTCCTGGCCAAGGTGTGCGCCGCGTCGCTCGTCATCTCCCTGCCGGTGCTCGCCGCGGGGTTCGCCGCCCAGGACAAACTGGTCCAGGGCCTGTCGTTGGGAGCCGTGAAATGAAGGCCGCCGTCATCGAGTCCGTGGGCCGCGCCGTCGTCACCGAGGTCCCCGACCCGACCCCAGGGCCGCGCGAGGTCGTCGTCGAGGTCGCCGCCTGCGGCCTGTGCGGCACCGACCTGCACATCCTCCAGGGCGAGTTCGCGCCCAAGCTCCCGATCGTGCCGGGCCACGAGTTCGCGGGCGCGGTGGTCGGCGTCGGCGCCCAGGTCACGGAGGTGGCGGTCGGCGACCAGGTGGCCGTCGACCCCTCCCTCTACTGCTACGAGTGCCGCTACTGCCGCACCGGCCACAACAACCTCTGCGAACGCTGGGCGGCCATCGGCGTGACGACGGCGGGCGGCGCGGCCCAGTACGCGGTGGCGCCGGTCGCGAACTGCGTGAAGCTCCCCGAGCACGTCCGCACCCAGGACGCGGCCCTGATCGAGCCGCTCTCCTGCGCCGTGCGCGGCTACGACGTCCTCCAGTCCCGCCTCGGCGCCCACGTCCTGATCTACGGCTCCGGCACGATGGGCCTGATGATGCTGGAGCTGGCCAAGCGCACCGGCGCGGCCAGCGTCGACATGGTCGACCTCAACCCGGCCCGCCTGGAAACGGCCCGCGGCCTCGGCGTCTCGGCCTCCGCCGCGACCCCCGACGAGCTGGACCGCCCCCAGGGCTGGGACCTGGTCATCGACGCCACCGGCAACGCGGCGGCGATCCAGGACGGCCTGGACCGCGTCGCCAAGGCCGGCACCTTCCTCCAGTTCGGCGTCGCCGACTACGCGACGCGCGTCCAGATCGACCCGTACCGCATCTACAACCAGGAGATCACCATCACGGGTTCGATGGCGGTCCTGCACAGCTACGAGCGCGCGGCGGAGCTGTTCGCGAACGGCGTCCTGGACCCCGACGTCTTCATCAGCGACCGCATCGAACTGGCCCGCTACCCCCAGGCCCTGGAGCAGTTCGCGGCGGGCGTGGGCCGCAAGATCGTGGTCGTGCCGTGACCGTACAGCCCGTTGGGGGTGCCCCCACCGGGGGAGTTTGAGGACGAAGCCGTCCAGGCCGAAAGGCGGGGGTCTGGGGGCGGCAGCCCCCAGGGACGGGAAGGGACGGGAAGGGACGGAACGGGACGGGAAGGGACGGGAAGGGAAGGGAAGGGACGGGAAGGGAAGGGAAGGGGCGGCGGGGGCGAAAACCCGTGGGAACGCCGCCCCCACCACCCGTACGCTCCCCCGCATGCCCAAACCGAACGGCTTCGCCTACACCGCCACCGCGTCCGGCACCGTCCACATCACCCACCACAACCGCCCCGCCACCACCCTCAACGGCTCCCGAGCCGCCCGCTTCCTCGAAGAGGTCACCGCGGGCGACCCCCAGCTGGTCATGGCCCGCTGGACCGGCACCTACAAGCACGGCAACGAACGCACGGCCCGCAACCACCCCCGAAACCGCCGCTGACCTGGCGCAACGCGCCCCCGACCCGATTGGCCCCCGGGTAAGGGAACGGTAAAACGCCCTCGCTCGTTCACCCGGCATGACAGCTATGACCCCCGGCTCGAACATCCCCCTCTCCGCCGCCCGCGTGACGGTGGACGTCGCCGCTCCCGTGCGGCTCGACGTATCGGGCCTGCTGCTCACCGCCGACGGCAAGGTGCGCTCCGACGACGACTTCATCTTCTACAACCAGCCCACCGGCCAGGGCGTGACCTACCGCTCCGGCGGCGGCAGCGCCCCGGACGCGATCGTGGTCGACACCTCCGCCGTCCCGCCGGGCATCGAGAAGATCGTCGTCACCGCCAGCCCGGACGCCGCCGGCCAGACCTTCCAGGGCATCGAGCCGACCGCCACCATCCGCAACGCGGACGACAACGCGGTGCTCGCCACCTTCACGCCCCCGCAGCTCGGCACCGAGACCGCGCTGGTGATCGTCGAGGTCTACCTGCGCAACGGCGCCTGGAAGGCCCGCGCGGTCGGCCAGGGCTACTCCAACGGCCTCGCCGGCATCGCCACCGACTTCGGCGTCACGGTGGAGGAACCGGCCGCCCCGGCGACCCCGCCGCAGCCCCAGGCGGTCACGCCACCGCCGCCCCCCGCGGCCGCGCCCACGATGCCCGCCGCTCCGCCCGCCCCGCCCGCCGCACCGCCGGCCCCCGCCCCGGGCACCGGCAAGATCAACCTCGACAAGGGCCGGGTCAGCCTCCAGAAGAACCAGACCGTCTCCCTGGTCAAGGGCGGCCGGCCGGTGCTCTCGCAGGTGAAGATGGGCCTCGGCTGGGAGCCGGCGTACCGCGGCAAGGACATCGACCTGGACGCGTCCGTCATCGCCTACGGCCCGCAGCGCAACCACATCGACAGCTGCTACTTCGGCAAGCTCTCGATCGTGAACGGCGCGATCAAGCACTCCGGCGACAACCTCACCGGCGAGGGCGGCGGCGACGACGAGGTGATCGTCGTGGATCTCGGCCGGCTCCCGCAGGAGGTCAGCGGCCTGGTCTTCACCGTGAACTCGTTCTCGGGCCAGAAGTTCACCGAGGTCGCCAAGGCCTACTGCCGCCTCATCGACGCCGCGAGCGGCGAGGAGCTGGTCCGCTTCGACCTCACCAGCGCCGAGCCGCAGACCGGCGTGATGATGGCGAAGCTGATCCGCCAGTACTCCGGCGAGTGGGAGATGACCGCCATCGGCGACTTCGTCAAGTCCCGCACGGTCCGCGGCATGGTGAAGCCGGCCGCACAGGCGCTGTAAGAGAGGCTGGCCCACGGAGCGGGCGGTGGCCCACTGCACCGCTTCGCTCCAACGGCTTCCCCTCCCCGTGCGCGTAAAGAACCCCCGCCATCGCGGCCGAACGCCGTAATCTCTGAGCGAGCAGCGATCGGGGGCACGCATATGGCTGTCGGCGGTGGGACGACGCCTTGTTTCATCAGCTACGTCAGGTCCGACCGGGCATGGGCCGAGTGGACGGCGTGGCAGCTGAAGGACGCCGGGTACGAGGTGTGGCTCGACGCCTGGCAGCTACGCGCGGGCTCTTCCTGGCCCTCCGAGATCGCCGCCGCGGTGCGCGACGCGGCCAAGGTCCTAGTACTCGTTTCGGTGCGGTACGCGGACAGTCGGTTCACGCGAGCGGAGCTCACAGCCGCGCGCGACGCGGAAGCCACGATCGTGCCCGTCGTGATCGATGACACTCGTCTACCCCGGAGTCTTGACGGCCTGCAGGCCGTCCGCCTTAAGGGCCTGGGAGAACAGGCCGCCCGTGACACCCTTCTGCGGGCCGTCCGGCCCGACAAGATGCCGGCGGGCGGTGTGCTGCGCCGTCTGGGGGCCGTCAGCCCCAGGCTCCCCGGCACCCAGCCGCGGGTGTGGAACGTACCCGAGCGCTGCGACCCCTTCGTGGGTCGGGACAATCTCCTGTACAAGGTCAGGTCGGCGCTGATCGAGCGCTCCCGGGTGATCCTCACCGGGAGACCCGGTATGGGCAAGACCCAACTGGCCGTCGAGTACGCACACCGCTTCGCCGGTGAGTACGAACTCGTCTGGTGGGTCCGACCGACCCACCTGCAAGTGGCTCCCCAGTTGGCCGAGCTCGCGAGGCGCACCGGCGCCGCCACACCCGATTCCTCGTCTCCGGAGGCGGTCGCGGCCCTCACCGACGAGCTCCGCGGCCGCGGACGGTGGCTTCTGGTCCTCGACGACTCCGCGTCCCCGGCCGACGTGCCGGAGGAGCTGCTGCGGAACACCGCGAGAGGCCACATCCTGGTCACTTCCCGTGACTCCGCCTGGCGGCAGTGGGGCAAGCGGATCGACGTCGGTCCCCTCAGCCCGGGAGAGTCCTCCGAACTGCTCCAGCGATACGCATCCTCGCTGCCCCGGTCGGAGGCCCGGGCGCTGGCGACGGATCTGGAACACATGCCGCTGGCGATGATTCAGGCAGCCAGGCTCATCACACAGGGTGTCCCCGTCAGCGGTTACCGGCGGGCGCTCAACGCCGAGGAGGCCGCCCACGGTCCGCACCACGGGCTGGAGCACACCGTGCGCATCGCACAGGAGCGGCTAGCTTCGGACCACCCCGAGGCTGCGGCGCTCCTGACCTCCTGCGCTTTGCTCGCACCCGATCCCTTTCCCCTCCGGGCCTGCCGAGGGGTCCCGGAGTGGACACCCTCGGACGTGGCCGCGCTCTTGGCCGAGCCCGAGGCGATGGACCAAGCGCTGAGCGCCATCGTCCGCTATGGGCTGGCTCGTGTCGACGGCACTCTCCGTCTGCACCCGGGCACCCTGCCCGCGCTGCGGGACCGGCTTTCCAGCGACGAGCGAGCCGAGGCGGCACTCGGGGCACAGGCCCTGCTGGTTTCGGCCCTCTCCGCCCACCCGGCCTCCTCCGAGCGCTGGGCCGCCCTGCTACCCCACCTCCTCGCCATCGCGCCCCGGGACCTGACCCGGCTCGAGGGATTCGACGCGGCACGCCGAGCCTGTGCCCACCTGCTGGAGAGCGGGGACTCGGCCACCGCTGTGACCCGGCTGAGCGTGCTGCTCGAAGTCGCCGACGAGCGGTTCGGACCGGACGCCGAAGCCACGATGGAGACGATGTCCTCCCTGGCCCAGGGGATACGGGCGACGGGAGACTTCGGTGCCGCCAGGTCGTTGACCGAGCGGATCCTCACCTGGTCGCGGCGGGTCCTCGGCAACGACCATCTGACGACGCTGGAGACCGCCGCGCGCCTTGCCATGCTGCTGGCCGAATCGGGAGAGGCCCACGGCGCCCACGCTCTGGGCACGGAGACCCGGCAGGAGCTGCAACGGGTCCTCGGTGCCGACCATCCCACCACCCTGGCCCTGTCCGCCGGCCTGATCACGGTCGTACGGCAATTGGGCCTGGTCGACGAGGCCCGTTACCTGGCCGAGGACACACTCGACCGGCAGCGGCGCATACTCGGGCCACAGCACCCCGACGCCCTGCGGACCGCCGTGCGTCTGGCCGGCCTGCTCGCGGACGGTGGAGAGCCGGAACGTGCCACGGCGCTGGGCGAGGACACGTTCCTCCGTCTGCGGCGGAGCCTCGGCCCCGACCACCCGAGCGTCTTGCAGGCCGAGGCGGTGCTGGGCGCGCTGCTGAGCCGCAGAGGCGACCACGACCGGGCCTACGAACTGCTGTCCGCCACCCTGGAGCGCCAGGGTCGGACACTCGGCGCGGAACACCCCGACACCCTGGCCACCTCTGCCCAACTGATCGCGGTCCTCGCCCTTATGGAGCGGCTGCCGGAGGCCCGGCGGAACGCCAAGCGCCTCGTCGCCCGTCAGGAGCACACCCTCGGGCCCGGCCACCCTCGGACCTTGCGGTGTTCCGCTCTCCTCGCCGCACTCTGCTGGGCGATGCGCGACTACGACACCGCGCTCGTCAGCAGCAGACAGGTGCGGGACCGGCAGCTCGCCGCTCTCGGCCCGGAGCACAGTGACACAGTGGACACCACGGCGTTGCTGGCGGCTTGCCTCGCCGACAGCGGACGACACGCCGAGGCGGAGCGGGAGCGGCGGTACCTGCCCGCGGACACTCGGGAGGCCCTCCTCAACGCGGGCGTCCTCCCCCGGTTCCTGAAGGACCTGCCCGTGCCACCGGCTACCGGCGTACCCGAGCGTTTACCCGGCGGAGTGTCCGGCGTCCGAACCGAGCCGCCCACCCGGCCGGTCACCGCTTCGTCGGGTCGGCTGCGGGTGCTGGTCAGCCACGCCGAGGCCGACCGCCACTGGGCCGACTGGGTGCGCTTCGAGTTGGAGGCGCGAGGCCACGAGGTCCTGGCAGACCCCACGCGCACCCTGGCCGCGTACCACCTGAACCAGGAGTGCGACGTCGTCCTCGCGCTCTTCTCGGATGCCTACCTCGACTCGTCGGCCGCCGCGCCCGTCGTCTCCGCGCTCGCGGGCGGCCCCCCCGAGCCCGAGACAACCGCCGGATGCCGCTACGTCGTGCTCTTCGTGTACCCCGTCGACCGGGCTCGATTGCCGCACGTCCTGTGGGAACTGATCACCCCAGCGCTGAGCGACCTCGACTCCGACGCCGCGCGCGAACTGCTGGGTTTCGTCCTGACCGGCCACGGCGGTGCCGGCCGCGGCCCCTCCTTCCCCGGTGTGACCGGACCGGAGGACAGCGACCAGACGGTGCTGATCCGCCGCCTCGTCACGGCCTTGGAACGCTCTCTCGCGCTGCAGACCCGGGAGAATCGCCGGAACCTGGTCGCTCTGCTGCACCCGCACGGGACACACCGGCTCTCCCAGGACGGCGTGTCACTGCGTACGACGCTGTATGAAGCCGTGCGCGCGGCACGGGCGATGCCCGGGGGCCGGGGCCTCGCCCTGCTCGTGGACGCCGTGGAGATGATGGACGACCCGGGCTCCTTCGCGGTGGCGGAGGCCCGCCGCATTGCGGCCGAGATTGAGAGCAGCCGGGAAACCAGGTGAATCCGACACCGCCACCACCGGCCACTCCCATGGGCCCGCCTGGTCTGCCGCACTGGTTCTTCACCAGCTACTCCGACATCAGGAGCAACTTCCCGCTCGTCGAGCGCTTTCACCAGGACGTCGAGCGGTGGGTCGGCCAGATCCTGGGCAGGCAGACCCCGGGCCGGGGGTTCGTGGACGTACGGGACGTCAAGCCGGGCGAGCTGTGGGAGGACCGCATCGTCCGCAATGGCGTATGCACAAGCATGGCCATGCTTGTGTTGTACTCGCCCAGTTACTTCCAGAGCCATTGGTGTGCCCGGGAATGGACTGTGTTCACCGCCCGGGTCGGCCGCCACCGGTCCGAAGCTTGCGCCCCATCGTGTCTGATCGGCGTGCTCTGGCAAAAGGGCAAGCAGGACTGGCCGGACGCCGTGAACGCCTACCACTATGTGCGGCGCGGCCCCGACTCCGTCTATGAGAGACACGGCCTCGTCCACCTCGTGCCCCGCGGCCCGGAGGGGCACGAGTCGACGGAGTACCGGGAGATCGTGCTGGAAGTGGCCGATCTCGTCGCCGACGCTCGCGCGGCCGCTCTGCCGCACATCAGGGTGGGCGAGACGGCGCACCTGCGTCCGCCGTTCGGCCCCGAGTCCGACCTCCCGGTCGACTTCGTCGTCGCCTACACCGAACAGGACCGGAGCTGGGGGGAGTGGGTCCACACCTACTTGGACACGCACGGCAGTGTCGACGTCCTCCGGCTGGACGGCCCCGCCGACCCTCGGGGCGAACGATTGAGAATCGCCCTGCGCCGGGCCGGCCGGGTGGTACTGCTCGTCTCCCGGCACAGTCTCGCCGTCGGCCCCCTGCGAAGGGAGGCGTTGGAGACCGCGTTCGCGGACCCGTCTCTCTGCTCCGACCTGGCGAAGCTGACCCCTTTCTTCATCGAGGACGTTCCGGACGAGGCGTTTCCGCCAGGTCTCCTTCCACTGTCCGGCGGAGAGTTGCACGGCGTGCCGGACACCGAGGCTGTCCAGGACATGATCCGCACCGCAGTCAAGGCCCCGGTGACCGATCCGGCCGTTGTGCGGCAAGCTGAACCGGCTTACCCGTCGAACGCCGTGAGTTCCTTCGAACGTACGCTGGCGCACGCCCTGGCCCTCGCGCCCGCCGTCGGCCGACCCGCCGCACGAGAGGTCTGGTTCGAGCTCACCGGGCTCGACCCCGGGTACGCACCGAGTGCCGAACTGCCGACGCTGCTGTGGGCCTTCGCCGTGGTGCGCGCCGGCCGGCAAGTGCCGCATGGCTACGAGGGGATCGCCCTGGCCCTCGAATCGATCGCGCCCGACACCCAGGAGACGTTGCAAGTACGGTCGTTGGTCGACGGACACAAGGGGGCCCCGGATCCCTGAGAGATACGCGCTATGCCCGAAGTCCCTCCGTCAGCAGGCTCAGATACCTCCGGATGGTCGTCCCGTCCGCCCCACTCCTGGTCAGTCCGGACGCCGTCGCCACCCCGTGCGCCAACCGCAGCACCTCGATCGGCTCGATGTCCCGCCGCAGCGTGCCCTCGTGCTGGGCGGCCCGGACGAGCCGTGTCGCGGCCACTCGCAGGCAGTCACCGCACGCCGTGGCCTTCGGGGTGCCACTGTCCGTGACCGCCGATCCCAGGAGCGTTTTCAGCCCGCGCACCCGGAGCATCTCGGCGGCGAGTTCGTTCAGCCATTCCGCCAGCGCCTCGCCGGCCGGCCGGGCGGCCGCGATCACGTCGGCGCGGGCCGCGATCGCCTCCAGCCGCTCCAGGTAGGCGGCCTCCAGCAGCGCCTGCCGCGTCGGGAAGTGCCGGTAGAGAGTGCCGACGCCGACCCCGGCCCGCCGGGCGATGTCGTCCAGGGAGGCACCCTCCCCGTGCTCGGCGAACGCTTGCGCCGCCACCGCCAGCAACCGCTCACGGTTACGCCGGGCATCCGCCCGCATGGGCCTGACCTGCGCCACAGCCCCTCCCTGCACAGCGGGCAACCTTCCGGGCACCCTACCGCGCGTGCTCGTCCCGGGCGTCCCAGGGCCAGTCGGCGTCGCGGCCCGCCTCGAGCAGCGGGACCATCCGGAACGCGGCGTCGGAGAGCCCGCCGAAGGTGTGCCGGTTGGCCCGGCCCGAGGGGCCGTGGCCCGCCCGGTACCCGGCGAGGTTCCAGGTGTAGACGGGCACGTGTGCCGGGACCTGCTCGGTCGGGTCGCCGTACCGGCTGTACGCGTACTGCTCGTCGGTGACGATCAGCACCCGGTCGTGCTTCTCGTAGTGGCGCCGCACCGCCTCGGTGGTGTCGGTGCCGCCGAGGTTGCGGAAGCGGCCCAGGACCTTCAGCACCGACTCGCCCTCGCGGTACGTCACGCGGTTGCTCGACGAACCGAACTCGACCAGGTCCGCGTCGGCCGCCCGCAGCGCCAGCGCCGTGCCGAAGACCGCCGCCGCGTCGGCCCGGGTCAGCTCGGAGCGGTCCGACATCCGCGAGTAGAACATCGAGCCCGACCGGTCCACGAGGACCAGCGTCCGGCCGCCCAGCGCGGGCACGTTGGCCAGCGAGTGCCCGAGCGCCTGCTCCAGGGGGTACGACCAGCGCAGTGACGGCGCGTGCCGGTACGCGGCGAGGTAGCGGAAGGGGAACTGCCGCGAGCGCGCCACCTCGGCCGGGTCGCTGATCCGCGCCGCGACCCGGGCGGCGACCTCGTCCGAGACACCGGCCTCGTCGAGGTTCCGCAGGTTGCGGAGCAATGCCATCGCTCCCATGGACGGGATCACCGCTTCCCAGGCGGCCTTGTCCATCGGCCCCTGGAGCCAGCCGGCCAGCATCTCCCACGTGATGCCCGCCGCCGCGAGCCGCTCGGCACCGTCGGGTGCCGTGACCGCCGCTCGCCGCTCGGGGACGGGCAGCGCCATCAGCTCGCGGTGCGCGGTCAGGACGCGGTTCGAGGCGGGCGGCACCGCGGTGTCCGGGTTGTGCCGGCGGTCGAGGGCGTACTGGAACAGCTCGCCCTGCCACGGCTTGTCGGGGTCGGGGGCCGCGTGCACCAGGTTGAGGATGTCGCCGAAGCGGTACCCCTTGGACGCGGTGTCGTACTTCAGCAGCGACTTGCCGTGGTAGAGCCGCCGCACGGCGTCGGCGATCCCCCGCTTGACCGGCTTGGGCACGGCGCGGCCGTACGTCGCGGTCCAGTACGCGAGCAGCTCACCGGGCTCGTCGGGCCGCCGCAGGACGGAGGCGATCACCTGCCGGTTGGACGGTCCATCGGTGACGCCGGAGTCGAGGCGGGCCTTGACGTACTCGGCGGCGCCGACGATCGAGGCGGTGCGCAGGTTGCCCTCGCCGCGCAGCCAGCCGAGCAGGCCGGCCGTCCAGGACGGGTCGGCGACGGCGAGTTCGCGCACCAGCGCGGCGAAACGGTCGTCGCGGGCGGCGCCGGACTCGTAGAAGGTCTGCTGGGACACGAAGTTGGCCACCGACAGCAGGTAGAGCTCGGAGCGCGCGTCGCGCTCGGTGCCCCGGCCGCCCTCGTAGGTGCGCAGCACGCGGCCCGTCGACGTCACGCGCGAGGTGGGCTGCGCCTTCGCGGTCCTGGTGTTGAAGCGCGCCATGGTGAATTCCCCCGAATTCTCGAAAGCTCGAAATCCCGAACATTTCCGGAGGGAGACACGGCAGCGTAAGGGTGCCCGAGGTCGGAATCGGCGACGGGACTGTACGGATGCTCTGCCGAATTGAGCTACACCGACCCGAAGTCGATGACGGGATTCGAACCCGCAACCGTCCGATCAAAGGAAATATCCGCTGCCTGCGCACCGGGCACCCTTGGACTGCTGGGCCTCCCGAGATCAAGTGGGCGGCGGCATGGGATTCTTTTTGCAGAAGAAGTAGCCGCGGCCCGCGCACCGGGAGGTGCATGAAGTTGTGGGTGTCCAGAGTTCAGGTCGGCGGAACCGACAAGGTGCTCTAACCCCTGAGCTACACCGGCGCGTTGTGCCGGTGACGGGACTCGAACCCGTGGCCGCCCCATTATGAGTGGAAGTAGGTCCTGCCTTCGCACCTGGACGTTCATCACTCTAAAAGGGCGGCCGTCGTTCGGGCGAGCGAATTAATTACCGGCGCTTCTGGCGCTTCCAGGGCCCGGTGATGGCGAGCATGATGCCCGGCGTCTGGATGTTGGCGTAGAGGGTGCGGCCGTCGGGCGAGAAGGTGACGCCGGTGAACTCGCTGTATTCGGGGTCGTCCTCGGTGCCGAGGTTCAGTTCGTTGCGGGCGATGGGGTAGGTGCGGCCGCTGTCGGTGGCGCCGAACAGGTGCTGGACCCCGTCGCCGTCCTCGGCGATGACCAGGCCGCCGTACGGGGAGACGGTGATGTTGTCGGGGCCGTCGAAGGCGCCGTCGGCGGACGGGTCGGCGTTGACGCCGAGCAGGACCTTCAGCGTCAGGGTGCGGCGCTTGGGGTCGTAGAACCAGACCTGGCCGTCGTGCGGCCGGCCCGGGCTCTCGTCACGGGCGAAGGAGGAGACGACGTAGGCGCCGCCGTCGGCCCACCACATGCCCTCCAGCTTGCGCGCCCGGGTGACCTCGCCGGCGGCGAACTGCTTGCGCACGGAGGTGGTCTGCGCGTCGCGGTCGGGGACGTCGACCCAGTCGACGCCGTAGACGGTGCCGGTCCTGGTGGCGCGGGAGAGGTCGTCGACGAACTTGCCGCCGGAGTCGAAGCACTTGAACGCCTGGAGGACCCCGGCGTCGTCGGCGAGGGTGCGCAGCCGGCCGCGGCCGTGCCGGAAGTGCTCCGGCGGGGTCCAGCGGTACAGGAGGCCGTTGGGCCCCGAGGCGTCCTCGGTGAGGTAGGCGTGGCCGCGCTTGGGGTCGATGACGACGGCCTCGTGGGCGTAGCGGCCGAGCGCCTTGACGGGCTTGGGTTCGCGGTTGGCGCGGCGGTCCTCGGGGTCGACCTCGAAGACGTAGCCGTGGTCCTTGGTCATCCCCTCCTCGCCGGCCCTGTCCTCGGTCTCCTCGCAGGTCAGCCAGGTGCCCCACGGGGTGCTGCCGCCCGCGCAGTTGGTGGCGGTGCCGGCGATGCCGACCCACTCGGCGACGTGGCCGCCGCGGCGGACCTCGACGACGGTGCAGCCGCCGGCGGCGGCCGGGTCGTAGACGAGGCCCTCGGTGAGCGGGACGGGGTGCGGCCAGTCGTCGCGGTGGCCGCCGAGTTCGTGGTTGTTGACGAGGAGGGTGGTGCCGCGTGGGCCGTCGAAGGCGGCGGTGCCGTCGTGGTTGGACGGGGTGTACTCGCCGGACTCCAGCTTGGTCCGCCCGGAGTAGGTGATGATCTCGTACCGGAAGCCGGCGGGCAGGGCGAGGATGCCGTCCGGGTCGGGGAGCAGCGGCCCGTAGCCGACCCCGCCGTGGCCGTGGCCGTGGTGGTGGTCGTGGCCGTCGTGCTCCGCCCCCACGCTGTCGGTGTCCGTGGACGCGAGGGCGTTGGGGGCGGTGGCGAGGGCGCCGACGCTGCCCGCCAGCACGACCCCGGCGCCGGTGAGCGCGGATCGGCCGGCGAAGTCCCTGCGAGTGAGCGACATGGTGTCTCCTGTGACGGTGGGCGAGCCGTGGAGGGTGGCGGACCTCGATCCGGCGTCACGGTTCCGCCCGCGCCTGAACGGGGGTCCCGTCCGCGCCTGAACGGGAGTTGAACTGGCGGAGACCTCTCCCCCGCCCTCGGGCCGCCGCCCGCCGCCGCCTGCCGCCTCCTGCCGCGTCCTGTACGCCGCTCGGCCGCCGCCCCGTTCCACTTGCCGCTCGGCCGCCGCCCCGCCCGCGTACGCCGCCCTGGGGCGCTCAGCCCCCTGCTGGGAGCGTGCCTTGAACGCCGCCTTGCGGCGGCCGCCGCCTGCCGCCGCCTGCCGCGTCCCGTACGCCGCTCGGCCGCCGACCCGTTCCACTCGCCGCTCGGCCGCCGACCCGTCCCACTCGGCGCTCGGCCGCCGCCCCGCCCGCGTACGCCGCCCTCGGGCGCTCAGCCGCCCTGCTGGGAGCGTGCCTTGAACGCCGCCTTGCGGGCCTCCTTGGCCACCTTCTTGTCGGGGTGCAGCCGCCCCATCGCCTCCAGGACCTCCGGGGTGGCCGGGTGCTCGACCCGCCAGACCGTGTCGAAGAAGCCGCTGTGCTGCCGGGCGAGACCCTCCACCAGGGCGCGCAGCTCCTCGGAGTTGCCCTCGGCGGCGAGTTGGGCGGCGACGGTGTCGATGGTCAGCCAGAAGACCATCTCCTGCGGCGGCGGCGGGACGTCCCGGGCCCCGTGCTCGGTGAGCCACACCCGGGCGAGGCCGCCCAGTTCGGCGTCGTCGAGGACCTCCCGCAGCGCGGGCTCGGCCTCCGCGCCGACCAGGGAGAGCGCCTGCTGGCAGCGCAGCCGGCGCAGCGGAGCGCCGGGGTCGGTGCCACGGGCCGCCGCGAGGAGTTCGCGGGCGGCGTCGAGCGGGCTCCGCCCGGCCAGCCACAGCTCGGTCTCGGCGTGGGCCGCGGCCGGCGGGAAGGGCGCGGTGCCGTCGAGGAGCGCGTCGGCGCCCTTGTCGGAGAGGTCACCGACGGCGGGCGCCTCGAAACCGGCGTCCAGGAGCCGGGCGCGCAGTCCGTACAGTCCGAGCGGGGTGAGCCGCACCATGCCGTAGCGGGTGACGTCGGCCTCGTCGACGGGGGCGGCGGGCTCCTCGTCGGCGTCGGCCATGAGCGCCTCGTCGACCGGCTGGTACTCGACGAGGCCGACCGGTTCGAGCAGCCGGAACTGGTCGTCCAGGCGCATCATCGCGTCCGACACCTGCTCGAGGACCTCGTTGCTGGGCTCGCCCATGTCGCTGGGCACGATCACGGAGGCGGCCAGCGCCGGCAGCGGCACCGGGGCCTCGCCGGGACCGTCCTCGCCGACGGTGAGCAGGTAGAGGTTGCCGAGCACGCCGTCGAGGAAATCGGACTCGGCCTCGGGGTCCCAGTCGAGGGAGGACAGGTCGACCTCGCCGCCCTCGGCCATCGCGTCGACCAGGCCGTCGAGGTCGGGCACGCTCGCGTCGGCGAGCACGGCCTCCAGCGCGGTGAGCCAGACCCCGAGCACGTCCTGGGGGGAGCCGCCGGTGAGCAGGGCGAGGTCCTCGCCCGCGGCCACGGTGCCCGCCTCCTCGTCGGTGATCTCGACGAGCCCGGTGTCGACGGCGATCCGCCAGGCCTCGCTCGCGTGGGCGGCGGCGTCGTCCCCGCTCAGCCCGAGCTGCTCGGCCGCCGCGGGCAGCTGCTCCTCGACGAGTCCGCCTCCGGCGTCGACACGGGTGCCGGCATCGGCCCAGCGGGCCAGCCGCGCGGCCCGGGCGAGCACCGGCGCGGACAGCGCGTCGCGGGCCAGCTCCGCTTCGGGGCGCAGCCGTGCGGGCGGCAGGGTGGAGCTGTCTGACATCGGATGTTTCTCCTCGCGCGCCTCTTGACCGCCGTACGGCCGGGTCGGGACCGCGTACGACTCAACGGCTCAGCCTAGACGGGTTTCGCCCCATGCCGCCCGGTTCATCTCCCCGACGGGTGGTGTACATGGCCGAAACCTTGACAACTGGCCGGAGCAAGCAGGAGATTGACGCGCGTAGAGTCCCGCGCCACGTCACATCCCCGGAGGGATCCGTTGGCCAGCAAGTCCTCCGCGCGCCTCGCCGCGCTCACCGTCGCCGCCGTCTGTTCGGCGGCGTCCACCGTCGTCCTCACCACGCCCGCGCACGCCGCCTCCGCAGCGGCCGGCCCGGTGCGGATCCACGACGTCCAGGGCAGCACCCGGCTGTCGCCGTACGCCGGCGAGCAGGTCACGGACGTGGCCGGAATCGTCACCGGCGTCCGCGGCTACGGCTCCTCCAAGGGCTTCTGGATGCAGGACCCGCTGCCGGACGCGGATCCGGCCACCAGCGAGGGCGTCTTCGTCTTCACGAGCGGGGCCCCCGAGGTCGCCGTCGGAGACGCGGTCGCCGTCTCCGGGACGGTCTCGGAGTACGTCCCCGGCGGTACGTCGTCGGGGAACCAGTCGCTGACCGAGATCACCCGCCCGACGGTCACCGTCGTCTCGGGCGGCAACGCGATCCCGGCCGCGACGACCGTCTCCGCCCGCTCCGTGCCCCGCGCGTACGCCCCCGAGGGCGACGGGGCGGCGAACGGCTCGGTCAACGCCCTGCCCCTGCGGCCGGGGACGTACGCCCTGGACTACTACGAGTCCCTGGAGGGCATGAACGTCCGGGTCGCCGACGCCCGGGTGGTCGGCGCCTCGGACCCGTACACCGAGCTGTGGGTCACGGTGAAGCCCTGGGAGAACCCGAACCGCCGCGGCGGCACGGTCTACGGCTCCTACGACGACCAGAACACCGGCCGGCTCCAGATCCAGTCGCTGGGCAAGCCGGCCGACTTCCCCGCCGCCGACGTGGGCGACACGCTCGCCGGTACCACCGCCGGTCCGCTGGACTACAACCAGTACGGCGGCTACACCCTGGTCGCGAGCGAGATCGGCGCCCTGGAGAGCGGCGGCACGGAGCGCGAGTCGACGCGCCGGCAGAGCGCGCGCGAGCTGGCGGTGGCGACGTACAACGTCGAGAACCTCGACCCGTCGGACGACACCTTCACCGCGCACGCCGAGACGATCGTGCACCGCCTGAAGTCCCCCGACATCGTGTCCCTGGAGGAGATCCAGGACAACAACGGCGCCACGGACGACGGCACGGTGGCGGCCGACGCGACGGTCGGCAGGCTGATCGACGCGATCGTCGCGGCCGGCGGCCCGCGCTACGACTGGCGGGGCATCGACCCGGTCGACAAGGCGGACGGCGGGCAGCCCGGCGGCAACATCCGGCAGGCGTTCCTGTTCAACCCGGAGCGGGTCTCCTTCACCGACCGCGCGGGCGGCGACGCCACCACGGCGACCGGGGTGCGGAAGGTGCGCGGCAAGGCGGCGCTGACCCACTCCCCCGGCCGGGTGGACCCGGCGAACGAGGCCTGGGAGGACAGCCGCAAGCCGCTGGCGGGCGAGTTCGTCTTCCGCGGCCGGACGGTCTTCGTCGTCGCCAACCACTTCAACTCCAAGGGCGGCGACCAGGGTCTGACGGCGCAGTACCAGCCGCCGTCGCGCGGCTCGGAGACCCAGCGCCACGCCCAGGCGAAGGTGGTGAACACCTTCGTCAAGGAGATCCTGGCCGCCCAGAAGAACGCGGACGTCGTCGCGCTCGGTGACATCAACGACTTCGAGTTCTCGCGGACCGCCCGCATCCTGGAGGGTGACGGGGCCCTGTGGTCGGCGGTGAAGTCGCTGCCGAGGAGCGAGCGCTACTCGTACGTCTACCAGGGCAACAGCCAGGTCCTGGACCAGATCCTGGTCAGCCCCTCGGTCCGCCGCGGCGGCCACCTGTCCTACGACAGCGTGCACGTCAACGCCGAGTTCCACGACCAGATCAGCGACCACGACCCGCAGGTGCTGCGGTTCCGTCCGTAACAGGACCCCGGTGGGGGCGGGTTCGGGGGGTCAGCGGGGCACCAGGCCCAGCGCGTGATCGTAGCGGCTGACCCGGCCGCCCCCGGTCAGGCCCGGCCAGTTCTGCACCCGCTCCCACTGGGGTGTCGTCGAGCCGACACCGTCGCCGGGTGCGGCCAGGGCGTCGAGGTGGGCCTGCGCGCTCTCCCACTCGGCGTAGTTGAGCACGCGCGTGCCGTCGGTGCTGAGGTGGAAGTGGGCGGAGATGCCGCCGGGGTGCGGGTGCGGCTCGCTCTCCAGGGCCTCGAAGACCGCGTCGACCCAGGCGCGCTGCCGGTCGGGGTCGGGCCCCTCGAACTCGATGTCGACGATCACGATGCAGCCGGGCACGACGGCCGCCCGGTCCTCGCGGGCCGTACTGCGGTAGCGCCGGTACCTGCCGAGCCCCAGCCGTTCGATGCCCGGCACGGCGGTGTCGATCTCGTCGACGCGCTCCTGCCGGTGGGTCTTGACGAAGGCTTCGTACGCCTGCTCGCTCGCCCACTGGGAGTGGTGCAGCAGCGTGCTGCCGTCGTGCCCGGTGTAGACGTGGTAACCGCGCAGGTCTTCGGCGGGCCAGGGCCGGCTCTCCCAGGTACGGGCGATGGCGTCGACGGTCTGCCGCTGCCGCTCGGGGGTGCCGACCCGCCAGGTGCTGAAGAAGGGTGCCGAGGCGTCGGGGCGGGCCAGGTCGGGGTGGGTGTCGGTGCGGCGGGTCATGCCGGCCTCCAGTGATCGGTTTCCGTCGGGTGCACGCACCACCCTCCGACCTCGACCAAGGTTGAGGTCAAGCCCCGTCCGGCACCGGTGGGGAGACACATGGGGCGAGGGGCCCCGTCCGGAGCCCCTCGCCCGTACGCCGTTCCCGTGCGCGCGCTCAGCAGTGCCCGTGCTGCCGGCGCCGCACGAGGCTCGCCGCGACCACCACGCCCGCCGCGGCCCCGGCGGCCAGCACGACCCGCGGGTGCCCGAGCCCCGCCCGCACCGCACCGCGCGCCCGCCCG
Source organism: Streptomyces violaceoruber (assembly GCF_033406955.1). Classification (NCBI taxonomy): domain Bacteria; kingdom Bacillati; phylum Actinomycetota; class Actinomycetes; order Kitasatosporales; family Streptomycetaceae; genus Streptomyces; species Streptomyces violaceoruber. The sequence continues at coordinate 6,447,084 of NZ_CP137734.1, read as the reverse complement.
GGCCGCGCGTGCGGCTCCGCGGCACTCTTGGCCCGGCCCGCCTTGGCGTGCGCGGCGTGCCCGGCCCGGCCCGCCTTGTCGTGCACGGTGTGCCCGGCGTGCGCGGCGGAACTGCGCAACTGGACGCTCATCGCGCCCGCCTTGTCCTTCAGGTCGGCGGCCCGGGCCTTGGCGCGGCCCTTCACGTCGGCCTTGCCCGCCAGCTCCTCCACGGTGTCGCCGAGCTGGCCGCGGGTCTGTTCGATCTGCCTCCGCAGCTCGTCGGGGCCCTTGGCCCCGCCGACCGGCTGCTCGGTGGAGCCGCTCCTCGAACCGTCCCGGCTCGTCGCGTCGGTCATCGATGTGCCCTTTCCCTGATCTGGTCCACGTCGGCCCTGACGCTGCCGAGGGTCTCCTCGGGCTTGGGTGGCACGGCCCGGCGGAGCTGGGCGCGACCGGCCATGGCCAGGACGCCGGCGATCACGAAGAGCGCCGCCGTCACGATGAGCGCCGCGGCCCAGACGGGCAGTACCAGCGAGAGCGCGGCGGTGGCCGTGCCGGCCAGGGCGAACAGGCCCACGTAGGCGATGGCGCCCGCGGCACCGAGCATTCCGCCGCCGCGCCCGGCGCGCTTGCCCTTCTCGGCCAGTTCCATCTTGGCGAGGGCCACTTCCTGGCGCACGAGCCGGGAGAGCTGTTCGGTGGCCTGCCCGACGAGTTCGCCCACGGAGTGCTGCTCGTCGCGCACCGGCCTGGTGTGCATGGTTCCGGTCACGGTGTTCCCGCCTCCTCTCGGTTCGGAGCACCCCGGGTACCCCGCGCCGAACGGCGCTACCCCTGCCGGTACCCGCACCGTCCCAGACCCCGGGCTGCCCCCTCACCTTGAAGCATTCGTTACAGATACCTCGTAGCAGAATTAAGTGGAGCTACACTGTCTGGCCGCCGACACTACTCCCATGACGACAGACGACGACTCCGCCCCCTTCGGCCGCAGCCTGTGCGCCATGGTCACGCCCTTCACCGGCTCCGGCGCTCTCGACCTCGACGGTGCCCAGCGGCTCGCCGACCGGCTGGTCGCGCGGGGCTGTGACGGCCTGGTGCTGTCCGGCACCACGGGCGAGTCGCCGACCACCACGGACGCCGAGAAGGCGGCCCTGGTGACGGCGGTCAGGGAGGCGGTCGGGGACCGCGCGGCACTCGTCGCCGGGGTCGGCACCGCGGACACCCGGCACACCGTGGAACTGGCCCTGGCGGCCGAGAAGGCCGGCGCGGACGGACTGCTGGTGGTCGCGCCGTACTACAGCAGGCCGCCGCAGGACGCCCTGGAGGCGCACTTCCGCGAGGTCGCCGACGCGAGCGGCCTGCCCGTGATGCTGTACGACATCCCGGGCCGCACCGGCACCCGTATCGAACCCGACACCGTCGTCCGGCTCGCCGCGCACCCGCGCATCGTCGCCGTCAAGGACTGCGCCTACGACCTCCTCGGCACCCAGAAGGTGCTCTCCCGCACCGGTCTGGCCTACTACGCGGGCTGCGACGAACAGATCCTCCCCCTCTACGCGATCGGAGCGGCGGGGTACGTCAGCACCGTCGCCAACGTCGTGCCGGAGCTGTTCCGGGCCGTCCTCGACGCCTTCGACGCGGGCGACACCGGCCGGGCCGCGCTGCTCCAGCGGCGGGCGGTCCCGCTCGTCGAGTCGATGATGGCGGCCGGTCTGCCCGGCACGGTCACCGCCAAGGCCCTCCTCGGCGCGCTGGGCCTGCCGGCGGGCCCGGTCCGCGCACCGCTGCGGTCCGCGGACCGGGAGACCACCGCCGGTCTGCTGGCGGCCTACGGAGAACTGACCGCCGACGCCGGTCAGTCCCAGGCGTAGCCGTCGCCGAACAGCAGGGTGTGCTCCAGTACGTCCTCCGCCGGGTCGTCGATCTGCCCGACGTGGACGTTGAGGAGCCCCACCCGGGGGCCGTTGTGCGAACCGGTCGTCGTCTCGTCGGCGTGCGCGGCGCCCGCGGCCCACACCGACCCGCAGCACACCAGCACCGCGGCCCCCGCCCCGGCCAGCAGGCGGCGCGCCGCGGCCCTCACCCGCTCGTTCGGCGTCTCGGGCGTGTTCTCAGGCGTCATCCCAGGTCCTCGTCTCGTCGGATCGGCGTCTGATCGGACTCTGCGTCCACCCGTTCATCCGCCAAGACCACCGGAAAGTCACGGGCGGTCATCCGTACGTGCGGGCTACGGTTGCCCGCGATGAGCAGGAGACGCTACGTGGCCCGGGGCGTCCCGGGCGGATACCGGATCTGGGACACCAAGGGCGGCCGCTGGTGGGGCGACCTCTACGAGCTGTGCCCCGACGACCTCCTGACCGAGCTGAACGGAGCGGCCGACCGGGCCCGCGTCACCGCGCTGCTGAAGAGGTACCGGGCCCTGAAACGGTGAGCGCCGTAGGCTGGGCGCCCTCAGGAGACCGACGGGGCGACAGGAGGCGGCCGGGATGCCGGAGAAGACACCGGACAAGACGCCGACCGGGCCGACACTGGCCGAGGTGATGGCCGAGCTGGCCGGGCTCGAGGACCCGCGGATCCGAGCCGTGAACGAGAAGCACGGCGACGACCACGGCGTGCATCTCACCAAGCTGCGCGCGCTCGCGAAGCGCCTGAAGACACAGCCCGAACTCGCACGCACCCTCTGGGCCACGGACGACACCGCCGCACGCCTGCTGGCCCTCCTGGTCTGCCGCCCGAAGTCCTACGGCCGCGACGAACTGGACACCATGCTGCGCCAGGCCCGCACCCCCAAGGTGCACGACTGGCTCGTGAACTACGTGGTGAAGAAGAACCCGCACGCCGAGGAACTGCGTGTGGCCTGGACCGCCGACCCGGACCCGGTGGTCGCGAGCGCCGGCTGGGCGCTGACCACGGAACGCGTGACGAGGAACCCGGCGGGTCTCGACCTCCCGGCCCTGCTGGACACCGTCGAGTCGGAGATGAGCGGCGCCCCGGACCGCCTCCAGTGGGCGATGAACCACTGCCTGGCCCAGATCGGCATCGACCACCCCGAACACCGCGCCCGTGCCCTCACCATCGGCGAGCGCCTCGGCGTCCTCAAGGACTACCCCACTCCCCCGGGCTGCACCTCCCCGTACGCCCCCGCCTGGATCACGGAGATCGTGCGCCGCCAACAGGAGCACGCCACCGCGAAATCCTCCCCCACAGACACCTGAGCGCCCTCCCCGCAACAGCGGCAAAGGGCGCCCGGCGAGCCTGCGCGGGTTCAGTTGTGGCTGTGCAGGATCTCGTTCAGGCCGCCCCACACCGCGTTGTTCGGGCGGGCCTCGACCGTGCCGGTGACCGAGTTGCGGCGGAAGAGGATGTTGGAGGCGCCGGAGAGTTCGCGGGCCTTGACGACCTGGCCGTCGGGCATCGTGACGCGGGTGCCCGCGGTGACGTAGAGGCCGGCCTCGACCACGCACTCGTCGCCCAGGGCGATGCCGACGCCCGCCTCGGCGCCGACCAGGCAGCGCTCCCCGATGACGATCCGGACGTTGCCGCCGCCGGAGAGGGTGCCCATGGTGGAGGCGCCGCCGCCGATGTCGGAGCCGTCGCCGACGACGACGCCCGCGGAGATGCGGCCCTCGACCATCGAGGTGCCCAGCGTGCCGGCGTTGAAGTTGACGAAGCCCTCGTGCATGACCGTGGTGCCCGCGGAGAGGTGCGCGCCGAGCCGCACCCGGTCGGCGTCGGCGATGCGGACGCCCTTGGGGGCGACGTAGTCCGTCATGCGGGGGAACTTGTCGATCGAGGTGACCTGGAGGTGCAGGCCCTCGGCGCGGGCGTTGAGCCGGACCTTCTCGATGTCGTCGACGGCGACCGGGCCGAGCGAGGTCCAGGCGACGTTGGCGAGGTGGGCGAAGATGCCGTCCAGGCTCTGGCCGTGCGGCTTGACCAGGCGGTGGGAGAGCAGGTGCAGGCGCAGGTAGACGTCGTGGGTGTCGACCGGCTTCTCGTCCAGCGAGGAGATGACCGTGCGGACCGCGACCACCTCGACGCCGCGGCGGGCGTCGGGACCGACCGCGGCGGTGGCGCCGCCGCCCAGGAGTTCGGCGGCCTGTTCGGCGGTGAGGCGCTCGGTGCCGGAGGGGCCGGGCTCGTCGGACAGTTCGGGGGCCGGGAACCAGGTGTCGAGAACGGTGCCGTCGGCGGCGATCGTGGCGAGGCCAGCGGCCACGGCGCCGCTGGTGCGGGGAGCAGTCGTGTCGGTCATGAGGGCAACCTAACCGGCCGTCGCCGGTGGATGCGAGCCGGGCCCGCGGCCGTCTCGGGTGGCGGGCACGGGGATCAGGCGGGTCAGCACCTCGCGGGCGTACTCCTCGTCGTACGGCGTGTCCGTCAGCAGGACCTGGAGGCAGATGCCGTCGAGTACCGCGACCAGGGCGCGGGCCGTGGTGGGGTCGGTGCGGGCGGCGAGCAGGGCGCCCACGCCCTCGGCCCACTCGGCGGCGACCGGGCGCAGCGCGGGGCGGCGCAGGGCGGCGAGGTACAGCTCGTACTCCAGCTCCACGCCGGTGCGGTCGCCGCCCAGCCATTCGCCGAGGACGCGGGCGAGTTCGCCGGACAGGTCGGCTTCGGGGTCGGACAGGGCGGGGTGCGCCGCGACGACGCGGGCGAAACCCTCGTTGGCCTGGCGCAGGGCGGCGACCATGAGGTCGTCCAGGGTCGCGAAGTGGTAAGTCGTGGAGCCGAGCGGCACGTCCGCCTCGGCGGCGACGGTGCGGTGGCTGAGGCCGGCGATGCCCTTCTGTCCGACGACTCGGATCGCCGCGTCGATGATGCGCTGGCGGCGCTCCGGGTCGTGGCGGCGGGGCATCAGTGCGCTCCGCCCAGATTGAGGACGACGACGCCGATGATGATCAGCGCGATGCCGGCGGCCTTGGTGAGGGTCATCCCCTCACCCATGAAGGCCACGCCGATGGTGGCGATGGCCGCCGTGCCGACCCCGGCCCAGATGGCGTAGGCCGTGCCGACGGCGAGGATCTTCAGGGTCTGGGCGAGCAGCGCGAAGGAGAGGACGTACGCCAGGGCCGTCAGCAGAGACGGCACGAGCCTGCTGAAGCCCTCGCTGTACTTCATGGCGGTGGTGCCGGCAACCTCGGCGGCGATGGCTCCGGCCAGGAGCAGGTATCCCATGTGTACGAGCGTACATAACGACGGACGCGGACGGGTGCGGACATGAGAAACGGCGGCACCCGAAGGTGCCGCCGTTCTCCGCGACAGTGCTGCCGGTGTGGCGCAGACGTTGAACTGCTCAGACGTTGAACCCCAGCGCGCGCAGCTGCTCGCGGCCGTCGTCCGTGATCTTGTCGGGGCCCCACGGCGGCATCCAGACCCAGTTGATGCGCAGCTCGCTGACGAGGCCGTCCGTGGCGGACTTGGCCTGGTCCTCGATCACGTCGGTCAGCGGACAGGCCGCCGACGTCAGGGTCATGTCGACGGTGGCGATGTTCGCGTCGTCGACGTGGATGCCGTAGATCAGGCCGAGGTTGACGACGTCGATGCCCAGCTCGGGGTCCACGACGTCCATCAGGGCCTCGCGGAGCTCCTCCTCCGAGGCCGGCTTCATCTCCAGGGTCTCGCTCATGCCGTCGTCTCCTTCTCGGCGTCGGCGCCGTCCAGCGCCTGGGCGGTCGCGTCCTTCCAGGCCATCCAGCTCAGCAGGGCGCACTTGACCCGGGCCGGGTACTTCGAGACCCCGGCGAACGCGACCGCGTCCTCCAGGACCTCCTCCATCGCGTCGTCGGGCTCGATCCTACCCTTGGACTGCATCAGCTCCAGGAAGGTCTCCTGGATCCGCTGCGCCTGGGCGAGGTCCTTGCCGACCAGCAGGTCGTTCAGCACGGAGGCGCTCGCCTGGCTGATGGAGCAGCCCTGGCCCTCGTAGCTGACGTCGCTGATCGTCGTGCCGTCGTACTTCACGCGGAGCGTGATCTCGTCGCCGCATGTCGGGTTGACGTGGTGGACCTCGGCGTCGCCATCCCGCAAGCCCCGCCCGTGCGGGTTCTTGTAGTGGTCCAGGATGACTTCCTGGTACATGGAGTCCAGCTTCATGCTCTTCGCTCGTCCCGTCAGCCGAAGAAGTTCCGTACGTGCTCCAGGCCGTCGACCAGTGCGTCGATCTCGGCCGGCGTGGAGTACAGATAGAACGACGCTCGCGTGGTCGCAGGAATTCCGTAACGCAGGCAGACGGGGCGGGCGCAGTGGTGGCCGACCCGGACCGCGATGCCCTGCTCGTCGAGGACCTGGCCCACGTCGTGCGGGTGGATGTCCCCCAGCGTGAAGGAGATCGCCGCGCCGCGCTCCTCGGCCGTGGTGGGGCCGATGATGCGCAGGTCCGGGACCTCCAGCAGGCGCTTGACGGCGTACTCGGTCAGCGCGTGCTCGTGGGCGAGGATCTTGTCCATGCCGATCGAGTTGAGGTAGTCGATCGCCGCGCCGAGACCGACCGCCTGGGCGACCGGGGGCGTGCCCGCCTCGAACTTGTGCGGGGCCGGGGCGTAGGTGGAGGAGTGCATCGAGACGGTCTCGATCATCTCGCCGCCGCCGAGGAACGGCGGGAGGTCCTCGAGGAGCTCCTGGCGCCCCCACAGCACGCCGATGCCGGTCGGGCCGCACATCTTGTGGCCGGTGAAGGCCACGAAGTCGGCCTGGAGGGCCTGCACGTCCAGCGGCATGTGCGGCGCGGCCTGGGAGGCGTCGATGCAGACCAGCGCACCGACCTCCTGGGCGCGGCGCACGATCGCCTCGACCGGGTTCTGGGTGCCCAGGATGTTGGAGACCAGCACGAAGGAGACGACCTTCGTCTTCTCGGTGATGACCTCGTCGATGTTGGACAGGTCCAGGCGGCCGTCGTCCGTGAGGCCGAACCAGCGGAGCTTCGCACCGGTGCGCTGCGCCAGCAGCTGCCACGGCACGATGTTGGAGTGGTGCTCCATCTCCGTGATGACGATCTCGGTCTCGTGGTCCACGCGGTAGGGGTCGTCGGCCCAGCCCAGCATGTTCGCGACCAGGTTGAGGGACTCCGAGGCGTTCTTGGTGAAGATCACCTCGTCGCGCGAGGGCGCGTTGATGAACTCCGCGACCTTGTCACGCGCGCCCTCGTACAGCGCCGTGGCCTCCTCGGCGAGGACGTGCACGCCGCGGTGGACGTTGGCGTTGTAGCGCTCGTAGTACTCGCTGAGCGCGTCCAGCACCTGCCGCGGCTTCTGGCTGGTCGCCGCGTTGTCCAGGTACACGAGCTTGTGCCCGTCGTGGACCTGGCGGTCCAGGATGGGGAAGTCCTTGCGGATCGCCTCTGTGTCGAGGAGGCCCGGCAGCTGTGTCACTCGGATGCGCCGCCCTTCGTGTATGCCTCGTAGCCCTCGGCCTCCAGCTTGTCGGCCAGCTCGGCGCCGCCGGACTCGGCGATGCGGCCGTTGGCGAAGACGTGGACGTAGTCGGGCTTGATGTAGCGCAGGATGCGCGTGTAGTGCGTGATCAGCAGGGTGCCGACCTCGCCGGTCTCCCGGACGCGGTTGACGCCCTCGGAGACGACGCGCAGGGCGTCGACGTCCAGGCCGGAGTCGGTCTCGTCGAGGATCGCGACCTTCGGCTTGAGCAGCTCCAGCTGGAGGATCTCGTGGCGCTTCTTCTCACCGCCGGAGAAGCCCTCGTTGACGTTGCGCTCGGCGAAGGCGGGGTCCATGTTGAGGCGCTCCATGGCCTCCTTGACCTCCTTGACCCAGTGCCGCAGCTTGGGGGCCTCGCCGCGGACGGCGGTGGCGGAGGTGCGCAGGAAGTTGGAGACCGAGACGCCGGGGACCTCGACCGGGTACTGCATGGCGAGGAACAGGCCGGCGCGGGCGCGCTCGTCGACGGACATCTCCAGGACGTCCTCGCCGTCGAGGGTGACGGTGCCGCCGGTGATCGTGTACTTCGGGTGACCCGCGAGGGAGTAGGCGAGGGTCGACTTGCCGGAGCCGTTGGGGCCCATGATGGCGTGCGTCTCGCCCTGCTTCACGGTGAGGTCGACGCCCTTGAGGATCTCCTTCGTGGCGTTGTCGGCCTCGACGGTGACGTGCAGGTCTCGGATTTCAAGCGTTGCCATGGGTGCCTCAGGACTCCTGGGTGAGGGAGACGAGCACGTCGTCCCCTTCGATCTTTACGGGGTATACGGGGACGGGGCGCGTCGCCGGCAGACTGTCGGGCTTGCCGGAGCGGAGGTCGAAGCGCGAGCCGTGCAGCCAGCACTCGATGTGGCAGTCGTCGACCTCGCCCTCGGCCAGCGAGACGTTCGCGTGCGAGCAGATGTCGTGAATGGCGAACAGCTCGCCCTCGGTCCGCACGACGGAGATCGGCGTGCCGTCGAGTTCCACCCGCTTGGGGGTGTCCTCCTCCAGCTCGTCCGCTCCACAGACGCGTACGAAGGTCATGCGACCGACGCCTCCAGCTCTTGCGCGATCTTGGCGAGGAGGCGCTCCTCGATGTCCGCGACGCCGATCTGCTGGACCAGCTCGGCGAAGAAGCCGTGGACCACCAGGCGGCGGGCGTCCAGCTCGGGGATGCCGCGCGCCATCAGGTAGAAGAGCTGCTCGTCGTCGAAGCGGCCGGTGGCGGAGGCGTGACCGGCGCCGACGATCTCGCCGGTCTCGATCTCCAGGTTCGGCACCGAGTCGACCCGCGCGCCGTCGGTGAGGACGAGGTTGCGGTTCATCTCGTAGGTGTCGGTGCCCTCGGCCGCGGCCTCGATGAGCACGTCGCCGATCCACACCGCGTGCGCGTCGTCGCCCTGGAGCGCGCCCTTGTAGACGGCGTTGGACTTGCAGTGCGGGACGTTGTGGTCGACCAGGAGGCGGTGCTCCTGGTGCTGGCCGGCGTCGGTGAAGTACAGGCCGAACAGCTCGGCCTCGCCGCCGGGTCCGGCGTAGGCCACGCGCGGGTGCAGCCGGACCAGGTCGCCGCCGAAGGTGACGACGAAGGACTTGAAGGTCGCGTCGCGGCCGACCAGGGCGTTGTGCTGGCCGACGTGGACCGCCTTGTCGTCCCAGTCCTGGACGGAGACGACCGTCAGCTTGGCGCCGTCGCCCAGGACGTAGTCGACGTTGGCGGCGAGCACCGCGTCGCCGGTGTGGTCGATGACGACCACGGCCTCGGCGAAGGCACCCAGCTCGACGACCTGGTGGGCGTAGGCGGTGCCGCCCTCGCCGTGCACGGCGATGCGGATCGGCTCGGTGAGGACCGTCTCCTTGGGGACGGTGATCACGCCGGCCTTCTCGAACGCCGAGTAGGCCTGGGCGGCGACCCGGTCCACGGGGGTCCCGGCCCTGCCGATGCGCGCGTCGTCGCGGCCGACGGTCTCGACGACGACGCCCTCGGGCGCCTCGATGTCGACCTTCACGCCGTCGCCGGTGGCGACGGCGGTGCCGTCGTGCAGCCCGCGCAGCCGCTCCAGCGGGGTGAACCGCCATTCCTCCTCGCGGCCGTGGGGGACCGGGAAGTCCGCCACGTCGAAGGACGCGGGCGCGCTCATGCGCGTGGCGACGGTCGACTCGGCGGCCACCGCGATCTGGCCCGCGGTGGTGGACCCCACGGGGATGTTCTGAGCCTCAGCCATGGCTGTCGGTCTGCTCTCTTCCTACGTTCCTGGATCTGGTGACTGCGGTGGGGGCGGGGGTCAGCCGACCGCGCCCTCCATCTGCAGCTCGATCAGCCGGTTGAGCTCGAGGGCGTACTCCATGGGCAGCTCCTTGGCGATCGGCTCGACGAAGCCGCGCACGATCATCGCCATCGCCTCGAACTCGCTCAGACCGCGGCTCATCAGGTAGAAGAGCTGGTCCTCGGAGACCTTGGAGACGGTCGCCTCGTGGCCCATGGACACGTCGTCCTCGCGGACGTCCACGTAGGGGTACGTGTCGGAGCGGGAGATGGTGTCGACCAGCAGCGCGTCGCACAGCACGTTCGACTTGGAACCGTGGGCGCCCTCGCCGATCTCGACGAGACCGCGGTAGGAGGTGCGGCCGCCGCCGCGCGCCACGGACTTCGAGACGATGTTGGAGGAGGTGTTCGGCGCCATGTGGACCATCTTGGAGCCGGCGTCCTGGTGCTGGCCCTCGCCCGCGAAGGCGATGGAGAGGGTCTCGCCCTTGGCGTGCTCGCCCATCAGGTAGACGGCCGGGTACTTCATCGTCACCTTGGAGCCGATGTTGCCGTCGATCCACTCCATGGTCGCGCCCTCGTACGCCACGGCGCGCTTGGTGACCAGGTTGTAGACGTTGTTCGACCAGTTCTGGATGGTCGTGTAGCGGCAGCGGGCGTTCTTCTTGACGATGATCTCGACGACCGCGGAGTGCAGCGAGTCCGACTTGTAGATCGGCGCGGTGCAGCCCTCGACGTAGTGCACGTAGGCACCCTCGTCGACGATGATCAGGGTCCGCTCGAACTGGCCCATGTTCTCCGTGTTGATGCGGAAGTAGGCCTGGAGCGGGATCTCGACGTGCACGCCCTTCGGCACGTAGATGAAGGAGCCGCCGGACCACACGGCGCTGTTCAGCGAGGCGAACTTGTTGTCACCGACGGGGATGACGGTGCCGAAGTACTCCTTGAAGAGCTCCGGGTGCTCCTTCAGGGCCGTGTCGGTGTCCAGGAAGATGACGCCCTGCTCCTCCAGGTCCTCGCGGATCTGGTGGTAGACGACCTCGGACTCGTACTGCGCGGCGACACCGGCGACGAGGCGCTGCTTCTCCGCCTCGGGGATGCCGAGCTTGTCGTACGTGTTCTTGATGTCCTCGGGCAGGTCCTCCCAGGACTCCGCCTGCTTCTCCGTGGAGCGCACGAAGTACTTGATGTTGTCGAAGTCGATCCCCGACAGGTCCGAGCCCCAGTTCGGCATGGGCTTCTTCTCGAAGAGGCGCAGGCCCTTGAGACGGAGCTTGGTCATCCACTCCGGCTCGTTCTTCTTCGCGGAGATGTCGCGGACGACGTCCTCGTTGATGCCGCGCTTGGCAGAGGCGCCGGCCGTGTCGGAGTCGGCCCAGCCGTATTCGTACTTGCCCAGGCCCTCGAGCTCGGGGTGAGCAGTCTCCGTGGGGAGAGTCATGCGGGGTTCCTCCCGGCCGTGCTTGCAGATGCGTTAGCGGTGTTCTCGGACGCGCGCGCCGGGGGTGGCGCGTGCGAAGTCTTCGGAATGAACGTGGTGCAGACCCCGTCGCCGTGCGCGATGGTCGCGAGCCGCTGTACATGCGTACCGAGCAGCTCGGCGAAAAATTCCGTCTCCGCCTCGCACAGCTGCGGGAACTGCTCCGCGACGTGGGCGACCGGGCAGTGGTGCTGGCACAGCTGCTCGCCCTGCTGGGGGTGGGGTGCGCTCCGCGCGGTAGCAGCGTACCCGTCCTCGCTCAGGGCCTTGGCCAGCGCTTCCGCGCGCTTCTCGGCGGGGACGGACTCGACGGCCGCGCGGTACGCGCCCGACTGGGCGGCGATCCGGGCGCGGGCGAAGGCGGCGATCGCCTGCTCCCCGCCCTCCTGCTCGGCGATCCAGCGCAGGGCGTCGGCGGCCAGCTTGTCGTACGACTGGTCGAAGGCGTCCCGGCCGCAGTCGGTGAGCGCGAAGACCTTGGCGGGCCGCCCGCGCGTGCGCGCGCCGTAGACCCGCTGCTCACGAGGCTCTACCACGTCGTCGGCGACCAGGGCGTCGAGATGGCGCCGGACGGCGGCCTGGGTCAGGCCCAGGCGTCCGGCGAGCTCGGCGACAGTGGACGGCCCGTGGTCCAGGATGGAGCGCGCGACCCGGTTGCGGGTGGACCGCTCACCGGTCGCGAGTTCCTCCTGCGGAGCCTCACCGACGTTTTTCACAACGCCATTGTTGCGTAATTCCTCCGGGGCGGGCAACCCGCGTCCCGATCACCGGACGGTGCCCTGCGTCACTTAGGCATACCTAAGGTGACCTGCGGAAACGATCTTTGATCGATCGCCCGCCGGGCAATCCGCTGGCGTCCGCGGCCGGCTTCCGGAACACTCCCCCGCATGTCCACGCCCCCTCCGACCGGCCCACTCGTCACCCGCGGCACGCTCGCCGCCGGGCTGCGCGAACTGGGGGTGCGCACCGGCGACACCCTGCTCGCGCACTCCTCCCTCAGTGCGCTCGGCTGGGTCTGCGGAGGCCCCGTCGCGGTCGTCCGGGCGCTGCTCGACGTACTCGGCCCGGACGGCACCCTGGTGGTCCCGACCCAGACCGGCGACCTCTCCGACCCGGCCCTGTGGACCAGCCCGCCGGTGCCCGAGGAGTGGTGGGAGACCGTGCGCGCGGCGACGCCCGCCTACGACCCGCTGATCACGCCCTCGCGCGGCGTCGGCGTGGTCCCGGAGACGGTCCGCACCTGGCCCGGCGCCCGGCGCAGCGCCCATCCGCAGACCTCCTTCGCGGCCCTGGGCGGCCGTGCCGCCGAGGTGGTCGCCGGCCACGCGACCGACTGCCGGCTGGGCGAGCGCAGCCCGCTGGCCGCGCTGGAGCGGCTGGACGCCCGTGTCCTGCTGCTCGGCGCGGGCTACGACGCGTGCACCGCCTTCCACCTCGCCGAGTACCGGATCCCCGCCCCGCTGGTGGAGGTGGGGCGCCCGGGGCCGGTGGGCTGGGAGCGGGTGACGGAGGTGTCGATCACGTCGGAGCGCTTCGACGAACTGGGCCACGACTTCGAACGGGACCGCCCCGTCGCGCGCGGCAGGGTCGGCGCGGCCGACGTACGGCTGTTCTCCCTGCCGGACGCGGTCGCGTACGCCGAGCGGTGGCTGCCCGTGCACCGCCCTCGCGAGTGAGTCCCGTACCGGCGGCGAGGAGGTTTTCCACACCCCCGCGCCCGGCCGGTCGTCCGTCTCCCTAGACTCGTGACCCATGCGAAGCGAGCCCGTGGTCCAGGTCCAGGCCCTGGTGAAGCGGTACGGCACGAAGACCGCGGTGAACGGCCTCGACCTGGTGGCCCGCACGGGCGTCACCGCCGTGCTCGGCCCCAACGGGGCGGGCAAGACGACCACGGTCGAGACCTGTGAGGGATACCGCAGACCGGACTCCGGGACGGTGCGCGTCCTGGGCCTGGACCCGGTGCGGCAGGGCGCCGAGCTGCGCCCGCGGATCGGCGTGATGCTCCAGTCCGGCGGCGTCTACTCCGGCGCCCGCGCGGACGAGATGCTGCGCCACGTCGCGAAGCTGCACGCCCACCCGCTGGACGTCGACGCGCTGATCGAGCGGCTCGGTCTCGGCTCGTGCGGCCGGACCACGTACCGCAGGCTCTCCGGCGGGCAGCAGCAGCGGCTCGCCCTCGCGATGGCCGTGGTCGGCCGCCCGGAGCTGGTGTTCCTGGACGAGCCGACCGCCGGCCTGGACCCGCAGGCCCGCCGCGCCACCTGGGACCTCGTGCGGGACCTGCGCGGCGACGGGGTCTCGGTGATCCTCACCACGCACCACATGGACGAGGCCGAGCAGCTGGCCGACGACGTGGCCATCATCGACACCGGCCGGGTGGTCGCCCAGGGCTCCCCGGAGGAGCTGTGCCGCGGCGGCGCCGAGAACACCCTGCGGTTCACGGGCCGCCCGGGACTGGACGTCGCGTCCCTGCTCAAGGCGCTGCCCCCGGACTCCGCGGCGGCCGAGCTGACCCCGGGCTCCTACCGGGTGAACGGCGAGGTGGACCCGCAGCTGCTCGCGACGGTGACCTCCTGGTGCGCCCAGCACGGGGTGATGCCGGACCGCATCTCGGTGGAGCGGCACACGCTGGAGGACGTCTTCCTGGAACTGACGGGCAAGGAGCTGCGCGGGTGACCACCACGACAGGGACACCGGGGAACACCGGCACGCCCGGGGCCGCGGGGACGTATGCGCCCAGGCCCGGCGCCGCTCCGCTCGGGCGCATGATCGCGGCCCAGGCCGTGCTCGAGACGAAGATGCTGCTGCGCAACGGCGAGCAGCTGCTGCTGACGGTGATCATCCCGACGCTGCTGCTCGTCCTGTTCAGCTCCGTGGACATCATAGACACCGGGGCCGGAGAGGCCGTCGACTTCCTCGCCCCGGGCATCCTCGCGCTGGCCGTGATGTCGACGGCGTTCACCGGGCAGGCCATCGCCACCGGCTTCGAGCGCCGGTACGGGGTGCTGAAGCGGCTGGCCGCCTCCCCCCTGCCGCGCTGGGCCCTGATGACCGCGAAGACGGCGTCGGTGCTGGTCACCGAGGTGCTCCAGATCGTGCTGCTGACGGTGATCGCCTTCGCGCTGGGCTGGTCGCCGCACGGCAACCCGGCGGCCGTGCTGCTGCTCCTGGTCCTCGGCACCGCCGCCTTCTCCGGGCTGGGTCTGCTGATGGCCGGCACCCTCAAGGCGGAGGCCACGCTGGCCGCCGCCAACCTGGTCTTCCTGCTGCTCCTCGTGGGCGGCGGAGTGATCGTGCCGCTGGACAGGTTCCCGGACGCGGCGCAGGACGTGCTGGGGCTGCTGCCCATCTCCGCCCTGTCGGACGGACTCCGGGACGTCCTCCAGCACGGCGCCGCGATGCCCTGGGGCGACCTGGGGATCCTCGCCGGGTGGGCGGTCGCGGGGCTCGCGGCCGCGGGGAAGTTCTTCCGCTGGGAGTAAGAACACATGCCACGGACCGACCCTCGTGAAAGCGTGCACAAGCGGGCGCCTACGATGGACGGCGTGCCAAACGTGACCCGTGCCGACGCCGTAGCCGCCGTGCGCAACCCGCTCGCCTTCATCGCCGCGCGCTGGACCCCGCATCCCCGGACGGTCCAGCGGGCCGCCCTCGCGCCGATCGTGATGTCCGTGATCATCGTCGTCACCGGCGGCGCCGTCCGGCTCACCGGCTCGGGCCTCGGCTGCCCGACCTGGCCCAAGTGCACCGACGACTCGCTCACCACCACGAGCGAGATGGGCTTCCACGGCATCATCGAGTTCGGCAACCGCATGCTGACCTACGTGCTGTGCGCCGCCGTCGGCTGGGCGATCATCGCCGCCCGCTCGCAGAAGCCGTACCGGCGCAGCCTCACCCTGCTGGGGTGGGCGCAGTTCTGGGTCGTGATGAGCAACGCCGTCCTCGGGGGCATCGTCGTGCTCGTCGGGCTCAACCCCTACACGGTCGCGGCGCACTTCGTGGCGACGACGGCGCTGCTGACCCTGGCCACGCTGATGTGGCAGCGCACCCGGGAGGGCGACACGGCACCGCGCCCGCTGGTCGGCAAGTCCGTGCAGCAGCTGGTGTGGGTGATGGTCGTCGTCTCCGCGCTGCTGGTCGTGGTCGGCACCGTGGTCACCGGCGCGGGACCGCACGCGGGCGACTCGAGCGACGTTCCGCGCATGCCGGTCGACTGGGAGATGATCAGCAAGGCGCACGCCGTCCTGGCGTGGATCGTGGTGACGCTGACGTTCGCCCTGTGGTTCGTGCTGAAGGCGGTCGACGCGCCCAAGGGCCCGCTGGCCCGCACCCGCGACCTGTTCCTGGTGCTGCTGGCGCAGGGGGCCATCGGATACGTCCAGTACTTCACCGACCTGCCCGAGGTCCTCGTCGGCCTGCACATGTTCGGCTCGTGCCTGGTGTGGATCGCGGTGCTGCGGGTGCTGCTGGCACTGCGCGAGCGGCCCGAGGAGACGGTGCCCGGGCTGCCCTCTCAGGAGTACGACGCCACCAGCGTGTCGATGGCCGGTCCCAGGTAGCCGCGGGTCAGCTCCGCGCGGCGGGCGGTCCACTCCCCCGTGACCGCGGGCCGCGCGCGGTTTCCGTACCGCCGTTCGGTGATGTCCTCGACGACCTCGCCGGGCGCGCCCAGGGCGGGCAGCTCGTCCAGGGCCTGCCGCTTGGTGATCAGGCGGCCCTCGCGCAGCGTGACGGTGGCGCGGGCGAAGGTGATCAGCCCCAGGTCGACCCAGACGTCCTGCGACCACAGCTCCGCCCTGTGCACGTGCGGACGCCAGAATTCCCGCTGGTCGCGGACGACGAAGGCGTGCAGTTCCCGGTCCGGCACCGGGGGCAGCAGCTGCTCCGGCGACTCGCCGTGCAGGACGCGGCCGAAGCTGTGGAGTTCGCGCCGGGTGACCGGGGTGACGGTCCGTTTGAAGAGCTGCTGGTGGGCCCAGGTCAGATGCCGCTGGTCGGGGTCGGCGACCGTGTCGGGCGACAGATACGTGCAGTGCAGCAGCCCGGCCAGGGGCTCGGCGCGCAGGCGGGCGTGGAGCAGCCCGAGCCGCCAGGCCGTGCGCGCCGTGGCCGGCCGGGGCAGGACCGCGATCAGGTCCAGGTCGCTGCGGCCCTCCTGGTAGTCGCCCGCGCCCAGTGAACCGTGTGCCCAGACGGCGACGGGGTCGAGGGGCGTGAGGCCGGTGAGGAAACGGTCGAGCAGGGCGTCGGTCGGCATGCGCCCAGTGTCGACGACCCCTTCCGGCGTGTACACCCGTCACTCCAGTCCGTACACGCGCGCGGCGTTCCCCGAGGCGATCATCGCCGCCACCCGCTGGGCGTCCCCGGGCGACCACGCGCCCTCGGCCACCCAGGTGCCCAGCACCCGCCCGAGGGCCTCGCGGAACAGCCGGGCGGCGACCACGTGCAGTTCGGGCAGGCCCTGGGCGCCGCTGGAGAACAGGATCTTGCCGAAGGGGGCCAGCTCCAGGATCTCCGCGAGGACCGTCGCGGCCCGGGCGCCGGTGCGTACCAGGGCGGCGCCCGAGTCGGCGTAGACGTGCGGGAAGACCCCGGCCAGGTGGGCGGCGTGGCGGTGGTAGGGGTAGCCGTGCAGCAGGACCAGGTCGGTGCCGAGTCCGGCGGTGGTCCGCACGAAGTCGGTGAGCAGGACCGGGTCGGTGCGGTCGATGCGCAGGCCCGGTTCGCCGAGGCCGGCGTGCAGCTGGAGCGGCAGGCCGGAGGCGACGGCGATCCACAGCAGGTGGCGCAGCAGTACGGGGTCGCTCAGCTCCCCGCCGACCTCGCGCCCGGTGAGCCAGCGGGCGGCGGCCCCCCGCACCTCGCCGGGGCCCGGCGGCTCCGGGGCGAGGGCCAGGCCGTGCCGCACCCCGGCGACCGAGGTGAACGCGACCGCGTTCACGGCGGCGCCGTGCACGGCCTCGGCGAGGTTGGCGAGGAAGGACTCGACG
Organism: Streptomyces violaceoruber; assembly: GCF_033406955.1. Classification (NCBI taxonomy): domain Bacteria; kingdom Bacillati; phylum Actinomycetota; class Actinomycetes; order Kitasatosporales; family Streptomycetaceae; genus Streptomyces; species Streptomyces violaceoruber. Next base: position 6,429,954 of record NZ_CP137734.1, on the reverse strand, counting down.
GTGCCCGAGGTGTCGGCGACCTGCTCGGCGAGCAACTCCAGGCGCACGATCTCGCGCGTGTCCGCGTCCGCGGCGGTCGCCATCTCGGTGGGGCCGGTGAGGTCTCCGGGCAGTCCCGCGTCGACCAGGTAGGTGGTGATGCCGCTGCCGCGCAGGAGCCTGCGGTCGGCCTCCATGACGCCCAGTTCGCGGCGCCTGGCCAGGTAGCGGGCGGGCGGGCAGTGCGGTTCCAGACCGAGCAGGGGCGGGCACCAGCGGCGTACCGCGAAGCCGGTCTGGGTGTCGAAGAGGGTGGTGCCCGGTGCGGGCGGGCCCTCGGTGCGGGCCAGCTGGGCCTCGAAGGTGCCGAGGCCCAGCTCCGTTCTCAGGACGCCGTGGCAGTACTGGTCCACCAGGGACGGCGTTTCGATCATCCGGGCTCCCCGCGCTGGGACCGAGCGCCGCGCGGCTCGTGTGCCGTGCGGCCCGCACGACTCGCGGTCCGCGTACCTCGCGGCTTCCTACGGTCCTAACGGGTGAACCCGCCCTCAGGTGTTGCTCGGGCCCCCGACCTGGATGCCGGCCATGCGCGACCACTCGTAGCGGCCCGTGGTGACCTTGGCCGCGAACTCGCCGTCGAAGTCCTCGTGGACGGTGATCCCGGACTTCTCCACCGCCTTGCGCGCCCGCTCGTGGGTGCGCGCGACCAGGTCGCCCCAGGCGCCGTCCGCACCGACGAGGACGATCCGGGCGCCGCGCTCGCCGAGGTGGGCCACCTGGGCCTCGGCGCCGCCGTGGGCCTTGGCGAAGGCTTCGATCCGCCCGGCCGTCCGGGTCACCTCGTACGCGTCCCACCGGTCGGCCCAGCCGCCCTTGGCGCCGGACTGCTCCGTGTCCACCTGCTGCGTGTCTGCCATGAGCAGGATGCTACCGACGGGTAGATCAAACGGCGACGGGCGGGGTGCGTGGCCTTGACCACGCACCCCGCCCGTCCCGGAGGGGTCTCAGCGCAGGAAGGGGTCCACCGCGATCGCGAGGAACAGCACCGACACGTAGGTGATGGACCAGTGGAACAGCCGCATCTCCTTGAGCTTGCCGCCCGTCACCTCGGCCTTGGCGCGGTTCTGGAGCCCGTGCGCCTCCCACAGCCACATGCCGCCGGCCGCCAGGGCCACCGCCGTGTAGAACCAGCCGGTGTAGCCGAGCGGCTGCAGCAGCAGCGACACCACGACCATCACCCAGCTGTAGATGACGATCTGCCGGGCGACGACCTTGTTGGAGGCGATCACCGGGAGCATCGGCACGCCGACGCGCGCGTAGTCCTCCTTGACCTTCATGGAGAGCGGCCAGTAGTGCGGCGGCGTCCAGAAGAACATCACCCCGAAGAGGATGACCGGCGCCCAGGACATCGAGTTGGTCACGGCCGACCAGCCGATGAGCACCGGCAGACAGCCCGCGATGCCGCCCCAGACGATGTTCTGCGAGGTGCGGCGCTTGAGGATCATCGTGTAGACGACGACGTAGAAGAGGAGGGCGCCGAGCGAGAGCCAGGCCGACAGCCAGTTGACCGTGAAGCCGAACAGCAGCGTCGAGACGATCGCCAGGGTGATGCCGAAGACGAGGCATTCCACCGGGCTGACCATGCCGGTCACCAGCGGGCGCTGCGAGGTCCGGTCCATCAGCGCGTCGATGTCGCGGTCGATGTACATGTTCAGCGCGTTGGCGCCGCCGGCCGACAGATAACCGCCGACGCAGGTCAGCAGCACCAGCTTCAGATTCGGAACACCCTGTTCGGCGAGGAACATCACCGGAACGGTGGTGATCAGCAGAAGCTCGATGATCCGCGGCTTGGTCAGCGCCACGAACGCCTTGACACGGGCCCCGAACGGCCGGTGACTCGGGCTCTGGCTCGTCCCGATAACCCCCGCAGGACGGGATTCAACGGCCGTCACGCACACCCCTGACAGAGACTCCCAGCAAGCCCGACCGTGTGAAGTGGCGGTAAAGGCTCGCGCGTACCACGCCACTTTAGACGTTGCCCATACCTCGGCCTTCGCGGGGGTGGGCTCGTGTTGGCGAGGGCGCTCCGACGTGCGTTCGGAGAGTCGATTGAGCAGTCAGATGAGCGGCTCCGTATTCACTTGCCGAATGCGGTTTCGCCCAGTCGACAGGCGGATCCACAAGAGTCCCGGCAGTCTGGTTTCCATCGGAAAAACGCACGTACTTACGGGGGTAGGCTCGGCCATGGCCGGCCGACTCACGGACGCGCCGGCAGCCGGTGCACTCGTGCACCGGCAACCGACATGTGGAGAGGAGCCCTGACTCAGGGTGAGCACCAAGCCGACCACCACAGACCTCGAGTGGACCGAACTGGACCAGCGGGCCGTGGACACCGCCCGCGTCCTGGCCGCCGATGCCGTACAGAAGGTTGGCAACGGCCATCCGGGTACGGCGATGAGCCTGGCGCCCGCCGCCTACACCCTCTTCCAGAAGGTGATGCGGCACGACCCCGCCGACGCGAACTGGGTCGGGCGCGACCGTTTCGTGCTGTCCGCGGGCCACTCGTCCCTGACCCTCTACACCCAGCTGTACCTGGCCGGTTTCGGCCTGGAGCTGGCGGACCTGGAGTCCTTCCGCACCTGGGGCTCCAAGACCCCCGGCCACCCGGAGTACGGCCACACCACGGGCGTGGAGACCACGACCGGCCCGCTGGGCCAGGGTGTCGCCAACGCGGTGGGCATGGCGATGGCCGCCCGCTACGAGCGCGGCCTGTTCGACCCGGAGGCCGCCGAGGGCGAGTCCCCGTTCGACCACTTCGTCTACTGCATCGCCGGTGACGGCTGCCTCCAGGAGGGCATCTCCTCCGAGGCGTCCTCGACGGCCGGTCACCAGAAGCTCGGCAACCTGGTGCTCTTGTGGGACGACAACCACATCTCCATCGAGGGCGACACGGAGACCGCCGTCTCCGAGGACACCTGCAAGCGGTACGAGGCGTACGGCTGGCACGTCCAGCGTGTCGCGCCGAAGCCGGACGGCGACCTGGACCCGAACGCGATCTACGACGCGATCGAGGCGGCCAAGAAGGTCACCGACCGCCCCTCCTTCATCGCGATGCGCTCGATCATCGCCTGGCCCGCCCCGAACGCGCAGAACACCGAGGCCGCGCACGGCTCGGCGCTCGGCGACGACGAGGTCGCGGCGACCAAGCGGGTCCTGGGCTTCGACCCGGAGAAGTCCTTCGAGGTCTCCGACGAGGTCATCGAGCACACCCGCAAGGCCCTGGAGAAGGGGCAGGCGGCCCGCGCGGTGTGGGAGAAGTCCTTCCAGCAGTGGCGGGACAACAACCCGGAGCGCGCCGCCGAGTACGACCGCGTGGCCAAGGGTGAGCTGCCGGCGGGCTGGGAGGAGAAGATCCCGGTCTTCGAGGCGGGCAAGGGCCTGGCGACCCGCGCCGCGTCCGGCAAGGTGCTCCAGGCGCTCGGCGCGGTGATCCCGGAGCTGTGGGGCGGCTCGGCCGACCTCGCGGGCTCGAACAACACGACGATCGACAAGACGTCGTCCTTCCTCCCCGCGGGCAACCCGCTGCCGGAGGCCGACCCGTACGGCCGCACCATCCACTTCGGCATCCGCGAGCACGCGATGGCGGCGGAGATGAACGGCATCGCGCTGCACGGGAACACCCGCATCTACGGCGGAACGTTCCTGGTCTTCTCCGACTACATGCGCAACGCCGTGCGCCTGTCGGCCCTGATGCACCTGCCGGTGACGTACGTGTGGACGCACGACTCCATCGGTCTGGGCGAGGACGGCCCGACCCACCAGCCGGTCGAGCACCTGGCCTCGCTGCGCGCCATCCCGGGTCTGAACGTGGTCCGCCCGGCCGACGCCAACGAGACGGCGATCGCCTGGCGGGAGATCCTGCGCCGCTGGACGAAGGAGTTCGGCAAGGGCCAGCCGCACGGTCTGGCGCTGACCCGCCAGGGTGTGCCGACGTACGAGCCGAACGAGGACGCGGCCAAGGGCGGCTACGTGCTGTTCGAGGCGGAGGGCGGCGACGCCGAGGTCGTGCTCATCGCCACCGGTTCCGAGGTGCACGTGGCCGTCGGGGCGCGTGAGCGGCTCCAGGCCGACGGCGTGCCGACCCGTGTGGTGTCCATGCCGTCCGTGGAGTGGTTCGAGCAGCAGGACCAGGGGTACCGGGACAGCGTCCTGCCCCCGTCCGTGAAGGCCCGGGTCGCGGTCGAGGCCGGGATCGGCCTGACCTGGCACAAGTACGTGGGAGACGCCGGCCGCATCGTCTCGCTGGAGCACTTCGGTGCTTCGGCGGACGCCAAGGTGCTCTTCAAGGAGTTCGGCTTCACCGCCGAGAACGTGGCCTCCGCCGCGCGGGAATCCCTGGCCGCGGCCCAGCGCTGACGCTCGTATACGACACGTAGGAGATGCAATTTCCATGACAGACGCACTCAAGCGCCTCTCCGATGAAGGCGTCGCGATCTGGCTGGACGACCTGTCGCGCAAGCGGATCACGTCCGGCAACCTCGCCGAGCTGATCGACCAGCAGCACGTCGTGGGCGTCACCACCAACCCGTCGATCTTCCAGAAGGCCATCTCGCAGGGCGACGGCTACGACCAGCAGCTCGCCGACCTCGCGGTGCGCGGGGTCACGGTCGAAGAGGCCATCCGTATGATCACCACGGCGGACGTCCGCGACGCCGCCGACATCCTGCGCCCGGTCTACGACAACACCGGCGGCAAGGACGGCCGGGTCTCCATCGAGGTGGACCCGCGCCTGGCGCACAACACCCACGCCACGGTGGCCGAGGCCAAGCAGCTGGCGTGGCTGGTGGACCGGCCGAACACCTTCATCAAGATCCCGGCGACCGAGGCGGGCCTGCCGGCCATCGCCGAGACCATCGGCCTGGGCATCAGCGTCAACGTCACGCTGATCTTCTCGCTGGAGCGCTACCGCAAGGTCATGGACGCCTTCCTGACCGGCCTGGAGAAGGCCAAGGAGCGTGGCCTGGACCTCTCGCAGATCCACTCCGTGGCGTCCTTCTTCGTGTCCCGCGTGGACACCGAGATCGACAAGCGGATCGACGCGCTCGGCACCGACGAGGCCAAGGCGCAGCGCGGCAAGGCCGCCGTCGCCAACGCCCGCCTGGCCTACCAGGCGTACGAGGAGGTCTTCGGCACCGACCGCTGGGCCGCCCTGGAGAAGGCCGGCGCCAACAAGCAGCGTCCGCTGTGGGCGTCGACCGGTGTGAAGGACAAGGCGTACAGCGACACCATGTACGTCACCGACCTGGTCGCGCCGAACACGGTCAACACCATGCCGGAGGCCACGCTGCTGGCCACCGAGGACCACGGCGAGATCACCGGCGACGCCGTCGCCGGGTCGTACGAGCAGGCCCGCGCGGACCTCGACGCGATCGAGAAGCTCGGGATCTCCTACGACGAGGTGGTCCAGCTCCTGGAGAAGGAAGGCGTCGACAAGTTCGAGGACGCCTGGAACGACCTGCTGAAGTCCACGGAGGCGGAGCTCAAGCGCCTCGCTCCCTCGAAGGGCTGAGAATTGTCAAGCAGCAATCCGCTGCGTGACCCCGCAGACCGACGGCTCCCGCGCATCGCGGGGCCGTCGGGTCTGGTCATCTTCGGCGTCACCGGCGATCTGTCCCGCAAGAAGCTCATGCCCGCCGTGTACGACCTCGCCAACCGGGGTCTGCTGCCGCCGGGCTTCTCGCTCGTCGGGTTCGCCCGCCGGGACTGGGAGCACGAGGACTTCGCCCAGGTCGTGCACGACGCCGTCAAGGAGCACTCCCGCACGCCGTTCCGCGAGGAGGTCTGGCAGCAGCTCATCCAGGGGATGCGCTTCGTCCAGGGCACCTTCGACGACGACGACGCCTTCGAGCGGCTGCGCGGCACCATCGAGGAGCTGGACAAGGCACAGGGCACGGGCGGCAACTTCGCCTTCTACCTGTCGGTGCCGCCGAAGTCCTTCCCGGTGGTCATCCAGCAGCTCAAGAAGCACGGACTGGCCGACCAGACGAACGGCTCCTGGCGGCGGGCGGTGATCGAGAAGCCCTTCGGCCACGACCTGAAGTCGGCCGAGGAGCTGAACGCCATCGTCCACGAGGTCTTCGGCTCCGACCAGGTCTTCCGCATCGACCACTACCTGGGCAAGGAGACCGTCCAGAACATCCTGGCGCTGCGCTTCGCCAACACGATGTTCGAGCCGATCTGGAACCGGTCCTACGTCGACCACATCCAGATCACCATGGCCGAGGACATCGGCATCGGCGGCCGGGCCGGCTACTACGACGGCATCGGCGCGGCGCGTGACGTCATCCAGAACCACCTGCTCCAGCTGCTCGCGCTGACCGCGATGGAGGAGCCCGCCTCCTTCGACGCGGACGCGCTGGCGGCGGAGAAGACCAAGGTGCTCGGCGCGGTCCGCCTCCCCAAGGACCTGGGCCGGGACACCGTGCGCGGCCAGTACGCGGCGGGGTGGCAGGGCGGCGCCAAGGCCGTCGGTTACCTCGAAGAGGACGGCATCGACCCCAAGTCGAAGACCGACACCTACGCCGCGATCAAGGTGGGCATCGACAATCGCCGCTGGGCGGGTGTCCCCTTCTACCTGCGCACCGGCAAGCGGCTGGGCCGCCGGGTCACGGAGATCGCGGTCGTCTTCCAGCGGGCCCCGCACTCCCCCTTCGACACGACGGCCACCGAGGAACTCGGCTCGAACGCGATCGTCATCCGCGTCCAGCCCGACGAGGGCGTCACCGTCCGCTTCGGTTCCAAGGTGCCGGGCACGTCGATGGAGATCCGGGACGTGTCGATGGACTTCGCCTACGGCGAGTCCTTCACCGAGTCCAGCCCGGAGGCGTACGAGCGCCTGATCCTGGACGTCCTGCTCGGCGACGCCAACCTCTTCCCGCGCACCGAGGAGGTCGAGCTGTCCTGGAAGATCCTCGACCCGATCGAGGAGTACTGGGACGAGCACGGCACCCCGGCCCAGTACCCGGCCGGCACCTGGGGGCCCGTCGAGGCGGACGACATGCTGGAACGAGACGGACGGAGCTGGCGCCGGCCATGAAGACCGACCTCACGGACACCACGGCCAGCAAGATCAACAAGGCGCTGGTGCTCGGCCGCCGGGCCATCGGCACCCCCGCCGTCGGCATGGTGCTCACCCTGGTCATCGTCACCGACGAGGAGAACGCGTACGACGCGCTGAAGGCCGCGAGCGACGCCGCGCACGAGCATCCCTCGCGCACCCTCGTCGTCATCAAGCGGGTCTCGCGCTCGCCCCGGGACCGCACCCGGTCCCGGCTCGACGCCGAGGTCCGCCTCGGCGCGGACGCGGGCACCGGCGAGACGATCGTGCTGCGGCTGTACGGCGACGTCGTCGACCACGCCCAGTCGGTGGTCCTGCCGCTGCTGCTGCCGGACGCGCCGGTCGTGGTCTGGTGGCCGGTGAACGCGCCGCTGGACCCGGCGAAGGACCCGCTGGGCGCCCTGGCCCAGCGCCGGGTCACCGACACCTACGCCTGCGAGGAGCCGATACGGGAGCTGGCGGCCCGCGCCGACGCCTACGCACCGGGCGACACCGACCTGTCGTGGACCCGCATCACGCCCTGGCGCTCGATGCTGGCGGCGGCCCTCGACCAGGTCGACTGCGAGGTGCAGTCGGTCGAGGTGGAGGGCGAGGAGTTCAACCCCAGCTGTGAACTGCTCGCGATGTGGCTCGCGGACCGGCTGGACGTGCCGGTGCAGCGCACGGTGTCGGGCGGCCCGGGTCTCACCGCGGTCCGCATGGACACCGACTGCGGTCCGGTCGTCCTGGACCGGGCCGACGGCTCGCTGGCGAACCTCTCCATCCAGGGCCAGCCGTCCCGCGCGGTCGCGCTCAAGCGCCGCGAGACGGCCGAGCTGATCGCGGAGGAGCTGCGCCGGCTGGACCCGGACGACACGTACGCCTCGGCGCTGCGGTACGGCGTGGACCGGCTGAACGAGTCGGCCAAAGGAGACCGGGTCGGCGAAGGGGACGCCCTCGCGGTCGCCGCTCCCGTCGGGACGGTCGCGAAGGCTCCCGCGAAGGACGCGGCGCGGGAGAAGACACCGGTGAGGAAGGCGGCGGCGAAATGAGCGACACCCCGCAGCTGGTCGTGCACCGTGACAAGGAGCTGATGGCCGAGGCCGCGGCGGCCCGTCTGATCACGAAGATCGTGGACGCGCAGGCCTCCCGGGGCAGCGCGTCCGTGGTCCTCACCGGCGGCCGCAACGGCAACGGCCTGCTCGCGGCGCTGGCCGGCTCTCCGGCCCGGGACGCGATCGACTGGAGCCGCCTCGACCTGTGGTGGGGCGACGAGCGGTTCCTGCCGGAGGGCGACCAGGAGCGCAACGTCACCCAGGCGCAGCAGGCACTCCTCGACTCGGTGCCGCTGGACCCGAAACGGGTGCACGCGATGGCGGCCTCCGACGGCCCCTACGGTTCGGACGTGGAGGCGGCAGCGGCGGCCTACGCGCAGGAACTGGCCACGGCCTCCGTCCCCGAGAACCACGCCGCGGTCCCGTCCTTCGACGTCCTGCTCCTCGGCGTCGGCCCGGACACCCACGTGGCGTCGCTCTTCCCGGAGCACCCGGGAGTCCGGGAGACGGAGCGCACGGTGATCGGCGTCCACGGCTCCCCCAAGCCGCCGCCCATCCGCATCTCCCTGACCCTTCCCGCCATCCGCGCCGCCCGTGAGGTGTGGCTGCTGGCGGCGGGCGAGGACAAGGCGAACGCGGTGGCGATGGCCCTGTCGGGCGCGGGCGAGATCCAGGCCCCGGCAGCGGGCGCCCGGGGCCGCGCCCGCACCCTGTGGCTCCTGGACTCGGCTGCGGCGTCCCAACTGCCGAGGTCGCTGTACCCACCGGCTTCGGCGTAGGACCACGTACGGAGAACGCCGGGTTCCGCGAGTGCGGGCCCGGCGTTCCGCCGTGCTGGGCCCTACGTGAAGAGGTCCTCCCCCCACTCCTGCGGCCGCTGGGCGATCAGGGCCAGGAGCGAGGTGAATCCCTCGGTGTCGAAGAGCAGGCCGCCGTACTCGGCGGGAACGCGCACGTCGTTGATCACGGCGGTCGGAGTGCCGGGACCGGTGGGCTCCTTCGGTCCCCCGGCGCGGTCGTAGGCCTTTTCGGAGGCCGTCACGAAGGAGCGGTACTTCATGTCCTTGACGGCCGCGTCGAAGGCCGGACCGCGCAGCCCCTCCACCCGTCCCGCCAGTCGCAGCAGGAACGCGTCGGTGAAGCCGTCGACGGCCTCCTCGGGCTGGTTGTCGTACAACACCTCGTGGTACTCGGTGAACTTGCCGGCCTCCAGCGCGGCCCGCAGGGCGTTGACCGCCTTCTTCGATCCGCTGCCGCCCATCCGGTCGTCGAGGAAGGAGGCCAGGGTGTACTCCGTCTTCACCTTGCCCCGCAGCAGGGCGTCCCGCAGCACCGGGCCGCCGCCGCGCTGCTCGAACTCCTCGCACACCGGGCAGCGCGGGTCCTCGTACAGGTGCACGGTGACGGGGGCGTCCGGGTCTCCGACCATGATGGTCGTGCCGTCCTCGCCGAGCTTCTCCGGGGCGTCGTCCAGGGAGGCGTAGGGCGCCCCCGCCCTCCCGGCCTCCCCGGCGTCCGCGTCCGAAGCCTTCGCCCGCGTCCCGCACGCTCCGAGCGCCAGGCTCAACACCACCATCACCACTGCCGACGCGACGCTTCTTCGCCGTCTGTTCCCCACGGTCCCCGCCTCCCAAGATCGTCCGAACTTTACGGGTACGCACACGGGAACCGCACGTGAGTTCCACGGCCTCGGTCGCCGGAGTCCGGGTCAGGACCCGCCCCGGCCCGGCGCGTAGGGGTTGGGGCGACCGCTGGGGTGCGGGGCGTACGGCGGCGGGGGTGGTGTGTAGGGGTGGTGCGGGCCGGGCGCGTACGGGTTGCCGCCCGCAGCGGGCGGATACGGGGGCCCGAAGGGGTTGCCCTGCGGCGGTACGTGCGGCAGCCCGGTGGGCGGGAGGTGGCCGGGGGTCGGTGGGCGGTGTCCCGGAACCGGTGGGAGGGTCGCCGGGTGGGCCTTCAGCCGGACTCCGTAGCGTCGTTTGAGGCGCCCCATCTCCGCCAGCGCGATCACCGTGACCGTCACGGGCGCGCCCAGGATGAAGACGATGCCGAGGGTGAGGCTGAGCCCGTGCAGGTCGCCCGTGACGAGGTCCGGCAGGGCCATCAGCCAGCTCGTCACGGTGGCCAGCAGCGCCGGGAGGCAGCGGTGGACGGCGGCGGTCCCGAAGAAGTTGCCGGAGACCCGGACGGCGCCCCAGACGACGAAGCCCAGCATCCAGAGCATCGTCAGGCCGCCGACGATGATCACCAGGGCGTTGCCCGTGGCGTTGATCGTCGTCACCAGCACCACCAGGGTGGCGACGCAGCCGACGAAGAGCAGCAGCAGCTTGAGGGCGTTCAGCAGCGGCACACGCAGCTGGCGGACGGTGCCGGTGCGCCGCCAGACGAAGAGCATCGCCGTTACCACCAACGGGGTGATGAACAGCAGGACGACGGAGGCGATCAGCGCGTTCTCCATCAGCTGGGTCGCGTCGAAGCCGCCCTCGAAGAGGGTGTAGACGCCGATCGAGGCGACCGCGCCCCCGATGACCCTGATCCGCTTCAACCGCTCGATCGACGGATCGAGCGACGGCGGGATCCACGTCGGGTGGAACACCGCCGTCGCCACCTGCTTGGGATTGAGCAGGGACCGGGCCGTCAGCCCGCGTCCGGTCCAACTTCCGCGCGTACGCGCCACCTTGTTCCCCCGAACACTCGCTGTGATGATCGCCGGGGGATTCTACGACAGTCGACGGAGCCCGGTGGACGCGGTGGCGCCGCGCCCGCCACCTGCCGCCCCACCTCGGTCATCGCCTGCCGCGCAACTCCCGGTAGGCGGCCACCAGCGCGCCCGTGGACGGGTCGAGGCCGGGCACGTCGGCGCCCTCGGTGAGGGCGGGTTCGACACGCTTGGCGAGCACCTTGCCGAGTTCGACGCCCCACTGGTCGAAGGAGTCGATGTTCCAGATCGCGCCCTGCACGAACACCTTGTGCTCGTAGAGCGCGACGAGCTGCCCCAGCACCGACGGGGTCAGCTCGCGGGCGAGGATCGTCGTCGTCGGGTGGTCGCCGCGGAAGGTCTTGTGCGGGACCAGTTCCTCGGGCACTCCCTCGGCGCGTACCTCGTCCGGGGTCTTGCCGAAGGCGAGGGCCTGGGTCTGGGCGAAGAAGTTGGCCATCAGCAGGTCGTGCTGGGCCTTCAGCTCCTCGCTCAGCTCGTCCACGGGCCGGGCGAAGCCGATGAAGTCCGCCGGGATCAGCTTCGTGCCCTGGTGGATCAACTGGTAGTAGGCGTGCTGCCCGTTGGTGCCCGGCGTGCCCCACACCACCGGCCCGGTCTGCCACTGCACGGGCTTGCCCTCGCGGTCGACGGACTTGCCGTTGGACTCCATGTCCAGCTGCTGGAGGTACGCGGTGAACTTCGACAGGTAGTGCGAGTACGGCAGCACCGCGTGCGACTGCGCACCCAGGAAGCTGCCGTACCAGACGCCCAACAGCCCCATCAGCAGCGGCACGTTGGACTCGGCGGGGGCGGTGCGGAAGTGCTCGTCGACCAGGTGGAAGCCGTCGAGCATCTCCCGGAAGCGGTCCGGGCCGACGGCGATCATCAGGGAGAGGCCGATGGCCGAGTCGAAGGAGTAGCGGCCGCCGACCCAGTCCCAGAACTCGAACATGTTGGCCGTGTCGATGCCGAAGTCCGCGACCTTCTCGGCGTTGGTCGACAGGGCCACGAAGTGCTTCGCGACCGCCTTCTCGTCACCCCCGAGCCCGGCCAGCAGCCACGAGCGGGCGGAGGTGGCGTTGGTGATCGTCTCGATGGTGGTGAAGGTCTTGGAGGCGATGATGAACAGCGTCTCCGCCGGGTCCAGGTCCCGGACCGCCTCGTGCAGGTCGGCGCCGTCCACGTTGGACACGAAGCGGAGGGTGAGGGAGCGGTCGGTGAAGGCCCGCAGCGCCTCGTAGGCCATCGCCGGACCGAGGTCGGAGCCGCCGATGCCGATGTTGACGACGTTCCTGATGCGCCTGCCGGTGTGGCCGGTCCACTCGCCGGAGCGGACCCGGTCGGCGAAGCCGGCCATCTTGTCCAGCACGGCGTGCACCTTGGGGACGACGTTCTCGCCGTCGACCTCGATCACCGCGTCCCGCGGCGCCCGCAGCGCGGTGTGCAGGACCGCCCGGTCCTCGGTGATGTTGATGCGCTCACCGCGGAACATCGCGTCACGCAGCCCGGACACGCCGGTCGCGGCGGCCAGCTCCTGGAGCAGGGCCAGCGTCTCGTCGGTGACCAGGTGCTTCGAGTAGTCGACGTGCAGGTCTCCCACGCGCAGCGTCCAGCCGGTGCCGCGCCCCGGGTCGGCGGCGAACATCTCGCGCAGCCGCACCTCGCCGAGCTGCTCGCGGTGCTTGACCAGCGCGGCCCATTCGGGCGTCTGGTGGAGCCTGGTACGGCCGTCTGCGTTCATGTCGGACGTCAGCCTTCTTCCTTGGGTGTCCCAGCTGTCCCCTGTACAGCTGTTCCAACCTAAGTGATCAGGAGTGAAGGCGATCGACGGAGACGGAAACCGACGGTGTACGGAGCTAGATCTCGCCGCGCAGTTTGGCGAGTGCCTCGGCGAGGATCGCCTCGCCGTCCGCGTCGCTGCGGCGTTCGCGCACGTACGCGAGGTGGGTCTTGTAGGGCTCGGTGCGCGGCGGGTCCGGTGGATTGTCCCGGTCCTGTCCGGCGGGGAAGCCGCAGCGCGGGCAGTCCCAGGTCTCCGGGACCTGGGCGTCGCTCGCGAAACTCGGCTGCGTCTCGTGTCCGTTGGAGCACCAGAAGGAGATGCGCAGACGCGGCGCGGACTCGCCGCGCTCGGCCTCGCCCATCGGCCCCGCCCCGACCCGGCTTCCCCGGATCGCGTTGCCACTTGCCACGGTCGTAACTCCCTGCGTGATGGTGCCGCAAAGCGAGTCGGCGTTTCGCTTCGCTGCGAGCGCCTCAGTCTACGTAAGGCCCAACGCGCGTCCAGTATTTGGAGTTACAAGCTCCAGTGCACAGACGCAAGCCCCATGATAGGCGGCGCGCCGAGGCGCGTACCGGACATGGGGCTTTACGTGCACAAGTGTGTGAAGGGGCGACGGGACCCCTCAGTTGTTGGCCTTCATGAGCAGGCCGAGCACCATGATGCAGGCGAACCAGGCCAGACCGACCACGACGGTGATCCGGTCGAGGTTGCGCTCGGCGACCGAGGAGCCGCCGACGGACGACTGCATGCCGCCACCGAACATGTCGGAGAGACCGCCGCCCTTCCCCTTGTGCATCAGCACCAGCAGCATCAGCAGCAGGCTGAAGACGATCAGGGCGATCGAGAACCCCAAAACCACAGCTGGACCAACTTCCTCGGATTCGGATGAACGACGGTGAACGACGGGGGCACGGTGACAGCAGGCCACCATGCCCCCGCAAGGGTACGACGTATCGCCGCTAGCGCATACTCACTGGTCGATCTGCCTCTCGACCGGGCGCCGGCTACTGGTCGCGGAAGCGGACGATCTTGACGAACTCGTCCGAGTCCAGCGAGGCGCCGCCGACCAGGGCGCCGTCGATGTCGGGCTTGGCCATGATCTCGGCGACGTTGCCGGACTTGACGGAGCCGCCGTACTGGATGCGGACCTTGTCGGCCAGCTCCTGGGAGTACAGCTCGGCGAGCTTGCCGCGGATCGCCGCGCAGACCTCCTGGGCGTCGTCGGCGCCGCAGACCTTGCCGGTGCCGATGGCCCACACGGGCTCGTAGGCGATCACGACGGACTCGGCCTGCTCGGCCGCAAGGTCCTTCAGACCGCCCTCGACCTGGGCGAGGGTGTGCTCGACGTGGTTGCCCGCCTCGCGGACGTCCAGTTCCTCGCCGACGCACAGGATCGGGGTCAGGCCGTGCTTGTAGGCGGCCTTGACCTTGGCGTTCACGATCTCGTCGGTCTCGGCGTGGTACTGCCTGCGCTCGGAGTGGCCGACGGCCACGTACGTGCACTTCAGCTTGGCCAGCATCGGGCCCGAGATCTCGCCGGTGTAGGCGCCGCCGTCGTGCGCGGAGATGTCCTGGGCACCGTACTTGATCTTGAGCTTGTCCCCGTCGACCAGGGTCTGCACGGAGCGCAGGTCGGTGAAGGGGGCGAGGACGGCGACCTCGACGGCGTCGTAGTCCTTGTCCGCGAGGGCGAAGGCGAGCTTCTGGACGTGGGCGATGGCCTCCAGGTGGTTGAGGTTCATCTTCCAGTTGCCCGCCATCAGCGGCGTGCGGGTGGTCATCGGGGTCAGTCCTCCAGTGCGGCGAGGCCGGGGAGCGTCTTGCCCTCGAGGTATTCGAGGGAGGCGCCGCCGCCGGTCGAGATGTGGCCGAATGCGTTCTCGTCGAAGCCGAGCGTGCGCACGGCCGCGGCGGAGTCGCCGCCGCCGACCACGGTGAAGCCCGGGGCGTCGACGAGGGCCTGGGCGACCGCTTTGGTGCCCTCGGCGTAGTCGGGGTGCTCGAAGACGCCCATGGGACCGTTCCAGAAGACGGTGCCGGCGTCGGCGAGCTTCGATGCGTACAGCTTGCGGGTCTCGGGACCGATGTCCAGACCCTCCTGGTCGGCCGGGATGGCGTCCGCGGCGACGGTGGTGGGGTTGGCCGGGGCCTTCGTCTTCAGGTCCGGGAACTCGGGCGCGACCAGGACGTCGACGGGCAGCACCAGCTCGACGCCGTTCTTCTCGGCGCGCTCGATGTACTCCTGGACCGCCGGGATCTGGTCCTCCTGGAGCAGCGAGATGCCGACCTCGTACCCCTTGGCCTTGAGGAAGGTGTACGCCATGCCGCCGCCGATGAGCAGCCGGTCGGCCTTGCCGAGCAGCTGGTCGATGACGGCGAGCTTGTCGGAGACCTTGGCGCCGCCGAGCGCGACCACGTACGGGCGCTTCACCTCGTCGGTGAGCTTCTTGAGCACGCCGACCTCGGTGGCGATGAGGTATCCGGCGTAGTGCGGGAGCCGCTTCGGCAGGTCGAAGACGGACGCGTGCTTCCGGTGCACCGCGCCGAAGCCGTCGCCGACGTAGACGTCCGCGAGGCCGGCCAGCTTGTCGGCGAAGGCGGCGCGCTCGGCGTCGTCCTTGCTGGTCTCGCCGGCGTTGAAGCGCAGGTTCTCGATGACGGCGACACCACCGTCGGCGAGGCCGGTAACGACGGCCTCGGCGGAGCTGCCGACCGTGTCCTCGGCGAAGGCGACGTCGGCGCCGAGCAGCTCACCGAGGCGGGCGGCGGCCGGGGCGAGGGAGAAGGCGGGGTCCGGGGCGCCCTTGGGGCGGCCCAGGTGCGAGGCGACGATCACGCGGGCGCCCGCGTCGGCCAGCGCCTTGACGGTGGGCACTACCGCGCGGATGCGGCCGTCGTCGGTGATGGTGGTGCCGTCCAGCGGGACGTTCAGGTCGGCGCGGACGAAGACGCGCTTGCCCGCGACGCCTTCGGAGAGCAGTTCGTCGATCGTCTTCAAGAGGGCTCCTGGGTTCTCGGATCGCTCGTGATCCTACGAGGGCTGGTGGCGGCGGACGCGACGCAGGGCCCGGGCAGCGCGACCTTGCGCTGCCCGAGCCCTGCTACCGCATCGAGGTGCCTTGCTGAAGTCGATCAGAGCTGGTTGCCGACGAAGACCGTGAGGTCGACGAGGCGGTTCGAGTAGCCCCACTCGTTGTCGTACCAGCCGAGGATCTTCACCGACTTGCCCTCCTGGACCATGGTCAGGGAGGAGTCGAAGGTGCAGGAGGCCGGGTCGCCGGTGATGTCCGAGGAGACGATCGCGTCCTCGGTGTAGAACAGGATGCCCTTGAGGTCGCCGTCGTCGGCGGCCTTCTTGAACGCGGCGTTGACCTCGTCCTTGGTGACCTCGCGCTGGAGCTCCACGACCAGGTCGGTGGCCGAGCCGGTCGGGACCGGGACGCGCATCGCGATGCCGTCGAGCTTGCCCTTGAGCTGCGGCAGGACCAGCGCGGTGGCCTTGGCGGCGCCCGTGGTGGTCGGGATGATGTTCTCCGCGGCGGCACGGGCGCGGCGCAGGTCCTTGTGCGGGAAGTCCAGGATGCGCTGGTCGTTCGTGTACGCGTGGACCGTCGTCATCAGGCCCTTGACGATGCCGAAGTTCTCGTCGAGGACCTTGGCCATCGGCGCCACGCAGTTGGTGGTGCAGGAGGCGTTGGAGATGACGTGGTGGTTCGCCGGGTCGTACTTGTCCTGGTTGACGCCCATCACGATGGTGATGTCCTCGTCCTTGGCCGGGGCCGAGATGAGGACCTTCTTCGCGCCGCCGGCGATGTGCTTCTCGGCGTCCGCCTTCTTCGTGAAGATGCCGGTCGACTCGATCACGATGTCGACGCCCAGCTCACCCCACGGGATGTCGGCCGGGTTGCGCTCGGACAGGACCTTGATGGTCTTGCCGTCGACGGTGATGGTGTCCTCGGTGTGCGAGACCTCCGCCTTGAGGCGGCCGAGGATGGTGTCGTACTTCAGCAGGTGGGCGGTGGTCGCGGTGTCACCCAGGTCGTTGACAGCCACGATCTCGATGTCCGCACCCTGCTCCAGCAGCGCGCGGAAGTAGTTACGACCGATGCGGCCAAAGCCGTTGATGCCTACGCGGATCGTCACGAACCGATCTCCTCGTTGGTACGCCGGCCCGATGTGCCGGCGAGCTGTATTTGGGATGTCCCCGACCACCTCCGACCCTACCTCTCCGGGGCCTCGGGGGTGACATCGAGACGCCCCATACCCGGCAGGGCGGTCCGTACCCGCCAGTAGGGGTACGGACCGCCCTGGGCGACGGGGACCGATCACCCGTTTTGGTTACACCGGGTCAGTCCCCCGCACACCGGGATTCACTCGTCCAGGGCACGCAGCGCCTGCCGGACCAGTGCCGCGCGGGCGGCCGGTTCGGCGAGGTGCTCCAGACCGAAGCCGAGCAGCACGGTGTCGTCCGTGGTGACCGCGCCGTAGGTCTGGAACAGCGTCCCGGTGCGGGTCCAGTCCTTCAGGACGGCCGGGCTGCCCGCGGGCGGGCCGGAGACCTGCCAGGCGCCCAGCGAGGTCTCGAAGCCCTCGGTCTGCGTCGCCGCGCCCCCGACTACCAGGGAGGCCTCGTCGGCGAGGACGCCGCGACCGCCGCTGCCGGGGTCGGTGACGTACGCGATCGACAGCTCCACGGACTTCCCGGCGTAGGCGCTCAGGTCGAACTCGACCTGCTTCCAGCCGCCGGAGGAGCCGGTGAGGCTGTTCCACTGCCCGGTGGTCCCGGCCGGGGCGCAGCCCTCGTCGGACAGGGTCAGGTAGTGCGCCAGCCAGGGGTGCCCGGCCAGGTAGAACCCGGCCGCGCACTCGGCGGGCACGGCCGTGCCGGTGGCGCCGTTCGCCTCGGGCAGGGTGGTCCAGTCGTCGGCGCCGGTGGTGTGCGCCTCGACCAGGGCGTGGTCGTAGCCGCGCTCGGTGTCCCACAGCAGCTGGGTGCGGAGCGTGGGGCGCTCGGAGGCGGTGACTCCGGTGAGGTCGACGGTGCGGGTGAGGCGCTTGTAGGCGTCGTCGGTGTGGACGGCGGCGGCCATCCACTCCCCCGCGTAGGGACCGTACGGGTTGACCGTCCCGGCGAACTGCCCGGCGCCCGCGCTCGCGAACTGCGGGTAGGTGCCGGGGTCGAGCTCGTCGGAGGTCACGCTGTACGCGCCGGCGGCGTCCAGCGGGTTGCCGGGGGCGTCGCCGAGGGTGCCGTCGGCCTTGTCGAGCTTGCCGGAGCCGGTGAACCCGGTGGCGCCGGAGGTGGCGGTGCGGGTGTAGGCGCCCAGGTAGTACTGGCTGAAGTCGTCGGAGAGGGTGCCGCCGCCGAGGTCGACGTCGCCACCGGCCTGCTCTCCGGCCTCGATCAGCTTGCCGCCCTCGTTGAGGAAGGCGCGCAGTTGGAGCTGGGTGGCGTTGCCGGGCACCGCGGCGCCCGTGTAGTGGACGACGGTGCCGAAGTGGCCGAGGACGCCGAGCGCGTCGGGGGCGCCCTGCGTGGCGACGTCCCAGACGGCCGCGCGGTGGCCGTTGGCCTTGAGCGCGTCGACGTACGTCTGGGTCTGGGTGGCCTTCGCGCCCTCCTCGGCGACGACGAGGACGTCGGCTCGGGGCCGCTCGGCGACCGTGTAGGTGAAGTGCTCGCTCTCGGTGCGCTTGCCGTGCTTGCCGCTTCCTCCGCGCCGGTCGTCGCCGTCGTGGGTACCGCGCGGCCTCTCGCCGGTGAACCAGACCTCGACGCGGTCGCCGGGGCCGGCGCCCCTGACCCTGGCCCGGTACTCGTCGAAGTAGAGGTTGTCCTCGCCGCCGTACGTCTCGCCGCCCCGCCAGGGCCGCAGCGCCGTGTCGTGGGTCCGTCCGCCGTTGACGCGGTACTTCAGCTCCTTGTCGCGCACGGACTTGCGGACGACGACGGAGACCTCCTGGTCGGCGCCGCGCGCGTAGGAGGTGGTGAAGGGGGCGGGGGTGAAGTCGGCGGCGTCCAGGCCGACCGCGGAGGAGGGCCGGTCGGGGTGGGCGGCGGTCTCGGCGACGGAGAGCGCGAACGGGACGTTCTTGGCGAACTCCTGCTGGATCAGCTTCTCGTCGTCGGGGAAGTTGAAGCCGGACTGGCAGTCGCGCGCGTTCCACTGGTCGTCGGGGTCCACGTCGGAGGCCGTCTTGCAGGTCGACATCTCCGGGGTGAACATCGCCATGCCGTTGACGTTGGCCGCGTGCCCGTCGGCCTCGCCGTTGGTGGTGTACAGCTCCGAGGAGACCTGCGGGTGGTAGCCGGGGATCGCGGAGTTGTCGGGGGTGCCGGCCAGCGCCTTGTAGAGGACGTCGTCCGGGGTGTTGGTGGCCACCTGCCAGCCGACGCCGTAGAGGAGGAGTTCGGCGGCGGAGTGGTAGTTGATGCCGTAGGTGAAGCCGACGCGCTTCTGGAAGGCGTCGAGTGCCTTGGTCTCGGGCTCGGAGCCGGGGCTCGCGCCGCGGTAGGTCTCGCTGGTGGGGTTGGGGGACGAGCCCTCGTCGTCGTAGCCCCACTTGTAGGCGAAGTTGCGGTTGAGGTCGACGCCGTCGCCGGTGCTGATGGTGCCGTCGCCGTTGACGTCGCGCAGGTTCTTGCGCCAGAGGCGGTTGTCGGTGCTCTCGAAGGTGTAGTCGTAGCCGTCGGGGTTGGCCGACAGGACGAACCACAGCTCGGTGGAGTCGACGATCTCCCTGATCCGCCGGTCCTTCTTGTAGTTGTCCAGGTAGTGGTGCATCAGCCGCCGGGTCATCTCCGGGGTGATCCACTCGCGCGCGTGCTGGTTGGACATGTAGAGGACGGAGGGCTTGGAGCCGTCCTTGGACTTCTTCGCGTGCTTGGTGAGCTTGAGCGCCAGGATGTCCTGGCCGTTGACCGTCTTGCCGATGGAGACGACCTTGGTGAGGCCGGGGTTCTCCTGGGCGGTGCGCAGGATCTCCTCGCGCAGGCCGCCGCTGCCGCTGTACGGGCGGAAGACGCCGTCGGCGGCGCTCTCGACCCGCTTCTCGGCCTGGGCGGACAGGGTGTGCTCGGTGAGGTCGACGCCCTGCTTCCGCAGCGTGCCGGCCTGCTTCCCGGTGAGGTACAGCTCGACGGCGGCGGTCCCCCGGTCGGGCACCTGCTCGCCGAGTTCGTGGCCGTCCTGGCCGGTCGCCAGCAGCAGGGGTACCTGCTCCTTGGTGACGTCGGCGCGGAAGACCCTCACTTCGTTCGCGTCCGGGGTCCCCGGGTCCGCGGGTTGTGCCTGGGCGATGGGCGCGAAGCTCGCTCCGCCGATCAGGAGCGCGCCGACGGCGAGGATCGATCTCGCTCTTCGTCTCATGAACCCCCCTAGATGGGGCCTGTCCGACAGGCCTGCGTCCGCCACAGCGGCGAACAGATGCCAGGCTCATGACAGCTCATGATCGAGTCAAGAGTGCGGCAAGGACACGCGAAAGCCGGTACCGGTCACCCAAGTGGGCGCCGGCACCGGCTCGTTGTCCTCGTTCCGGGCGGCCAGGGGCACGGGGCGTCCGGTCAGCCGACGAGGTTGTCGGCCAGCTCCTCCTCGCCGAGGTTGGCGTCCGTACCGGCGATGCCGAGGTCCGAGGCCCGCTTGTCGGCCATGGCCAGCAGGCGGCGGATGCGTCCGGCGACGGCGTCCTTGGTCAGCGGCGGGTCGGCGAGGGCGCCCAGCTCCTCCAGGGAGGCCTGCTTGTGCTCCATGCGCAGCCGGCCCGCCGCGGCGAGGTGCTCGGGCACGTCGTCGGCGAGGATCTCCAGGGCGCGCTGCACCCGGGCACCGGCGGCGACGGCAGCGCGGGCGGAGCGGCGCAGGTTGGCGTCGTCGAAGTTGGCGAGCCGGTTGGCGGTGGCGCGGACCTCGCGCCGCAGCCTGCGCTCCTCCCAGGCCAGCACCGAGTCGTGGGCGCCGAGCCGGGTGAGCAGCGCGCCGATCGCGTCGCCGTCGCGGACCACGACCCGGTCCACGCCGCGCACCTCGCGGGCCTTGGCCGGGATCGACAGCCGGCGGGCGGCGCCGACCAGGGCGAGCGCCGCCTCGGGTCCCGGGCAGGTCACCTCCAGGGAGGAGGAACGGCCGGGCTCGGTGAGCGAGCCGTGCGCCAGGAAGGCCCCGCGCCAGGCCGCCTCGGCGTCGCAGGTGGCCCCCGAGACCACCTGCGGCGGCAGGCCCCGGATCGGGCGGCCCCGACCGTCCACCAGACCGGTCTGCCGGGCCAGCTGGTCACCGCCCGCGACCACCCGGACCACGAAACGCGAACCGCGGCGCAGCCCGCCCGGCGCCATCACGATCAGCTCCGAGCTGTGCCCGAAGATCTCCAGGATGTCCCGCTTGAGCCGTCGCGCCGCGTTCCCGGTGTCCAGCTCCGCCTCGATCACGATGCGTCCGCTCACCAGGTGGAGGCCGCCGGCGAACCGCAGGACGGCGGAGACCTCCGCCTTTCTGCAGCAGGTCCGGGTGACGGGGAGCTGGGAGATCTCGCTCTTCACCGCTGCCGTCATCGCCATGGGCCGATCCTTCCATGCATCCGAAAAATACGGTCGTACGCGGCGGCCAGCAGCTCCGGGTCGTGCCTCGGGGTCCCGTCGGTCCGGGCGACCGGAGCCAGCTCGACCGCGGCACCGAACCGTTTCGCGGCGTCGGTGAGCGAGTCACGGTCGGGCACGGCGGCCTCGTCGGCCAGCACCACGTCCAGGGCGAGTTTAGGGGCGTGTCGTCCCAAAACCTCCAAATGACGCTGCGGGGAGAAGCCCTCAGTTTCTCCGGGCTGCGGGGCGAGGTTCAGTGAGAGCACCCGGCGCGCCTTCGTCTCGACCAGCGCGTCCAGCAGATCCGGCACGAGCAGGTGCGGAATGACCGAGGAGAACCAGGAGCCGGGACCGAGCACCACCCAGTCGGCGTCCAGGACGGCGTCGACCGCCTCGGGGACGGCGGGCGGGTCGCTGGGCACCAGGTGCACGGACTGCACCTCGCCGGGCGTGAGCGCCACGGTCGCCTGCCCCCGCACGGTGTCCACCTCGTCGGGCCGCTCCGGGTCGTGGCCCCTGACCAGGGCCTGGAGCTCCAGCGGCACGGCGGACATGGGCAGTACCCGGCCGTGCGCGCCGAGCAGCTTGCCCACCAGGTCCAGCGCCTGGACATGGTCGCCGAGCTGCTCCCACAGGGCGACGATCAGCAGATTGCCGACCGCGTGTTCGTGCAGGTCGCCCTGGGACTGGAAGCGGTGCTGGATGACGCGGGCCCAGGTCTGGCCCCAGTCGTCGTCGCCGCACAGTGCGGCCAGCGCCTTGCGCAGGTCGCCGGGCGGCAGAACGCCCAGCTCGTCGCGCAGGCGCCCGCTGGAGCCGCCGTCGTCGGCGACGGTGACGACGGCGGTGAGGTCGCCGGTGATCCGGCGCAGCGCGGCGAGCGAGGCGGACAGGCCCATGCCGCCGCCGAGGGCGACGACCTTGGGCTGGGCGCCCCGGCGGCGCGGCTTGCCGCCGCGTGCCTGTTCGGGCCGGGCGGCGCGGGCGTCGGCGGGTCTGCCCCCGCGTCCCTCGGGCACCACCCGGCGCAGCCTGCCCAGCCGCGGAGTACGTCCTGTCATTCCCCTGTCATTCCCGTCCCATGTCCCGGTGGACGACCACCGTCTCCACGCCCTCGGCGGCGAGCCGGGCGGCGAGCTTCTCCGACATGGCCACGGACCGGTGCTTGCCGCCGGTGCAGCCGACGGCGACGGTCACATAGCGCTTGCCCTCCCGACGGTAGCCCGCGGCGATCAGCTGGAGCAGCTCGGCATAGCGGTCCAGGAACTCCTTGGCCCCGGGCTGGTTGAGGACGTAGCTCGACACCTCCTCGTTGAGGCCGGTGAAGGGGCGCAGCTCCGGGACCCAGTGCGGGTTGGGCAGGAAGCGCATGTCGACGACGAGGTCGGCGTCGACCGGGAGGCCGTACTTGAAGCCGAAGGACATCACCGTGGCCCGCAGCTCGGGCTCCTGGTCGCCGGCGAACTGGGCGTCCATCTTGGCGCGCAGCTCGTGCACGTTGAGGCTGGAGGTGTCGATCACCAGGTCGGCGTCGCCGCGCAGTTCGCGCAGGAGCTCGCGCTCGGCGGCGATGCCGTCGACGATGCGGCCGTCGCCCTGGAGGGGGTGCGGGCGGCGCACCGACTCGAAGCGGCGCACCAGGGCGTCGTCGGAGGACTCCAGGAAGACGATCCGGCGGGTGACGCCGCGGGCGTCGAGGTCCGCGAGGGACTCGCGCAGATTGTCGAAGAAGCGCCGGCCGCGGACGTCGACGACCACCGCGATGCGGGCCACGTTGCCCTGGGAGCGGGCGCCGAGCTCCACCATGGTGGGGATCAGCGCGGGCGGGAGGTTGTCGACGACGAACCAGCCCAGGTCCTCCAGACACTTGGCGGCCGTCGAGCGGCCGGCCCCGGACATGCCGGAGATGATCACCAGCTCGGGGATGGCCGCCTCGTGCGCCCCGGCCGTTTCCTTGCCCGTACTCACCTGTGCTCCGTCGTCGTGCGTCTGTTCCCGCTCGGCGGTGTGCCGGGGCTGTTCTCGTCCCGTCGCGGGCCGCGCCTGTTCTCGTCCGGCTGCGGGCCGCGCCTGTTCTCGCTCCGCTGCGGGCTGTGCCTCGTGCTCGGTCATCTCTCCTGCCCCCGTCGTTCGTCCGGGGTGCCCGCGGACACGGGCTCCCCCGGGGCATCCGCCGTCGTCTCGGGTGCCCCGTCGTCGTCATCCATGATCTCTCCGGTCGCCGTGTTCACGGCGGGCGCGGCCGGGGTGGCCCGGGCGAGGGCCACGGCGACCGTCTCGGCGGTCTTGCGGCCTATGCCGGGCACCTCGCAGATCTGGTCGATCGTCGCCGACCGCAGCTTCTTCACCGAACCGAAGTGCTTGATCAGCGCCTGCTTGCGGGTCTCCCCCAGGCCGGGCACGTCGTCCAGCGGGCCGGCGCGGAAGCGTTTGGCGCGTTTGGCGCGCTGGTAGGTGATCGCGAAGCGGTGGGCCTCGTCGCGGACCCGCTGCAGCAGGTAGAGGCCCTCGCTGGTGCGGGGCAGGACGACCGGGTCGTCCTCGCGGGGCAGCCAGACCTCCTCCAGGCGCTTGGCGAGGCCGCACACGGCGATGTCGTCGATGCCCAGCTCGTCCAGCGCCCGCTGGGCCGCGGCGACCTGCGGCTGCCCGCCGTCGACGACGACGAGCTGGGGCGGGTAGGCGAAGCGCTTGGGCCGGCCGTCGTCGTCCTTGAGCGCGGGGCCGTCCGTGAGCTCCTGCCCGTCCGTGAGCCCTCGCCCGTCCGTGCGGGCCGCGCCGTCGTCGGGAGCGGCGCCGTCGTCCGGGGCGGCGTCGCCGTTCTGGGCGGCGTCGCCGTTCGGGTGCCGGGCGTCGTCGGCCAGTCCCTCGCCGTCCGCCCACTCGCCGGTCCTCTCCTTCTCGGCGAGGTAGCGGCGGAAGCGGCGGGTGATGACCTCGTGCATGGAACGGACGTCGTCCTGTCCCTCGAAGCCCTTGATCTGGAACCGCCGGTATTCGCTCTTCCGGGCCAGCCCGTCCTCGAAGACGACCATGGAGGCCACGACGTCGTCGCCCTGGAGGTGCGAGATGTCGTAGCACTCGATCCTGAGCGGGGCGCTGTCCAGGTCGAGGGCCTCGGCGATCTCCTCGAGCGCGCGCGAGCGCGTCGTCAGGTCGGAGGCGCGCTTGGTCTTGTGCAGGACGAGGGCCTGCTGGGCATTGCGCTGGACGGTCTCCATCAGCGCCTTCTTGTCGCCGCGCTGCGGGATGCGCAGCGACACCCCCGATCCGCGGCGCTCGGCCAGCCACTGCTGGACGGGCTCCACCGGGTCGGGCAGGGCGGGGACCAGGACCTCCTTGGGGACGGCGTCCCCCTTCTCCTCGCCGTACAGCTGCTGTAGGGCGTGCTCGACGAGGGCGCCGGTGGTGATCTCCTCCACCTTGTCGGTGACCCAGCCGCGCTGACCGCGCACGCGTCCGCCGCGCACGTGGAAGATCTGGACGGCCGCCTCCAGTTCGTCCTCGGCGACCGCGATCAGGTCGGCGTCGGTGGCGTCGGCGAGCACGACCGCGCTCTTCTCCATGGCCTTCTTGAGCGCCCCGATGTCGTCCCGCAGTCGGGCCGCCCGCTCGTACTCCATCTCCTCGGCCGCCTCGGCCATCTGCCGCTCCAGGCGGCGCAGGTAGGTACCGGTGCGGCCGGCCATGAAGTCGCAGAACTCGTCGGCCAGGTCCCAGTGGTCGTCGGGGGTGATACGGCCGACGCAGGGCGCCGAGCACTTGCCGATGTATCCGAGCAGGCAGGGGCGGCCGGTGCGGGCGGCGTTCTTGAAGACGCCCGCGGAGCAGGTGCGCACCGGGAAGACGCGCAGCAGGAGGTCGACCGTGTCGCGGATCGCCCAGGCGTGCCCGTACGGCCCGAAGTAGCGCACGCCCTTCTTCTTCTGGCCGCGCATCACCTGGACGCGCGGGAACTCCTCGTTCATCGTCACCGCGAGGTACGGGTAGCTCTTGTCGTCGCGGTACTTGACGTTGAACCGGGGGTCGTACTCCTTGATCCAGGAGTACTCCAGCTGCAGCGCCTCGACCTCGGTGGACACCACCGTCCATTCCACGGACGCGGCGGTCGTGACCATGGTGCGGGTGCGCGGGTGCAGGTGCGCCAGGTCCTGGAAGTAGTTCGCCAGGCGCTGGCGCAGGCTCTTCGCCTTTCCGACGTAGATCACCCGGCGGTGCTCGTCACGGAACCTGTACACCCCCGGGGAGTCCGGGATCTCTCCCGGCCTGGGGCGGTAGCTGGAGGGGTCGGCCATGACTCACACCCTACTGGCGCGGACCGACACTCCGGCGGGCCTGTGGACGACGGGCCGGACCCCTGTGGACAGCCCGCGGGAGAGGCCGGGGAAGACGGTACGGGGTCGGCCGGTCACGGCGGGTGTCCTCCGGGACCGCGGGCCCGTGCGTTCTCGGCCAGGAGCGGACGGCGGTCGGGCGCCAGGTGTTGTCGGGACTAGGTCGACACGCTTCAATGCGGGGGGACTCGGGGCCCTGAAGCGCGGCGTACGGATGTGAAGACCTCTGCGTCGCGAGCGGGGGCGGGCGGCCCCGGTCGATCCGTGTCGACGGCCTGACCAGCCGCCGTGAACTTCACAGAAGGGCCCCTGCATGCCGCACGCCACACAGCACGCGGACGTCGCCACCGCGCAACTCGACTCGGCCCTGCGCGGTGGTCCCTTCCACGTCGCCCTGCGGGCGGCGATCGCCGCCCGCGGACTGCCGCTGCAGCGCGTGCAGCACCATCTGTCCCGCCACGGGGTGAAGGTGGGCGTCACGAGTCTGAGCTACTGGCAGCAGGGCGCCCGCCGTCCGCAGCGTCCGGAGTCCCTCCGGGCGGTGCGGGCCCTGGAGGAGATACTCCAGTTGCCCGAGGAGTCGCTGATACGCCTGCTCGCCGAGGCCGACTCGGAACCCGAGGAGCGACGGCCCGCGGGCCGCTCCTACCGTGCCCACCTGGCGGCGTCGGGCGTCCTGGACCAGCTGCTGACCGAACTGGGCTACCCGTCGCCGGACGGCGGGGTGCACACCCTGGGGCACCACGAACGGATCCGCATCGGCCCCCGCCGTGAGCTGGCGGGACGCGAGTCGCACCTCATCGTCCGTGCCCACCGAGACGGCGTGGACCGCTTCGTCGCGGTCCACTACGGCGATCCGGGATGCGTTCCCGCGCGGATGACCGTCCACGCGCTGGAGAACTGCCGCACGGGCCGTGTCCGCACCCACCAGGAGACCGGTGTGCTCGTCACCGAGCTGCTCTTCGACACCCGGCTGGGGGCCGGCGACACCCATCTCTTCCGCTACGGCGTCGAGGACGCCACGGCCGGTGTGTCGCGCGAGTACGTCCGCGGGTTCGGTACGGCGGGCGGGCAGTACGCGCTCCAGGTGCGGTTCGACGCCGCGGCGCTTCCGGTGCGCTGCCACCGCTTCACGCAGCACTCTCCGGCGGCACCGCGCGGCGGCCGGCAGGAGCTGGTGCTCAGCGGGCAGCACCATTCGGTGCACCTCGTGGAGCCGCGGGTCAGGTCGGGGATGCTGGGGATCGGCTGGGACTGGGAGTAGGACGCGGCCCGTCCCGGTCAGGTCCCGGGGCTCGCGACGATCCGGCCCTGCTCGACCGAGACCGGCAGTTCGACGAGCGGCACGGTCGCCGGGGCGTGCAGCACCTCGCCGGTACGGGCGTCGAACTCACTGCCGTGGCAGTTGCAGACGAGCTTGGTCCCCTCCAGCTTCCTGATGGGGCACCCCGCGTGCGTGCACACCGTGCTGAACGCCTTCAGGGAGCCGTCCGCGGCCCGGCTGACCACCACGTTCCCGTCCGGGAAGAGCTTCGTCGCGCCCTTGGCGACGTCTCCGTCCGCGCCGAGGTCCACGGGCGCGGTCGGCCTGGCCGGCGCGGCACCGTCGTCGCCCGGGGAGCAGGCGGCCAGGCCGAGCCCGGCGACGGGCGTGGCGGCCGCCGAACGCAGGACGGTACGGCGGCTCGGGGCGGGACGGCCGGGCATGGGATCTCCACGGGTCGGGGCGGGCAGGGCCGGGGTGTGCGGGTGCAGGGCGACGATATCCGGCGCCTTGGGCGGTTCCGAGGGCCGGGTGCCCCCGGGGCGGGGGTCCCCGGCGGGGCCTTCGCCGGCACCCGCGTAAACGCTTGCGCAAGCGTTTACGCGACCCGGCGCCATGGGATACGGTCCGGCCACGGTGCGACCGCACGCTAAGGGGGTGTCCGGGTGGCGACCATGGCCGATGTGGCGCGGAGTGCCGGGGTCTCGGTGGCGACGGTCTCGCACGTGCTCAACGACACCCGTCCGGTGCTGCCGCACACTCGCCGGGCGGTACTGGACGCCGTCGAGGAACTGGGCTACACCACGAACACCCTCGCCCGTTCCCTGGTGACCTCCCGCACCCGCTCCATCGGGCTGGCGGTGTCGGCCATCAGCAACCCGTACTTCACGGAGATCCTCCAGGGCGTCGAGGCCAGTGCCCTGGAACACGGATACGGCCTGCTCATCGCCGATCCGCACGAGGACCCCGCGCACGAACGCGAAGTCGTCCGGCTGCTGCACGAGCGACGCGTGGACGGCATGATCGTCGCACCCTCCGCCGAGCCCCGGGAGCTCGTCTCCTACCTCACCCGCCACCGGGTGCCGGCCGTGTTCCTCGACCGGATCGTGGACGTGCCGGAGGGCGAGGACGCCCCGCGCTTCGACCAGGTCGGTGCCGAGGGCGCCGAGCCGACCACCGGCCTGGTGGGCCATCTCGCCGGGCTGGGCCACCGCCGGATCGGCCTGGTCGCGGGCCGGCCCGGCCTCAGCACGACCCGCGAGCGGATCACCGGTTACCGGCACGGACTCGCCGCCGCCGGGCTGCCCTTCGACGAGCGGCTGCTGGTCCACGGCGACTCCGAGGCGGCGGGCGGCGAGCGCGCCACGGCAGACCTGCTGTCCCTGGCGGTGCCGCCCACCGCACTGGTCACCGCCAACAACGCGATGACCATCGGCGCCCTGCGCGCCCTGCGGAGCCGGGGCCTGTCGGTACCCGGTGACCTCGCCCTGTGCTGCTTCGACGACTTCGCCTGGGCCGATCTCTTCTCCCCCCGGCTCACCGCGGTCGCCCAGCCCAGCAGGGACATCGGGGCGCAGGCCGTCCGCCTGCTCCTCGACCGCCTGGCCGAGCCGGACCGGCCCGCGCGGACCCTGCGACTGCCCTGCACCTTCGTCCACCGCGGCTCGTGCGGCTGTGTCGAGCAGCCCGGACCGCTCTCCGAGAAGTCCGGGCACGTCGCCGGACCGTCCGGAAAAGCCCACGCCAAGGCCCACGAAAGGACCCTCCCGTGATCGTCGTCGCCGGTGAGGCACTGATCGACCTGGTACCGCAGGGCACGGGCGCCCTCGCCGCGCTGCGGCCCGCGCTCGGGGGCGGTCCGTACAACACGGCCGTCGCGCTGGGCCGCCTCGGTTCCCCCGTCGCGTTCTGCTCGCGTGTGTCGTACGACGGCTTCGGCGAGGCGCTGCTCGACCGGCTGCGCGAGACCGGCGTCGACGTCTCTCCGGTGCAGCGCGGGGCCGAGCCGACGACCCTCGCCGTGGCGTCGCTCGACGCGGACGGCTCGGCCGCGTACTCCTTCTACGTGGAGGGAACGGCCGACCGGATGTTCGCGCTGCCCGCCGCGCTGCCGTCCGGCACCCGGGCCGTCTCCTTCGGGACCTGTTCGCTGGTCCTGGAGCCGGGCGCGAGCGCGTACGAGGAACTGTTGCGCGAGACGGCCGCGCGGGGTGTGTTCACCGCGCTGGACCCGAACATCCGGGCCGGGCTGATCCCGGACCCCGACGCCTACCGGGCCCGGTTCAAGAGCTGGCTGCCGTCGGTGTCGCTGCTGAAGCTGTCCGCCGAGGACGCCGAGTGGCTCGGCGGCACGCCCCGGGAGTGGCTCGCGGCGGGACCGGCCGCGGTCGTGGTCACGCGGGGCGGCGACGGGCTGACGGCCTTCACCCGGGACGGGGGCGAGTACACGGTGCCGGGCGAGCGCGTCGAGGTGGCGGACACGATCGGGGCGGGCGACACGGTGAACGCGGCACTCCTGCACGGCCTCGCGGCGCGGGGCGCTCTCCGCGACGCGGACCTGGCCGCCCTGGGTCCGGACGGCTGGGCCGGGCTGCTGGGCTTCGCCGCCCGCGCCGCGGCGGTCACCTGTTCCCGCGCGGGCGCGGAACCGCCGTACGCCCATGAGGTCGCCGTCTGACGGAGAACGGCCGCTGCCGGCACCGGCCGCAGCACCGGCTCCGGCTTCGGCTCCGGCTTCGGCTTCGGCTTCGGCTTCGGCTTCGGCTTCGGCTTCGGCTTCGGCTTCGGCTTCGGCCGGACGCTCTCGGACCGCCGGGCGGACGGCCCGCAGGACGCCGGGGCGGCGACCGTGGACGAGCCGGTCCAGGGCGGTGGCGCGGTGGCCGTGGCGTCTTACGCGGGCAGGTGCACGACGATCCGCCGGCCCTCCTCGGGCAGCGACAGGGGCTCGTGCAGCAGCCGCAGCGTTCCCGCGCCGAGGTGTTCCATGAGCTGGGCGCGGCCTGCCGCGCCGAGGGGCGCCTGCGTGTCCGGCCGCGCGGACGGCGCCGGGCCCCACGGATGTTCCCGTGGGGCCCGGCGCCGTAGGGCTCAGGCCTTGCTCGTCCGCGTGGTCTTCTTCGCGGCGGGCTTGGCGGCCTTCTTGACCGCTGTCTTGGCCGTCCTGGTGGCGGTCGCCTTCTTGGCCGCCGTGCCCGTGACCGTCTTCGTGGCGGTCTTCTTGGCGGCGGCCTTGGTCGCGACCGTCTTCGCCGCCTTGCGCAGCCTGGTCACGGGGGCGGCGTCGCTGACCCGGTCGGCGCCCAGGACGTCCCGCAGGAACTTGCCGGTGTGGCTGGCGGGTACGCCCGCGACCTGCTCGGGCGTGCCTTCGGCGACCACCAGGCCACCGCCGGCGCCGCCCTCGGGGCCCATGTCGACGACCCAGTCGGCGGTCTTGATCACGTCGAGGTTGTGCTCGATGACGATGACCGTGTTGCCCTTGTCGACCAGGCCGCCGAGGACCGTCAGGAGCTTGCTGATGTCCTCGAAGTGCAGACCCGTGGTCGGCTCGTCCAGGACGTACACCGTGCGCCCGGTGGAGCGGCGCTGCAGCTCGCTGGCGAGCTTGACGCGCTGGGCCTCGCCGCCGGACAGGGTGGTCGCGGACTGGCCGAGCCGGACGTAGCCGAGGCCGACGTCCTTCAGGGTCTTCATGTGCCGGGAGATGGCGGGGACCGCCTCGAAGAAGTCGGTCGCCTCCTCGATCGGCATGTTCAGGACGTCGGCGATGGACTTGCCCTTGTAATGGACCTCCAGGGTCTCCCGGTTGTACCGGGCGCCGTGGCAGACCTCGCACGGGACGTAGACGTCCGGGAGGAAGTTCATCTCGATCTTGATGGTGCCGTCGCCCGCGCAGTTCTCGCAGCGGCCGCCCTTGACGTTGAAGGAGAAGCGGCCGGGCAGGTATCCCCGGACCTTCGCCTCCGTCGTCTCCGCGAACAGCTTGCGGATGTGGTCGAAGACGCCGGTGTACGTGGCCGGGTTCGACCGCGGGGTGCGGCCGATGGGCGACTGGTCGACGTGGACGACCTTGTCGACGAGGTCGTCGCCGTCCACGCGCGTGTGCCTGCCGGGGACGTTCCGCGCGCCGTTCAGCTCGCGGGCCAGGTGGGTGTACAGGATGTCGTTGACCAGCGTCGACTTGCCGGATCCCGAGACGCCGGTGACGGCCGTGAAGACGCCCAGCGGGAAGGACACGTCGATGTCCTGGAGGTTGTTCTCCCGGGCGCCGTGCACGGTGAGCCGCCGGGAGGGGTCCTGCGGGCGCCTGATGTCGGGCAGCGGAATGGCCTTGCGCCCGGACAGGTACAGGCCGGTCTGCGACTCGGCGTTGTCGAGCAGCTCCTTGACGGAGCCGCTGTGCACCACCTTGCCGCCGTGCTCGCCCGCGCCGGGGCCGATGTCGACGATCCAGTCGGCGACCTTGATGGTGTCCTCGTCGTGCTCGACGACGATCAGGGTGTTGCCCATGTCCCGGAGCCGGACGAGGGTCTCGATCAGCCGGTGGTTGTCGCGCTGGTGCAGGCCGATGGACGGCTCGTCGAGGACGTACAGCACGCCGACGAGTCCGGAGCCGATCTGGGTGGCCAGCCGGATGCGCTGGGCCTCGCCGCCGGAGAGGGTGCCCGCCGCGCGGTTCAGCGAGAGGTAGTCCAGGCCGACGTCGACCAGGAAGCGCAGCCGCTCGTTGACCTCCTTCAGCACGCGCTCGGCGATCTTCTTGTCCCGGGCGTTGAGCGTCAGCTCGCCCAGGAAGTCCGCGCAGTCGCTGATGGACATCGCCGAGACCTCGGCGATCGACTTGCCCATGACGGTGACCGCGAGGACGAGCGGCTTCAGGCGCGTGCCCTGACAGGTGGGGCAGGGCACCTCGCGCATGTAGCCCTCGAAGCGCTCGCGGCTGGCGTCGCTCTCCGCCTCGCTGTGCCGGCGCTTGACGAAGGGGATCGCGCCCTCGAAGGCCGTGGTGTACCGGCGCTCGCGGCCGTACCGGTTGCGGTAGCGGACCTCGACCTGGGTCTTGTGGCCGTACAGCAGGGCCTTGCGGGCGCGCAGCGGCAGGCCCGCGAAGGGGATGTCCGTACGGAAGCCGAGCGCGTCGGCGAGGGCGCCGATCAGTCGGCCGAAGTAGTCCTTGGTGTGCCCGTGCGACCAGGGGTGAATGGCGCCCTCGTCGAGGGACTTGTCCTCGTCGGGGACGATCAGCTCCGCGTCGACCTCCATGCGCGTGCCGATGCCGGAGCAGTCGGGGCAGGCGCCGAAGGGCGAGTTGAAGGAGAAGGAGCGGGGCTCCAGCTCCTCGAAGGACAGGTCGTCGTAAGGGCAGTACAGGTGCTCGGAGTACATGCGCTCGCGCTCGGGGTCGTCCTCGGGGAGGTCGACGAAGTCGAGCACGACCATGCCGCCGGACAGGCCGAGCGCGGTCTCCACGGAGTCGGTCAGGCGCCGCTTGGCGGAGTCCTTCACCGTGAGGCGGTCGACGACCACCTCGATGGTGTGCTTCTCCTGCTTCTTCAGGGTGGGCGGGTTGGACAACTGGACGGTCTCGCCGTCCACCCGCGCGCGGGAGTAGCCCTTGGTCTGGAGGTCGGCGAAGAGGTCGACGAACTCACCCTTGCGCTCGCGCACCAGCGGCGACAGCACCTGGAAGCGGCTGCCCTCCGGCAGCTCCAGGACCTTGTCCACGATGGCCTGCGGCGACTGGCGCGAGATGGGCCGGCCGCACTCGGGGCAGTGCGGCTTGCCGATGCGGGCGAAGAGCAGGCGCAGGTAGTCGTAGACCTCGGTGATGGTGCCGACCGTGGAGCGCGGGTTGCGCGAGGTCGACTTCTGGTCGATCGAGACCGCCGGGGAGAGGCCCTCGATGAAGTCGACGTCCGGCTTGTCCATCTGGCCGAGGAACTGCCGGGCGTAGGAGGAGAGCGACTCCACGTAGCGCCGCTGGCCCTCGGCGAAGATGGTGTCGAAGGCCAGGGAGGACTTGCCCGACCCGGACAGGCCCGTGAAGACGATGAGCGAGTCACGAGGCAGGTCGAGCGAGACGTTCTTCAGGTTGTGCTCGCGCGCGCCACGGACGATGAGACGGTCGGCCACGCCGGTCCGCACCTTTCTTGAGAGAAGTGACAGGGGCGGGGCCCCCGTCTTTCTCAGACTAGGGGGAGCCACTGACAACGCCGGTCGGATTCACCGGTTGTCAACAAACCCCGACTTCCCAGCATGCCCGACGCCGCAGTCGACCTTATAGCACGTGCATTCGAATTGCGGGGGTCGTCCACAACCTTCACCCGAAGGTGTGGCGCGGTCTAGGGTCAGCAGCATGATGGATCACGCTCATGACCTGGCGTCTGTACGTGACGCGACCGATCGGCTGCTCACCGCGGTCGGGAAACTGGACAACGCGTTCGTGACGGAGTCGTCACGGCTTCCCGGCTGGAGTCGCGGTCACGTCCTCGCCCACCTCGCCCGCAACGCCGACGCCCTCGTGAACGTCCTCGAAGGACGTCCCATGTACGTCTCGGGCGAGGCCCGGGACGCCGACATCGAGCGGGACGCCCCGCGCCCGCTCGACGCCCAGCTCGCGGATGTGCGCGAGAGCGCCGCCCGGTTCCAGGACGTCGGTGCCGCACCCGCGGACTGGACGCGCACGGTGGAGCTGCGCAACGGGGTCACGGACTCGGCCTCCAGGGTGCCGTTCCGCAGGTGGGCCGAGGTGGAGCTGCACCACGTGGACCTGGGCGCCGGCTACGAGCTGGAGGACCTTCCCGCGGAGTTCACCGAGCGGGAGACCGACTTCCTCGCCGCCCGGTTCGCCGGTCACCCCGACGTGCCGCCGACCCGGCTCACGGACGGCACGCGCGCGTGGACCACGGGGCGGGAGTCGGACGCTCCCGAGGTGACCGTCACCGGTCCCCCGGCCGATCTGCTCGGCTGGCTCGCCGGCCGCCGTGCGGGCTCCGCGCTCACGGTGGAGGGCGGCGCGCTGCCGACGCTGCCTCCGCTGTAGGTCCCGGTCAGCAACCGGGAGGCAGCCTGCCGGCCGCCTCCCGGCGCTAGGCTGGCCGTCATGACGTACAGCGGAGAGGTGACGGTCGGCGGGCCCGCCGACGTGCACGAGCTCAAGGACCTGATGATCACCAAGGTCGCGGTCGGCCCGATGAACAACAACGCCTATCTGCTGCGCTGCCGGGCCACCGACGAGCAACTGCTGATCGACGCCGCCAACGACGCGCACACCCTGCTCGGCACGATCGGGGACGACGGCATCGCTTCCGTCGTCACCACACACCGGCACGGCGACCACTGGCAGGCGCTCGCCGAGGTCGTCGCGGCCACCGGCGCCCGCACCCACGCCGGCCGGCACGACGCCGAGGGCATCCCGGTGCCGACCGACGTCCTGATCGACGACGGCGACACGATCCGGGTGGGGCAGGTGGAACTCACCGCACGCCACATCGCCGGACACACGCCGGGCTCCGTCGTCCTGGTCTACGACGACCCGCACGGGCATCCCCACGTGTTCACCGGGGACTGCCTGTTCCCGGGCGGCGTGGGGAACACCTTCAAGGACCCGGACGCCTTCGCGAGCCTCATCCACGACGTGCAGACCAAGGTCTTCGACACGCTCCCGGACGAGACGTGGGTCTATCCCGGGCACGGCAACGACACGACGCTCGGCGCGGAGCGGCCGCACCTGCCGGAATGGCGGGCACGGGGCTGGTGACGGGCGGGCGGGTCAGGTGCCCGCCCGCGCCCTCCCGTCCGACGTACGCGCCCCGTGTGAAGCGTTCGCACACACGCGCGGGCCGCACCCGCTCCCCGCGCACCGGCTTGGCGCGGTCGACTGGTGGCAGCCCCGCACAGGAACGACGGCTCCTGGGCGGCACGGGCCGCCGGCCCCCCGACCCCCGCCCTCGGCCGGCGGCCCCGGCGCCTCAGGCCCTGGCCGAGCCCGCCCCGGCCAGGGCGGCGATCCGCTCCACACCGAAGACGTACCCCTGCACACCGCACCCCGCGACGACGCCGTCGGCGCGCTGCGAGACGTAGGAGTGGTGCCGGAACGGCTCACGCTGGTGGATGTTGGAGATGTGGACCTCCACCACCGGCAGCCCGTCGCAGGTGTTGAGCGCATCCAGGATGGCGACGGACGTGTGCGAGTAGGCGGCGGGGTTGATCACGATCCCGCAGTGGTTCAGCCGGGCCTCGTGGATCCAGTCGACCAGTTCGCCCTCGTGGTTGGACTGCCGGAAGTCCACCGTGCCGCCGTGCGCGGCCGCCGCCTTCACGCACAGCGCCTCGACGTCGGCGAGGGTGTCGGAGCCGTAGATCTCCGGCTGGCGCTGGCCGAGCAGGTTCAGGTTGGGGCCGTTGAGGATCATGATCGGGGCGTTGGCCAGGCTGCGGGGCACGGTTCCTCCGGTCCGTGAGGGTGCGGCGGTCCCTGCGCGACCGCTGCTCGGCCCCCGGTCTATCACGGTGCGCCGGTGCCCCGGCCCCGCCTACGGGTTGACGGCCAGTTCCAGGTACGCCGCGAACAGCACCAGGTGGACACCGCCCTGCAAGGGCGTGGCCCGGCCCGGCACGACCGTCAGCGAGGCCACCACCACGGTCAGGGCGAGCAGCACCATGTGGATGGAGCCGAGGCCGAGGACCAGCGGCCCGGTGAGCCACACCGAGGCCAGGGCCACCGCGGGAATGGTCAGTCCGATGCTGGCCATGGCGGAGCCGAGCGCCAGGTTCAGGCTGGTCTGGACCCGGTCGCGGCGCGCGGAACGCACCGCGGCGATGGTCTCGGGGAGCAGGACCAGCAGCGCGATGATGACGCCGACGACGGCGTGGTGGAGTCCGGCGGCCGCCACCCCGTCCTCGATGGTCGGCGACACGCCCTTCGCGAGGCCGACGACGCCGACCAGGGCCAGGCCCAGCATCCCCAGACTGGTCAGAGCCGTGCGGGAGGACGGTGCGTGGGCGTGCTCCTCGAAGGTGATCACTTCGCCCTGCCGGGTGATCGGCAGGAAGTAGTCGCGGTGCCGCACGGTCAGGGTCGCGATGAACAGGCCGTAGAGGACGAGCGAGGACAGTGCCGCGAAGGTCAGCTGCACGGTGGAGAACTCCGGGCCGGGCGCGCTGGTGGTGAAGGTGGGCAGCACCAGGCTGAGGGTGGCCAGGGTCGCCACCGTCGCGAGGGCGGCGCCGGTGCCCTCCGGGTTGAACACCGCGGTCCCGTGTCGCAGGGAGGCGACCAGGAGGCTGAGTCCGACCACGCCGTTGCAGGTGATCATGACGGCCGCGAAGACCGTGTCCCGGGCCAGGGTCGCGCTCTTGTCGCCGCCGTCCACCATCAGGGTCACGATGAGCGCGACCTCGATGACCGTGACCGCGATGGCGAGGACCAGGGAGCCGAAGGGCTCGCCCACCCGGTGGGCGACCACCTCGGCGTGGTGCACGGCGGCCAGGACGGAGGCCGCCAGGACGATCGTGAGCAGCGCGACGACCGCGCCGGGCAGCGAGCGGCCCCAGGTGAGGGCCAGCAGTACGACCGCGATCACGGGCGTGACGGTCGTCCACTGTGCGAGGAGCGCCCTGGGACCGGTGACCATGCGGTGATCGTCGCAGAGGGCGACGGACGCCGCACTCCGGACCCGGGAGCCTTCGCCCGCCGAGCACGCCCGGCGCACACGGGAGGAGCGGCGAACGGCTGCGCGCCGTTCGCCGCTCCCGGGCCCGGGTGATCAGGCCTCGACGCTGTCCTTGCGGGTGTCGTCGCCCCCGGCGGCCGCCGCTTCCGCCGCGGCCTGCTTCTTCGAGGCGCGGAGGCTGGTGATCGTGGTGACGATCAGGACGGAGCAGATCACGCCGAGCGAGACCGGAATGCTGATCTCGGGGACGTGGACGCCGGACTCGTGCAGGGCGTGCAGCACCAGCTTGACGCCGATGAAGCCCAGGATCACGGACAGGCCGTAGGACAGGTGGACCAGCTTCCTCAGCAGACCGCCGATGAGGAAGTACAGCTGTCGCA
This sequence comes from Streptomyces violaceoruber, assembly GCF_033406955.1. Classification (NCBI taxonomy): domain Bacteria; kingdom Bacillati; phylum Actinomycetota; class Actinomycetes; order Kitasatosporales; family Streptomycetaceae; genus Streptomyces; species Streptomyces violaceoruber. Next base: position 6,393,107 of record NZ_CP137734.1, on the reverse strand, counting down.
GACCCATCAGCGCGAACGCGTTGGCCGTGAACACGATGTACGGGTCCTGCGTCAGACCGAAGATCGCCGGGATGGAGTCGAGCGCGAAGAGCACGTCGGTGGTGCCGATCGCGAGCATCACGACCAGCATCGGGGTCATGATCCGCTTGCCGTTCTCCTCGATCCACAGCTTGGTGCCGTGGTACCGGTCGGCGACACCGAAGCGACGCTCGGCGGCCTTGAGGAGCTTGTTCTCCTCGAACTCCTCGTCCTCCTGGTCGGCCCGGGCCTCCTGGATGAGCTTCAAGGCGGTGTAGATGAGGAAGGCACCGAAGATGTAGAAGACCCAGGCGAAGCTGGCGAGGATCGCCGCACCCGCGGCGATGAAGACGGCCCTCAGCACCAGGGCTATGAGCACGCCGATGAGCAGAACCCGCTGCTGGTACTGGGAGGGCACTGCGAACTTCGCCATGATCAGGACGAAGACGAAGAGGTTGTCCACGCTCAGTGACTTCTCGGTGATGAAGCCCGCGAAGAACTCGCCGGCGGGCTCACCGCCACTGAAGAGGAGCAGGCCGAGCCCGAAGAGGCCCGCCAGGGCGATCCAGACGCCGGTCCAGATACCGGCTTCCTTGATCGATACGTCGTGCGGTTTGCGGCCGATGAAGAAATCGACCGCGATGAGGGCGGCAAGGCCCACGATGGTCAGGACCCACAGGGTCACCGAAACTTCCACTACGCCTCCGGCAGTACGTCACACGGCAGATGTCAGCGTCGTCGCTGCCGGAGGTCTCTTCCACCCGGGTACCCGGGACGCGTGATGCGCCCGGAACCACGGGCCGACGCCCCGGGATCTGGCCTGATCCGTATTGACGGGTACGCCGCACAGACAGGGAGTACTCCCCTCCGTACGGACGACAGTACCCCAATCCCCAAGGGAAGGTAAAGAGATTTGCAAATAAAGCTCAAAAGGCCAGTTCGGAGCCGGTCACCGATCCCATGACCGGCGGGCGGCGGCGACCTGGGCGAGCACCTGCTGGAGCACCTGGCTGCCGGGCGGCACGAGCGACGGCTCGTACGTCCAGGCATGTCCGACCCACGGGTCGGCGAGGTGGTCGTCGGCCACCGGGGTCAGCCGCAGCAGCGAGCGCCACAACGGGTCGAGCAGCGGTCCGAACCCGGCGGACTCCTCGCGGTCGGCGACCATCATCAGGTGGACGCCGACGGCCGGCCCCTCGTCGGCGAGGTAGCGCAGTTGGTTGACGGCGCGGTCGTCGAAGCCGTGCGGGAAGTCGTTGACGATCAGCAGCTGCTGCGAGGTGTCGAGGCCGGGCGGGAGCGCGTCGGGCGCACCTCCGCGCAACGCCATCTGCACCAGGTCGACGCGCTGGGTGAGACGGGCCAGTACGTCCGCCGCCCCGGCGGCACCCTGGGCGGGCGGCGCGGCGAGCACCCCGCTCTGCGCCAGCGGCGCCAGTGCCTGCGCCCCGGACCCGGCCGGATCGATGACGTGCACGGTGAACTCGCCCGCCGGGTAGACGGCGAGCAGCCGGGCCGCGTGGGAGACGGCCGTCTCCAGGCCCAGGCGCCGCATCTCGTGCGAGTCGGCGAACGACCCGTCGAGCGAGGCGGAGCGCCCGCTGTCGATCCACAGGCCGCGCTCGAGCGGCAGCCGGATCAGCATCGGGATGCGGATGCGGTCGGCCTCCGGCAGATGGAGATCGCCCAGCCGCAGGGCCATGGGGATCTCCATGGGGACGCGGTAGGCGTGCCAGACGGGGTTGTCCCACCGCGCGAAGGCCGCCGGCAGCGCGGGTTCGACGACCTCGGCCTCGGCGACGAGCTGGGCGACGTCCCGGTCCAGGACCTCCCGGGCCTGGGACACCAGCTGGCTGTGCCGGGCGCGCGCCGCTTCCCGGGCCGCGTCGCCCTGTCCGCCGATCCGGCTGCGGGGGTCGGACAGGACCTGGTCGAGCTCCTTCTCCATACGGGAGTCGGCGAAGTCGACGGCGCTGCGGTAGGCGGCCGTGGTGCGGGCCAGGTCCTCGAACATGCCCCACACCTGGTTGTAGAGCCGCTCCTCCATGGACCAGCCCGTGGCGTCACCGGCGACGGGCCGGGCCGGGCGACCCGGTTCCGACGCGGGTGCGGCAGGCGGCGGCGGGGGCGGCGCCGCGCTCTGCCGGCGCGGGTGGCTGTAGTCGATCGGGCCACCTGCGGCGGGAGCGGACGGCTGGCCGGCGGTGGCGGGCTCCCCCGGCCCGCTCGGGTACGGCTGCTGTCCCCCGGGTCGTCCCGGCACCCCGGGCGTCTGTGGGCCGGGGGCGGAAGGCCCCTGGGGGTCGTACGGGGACGCCGGCGGGACGGGACCACCGGGGCCGGCCCCGGGCATGGTGCCGTGGTCCGGCCGGTGGGCCGGGGCGGCGGCCGGCGGGGCCGGTATCGAACGGGCCAGTCCGCTCGCCACCGCCTCGTGAATGGTCGCCGCGAGCTGGTGGGCCTGGGACAGCTTCTGGTCGGCGAGCAGCTCGGCGAGGCCGCCCGCGTAGCCCTGGCCGACGGCGCGCACCTTCCACGCTCCCTGGCGCCGGTAGAGCTCCAGGGCGACGACGGCGGACTCGGCCTCCAGGCCGGTGATGGTGTAGCTGGCAACCTCGTCGCCGTCGAGGTCCGTGACGGCGACGAAGGGGGCGGCAACGGCCCCGAACCTGGCCGGGCCCTGCCCGCCGGCGGGCAGGGCGAGCAGCACGCTGACACGGTGCACGGCGTCCGGCACGGCGTCCAGGTCCACCGCGAGACGGTGGTCGGCGGCGGCCTGCCGGGAGACCTCCAGGCCCGGCAGGGTGGGCGCACCGGGGTGGACCACCCGTTCGACGCCGTGGATCGTGCCGTTCTCGTCGCCGAGCGTGGCCCCGGCCACGACCGGCGTACCGGCCGAGACCCGGATCTCGAGACGAGCCCGGGGAAGCGGGTGGTTCTGTCCCCGCGTCAGCTCGGCCGTCATCGCCTTTCCCCCTGTGTCATTCGTCTGCCACCCGCGAGGCGTCACGCGGGCGAGGCCGGTCCCGCGCGGGGGACCGGCCGGTTCGTGTCGGGCTGCTGCGGGCCGGACTGCCGCGGGCCGGCTGCTACAGGACCGGCAGGATCGCCGGCATCAGGTCCTGGAAGGTGCGGCCGTTGGCCGGCGTGCCGATGGCGGTCATCGACCAGCCCTGGCCCGCGCGGTGCACCTTGGCCATGATCTGGGCCGTGAAGGCCCCGCCGCCGGCCAGCGTGTAGCGGGCGAGTTCCTGGCCGTTGGTCTCGTCGACCAGGCGGCAGAAGGCGTTCTGCACCTCCTGGAAGGTCTGGCCGGTGAAGGAGTTCACCGTGAAGACGATCTGGTCGATGTGGACCGGAACGCGCTGCAGGTCGACGAGGATCGCCTCGTCGTCGCCGCCCTGGCCGACACCGCCGACGAGGTTGTCCCCGGTGTGGCGCACCGAGCCGTCGTCGCTCACCAGGTGGCGGAAGAAGACGACGTCGACCGGCTGCTTGTCCGCGAAGAGGACCGCGGAGGCGTCCAGGTCGATCTCCCGGGTGCGCGAACCGAACAGGCCGCGCCGGGGAGCCGCCTGCCAGCCGAGACCCATCCGCACCGACGTCAGGCTGCCGCCGTCGCTCTTCTGCAGACTGATGGCCTGACCCTTGGTCATGTTGACGGTCACGCGCTGATCCCCTCTCGAACTGTCCCCTGTTGCCGCGGTCCCCGCGGTTGACCAGAACCCTACGCAGGGGCACTGACAGTGCCCCACCCCGGTCCGCGCTTTGTGTCGGTCTTGCAACACAGCGCGTGCCCGGAGGGGGCCGTCAGGCCAGGCCCGCCTCCCGCATCTGGCGCAGTTCCTTCTTCATTTCGGAGACCTCGTCGCGCAGCCGGGCCGCGATCTCGAACTGGAGGTCGGCCGCGGCCGCCCGCATCCGGGTGGTGAGGTCCTCGATCTGCTCGGCCAGCTCCGCCGCGGGACGGTCGGTCACCGCCGTCTCCTTGGCCCTGCCTCTGGCCGCCTTGGCTCCGCCCGTCTTCTGGCCGCCCAGCGCGGGCACGGGAGCCTTGGCGCCCTTGCCCTCCTTCGTCTGGCGGTAGCCCGAGCCGAGGAGCTGTTCGGTGTCGACGTCCTCGCGGGCGATCTGCGCCACGATGTCGTTGATCTTCTTGCGGAGCGGCTGCGGATCGACGCCGTTCGCCTTGTTGAACGCGACCTGCTTCTCGCGGCGGCGGTTGGTCTCGTCGATGGCCTTCTCCATCGCCGGCGTGATCTTGTCCGCGTACATGTGGACCTGGCCGGAGACGTTGCGCGCCGCGCGGCCGATGGTCTGGATGAGGGAGGTGCCGGAGCGCAGGAAGCCCTCCTTGTCGGCGTCGAGGATCGCCACCAGGGACACCTCGGGCAGGTCGAGGCCCTCGCGCAGCAGGTTGATGCCGACCAGGACGTCGTACTCGCCCGCGCGCAGCTCGCGCAGCAGCTCGACCCGGCGCAGCGTGTCCACGTCGCTGTGCAGGTAGCGGACCTGGATCCCGAGCTCCACGAAGTAGTCGGTGAGATCCTCGGCCATCTTCTTGGTGAGGGTGGTGACCAGGACGCGTTCGTCCTTCTCGGTCCGCCGGCGGATCTCGTGCACCAGGTCGTCGATCTGGCCCTCGGTGGGCTTGACGACGACCTCCGGGTCGACCAGGCCGGTCGGGCGGATGATCTGCTCGACGGCGCCGTCCGAACGGGAGAGCTCGTAGGCTCCCGGGGTCGCCGACAGGTAGACGGTCTGTCCGATGCGCTCCTGGAACTCCTCCCACTTCAGCGGGCGGTTGTCCAGGGCGGAGGGCAGCCGGAAGCCATGGTCGACCAGGGTCCGCTTGCGGGAGGCGTCGCCCTCGTACATGGCGCCGATCTGCGGCACGGTGACGTGCGACTCGTCGATGACGAGCAGGAAGTCGTCCGGGAAGTAGTCGAGCAGTGTGTTCGGCGGGGAGCCGGGTGAGCGGCCGTCGAAGTGCATCGAGTAGTTCTCCACGCCGGAGCAGGAGCCGATCTGGCGGAGCATCTCGATGTCGTACGTGGTGCGCATCCGCAGCCGCTGGGCCTCCAGGAGCTTGCCCTGCTTCTCCAGCTCGGTCAGGCGCTCGGCCAGCTCCTTCTCGATGTCGTTGACCGCACGCTCCAGGCGCTCGGGACCGGCGACGTAGTGGGAGGCCGGGAAGACGTACAGCTGCTGGTCGTCGCTGATGATCTCGCCGGTGACCGGGTGGAGGGTGGACAGGGCCTCGATCTCGTCGCCGAACATCTCGATGCGGACGGCCAGCTCCTCGTAGACCGGGAAGATCTCGATGGTGTCGCCGCGCACCCGGAAGGTGCCGCGCGCGAAGGCCATGTCGTTGCGCGTGTACTGGATGTCGACGAAGCGGCGCAGCAGCTCGTCCCGGTCGTGCTCCTCGCCGACCCGCAGCGGGACCATGCGGTCCACGTACTCCTGCGGGGTGCCGAGGCCGTAGATGCAGGACACGGAGGCGACCACGATGACGTCACGGCGGGTGAGCAGCGAGTTGGTGGCGGAGTGGCGCAGGCGCTCCACCTCCTCGTTGATCGAGGAGTCCTTCTCGATGTAGGTGTCCGACTGGGGGACGTAGGCCTCGGGCTGGTAGTAGTCGTAGTACGAGACGAAGTACTCGACGGCGTTGTTCGGCAGCAGCTCGCGGAACTCGTTGGCCAGCTGGGCGGCCAGGGTCTTGTTCGGCGCCATCACCAGGGTGGGGCGCTGGAGCTTTTCGATCATCCACGCGGTGGTGGCGGACTTGCCGGTGCCGGTCGCGCCGAGCAGGACGACGTCCTTCTCGCCTGCCTGGACGCGCCGGGCCAGCTCGGCGATGGCCGTCGGCTGGTCACCGCTCGGCTGGTAGGGGCTGACGACCTCGAAGGGCGCCACCGTGCGTTCGATCTGGGAAACGGGCCGCATGGGTTCCACCGTACGACCCCGCACTGACAACGGGTCCCGTCAGCGGTTCTGCGGGGTGCGGGAGCGCCGGTGGCCGAGGGGGTGGCGGGTGCGGCGCGGGCGGTGGTGTGCCGGATGGCGGATCGTGCGCGGGACCTCGGTGTGGGCGGGGATGCCCGGCTTCCGCTCGGCGGGGACCCGGGCGGGCCTGCCCATCACCATCAGCGGGTCGAACATGACGACGACGCCGGCGAGGAGGAGGAAGGCGAGGGGGCCGATCAGCATGGGGGCCAGCAGTTCGGCGGGCGATCCGCCGACGGAGGGCTCGGCGGTGCCGCTGAGGTGGACCTCGACCGCGGCCATGCCCGTGTAGTGCATGCCGGTGACGGCCAGCCCCATGATCAGGGCCGCGCCCACACTCCACAGGAAGCCCCGGACCTGTCCGGCCGCCCACAGGGCGGCGGTGGCGGCGACCATGGCTATGACGACGGACACGGCGACGGTGAACGTGTTGTACGTCAGCTGTCCGTCCAGGTGCATACCGGCCATTCCCAGGTAGTGCATCGAGGCGATGCCCAGGCCGGTGATGGTGCCGCCGGTGAACAGGGCGGTCCCGCGCGCGCCCCGGTAGCCGACGATGAAGATCCCGACGCCCACCATGACGATCGCGACGGCCAGGCTGGCGAAGGTCATCAGCCAGTCGTAGCGGATCGGGGTGTGCTCGATCGTGAAGCCCATCATCGCGACGAAGTGCATGGTCCAGATGCCGGAGCCGATCGCCGCCGAGCCGAGGGCGAGCCAGCCGGGGCGCCAGGAACGGCTGACCAGCACGGCCCTGGCGGTGCAGCGCAGACCGAGGGCGCCGCCGAGACAGGCCATGAGGTAGGCCACCAGCGGTGTGACGAGTCCGTAGCCGAATCCTTGGACGGTGCTGTGCATGTGCGGCTGCCCTTCCGCCTTCTTACGCCCCGGTGGTGTCCCGGATTCTCCTGATGTGCGCCCCCTCCCAGGACCGCGCGAACGATTCAGGGTCGAGGCAGAGAGTATGGCGTCCACCGGAATGGTCGAACGTTTCTCCGGCAAAGAATCACGGTCTCGCCCCAGTTGTGCCGCCCCCGTGAGCGTAGTTGAGCAACTCCATTCAGCCTGTGGCCACTCCGCACCCCTCTTTCGTTGACTCTCTGATGTCACAGTGGTGCTGTCCGTGATCGTTCGACGCGAGGAGTACGCATGCACGTGCGCGCAGTAGCCGTCACGACCACCGCCCTTCTTGGAGTCGCCCTCACGGCTCCGCTCTCGCACGCGCGGGCGGACGAGGCGGGGGACGACGGGCCCACGGTCGTGGCCCACCGGGGTGCTTCCGGGTACGCGCCGGAGAACACGCTGGCCGCCGTCGACCGGGCGGCCGAGCTGGGCATCCGCTGGGTGGAGAACGACGTCCAGCGCACCCGGGACGGCGAACTGGTCGTCCTCCACGACGAGAGCCTGGCCCGGACGACCGACGTGGAGGAGGTCTTCCCCGACCGCTCTCCCTGGAAGGTGAAGGACTTCACCGCCGCCGAGATCGCGCGGCTGGACGCGGGGAGCTGGTTCGGGTCCGAGTACGCGGGCGCGCGCGTGCCGACGCTGGAGCAGTACGTGCACCGCGTGGAGCACAACCACCAGAAGCTGCTCCTGGAGCTGAAGAGCCCGGGGCTGTACCCGGGCATCGAACAGCAGGCCCTCAAGGTCCTCGCCAACGAGGGCTGGCTCGACCGGCGGCACGTGGCGGGACGGCTGGTCGTGCAGAGCTTCGACGCCGACAGCATCCGGACGGTCCACGACCTCAAGCCCGCCGTCAAGACCGGGTTCCTCGGCACCCCGGCCGTGTCCGAGCTGCCGGCGTACGCGGAGTTCGCCGACCAGATCAACCCGTCGTACGGCTCCCTCTCCATGAGCTACGTGTCCGCGGTCCACGCGTTCACCGGACCGCACGGCAGGCCGCTCGAGGTCCTCACCTGGACGGTGAACGACGCGGACACCGCGCGCCGGGTCGCCGGGTACGACGTCGACGGCATCATCACCAACAAGCCCGACGTGGTGCGGGACGCCGTGGACTGACCCGGGCGTTGTCGGTGGCGGGCCGTACCGTGGGCACATGGACAGCCACGGGCAGTACGAGCAGCAGGTCGTGTGGACCGTCGTCGGCACCGACATAGGTCCGCTGCTGCTGGCCGCCACCCACGACGGCCTCGTCAACGTGGTGTTCCACGCCACCGACGCGACGCGCGGCCGGGCGCTCGAAAGGCTCGCGGCCCGACTGGGCACGGAGCCCGTCGAGGCGCCCGGCTCCCCGCTGCTCGCCGAGGCGATACGCCAGGTCGAGGCCTACTTCGCGGGCCGGAGGCGCGACTTCGAGCTGCCGCTGGACTGGTCGCTGATCTCGGGCTTCAACCGGCAGGTGCTGCGCGAGCTGGCGTCCGGCGTCCCCTACGGCTCGGTCGTCGGCTACGGCGACCTGGCCGGCCGGGTGGGCCAGCCGGGTGCCGCCCAGGCGGTGGGCATGGCCATGGGGGCCAATCCGCTGCCGGTCGTCGTGCCGTGCCACCGGGTCGTGGAGAGCGACGGCGGCATCGGCGGGTTCGGCGGCGGCGTGGACACCAAGCGGCGGCTGCTCGCGCTGGAGGGTGTGCTGCCCGAGCCGCTGTTCTGAGGGGCGGACAGCGGCCGGGCGGGGCTACTCGTAGTGCCGGGCCTCGATGATGTTGCCGTCCGGGTCGCCGAAGTAGAAGCTGCGCCTGGCCATGCCGCGGGCGCCGTAGGAGTCGTACGAGAGGTCCGAGACCGGGATGGACTGCTCCTCCAGGCGAGTGCGCAGGGCGTCGAAGTCGTGCGGGGACAGGGACACGCAGATGTGGTTGACGGGATGCCCGGCACTGGCGTCGGCGCCGGGGACCATGCGCATGCGGTCCGCCATGGCGTGCGGTGCGAGGTCGAGGATGGTCTCGTCGTTGAGGCGCACGGAGGGGAAACTCACGGTCCCCGCGGCGTACTCGGTGATCCGCAGGGGCTCGAGGCCCAGGTTCTTCTCGTAGAAGCCGGCCGCGGCAACCGGGTCGCGCACCCAGAGGACGATGTGGTCGAGACGTGTCGTGTGGTCCGTCATGGCTCCCAGGCTCACGGCCGGTCCCGGGGGCCGCAAGGGGTCGGTTCCGGGGCCTTCGGGGTTTGACCCGGTCCCGCACCCGCCAGGGATGAGGGGAGACCGGACCTGAGGGAGAACCGTCGGACAGGAGGCAGGCGCGTGATGCTGGTGCTGTCGGAAGAGGTGCGGGAGGCGATGGACGCGCGTCGCCCCGTGGTGGCCCTGGAGTCCACGATCATCGCGCACGGCTTGCCCCGCCCGCGCAATCTGCTGGTGGCGCGGGAGCTGGAGGAGGCGGTGCGGCAGGAGGGTGCCGTACCGGCGACGATCGCCGTGCTGGACGGCCGGCCGCATGTCGGCCTGGACAAGGAGCAGCTGGAACGGGTCGCCGGCGAGGACGGCATCCGCAAGCTGGGACACCGGGACCTGCCGCTCGCGGTGGCCTCCGGCGCGAGCGGGGCGACCACCGTGTCGGCGACCGCCCTGCTGGCGGACCTCGCGGGCGTACGGGTGTTCGCCACGGGAGGGCTGGGCGGCGTCCACCGGGAGTGGACGGTGACGCAGGACGAGTCGGCCGACCTGGGTCTGCTGGCCCGCACCCGGATCACCGTGGTCTGCGCGGGCGTGAAGTCGATCCTGGACGTGCCGGCGACGCTGCAGCGGCTGGAGACGCTGGGGGTCGCCGTGGCCGGTTACGGGACGGACCGCTTCCCCGGCTTCTACCTGTCCGACTCGGGGCATCCGGTGGACTGGACGCTGGACGACCCGGGGCAGGTGGCAGCGGTCATGCGGGCGCAGGACGCGCTGGACGGGCCGCGGTCCGCGCTCGTGGTCGCCAACCCCGTTCCCGAGCAGGAGCAGCTCGATCCCGGACTCCACGCGCGCGTGCTCGCGGACGCGCTGCACGCCTGCGAGGCGGAGGGTGTCACGGGCCAGGCGGTCACGCCGTTCCTCCTCGAACGCCTGGTGCGGCTCACCGACGGCGCCTCGCTGAGCGCCAACCTGGCGGCGGTGCGGGGGAACGTGCGGCTGGCGGCCCGGATCGCGGCGGCCTGGACCGGGGCATGAGCCTGGCCCCGGGCGGTGCGCTGCTGGTCGTCGGGGACGTGGTCACCGACATCGTCGCCCGGCATCGGGGGCCGCTGGCCCCCGGCACGGACACCGCCGCCGCGGTGCGGCGGCTGCCCGGCGGGGCGGGCGCCAACGTGGCCTGCTGGGCCGCGCACGAGGGGTGCGGGGACGTGCGGCTGCTGGGCCGGGTGGGCACCGACGCGTCCGCCTGGCACGAACGGGAGCTGACGGCGTGCGGGGTGCGTCCGCTCCTGGTCGTCGACTCGGCGGCGCCCACGGGGACGGTGATCTGCCTGGTCGACACCGCCGACTCGGCCGAGCGGACGTTCCTCACGGACAGCGGGGCGGCGTTGCGGATCGGGCCGGGCGACTGGTCGGACACGCTGCTCGACGGCGTGGGCCGGCTGCACCTCTCGGGCTACCTTCTCTTCTCGGAGCCGGGCCGCGCCCTGGTGTCGGTCGCCCTGGCGGCGGCTCGCGCGCGTGGGGTGCCGGTCAGTCTGGACCCGGCGTCGGCCGGGTTCCTCACCGAGCTGGGCGTCGACCGCTTCCTCGGCCTGGTCGAGGGCGTGGACGTGCTGCTGCCCAGCCGCGACGAGGCGTGTCTGCTCACCGGCCTGCCCGACGTGGCGGACGCGGCGGCCAAGCTCAGCCGGCACGTACCGCTGGTGATCGTCAAGCAGGGGGCGAAGGGGGCCCTGGTGGCGCGGTCCGGCACCGTGGGGGCGCGGGTCGCCGCGGTCACGGCGGCACCGCGGGACAGTACGGGCGCCGGCGACGCCTTCACCGGCGCGTTCCTCGCCGCACTGCTCGCGGGCGCGGAGGCCGAGGAGGCCACGGCCGCCGGGTGCCGGGCGGGCGCACGGGCGGTCGAACGGGTGGGCGGGAGACCGCCACGAGCGGCCGGCCGGGGGCCGGGCGACGGTTAGCGGGACTCAGGGGTCACCCCTTGCGTCCCCACGCCGAGATCATCGGCGCCGTCGCGAGGTCCATGCCGCCGGACGCGACGTTCGCGAGGTGGCGGTCGATGTCGTCGTGGGTGGCCACTTGGGCGGCGACCAGCTGGTCGCGGACCTGCCGTACCGTCGCTGACTCCAGCGCGGCGCACGCGGCTGAGGTGACCGGGAAGTAGGCGTCGGCCTCCACTCTGCGCAGTCCCGCCTCCCGGAGCAGCCGGGGCAGCCGGCGGCCGTAGGAGAGGTCGGCGCCGCGACCGGACAGCAGTTGGCGGAAGCCGTGCCGGAGCCGGTTCGCCAGCGCCTGCTCGGGTCCGTGCTCGTCGGGGCAGAGCAGGGGCTGGAGTGCCGGGTCCGCGTCCTCGACCAGGAGGCGGCCACCGGGGCGCAGGGCCTTGATCATCGACCGCAACGCCCGGTCCCGGTCGGGGACATGGACGAGGACGAGCCGGGCGTGGACCAGGTCGAAGCCCTCGCCGGGTGGTTCTTCCGCCCCCACGTCGTGCACGCGCACCTCGACCGGCGGCCGGCCGGCCGGGGCGACCCGCGAGGTGTCGATGTCCGTCGCGAGGACCCTGCCGGTCGGCCCCACCCGCTTGGCCAGCCACGACGCCACGGAGGTGCCTCCGGCTCCGACCTCCCAGCAGCGCCAGCCGGGGCCGACGCCGAGTGCCTCCAGGTGCCGGAACGTCGTGGGATCGAAGAGCGTGGCGAAGGCGTCGAAGCGCTCCGCCGCCTCGGACTGCCCGTTGTCGAGGAGGTATCCGTCGGTTCGCGTCATGCTGCGATCATCCCAGTTGTCCCGCTTGCCCGATGGGGGCGACGCTCCGGCACCCGGGCCACCTCCGCGACGGCCGGACCGGTTCGGGACGGGGCGTGCGGGCGCCCGAGCGGTCCGTCCACAGGCGGGAACAAAGCGGAATCCCCCGTTTCCACAGGCCCGTTCGCCCTCTCCGCCGGCCTGGCAAACTGGCCTGCCAAGGCGCGGGAAACACAGCGCGAGGGGACCCACGCGGGGAGATTCGGATGACCATGGCGGGCAGTCTGCGGAAGGTCACGGGGCTGGGCAGGGCCGGCGGCCTGCGGAAGGTGGCACGGCTGGCCCGCCGGCGGCCGCGGGTGGATCTGAGCCACCCCGCCCGTTCCCCGCTGGGCTCCTCGGTGGTGAACTGCGTGACCTACCGGGACGGTGTCCGCATGCCCGAGGCCGGAGATCCGGTCGACGTCGTGACCCGGATGCGCAGGCGCGGGACGGGCTTCGTCTGGCTCGGTCTGCACGAGCCGACGGACCAGGAGTTCGCGGGCGTCGCGGAGCTCTTCGAGCTGCATCCGCTGGCGGTCGAGGGCGCGATCGAGGCGCACCAGCGGCCCAAGGTGGAGCGGTACGGGGAGACGCTCTTCGCCGTGTTCAAGACGGTCTGCTACGTGGAGCACGAGGAGCTGACGGCCACGAGCGAGGTGGTGAGCACCGGCGAGATCATGGTGTTCGCCGGGCCGGACTTCGTGGTCACCGTGCGGCACGGGAGGCACGGCTCACTGGGACCGCTGCGGGAAGGACTGGAGTCCGATCCGGCCCAGCTCGCGAAGGGCCCCTCGGCGGTGCTGCACGCGATCGCGGACCATGTGGTGGACGATTTCCTGAGCGTCATCGAGTCGGTCCAGGAGGACATCGACCATGTCGAGACGGAGGTGTTCGCGGAGAACGGCGCGCGGGTCGACCCGGGACGCATCTACCAGCTCAAGCGTGAACTCCTGGAGCTCCGGCGGGCCGTGGTGCCGCTCGGCCGGCCGCTGGAGGAGCTGGCCACCCGGCCGTTCCGGGTGGTCGAGCCGGAGATACGGGCCTACTTCCGCGACGTCGCCGATCATCTGCTGCGGGCCACCGAGCAGATCGCGGCGTTCGACGAACTCCTCAACTCCATCCTCCAGGCACACCTGGCCCGCGTGACGGTCGCGCAGAACGAGGACATGCGGAAGATCACGGCCTGGGCCGCCATCGTCGCGGTGCCCACGATGGTCTGCGGCGTGTACGGCATGAACTTCGACCACATGCCGGAGCTGGGCTGGCGGTACGGCTACGGCCTGGTCATCGGCGTGATAGCCGTCGGCTGCCTGGCGCTGCACCGGGGTTTCCGGCGCAACGGCTGGCTCTGAGGTGCCGGCCGCACCGGGTCAGCCGCTCCAGGCGGGATGCCGTGGATCGTCGGCGCGCACCAGGACGTCGGCGGTGCCCGCCGGGTCGGTCTCCTGGTCGTAGCGCTCGAAGGCGGGCAGGGTCCACTGCTCGGTCCCGGGGGTGCGGCGACGCAGGGCGCCCGGGGTGAGGACGAGATGGACGCTCAGATCGAGGGGGAACCAGTGACGGAGCAGAAAGGGACCGTGCAGCAGCAGCGCGCCGCCGGAAGGGAGTTGCGCGTAGGGGCTGCGGGTGGCCCGGTCGGTGACCGGATCCCACAGGTCGGGCAGGACCCGCCCGTTGCCGCCGGGACCGAGGGGATCGAAGACCTCGCGCCACAGGGCAGCGGTGTCGTACCAGCCGTTGTAGTAGGACTCGGCGTCGTGGTGCCCGTACTCCAGCCGGAGCGAGGCGGGTCGCAGGAAGCCCTCCGTTCCGACGACGAGGGAGGGGCGTCCGCGCACGCGCAACGCCTCGCCGACCCGTTCGGCGAGGTCGCCGGGACGGGCTGCGGGGGCGCCGTCCAGGGCGACGCGCGTCCAGGCGCTGCCGTCGGTGGGCTCCAGGTCGAGCAGTCGCTCGGCGAGCCGGTCGCCGAGCCGGTCCCAGGTGATCGCTTCCAGTCGCACCCGCCCATGATGCGTCAGTTCCGCTACCGGTCGGCACGAGGGTCGCCGCGCCGGGCAGCGCTCCGCCCTCCTGGACGCTCGCGCATGGGTTCGCGGCGCTCGGCCATGGTCACCGTGCCGGTGCGGGGGTTGACTTGGGGTGATCGACGGGCGGTGGCGCCGCAGGGGCGGGCACCGGGCCGACAGTTACTCGACGGGTGGGAGTTGACTCGACATGGGCGAGGGACCGTACTTCGTACTGACGGTGCTGGGCGTGCTCGGGACCGGTGTGACCGCTGGTGTCTTCTGTGCCTTCTCCACCTTCGTCATGCGGGGGCTCGCCGCGCTGCCGCCCGCCCAGGGGGTCGCCGCGATGAACGCGATCAACACGGCCGCGGTGCGGCCGGCCTTCATGTCCGTGTTCCTCGGGACGGCGGTGCTGGCCGCGGTGACCGCCGTGGTCACGCTGGTGCTGTGGCCGGAGGACGCGGCGGTGGAGCTGCTGCTGGGCAGCGGGCTGTTCCTGGCCGGGTCCTTCGGGGTGACCGCGGCGGCCAACGTGCCGCGCAACGCCGCGCTGCTCCGGCTGGAGCCGGGCGCCGCGGAGGCGGCCGAGCGCTGGCCGGCCTACGTGCGCGAGTGGACGGCCTGGAACCACGTGCGTGCGGTTGCCTCGGCCGCCGCGGCGGTGGCGTACGTGCTGGCCCTCGCCTGAGCCGGCCGCGGCACGGGCTCGGGCGCACCGCCCCGGCGCGGTCCGGTCCGGGCGAGGAGCCGTCCGGCGCTCTGCGGGCGGAGCGGACCGGTCGTATCGTGGAGCGCGTGAGCGCCGCCCCCCGGCGCACGGCCGGCCGCCGCGCACGCAAGGAAGACGGTCATGGCCGATCCCAAGGGTTTTCTGACGACGCCCCGCGAGGAGTGGCCCCGCAGACCGGCCGGCGAGCGGGTCCGGGACTGGGACGAGGTGTACGTCCCGGGAGCGCTGCTGCCGATCGTCGGCCGGCAGGCCGACCGGTGCATGGACTGCGGCGTCCCCTTCTGCCACGAGGCCTGTCCGCTGGGCAACCTGATCCCGGAGTGGAACGACCTGGTCTCCCGGTCGGACTGGCGGGCGGCGAGCGAGCGGCTGCACGCCACGAACAACTTCCCGGAGTTCACCGGCCGGTTGTGTCCGGCGCCGTGCGAGGCGGGTTGTGTGCTCGCCATCAACCAGCCCGCGGTCACCATCAAGAACGTCGAGTGCGCGATCGCGGACACGGCCTGGGAGGAGGGCTTCGTCCCGCCCCTGCCGCCGGAGCGGCTGTCCGGGAGGACGGTGGCGGTGATCGGCTCGGGACCGGCGGGGCTCGCGGCGGCGCAGCAGTTGACCCGGGCCGGGCACACGGTCGCGGTGTACGAGCGCGACGACCGGATCGGTGGGCTGCTGCGGTACGGGATCCCCGCGTTCAAGATGGAGAAGCGGCACCTGGAGCGGCGTGTCGGCCAGATGCGGGCGGAGGGGACGAGGTTCCGTACGTCGGCGGCGGTCGGACGGGACGTGGACGCCGCGGCGCTGCGGACCCGCTACGACGCGGTGGTGATCGCCACCGGGGCGACGGCGTGGCGGGAGCTGACCGTGCCCGGCCGGGAGCTGGCGGGGGTGCATCAGGCGATGGAGTACCTGCCGCTGGCCAACCGGGTGTGCGAGGGCGACCTCGAGCGCTCCCCGCTGTCCGCCGCCGGGCGGCACGTGGTCGTCGTCGGTGGTGGCGACACGGGCGCGGACTGTCTCGGCACGGCGGTGCGGGAGGGGGCCGCCTCCGTGACGCAGCTGGACATCTACGCGCGGCCGGGTGCGGAGCGCGACGAGCGGGCCGAGCCCTGGCCGACCTATCCGCGCCTGTACCGGCTGTCGGCGGCGCACGAGGAGGCACGCGACCTGCGGTCCGCGCCGGCGGCGGACGCGGACGCGCGGCTGTTCGCGGCGTCCACGCTCCGCTTCACCGGCGACGAGCGGGGGCATGTACGTGCGCTGCACCTGGTCGGGGTGGACGCGGGACGCCGTCCGCTGCCCGGCAGCGAGCGGTCGCTCCCGGCGGACCTGGTCCTTCTCGCCCTCGGCTTCTCGGGGCCCGACCGGCACGACGGGCTCGTCGACGGGCTGGGACTGGACATGGAGCCCCGTGGCACGATCGCCCGGGACCGGGGCTTCGCGACCAACGTCCCGGGGGTGTTCGCCGCCGGGGACGCGGCGCGTGGGCAGTCACTCGTCGTCTGGGCGATCGCGGAGGGGCGGGCGGTGGCGGCGGCCGTGGACCGCCACCTGTCCGGCGGCAGCACCCGGCTGCCGGCCCCGGTCGGCCCGTACGACCGGCCGATGACGGCCTGACCCGACCGGGGTGCGGCCGGACGTCGGCCTAAAAGTACTCGGTCCTCTCGGTCCTTTCCGCCGGGAAACCGGTCGTACGTCCGCGCGGGGCGATGGGTGATCAATTCAGTGCCAACAGCTTAAAAACAACAATCAAACGGGGTGCACGTTTCAGGACAGAAGGAAGTCCGCCTCTCCCGCCTTCGCTCCCTCGATGAAGGCCGTCATCTCGGCGGAGGTGTAGATCAGCGCCGGCCCGTCCGGGTCGGTGGACTGCCGTACCGCGATCCGGCCGTCGGCGAGCTTCATGGCCTCCAGGCAGTTGCCTCCGTTGCCTCCGCTCCACGGCTTGTGCCAGCCCTCGCTGCCCAGGTCACGGGCGGGCATGCCGTTGTAGATCCGCTCGGCGCGGTTGAGTGGCGAGCGCTGGGGCTTGATGCGGTTCATTCACAGCTCCTTGCGGAGATCCCGGAGGATCTCCTTCGTGCGATGTGCCGTGGCGGCCTGCGCCGCCATGCGGTCCATGACCTCGAGGTGGGTCGCCACCTCGGCGCGCGCGTCGAGATAGACGGCGCCGGTCAGGTACTCGCTGTAGACCATGTCCGGCAGTTCCGGCATGGCGAATCGGAACAGCACGAAGGGCCCGTACGTGCCGGGGTGCGGCCCGCTCGAGAACGGGGCGATCTGCAGCGTCACGTTGGGCAGCTTCGTGGCCTCGAGCAGCCGGTCGATCTGGGCACGCATCACCTCCGGCCCCCCGACGGGGCGGCGCAGCGCGGTTTCGTCCATCACGACCCACAGCCGGGGCGCGTCCTTACGGGTGAGCAGTTCCTGGCGTTGCATGCGCAGGTCGACGTGGCGCTCGATGTCGTCGGGCCGGGTCTGCCCGATGGCTCCCGAGCGCAGCACGCCGCGTGCGTAGTCCTCGGTCTGCAGCACCCCGGGGACGAAGTGGGGCTCGTAGGCACGGATCAGCGAGGCCGCGCCCTCCAGGCTGACGTACAGCGAGAACCAGCCGGGGAGGATGTCGTGGAAGCGCTGCCACCACCCCGGTTTGTTGGCGTCCTCGGCCAGCTGGACGAAAGCGTCGGCCTCCTCGTCGCCGACGCCGTAGGCCTTCAGCAGGAGCTGGAGGTACGGGATCTTGAGGGCGACCTCGGCCATCTCCATGCGGCGGACCGTGGCGGGGGCGACGCGCAGGATGCGGGCGGCTTCCTCACGCTTGAGACCGGCACGTTCCCGCAGGTCCAGCAGGCGCCGGCCGAGTACGACCTGGCCGACCGTCGGCGCGGACCGCGGCTCGCTCACCGCCCACCTCCTGAAGAGTCCCGAAAGGTTCCTTGCGTCCCAGAGTCCTTGCGTCCCTGTTCTTCTGTACCGACAGCCTCGGCGAGACCCGGCGTGCCCTGGTGCGGACAGCCCGGCGGCGCCATTCGAAAGTCCGTTCGAAAACCTGGCGAGGCCTTCGACGACCTGAAGTGGCGCCGCTCGACGTGCTGTTGCGAGCAGTGTGCCACGGCCGTCCAGAACGTCACACAGCACTCTGCATTTTTCAGAGTGACACTTGCCAAGTGTTCACGGCGGGGCGATAGTGGCAAGCGTGATTCCGTCCGCGCCCTTAGGAACAGACGCCGCCGCGGGCTCCCTGGGCCTCGGTGCCGCCATGGGAGCCGGCGCTTCGGGAGCCGCCGCCGCCGAGCGCCGGTTCCGTTTCGAGCTGGCCGCTCATCCGGGTTCTCCCTCACAGGCCAGACGCCTGACACGGGCCCGGCTGAGCGGCTGGGCAGTGTGCGAGGACACCTGTGACACCGCGGCCCTGGTCGTCTCCGAGCTGGTGACCAACGCGATCGTGCACACGGCGAGCAGACACATAGTGTGCGAGCTGCACGACGCCGACGACCTGGTCCGCATAGCCGTGCGCGACGAGGGCTGCGCCCCGGGCCAGCCCCACCCCTCGGCCGATCAGCAGCCCGAGGACGAGCACGGCAGGGGCCTGATCCTCGTCGACGCCCTGTGCGAGGCCTGGGGCGCCCACGAGCACGGTCCCGGACTGCTGGTCTGGGCGGAGCTGCCGCGCAAGGCCGACGAACCGCGCGACCCGGCGGAGCCCCACAACGACCTGGGCTGGGGCGCCCGGCCGAAGCCCGCCCCGACGGATGACACGGGGGACGAGGGCGAGGCCGAGTCCCGCCGTCGGGAAGACCACCGACCGCGCGAGGCCCGGGGGATCACAGAGCCCCGGGGGACCACAGAGAGCCGCAAGGACCGGGAAACACTCCGTGGAACGGGGACCGAATGGCTATGAGGGCCGCGTCCGGCGTCCGACCGCTGGGTCTGGACACGATGGTCCGCCTCCAGCGCGGACGGCACACCGCCGGAACACCTCGGAGACTGCCCGTGCCGGACGGTATGACGGCACCGCTGGGCTGCGACGCGGTGGCCGTTCCCGCCCTCCTCGGCCAGCAGGTGCTGCCCCGGCTGCCGCGCGTGGGGTGCGTCTACGCCGATGAGACGCACTGGTGGTGGATCGTTCCGTCCGACTCCGACTACGCGCTGGAGTGGCCCGTCCCCGCGCGTTACGCGACCGGTGCGATCGTGCCCGGCTCCACGAGCCTGCCCGCTCTCCTCCACCGCTCGGACGGCACGGTCCCCTACACGCCGCCGATCCCGCTGTACCTGGCCCTGTGCCGGCTGACGAACACGACGCCCACCTGGTCGCGGACGGTGAGCGCGTAGGAGCCGGGCGGCGGCGTGTCAGGCCGCCGCGTCACCCGCGGTGTCGCGGCGCACGACGACCAGGAACATGTCCGTCGCGAGGTCCATCACGACCTCGGCGGGCATACCTTCCAGACGCCGCGCCTGTGCGAACTCCTCCGCCGGCCAGGATCCCCGCGGTCCGCCGGCGGGAAAGCGTTCGAGCACCGTTCGCCCGTTCACTCCGCACCTCCATGTAGCGCTGTACTCGTAGAGTTAAACGCCAACCATGGAGTGAACGCCTCGCGTGGTGATGGTACTGAGACATAGTTGACACCTGTTCACCGCAAAGTGTGAACGGCGCCTCAGCCGTCCAGCCGTTTTCGCCACCCAGCGTCTCAGTCCTCGTACTCGTCGTGATAGCGCACTCCCCGGCTGCCCGCGGGCGCACCGAGAGCCGACGCGCGCCCCTCCGGTTTCTCCCACGGCTCCCGCCGGCCGAGCGCGGTCAGGTCGAGCAGGCTGGTGGTGGATCCGAGCCCGTCGAGGCCGCGCTCGTACGTCGAGTAGGTGTGGAAGACCCGTTCGCGGTCCCGCAGGAAGCAGCTGAGCCCCGGCCGCTCGACCAGCTCGCCCTCGTGCTCCAGGGTCGCCTCGAAGTCGGTGTTGAAGTCGCTGACGTACGACGAGTACCAGGGCAGTGTCCAGCCCATCCGCGCCTTGAACGGCAGGATCCTCGGGTACGGCGCCCGGGAGACGGCCGCGAAGGACGTACCGCGGGCCCTGAGGTGCGCGAGATGGGCGATCTGGTCCAGGAACGCCGAGCAGCTGCGGCAGCCGGCGTCCCACTCGGGCGCGAACATGAAGTGGTAGACGACGAGCTGCTCCCGGCCCTCGAAGAGGTCGAGCAGGGTGGCCTTGCCGTCGCCGCCCTCGAACACGTACTCCTTGTCGACCTCCACCATGGGCAGCCCGCGCCGCTCGGCGTTGAGGGCGTCACGCGCGCGGGTGGCCGCCTTCTCCTTGGCCAGTAAGGCCTCGCGCGCCGCGCGCCAGTCCGCGCGGGTGACGATCTCGGGCAGCGACATACTCCAGCCTCCTGTACGACGACGCGGTCGGGCCGTCCGGGTGGTGACCGAAGGGCGGAGCGGAACTCATCGCTGCCCGGCAAGATTCTTTTCAGCGGGCCGCCGAACAGGCTCTGAACAAGCTCTGAACAGGCCTTTCAGGTGTCGTACTGCTGGATGCGCCGGCCGTGGCCGCGGTCGGTCAGGGCGGGCAGCCGCTCCCCCAGTTCCCGGACCACCTCGGGCACGTCCACGGTGAGCAGCTCGCGGTCCCGCATGAGGACGCGTCCGTCGACGATCGTCGTGCGCACGTCGGCGGAGCGCGCGCTGTGCACCAGGGTGGCGGCGAGGTCGTGCACCGGCTGGGTGTGCGGTCCGGTGAGGTCGACCAGGATCAGGTCCGCCCGCCACCCGGGTGCGATGCGCCCCACGGAGTCCCCGAGCCCGACGGCCCGGGCGCTCTGCACGGTGGCGTGGTGGAGGGCCTGGCGGGAGGTCAGCCAGCGCGGATCGCCCTCGGTGGACTTCTGGATCAGGGACGTGAGCGCCATCGACTCCCACACGTCGAGGGAGTTGTTGGACGCGGCACCGTCCGTGGCCAGCCCCACGGGGACACCGATGTCGCGCAGCGCGCGCACCGGTGTGGTGCCGGGCCAGCCGAACTTGAGGTAGCCGCGGGGCGCGGTCGCCACCGCCGTACGGCCGCCCGCGCGCGCGAGGAGCGGCAGGTCGTCCTCGGTGATGCCGGTGCCGTGGGCGATGAGCACGTCGGTGTCGAGGACTCCGGTGCGTTCCAGGACCCCGATGGGGGTGACCCCGTGCCGGGCGAGGCTCGTGTCGGTCTGGTCGCGGTTCTCGGCGGCGTGCAGGTGCACGGGCAGTCCGTGGTCGCGGGCGAGTTCCGCGGTCGCGGCGAGGTCGGCGTCGACCACCGTGTAGGGGGCGTGCGGAGCGAGGGCGGTGGTGATCCGGCCGCCGGCAAAGCCGCGGCGGCGCAGCGCGAAGTCCAGCGACGCCGCCGGCCCCTCGGGCCCCTGCGAGGAGAAGTACGCCTGCCCGAGCTGGGCCCGCATCCCGCACCGGTCGACGACCTCGGCCACGGCGTCCATGTGGAAGTAGCTGTCCGCGAAGGTCGTGACGCCCGCGCGGATCATCTCGGCGCAGGCCAGCCGGGCGCCCAGCATCACGTCCCGCCCGGTGAGGTTGGACTCGACGGGCCAGACGACGTCGTTGAACCACTCCTCGGTGGGCAGGTCCTCGGCGAGTCCGCGCAGCGCGACCATGGGCGAGTGCGTGTGGCAGTTGATCAGCCCGGGGAGGGCGACCTGGCCGCGTGCGTCGATGCGGTCGGCGGCGGGCACCGAGGCCCCTGCCGCGGCGGTGGTCACGGAGTCGACGACTCCGCCGCGTACGACGACGGCCGCGTCCTGCTCGAAGCCGATCCGCCCACGGTCGTCGTGCACGAGGACGGTGCAGCCGCTGATGACGAGATCGGCGGGCCCGGCGTGCCCGGCGTGTCCGGCGGCCCCGGTGGGCTCGGGTGAGGAAGGCGTCATCAGGCCAACGTACGGTGCCCTCCCACGCGCCCGCGCCGCTCGGCGAGTTCGTCCCGCAGCGCGGCGAGCCGTTCGGTGTGGCGGGGTGTGAGCCGCCCGGAGTCGTCGAGGTGCACGGCGCACGCGGTGATGGTGTCGACGAGCCGTTCGAGGACCGCCGCGACCTCGTCGGTGCCCTCGGAGTGCCGGGCGAGGGCGGGCAGTTCGGCGGCGGCACGGGCGATGGCGGCGCGGGCCTCGGCGAGCGTGCGGTAGGCCTCCCGGCGCAGCGTCCACCGGGCGGCGCGGTCGTCGGACTCGCTCAGTACGTGCGTGAGGTAGGCGTGCGCGGCCGCGTCGGCGGCGTCGACGCCCGCCCGGATGCCGGCGCCCCGCTGCCCCGGCATCGGCAGGTGCCCGGCCACCAGCACGATCGCGCAGGCCAGCAGCGTCTCCCCGATGCGGCCGGCGGAGGCCTGCGGTTCGCCGCCGACCATGACCAGGGCGAGGACGAGAACGGTGACGACGGTGGTCTGGGCGGCGAAGTGCCGCGCGGCGACCGGCACCAGGGCGCCGCAGACCGCGACGAGGACGACCAGCCCCTCGGGCTGGGGCAGCACGGCCGCGAACACGGCGAAGAGCAGCGCCCCGAGCACCGTCCCGGCGGCCCGGCACAGCACCCGGGACACGAGCGGGCCGAGGTCGGGCTTGACGAGGAAGACGGCGGTGGCGGGCAGCCAGTACCAGTGCTGGTGGGAGCCGTACCAGTGACCGTGGTGCAGCGCCTGCGCGACGGCGGCGCCGGCGCCGAAGCACAGCCCGGCCCGCAGCCCGTACTCCCGCCCGCCCGGGCCGAGCACCGCCTGCGCCACCGAGCGGGGCGATCGCCTCCGGACGTGCAGGTCGGGGCCCCTGCCCCGGTCGAAGGCCTGCGCCGCGTGCAGCAGGGCGTCGTCCAGGGCGCGCAGAGCGGGCTCGGTCCGGCTCGGGGCGGGCAGCGGCCCGGCGTGGGTGTTGCCGCGGACGGCCGCCGCGAGCCGCCGGGGGCCTTCGCCGGCCCGCGGCGGCACCGCCCGCTCCGCCCACGCGAGCGCGGTCGCGGCCTCGCCGAGGGGCAGGGCGGCGGTGTACTGGGCGTGCAGCCGGCGTTCGGCGGCGGTGGCGGCGCGGCGCCGCAGCCGGGGTCCGGCGAGCGCGTCCTGCGCGTGGTCGAGTGCGGCGGTGAGCGCGGCCCGGCGGGCCACGGCGTGTTCCGTGCCGACCGCGTCGAGGAGCGCGGCGACGGCCTCGTAGACGTCGGCGACGGCCGCCCGTTCCCCGTCGAAGCGGAAGTCGAGACGGAGGTCGCCGGTGACGGAGGTGGGCGTGGGCAGGACCAGCCGCAGCAGGAGCAGCCATCCGGCACCGGCGAGGAAGGCGAGGACGCTCCGCCACCCGGGGTCGGGCAGCGGCATCCCTGCACCCACGGCCGCTGTGACCAGCAGCTGGGTCCCCGCCCCGGACGCCACGGGCCCGACGGCGCTGACACACCCGGCGACCAGTCCGAGCCCGGTCAGCACCAGGGTCAGCGCCACCGCCCCGAGGTGCCGGCCGGCGTACGTCCCGACGAGCAGCCCGAGCGCCCCCGCGAGCGCGGGTACGCCGATCCGCCGCACGGAGGTACGGCGGCTGCCCGGCCGGTCGTTGATGCCGGCCAGCATGGCGGCGATCGCGGCGACGACCCCGAGGGAGGCCCGCCCGGCGACCAGGGCGGCGCTCAGCAGCGGCCCGCCGGCCAGCGCGCCCCGGACCACCGCGTTCCAGGGCACCGGGCCGCGCTGGGCGTTCAGGGCGTGGCCGAGCCAGGGCGGGAGTGCGTGGGCGGCGGTGCGGAACACGGGGTGCGGGGCTCCTGTCGTCCGGGCGAGGCGGTGGTGAGCCTCCGGGCGACGGTGGCCGGGCTGGGCTGGGCGGTGCGCTGTCAAGCGTACGACGGGTTTTCGAAGGCGCGGAAACGGGCTTGTTTCGTGGGGATGACGGCCGTTGAGCGCCACGGAGCCTGCGGGGCCCTCAGGAGCGGGCGGCCTCCAGAGCGTCCCGCAGCAGGGTTCCGGCCCGTGTCACCGCGTCGTCCAGAGCTCGCGGCTCCGGCGTCAGACCGGCGAGCAGCACGTCCGTCCCGTCCAGCCCGGCCCGCTCGACCAGCCCCTTCTCGTTCGTCACCCACTCCCCCCGCGCCGCCAGCACCGCGTGGGCCGTCTGGGTGGTGGCGAGGGCGAGCGCGCCGGCGACCTGGGTGAGGGCTCCCCTGGGGGCGTGGCCGGCCCGGTCGTAGGCGAGGGTGGCGGTGGCCGTGCCGTACCAGTGGTCGGGCGCGGTGCTGCGCAGGGCCTCCGGGTAGGCGGCGGGGCGGGGCAGGTCTCCGCGGAGCACCTTGTTGATCGCCAGCTCGGCGACCACGAGGTAGGTCGGGATACCCGCCAGGTGGAACATCAGCGGCTCGACGCCGAAGCGGCCCGCCTCCGCCTCCGCCGTCTCGTGCTCCACCACGTCGAGGTCGCGGTAGTGCACGTCGACCCGGCGCTCGTCGATCGTCAGCCAGGCGCCCCCGTTGAAGACGCCGCCGCCCCAGGCGCCGAGCTCCGAGACCTCTCCCGGCCAGCCGACGGCGCGCAGGTCCTCGGGGTCGAAGGCGCCCCGGTAGTAGACCGCCAGGTCCCAGTCGCTGTCCGGCCCGTGCGCGCCCTGTGCCCGGGAGCCGCCGAGGGTGACCGCGCGGACCGCGGGCAGGGCGGCGAGCCGGTCGGCCGTGGTGTCGAGGAAGGCCTGGTCCGGGAGGGTGGGCGTGGGCACTGGTGAGGGCCTCCTGACGGTGGGGCGGGGACGGAAGCGGGGCGGGGGCGGGAGCGGGGCGACGCCGGGAGCCTAGGCGGCGGGGCGTGCCGGCCGCGAGCGAAATTCGGGTGCGCGGCGCGGCCGGAGAACGGACGATCGGGAGGTTGCCCGCCCGTCTTCCAGGAGTCCACGTGATCCAGCGCGTCACCGTGCCCGGCCTCTTCCCGCCGCCCGTCTACTCCCACGCCTCGGTCGTCGAGGCCGGGACCAGGCTCGCGTTCCTCGCCGGTTCCGTGCCGCTCGACGCGGCGGGGAAGCTGGTCGGCGAGGGCGATCCGGTCCGTCAGGCCGAGCAGGTGCTCGCGAACCTCACCGAGCAGCTGCGTGCCGTCGGGAGCGGTCTGGAGCACGTGCTGTCGACCGATGTGTATGTCGTGAGCGCCGAGACCGCCGCGCTGTCCGCCGTCTGGGACGTGGTCGAGGCGTCCGGGCTCAGCACCGGTCCGCACTCCTCGACGCTGCTCGGGGTGAGCTGCCTCGGCTATCCGGGTCAGCTGGTGGAGATCACCGCGACCGCGGTCGTGCCGGAGAGCGGCCGCCCGTGAACCGGGAGGCGGGAGCCCGCGCGGGAGCCGACGTGGATGCCGGTCCGAGTGACGACGCGGGTGCCGGTGTGAGCACCGATGCGGGTGCCGAGGCGGTGGTGCTGCGGCGCGCCCGGGCCGTCGACGCGCGTGCGGCGGCCGACGTGTGGCTGCGCTCCTTCGCCGCCGCGCTGCCGACCGTGGTCCGGCCCCGCTCCGACTCCGAGGTCCGTGCGTACTTCCGGCACGTGGTGGTGGAGCGCTACGAGACCTGGGTGGCGCAGGAGGACGACGGTGCGGTGGCCGGTGTGATGGTGCTCGAGGGCGAGGAGCTGTCGCAGCTGTACCTCGCCCCCGAGCGGCGCGGGTGCGGGATCGGGGACCGGTTCGTCGCCCTGGCCAAGGAGCGCCGGGCGGACGGGCTGTCGCTGTGGACCTTCCAGGTCAACGCGCCCGCGCGGCGCTTCTACGAACGGCACGGGTTCCGGGCCGTGGAGTGGACGGACGGCGACCGGAACGAGGAGCGGGAGCCGGACGTGCGCTACGAGTGGCGGCCCCGGTCCGCCTAGGAGGTGTCGTTTGGATCTTGCCGGGGTCGCGCACAAGGCACCGTCGGCCGTGGCCGGCCTGATCCGAACGACACCCCCTGGTCCGTCATTCCGCGGTGCCACCGCGCGCGTATTTGTCCGTCGCCGCCAGCAGGGCCTCGTCGCCGGTCGTCCCGGCGTCGTGTCCGGCCTCGTCCACGATCACCAGGTCGCTGTCGGGCCAGGCGTGGTGGAGCCGCCAGACGATGCCGAGGAGGTTGCCGAAGTCGAGGCTGCCCTGGACCAGGGTGCCGGGGATGCCCTTCAGCAGGTGCGCGTCCCTGATGACCACGCCCTCGTCGTTGCCGTCGCCGAGGAAGTGGTCGTTGCCCCAGTAGTGCGTGACGGTGCGGGCGAAGCCCATGCGGAAGTCCGGGTCCTGGTAGCGGGCGACCGAGCCGGGCGGCGCGGGGATGGTCGCCGTCTCCCAGTCGGTCCAGGCGCGCGCGGCCCGCTCGCGGACCGCCGGGTCCGGAGACTCCAGCAGTCGGTTGTAGGCGGCGGGCAGGTTCCCGTCGCGTGCGTCCGGGGGCAGTTCGGCGAGGAACCGCTCGTGGGCCTCGGGGAAGATATTCCCCAACCCTCGCGTCAGGAGGGCCACCTCGGCGTTGGAGCCGGTGGCGACCCCGGTCAGCACCAGCTCGGTCACCACGCCGGGATGGGTCTGCGCGTACCGCAGGCCCAGGACCGAGCCCCAGGACACGCCCCACACCAGCCAGCGCTCGATGCCCAGGTGGACCCGCAGCCGCTCCAGGTCCGCCATCAGGTGGGCGGTCGTGTTGACGCTCATGTCCGTGTCGGGGGCGCTCGCGCGGGGCAGCGAACGCCCGGCGCCACGCTGGTCGAGGAGGACGATCCGGTAGGCGGCGGGGTCGAAGTAGCGCCGGAGCCCCGGACTCGCCCGGCTGCCGGGTCCGCCGTGCAGCACCACCGCGGGCTTGCCGTGCGGGTTCCCGCAGGTTTCCCAGTAGACGTGGTTGCCGTCCCCGACGTCGAGCATGCCGTGGTCGTACGGTTCGATCTCTGGATACAGGCTCATCGGAGCACCGTAGCGCGGTGGCCCCGGACGCTCATCCGCTTTATGGTGCGGCCCTCACCGCGCGGGCAGCCCCGCCGTCTCCGCCGCCGTGCGCAGCACGTCGCGCAGCATCTCGGGGGTGAGCCGGCCGGTGAAGGTGTTGCGCTGGCTGACGTGGAAGCAGCCGAAGAGGTGCAGGTCCGGCCCGTCGGCGGCGTCCAGCGTCACCTGCGTGCCGTGGGCGAAGGCCGGACGGGGGCGGGGTACGGTCCAGCCCGCCCCGGCGAACGCGGGCAGCGCCGCCTGCCAGCCGAAGGCCCCGAGGACGACCACCGCCCGCAGTGTCGGGCGCAGCAGCCCCAGCTCCTGGACGAGCCAGGAACGGCAGGTGTCCCGTTCGGTGGGGGTGGGCTTGTTCGCGGGCGGGGCGCAGTGCACGGGCGAGGTGACGCGCACGCCGTAGAGTTCCAGGCCGTCGTCCACGCGGACCGCGGTGGGCTGCGAGGCGAGGCCCACGTCGTACAGGGCCTGGTACAGCACGTCGCCGGAGCGGTCGCCGGTGAACATCCGGCCGGTGCGGTTGCCGCCGTGGGCCGCGGGCGCCAGGCCGACGATCAGCAGCCGCGCGTCCGGCGGGCCGAAGCCGGGCACGGGCCGGCCCCAGTACGTCCAGTCGGCGAAGGCCGCCCGCTTGGTACGGGCCACCTCTTCCCGCCACTCGACCAGCCGCGGGCAGGCCCGGCACCCCTCGATGCGCCGGTCGAGTACGGAGAGGCCGCCGGTGTCCATGCCTCCACCGTAAGACCCTCTCGTGCCCAACCCTCTCGTGCCCCTGTTCGTGGTGGCCGTCGTCGGTCGCCGAAATTGCGGCCCGCCGCGCCGTGCCGGGCGGTTAGGGTCGGACCATGGCTTCCGAGCATGACGAGGGCGGGAGCGGCCCGGTGGCCGCACCGCGGGACGGCGCCGCTGCCGCGGCCGGGACACCGGACCCGAAGACGGCGACACCGGACCCGAAGACGGCGGCGGCGATCGCCGCCGCCGAGGCGGCCGGGCCGCAGCACGGGGAGAGCGTCCGCGTGGACAGCTGGATCTGGGCCGTCCGCCTGATCAAGACCCGTTCCCTGGGGGCGACCGCCTGCCGCGGCGGCCATGTCCGGGTGAACGGCGAGCGGGTGAAGCCCGCGTACTCGCTCCGCGTCGGCGACGAGGTGCGCCTGCGACAGGAGGGCCGGGAACGGGTCGTCGTCGTGAAGCGGCTGATCCGCAAGCGCGTAGGTGCTCCGGTCGCCGTCCAGTGCTACGTCGACAACTCGCCGCCGCCCCCGCCCCGCGAGGCCGTCGCCCCGGCGGGCATCCGCGACCGCGGCGCCGGCCGCCCGACCAAGCGAGACCGCCGCGAGATGGACCGGCTGCGCGGGCTGGAGGGCCTGAGCAGCTCCCGGAGGGACGCGGGGACCAGGCCCTGAGCGTGCGGGCACGGGTCGCGCCCGGTCACGTGTACGGGGGTCCACGCCCGGTCAGCCGCGTCGGACCCGGGCGCGCAGCAGTCGGCGCAGCTCCTCGTTGTGCCCGCGGCGGGCCCGGGCGACGACCAGGAGCGGGACCATCAGGATCAGCGGTGTCGCCGCGTTCGCACCGTCGAAGTAGGTCAGCTGGACGACGAACGCGCCCACCATCAGCGCGCTCAGCGCCGTCGCCGCCACCGATTGCAGCACCGGGACGAGCAGGGCGACCGCTCCCGTCAGCTCGAGGACACCGACCGCGTACATGCCCGTGTCGCCCCAGCCCATCTCGGCGAAGGTGTCGGCCGCCGAGGAGTGCGCGATCAGCTTGGGCAGGGCGCTCGCGACGGCGAAGAACAGCGCGAGGAGCACCTGCACGACGCGCAGGGCGGCCCGGAGGCCGCGCGGGCGGGCCGGGACGGCGGGGGGGGGGATGCGGTGGTTTCGGACATGGCGATCTCCTGAGCCGAGCGGTCCGTGCTGCTGTCGGGATACAGACCGCCCGCCGCCCCGGAACTCATCGCCGGACCATGCCCCCACTCCCCTCCGCCTCTGCCGCCTCTGCCGGGGCTGCCGGGGCTGCCCTTGCCGCTACCCCTGCCGCACGGGCACGGCCCGCACCCACGTCCCGTCGTCGGTGAGATACCGGTCCACCGCGAGTCCCGCCTCCCCCAGTGCCTCCTCGAACTGCTCCCTGGTCAGTGGCCGGGCCCGGAAGGTCTGGGTCCAGACCGCGTCCGGGAACTCGTACTCCGCCCGGACCGAGTTGACGCCGTCGCCCACCGGGTCCGCGGACAGGATCCGGATGGTGAAGCCGCTGGGGTCCACCCGCTCACGCGGCAGATTCGTGTGGTAGTCCGCCCCCTCCCGCTGGATCAGTACACAGCCGTCCTCCGCCACGTGCCGGGCACAGGTACGCAGCAGGCCCCGCCGCACCTCGACGTCCCCGGCGTGCACCAGGAACGACGCCAGCATCACGGCGTCGAAGCGCTCGCCGAGGTCGAGGTCCTCGATCGGGCTGCATATGGTGCGCGCCCCGCGCACGCGCTCCAGCATCTCGGCGGACTCGTCCACCGCGGTGACCCCGAACCCCCTCTCCAGCAGGGGGTGCGTCATCCGTCCCACCCCGCTGCCCAGCTCCAGTATCCGCGCGCCCTCGGGCACGGCGGCGGCGACGATGTCCGGCTCGACTCCGACCGGCAGCCGCGTATAAAGCTCGACCGCGCAGCCGTCCGGGGTGATGGCCCCGGGCCCCGTCCCCTGGTGTCCCTCTCGCATGCTCAGCTCCATACCCGTCCAACGGCCCGCCCCCGCACACCCGTTCCCCCTCACCCTCGGTTCACCCGACCGAGTGAACGCGCGCCGTCCCGTGGTGCGGTCGGTCCGCGGACACGCCTCGTTTCCCCCTCGGCGCGCGCCGCAGTACGTTCGATACAGGGATGGTGATCCGATGCGTACGGGCAGTGAACCGGCCACCGCGCGCAGTGCCCTGCGGGCGCGGTTCTGGCTGAGCCTGTGGGGCCTGGTCTGGGCGATCTTCGGCACGGCCGTCTTCGCGCTCACGGGGCACTTCGGCTGGGCGCTCGCCTGCGGGGTGCTGTGGCTCGTCGTCACGGCCGACCTGACGGTGATCCTCCGGCACCTCCGCCAGGGCCCGCACTACCAGCCGGGCCGGGACGTCCCGCCGTACCTGCCGCCCAGGCGCTGACCGCGCGGTCAGGAGTCGAAGCGCGCCTGCTGCAGGTACTCCGGGTTCGGGTCCAGGGCCGCCGCGAGCCGGAAGTGGCGCCGGGCCTGGCCGGGGCAGCCCCGGCGCTCGTAGGTGCGGGCGAGAGCGAAGTGCGCGAACGCGTTGTCCGGCTCGCGCTCCAGCACGATGGTGAACTCCAGCTCGGCCGGACGCAGTTGCGCCGCCGCGAAGAAGGCACGCGCGCGCAGCAGCCGGGCGGCCGTGTTCTCGGGATGGGCGCCGATGACACCGTCGAGCAGTTTCACCGCGCCGCGCGGGTCCCGGGCCGCGAGCAGTTGCTCGGCGGCACGGAAGTCGATGACATCCGTCTCCGGAGTACGTCCGGTCGGACCGCTTGTCTCGGGCACGGCTGAGTCCTTCCCTCGCTGCAAGGGATCAACGCACGCGCCGGACCCGCTATTCCGTGTGCGCCCCGCGCACCAGTTCGTCCCAGACCTCCTCGACGCGCCGCCGCAGCTCCTCCAGCGGTACGTCGTTGTCGACGACCACGTCCGCGATCTCCCGGCGCTGCTCGCGCGTCGCCTGGGCCGCCATGCGGGCCCGTGCGTCCTGCTCGGTCATGCCGCGCAGCCGCATCAGCCGGTCGAGCTGGGTGGCGGGGGCGGCGTCCACGACGACCACGAGGTCGTACAGCGGCGCCAGGCCGTTCTCCGTGAGCAGGGGGACGTCGTGGACGACGACGGCGTCCTCGGCGGCGGCCTCCTCGAGGGCAGTGGAGCGCTCGCGGACCAGCGGGTGCACGATGCCGTTCAGGACGGCCAGCTTCTCGGGGTCGGCGAACACGATCGAGCCTAGTTTCGGCCGGTCCAGGCTGCCGTCCTCGGCCAGTACGTCCTCGCCGAACGCCGCCACGACCGCGGCGAGCCCCGGTGTTCCGGGGGCGACGACCTCGCGCGCGATCCTGTCGGCGTCGATCAGTACGGCACCGTGCTCGACGAGGAGCCGTGACACCTCGCTCTTGCCGGCGCCGATCCCGCCGGTCAGGCCAACCCTCAGCATGGGCGGAAGCTTAGAGGGTGCCGGTCGCGGCGTCAGCCGTCGCCCTCCCGCTCGGCGAGGAACCGCTCGAACTCGCGGCCGATCTCGTCGGCGGAGGGGATCTCGACGGGTTCGGCGAGCATGTTGCCCCGGGTCTCGGCACCGGCGGCCGCGTCGTACTGGTGCTCCAGGCCCTGGACGAGCGCGATGAGCTCCTCGTCGCCCTCCTGGATCTGCCGGTCGATCTCCGTCTGGGTGCGGTGGGCGTCCGTGCGCAGGGAGTGCGCGATGCCCGGCAGGACCAGGCCGGTCGCCGCGGTGATCGCCTCCAGGACGGTCAGCGCCGCGTCCGGGTACGCGGAGCGGGCGACGTAGTGCGGGACGTGCGCGGCGACGCCGAGGACGTCGTGGCCGGCCTGCGCGAGCCGGTACTCGACGAGTGCCTCCGCGCTGCCGGGGACCTGCGCCTCCTCGAAGGGGCTGCGATGGCCCGGCACGAGGTCGGTCCGGCTGCCGTGCGGGGTGATGCCGACGGGCCGGGTGTGCGGGACGCCCATGGGAATGCCGTGGAAGCTCACCGACAGGCGGACGCCCAGCCGCTCCACGATCTGCCCCACGGCCGCGGCGAAGCGCTCCCACTCCACGTCCGGCTCGGGACCGGACAGGAACAGGAAGGGCGCGCCGGTGGCGTCCTGCACGAGCCGCACCTCGATGGTGGGTTCCTCGTAGTCCGACCAGGTGTCCCGCTTGAAGGTCAGCAGCGGCCGACGGGCCCGGTAGTCCACGAGCCGGTCGTGGTCGAAGCGGGCGACGACCTGGTGGGGCAGCGAGTCGAGCACCTGGTCGACGATCTGGTCGCCGGTCTCCCCGGCGTCGATGTATCCGTCGAAGTGGTACAGCATGACCAGTCCGGCCGACTCCTGGGCGAGTGCCATGTCGACGACGGCAAGGCCCTTCGGCTCCCAGGTGTACAAATCCTGCGGATCAAGCACGGTGACCGCTCCCCTCCTCGTGTTCGTACGTCACAACACCCTTGCGGGGTGGGGCATTCCCGGGGAGACGCACTGAAGGGGCCGCACCTCGAAAGGTGCGGCCCCTCAGTCAACCGTCGTGCTTCAACCGCTGTGTGTCAGCGGCCGGTGCAGAGCTTCAGCTCTGGCCGCCGGCCAGCTTCTCGCGCAGCGCGGCCAGCGCCTCGTCCGACGCCAGGGCGCCGGAGTTGTCGCCGCCCTCGGAGGAGTACGAGCCGCCGCCGCCACCACCGGACGCGGCCGGAGCCGCACCCGCGGTGTCGACACCCTCGGCAGCGGCCTTCTCGTCCGCCTCGCGGGACTTGATGACCTGCGCCTGGTGCTGCTCGAAGCGGGTCTGCGCCTCGGCGTACTGGGTCTCCCACGCCTCGCGCTGGGTCTCGTAGCCCTCGAGCCAGTCGTTGGTCTCGGGGTCGAAGCCCTCGGGGTAGATGTAGTTGCCCTGGTCGTCGTACGACGCGGCCATGCCGTACAGGGTCGGGTCGAACTCGACCGTCGACGGGTCGGCACCGAAGGCCTCGTTGGCCTGCTTCAGCGAGAGGCTGATGCGGCGGCGCTCGAGGTCGATGTCGATGACCTTGACGAAGATCTCGTCGTTGACCTGGACGACCTGCTCCGGGATCTCCACGTGGCGCTCGGCCAGCTCGGAGATGTGGACCAGACCCTCGATACCCTCGTCCACGCGGACGAACGCACCGAACGGCACCAGCTTCGTGACCTTGCCGGGCACGACCTGGCCGATCTGGTGGGTGCGGGCGAACTGCTGCCACGGGTCTTCCTGGGTCGCCTTCAGCGACAGGGAGACACGCTCGCGGTCCATGTCGACGTCGAGGACCTCGACGGTGACCTCCTGGCCGACCTCGACAACCTCGGACGGGTGGTCGATGTGCTTCCAGGACAGCTCGGAGACGTGGACCAGACCGTCGACGCCACCCAGGTCCACGAAGGCACCGAAGTTGACGATCGAGGAGACGACGCCGGAACGGACCTGACCCTTCTGGAGGGTCGTGAGGAACGTCTGGCGGACCTCGGACTGGGTCTGCTCCAGCCAGGCACGGCGGGACAGGACCACGTTGTTGCGGTTCTTGTCCAGCTCGATGATCTTCGCCTCGAGCTCCTTGCCCACGTAGGGCTGGAGGTCGCGGACGCGGCGCATCTCGACCAGGGAGGCCGGGAGGAAGCCGCGGAGGCCGATGTCGAGGATGAGACCACCCTTGACGACCTCGATGACGGTACCGGTGACGATGCCGTCCTCTTCCTTGATCTTCTCGATGGTGCCCCAGGCCCGCTCGTACTGGGCACGCTTCTTCGAAAGGATCAGGCGGCCTTCCTTGTCCTCCTTCTGGAGAACAAGGGCCTCGATCTCGTCACCGACGGCGACGACCTCGTTGGGGTCGACGTCGTGCTTGATCGAGAGCTCGCGGCTCGGGATGACACCTTCGGTCTTGTAACCGATGTCGAGCAGGACCTCGTCCCGGTCGACCTTCACGATGACGCCGTCGACGATGTCGCCGTCGTTGAAGTACTTGATCGTCTCGTCGATCGCGGCGAGGAAGGCTTCCTCGTTACCGATGTCGTTGACCGCAACCTGCGGGGTGGTGGCGGTGGTCTCGGTGCTGCTCGTCATGTGGGAAAGGGCTCCGGTACGGACATTGAAGTCGTAGGTACTGCTTACGCCGGGAGCCCGTTTCGCTCTGCCGAAGCCGGACAGCCAAGGAAGCGTCACCGAAATCCACTGGTGACGCCTCGAGAACCGAGGGGACATACAACAGATGCGAGCGCGACCTGCTACGTCTGAGGTGCGCAGGCCCGCAGCGCAACTTGTAGCATACGGGGGCAGCCGGGCAGGGTCAATGCGCGAAGCCGCACACCCGGGGCGGATCGTCGCATACCCGGCACAAAAGCCGTCTCCCGAGGCCACACGGACCCCTGGATGCCCCTGCGTGACACGCGGGGCGGGCGGCACGGAAGAGCCCGCAGACTAGTACGAGGGAGCCGGTCATCCAAGAGGGAGTCGAAGCATCCGAGCCCGAGGCCACCCGGCGTGCCGCCGGGGTCACGGAGAGTTCCCGCGCCAACCGCGGCTGGTGGGACCGGAACGCGGACGAGTACCAGACCGAGCACGGCACCTTCCTCGGCGACGACCGCTTCGTGTGGTGTCCCGAGGGCCTGGACGAGGTGGAGGCCGAGCTGCTGGGCCCGCCGGAGGACCTGAAGGGCAGGGACGTCCTGGAGCTCGGCGCCGGCGCCGCCCAGTGCTCGCGCTGGCTGACCGCCCAGGGTGCCCGTCCGGTGGCCCTCGACCTCTCCCACCGCCAGCTCCAGCACGCCCTGCGCATCGGCGTCTCGTTCCCCCTGGTGTGCGCCGACGCGTCGGTGCTGCCCTTCGCGGACGGCTCGTTCGACCTGGCGTGCTCGGCGTACGGGGCGCTGCCCTTCGTCGCCGACCCGCGGCTGGTGCTGCGGGAGGTGCGCCGCGTGCTGCGGCCCGGCGGCCGCTTCGTCTTCTCGGTCACGCACCCGCTGCGCTGGGCGTTCCCGGACGAGCCGGGCCCCGAGGGGCTGTCGGTCTCCGGCTCGTACTTCGACCGGACGCCGTACGTCGAGCAGGACGACGAGGGCCTCGCGGTGTACGTCGAGCACCACAGGACGCTCGGTGACCGGGTGCGGGACGTGGTGACCTCCGGGTTCCGGCTGGTGGACCTGGTGGAGCCGGAGTGGCCGGACTGGAACACCTCGGAGTGGGGCGGCTGGTCGCCGCTGCGCGGGCATCTGATCCCGGGGACGGCGATCTTCGTCTGCGAGCGCGACTGAGCCGTACCGGGAGGCGGGTCCACGCGCGCGTGGAGGGCGCTTTCGCGGACGTACGACACTGGGGGCGTGATCCGTTACGACGCCCTGGACGCGCTGCCCGTGCGCGGCGCCCTGCCCGCGCTGCACGACGCCCTGGAGGAGCACGGCACGGCGGTGCTGGTCGCGCCGCCCGGCACCGGCAAGACGACGCTGGTGCCGCTGGCGCTGGCCGGGCTGCTGGACGGGGAGGGTGTTCCGGCGCGGCGCGTGGTGGTGGCCGAGCCGCGGCGGATCGCCGCGCGGGCGGCGGCCCGGCGTATGGCGTGGCTGCTGGGTGAGAGGCCGGGCGCGAGTGTCGGGTACACCGTGCGCGGGGAGCGGGTCGTGGGGCGCCGCGCGCGCGTGGAGGTCGTCACGACGGGCGTGCTGTTGCAGCGGCTCCAGCGGGACCAGGAGCTGGCGGGCGTCGACGCGGTGGTGCTGGACGAGTGCCACGAGCGGCACCTGGACGCGGACACGTCGGCGGCGTTCCTGTGGGACGTGCGGCAGGCCCTGCGGCCCGAGCTGCGGCTGGTGGCCGCGTCGGCCACGACCGACGCGGAGGGCTGGTCCCGGCTGCTGGGCGGCGCGCCGGTCGTCGAGGCGCACGGCGTCTCCTGTCCCGTCGAGACCGTGTGGGCGCCGCCGGCGCGTGCGGTGCGCCCGCCGCACGGGATGCGGGTGGACCCGGCGCTGCTCGCCCACGTGGCCTCGGTGGTGCGGCGGGCGCTGGCCGAGCGGGACGGGGACGTCCTGTGTTTCCTGCCGGGGGTGGGCGAGATCTCCCGCGTCGCCGGTCTGCTCGGGGCGCTGGAGGACGTCGATGTGCTTCAGGTGCACGGGCGGGCGCCCGCTGCCGTGCAGGACGCGGTGCTGGCGCCCGGGGCGCGGCGCAGGGTGGTGCTGGCGACCTCGGTGGCCGAGTCGTCGCTGACGGTCCCGGGCGTGCGGGTGGTCGTGGACGCGGGCCTGGCGCGGGAGCCGAGGGTGGACCACGCGCGCGGGCTGAGCGCGCTGACGACGGTACGGGCCTCGCGGGCGGCGGCGCGGCAGCGGGCGGGCCGCGCCGGACGCGAGGCGCCCGGGGTGGTGTACCGCTGCTGGACGGAGGCGGAGGACACCCGTCTGCCGCGGTTCCCGGCGCCGGAGATCAAGGTGGCCGACCTGACGGCGTTCGCGCTGCAGGCGGCCTGCTGGGGCGATCCGGACGCGTCCGGTCTGGCGCTGCTCGACCCACCGCCCGGCGGGGCGATGACGGCCGCCCGGTCGGTGCTGGAGGCGGTCGGCGCCGTGGACCCCGCGGGGCGCGCGACGGAGCGGGGCGTACGCCTGTCCCGGCTCGGCCTGCATCCCCGGCTGGGCCGGGCACTGCTGGACGCGGCGGAGCCGGGTGCGGGGGTTTCACCCCGAACCGCCCCGGGAGCGGCGGCGCCCGCGGGCCGTTCCGGTGCGGGTACGGGCGCCTCCCCGACGAGGCCCTCGGCACCGGGACACGCCGGCGGCGGCACCGCGGGACCGGCCGCAGCCGGGGCCGGCGTCCCCGGGGCGGACGGCCTCAGGAGCGGTGGGGCCGAGGTGGTGGCCGAGGTGGTGGGCCTGTTGAGTGAGGAGGCGCCCCGGGAGTACGGGGACGACCTCGTGTCCGTACTGCGGGCCGCCCGGCGCGGAGGGGACGCGTACGGAGCCCGGTGGCGGGCCGAGGTGCGGCGGCTGAGGGCCGCCGCGGAGGGCGGCGACGACCGGCGGGGACAGCGCGCCACCGTCGAGAGCGGCGACGACCGGCGGAGACAGCGCGCCACCGTCGAGGGCGGCGACGACCGGCGGGGACAGCGTGCCACCGTCGAGGGCGCGGACGGTGGGCGGGGGGAGCGGGTCGGTGAGGACGTTCTCGCCGGGCTGGTCGCCGCGCTGGCGTTTCCGGAGCGGGTGGCCAGGAAGGACGGCGGTTCGTATCTGATGGTCTCCGGCACCCGGGCCGAACTCCCGCAGGCGTCGGCACTGCGCGGGGCGCCGTGGATCGCCGTCGCCGTGGCCGACCGGCCCGTGGGAAGGGGGCACGCGCGCGTGCAGCTCGGCGCGGCCGTCGACGAGGAGACGGCCCGGCTCGCGGCGGGGGCGCTGCTGACGGAGCGCGACGAGGTGCACTGGGCCGACGGCGACGTGGTGGCCCGGCGGGTCGAACGGCTCGGGGCGGTGGAACTCGCGGTGCGGCCCCTCGCCGACGCCGACCCTGTACTCGTGCGAGGCGCCCTGCTGGAGGGGCTGCGGCGGGAAGGGCTCGGGCTGCTGCGGCGTTCGGCCGACGCCGGCCTGCTGCGCAAGCGGCTCGCGTTCCTGCGGCGCCGGCTGGGCGAACCCTGGCCGGACGTCACCGACGACGCCCTGCTCGCGCGCGCGGACGAGTGGCTGGAGCCCGAGCTGAGCCGGGCCCGGCGGCGGGCCGACCTGGGGCGGATCGACGCCGGGCAGGCGCTGACGCGCTTGCTGCCCTGGGCCTCCGGGGAGGCGACGCGGCTCGACGAGCTGGCCCCCGAGCGAATCCTCGTCCCCAGTGGGTCCAGGATCCGGATCGACTACGACGACCCCGAACAGCCCGTACTCGCGGTGAAGTTGCAGGAGATGTTCGGGCTCCAGCGGTCGCCCGAGATCGCCGGGGTGCCGCTTCTCGTGCATCTCCTGTCCCCGGCCGGCCGGCCGGCCGCGGTCACCGCCGACCTGGCCTCGTTCTGGAAGGACGGCTACACCGGCGTACGGGCGGAGCTGCGCGGCCGGTACCCGAAGCATCCGTGGCCGGAGGACCCGGCCACGGCGGAGCCGACCCGGTACACGAAGGCCCGGCTCGGCAAGTGACCGCGGCCCGGCGGGGCGCGGTGACCTCGCCGGGCGGACCGCGGCGGTGCCTACGCCTCAGGTTCGGTCGACGGCTCGGTGGAGGGGGCGGTCGACGGACCGGTCGACGGGTCCGGCGTCGGGTCGGCCGCCTCGGCCACCGTCAGGGTGATGTCGAGCGCGGCGCCGCCCGGCGTGGTGAGGCGCAGGATGTACGTGCCCTCCGCGTCGTCGGCGTACAGCTTCGGCAGCTCCAGCAGGCCCTTGGCGTCGGTCTTCCGGCCGGTCAGCGTACGGACGGCCGTTCCGTCGGCGTCCTTGAAGTAGGGACCCTTGTCGTTCTCGGCCGGGTCGTCCTTGGACTTGATGAGGGTCGCGGTGACGGCGACCTGGTCCGCGACGGCACCCTTGAGCGTGGCCTTCACCTCGATCGGGTCGGCGAACTCGCCGCCCGGCGTGCACGTCGGCTCGGTCTCGCCGGTGCTGGTGAGGGCGTCGGCGACGCGCTCGGTGACGGTGGCCTTGTAGTCGAGGCCCGGCACGGTACGGCCGATGACGGTGGCGCGGACGGTGAACCCGCCGGTCTGCTCGCCCGCCACCAGCGCGGGCGCGACGGCCACGCCGGAGGCGTTGGTGGTGACCGCGGCGACCTTCTCACCGCCGGTGAAGGTGGCGTCCGTGTCGCCCAGGACGGTGAAGCGGACGCGCACCTTGCCGACGGCCTCTCCGGCCTTGGTCTCGGCGCGGGTGCTGATCCTCTCGGCGAACGTGTCGCCCGCGATCGCGCTGAACCCCGTGGCGCCGGCGTTCTCCAGGTGGTGAACGGTATCGGTGGGCGTGGGAGTCTCGGTCGGCGGCGCCGGGTCCGTGGGCGGCGTGGAGGGGCTGGTGCTCGGGCTTCCGGGATCGGTGGGCCTGCCCGACGCCGGCGGCTTGCTCGGGCTCCGGCCCGGACTGGGCGTCGCCGTGCCGGGGCTCTGGGGCCGGCTGCTCGCACCGGTGCCGCGCCCCGGGGAACGGGTGCCGGGGGTGGCGTCGTCGCTGCGGCCGACCGGGAGGCTGCCGGTGCCGTCCGGGATCTCGTGGGTGCCCTTGCGGTAGTACTCCAGCCACGACAGGACCGTGTGCAGGTAGTCCTGCGAGTTGTTGTAGCTGAGGATCGCGCGCTTCAGGTCGGCCTGGTCGGCCAGGTCCCAGCTGTTGCGGCACAGGTAGTGGCCGGCGGCGAGGGCGGCGTCGTAGACGTTGTTGGGGTCTTCTTTGCCGTCGCTGTTGCCGTCGCGGCCCGCCCACGCCCAGGTGGACGGGATGAACTGCATCGGGCCGACGGCGTTGTCGTAGCTGCTGTTGCCGTCGTAGACGCCGTTGTCGGTGTCCTTGATGAGGGCGAAGCCGTTGCCGTCGAGCTGCGGGCCGATGATGCGGCCGATGGTGGTGCCGTTGGCGTCCACGCGGCCGCCGCGGGCCTGGCCGGACTCCACCTTGCCGATGGCGGCGAGCAGTTGCCACGGCAGGTTGCAGCCGGGCTTGGCGCGGCGCAGCTCGGACTCGGCCTTCTTGTAGGCGTCGAGGACGGTCGCCGGAATGCCGGCCTCGGACGCGCCGCGCGACGCCGGGGTGCCCGTGGTCGGAGCCGGGCTGGGGCTGTTGAGGGGCGGCAGGTCGGTGTAGTAGCGCGAGTTGCCGGTGGCGCTCTCCTCGGGGGGAGTGTCGGACGTCGGCGCGTTGTCGGCGGTGGTCTGTCTGCCGTTGCCGTCGGCCGTGACGTCGGGGGCCTGGGACGCGGACAGGGCCGCGACCGCGACCGCCGCCACGGTGGTGGTGACCGCCGCCTTGCGGAGCCTCCTGTCGAAATGCGCCGCCATAGAGTGAACCCCTCCCCTGGACGCCCGCGCGTCCGTCTCCGTCCGTGTTCTGCTGTCGTGCTCGCCCGTCGTACCCGCTGTATCCGCCCTGTTGTGACGAGCGACCGGTGCGAACGGTTGCACCGTCGTCCTCCGAGCACCGTGGTCGTCAGTTCGACCAGTACGGTGCCGCAGGCGACCCTACGGCAACTTTCTTTGCACGGGCACCCGTTCCTGCCCGACATTCACCACTTGGCCATATGAGGAGTTCTGTTGTCGTTCGCCCTCGGTCGTCCGGCAGGCGTGCCGTCCGGGGCCGGCGTCGGTACGGGGCCGGCGTCAGTACGGAGCCGGGCCGCCGGGTCGGGTGCCGGGGGTGTCGGTGGGCGCGACGAACACGGTGAAGGTGTGGGCGGGCCGGGGCCGCGGCAGCAGGGCGAGGGCCAGCGCGAGGTAACCGCGGGCCAGGTCGGCCCAGAGCTGCCAGGCGGGTGTTCCCTGCGGGGCGGCGGTCGCGGGGGCCCGGTGGACGAGCCTGCGGCGCAGGTCCGTCGCGGTGCGGTGCAGGACCGTCGTGACGGTGGCGGGGATGCGGCCGGTACTTGCGCCCGGTGCGCAGACCGGGACCGGGAGGAGTGGCACGCGGGCGGGTCCGTCGGTGCGTGCCCGTGCCGGTGTCGTCCGGTGGTGGAGCATGCGTATACCCATGCCCGCATCCTCACGGGAGACCGGGGCGGGGGCGTTTCCTCGGGGGCCACCGGAGTGACGGGGCGGGCGGAGCGGGGGGTCCCCCGGCGCCGCACCGCCCGGCACCGACCGGCTGGGCGGCGGGGCGGTGCGGGCCCGGCGTTGCGAGGTGCCTCCCCCAGTGCCTGAACGGCCTGGGAGGCAACCCCACCGCCCGCCCGTGCCGCCCCGGCGGGCACGACTGCCCGCAGCGGCGGCGGGGGGCGAGGCTAGTGCGCTGCCGATTCCCAGTCCGGGCCCGCGCCCACGGAGACGCCCAGGGGGACCCTGAGCTGCACCGCGTTGGCCATTTCGCGGCGGACCAGCTCCTCCGCCGCGGCCCGCTCGCCCGGAGCGATCTCCAGGACGATTTCGTCGTGGACCTGGAGGAGCATGCGGGACTTGAGGTCGGCCTCGCGCAGCGCCTTGTCCACGTTGAGCATGGCGATCTTGACGATGTCGGCCGCCGTGCCCTGGATCGGCGCGTTCAGGGCCATCCGCTCGGCCGCCTCGCGGCGCTGGCGGTTGTCGCTGTTGAGGTCGGGGAGGTAGCGGCGGCGGCCGAAGAGGGTCGCCGTGTATCCCGTGGCCCGTGCCTCGTCGACGACCCGGCGCAGATAGTCGCGAACGCCGCCGAAGCGCTCGAAGTAGGCGTCCATCAGGCCGCGTGCCTCGGCCGCCTCGATGTTCAGCTGCTGGGAGAGGCCGAAGGCGGAGAGCCCGTACGCGAGTCCGTAGGACATGGCCTTGATCTTGCGGCGCATCTCCGCGTCCACGGCCGACTGCTCGACGGAGAAGACCTGGGCGGCGGCGGTGGTGTGCAGGTCCTCGCCGGACGTGAACGCCTCGGTCAGGCCCGCGTCCTCGGAGAGGTGGGCCATCACGCGCAGCTCGATCTGGCTGTAGTCGGCCGTCATCAGGGACTCGAATCCCTCGCCGACCACGAAGCCGCGGCGGATGGCGCGGCCCTCGTCGGTGCGGACCGGGATGTTCTGCAGGTTCGGGTCCGTGGACGAGAGGCGGCCGGTCGCGGCGACCGTCTGGTTGAACGTGGTGTGGATGCGGCCGTCCGCGGCGATCGTCTTGATCAGGCCCTCCACCGTGACGCGCAGCTTGGCCTGCTCGCGGTGGCGGAGCATGATCACCGGCAGCTCGTTGTCCGTCTGGGCGGCGAGCCAGGACAGGGCGTCGGCGTCGGTGGTGTAGCCGGTCTTGGTCTTCTTGGTCTTCGGCAGGTTCAGCTCGCCGAAGAGGACTTCCTGGAGCTGCTTGGGCGAGCCCAGGTTGAACTCGCGTCCGGCCGCCGCGTGGGCCTCCTTGACCGCCTGCTGGACGGCGCCCGCGAACATCTGCTCCATGGCCTGGAGGTGCTCCCGGTCGGCCGCGATGCCGTGCCGCTCCATGCGGGCGAGCAGCGCGGACGTGGGCAGCTCCATGTCGCGCAGCAGGTCGGCGGCGCCGACGTCGGCCAGGCGGCTCTCGAAGGTCTCGCCCAGGTCGAGGATGGCGCGGGCCTGCACCATCAGCACCTCGGCCTCGGCGCCCTCGTCCGCGCCGAAGGCGAGCTGTCCGTCGGCCGCGGCGGCGGGGGCAAGCTCGCGGTGCAGGTACTCCAGGGACAGCGCGTCCAGGTCGAAGGAGCGCCGGCCCGGCTTGACCAGGTAGGCGGCCAGGGCGGTGTCCATGCCCACCCCGGCGACGCTCCAGCCGTGCTCGGCGAGGACGCGCATCGCGCCCTTGGCGTTGTGGAAGACCTTCGGCCGGTCCGGGTCGGAGAGCCAGGAGCGGAACGCCGTCTCGTCGGCCTCGTCGAGCTCCGTCGGGTCGAACCAGGCGGCCTTCCCGTCGGACGCGGCGAGCGCGACCTCGGTCACCGATCCGGTGCCCAGGGCCCAGGTGTCGACGGTGGCCACGCCGAGCGGCTGCGCACCGTGCTCGGCGAGCCAGCCGGCCAGCTCGCCCGTGCCCAGCACGGTGCCGTCCAGCTCCACGCCGTCCGCGACCACCGGGGTGGCCTCGGCCTCCTCGGCGCCCGGGTCGACGGCGTAGAGCCGCTCGCGCAGCGAAGGATTGCGGATCTCCAGGGTGTCCAGGATCACCGCGACGCCCTTGCGGTCGTACGCCGTACGCTCCAGGTCGGTGACGGTCCTCGGCAGCTCGACCCGCCGCTCCAGCTCGGTGAGCCGACGGTTGAGCTTCACGGACTCCAGGTGGTCGCGCAGGTTCTGCCCGGCCTTGCCCTTGACCTCGTCGACGCGCTCGACCAGCTCCGCGAACGATCCGAACTGGTTGATCCACTTCGCGGCGGTCTTCTCGCCGACGCCCGGGATGCCCGGCAGGTTGTCGGACGGGTCGCCGCGCAGCGCCGCGAAGTCGGGGTACTGGGCGGGGGTGAGCCCGTACTTCTCGAAGACCTTCTCCGGGGTGAAGCGGGTCAGCTCGGAGACGCCCTTGGTCGGATAGAGGACCGTGGTGTGCTCGCTGACCAGCTGGAAGGAGTCCCGGTCGCCGGTGACGATCAGGACGTCGAAGCCCTCGGCCTCGGCCTCGGTGGCGAGGGTGGCGATGACGTCGTCCGCCTCGAAGCCCTCGACGGCGAACCGGGGCACGTGCATGGAGTCGAGCAGCTCACCGATCAGCTCCACCTGCCCCTTGAACTCGTCCGGGGTCTTGGAGCGGTTCGCCTTGTACTCGGTGAACTCCTCGGAGCGCCAGGTCTTGCGGGAGACGTCGAACGCCACCGCGAAGTGCGTGGGCGCCTCGTCACGCAGGGTGTTGGCCAGCATCGACGCGAACCCGTAGATCGCGTTGGTCGGCTGGCCCGTCGCGGTCGTGAAGTTCTCCGCGGGCAGCGCGAAGAACGCGCGGTACGCCAGCGAGTGCCCGTCCATGAGCATCAGCCGCGGTCGGCCGCCGGAGGTGCTGTCGGTCTTCTTCGATGCTGTCTTCGCCACGACACCGATCCTGCCACGTGCCACTGACAGTCGGTGCCGGGTGCGCCTGTGGCACGGGCGCGGTTCTGGGGTGCGGGTGCGTCGTGGCTGGTCGCGCCCACGCGGCGGAGCCGCAGATCGAGCAGAGCCCCGTGCCCCTTGAGGCCAGGACCCCACCCGGCGCCGGCAGATCCGCCCTTCCCCGCACGACCTCGCCGTCGGTGGCGCGTGCGAGGATCGGAGACGTACTTCACACGTGTACGCAAAGGAGCGCGCGATGGCCACCAAGCCGCCCAAGGGTGATCCGGTTCAGGACGCGCCGCAGGTCTCGGAGCCCCAGCACGCGGCGGCGGGTATCCCGGCCAT
Source organism: Streptomyces violaceoruber (assembly GCF_033406955.1). Classification (NCBI taxonomy): domain Bacteria; kingdom Bacillati; phylum Actinomycetota; class Actinomycetes; order Kitasatosporales; family Streptomycetaceae; genus Streptomyces; species Streptomyces violaceoruber. Next base: position 6,349,789 of record NZ_CP137734.1, on the reverse strand, counting down.
CGGCCACACCCTGCGGGTCGCGCAGCGGCAGATGGGGGTGCGGCGGACGGCGCTGACGCTCCTGCGCGTCAATCAGAAGGACGGCTTCGACTGTCCGGGCTGCGCCTGGCCGGAGGGGGACCACCGGCACAAGGCGGAGTTCTGCGAGAACGGCGCGAAGGCCGTGGCCGAGGAGGCCACCCTGCGCCGGGTCACCCCCGAGTTCTTCGCGGCGCACTCCGTCGCCGACCTCGCGACCCGCAGCGGCTACTGGCTGGGCCAGCAGGGCCGGCTGACGCACCCGGTGTACCTGCCGGAGGGCGGCGCGCACTACGAACCGGTCACCTGGGAGCGCGCCTTCGGCATCGTCGCGGAGGAGATCGCCGCGCTGGAGTCGGCCGACGAGGCGGTCTTCTACACCTCGGGGCGCACCAGCAACGAGGCGGCGTTCCTCTACCAGCTCTTCGCGCGCGAGCTCGGCACCAACAACCTGCCGGACTGCTCCAACATGTGTCACGAGTCGTCCGGCTCGGCCCTGTCCGAGACCATCGGCGTCGGCAAGGGCAGCGTCCTGCTGGAGGACCTCTACAAGTCGGACCTGATCATCGTGGCGGGCCAGAACCCGGGCACCAACCACCCGCGAATGCTCTCGGCCCTGGAGAAGGCGAAGGCGAACGGCGCGCGGATCATCAGCGTCAATCCGCTGCCCGAGGCGGGTCTGGAGCGCTTCAAGAACCCGCAGACCCCCAAGGGTCTCACCGCGGGCGCCTCCCTGACCGACCTGTTCCTGCAGATCCGCCTCGGCGGCGACCAGGCGCTGTTCCGGCTCCTCAACAAGCTGATCCTCGAGACTCAGGGCGCGGTCGACGAGGCCTTCGTCGAGGAACACACCCACGGCTACGAGGAGTTCGCGGCGGCCGCCCGCGCCGCCGACTGGGACGACACGCTCGCGGCGACGGGTCTCACGCGCGCGGAGATCGAAGAGGCACTGCGCATGGTGCTCGACTCGGAGCGCACCATCGTGTGCTGGGCGATGGGTCTGACCCAGCACAAGCACTCGGTTCCCACGATCCGCGAGGTCGTGAACTTCCTGCTGCTGCGCGGCAACATCGGCCGCCCGGGGGCGGGCGTGTGCCCGGTGCGCGGCCACTCCAACGTGCAGGGCGACCGCACGATGGGCATCTTCGAGCGGCCCGCGCCCGCCTTCCTGGACGCCCTGGAGAAGGAGTTCGGCTTCGCCCCGCCGCGCGAGCACGGCTACGACGTCGTACGGGCCATCCGCGCGCTGCGCGACGGCGAGGCGAAGGTCTTCTTCGCCATGGGCGGCAACTTCGTCTCCGCCTCCCCCGACACGGAGGTCACCGAGGCGGCGATGCGCCGGGCCCGGCTCACCGTGCACGTGTCGACGAAGCTGAACCGCTCGCACGCGGTCACGGGCGCGCGGGCGCTGATCCTGCCGACGCTGGGCCGCACGGAGCGTGATCTCCAGGGCGGCGGCGAGCAGTTCGTGACCGTCGAGGACTCCATGGGCATGGTGCACGCCTCGCGCGGCCGTCTGGAGCCCGCGAGCGGGCAGTTGCTGTCCGAGCCCGCGATCGTGTGCCGGCTGGCGCGGCGGGTGCTGGGCGAGGAGAGCCGCACGCCGTGGGAGGAGTTCGAGAAGGACTACGCGACGATCCGCGACCGCATCGGGCGTGTCGTGCCGGGCTTCGAGGACTTCAACGCGCGCGTGGCGCACCCCGGGGGCTTCGCGCTGCCGCACGCCCCGCGCGACGAGCGCCGCTTCCCGACGGCCACCGGGAAGGCCAACTTCACCGCCGCTCCGGTCGAGTTCCCCGAGCTGCCCGAGGGGCGGCTGCTGCTGCAGACGCTGCGGTCGCACGACCAGTACAACACCACGATCTACGGCCTGGACGACCGTTACCGGGGGATCAGGAACGGCCGCCGCGTCGTCCTGGTCAACCCGGAGGACGCCCGGAGGCTGGGCGTCGAGGACGGCTCGTACGTCGACCTGGTGAGCGAGTGGCGGGACGGGGTGGAGCGGCGGGCGCCCGGCTTCCGCGTCGTGCACTACCCGACGGCCCGGGGCTGCGCGGCGGCGTACTACCCGGAGACCAACGTGCTGGTGCCGCTGGATGCCACCGCGGACACCAGCAACACCCCGGCCAGCAAGTCCGTGGTGGTCCGTCTGGAACAATCGGCGACCGACTGAGCGTTTGCTCAGCGAAGCGGCCGGCCGGCCGACGCCTCCGAGCGTGCGCCCGGCCGGCGGACACGCAGACGGATCGACGAAACGGAGCCGGCCCATGGGCGAGCGGCAGCAGGTGCAGTTCCCGCAGGAGGTCATCGACGAGTACGCCGCGCTCGGTGTCGACCTGCCCGCGCTGTTCTCCGCCGGACATCTGGGCACGCGCATGGGCGTCCAGATCGTCGAGGCCTCCGCCGACCGGGTCGTCGGCACGATGCCGGTGGAGGGCAACACCCAGCCGTACGGACTGCTGCACGGGGGCGCCTCGGCCGTGCTGGCCGAGACGCTCGGGTCGGTCGGCTCGATGCTGCACGGGGGCGCCGCCAAGATCGCCGTCGGGGTCGACCTGAACTGCACCCATCACCGCGGGGTCCGCTCCGGTCTGGTCACCGGGGTGGCGACGCCGGTGCACCGCGGCCGGTCGACGGCGACGTACGAGGTCGTGATCAGCGACGAGCAGGACCGCCGGGTGTGCACCGCCCGGCTGACCTGCCTGCTGCGGGACGTGAACCCCGGCGACGGAGTCCGGGCGGCCGCGGCGGGCTAGGGCGTGTCGTTTGGATCAGGCGGGCCGCGGCCGACGGTGCCTTGTGGCCGACCCGAGCGGGGTCTGGTGCGCGCAGCGGCAAGGCGGAGGAGGGCGACAGGGCGGAGCCCTGGCAACCGACGACAACGCCGCAGATGTGCGTACCAGACCCCGCGACCCCGGCAAGATCCAAACGACACCCCCTAGGTGTGCTGATCACGAGCGTCGTCAATGCCGACCGGGCTTGATCACGGCGAAGACGCGGGGTCCGGCACGCCGACGCGAGGCGCCCTCCACCCCCGCCCCGCCCCCGCCCCGCCCAGTCCCGGGCATTGCCCCCTGCCGCCGGGCGCTCTAGCGTCGGGGCATGGGACGGGGAGGGGGCCCTCGGCCGGGGGCGGCGGCGGTTCGGCACCGTGTCGTGCGGGGGCGGGCCGTGCCCGGAGCGGGCGTACGCGCTTCCGCGGCCCCGCCTCCCCATCCGGCCCGGTCCCTGGCCCGGACCCTGACCCTGGCGCTGCTGATCGGCGTCTCCTCCGCCGGGTGCGGCGGCGGCCCCGACGACCCGACCGGCGGTTCTGCCGGTACCGCGCCCAGCGTTTCTCCGCCGCCCCCGTCGGGCGCGTCGTCCGGGCCTCCGCTCCCCTTGTCGGGCGCCGAGTTGTGCGTGAGCGCCGTCGGATACTGGGCGCGCGAGATACTGGACGGCGGCGTGCCCTACGGCGACTATCAGTCGATGGGGCTGTCCAACCGGCAGTACGACATCCTGCGGGAGGTCGTGGCCGCGGCACGGGTCGCGAAGCGGGAGCAAGGTGCCCGCGCCGCAGGGGAGTTGACCGACCGCCAGGTGCGCCGGACGTGTGCCGAGGGGTACCGCGACGGCGGTCCGAGCGTCGGCCCGTGGCAGCGATGAGCGGCGTCGGACCGGTCGAGCCGGGCGAGGACACCCACGTCCGGGATGTCCCGCAGCCCCGTCCGCGCAGCCCCCTGGCCCTGCGCTACGACCGCCACCGCCGGACCGTCCTGGCCTCCGCCGCCGCCCTCGTCGTCCTGTCGGGCGGCGGCTACCTGTACACCAGCCGGCCGCAGCCGCGCCCCGCTCCCCCGCCGCCCTACCCGTCCCAGGCGGTCGACCTGGTCTACGTGGCCCCCGTGACCGGCTCGCCCTCGACCCGGGCCGCCGGCTACAGCTTCACGGTGCTGCTGAGCGTGCGCAGCGGGCCGCCCGTCACCGTGACGCGGCTGACCCAGCCCTACGACGGCCTGTCGGTGACCACCTCCCCCGCGGCACCTTTCCAGACAAATTCACATTCCGCCCGCAAGATCGTTGTCACGCTACGGGTGACGGAATGTGAAAAAGCGCCCCGGAATCCCGGACTCCCTTTCCTGGATGTAACACTGCGTAATGTGCGCGCAATAGAAGCCCACAGTTTCATCCTGGGGTCGCGCTATGCGCAGGACCTCTCCCGGGCCCTTGAGGTCGCCTGCAGCAACGATTCGAGGTAATCACCAAAACGTCCCAGACGCCTGAACCGGACCGGTCCGTCCTGCGGGTTCTCAGTATGCGGACAGGGCGAATCGGCCTGAATTCAGCCCTTCTTCCCAGCCAGTACCGCTCTGCAATACCCGGTGTCATAACAAGAGAGTCACAGCCTCAGTCAGACCCTCCTCCACCTTCCCCACACACGCTTAGAGTCACGGCCAGTCACCGCGCCGTCGGATTGTCATTTCGGCCCCGCGCTCGACTCGACCGCCTCCACGGGGAAGCGGCCGTGCCAGGGAAAGGACTGATCGTGCGTCAACGTTCGCTCATCGCCATCACCGCCGCTCTGGCGGCGGGAGCGCTCACCCTCACCGCCTGCGGCTCGCGCGACGACGACGGCGGCTCGGACTCCGGCAACGGCGGCGGTGGCACCACCGTCGTCATCGGTGTCGACGCCCCGCTGACCGGCGACCTGTCCGCGCTCGGCCTCGGCATCAAGAACTCGGCGGACCTCGCGGCCAAGACGGCCAACAAGAACAAGACCGTCGAGGGCGTCACCTTCAAGGTCGAGGCGCTCGACGACCAGGGCCAGCCCTCCGTCGGCCAGCAGAACGCCAGCAGCTTCGTCGCCAACAAGGACGTCCTCGGCGTCGTCGGCCCGCTGAACTCGTCGGTCGGCGAGTCCATGCAGAAGGTCTTCGACACCGCCAAGCTGGTCGAGGTCTCCCCGGCCAACACCGGCCCCTCCCTCACCCAGGGCCCGGACTGGCGCAACAAGAAGGTCCGCCAGTACAAGTCGTACTTCCGCACCGCGACCACGGACGCCATCCAGGGCCCGTTCGCCGCGCAGTACGTCTACAACGACGCCAAGAAGAAGAAGGTCTTCGTCATCGACGACAAGAAGACCTACGGCGCGGGCCTCGCCGGCACCTTCACCGACGAGTTCAAGAAGCTCGGCGGCCAGGTGGTCGGCACCGAGCACATCAACCCGGACACCAAGGACTTCTCCTCGGTCGCCACCAAGGTGAAGAACTCCGGCGCCGACGTCGTCTACTACGGCGGTGAATACCCGCAGGCCGGCCCGCTGAGCAAGCAGATCAAGGAGGCCGGCGCCAAGATTCCGCTGGTCGGCGGCGACGGAATCAAGGACGACACCTTCATCAAGCTGGCCGGCGCCGCCGCCAACGGCGACCTCGCCACCTCCGTCGGCGCGCCCGTCGAGGAGCTCCCGTCGGCCAAGAAGTTCGTGGCCGACTACAAGACGGAGGGTTACAAGGAGGACTACGCGGCCTACGGCGGCTACTCCTACGACTCCGCCTGGGCGATCATCGAGGCCGTCAAGAAGGTCGTCGAGGACAACGGCGGGAAGCTTCCCGACGACGCCCGCGCCAAGGTCACCGAGGCCATGCAGAACGTCTCCTTCGACGGTGTGACCGGCAAGGTCTCCTTCGACGAGTTCGGTGACGCGACCAACAAGCAGCTCACCGTCTACTCCGTCGAGAACGGGGCCTTCAACGACGTCAAGTCCGGTACCTACACCGGCTGACCGACCGCACCACTGCCCACGAGCCGCGCGGGGCGCTGTTCCACTGGCGCCCCGCGCGGACTCGCATCCGGCCACACCATCCGTCGAACGTCCGAATGTCTCGGAGGACATGCGGTGAACGAACTGCCGCAGCAGCTGGTCAACGGCCTGCTACTGGGATCCATGTACGGGCTCGTCGCCATCGGCTACACAATGGTCTACGGCATCGTCCAGCTCATCAACTTCGCCCACGGCGAGATCTTCATGACCGGTGCCTTCGGCGCACTCACGGTCTACATGTACATCCTGCCCGACGGCACCTCCATGCTGATCGCCCTGCCCCTGATGCTCATCGGCGCGGTGATCGTCTCCACCACCGTCGCCGTCGGGGCGGAACGGTTCGCCTATCGCCCCCTGCGCGGCGCACCCCGGCTCGCGCCCCTCATCACCGCGATCGGCCTCTCCCTCGCCCTGCAGCAGGCGGTGTGGGCCTGGTACCCGGACGCGAAGTCCGCGCGGCCCTTCCCGCAGATCGACGGCGGGCCCTTCCACATCGGCAACGTCACCCTCCAGACCGGCGACATCTTCCTGTTCGTCGTCGCCCCGGTGAGCATGGCCATCCTCGGCTTCTTCGTGATGCGCACCCGCACCGGACGGGGTATGCAGGCCACCGCCCAGGACCCGGACACCGCCAAGCTGATGGGCGTCAACACGGACCGCATCATCGTGATCGCCTTCGCGCTCGGCGCCGTCTTCGCCGCCGTCGGAGGCGTCGCCTACGGCCTCAGGTACGGCCAGATCGAGTTCAAGATGGGCTTCATCCTCGGTCTCAAGGCCTTCACGGCGGCGGTCCTCGGCGGCATCGGCAACATCTACGGCGCCATGATCGGCGGTGTCGTCCTCGGCGTCGCCGAGACCCTGGCCACCGCCTACATCGCCGACATCCCCGGCCTGGACAAGTTCGGCAGCCAGTCCTGGGCGGACGTCTGGGCCTTCATCCTCCTCATCCTCGTGCTGTTGTTCAGGCCACAGGGCCTGCTCGGCGAACGCGTTGCGGACAGGGCGTGACACCGATGACCACACAGACCACCGCGCCGAAGAAGACCGGCGCCCCCGCACCGGGCGACGCCTCCGGCCTCATCGGCATACCCGCCGGCCTCGGCCGTGCCCTCGCCACCGGCGGCGGCGTCCTGACCGTCGTCTCCACCTTCCTCGCCTGGACCTGGACCGCCGAGTTCCCCGGCGACCTCACCGTCTACGGCTACCCCGGCGGCCTCCAGGTCCTGGTGCTGATCGCCGGCGCCCTCACCGCCCTGTTCGGCCTCGCGTCGTACGGCGTCAAGGGACTCGGCTGGCTCGCACCCGCCGGCGCCGACGCCGCGCTCAAGTTCGCCGCCCTCGCCGCCTTCGCCACCACCTGGTACACGATCATCGCGATCAGCACCAAGCTCGGCGGCGTCGTCAACCTCGAACCCGGCGGCTACATCGCCGCGGCCGTCACCCTCGTCGCGTTCCTGGGCGCCCTCGCGCTGCCCTTCGAGCGCCCCGAGCCCGACCCGTTCGACCCCGACGACACCGGCTGGGACCAGTTCAAGCACACCAGCTCGCAGAACTGGCAGACCGTCCGGGCGGCCTTCGCCTCCAAAGAGCCGCGGCCCCTGCGTGCGCTCCCCTCCTACGTCGAGATCCTCGTCATCGTCGCGACCCTCGCCGTGGCCCTGCTGGTCTTCACCTACGGCATCGGCACCGAGTACGACGAGCTGTTCATCGGCTTCCTGATCGTCGCCGGTTTCGGCTTCACCGCCCTCCACCGGTCCGGGCTGATCGTCCACGTCACCGAGATCACCGCACGGCACCAGAACATCACCGTCTGCGGCGGCTTCATCGCGGCGGCCTGCTTCCCCTTCACGCAGTCGGACGACCAGTACGCCACCCTCGGCGTCTACATCCTGATCTTCGCCACCGTGGCGCTCGGCCTGAACATCGTCGTCGGCCTCGCCGGCCTGCTCGACCTCGGCTACGTGGCCTTCCTCGGGGTCGGCGCCTACGCCGCCTCCATGGTCTCCGGCTCCCCCAGCTCGCCCTTCGACCTGCACCTGCCCTTCTGGGCCGCGGTCCTGGTCGGCGCGGCCGCCTCCCTGGTGTTCGGCGTCCTGATCGGCGCGCCCACGCTGCGGCTGCGCGGCGACTACCTCGCCATCGTGACCCTCGGCTTCGGTGAGATCTTCCGGATCACCGCCAACAACCTGGACGGCACCTCGGGGCCGGACGTCACCAACGGCTCCAACGGCATCTCGTCCATCCCCGACCTCAAGATCCTCGGCTTCGACCTCGGTGTCTCGCACGACATGGGCGGCTTCACCCTCGGCCGGTTCGCCAACTACTTCCTGCTGATGCTCATCATCACGGCCGTCGTCGTCCTCGTCTTCCGGCGCAGCGGCGACTCCCGCATCGGCCGCGCCTGGGTCGCCATCCGCGAGGACGAGACCGCCGCGCTCGCCATGGGCATCAACGGCTTCCGCGTCAAGCTCATCGCGTTCGCCGTCGGCGCCTCGCTGGCCGGACTGGCCGGCACCGTCCAGGCGCACGTCACCTACACCGTCACGCCCGAGCAGTACCTGTTCGCCGGCACCACGCCGCCCAACTCGGCCTTCCTGCTCGCCGCGGTCGTGCTCGGCGGCATGGGCACCATCGCCGGTCCGCTCATCGGTGCGGCGCTGCTCTTCCTGATTCCCAACAAGCTCCAGTTCCTCGACGACTACCAGCTCCTCGCCTTCGGGCTCGCGCTCGTCCTGCTGATGCGCTTCCGCCCGGAGGGCCTCATCGCCAACCGGCGACGCAAGCTGGAGTTCCACGAAGAGGACGAAGCGCCCGCAGTCCTGAGCAAGACAGGGGCCTGACCACCATGACCACCGACACCACCACCAAGGACACCGCACCGGGCGCCCCCGCCCCCGGCACCACCATCCTCGACGCGCGCGGTGTCACGATGCGCTTCGGCGGACTGACCGCCGTGAACGGCGTCGACCTCACCGTGAACAGCGGCGAGATCGTCGGCCTGATCGGCCCCAACGGCGCCGGCAAGACGACCTTCTTCAACTGCCTGACCGGTCTCTACATCCCCACCGAGGGCGAGGTCCGCTACAAGGGCCAGGTCCTGCCGGCCAAGTCCTTCAAGGTGACCGCCGCCGGCGTCGCCCGTACCTTCCAGAACATCCGGCTGTTCGCCAACATGACGGTCCTGGAGAACGTGCTCGTCGGCCGCCACACCCGCACCAAGGAGGGTTTCTGGTCGGCCGTGCTGCGCGGGCCCGGATTCCACCGGGCGGAGAGGGCGTCCCGGGAACGCGCCCTGGAACTGCTGGAGTTCGTGGGCCTCGCGCCCAAGGCCGACCACCTCGCCCGTAACCTGCCCTACGGCGAGCAGCGCAAGCTGGAGATCGCCCGCGCGCTGGCCAGCGAGCCCGGGCTGCTGCTCCTGGACGAGCCGACGGCCGGTATGAACCCCCAGGAGACGCGGGCCACCGAGGAGTTGGTCTTCGCCATCCGGGACCAGGGCATCGCCGTCCTCGTCATCGAGCACGACATGCGGTTCATCTTCAACCTCTGCGACCGCGTCGCCGTACTCGTCCAGGGCGAGAAGCTCGTCGAGGGCGACAGCGCCACGGTGCAGGGCGACGAACGCGTCGTCGCCGCCTACCTCGGCGAACCCCTCGCCGACGACCCCGGCGCCGCGGAGGCGGCCGAGGTGGAGGCCGCCGAAGCCGCGCAGGCCGAAGCCGCCCGGGCCGACACCACCACGGACACCGCGGCCGGCAAGGAGAACGACCGATGACCGCACTGCTCGAGGTCGAGGACCTCCGCGTCGCCTACGGCAAGATCGAGGCCGTCAAGGGCATCTCCTTCAAGGTCGACGCCGGCGAGGTGGTCACCCTCATCGGCACCAACGGCGCCGGCAAGACCACGACGCTGCGCACCCTGTCGGGGCTGCTGAAGCCGGTCGGCGGCCAGATCAGGTTCGGCGGCAAGTCGCTCAAGAAGGTTCCCGCGCACCAGATCGTCTCGCTGGGTCTCGCCCACTCGCCCGAGGGGCGGCACATCTTCCCGCGCATGACGATCGAGGACAACCTGCGCCTCGGCGCCTTCCTGCGCAGCGACCGGCCGGGCATCGACCGGGACATCCAGCGCGCCTACGACCTCTTCCCGATCCTCGGTGAACGCCGCAAGCAGGCCGCGGGCACCCTGTCCGGCGGTGAGCAGCAGATGCTCGCCATGGGCCGTGCCCTGATGTCCCAGCCCAAGCTGCTCATGCTCGACGAGCCCTCGATGGGCCTGTCGCCGATCATGATGCAGAAGATCATGGCGACGATCGCCGAGCTGAAGTCCCAGGGCACCACCATCCTGCTCGTCGAGCAGAACGCCCAGGCGGCCCTGTCCCTGGCCGACCACGGCCACGTCATGGAGGTCGGCAACATCGTCCTGTCCGGCAGCGGCCAGGACCTGCTGCACGACGAGTCGGTCCGCAAGGCCTACCTGGGCGAGGACTGACGCCCCCGCGCACCGTACGGCCGAGGCCCGCGCCCCCACACCGGGGAACGCGGGCCTCGCTCGTACGTCGGGGACTCAGCCCTTGGACGCCTTCTTCTCCTCGGCGTCCTGGATGACCGCCTCGGCCACCTGCTGCATCGACATCCGCCGGTCCATGGAGGTCTTCTGGATCCACCGGAAGGCGGCCGGCTCGGTCAGCCCGTACTCCGTCTGGAGCACCGACTTGGCGCGGTCCACCAGCTTGCGGGTCTCCAGGCGCAGGCTGAGGTCGGCGACCTCCTTCTCCAGCGCCTTCAGCTCGGTGAACCGCGAGACGGCCATCTCGATCGCCGGCACGACGTCGCTCTTGCTGAACGGCTTCACGAGGTACGCCATGGCCCCGGCGTCCCGGGCCCGCTCCACCAGGTCGCGCTGCGAGAAGGCGGTCAGCATCAACACCGGCGCGATGGACTCCTCGGCGATCTTCTCGGCCGCGGAGATGCCGTCCATCTTGGGCATCTTCACGTCGAGGATCACCAGGTCGGGCCGGTGCTCGCGGGCCAGCTCCACGGCCTCCTCACCGTCACCGGCCTCACCGACGACGGAGTACCCCTCCTCCTCCAGCATCTCTTTGAGGTCCAGCCGGATGAGCGCCTCGTCCTCGGCGATGACGACGCGGGTCGTCAGCGGAGGAACGTGCGACTGGTCGTCGTCGGGCACGTCTACGGGCTGGGGCGACTCGGGGGCGGTCACGTGGGCGCTCCTTGTTCCGGGGCAGGCGGTACTGCTGACAAGAGCGTACCTAGCTGCGATAAGGTGGGGGCACGGCGGGTGACCGTCAACCTCTGTTTTACAGGAAGCCTCGGTAGTCCAGCGGTAGAGACACGGTGCTCAAACCACCGACAGCGTGGGTTCGAATCCCACCCGGGGCACTTTTCCTTCATTTCGAAGGGGCCGCAAATAAGTGGAGGATGACCTTCGCGTGGTTCCCTGGCCTTACCGCTCCTGAGACCGCGACGACCGGCTCACTGTGGGTTCATGGAACAGCACAGTCCTTCGGTCCGCGCACAGGCTGTCGCGCTGCACCCGCCACGGCAACGCGTACAACATCTCCGTAGCCCGTAAAGCCTCCGTGGCCCTCATGGACGCCCACGTCGGCCCCAAGTACTGATCACTTGGGAATGTCGTCCTCCCCGATGTGGTGCACACGCACCAGGTTCGTCGTGCCGGACACCCCCGGCGGTGAGCCGGCCGTGATGACCACGACGTCGCCCTTCTCGCAGCGTCCGTAGCGGGTGAGAAGCTCGTCCACCTGGTCGACCATCGCGTCCGTGGAGTCGGCGTGCGGACCGAGGAAGGTCTCCACACCCCAGGTCAGGCTCAGCTGGGAGCGGGTCGCCGGTTCCGGGGTGAAGGCGAGCAGCGGAATGGGCGAGCGGTAGCGGGAGAGGCGGCGGACCGTGTCGCCGGACTGGGTGAAGGCGACCAGGAACTTGGCGCCGAGGAAGTCGCCCATCTCGGCGGCGGCGCGGGCGACCGCACCGCCCTGGGTGCGGGGCTTGTTCCGTTCGGTCAGCGGGGGGAGTCCCTTGGCGAGGATGTCCTCCTCGGCCGCTTCGACGATCCGGGCCATCGTGCGCACGGTGTCGGTGGGGTGCTTGCCGACGCTGGTCTCGCCGGAGAGCATCACGGCGTCGGTGCCGTCGATGACGGCGTTGGCGACGTCGGAGGCCTCCGCGCGGGTGGGGCGGGCGTTGTCGATCATCGAGTCGAGCATCTGGGTGGCGACGATGACCGGCTTGGCGTTGCGCTTGGCCAGCTTCACCGCGCGCTTCTGGACGATCGGCACCTGTTCCAGGGGCATCTCGACGCCGAGGTCGCCCCGGGCGACCATGATGCCGTCGAAGGCCGCGACGATGTCCTCGATGTTCTCCACGGCCTGCGGCTTCTCGACCTTGGCGATGACGGGGAGGCGGCGGCCCTCCTCGTCCATGATGCGGTGCACGTCGAGGATGTCGCGTCCGCTGCGGACGAAGGAGAGGGCGACCACGTCGAAGCCGGCCCGCAGCGCCCAGCGCAGGTCGTCCTCGTCCTTCTTCGACAGGGCGGGCACGGACACCGCGACGCCGGGCAGGTTGAGGCCCTTGTGGTCGGAGACCATGCCGCCCTCGATCACCCGCGTCCGCACCCGGGTCCCGTCGACCCCGGTCACCTCCAGGCAGACCTTGCCGTCGTCGACGAGGACGCGCTCACCGGGGGTGACGTCCTCGGCCAGGCCCGCGTAGGTGGTGCCGCAGATGTGGCGGTCGCCCTCGACGCCCTCCTCGACGGTGATGGTGAAGCTGTCGCCGCGTTCAAGGAGTACGGGCCCTTCACCGAAGTGGCCGAGGCGGATCTTCGGGCCCTGAAGGTCGGCGAGGGCACCGACGCTGCGGCCGGTCTCGTCGGACGCCTTGCGGACCCGGTGGTAGCGCTCTTCGTGTTCGGCGTGGGTGCCGTGGCTGAAATTGAAGCGGGCGATGTCCATTCCGGCGTCGACCAGGTCCTTGATCTGGTCGTACGAGTCGGTGGCGGGCCCAAGAGTGCAGACGATCTTTGCTCGGCGCATGAGTCGAGCCTATGACTTACTGCCGGGTAGCGAATTGGCCACGCATGACCACTCAACAACCTTTGAGTAAAGGGTTATTGACAAGTGTTGAATTGTGCGCGCCACCGCTCCGATGAGCATGTGGATGGTCCGCCACCCCTTGACAGGAGGCATGTTCAGGACAGAATCTACGCGCGTCGCCACTGTGTGTGTACGGGTCACCGAGGAGAATCAGCCATGCCGTTGAACCGCCGGAAGTTCCTGAGCAGGTCCGCCGTGACGGGGGCGGGGGTCGCCCTCGCCGGCGCGGCGGCTGCTCCGGCGGCCGAGGCCGCGGCCCCCGCGCACCGGGGCGGCCGCAAGCCCAAGCGGTACGCGCTCACCGTGCTCGGCACCACCGACCTGCACGGACACGTCTTCAACTGGGACTACTTCAAGGACGCCGAGTACACGGACGCGGCGGGCAACGCCCAGGGCCTCGGCCGGATCTCCACCCTGGTCAACCAGGTCCGCGAGGAGAAGGGCCGCCGCAACACCCTCCTGGTGGACGCGGGCGACACCATCCAGGGCACCCCGCTGACGTACTACTACGCGAAGGTGGACCCGATCACCGCCGAGGGCGGTCCGGTGCACCCGATGGCCCAGGCGATGAACGCCATCGGCTACGACGCGGTGGCGCTCGGCAATCACGAGTTCAACTACGGCATCGAGACGCTGCGCAGGTTCGAGGAGCAGTGCGACTTCCCGCTGCTCGGCGCGAACGCGGTGGACGCCAAGACGCTGAAGCCCGCCTTCCCGCCGTACTTCATGAGGACGTTCCGGGTGAAGGGCGCGCCGCCGGTGAAGGTGGCGGTGCTGGGGCTGACCAACCCGGGCATCGCGATCTGGGACAAGGCGTACGTGCAGGGGAAGCTGGCCTTCCCGGGTCTGGAGGAGCAGGCGGCCAAATGGGTGCCGAAGCTGCGTTCGATGGGCGCGGACGTCGTGGTCGTCTCGGCGCACTCGGGCTCGTCGGGCACGTCCTCCTACGGTGACCAGGTCCCCTACGTCGAGAACGCGGCGGCCAACGTGGCCCGGCAGGTGCCGGGCATCGACGCGATCCTGGTCGGGCACGCGCACGAGGAGATCGCCGAGCTGAAGGTCGTCAACGAGGAGACCGGGAGGACGGTCGTGCTGTCGGAGCCGCTGTGCTTCGCCGAGCGGCTCACCCTGTTCGACTTCGAGCTGGTCTTCGAGCGGGGCCGCTGGCACGTCGAGTCGGTGAAGGCGTCGCTGCGCAACTCCAACGCGGTCGAGGACGACCCGCGGATCACGAGGCTGCTGGCGGACGAGCACGAGAAGGTCGTGGCCTACGTCAACCAGGTGGTGGGCACCGCCACCGAGACGCTGACCACGGTCGAGGCGCGGTACAAGGACGCCCCGATCATCGACCTGATCACCAAGGTGCAGGAGGACGTGGTCAAGGAGGCGCTGGCGGGCACGGAGTACGCCTCGCTGCCGGTCCTCGCACAGGCGTCGCCCTTCTCGCGGACCTCCGAGATCCCGGCCGGCGACGTGACGATCCGGGACCTGTCGAGCCTGTACGTGTACGACAACACGCTGGTCGCGAAGCTGCTGACGGGCGCGCAGCTGCGGGCGTACCTGGAGTACTCGGCGGAGTACTACGTGCGCACGGCCTCCGGTGCGCCGGTGGACGTGGACAAGCTGACCAACGCGAACGGCCGCCCGGACTACAACTACGACTACGTGTCGGGGCTGGCGTACGAGATCGACGTGGCGCAGGCCGCCGGTTCACGGATCAAGAACCTGACCTACGGCGGTGCCCCGCTGGACGACGCCCAGCAGTTCGTGCTGGCCGTGAACAACTACCGGGCCAACGGCGGCGGCGCCTTCCCGCACGTGGCGTCGGCCAAGGAGCTGTGGTCGGAGTCGACGGAGATCCGCACCCGGATCGCGGAGTGGGCGACCGCGAAGGGCGTGCTGGACCCGAAGGACTTCGCGTCCGCGGACTGGTCGCTGACGCGCGACGGCGTGCCCGTGTTCTGAGCGGTGCCCGAGGCGGCCCTAGATCCCGTCCACCAGGGGGGTGAGCGCCCGGTGGTGGCGCGCCGAGGGGATCTGGGGCAGGCCGCCGTCCAGGCCGAAGGTGGTGAAGGCGGTGCGGGCGGGCAGCGGGTACGGCTCCCGCCCGGTGAGGTCGTTGAGGATGGTCGCGCTGCGCCAGGCGGCGAGGCCCAGGTCGGGCGTGCCGACCCCGTGGGTGTGCGTCTCGGCGTTCTGGACGTAGACGGAGCCGGTGACGGAGGGGTCGAGGACGAGGCGGTGGCGGTCGTCGACGCGGGGGCGTTCGGAGCTGTCGCGCCGCATGTAGGGGTCGAGCCCGGCGAGGAGGCGGCCCAGCGGGCGTTCCCGGTGGCCGGTGGCGAGGACGACGGCGTCGGTGGTGAGGCGCGAGCGGGTCTTCTGCTGCTCGTGCTCCAGGTGGAGTTCGACCTGGGTGGCGGCGATGCGTCCGGCGGTGCGGACGTGGACGCCGGGGGTGAGGGTGGTGTCGGGCCAGCCGCCGTCGAGGGTGCGCCGGTACAGCTCGTCGTGGATGGCGGCGGTGGTGTCGGCGTCGATGCCCTTGTGCAGCTGCCACTGGGCGGCGACGAGGCGGTCGCGGACCGGTTCGGCCAGGCCGTGGAAGTAGCGGGTGTAGTCGGGGGTGAAGTGCTCCAGGCCGAGCTTGGAGTACTCCATGGGCGCGAGGGCGCCGGTGCGGCCGAGCCAGTACAGCCGCTCGCGTCCGGCGGGGCGGTGGCGGAGCAGGTCGAGGAAGACCTCCGCGCCGGACTGGCCGGTGCCGATGACGGTGACGTGTCCGGCGGCCAGGAGCGTGTCGCGGTGGCGGAGGTAGTCGGCGGCGTGGACGACGGGGACCGCGGGGTCCTCGACGAGGGGTCTGAGCGGGTCGGGGACGTGTGGTTCGGTGCCGATGCCGAGGACGACGTTCCTGGTGTGGGTGCGGCCGAGGGCCTCGGCCTCCCCGCCGGCGTCGAGCTGGGTGTAGTCGACCTCGAAGAGGTCGCGTTCGGGATTCCAGCGCACCGCGTCGACCTGGTGGTGGAAGCGGAGGGCGGGCAGGTTCTCGGCGACCCAGCGGCAGTAGGCGTCGTACTCGGCGCGCTCGATGTGGAAGCGCTCGGCGAAGTAGAACGGGAAGAGGCGTTCTCTGGCCCTGAGGTGGTTGAGGAAGGTCCAGGGGCTCGCCGGGTCGACGAGGGTGACCAGGTCGGCGAGGAAGGGCACCTGGACGCGTGCGCCGTCGATGAGCAGGCCGGGGTGCCAGCGGAAGCCGGGGCGCTGGTCGTAGAAGACGGCGTCGAGGCCGGTGAGGGGGTCGGCGAGGGCCGCGAGGGAGAGGTTGAAGGGGCCGATGCCGATGCCGACGAGGTCGCGGGGGGCGTCGGGGGTGTGGGGTGCCGGGGTGTTCATCGCGGGACGTGTCCTTCCACGAGCGTCAGGAGCGCTGCGAGGTCGTCTGGGCGGGTGTGCGGGTTCAGGAGGGTCGCCTTGAGCCAGAGCCGCCCGTCGGCGCGGGCCCGGCCGAGTACGGCGCGGCCGGTGGTGAGCAGCGCGCGGCGTACGGCGGCCACGGCGTCGTCTCCCGCTCCGGCGGGCCGGAACAGGACCGTGCTGATGGTGGGCGGGGCGTGCAGTTCGAACCCGGGATGGGTCTCGACCAGATCGGCGAACTCCCTGGCGAGGGAGCAGACCGCGTCGACGAGGGCGCCCAGTCCGGCGCGCCCCAGGGTCTTGAGGGTGACGGCGGTCTTCAGGACGTCGGGGCGGCGGCTGGTGCGCGGGGAGCGCCCGAGGAGGTCGGGCAGGCCCGCGTCGGTGTCGTCGTCGGCGTTGAGGTAGTCGGCGCGGTGGTGGAGGGCGCCGAGGTCGTCGGCGTCGGTGACCGTGAGGAGTCCGGCGGGGATGGGCTGCCAGCCGAGCTTGTGCAGGTCCAGGGCGACGGTGTCGGCGGCCTCCAGTCCCGCGAGCCGGGCGCGGTGCCGCTCGCTGAACAGGAGGCCCGCGCCGTAGGCGGCGTCGACGTGGAGGCGGGCGCCGTGGGCGGCGCAGCGGTCGGCGATCTCGGGCAGCGGGTCGATGAGCCCGGCGTCGGTGGTGCCCGCGGTGGCGGCGACGAGGTGCGGGCCGGGGACCTGGGTGAGGGCGTCGTCCAGGGCGGCGGGGTCGAGGGTGCCGGCGGGGGCGGGGACGACGACGGGCTCGGGCAGGCCGAGCAGCCAGGCGGCGCGGGGCAGCGAGTGGTGGGCGCCCGCCCCGTGGACCAGCCGCAGGCCCGCGCCGTGCCGCTCGCGGGCGAGCAGGACGGCGAGCTGGTTGGACTCGGTGCCTCCGGTGGTGACGACGGCGTCGGCGGCGCCGGTCTCCCGGGCCAGGGCGCGGGTGACGAGGGTTTCCAGCGCGGAGGCGGCGGGTGCCTGGTCCCAGGAGTCGAGGGAGGGGTTGAGGACGCTCGCGGCGAGGTCGGCGGCGGCCGCGACGGCGAGCGGCGGGGTGTGCAGGTGGGCCGCGCACAGGGGGTGGGCCGGGTCGGCGGCGCCCTCGGCCAGCGCGGTGACCAGGACGCGGAGCGCCTCGGGGTCGCCCCTCTCGGGCAGGATGGCGCCGGCCGCGTCCGCCACCCGGGCGGCGACGGCGCCGGGGCCGCCGGCGGGCAGCGGGCCGCCGCGTGCGGCCGTGCCGGCGCGCAGGGCGTCGAGCACGGTGTCGAGCAGGGGCCGCAGGGCGTCGGCGCCGTGCGGGCCCGAGGCGAGGGGCGGCATGCCCATGAGCTGTCCTCCGGGCACGGGGAGCTGGGGTTCCAGCTTCCACGTGCGGGGGCGTGTACGCCCGGACAGCTCAGTGATCACAACCCGAAAGGGGTATCCCGGCGGCTCCCCACCGGGGGCACGGCCGGCCCCGCCGGGCGCGGGGGGCCGGCCGCGGCCGGGTCAGTCCGTGTGCGCCTCCCGTACCCGCAGGGCGCGCGCCAGGTCGTCCAGCTGGTCGGTGAGCTTGCGGCGCAGGGCGGGGATCGGGTCGGCGTCGGCGAGGCACTCGCGGCCGAGCCGGAGGGTGTCGGCGTCGACGGCGTGGGCGGGGAAGGCCCAGCGGCCGGCGGCGTCGGCCATGGCGGGGCCGCGGCGGGCGGCGAGCGCGACGGCCTCGGTGTAGTAGCGCGGTACGTAGTCCCGGACCAGCTCGGCCTGTTCGGGCTGCCAGAAGCCCTGGGCGGTGGCGGTGAACAGGTAGTTGGAGAGGTCGTCGGAGGCGAACATGGCCTCCCAGGCGCGGGCCTTGGCCTCGGCGTCCGGCAGCGCGGCGCGGCAGCGGGCGGCACCCTCCTGGCCGGTGGCGCTCGGGTCGTTCGCCAGCTCGGCGGCGATGGCGGCCTCGTCGGTGGCGCCGAGGACGGCGAGCCGGGTGAGGATGCGCCAGCGCAGCTCGGGGTCGAGTTCGGGTCCGCCGGGCACGGTGCCGTCGGCGAGCCAGGCGGCGATGGTGTCGGGGTGGGCGGCCGTCGCGATGCGGTGCCGTACGGCGATCAGGCGCAGCCCGGGGTGGTCGCCGTCCTCGGTGCGGCGGATGAGGTCGCGGCAGAGGTCGGCGAGGGTGTTCAGGGCGGCGGGCCGCTGCTCGGGGGTGGCGTAGCGGTCGGCGATCTGGCCGGCGGCGAAGGCGAGGACGCCGTCGACGAGCGCGAGGTCGCTCTCGTGCGGGAGGTGGGCGCGGGCGATCTCGAGGTAGGTGGCGGCGGGGAGTTCGCCGTCGCGGACGGCGTCCCTGAGGGCGTTCCAGACGACGGCCCGGGTGAGCGGGTCGGGCAGGCCGGACAGGCTCTCGCGGACGGTCCGGAAGGAGTCGGCGTCGAAGCGGACCTTGGCGTAGCTCAGGTCGCCGTCGTTGAGCACGACCAGGGCGGGGAGCTTGCCGATGGGCCGGGGGTCGGCCTGGGGGACGTCGAGGTCGAGGCGCTCGCGCGGGGTGAGGCGGCCCTCGTGGCCCGGGTTCTGGTCGTAGAGGCCGACGGCGATGCGGTGGGGGCGCTCGCCGGTGTGCCGGACGGTGAGGGTGCGGCTGCCGTTGTCGCCGGTGACGCTCGGGACGAGGGTGTCGACGCCGGTGGTGCGCAGCCAGGCGTCGGCCCAGGCGTGGACGTCGCGGTCGGTGGCGGCGGCCAGGGAGTCGATGAAGTCGGCGAGGGAGGCGTTGGCGAACTTGTGCCGCTCGAAGTGGATGTTGATGCCGGCCAGGAAGTCCTTCTCGCCGAGCCAGGCGACGAGCTGGCGCAGAGCGGAGGCGCCCTTGGCGTAGGAGATGCCGTCGAAGTTGAGCAGGGCGGCGGCGGTGTCCTGGACGTTCTCGGGGGCCACGGGGTGGGTGGAGGGGCGCTGGTCGGCGTCGTAGCCCCAGGCCTTGCGGGTGACGCCGAAGTCGG
The DNA here is from genome assembly GCF_033406955.1 of Streptomyces violaceoruber. Taxonomy (NCBI): domain Bacteria; kingdom Bacillati; phylum Actinomycetota; class Actinomycetes; order Kitasatosporales; family Streptomycetaceae; genus Streptomyces; species Streptomyces violaceoruber. Next base: position 6,330,433 of record NZ_CP137734.1, on the reverse strand, counting down.
TCCAGGTGTCGGTGAAGCGGGTGGCCTCGGCGGTGGTCTGGTAGCCCATGTACTCGGCGAAGGACTCGTTCAGCCAGATGTCGTCCCACCAGCGCAGCGTGACGAGGTCGCCGAACCACATGTGCGCCATCTCGTGGGCGATGACCATGGCGCGGGTCTGGCGCTGGGTGTCGGTGACGGCGGACCGGAAGACGAACTCGTCGCGGAAGGTGACCAGGCCGGGGTTCTCCATCGCGCCGGCGTTGAACTCGGGGACGAACGCCTGGTCGTAGGAGTCGAAGGGGTAGGGCTCGTCGAACTTCTCGTGGTAGCGGTCGAAGCAGGCCCGGGTGACGTCGAGGAGTTCGTCGGCGTCGGCGTCCAGGTGCGGGGCGAGCGAGCGGCGGCAGTGGATGCCGAAGGGCAGGCCGCGGTGCTCGGTGCGCACGGAGTGCCAGGGGCCGGCGGCGACGGCCACGAGGTAGGTGGAGATCGGCGGGGTGGTGGCGGCCTTCCAGCGGCCGTCGCCGGTGTGCTCGGTGACGCCGTTGGCGAGGACGGTCCAGCCCTCGGGGGCGGTCACGGCGACGTCGAAGACGGCCTTGAGGTCGGGCTGGTCGAAGGCGGCGTAGATCCGCTGGACGTCGTCCAGGAACAGCTGGGTGTAGACGTAGGTCTCGCCGTCGCTGGGGTCGGTGAAGCGGTGCATGCCCTCGCCGGTGCGGGAGTACCGCATGGCGGCGTCGACCCGCAGCTCGTGCTCGCCGGGTGCGAGGTTCTTCAGCGCCAGCCGGTTCTCGTCGAGCGCGGCCGGGTCCAGGGGCTGTCCGTCCAGGGTGACGGCGCGCAGCTCCGCGGGCTTGACCTCGACGAACGTGTCCGTGCCGGCCGTGTCGCCGCGGACGCTGAACCGGATCACGGTCCGGGAGTCGAAGGTCTCGTCCCCACGGGTCAGATCGAGGTCGATCGCGTAGTGGTGGACGTCGAGGAGCCGGGAACGGGTCTGCGCTTCGTCGCGCGTCAGTACGGACATGCACGACATGCTGCCTGATGCGGTGGGCAGGGCACAGAGGCGGTTCGGTACGCGCGGTATGTCCGGTCCGCCGCTCCGGCCGTCGTACTCCCCCGGCGTGCGCCCCCGTGGGCGGGGGCGCACCCGGTTTCAGTCGGTGGCCGGTGCGCCGCCGGCGGCGTTGCTCTCCGCGATGCGCTCGTGGTGGTGGATCACCTCGGCGACGATGAAGTTCAGGAACTTCTCGGCGAACGCCGGGTCGAGCTTGGCGCTCTCGGCGAGGGTGCGCAGCCGGGCGATCTGCTGGGCCTCGCGGGCCGGATCGGCGGGCGGCAGCTGGTGGCGGGCCTTGAGGTGGCCGACCTGCTGGGTGCACTTGAAGCGCTCGGCGAGCATGTGGACGACGGCCGCGTCGATGTTGTCGATACTGTCCCGCAGCCGGGCCAGCTCCTCGCGGACGGCGGGTTCGACGGCACCGGTACCGGTGTTGCTGGTGGTCATGGGCGCACACCCTACGGGCGGGGGCCCGGTCGTCGCAGACCGTCTCAGGCGCTGAACCGCGTACGGTCCTCGTGCGGCTCGTACAGTGGGGGCAGGGTTCAGGAGGCAGGGTTCAGGCGTCTTGGGGGTCGGGCGTGGCGAACGGCGGACCGGTCGAGCACGGGTTCCCGCACCTGGAGACGGTGCGGGCGGCGGTCACGGCGCTGTACCGGCGGTTGTCGTACGACACCGTCCGGACGTTCTCGGCCAGTGTGGCCCCGGTGGACGTGGCGTTCTGCGACACGGACGACCTGTACCTGGGCACCCAGCGGGTGGCCCACGAGCTGGTGCGGCACTACCGGCTGCCCGACGCCCGCATGATCGTCTCCTTCCGCGAGATGACCCACGCGGCGAACGTGGAACTCACGGCGGGCCCGGAGTACTTCATCGAGCTGAACGACCGCTTCCGCACCCATCGCCGGGACATCGGCGCGGCCCTCGCGCACGAGGTGATGCACGTGTACCTGCACCGCCTCGACCTGGCCTTCCCCTCCACCCGGGACAACGAGATCCTCACCGACACGGCGACGACGTACCTGGGCGCCGGCTGGCTGCTCCTCGACGCCTACCGGGAGGACGCGGCGACCTCGCAGAAGCTGGGGTACCTGACGCCGGAGGAGTTCGGTTACGTGCTGGCGAAGCGGGCGCTGCTGTTCGGCGAGGACCCGTCGGTGTGGTTCACGAGTCCGCAGGCCTACACGGCGTACGGCAAGGGCCTGGCGCGGGCGCGCCGGGACGGGCAGCAGCCGCCGCTGACCGCGGCCGGCTGGGCGGGCCGCCGCCGCTACGCCCGGGACCGCCGGCACGCTGAGGACCCGCACGCCGCCGGGGCCGCGGCGGCCGGCGACCCCTACTCCTTCACCGCCCAGCCGCCCGGACAGCTCCGGGTGTCGTTCCCCTGCCCGACCTGCCACCAGCGGATCAGGGTGCCGGTGCGGGGGCGGGTCCGGGCGCGGTGCGGGCTGTGCCGGACAGTGCTGGAGTGCGACACGTAAGTCGCCGCGCGGGGGGCGGGGCCGCTGCTTCAATGCCCTTATGACACAGGCCATCGAAGAACCGTGGGGCATCAGCGTGTTCGGCTCGGGCGCGGTGCGGGCCGAGCCGTCGCTCGCTCGGGTGCGGCCGGCGGTGGACGTGCTGGAACCGTCGCCGGAGCAGGCCTTCCAGCGGGCCGGGGAGGCCGTGGCCCGGTTGCGGGAGGTGCTGCGGCGGCACGGTGTGCCGGACGCCTCGGTGTCGGGCTCCCGGCTGGGCCTCAGCTCGGAGTACGACGGTCACGCCCGTGGCCGGACGCTGCTCGGATACCGGTGCCAGGCCTCGTACGCGGTGGAGACCGGGGCGCTGGACGACCTCGAGCGGCTGATCGCGGACGTGGTCGACGCGGGCGCGCACCGGATCGACGGCGTGGAGTTCGACGTGCGCGACCGGCCGGCGCTGCTCGACGAGGCACGGCGCCGGGCGGTGGCCGCGGCCCGCCGCAAGGCCCAGGTGTACGCGGAGGCGGCGGACGCGCGGCTGGGGCCGGTGCTGCACATCCAGGACGTGGAGGCGGAGCCCGTCGCCGCGTTCCGGGCCTCGGCGGCCGGCGGCCCGCCCGGCGCGCTGGCTCCGGGCGCGGTGGAGGTGTCCGCCCGGGTGGTGCTGGGCTTCTCCCTGCGGCACTGACCGCCGCGCGCGGGCGCCTTCACCCGGGCGCCTTCACCCGGGCGCCTTCAGGAGGGCCGCGCGATCCCCTGGGCGCGTGCGGCCGCCAGCCACTGGGGGAACTCGCCCACCAGCCGGTCGTACAGCTCGGCGTCGGTCACCTTGCGCGGGTCGCGGCCCGCGTGGAAGAACCCGGCGTTGTCGATCACCCGCTTGCCGGGCACCGCGAGTTCGTCCAGCTTGCGCAGGTACTCGAACTGGCGGCTGTCCGGGTCGCCGAAGCCGACGAACTGCCAGAACAGCGGCAGCGGGGCCGCCTTGCACAGGTAGCGCTCGGCGGCGAGCCGGTTGATCGGACCGCCGTCGGTCTGGAAGACGACCAGCGCGGGGTGGCGGGCGCCGCTGTCCAGGTAGTGGTCGATGACGGCGTCCATGGCCAGGTGGTAACTGGTCTTGCCCATGTGCCCGAGCCCGGCCACGATCCGCTCGATCCGGCCCTGGTGGTCGGCGAGCGCGATCTCGGTGACGGCGTCGACGTCGGTGGAGAAGAACACCACCGGCACGATGCCGTCGTCGTCGAGGTGGGCGGACAGGCTCAGCACCCGGTCGGCAAGCGCCTGCACGCTGCCGTCCTTGTAGTACGGCTTCATCGAGCCGGAGTAGTCGACGACGAGGTAGACCGCGGCCCGGGTCCCCGCCATGCCGTGCTTGGTGAGCGACACCCCGGCGGTCTTGTACAGATCGACCAGCGCGGGCGCCGTCTCCCGCACCTTGGTGAGACTGATCGCGGCCATACGGACTCCCCCGTCACCCCTGCCCTGCGGCATCCGGGTGCCGAGGCTACGGCACGGCGCACCCCCGCCGCTCGGCCGGTCCCCCGGCATTCGCTATTTTGTTCGCCGCCGTCCCCACCGGCTCACCGTCCGACCGTCCCGAGGAGCCGGCCCTGTGGATTCCGAGTCCACCGCCACCACCTGCTACCGCCATCCCGCGGTGGAGTGCCACGTACGCTGCACCCGCTGCGAGCGGTACATCTGCCCGGACTGCATGCGTACGGCGCCCGTCGGCCACCAGTGCCCGGAGTGCGTGCGGGAAGGGGCGCGGTCGGTCCGGCGGGCCCGGACCATCGCCGGGGGCAGGATCTCGACGACGCCCGTGGTGACGTACGTGCTGTTCGCGCTGAACGTGCTGGCGTACCTGGCGGAGCTGGTGCGGCCGGAGCTCGTGGACCGGTTCGCCATGGTGGGTTCGCGGCTGGTCGCTCCTGACGGCACTCCCCTGACCGGCGACGGCGTGTTCCTCAGCTCCGGACCCCTGCGGGTGGAGGGTGTCGCCGGGGGCGAGTGGGAGCGGATGCTCACCGGCGCCTTCCTTCACCAGTCGCCCTTCGAGGGCACGTTCGGACTTCTGCACATCACGATGAACATGGTCGTGCTGTGGCAGTTGGGGCGGGTGGTGGAGCTGATGCTGGGCCGGACCCGCTTCGCCGTCCTGTACCTGCTGTCGGCGCTCGGCGGTTCCGTACTGGAACTGGTCCTCGCCGATCCCTGGCAGGCCTCGGTCGGCGCGTCCGGTGCGGTCTTCGGCGTGGGGGCCGCGTACTACGTGCTGCACCGCAGGCTCGGCGCCGAGATGGGGCGGGTCAACCGTTTCATGGCCGGGCTGCTGCTGTGGCTGGTGGTGTCCGCCTGGTTCACCTCGTGGCAGGGTCATCTCGGCGGCCTGCTGGTGGGCGGCGCGCTGGCCCTGGCCTACGGGTACGCGCCCCGGGACGGACGCCGGGCGGCGGTGCAGGCCGGCGCCGGTGCCGCGCTGGTGGTGCTGCTGGCGGTGACGGCGGCGGTGAAGGTGTCGGAACTGACCGGCGGAAGTGTTCCCCTATGAGAGGTGTCCCCCAATGAAACGTGCCGGAGTGCTGCTCCTCGGGGCGCTTCCCGTGATCGCCGCGGGCGTGTACTTCGCCGTGCCGGACGACTCGGCGGACCCGGCGGACACCGCGGCCGCCTCCTCGTCGTCCTCGGCCACCGCCCGGTCGGACCGCGACGACGCCAAGGACCGGGCCGAGCGGGAGCGGGAGGCGGACGACGCACTCATCGCCGACCTGCCGCCGGGGCTCGCCGCACCGGCCAAGAAGGAGCTGGCCCAGCAGCTCGTGTCCAGTGCCGAGAACTCGACCACGAAGTGGCGCACCGCCTACGGCAGCATCGAAGACGTCGGCGACGGCGACGGGTACACCGCCGGCATCATCGGCTTCTGCACCGGCACCCACGACCTGCTCATGCTGGTCGAGCGCTACACCGAGGACCACCCGGACAACGGACTGGCGGAGTACCTGCCCGCCCTGCGCGAGGTGGACGGCAGCGACTCCCACGAGGGCCTGGACCCGGGCTTCACGGCGGCCTGGAAGGCGGAGGCCGAGGTCCCGGCGTTCCGCGCGGCCCAGGAGGCGGAGCGCGACCGGGTCTACTTCGAACCGGCGGTGCGCCTGGCCAAGCTGGACGGCCTGGGCACGCTGGGCCAGTTCGTCTACTACGACGCGATGGTCTTCCACGGACCCGACACCGACGCCGAGGGCTTCTACGGGCTGCGCGAGCGGGCCATGGCCGAGGCGAGGACGCCGGGGCAGGGCGGCTCCGAGAAGGCCTACCTGGAGACCTTCCTGGACGTCCGCAAGCAGGCCATGGAGGCCAAGCGGCCGGGCATCGACACCTCCCGCGTCGACACGGCCCAGCGCCGGTTCCTGACGGCCGGGAACCTGAAGCTGGCGACGCCGCTGGTGTGGGAGATGTACGGGGACACCTACCGGGTGCCCTGAGCATGCGACAGCGCCTGCCCATGGTCCGGTCGGGGACGGGGCAGGCGCCATCAGTGTTCCGCACGCCTTTGTGCGGGACGTTCTTCGGTTGTCCGTCCGTCAGGACGGTTGCCCGCCCGTCGGGGCGGTTGTCCCGTCCGTCGGGGCGGTCGTCCCGTCCGTCAGACCGCGAGGGCGCGGTCCGTCGGGCGGATCGGGGCCGGCAGGTCGCTGGCCCCGGTCAGGAAGCGGTCGGCGCCGCGCGCGGCCGAGCGGCCCTCGGCGATCGCCCAGACGATGAGCGACTGGCCGCGGCCGGCGTCACCGGCGACGAACACACCCGGCACGTTGGTCTGGAAGTCGGCGTCCCGGGCGATGTTACCCCGTTCGTCGAGCTCCAGGCCGAACTGGTCGACCAGACCGTTGTCCTTGTCGGTGCCGGTGAAGCCCATGGCGAGGGTGACCAGCTGGGCCGGGATCTTCCGCTCGGTGCCCGGCTTCGACGTGAGCTTCCCGTCGACGAACTCGACCTCGCTCATGTGCAGCCACTGGACGTTGCCGTCCTCGTCGCCCTCGAAGTGGGTGGTGGAGACGGCGTAGACCCGCTCGCCGCCCTCCTCGTGGGCGCTGGTGACCTTGTAGAGCATCGGGAAGGTCGGCCACGGCTGGCGCACCGCGTCCCGCTCCTCGCCCGGCCGGGGCATGATCTCCAGCTGGGTGACGGAGGCCGCGCCCTGGCGGTGGGCGGTGCCCACGCAGTCGGCGCCGGTGTCGCCGCCGCCGATGACGACGACGTGCTTGCCCTCGGCCGTGATCGGGGGCGCCACGTAGTCGCCCTCCTGAACCTTGTTGGCCAGCGGCAGGTACTCCATCGCCTGGTGGATGCCGTTCAGCTCGCGGCCGGGGACCGGCAGGTCGCGGGCGGTGGTGGAGCCGGCGGCGATGACGACGGCGTCGTAGCGCTTCTTCAGGTCGGTCGCCTTGAGGTCGCGGCCGATCTCGACGCCGGTGCGGAAGCGGGTGCCCTCGGCGCGCATCTGCTCTATGCGGCGGTTGATGTGCCGCTTCTCCATCTTGAACTCGGGGATGCCGTACCGGAGGAGGCCTCCGACGCGGTCCGCGCGCTCGTAGACGGCGACGGTGTGACCGGCCCGGGTGAGCTGCTGGGCGGCGGCCAGGCCCGCCGGGCCCGAACCGATGACGGCGACGGTCTTGCCGGACAGGCGCTCGGGGATGCGCGGGGCGACGTCGCCGGTCTCCCACGCCTTGTCGATGATGGAGACCTCGACGTTCTTGATGGTGACCGGCGGCTGGTTGATGCCGAGCACGCACGCCGACTCGCACGGGGCCGGGCACAGGCGGCCGGTGAACTCCGGGAAGTTGTTGGTGGCGTGCAGGCGCTCGGACGCCGCCGACCAGTCCTCGCGGTAGGCGTAGTCGTTCCACTCGGGGATCAGGTTCCCGAGCGGGCAGCCGTTGTGGCAGAACGGGATGCCGCAGTCCATGCAGCGGCTGGCCTGCTTGCTGATGATCGGCAGCAGGGAGCCGGGAACGTAGACCTCGTTCCAGTCCTTGACGCGCTCGTCGACGGGACGGGTCCTGGCGACCTCGCGTCCGTGGTTGAGAAAGCCCTTGGGATCAGCCATTGGTCGCCGCCTCCATCATCTTCTCGGTGGTCTCGGTCTCGGAGAGACCGGCTCGCTCGGCGGCGTCCTTGGCGGCGAGCACTGCCTGGTACGTGCTGGGGATGATCTTGCTGAAGCGCTCCACGGCGACGGGCCAGTCGGCGAGCAGCTTCCCGGCGACCGTGGACCCGGTCTCCTCGGCGTGGCGGCGCACCACGTCGTGCAGCCAGTCCTTGTCGGCGTCGTCCAGGGCCTGGACCGCGTCGACGTTGCCGACGTTGACGTTGTCGCGGTCGAGGTCGACGACGTAGGCGATGCCGCCGGACATGCCGGCCGCGAAGTTGCGCCCGGTCTCGCCGAGGACGACCGCGTGGCCGCCGGTCATGTACTCGCAGCCGTGGTCGCCGACACCCTCGGAGACGACCAGCGCGCCGGAGTTGCGGACGCAGAAGCGCTCGCCGACCTTGCCGCGCAGGAACATCTCGCCGCCGGTGGCGCCGTAGCCGATGGTGTTGCCGGCGATGGTGGAGTACTCGGCGAGGTGGTCGGCGCCCCGGTCGGGGCGGACGACGATCCGGCCGCCGGATAGGCCCTTGCCGACGTAGTCGTTGGCGTCGCCCTCCAGGCGCAGCGTGATGCCGCGCGGCACGAAGGCGCCGAAGGACTGGCCGGCGGAGCCGGTGAAGGTGATGTCGACGGTGTCGTCGGGCAGCCCGCCGCCGCCGAACTTCTTGGTGACCTCGTGGCCGAGCATGGTGCCGACCGTGCGGTTGATGTTGCGGATCGCGACCTGGGCGCGCACCGGGGCGGCCCGGGTGGCGTCCGGGGCGGCCAGCGCGTCGGAGGCGAGCTTGATCAGCTGGTTGTCGAGCGCCTTCTCCAGGCCGTGGTCCTGGCCGACGGCCTGGTGGCGCACCGCGCCCTCGGCCAGCGCGGGCACGTGGAACAGCGGCTCGAGGTCGAGGCCCTGTGCCTTCCAGTGGTCGACCGCGCGGGTCACGTCGAGGGTCTCGGCGTGGCCGACGGCCTCCTCGATGGAGCGGTAGCCCAGCTCGGCGAGGATCTCGCGGACCTCCTCGGCGATGAACCGGAAGAAGTTCACGATGTACTCGGCCTTGCCGGAGAACCGCTCCCTGAGGACCGGGTTCTGGGTGGCGATGCCGACCGGGCAGGTGTCCAGGTGGCAGACGCGCATCATGACGCAGCCGGAGACGACGAGCGGCGCGGTGGCGAAACCGAACTCCTCGGCGCCCAGCAGCGCGGCGATGACGACGTCGCGGCCGGTCTTGAGCTGGCCGTCGGTCTGGACGACGATCCGGTCGCGCAGACCGTTGAGCAGCAGGGTCTGCTGGGTCTCGGCGAGGCCCAGCTCCCAGGGGCCGCCCGCGTGCTTGAGCGACGTGAGCGGGGAGGCACCGGTGCCGCCGTCGTGGCCGGAGATCAGCACCACGTCCGCGTGCGCCTTGGACACGCCCGCCGCGACCGTGCCGACGCCGACTTCGGAGACCAGCTTGACGTGAATCCGCGCCTGCGGGTTCGCGTTCTTCAGGTCGTGGATCAGCTGGGCCAGGTCCTCGATGGAGTAGATGTCGTGGTGCGGCGGCGGGGAGATCAGGCCGACGCCGGGGGTGCTGTGCCGGGTCTTGGCGACCCAGGGGTACACCTTGTGGCCGGGCAGCTGGCCGCCCTCGCCGGGCTTGGCGCCCTGGGCCATCTTGATCTGGATGTCGTCGGCGTTGACCAGGTACTCGGAGGTGACGCCGAAGCGGCCGGAGGCGACCTGCTTGATGCTGGACCGGCGCGCCGGGTCGTACAGGCGCTCCGGGTCCTCGCCGCCCTCACCGGTGTTGGACTTGCCGCCCAGCTGGTTCATGGCGATGGCGAGGGTCTCGTGCGCCTCCTGGGAGATGGAGCCGTACGACATGGCGCCGGTGGAGAAGCGCTTGACGATCTCGGAGACGGGCTCGACCTCGTCGATGGAGATCGGCTGCCGGCCGCTCTTGAAGCCGAACAGGCCGCGCAGCGTCATCAGCCGCTCGGACTGCTCGTTCACCCGCTCGGTGTACTTCTTGAAGATGTCGTACGTGCCGGAGCGCGTGGAGTGCTGGAGGCGGAAGACCGTCTCGGGGTCGAACAGGTGCGGCTCGCCCTCACGGCGCCACTGGTACTCGCCGCCGATGTCCAGGGCGCGGTGGGCCGGCGCGATGCCGCTGGCCGGGTACGCCTTGGCGTGGCGGGCGGCGACCTCCTTGGCGACGACGTCGATGCCGACGCCGCCGATCTTGGTGGCGGTGCCGTGGAAGTACTTGGCGACGAACTCCTCGTCGAGGCCGACGGCCTCGAAGACCTGGGCGCCGCGGTAGGAGGCGACGGTGGAGATGCCCATCTTGGACATGACCTTGAGGACGCCCTTGCCGAGCGCGTAGATCAGGTTGCGGATGGCCTGCTCGGGCTCGCCGTCGTCGGTCTGCAGGAAGGTGCCCGCCCGGACCAGGTCCTCGACGGACTCCATCGCCAGGTACGGGTTGACCGCGGCGGCGCCGAAGCCGATGAGCAGGGCGACGTGGTGGACCTCGCGGACGTCGCCGGCCTCGACCAGCAGGCCCACCTGGGTGCGCTGCTTGGTGCCGATGAGGTGGTGGTGGACGGCCGCGGTGAGCAGCAGCGAGGGGATCGGCGCGTGCTCGGCGTCCGAGTGGCGGTCGGACAGGACGATCAGCCGGGCGCCGTTCTCGATGGCGGCGTCGGCCTCGGCGCAGATCTCCTCGATCCGCGCGGCCAGCGCGTCGCCGCCGCCGTGCACCCGGTAGAGACCGGAGAGGGTCGCGGCCTTGAAGCCGGGCATGTCCCCGTCGGCGTTGATGTGGATGAGCTTGGCCAGCTCGTCGTTGTCGATCACCGGGAAGGGCAGCAGGACGCTGCGGCACGAGGCGGCCGTCGGGTCCAGCAGGTTGCCCTGCGGGCCGAGCGAGGAGCGCAGCGAGGTGACCAGTTCCTCGCGGATGGCGTCCAGCGGCGGGTTGGTGACCTGGGCGAAGAGCTGGGTGAAGTAGTCGAAGAGCAGCCGGGGGCGCTCGGAGAGCGCGGCGATCGGCGAGTCGGTGCCCATGGAGCCGATCGGCTCGGCGCCGGCCTTGGCCATCGGCGCGAGGATGACGCGCAGCTCCTCCTCGGTGTACCCGAAGGTCTGCTGGCGGCGGGTGACCGAGGCGTGGGTGTGCACGATGTGCTCGCGCTCGGGCAGGTCGGACAGCTCGATCTCGCCGGCTTCCATCCACTCGCCGTACGGCTGCTCGCCGGCGAGCTGGGCCTTGATCTCGTCGTCCTCGATGATGCGGTGCTCGGCGGTGTCCACCAGGAACATGCGGCCGGGCTGGAGGCGGCCCTTGCGGACGACCTTGGCGGGGTCGATGTCGAGGACGCCGACCTCGGAGCCGAGGACGACGAGGCCGTCGTCGGTGACCCAGTAGCGGCCGGGGCGCAGACCGTTGCGGTCGAGGACCGCGCCGACCTGGGTGCCGTCGGTGAAGGTGACGCAGGCGGGACCGTCCCAGGGCTCCATCATCGTGGAGTGGAACTGGTAGAAGGCGCGCCGGTCCGCGTCCATGGAGGCGTGGTTCTCCCACGCCTCCGGGATCATCATCAGCACGGAGTGCGGCAGCGAGCGCCCACCGAGGTGGAGCAGTTCCAGGACCTCGTCGAAGGAGGCGGAGTCCGAGGCGTCCGGCGTACAGATCGGGAAGATCCGCTCCAGGTCCGCGGACGAGCCGAACAGGTTCGAGGCCAGCTGGGACTCGCGGGCGCGCATCCAGTTGCGGTTGCCCTTGACCGTGTTGATCTCGCCGTTGTGCGCGACGAAGCGGTACGGGTGGGCGAGCGGCCACGACGGGAAGGTGTTGGTGGAGAACCGGGAGTGCACGAGCGCGATCGCGGAGGCGAAGCGGCGGTCGGACAGGTCCGGGAAGAACGGTTCCAGCTGGCCGGTGGTCAGCATGCCCTTGTAGACGATGGTCCGCGCGGACAGCGACGGGAAGTAGACACCGGCCTCGCGCTCGGCGCGCTTGCGCAGCGCGAAGGCGTGGCGGTCCAGGGCGATGCCCCGCGAGGCGCCGTCGCCCACGAAGACCTGGCGGAAGACCGGCATCGTGGAGCGGGCGGTCGCGCCCAGCATCTGCGGGGCGACCGGGACCTCGCGCCAGCCGAGGACGGTGAGGCCCTCCTCGTGCGCGATCGTCTCGATGCGCGAGACGGCGTCCTCGGTGCCGTCGACCGGCAGGAAGGCGATGCCGACGGCGTACGCCCCGGCCTCCGGCAGCTCGAATCCGGCCACCTCGCGGAAGAACGCGTCGGGCACCTGGGAGAGGATGCCGGCGCCGTCGCCCGAGTCGGGCTCGGAGCCGGTGGCGCCGCGGTGTTCCAGGTTGCGCAGCACGGTGAGCGCCTGGTCGACCAGGGTGTGGGACGCCTCGCCGGTGAGGGTGGCGACGAAACCGACGCCGCACGCGTCGTGTTCGTTGCGGGGGTCGTACATACCCTGCGCGGCAGGGCGAGCATCCATGAAGGACCAGTTCTGGCCACTTACGGAGTGCTGGGACGGCTGGCGCGGCGTACGCATCGGCTCTCCCGTCGTCGTCATCTGGCATGTGGCAAGTGCCGAGGGACGACGTTGGCCCTCTGCGGTGGGTGCATCAGTGGCTGAAAAATTTGGTGCAGGTTACATGATGGATTGGTTCTCGGTAAACGGGACAATCTGTTCCAGCATGCGGACACCGACGGGGTGCGGTGGGGGTTCCGCACCTGCGGTGGAAGCTATGGAGACCGGGGCGGACAGATCGATGCCCGTCGGTCCGGGGAGCGGAAGGAGCGTCGTCGCCCGCTCCGCGCGTGCACGGCAGGCTTCGTTGCCCGCAGCGCTTACGGCTCATGCCCGGAGATTACGCACTCGAAACCAGCGAGTAACGGCTACTTATGCGGCCCTCCGCATAAGTTCGAGCCGGACTATCCTACGGCCGTTCCGAACAGGCTGCCCAGGAGATACGTCACACCGGCCGCCGCGCCGCCGAGGGCGAGCTGCCGCAGGCCGCTGTACCACCAGCTGCGGGCCGTGACCTTGGCGACCACCGCGCCGCACAGGAACAGTCCGGCCAGCGCGAGCAGCACCGCGGGCCACAGCGCACCGGCGCCGAGCAGGAACGGCAGGACGGGGAGCAGGGCGCCCAGCGCGAAGGACCCGAACGAGGACACGGCCGCGACCGTCGGCGAGGGCAGGTCGGAGGGGTCGATGCCCAGCTCCTCGCGGGCGTGTATCTCCAGCGCCTGCTCGGGGTCGGCGGACAGCTGGCGGGCCACCTCTCGGGCGAGCTCCGGCTCGACGCCGCGCGCCTCGTAGAGCGCGGCCAGCTCGGCCTCCTCGTCCGCCGGGTGCTTGCGCAGCTCGCGGCGCTCCACGTCCAGCTCGGCCTCGACCAGCTCGCGCTGGGAGGCGACGGAGGTGTACTCGCCCGCGGCCATGGAGAAGGCGCCGGCGGCCAGTCCGGCGAGCCCGCTGATCACCACGGTCTGCTGGCTCGCCGTCCCGCCAGCGACACCGGTCATGAGGGCGAGGTTGGAGACCAGTCCGTCCATCGCGCCGAAGACGGCGGGGCGCAGCCAGCCGCCGTTCACGTCGCGGTGGGTGTGGTTGTCGCGGTGCGCCTCGTGCAGCGCCGCCTCGGTCTCGATGATGGCCATGCGGGTTCCCCCAGGAAGCTAGTTTGGACTCGTTCCACTTTTTAACAACACCAAATCTACGCCCATCATTTCCGGCCTGCCAGCAAGGAAAGGCTGGGCTTACCTGCGGCTTTACCTCTCCGCACTCATCCGTGATCTTGTCCGCTCATATGTCGACCGGGTGACACCGGCCCCGGTTCGGCTGCGGTGCGCGCCGCACCGGGGACAGATGTGCGGAGGGAGAGGAGAGGCCGCATGGCATCCACCGCCTGCATTCCCCCGGCCGCCGCGCCGCAGGACGCCGTCGGGCTCCGCGACCGGGCCCGGGGCGCGCTGCTCGGACTGGCCGTAGGGGACGCCCTCGGAGCGCCGGCCGAGAACATGAAGCCCTCCGAGATCCGCGCCCGCTGGGGCCGCATCACGGGGTACGTGGCCGACCGGCCCGCCGGTACCGACGACACCGAGTACGCGATCTTCTCGGGCCTGCTGCTGGCCCGCCACGGCGGCGCGCTCACCCAGGCCCATGTGGAGGCGGCGTGGCACGAGTGGATCGCGGACCGGGAGGAGGGCCCGTTCCGGGGCGCGGGCTTCAGCGAACGCGGCACCCTGGAGAACCTGCGCCGGGGCCTGGCCGCCCCGATCTCCGCCCAGCACCGGCACGCCTGGAGCGACGGACTGGCCATGCGGGCCGCGCCGCACGGCGTGTTCGCGGCCGGACGGCCCGCAGAGGCGGCCCGGCTGGCGGCGATCGACGGCTCGGTCAGCCACGAGGGCGAGGGCATCTACGGCGGCCAGGCGGTGGCGGCGGGCGTCGCGGCGGCGATGGCCGGGGCGTCGACCGTCGCGGTGGTGGCCTCCGCCCTGGCCGTCGTCCCGGACGACTCCTGGACGGCGCGCTGTCTGCGCCGCGCGCTGACGGCGGCCCACCGCGGCGAGCGCGCGGTGCGTTCCGCGGTGGTCATCGGCGGCTACCCGTGGACCGACCTGGCCCCCGAGGCGGTCGCCCTCGCCTTCGGCGCGTACGCGGCGGCCGACGGCGACTTCACGGACTCCGTGCTGACGGCCGTCAACATGGGCCGTGACGCCGACACCACCGCCGCGGTGGCCGGCGCCCTGGCCGGCGCGACCCGGGGCGTCCACGCCATCCCGGCCGACTGGGCCGACGCCATCGGCCCGGCCCGCGGCTCCTGCCTGCCGACGATGGCCGGTCACCACGTCCTGGAGGTGGCGGACCTGCTGACCCGGGCGTCCCGCCCGGCCCCGCCGGCCTCGGAGCGGGTACGGGGGGCCACGAAGCGGTTCCCCCGGAATCCGGACCGGTCACCGCCCGACCCGGACCGGTCACCGCCCGACCCGGACCGGTCACCGCCCGACCCGTACCGGTCATCGCCCGACCCGGACCGGTCGTCGCCCAACCCGGACCGGTCGCCGTCCGACCCGGACCGGTCGTCGCCCGCCTCAGACCGGTCACCCTCTGCCCCGGCCGCACATGCACCCGCCCCCGACCGGTCACCACCCGACCCGGACGGGAGACCGTCCGATCCGGACCGGTCGTCGCCCGCCTCAGACCGGTTGCCACCCGCCTCAGACCGGTCACCCTCTGCCCCGGCCGCACATGCACCCGCCCCCGACCGATTGCCACCCGCCCCCGACCGGTCACCACCCGACCCGGACCGGTCACCACCCGCCCCAGACCGGTTGCCACCCGCCCCCGACCGGTCACCTTCGGCCCCGGACGCCCACGTACCCGTCCCGGACGCCCACCCGGCGGAGGTGGCACCGTGAGCCGGCCTCGTGGTGCGGTCGGGGCGACGGGCACCACGGCGTACGTCGCAGGGCCCGGCGTGCCGGAGGTGAGCGGGCCCGGTGGGAGCGGGCACCGGCCGGGGAGCGAGCCGGACACGGCCGCGGCCTCGCGCGGGGTGCCGCTCTCCGACCGCGTCGAGGGGCTCCTCCTCGGGCTCGCCACCGGAGACGCCGCCGGCTGGCCCGCCGCCCGGCACCGGGCCGCCCGCATGCCGCAGTGGACGCGGCGGCTCACCCGCGAACTGGACACCTTCGCCGAACAGAACGCGACCACCACCCTCCCCGTCCCGATCGCCCTGAACCAGCCCCCGGAGCCACTGCGCCTCGGCCCCTCGGACGACGCCGAGTGGGCGGCGTTCGCCGCGGAGGCCCTCCTGCGGGCAGGCGACGACAGCGTGCTCGGGGACCTGAGCCGGGACCGCCGGATGCGCGCCGCGATCGACCTGACCTGGAACGCCGTCGCCAGCGAGGTCGCCGCCGCCACGGAGCGCGCCCCGGAGGCCGAGTCCGCGGTGCTGCCGCTGCGCGCCCGCATCTCGGTGCGGGCCGGGCTCGGCAACCTCGCTGCCGGGCTGCGTCCCCCCGCCACCGGCCACGACAACCCGCACTACTTCGACGACGCCGCCTGCGTGCGGGCCTGCGTCCTCGCCGTCGCCCATCCCGGCGCCCCGCGCCTCGCCGCCGACCTCGCCGAGTTCGACGCCCGCTACACCCAGGACGGCGACGGTGTGCACGGCGCGCGGGCCATGGCGGCGGCGCTGGCCCGCGCCCTGGACGGCACCGACGTGGACGCCTGCGTGGCGGCCGCGCTCGCCGAACTCCCCGAGGCGACGGAGATCGGCCGCAACGCCCGCCAGGCCCTGGCCCTCGCGGCGGCCGCCGAGAGCACCTTCGCCCTGGTCCCGCTCCTGGAACACCGCATCGTCGACCACGTCTACAGCTACGGCATCGCCGCCGCCGAGACCGTCCCGGTCGCCCTCGCCCTGACCGTCGCCGCCCGGGGCCGCCTCGCGGAGGCGGTCCCGGCGGCGGCCTGTCTGTCCCGGGTCGCGGACTCCGCACCCGCGCTGGCCGGCGCCCTCACCGGCGCGCTCGGCGGCGGCGCGTCGGTCCCCGCCTCCTGGCGGGACGCCTGCCGCACCCTGCCCGGCTGCGTACTGCCCCGGCTCACCGGCACCGACCTGGTCGAACTCGCCGGTCTCCTGCACGCCACGCGACCGTCCCCACCGGAAGGACGAGACACCACCCCATGACTCCCCCGACCCAGGACCACAGCACCGCAGCATCCCTCGACGAGCGCGTCACCGGCGCTCTCGTCGGCGCGGCCGTCGGCGACGCGCTCGGCGGTCCCGTCGAGGGCTACTCCCCCGAGCAGATCGTCGAACGCCACGGCGGCCGCGTCCACGGCGTCGTCGGTCCCTGGAACGGCGACGCCTGGCGCACCGCCCGGCCGGTCGCCCCGTACCACAAGGGCGACGGGCACGTCACCGACGACACCCTGATGACGCACGCGCTGGTGCGCGTCTACGGCACGGTGCGCGACCACCTCGACGCCTACGCGGTCGCCGAACACCTGGTCCCGGACCTGATCACGAACCCGCGCTGGATCCCGGAACTGGAGGCCGAGGCGCTGCCGCTCCAGCGGATCTTCCTCGCGGAGAAATGGCTGGTCGCGCGGATCCACTACGGCCACGTGGACCCGCGCGAGGCCGGCACCGGCAACATCGTCAACTGCGGCGCCGCGATGTACATGGCCCCGGTCGGCCTGGTCAACGCGGCCCACCCCGCGGCCGCCTACGCCGAGGCGCTGGACGTCGCGGGCGCGCACCAGTCGTCGTACGGCCGGGAGGCGGCCGGTGTCTTCGCGGCGGCGGTGGCCGCGGCCTGCGCGCCGGGCGCGACCCCGGACTCGGTGGTCGCCGCCTGTCTGGCACTGGCCAAGGACGGCACCCGGGCCGCGATCGAGGCCGTGTGCGAGGTGGCCGCACGCCACTCGGACTTCGAGTCGGCGCTGGCACCGCTGCGCGCGGCGGTGGCCCCGTACGACACGGTGGGACCCGACTACCGCGCCCCCTCGCTCGGCGCCCGCCGCCCCTCGCGCCTGCACGCGATCGAGGAACTGCCCGTCGCCCTCGGCATGCTGCTCGTCGCCGGCGGCGACTTCCGGCACGCGGTGCTCGGCGCGGTCAACTACGGCCGCGACTGCGACTCCATCGCCACGATGGCGGGCGCGCTGGCCGGGGCGCTGGGATCGCTGGTCCCGGAGGACTGGGCCAAGACCGTCGCGGAGGCCAGCCGCCTGGACCTGTGGGAACCGGCGGCGGTGCTCACCGCGGTCGCGCGGGAGGTCTTCGCGCGGGACGTACGGCGCCGCCGGGCCCACGAGGAGGCGTTCGCCGCGATCGGGGGCGTCGGATGCTCCGGCTGACCTGGGTCCAGCCCGAGGACCTGGTCGGCCACGAGCTGCGCCAGGCGCGGCTGGACGGCCGCGACGCGTCGGCGGTCGCGGCCCGCTGGCGGGCGGCGGGCGGCGGCGAGCCACCGGCCCGGGCGGGTGCCTCGCCCGGCCCCGCTTCCCCCCGCCTGAGCCGCCTGGCGGAAGACCTGCTGGACGAACTGGCCGGCCTGCCCAGTCCCCTGGCGGCGGCCGAGCCCACGGAACTCGACCGGATCAGGGCGCTGTGCCCCGACTGGCCCGCCCCGCGCCTCGGAGCCCGTGTGTCGCCCGGCCGGCTGGAGGCCGCCTGGCTCGGCCGCGCCGTCGGCTGCCTCCTCGGCAAGCCCGTCGAGAAGCTCCCCCTCACCGGTATCCGGCTGCTCGGCCGGGCCGCCGGGAACTGGCCTCCGACCGCGTACTTCACCGCCCGGGGCGTCCCCCGCGACCTGCTCACCGCACACCCCTGGAACCGCCGCTCCGCGCCGACCTCCCTCGCCGAGAACATCGACGGCATGCCGGAGGACGACGACCTCAACTACCCGCTGCTCGGTCTCCTGCTCCTGCGGCGCCACGGCAAGGCCTTCACCACCGGCGACGTGGCCCGCGTCTGGCTCGACGAACTCCCGCCCGGCCGCACCTTCACCGCCGAACGCGTCGCCCTCCGCAACCTCCTCACCGGCCTCGAACCCCCGCACACCGCCCGCCACCGCAACCCCTTCCGCGAGTGGATCGGCGCCCTGATCCGCGCCGACGTGCACGGCTGGACCAACCCGGGCGACCCGGGCGCCGCCGCCGAGCAGGCGCACCGCGACGCGACCCTCAGCCACACGGCCAACGGTGTCCACGCGGCGATGTTCGCGGCGGCCGTCGTCGCCGCCGCCGCCCCCGACGACGCACCCGACGTCCACGCCTGCCTGCGCGCCGGACTCGCGGTCGTCCCGCCCGGTTCCCGCCTCGCCGGCGCCGTCCGGCACGCCGTACGGCTCGCGGGCGCGCACGACGACTTCGACACCGTCGTGGACCGGCTCCACGCCGTCCACTCCCCGGCCCACCACTGGGTGCACGCGGTCCCCAACACCGCCCTGATCGCCGCCGCGCTCACCCACGCGGACGGCGACTTCACCGGCTCGGTCTCCCGGGCCGTCTCCGGCGGCTGGGACACCGACTCCAACGGCGCCACCGTGGGCGGCGTCGCCGGACTGCTGGCCGGTTCCCCCGCCGCGCTGCCCGCGCACTGGACGGCCCCGCTGAAGAACCGCCTCGCCACCTTCGTCGGCGACTTCGACGGCACCGGCTTCGACACCCTCGCCCACCTCACCCACCGGGAGGCCACCCGCCCATGCCCGAGCCCGCCGCCCCCGCCCCCGTCTCCCCTCCCCTGACCGGCCTGCGCGTCCTCGACCTCGCCACGCTCTTCGCGGGACCGCTCGCCGCCACCATGCTCGGCGACTTCGGCGCCGAGGTGATCAAGGTCGAGCACCCCACCCGGCCCGACCCCTCCCGGGGACACGGTCCCTCGAAGGACGGGGTGGGCCTGTGGTGGAAGCTGCTGGGCCGCAACAAGCACACGATCACCCTGGACCTGTCGAAACCCGCCGGGCGCACCACCCTGCTCCGCCTCGCCGCCACCGCCGACGTCGTCGTCGAGAACTTCCGGCCGGGCACCCTGGAGAAGTGGGACCTGGGCTGGGACGAGCTGTCCGCCGTCAACCCGCGCCTGGTCCTCACGCGGGTCACCGGCTTCGGCCAGTTCGGACCGTACGCGCGCCGTCCCGGCTTCGGCACCCTCGCCGAGGCCATGAGCGGTTTCGCCGCGATGACCGGCGAGCCGGACGCGCCGCCGACGCTGCCGCCGTTCGGCCTCGCGGACTCGATCGCGGCGCTGGCGACGGCGTACGCCGTGATGACGGCGCTGGCCGCCCGGGAGCGCACCGGCGAGGGCCAGGTCGTCGACATGGCGATCATCGAGCCGATCCTGACCGTGCTGGGCCCGCAGCCCCTCTGGTACGACCAGCTCGGCCACGTCCAGCCGCGCACCGGCAACCGCTCGCAGAACAACGCCCCGCGCAACACCTACCGCACCGCCGACGGCACCTGGGTCGCCGTCTCCACCTCGGCCCAGTCGGTCGCCGAGCGGGTGATGCGGCTGGTGGGCCGCCCGGAGCTGATCGACGAGCCCTGGTTCGCGACGGGCGCCGACCGGGCCCGGCACGCCGACGTGCTGGACGCGGCGGTCGGGGACTGGATCGCCCGGCACGGCCGGGCCGACGTGCTCGCCGCCTTCGAGAAGGCCGAGGCGGCGGTCGCGCCGGTCCAGGACGTGCGGGACGTGATGAGCGACCCGCAGTACCAGGCGCTGGACACGGTCACCACGGTCGACGATCCCGAGCTGGGCCCGCTGCGCATGCAGAACGTCCTCTTCCGGCTCTCCGCCACCCCGGGCGCGATCCGCTGGGCGGGCCGCCCGCACGGCGCCGACACCGAGGAGGTGCTGACCGGGCTGGGACTCACCCCGGCGGACGTGAAGGAGCTGCGTGAGGAGGGCGTCGTATGACCGCACCCCCGCTGACCTGGCTGTACGTGCCGGGGGACCGGCCGCGGGTGGTGGCCAAGGCGCTGGCCGCCGGTGCCGACGTGGTGGTCGTCGACCTGGAGGACGCGGTCGCCGCCGACCGCAAGGAGTACGCCCGCGACGCCACGGCCGAGCTGCTCACCGAGCCGCAGCCGGTGCCGGTGCACGTCCGCGTCAACGCCCTGGACGGTCCGCTCGCCGCCGGGGACCTGGCGGCGCTGGCCGCGCTGCCGGGGCTGTCCGGGCTGCGGCTGCCCAAGGTGACGGCGCCGGAGCAGGTGACCGGCGTCGCCGCGCTGACCGGCGGACCGCCGCTGTACGCCCTGCTGGAGACGGCCCTGGGGGTGGAGCGGGCGTACCGGATCGCCGCGGCCCATCCGGCACTGCGCGGGATCGCTCTCGGTGAGGCGGACCTCCGTGCCGACCTGGGCGTGCGCGGGGACGCGGGCCTGGACTGGTCGCGCTCGCGCGTGGTCGTGGCCGCGCGGGCGGCGGGCCTGGCGCCGCCGTCCCAGACGGTGCATCCGGACACCCGGGACCTGGAGGGCCTGGCGGCGTCCTGCGCCCACGGCCGCGCCCTGGGCTTCCTGGGGCGGGCCGCGATCCACCCGCGCCAGCTGCCGATCATCGAGCGGGCCTATCTGCCCACCGAACGGGAGCTGGAGGAGGCGGAGACGATCGTCAAGGCGGCCACGGTCCAGCCGGGTGCGCAGGCGCTGCCGGACGGCCGGTTCATCGACGCGGCGGTGGTGGCGACGGCCCGGCGGACGCTGTCGCTGGCCCGGCGGCCCACCCTGTCCTGAACCCCGGCCCCGGCATACGCCGAGGGCGCCCGGAGAGTACCGGGCGCCCTCGGCGGTGTGTCTTGCGGGCGGGTCAGCCCTTCTTGGCGGAGTCGGCGCCGTTCGTCACGCCCTCGGCGTCCTTCGCGGCGTCCGCTTCGTCCGCGCCCGACGTGTCCTCCGGGGCCTCGGTGGCGCCGGAGGCATCGGTCTTCTCCGCGCCGTCCTCGGCGCCCTCGGCGTCCTCGGCGTCCTTCGTGCCCTTGACGTCCTTGTCCGCCGCGGACCCGCTGTCACCGGCGGCGGTCTCCGCACCCGGCTCCACCACGGCCTCCCGGCCCGGCCGCTTCCGCGCCGAGAGCACGATGTACAGCACGGCGAGCAGGAACACGAACAGCGCGGTCCAGTTGTTCAGCCGGAGACCCAGGATGTGATGGGCGTCGTCGACGCGCATGTACTCGATCCAGAACCGGCCCGCGCAGTACGCCGCCACGTACAGGGCGAAGGCGCGCCCGTGGCCGAGCTTGAAGCGGCGGTCGGCCCAGATGACGAGCAGCGCGACGCCGATGCACCAGAGCGACTCGTACAGGAAGGTCGGGTGGTAGGTGCCCGGGACCCGTCCGTCGGCCGTCGAGGTGATCTCCACGGCCCACGGCAGGTCGGTCGCCTTGCCGTACAGCTCCTGGTTGAACCAGTTGCCCCAGCGGCCGATGGCCTGTGCGAGGGCGATGCCGGGGGCGACCGCGTCGGCGTAGGCGGGCATCGGGACACCCCGGCGGCGGGCACCGATCCAGGCACCCACCGCGCCGAACGCGATGGCGCCCCAGATGCCGAGGCCGCCCTCCCAGATCTTGAAGGCGTCGACCCAGTCACGGCCCTCGCTGAAGTACAGCTGGTAGTCCGTGATCACATGGTAGAGGCGTCCGCCGATCAGGCCGAAGGGAACGGCCCAGACCGCGATGTCGGCCACCGTGCCCGGCCGCCCGCCCCGGGCGACCCAGCGCTTGTTGCCGAGCCAGACGGCAACGAAGACGCCGATGATGATGCAGAACGCGTAGCCGCGCAGCGGGACGGGACCGAGGTGCAGCACCCCGCGCGACGGGCTGGGAATGAAGGCAAGTTCCATGGCAGGGTCGACGCTACCGTGTCGGACGGGGGGCGCGGCGGGCGGCCCGGCTACGGGTCCGTAACGAGCGGGCGCGCTACTTGTTGGCGTCCTCCACCATCTGCTTGAGCTTGGCCGGGGTCATGGAGCGGTCCTGGTAGATGTTCTTGCCGTCCAGGAGCACGGTCGGGGTGCCGCTGAAGCCGCCGTTCTGGAAGGCCTTGTTGGACTTCTCCACCCAGCTGTTGTGCTTGCCGTTCTTCACGCACTCCTGGAACAGGGTGGTGTCGAGGCCGTCGACCTTGCCCGCCAGGTCGAGCAGCTTGTTCTCGTCGGCGAAGGCGTCGTCGGTCTCCGGCGGCTGGTTGTCGTACAGCACGTCGTGGTACGGCGGGAACTTTCCGGCGTCCTGGGCGCAGGCCGCGGCGTTGGCGGCCTTGCGGGAGCCGGTACCGCCCATGTTGCCGTCGATGATGGTCGCCAGGTGGTACTCGACCTTGAGCTGCCCGGCGTCGGTCAGCTCGTGAATGGTGTTGCGGTACGCCAGCTCGAAGGCCTTGCAGGCCGGGCAGCGGAAGTCCTCCCAGACGGTGAGCGTGGACTTGGCGCTCTCCTCGCCGACGGGGATCGCGAGGCCGTCCTTGCCCTGCGCCCCCGAAGGGGCCACGACCGGGCCGGCCGACTCGCTGCCGTCGTCCTTGCCCGCGTTCGCGGCGACCACGCCGATCACCGCCGCGAGTCCCAGCACGCAGACCACGCTCGCGCCGACGATCAGCGCCCGGCGGCGCTTGTCCCTGGACCGCTGCTTCTCGCGCTCGGCCGCCAGCTTCTCGCGGGCGCCGCGCTTTCCCTGTCGGTTCTTCTCGCTCACACCCCGCAGAACGAACCGGGGAGGCGCAGCGCGCCTCCCCGGTCCCAGGTCCACTCGTACGAGGGACCTCCGTCATGTGCTCGTGCGTCCCACGGCGACGGTCAGGCCTGTCCGCGCACGCCCTTCGCCAGGTCGGCGGCGAGCGCGCGGACGCCCTCCAGGCCGGCCGCGTCGTCGGGCGCGTCCAGCATCCGCTTGACGAAGGCCGAGCCGACGATCACGCCGTCGGCGAAGCCGGCCACCTCGGCGGCCTGGGCGGCGTTGGAGACTCCGAGGCCGACGCAGACCGGGGTGTCGGTGGTGGCGCGGGTGCGGCGCACCAGGTCCTCGGCCTGCGCGCCGACCGACGCGCGGGTGCCGGTGACGCCCATGAGGGAGGCGGCGTAGACGAAGCCGCTGCCGACCGCGGTGATCTCGGCGAGGCGCGCGTCCCTGCTGCTGGGCGCGACCACGAAGACCGTGGCGAGCCCGTGCTTGTCCGCGTGCTCCCGCCACAGCGCCGACTCCTGGACGGGCAGGTCGGGCAGGATGCACCCGGCGCCGCCGGCCTCGGCCAGCTCGGCGGTGAAGCGCTCCACGCCGTAGCGGTCGATGGGGTTCCAGTACGTCATGACGAGGATCGGCTTGCCGGTGGCCTCGTGTGCCTCGCGGACCGTGCGCATCACGTCGGCGATCCGCACGCCGCCGCGCAGCGCGATGTCGTCGGCGGTCTGGATCACCGGGCCGTCGAGCACCGGGTCGCTGTGCGGCAGGCCCACCTCGACGACGTCGGCGCCGCCGTCGAGCGCGGCCTTGACCGCCTCGATGCCGCCCGTCACGGTCGGGAACCCGGCCGGGAGGTAGGCGATCAGGGCGGCGCGGCCCTCGGACTTCGCCGCGGCGAGGGTGTCGTTCAGCAGCTGTACGTTCCCGCTCACTTGGCGTCCCCCTCGATCTCCGCGGCGCCGGTCCCGTCGGCGGCGACCTCGGCGTCGGTGTCGTACAGCCCGAAGTAGCGGGCGGCGGTGTCCATGTCCTTGTCGCCGCGGCCGGACAGGTTGACGACGAGTAGCCCGTCCCTGCCCAGCTCCCTGCCGACCTCCAGGGCGCCGGCCAGCGCGTGGGCGCTCTCGATGGCCGGGATGATGCCCTCGGTGCGCGACAGCAGGCGCAGGGCCTGCATGGCGGCGTCGTCGGTGACCGCGCGGTACTCGCCGCGGCCGGAGTCCTTGAGGTAGGCGTGCTCCGGGCCGATGCCGGGGTAGTCCAGACCGGCCGAGATCGAGTACGGCTCGGTGATCTGGCCCTCGTCGTCCTGGAGGACGTAGGACCGGGAGCCGTGCAGGATGCCGGGCTCGCCCGCGGTCAGGGTGGCCGCGTGCTCGCCGGTCTCCACACCGTGCCCGGCGGGCTCGCAGCCGATGAGGCGGACGTCCGCGTCGGGGATGAAGGCGTGGAAGAGGCCGATGGCGTTGGAGCCGCCGCCGACGCAGGCGATCGCGGCGTCGGGCAGGCGCCCGGCCTGCTCCAGGAGCTGGCGCCTGGCCTCCACGCCGATGACGCGGTGGAAGTCGCGGACCATCGCCGGGAAGGGGTGCGGCCCCGCGACGGTGCCGAACAGGTAGTGGGTGCGGTCGACGTTGGCGACCCAGTCGCGGAAGGCCTCGTTGATCGCGTCCTTCAGGGTGCGGCTGCCGGACTTCACCGCGATGACCTCGGCGCCGAGCATGCGCATGCGGGCCACGTTGAGGGCCTGGCGGCGGGTGTCGATCTCGCCCATGTAGATGGTGCAGTCGAGGCCGAAGAGGGCGCAGGCGGTCGCCGTGGCCACACCGTGCTGGCCCGCGCCGGTCTCGGCGATGACGCGGGTCTTGCCCATGCGCTTGGTGAGCAGGGCCTGGCCGAGCACGTTGTTGATCTTGTGTGAGCCGGTGTGGTTCAGGTCCTCGCGCTTGAGGAAGATCCGGGCCCCGCCGGCCTCGGCGGCGAAACGGGGGACCTCGGTGAGGGCCGAGGGGCGGCCCGTGTAGTGGACGAGCAGGTCGTCCAGCTCGCGGGCGAACTCCGGGTCGGACTTGGCCTTGTCGTACTCGACGGCGACCTCGTCGACCGCCGCGACGAGGGCCTCGGGGATGAACTTGCCCCCGAAGGCGCCGAAGTAGCCCTCGGCGGAGGGGACTTGACCCTCCGGATCGGGGATGAAGAAGTTACTGGGCATGCGTGAACCTCACGGTGAGTGTCTGATGTGGACAGAATCGCCGTGGGGGCGGGGTGGATCAGACCGCTCCGGGCCGTGTGCGGCTGCTCGCGCACACACGACGGAGTCGCAGATTCAATACAGCCCCGCGCCCCTGATGGGGCGCTTGAGCCATCGCATGCCGTTGACCTGCCCGGGCTCGTCTCCGATGACGTACCGCACCCGGCGGCCGTGGACCCGGCGGGCGGGTGCGCGGCAGCCGCGGGGGCGGCAGCCGCGCGCCAGGCGCGCGTACGGGTCCCGGGCCGGGACGAGCGGGAGCGTCATGGGAGACAGCCTACCGGGGGTCAGCTCCGGCCGTGGCGGAGTGCGGGATGCTCGCCGGCCGCCACCAGGTCGGAGACCGCCGTCTTCGGGTCCCGGCCGGTGACCAGGGACTCGCCGACCAGCACGGCGTCGGCGCCCTCGTTGGCGTAGGCGATGAGGTCGTGCGGGCCGCGGACCCCGGACTCGGCGACCTTGACGATGTGCGCGGGGATCTCCGGGGCGACCCGCTCGAACGTGCCGCGGTCGACCTCGAGCGTCTTCAGGTTGCGCGCGTTGACGCCGATGACCTTGGCGCCCGCGTCCACGGCGCGCTCGACCTCGTCCTCGTCGTGCACCTCGACCAGCGGGGTGAGACCGATGGACTCGGCACGCTCGATCAGCGACTCCAGGGCCGGCTGCTCGAGGGCCGCGACGATCAGCAGCACGAGGTCGGCACCGTGGGCGCGGGCCTCCCACAGCTGGTACGAGGTGACGATGAAGTCCTTGCGCAGCACGGGGATGTCCACGCGCGCGCGGACCGAGTCCAAGTCGGCCAGCGAGCCGCCGAAGCGGCGCTCCTCGGTGAGGACGGAGATGACGGCGGCGCCGCCCGCCTCGTAGTCGGCGGCGAGCCCGGCCGGGTCGGCGATGGCCGCCAGCGCGCCCTTGGAGGGGCTGGAGCGCTTGACCTCGCAGATGACCTTGACGCCGTCGCCGCGCAGCGCGGCCACGCCGTCCTTGGCGGGGCGAGCCTTGGCCGCGCGCTCCTTGAGCTCGTCGAGGCTGACGCGCGCCTGCCGCTCCGCGAGGTCGGCACGGACTCCGTCGATGATCTCGTCGAGCACACTCACGCGAGCGGCCCCCTTTCAGACGGCAAAACGTGTGGTCACTGTGATGGTATCCGCAGCCGGGCACCGGTCCCGAATCCGGCCGATCCGGGTCCCACTACCTGGACGTTCCATGAATGATCAAGGGAGGAGCCAGCCGCCGAACGGCAGGTTCCGGACAACGGTGAAGACCAGCAGCAACGCCCCCAGCGTCCACAGGTGGACCGGCCCGAGGTCGACGCGTACGGGACGGCCCCGGGCCGTGCGGATCACCCAGACGGTCCACAGGACGGCGAAGCCCAGATAGGCGAGGACGGCGGGCGCGTTGGCGTGCAGCGCGGCCGTCAGGTCGCCGTGGACGAAGGCGTGGGCGCTGCGCAGGCCGCCGCAGCCGGGACAGTAGACGCCCGTGAAGCGCAGCAGGGGGCAGACGGGGTAGTGGCCGGGCTCGTAGGGGTCCACGCTCCCCACGTAGGCGAAGGCCCCGGCGACGGCCGCGAGCACTCCGGCCGGGACGGCGAGGCGCAGGGCCGCGCCGCGCGGCAGGGGGATGCTGGTCCGGCCGGGTTTCCCGCTCTCGACGTCCACTCCCGCATTCTGCCTCCGGCGGCCCCCGCACGCACGTGAGGGGCGGTCCCGGCACGGTGGTGCCGGTCCGCCCCTTCGGAGGTCCGTGACCGCCGCGCCCGGTCAGCCCTTGGCGCCGGCCTCGGCGCGCTCGCCCGCGACCTGGTGCACGGGGTGGTTCTGCTTCGGCTGGCCGAGGCCCATCATCTTCATGATGTAGCCGACGACACCACCGAGGAGCACGACCGCCATGCCGGCCCAGAAGCCCCACGGCTGGGCCGCCACCATGAACATGCCCGCGATGCAGAAACCGATGAAGGCGATGATGACACCGGTCCAGGCGGCCGGGGTGTGACCGTGGCTGCTGCCCGCCATTGCTTGCTCCTCGTTGCTGTGTGCCATGTCTGAGCAGGACGCTCGCACCCATTGTCCCGCACGGGGGCACGCGCCGTGAGCGGGGGTGCTCCAGTGGGTGGACGCGGGTCGGGACGCGGGTCGGGACGCGGGGCGGGAGGCGGGCCCGGGCGCCGGTCAGGCGCTGGTGGGGTCCTCGCCCCGGTCGATGGCCTTCCACAGGTCCTCGGGGCGGTCCGGGTCGACGGTCTGCGGCCTGCGCCGCGGGGCGCCGCTGCGTTCGTAGCGTCCGGACATCGCGGGCCACTGGCGGCCGTAGCGCAGCGCGAGCAGCCCGGCCAGCAGGAGCAGGGCGCCGCCCACGGCCGCGACGTACGGCCAGGCGGTGTGGGAGAGCGCGTCGACGGTGGCCGAGGTGTCGCCTGCCGCCTTCGCGGCCTGGTCGTCGAGCGCGGAGCTGTCGGAGGCGCCTGCCAGGGCGGCGGCGACGGTGCCCGCGCCGCTCAGCGCGAGCAGCGCGGCGACGGCGAAGCGGCCGGCCCGGCGGACGGCGAAGACGGCGACGAGCGCGGCGAGGCCGACTATGGCGAGCGACGCGGGTACGCCCGTGACGTCGCTGCCCTTGGCGGTCAGGGTGAACGCGCCGCCGGCCACCGTCGCGGTGCCCTCCGCCCACTCCTGCCGGGTGGCGAGCAGGGCGACGGCGGCGCCGAGCGCGCCGCACAGCAGGGCGACGGCGAGGCTCCGGCGGCCGGCCCGGGCGGGTCCTGCGGCTGGGGTACGGGGGTGAGGAACGGCTGTCACGTACTCCACTATCACCCGAACCCCGGGCGAACCGTCACCCGGGGTTCCCATTGAGGGCGTGAGAATCGCCCCACCGGTCCGACCGGTTGGCCCTATTGCGCCAGCCGGTTGGCCGTGTGTACGGCCCTCAGCACGGCCGCTGCCTTGTTGCGGCACTCGGTGTCCTCGGCGACCGGGTCGGAGTCGGCGACGACGCCCGCGCCCGCCTGGACGTAGGCGGTGCCGTCGCGCAGCAGGGCGGTGCGGATGGCGATGGCGGTGTCGGAGTCGCCGGCGAAGTCGAGGTAGCCGACGCAGCCGCCGTACAGGCCGCGCCGGGAGGGCTCGAGTTCGTCGATGATCTGCAGGGCGCGCGGCTTGGGCGCGCCGGAGAGGGTGCCGGCCGGGAAGCAGGCGGTGAGGACGTCGAAGGCGGTGCGGCCCGGGGCGACCCGGCCGGTGACCGTCGAGACGATGTGCATGACGTGCGAGTACCGCTCGACGGACATGAAGTCGACGACCTCGACGGACCCGGGCTCGCAGACGCGCCCGAGGTCGTTGCGGCCGAGGTCGACCAGCATCAGGTGCTCGGCGCGCTCCTTGGGGTCGGCGAGCAGTTCGTCGGCGAGGGACTGGTCCTCCCGCGGGGTGGCGCCGCGCGGGCGGGTACCGGCGATGGGGTGCACCATGGCGCGCCCGTCCTCGACCTTGACCAGCGCCTCGGGGGACGAGCCGACGACGTCGAAGCCGTCGAGACGGAGCAGGTACATGTACGGGGAGGGGTTGGTGGCCCGCAGGACCCGGTAGACGTCGAGGGCGCTCGCCGTGCAGGGCGTCTCGAAGCGCTGGGAGGGGACGACCTGGAAGGCCTCGCCCGCGCGGATGCGCTCCTTGATGTCCTCGACGGCGTCCTGGAAGTCGGGGCCGCCCCACAGCGCGGTGTACTCGGGCAGCTCGGAGGGGGGCAGCGCGGCCGGGGGCTGGGCGACGGCACGCGTGAGGTCGGCCTCCATGACGTCGAGGCGGGCGATCGCGTCGGCGTAGGCCTCGTCGACGCCGGTCTCCAGGTCGTTGTGGTTGATCGCGTTGGCGATCAGCAGGACCGAGCCCTCCCAGTGGTCCATGACGGCGAGGTCGCTGGTGAGCAGCATGGTCAGCTCGGGCAGCTTCAGGTCGTCGCGCTCCCCCGGGCCGACCTTCTCCAGGCGGCGCACGATGTCGTACCCGAGGTAGCCCACCATGCCGCCGGTGAAGGGCGGCAGGCCCAGGTCGTGGGCGAGGTCGCGCGGGGTGTGCAGGGCCTCGACGGTGGCGCGCAGGGCGGCGAGCGGGTCGCCGTCGGTGGGGACGCCGACGGGCGGGGTGCCCTGCCAGTGCGCCTGGCCGTCCTTCTCGGTGAGGGTGGCGGCGCTGCGGACGCCGACGAAGGAGTACCTGGACCAGGAGCGTCCGTTCTCCGCGGACTCCAGCAGGAAGGTGCCGGGGCGCGAGGCGGCGAGCTTGCGGTACAGCGCGACCGGGGTGTCGCCGTCGGCGAGGAGCTTGCGGCTCACCGGGATCACCCGGCGGTCGGCGGCGAGCTTGCGGAAGGTGTCGAGGTCCATGTCATGCGTGACGTCCATGACGGCAGACCCTACTGATCCGCGAGGAGCACGTCGGTGTCGAAGCAGGTGCGGGTGCCGGTGTGGCAGGCGGCGCCCACCTGGTCGACCTTGACGAGCACGGTGTCGGCGTCGCAGTCCAGGGCGACGGACTTCACCCACTGGAAATGTCCCGAGGTGTCGCCCTTGACCCAGTACTCCCCGCGGCTGCGCGACCAGTAGGTGCAGCGGCCGGTCGTCAGCGTGCGGTGCAGCGCCTCGTCGTCCATCCAGCCGAGCATCAGCACCTCTCCGGTGTCGTACTGCTGGGCGATGGCGGGCAGGAGGCCGTCGGCGCTGCGCTTGAGGCGGTCGGCGATCTCGGGGGCGAGCGCGCTGGGCCGCCCGGGGCCGCCGCCGGTGGGGGAGCTGCTGGTCATGCGCCCATTGTGCCGCGTGGGGCGGACACTCCCCCGGGATGTCCATTGGGCGGACCCGGCCGGCCGCCGTAGGCTGACCCCATGTCGACTTTCGCCAAGCGTGAACGACTTCTGCTCGCGGACCTGTTGGAGACGGCGGGTCCGGACGCCCCGACTCTGTGCGAGGGCTGGCGGACCCGTGACCTGGCCGCGCACGTGGTGGTGCGCGAGCGGCGTCCGGACGCGGCCGGGGGCGCCCTGATCAAGCCGCTGGCGTCCCGCCTCCACCGGGTGAGGGAGGAGTACGGCGCGAAGCCGTACGAGGAGCTGCTCCAGCTGATCCGCACCGGTCCGCCCCGCTTCTCCCCCTTCCAGCTCAAGCAGGTCGACGAGGCGGCGAACACGGTGGAGTTCTACGTCCACACCGAGGACGTCCGCCGGGCACAGGACGACTGGTCGCCGCGCGAGCTGGACCCGGTCTTCCAGGACGCCCTGTGGTCCCGCCTGGAGCGGGTCGCCCGCCTGATGGGCCGGGGCATCCCGACGGGCCTGGTGCTGCGCCGCCCGAACGGCCAGACGACGGTCGCCCACCGGGGTACGCCGGTGGTGACGGCGACGGGCGAGCCGTCCGAGCTGCTGCTGTTCGCGTACGGCCGGCAGGGCGCCGCGAAGGTGGAGCTGGAGGGCGAGGAGAACGCGATCGCCAAGCTGCGGGAGACGAAGCAGCTGGGCATCTGACCTCCGCCGCTCACTTCGGCAGCTCGGCCCGTCGTACGCCCGGCGCGCACAGGGCGACGACCCCGCCGAGGCCGCAGACCACGGCGCTGACGGCGAAGACCGGGCCGGTGCCCCAGAGGCCGATGGCGGCGGCGGACAGGGGCATGCTCAACGGGGCGATGCCCAGGCTGACGATCCCGGACACCGCCGTGACGCGGCCCAGCAGGGCGGGAGCGGACTGCGTCTGGAGCAGGGCCCCGCAGAGCGCGCCGCTGAGGCCCGCGAGCAGCCCGATGAGCAGCGCCGTCCCGACGGCCACCGGAAGGGCGGGTGCCTGCGCCAGCGCGCCGATCGCGACCGCGCCGGGGACGAGGGCGCCGGCGACGACGTACCCGGCGTGCGGCACGCGTCCCCGGACGGTCAGCAGCAGGGCGGCCGTGCCGGCGCCGGCCCCGAAACCGGCGAGTACCCAGCCCATGCCGGAGGCTCCCCAGCCGCGTTCGTCGGCGAGCAGGGTCAGGCCGATGTTGAGCGGGCCGACGAAGCCGAGGTCGCCGAGGGCGATGACCAGCATCAGCGGTCCGAGGACGCGGTGCCGGCGAATGTACCGGAGCCCGTCCCGCAGGTCCCGCCACGCGGTGCCGCCCTCGGCGGTGGCCGTGTCGTCGGGGGGCAGCTCGCGCATCCGTACGGAGACCAGCAGCGGCACCGACACGGCGATCAGCACACCGGCGAGGGCGAAGGCCGCCGCCGCGCCGCCGAGCGCCACGCCGAGGCCGCCGAGCGGGGCGCCCACGACGGAGGACAGGCGCACGGCGAGGCCGCGCATGCCCTGGACGCGGGCGAGCTGGTCCTTGGCGGTGATGCGCGCGGGGAGCGCCCCGACGGCGGGCATGAAGAGGGCGTCCACCGCACCGAAGACCAGGGCGAGCAGGGCCAGGAGCCACAGTCCGGGGTCGGTGGCGAAGAGCAGCGCGGCCACCGTGAGGACCGCCGCGCACCGTACGGCGTCGCTGCCGATGACGACCCTGCGCGGTCCCAGCCGGTCGACGACCACTCCGCCGCCGAGCATGAGCAGCGCACGCGGCACCGCGCTCACGGCCGTGACGATCCCGGCCTCGGCGGGGCTGCCCTGCCGCACGGCGGCCCAGGACAGCGCGAGGAAGAAGACGCTGTCGCCGAGCATCGACGCGGTGTAGGCCCCGACCCAGCGCAGGACGTTGCCGTCCCGGTGGGCGGGACGTGCCGGGTCGGCGACCGGGGGTGTGCGCGTGGCCGGCAGGGGCGTGGTCCGCTCAGACACGGAACGGGAACCCGTACACGTGGAGCGCGACGTTCTCGCGTGCCTCGGTGTCACCGGCGGCCTCGGCGGCGCGGCCCTTCTCGTCGTACTTCTTCGCCAGGGCGAGCAGTTCCTCGCCCAGTTCGCCCAGCTCGGCGGGGGTGAGCCGGAGCAGGGACTCGTTGTCGGGGGCGGCGGAGTTCCACTCGGGGCCCCAGGTGGGACGCTCGTCGAGGTAGCGGCGGTAGAGGTCGGCGCGCTGCTCGTGGAAGAGCCGGGTGGCCGCGAGGTGGGCCGCGGCGCGCTCGGGGGCGTCGCGGAAGTTCTCGTCGCGGATGCTCACCCCGTCCGAGGAGGGCTGCCACCAGCGCTCCCGGCCGTCCGCGCTCTGCGGGTCGGCCTGCTCGACCAGCCCGTGCTCGGCCAGCTTGCGCAGGTGGTAGCTGACCAGCGAGACGGCCTCGTCCACCTGCTCGGCGAGCTGCGAGGCGGTCGCGGTGCGCGCCACGCACAGCCCGCGGTAGAGCTGCATGCGCAGCGGATGGGCCAGGGCTTTGAGGGTGCCCAGATCGGTGATGGGGTGGTTCTCCTGACGCGGCATGCGGCCAGGCTAGATTACGAAAGAAAAATTGCGCAATGGATGTTGCGCAATTTTTCTTTCTCGAATCGCCGTCCGCTCCACCTCTACCTGACGGGGTGACCCGCCTCGCGCAGGGTGGTCTTCACCTCGCCGATCCGCAGGTCGCCGAAGTGGAAGACGGACGCCGCCAGTACCGCGTCCGCGCCCGCCTCGACCGCCGGGGCGAAGTGGGCGAGGCTGCCCGCGCCGCCGGAGGCGATGACCGGGACACTGACGTGCTTGCGGACCGCCGCCAGCATCTCCAGGTCGTAGCCGTCCTTCGTGCCGTCCGCGTCCATCGAGTTGAGCAGGATCTCCCCCGCGCCCAGCTCGGCGGCCCGGTGCGCCCACTCCACGGCGTCGATGCCGGTGCCGCGCCGGCCGCCGTGGGTGGTCACCTCGAAGGTGCCCGCCTCGGTGCGCCGGGCGTCGACCGACAGCACCAGGACCTGGCGGCCGAAGCGCTCGGCGATCTCACGGATCAGGTCGGGGCGGGCGATGGCGGCGGTGTTGACGCCCACCTTGTCCGCACCGGCCCGCAGCAGCTTGTCGACGTCCTCGGCGGTGCGCACCCCGCCGCCGACGGTCAGCGGGATGAACACCTGCTCGGCGGTGCGGCGCACCACGTCGTAGGTCGTCTCGCGGTTGCCCGACGAGGCGGTGATGTCCAGGAACGTCAGCTCGTCGGCGCCCTCGGCGTCGTACACCTTGGCCATCTCGACGGGGTCGCCCGCGTCGCGCAGGTTCTGGAAGTTGACGCCCTTGACGACCCGGCCGTTGTCCACGTCCAGGCAGGGAATGACTCGGACCGCCAGGGTCATGAATCCACGGCTCCTCTATACGCTTCCACTTCGACCGACACGAGGACCCGCGAGTCGATGAAGCCCTGCACGACCAGCAGGGTCGTGACCGGGCGCACGGAGTCGAACAACTCCTTGTGGGCGCGGCCCACCGCATCGACGTCTCGGGAATGTGCCAGGCACACACGGGTCCGGATCACGGACTCGATGCCGAGCCCGAACTCGGCGATCGCCTCGACGGCGGTGCCGAAGGCCACCTTGGTCTGTTCGTACGGGTCGCCCTCGCCGTAGAGCATGTCGCCCTTGAAGGCGGTGGTGCCCGCCACGATGACCCGATCACCCGCCGCCACGGCGCGGGCGAAACCGAAGGACTCTTCCCAGGGACTCCCGCTCTGCACGCGCCGCACGGCTTCGGATGTCATGACACGGTGTCCGATTTCACGACGTAGCCTCCAAGGCTTCTTCCAGGGTGAACGCCTTCGCGTACAGGGCCTTCCCGACGATGGCCCCCTCGACACCGGCCGGGACGAGCCCGGCGATCGCGCGCAGGTCGTCCAGGGAGGAGACGCCGCCCGACGCCACGACCGGGCGGTCGGTGGCCGCGCAGACGTTCTTCAGCAGCTCCAGGTTGGGGCCCTGGAGGGTGCCGTCCTTGGCGATGTCGGTGACGACGTAGCGGGCGCAGCCCTCCTTGTTCAGGCGGTCCAGCGTCTCGTAGAGGTCGCCGCCGTCGCGGGTCCAGCCGCGGCCGCGGAGCGTGGTGCCCCGTACGTCCAGGCCGACCGCGATCTTGTCGCCGTGCTCGGCGATGACCTTGGCGACCCACTCCGGGGTCTCCAGGGCGGCCGTGCCCAGGTTCACCCGGGTACAGCCGGTGGCGAGCGCGGCGGCGAGGGTGTCGTCGTCGCGGATGCCGCCGGACAGCTCCACCTTGATGTCCATGGCCTGCGCGACCTCGGCGATCAGCGCGCGGTTGTCCCCGGTCCCGAACGCCGCGTCCAGGTCCACCAGGTGCAGCCACTCGGCGCCGGAGCGCTGCCAGGCGAGGGCGGCCTCCAGCGGGGAGCCGTAGGAGGTCTCGGTGCCGGACTCGCCGTGCACGAGGCGGACGGCCTGGCCGTCGCGGACGTCGACGGCGGGGAGGAGTTCGAGCTTGCTCATCTCTACCGGGCTCATCTCTAGAGGGTTTCGATCCAGTTGGTGAGGAGCTGGGCTCCGGCGTCGCCGGACTTCTCGGGGTGGAACTGGGTGGCCCACAGCGCACCGTTCTCCACGGCGGCCACGAAGGGCTTGCCGTGGGTGGACCAGGTGACCCTGGGCTCGGCGATCAGCGGGTTGTGCGACTCCTGGGTCCACTCGTGGACGGCGTAGGAGTGCACGAAGTAGAAGCGGGCGTCCGCGTCCAGGCCGGCGAAGAGCTGGGAGTCGGCCGGTGCCTCGACCGTGTTCCAGCCCATGTGGGGCACGACGTCGGCCTCGAGGGGTCCGACCGTGCCGGGCCACTCGTCCAGGCCCTCGGCCTCCACGTCGTGCTCGATGCCGCGCGAGAAGAGGATCTGCATGCCGACGCAGATGCCCATGACCGGGCGCCCGCCGGACAGGCGGCGGTCGACGATCCAGTCGCCCCGGGCGGCCTTGAGGCCCTCCATGCAGGCGGCGAAGGCGCCGACGCCGGGGACCAGCAGTCCGTCGGCGTTCATGGCCTTGTCGTAGTCACGGGTGATCTCGACGTCGGCCCCCGCGCGCGCGAGGGCGCGCTCGGCGGAGCGGACGTTGCCGAAGCCGTAGTCGAAGACGACGACCTTCTTGGCGCGGCCGGTGGCGCCGGCGGGGACTGCGGCGGTCAACTCCAGACCTCCAGCCTCAGGACGCCCGCGAGCAGGCACATGCCCGCGCCGATGGAGAGCAGCACGATCAGGCCCTTGGGCATCTGCTGCTTGGCGAAGGAGTAGATGCCGCCGAGGAAGAAGAGGCCGACGACGATCAGTGCGGTGGACGTACCGTTCATGGGTTACAGCGCGCCCTTCGTGGAAGGCAGGATGCCGGCCGCGCGCGGGTCGCGCTCCGAGGCGTAGCGCAGGGCCCGGGCCAGCGCCTTGAACTGGCACTCCACGATGTGGTGCGCGTTGCGCCCGTAGGGCACGTGGACGTGCAGGGCGACCTGGGCCTGGGCGACGAAGGACTCCAGGATGTGCCGGGTCATCGTCACGTCGTACTCGCCGATCATCGGCGCCATGTTCTCGGGCTCGGTGTGCACGAGGTAGGGGCGGCCGGAGAGGTCGACGGTGACCTGGGCGAGGGACTCGTCCAGCGGGACCGTGCAGTTGCCGAAGCGGTAGATGCCCACCTTGTCGCCGAGGGCCTGCCTGAAGGCGGCGCCCAGCGCGAGGGCGGTGTCCTCGATGGTGTGGTGGGAGTCGATGTGCAGGTCGCCGTCGGTCTTCACGGTCAGGTCGAACAGACCGTGCCGGCCGAGCTGGTCGAGCATGTGGTCGTAGAAGCCGACGCCGGTGGCGATGTCGGTCTTGCCGGTGCCGTCGAGGTCGATCTCGACGAGGACCGAGGTCTCCTTGGTGGTGCGCTCCACGCGCCCTACGCGGCTCATGTGTGCTGCTCCTTCTTGACTTCACGTACCGCGTCGAGGAACGCGTCGTTCTCCTCCGGAGTGCCGGCGGTGACCCGCAGCCACCCCGGCACGCCGTTGTCCCGGACCAGGACGCCCCGGTCGAGGATCTTCCGCCAGGTCGCGTGGGAGTCCGCGAACCGCCCGAACTGCACGAAGTTCGCGTCGGACTCGGTCACCGCGTAGCCGATGGCGCGCAGTTCGGCGACCAGCCGGTCCCGCTCGGTCTTCAGCTGCTCGACGTACTTCAGCAGCGTGTCCGTGTGCTCCAGGGCGGCCAGCGCGGTCGCCTGCGTCACGGCCGACAGGTGGTACGGCAGCCGTACGAGCTGGACCGCGTCGACGACGGCCGGGTGCGCGGCCAGGTAGCCGAGGCGCAGGCCCGCCGCGCCGAACGCCTTCGACATCGTGCGGGAGACGACGAGGTTCGGCCGCCCGTCGAGCAGCGGCAGCAGCGAGGCGCCGTGGCTGAACTCGATGTACGCCTCGTCCACCACGACCATGGACGGCTTCGCCGCCTGGGCGGCCTCGTACAGGGCGAGGACCGTCTCGGCCGGGACCGCGGTTCCCGTGGGGTTGTTGGGGGTGGTGATGAAGACGACGTCCGGGCGGTGCTCGTCGATCGCCCGCGTGGCGGCGGGCACGTCGATGGTGAAGTCCTCGTGGCGCGGCCCGGAGATCCAGCCGGTGCCGGTGCCGCGCGCGATGAGGCCGTGCATCGAGTACGACGGCTCGAAGCCGATCGCGGTGCGGCCCGGCCCGCCGAAGGTCTGCAGCAGTTGCTGGATGACCTCGTTGGAGCCGTTGGCCGCCCAGACGTTGCTCACGTCCAGCGGGTGTCCCGAGGTGTCCGTCAGGTACCGGGCCAGTTGAGTGCGCAGCTCGACCGCGTCCCGGTCGGGGTAGCGGTTGAGGTCGCGGGCGGCCTCGCGGACCCGCTCGGCGATCCGCTCGACCAGCGCCTCGGGCAGCGGGTAGGGGTTCTCGTTGGTGTTCAGCCGTACCGGCACGTCCAGTTGGGGCGCGCCGTAGGGGGACTTGCCGCGCAGCTCGTCCCGTACGGGGAGATCGTCGATGCCGAACGTCACTTGCTCTCCGGGACCTTCCACTCGAACCTCGCCTTGATCGCCGCGCCGTGCGCGGGCAGGTCCTCCGCCTCGGCCAGCGTCACCACGTGCCGTGCGACCTCGGCGAGCGCGTCGCGCGTGTAGTCGACGATGTGGATGCCGCGCAGGAAGGACTGCACGGACAGGCCCGAGGAGTGGCAGGCGCAGCCGCCGGTGGGCAGGACGTGGTTGGACCCGGCCGCGTAGTCGCCGAGCGAGACGGGCGCCCAGGGGCCGACGAAGATCGCGCCGGCGTTCTTGACGCGGTCGGCGACGGCCGCGGCGTCGGCGGTCTGGATCTCCAGGTGCTCGGCGCCGTAGGCGTCCACGACCCGCAGGCCCTCGTCCAGGCCGTCGACGAGGACGATCGCGGACTGGCGGCCGGCCAGGGCCGGACGGATCCGGTCCTCGATGTGCTTGGTGGCCTCGACCTGCGGCTGGAGCTCCTTCTCCACCGCGTCCGCCAGCTCCACGGAGTCGGTGACCAGGACGGCGGCGGCCAGCGGGTCGTGCTCGGCCTGGCTGATCAGGTCGGAGGCGACGTGCACCGGGTCGGCGGTCGAGTCCGCCAGGACGGCGATCTCGGTCGGTCCGGCCTCGGCGTCGATGCCGATCTTCCCGGTGAAGAAGCGCTTGGCGGCGGCGACCCAGATGTTGCCGGGGCCGGTGACCATGTTGGCGGGCGGGCAGGACTCCGTGCCGTACGCGAACATCGCGACGGCGGTGGCGCCGCCGGCCGCGTACACCTCGTCCACGCCGAGCAGGGCGCAGGCGGCCAGGATGGTGGGGTGTGGAATGCCGCCGAACTCGGCCTGCGCGGGCGAGGCGAGCGCGATCGAGCCGACCCCGGCCTCCTGCGCGGGCACCACGTTCATGACCACGGACGACGGGTAGACCGACCGGCCGCCGGGCACGTAGAGCCCGACCCGCTCGACCGGGACCCACTTCTCGGTGACCGAACCGCCGGGCACGACCTGGGTGGTGTGCGTGGTGCGGCGCTGCTCGCGGTGGACGAGGCGGGCGCGGCGGATGGACTCCTCGAGGGCCGCGCGCACCTCCGGGTCGAGCCCCTCCAGGGCGCGGGTCAGCTCCTCGGCCGGAACGCGCACCCGCTCCAGCCGGACGCCGTCGAACTGCTCGGTGAAGTCGATCAGCGCCGCGTCCCCGCGATGATGCACGGCCTCGCAGATCGGACGCACCTTCTCCAGGGCGACCGAGACGTCGAAGTCGGCTCGGGGCAGCAGGTCGCGCAGGGCGGGGCCCTCGGGGAGGGCGTCGCCGCGCAGATCGATTCGGGAGATCACGGAACCAATTCTCTCAGACCCGCGTCCGGCACGGTCCGCGCGTATCAATGGCTGATACAGAACGCGACGGACCTCACGGCCCACGGTGAACTCGTGCGATCCGTGCTCACTTTGAGTGTTCGGACGGTCACGCAGTGGGCATGAACGGTTGTACGAAGAGTGAGCGACCGGCGAGTAGATGGGGAGGGAGGGAAGCACCGTGACCGAAGGGGCCGGCCACCGTGACGGAGAGCTGCCGGACGACCTGACCACGGCGGAGGCCGGCATGTGGCAGGCCTTCCGCAACGGCAGCGTGTACGACCTCAGCAGCGGCGACGCGCTCGTCGACGACCCGCACGGCGGGCATCCGTGGGGGCCGGAGCGGACCGTGCGGGCCCGCGTCGTGTGCTGGCTGCTTCTCGACGGCCCGCCGGCGCTCGCGGGCCGGGTGTCCTCGCTGCAACTGGTGGGGGTGCGGATCAGCGACACGATGGATCTGGCGGGCGGCACGGTGGTGCCCTACGTCGAGCTGCGCCGCTGTCGCTTCGAGCGGGAGGTGCTGCTGCCGGAGACCCGGTTCACGACGGTTCGGCTGGTGGACTGCGCGGTGCCGCGCCTGGAGGCGGCCCGGCTGCACACCGAGGGCGACCTGCACCTGCCGCGCTCCCGCTTCCCGGGCGGC
Source organism: Streptomyces violaceoruber (assembly GCF_033406955.1). Lineage (NCBI taxonomy): Bacteria > Bacillati > Actinomycetota > Actinomycetes > Kitasatosporales > Streptomycetaceae > Streptomyces > Streptomyces violaceoruber. Next base: position 6,291,433 of record NZ_CP137734.1, on the reverse strand, counting down.
ATCCGGCTCACGGACGCGCAGATAGGCACCGACCTGCTGCTCAACCAGGCGATCGTGCACCGGGACCGCAGCGGGCGTTCCATCGCCGCGGACGGCATGACGGTGGGGCAGGACCTCCAGGCCGAGATGCTGGAGTCGCACGGCGAGGTGAGCCTGCGCAGCGCCCAGGTCGGCGTGTCGCTGAGCCTGCGCGGCGCCCGGCTCCTGAACCCGTACACGCGGCACGCGCTGAACGCCCCGCAGCTGACGGTGGAGCGCACGCTGTACCTGACCCCGGCGGGCCTGGGCAGCCCGCTGCTGCGCGGCACCACGCCCGCGCAGGGCACCAGGATCCAGCACTTCGAGTGCGAGGGCGGGGTGCGGCTCGACGACGGGCGGTTCGGCGACGCGCTCGACCTGGAGCACGCCCGGTTCACCTTCACCGACGACCAGGAGCTGTCGCTGCGCCGGGTGCAGACGCCCGAGCTGCGCTTCCTGGGCGAGCGTCCGGCGCGCGGGCGGGTGGTGCTGTCGGGGGCGCGGGTGGTCAACCTGATGGACCGGGCGGACAGCTGGCCGGGCCCCGGCCGGCTGCACATGGGCGGCTTCGCCTACGAGAACCTGGTGCCGCGCGGGCCGTTCCCGCTGGCCAAGCGGCTGCGCTGGGTGGGCGCCGCGACCGCCGAGTACCACCCGGAGCCGTACGAGCGCCTGGCTGCCGTGCTGCGGGCCGGCGGCGAGGACGAGGACGCCCGCGAGGTGCTGCTCGCCAAGCACCGCAGGCGCCGGGAGAGCCTGCCGGTCGCCGCGAAGCTGGTGGGCTACGCGCAGGACTGGACGGTCGCCTACGGGTACCGGCCGGGCCGGGCGGCGGTGTGGATGGCGGTCCTGTGGGCGGCCGGCTCCCTCGCCTTCGCCCGCGCGGACCCTCCCCCGCTGAAGAGCGGCGAACACCCGGACTGGAACCCGGCCCTCTTCGCCCTCGACCTCCTCCTCCCGGTGATCGACCTGGGCCAGGCCGGCTCCTGGCAGCTGCACGGCGGCTGGCAGTGGCTGTCGACGGCCCTGGTCCTGCTGGGCTGGGTCCTGGCGACCACCGTGGCAGCGGGCGCCACCCGCCTCCTCCGCCGAAGCTGACCCCTCCGGCCGCGGACACGCCCCACCCACGACGACAGGACCGGCTCCCGGCACCCCCCGGCTCCACCCGGCAGAGGCCCGGGCCTCGCCGCGAACCCGACGCTCCCGCGCGACCGGGCACGCGGTGCCGGGCGCCCGTCCTCACCCGTCCCTCGCCACGCAGGGCGCGCCCCCAACCGCCACCGGAACGCCGCCGACGGCGGGGCGAGCCGCCGGGGTCACCCGCACGAGTGGCGCGGGCGGTGCGGCCGGGAACCCGAACGGCCGATGGCGGAGCCCAGGCCGCACAACCATCCCGAACCCTCGGCCGTCGTACTGGCCATGCTGCGCGCGTTCCTGCGGACCGCGGCTGCCCGGGCCCGCTCCCGGGCGCCCCGGCCCGCCCAAGACGACGACGTGCTCCTCGACGCCCCCGACGACCGCCTCGCCCCGGCCCTCGTCGCCGCGGCCCACGGCGAGCACGGCCCCGCGGCACGCCTCCTCGCCGGTACCCGCGACGACTCCGAATGGGACCACCGCGACCGTTACGCGACCCGGCTCGCCGCCTTCGCGCGCTTCCGCTCCGAGTGGCTCGACACCTGGCGCGCCACCGCCCCGGACGATCCGGACGCCCTGCTGGTCGCGGCCCGCCTGGCGGTCCACCGCCACTGGGACTCACCGGCCCGCACCGAGCTCCTGCGCCAGGTGATCCCCAGCGTGGTCGCCGCCGCCGAAACCGCCGGCCCCGCCGACCCGGTGCCCTGGCGCACCGCGCTGGACGCCGCACGGGGCGCGGGCGCCGAACACGCCGAGTTCGAGCGCCTGTGGGAGCAGGCGGTCCGCCGCAGCCCGCACCACTACGGCAGTCACGTCGCCGCCCTGGAGTACCTGGCCGCCGCCTCGTCCGACGGCCACGGCGAGTGCCTCGACTTCGCGGAGACGGCCGCCCAGGAGGCGCCCGAGGAGGCGCTCGTACGGGCGCTGCCGCTGCACGCGGCCTTCACCTGTCTGACTGCCACCGGCACCGGCACCGGCACCGGCACCGACGCCCGCACCGGCGGCGCGACCACGGCCGCCGTGCGCACCCACCGCCCCCGTCTGGACGCCGCCGCCGACCGCGCGATCACCCTCTCGGCGGCCCACCCGGCGGCCGATCCCTGGGCGGCGGAACTGCGCAACCTGCTCGTCTACGTCCTCGTACGCCTGGAACGCCACCAGGACGCGGCGGAGCAGCTGCGGCTGACCGGCCCGTACGTCACGTCCTTCCCGTGGGACCGGGACACGGACGACCCGCTCGGCGGCTTCCTGCGGGTGCGCGCGGACGTCCGTGCGCACCCCGGGGAAGCGGCCGCCGCGACCGGTACGGCGGCTCCGGGGCGTCCGCGGAACGGGTACGGCGAACGCGTCCGCCCCGGCGACCATTAGGCTTCTGCGTCGTGACCACCGTCCGGCTCCCCCTCTTCCCCCTGAACTCGGTCCTGTTCCCGGGGCTGGTGCTCCCGCTCAACATCTTCGAGGAGCGCTATCGCGCCATGATGCGCGAGTTGCTGAAGACCCCCGAGGACGAACCACGCCGGTTCGCCGTCGTGGCGATCCGCGACGGCTTCGAGGTGGCCCAGACCGCCCCCGGCCTGCCCGACCCGACGGCCACCCTCGAGCGCGGGCCGACCGCCGGGTTCGGGACCGACCCGCTCAAGGCGTTCCACAAGGTGGGCTGCGTCGCGGACGCGGCGACGGTCAGGGAGCGGGCCGACGGCACCTTCGAGGTGCTGGCGACCGGCACGACCCGGATGCGGCTGCTCTCGGTGGAGGCCTCGGGACCGTTCCTGACGGCCGAACTGGAGCCGCTGCCCGAGGAGCCGGGCGACGAGGCGGGCGCCCTGGCGGAGGGCGTGCTGCGGTCCTTCCGGCAGTACCAGAAGCGGCTGGCGGGGGCCCGCGAACGGTCGCTGGCGACCGGCGCCGACCTGCCGGACGAACCGGGTGTGGTCTCCTACCTGGTCGCCGCCGCGATGATGCTGGACACGCCGACGAAGCAGCGCCTGCTCCAGGCCCCGGACACCGCCTCGCGGCTGCGGGACGAGCTGAAACTCCTTCGCTCGGAGACCGCCATCATCCGTACGCTGCCGTCCCTGCCCGCGCAGGAACTGACGCGCGGCCCGACGAGTCTCAACTGAGGTACTGGCCCGCATGGCGAAGAAGCCGAGCAAGGCGAAGAAGCAGCAGCCGGGCGGCACACCCGCGACGGTGGCGCTCACGGCGGCCGGGGTGACGTACACGGTCCACGCCTACGAGCACGACCCGGCCCACCCGTCCTACGGCGAGGAGGCGGCCGAGGCGATGGGCGTCTCGCCGGAGCGGGTGTTCAAGACGCTGGTGGCCGACGTCGACGGCGCCCTCACGGTCGCGGTGGTGCCGGTGGCGGGCCAGCTGGACCTCAAGGCGCTGGCGGCCGCGGTGGGCGGCAAGCGCGCGGCGATGGCCGACCCGGCCCTGGCCGAGCGCACCACGGGCTATGTGCGCGGCGGCATCTCCCCGCTGGGCCAGCGCAAGCGGCTGGCGACGGTCCTGGACGCGTCGGCCTCCGGGCACGCCACGATCTGCGTCTCGGCGGGCCGCCGCGGCCTGGAGGTCGAGCTGTCCCCCGACGACCTGGCCAGGCTCACGGACGCGGTTCTGGCGCCGATCGGGCGTGCCTGACCCGAGCGGACGTGCGGGCCCTCTCGACGGATGTCCCGTTGTCGGACCGTCTGACAGGACATGTCGAAGCGCACACGCACCCGCCGGTGGCGCACCGGGAGAGGCCGGGCGAACCACGGCCGCCGCCCGGCCTAGGCCGGCTTGTCCCCGTAGGGCACCGACGGGTACTGCCCCGGTGCGGGCCACGGATCCGGGTCCCGGGGCCCGAACAGTCCCGTCAGCCCCAGGTGGACCACCAGTGCCGCGAGCGACCAGGCCAGCAGCGCGCCCTTGGCGCCCAGCTTGAGCGGGGCGGAGAACGTCACCCCTTTGCCGACGTCCTTCGCGTGCGCGATCACGTCCTGCGCCGGCCCGAGCCACACCCCGAGCCGCCACGCCAGCAGCGATCCGAGCAGCCCGCCGACGCCGAGGGCCACCACCAGCGGCACGCCCCCGCGCCGCCGCAGCAGGAACACCACGACCGCGCTGAGCGCCCCGAACGCCAGCGCGAGCAGCGTGAACGTTCCGTCGACGCCGATCGCCTGCTCGCCCTCGGAGTCCTTGAGGTAGACGACCCAGCTGTCGTCGAGGATCTCACCCACCAGCGGCACGCTCGGTGCCAGCTTCCACCACAGCACGCCCAGCAGCGCACCGGAGAGCGCGACCGCCAGCGCGGTCACGGCGGCCTGCCGCACTTCGGTCAACATCCCGGGGCCGTCCTGTTCGCCGTACGTGCCGTAAGGGTCGTGGGAACCGCCGGGCGCGGCTCCCACCGCGTGGGCGCCGACGGGCGGCGGCACCGGCCCGCCCTGGTACGACGGGCGTTCGTTCGGCGGCGGTGGCGGGGTCAAGGGTGCGGTCACCGTGCCATCGTGCCAAACCCGCCTGTGCGGCGCGTCACCGGACGGCGGCCCGGCGGTACGCCCAGGTGGCCACGGCCAGCGAGATCACCCCGACCGCGGCGCACACGGCGAGGTCGCCGAGGACGAAGCCCCAGTCGGGGCGCTCGCCGAAGGTGCGCGCGAAGGCCTCCACCCCGTACGTGGAGGGCAGCAGGTCCCGGGCCAGGCGGACCACCTGGGGCATCCGTTCCGGGGGCAGAACGCCGAGCAGCAGGGCCGCCGACATGCCGAGCTGGCCGAGGAGGGTGGCGAACTCGGGCCGGGGGGCGAGCAGCCCCAGCGCCGCGCCCAGCCCCGCGAGGGCGGCGCCCGCCAGCGGGATCACGGCCACCAGCACCCACAGGTGGGTCATCGGCAGCCCGAACAGCAGACATCCGAACACCGCGGTCACCACGGTCCCGGGCACGGTGAAGGACGCGTAGGCGCCCGCCGCGCCCAGCACCACGGCGGCCGGCGGGACCGGCAGCGTCGCGTAGTGGTCGAGGCCGCCGCTGGCGCGCAGCTGGCCGAAGTACTGGGCGAGGAGGTTCAGCGCGACGAAGGCCACGACGAGTACCGCGGAACCGGCGACCACGGCCCGCGCCTCGCCGCCGCCGTCGACGACGCCGCGCATCAGGATCATGATGCCGACGGACTGGAAGGTCGCCACGAACAGCAGCGGGATGCGCGCGACCCGCGCCCGGGACAGCTGCGCCCGGTACACGGCCACCAGCGAGGGCCACAGCCGTGCCTTCGGCCCCAGCTCGGCCGGACCGGCCGCGCGCCGCCCCTCGGCGGCCGGGGCGGCACCCCGCAGGGCATCGGCGGGTACGACACTCACGTCGCGCAGCTCCCCTTCGCTCGGGTCGTTCGAAGCGGTCGCCCGGGCGGGGGCACTCGCCCCGACGGGTACGGATGCGGCAGCCGGTGTTCTCATCGCTCGCGCGCTCACGTCCTCACCAGCCCCTGCCGCGCGGCGCCGCCCAGCGCCAGGTACACGTCCTCCAGGCTGGGCGTGGCCAGGGTGAAGTCGTCCAGGGCGGCGAAGGCGGCGCCGCCGGTGACGGTGGCGACGACCGCGCGGGCCTCCTCGGGGGCGAGCCGCAGGGTCCAGCGGCGTCCCGACTCGACGACGCGGTCGCGCAGGGCGGCGACCTCCGGGACGTTCAGCGGCGCGCTCTCGCGCCACACCAGGTCGACGCGGACCTCTCCGGCGACCTGCTCCTTGAGCCCGGCGGGCGTGTCGCAGGCGATCACGCGTCCCCGGTCGAGGACGGCGACCCGGTCGAGCACGGTCTCGGCCTCGATGACGTTGTGGGTGACGAGCAGCACGGTGGCGCCGTGCTCGGCGCGCCGCCGGTCGACGGCCGACCACACCGCGCGCCGGGCCACCGGGTCCATGCCGGTGGTCGGCTCGTCCAGCACGAGCAGCGGCCGCTCCCCCACCAGGGCGGCGGCGAAGCAGGCCAGGCGGCGCTGGCCGCCGGAGAGCTTCTTGATCGGGCGGCCGGCGAGTCCGGTCAGGCCCAGTTCCTCGAGCACGGCGTCCCGCTCGGCGCGGGCCCGGCGCACCTCGAGGCCGCGCAGCCGCCCGGTGGTCTCGGCGGCGAGCGACACGGTCAGCTCGTCCAGGGCGCTGGACTCTTGCCCCAGGTAGGCGAGGATCCGCGCGGCCCGCTCCGGGTGGCGCACGATGTCGTGCCCGAGGATCTCCACGCTGCCGCCGTCGGGCCGCATCAGCCCGGTGAGCTGGCGGACGAGGGTGGACTTGCCGGCGCCGTTGGGTCCGAGCAGTCCGAAGATCTCACCGCGGCGGATGTCCAGGGTGACGTCGTCGGTGGCCCGCACCTCGGGGGCGGCGGGCACCCCGCGCCTGCCGCGCACCGCCGGATAGGTCTTGGTCAGTGAGCGCACCACGCACACGGCATCGCCACCGGGTCGAGGTGCCTGTGCCGCGCGCGTACTCACAAGGGAGGAGACTACGGGGTCGGTCCCCCCGGCCCGCTCCCGGGTCCGCCCATAAGTGTCGATTCAGCCGGTGTCGGTCCGGCCCGGGGAGCGCCGGGAAGCACCGGGAGCGCAGGGGCGTCTCACTCGGCGGCGGGCGTGCGTTCGGTCGCCGTGCGCACGTCGATCTCCCGCCAGAACCCGGCCCGGATGGCGTACCGGTCGTGCTCGTCGATCTGGTCGTCCTTGTGCGCGAGCAGTCCGAAGCGGGCCGCGTAGCGCAGCAGCTCGCCGTCGACGCGGTGCGGGATGCGCGGGTACATCCCGGACAGTTTCTGCAGGTGGCCGTGGTCGCCGAGCCGTTCCAGCCAGCGCCGGGCGAAGACCTGCCCCACCTCGTACGGGTCGCCGCCGACCGTGGTGATGTCCTCCTCGCGGTCGGCCCAGCGCTGCTCGGCCGTGGTGAGCTGGGCCAGCGTCGGCAGGGTGGCGGCCTCGGAGGGCTCGGCGGCGGGCCGGTCGACCCAGCCCTTGTCGGAGGACCAGCGCAGGGTGGCGTTGGCCGGCTGCGGGGCGGGGTGGGCGCCGGGGGCGCGCAGGGCGGCGAGGTCCTTGGGGGTGGGGACGCCCTTGGCGGGCGGTACCCGTTCCTCGGTGCCGGTCGGTCCCGCGGCGGCCGTGGTGGGGTGTTCGGGCGTCTCGGCGGGGCGCTGGGCGGCGGAGAGCGCGGACTCGGGCAGCGGCGCGGAGAGGATCGCGGCGATCTCGGGGCGGGGTACGGGCGGCGGCGCGCAGATGCCGCCGAGTTCCTTGGCGCGTACGGCCTTGGTGATCCACGTACGGTCCAGGACGCGGCGTTCGTCGGCCTCGGCGACCAGGTCCTCGGACTGGTTGTAGTCGCCGTCGGCAGCCTGCACGGCCCACAGGTGGACGGCGACGCCGTGCTCCTTGGCGGCCATCATCCCGGGCAGCAGGTCGCCGTCGCCGGTCACCAGGACGACGTCGGAACAGGCGCGGTTGCGGGCCAGTTCGGTCAGTTCGGCGTGCATGGCGGCGTCCACGCCCTTCTGCGCCCACCGTCCGTCACTGCGGGTGAGTGCGCCGAGCCGGACGGTGACCCTGGGCATCACGCGCAACCGCCGGTGCTCGGGCTGCGGGACGCGGTCGGGGGCGCCGTCGAACCAGTAGATGCGCAGCAGGGGCTGCTGGGTGTCGGACTCGGCGCGGTCGCGCAACCCCTGGATGAGGGCGGCGTGGTCGACGGTGATGCGCGAACGCGAGGGTTCCCCCGCCAGGAGACTCGCGGCGGCCCCCAGCAGATACCCGGCGTCCACCAGGACGATGCAGCGGTCCACGCGGTCCACCCTCTTTCCGGGAGGTTTGCTTCGGGCTTCCTTCGAGTCTGCCCGACCACGCGGAGGTTAACGGCCCGAACTCGATCTTCGGCGTGGCGTTTCGGCACCCCGTGTCCGCTCGGACCGCGTCACGGACGGTAATTGCCCGATATGCGTTCTTTGTTGGCCTATGTGAATCTGGTTCCGGCCCTGGCCCCTAGATCCCCCTCAGGAGGTAGATCACCATGGCCAAGAACAAGAACAACCGTGATCGTAAGCACCCGCAGGCCGAGCGCTCCCCGCAGGCCGCCGAGTCGGCCGTACTGGACCGCGAGGAGCAGCACTCCCCGCAGCTGACGACGCCCGGCGACGCGGCCGCCCGCAAGCGGAACAAGCGCTTCGGCCACAACTGACAGCCACGACGAAGGGCGCACCCGGCAACCGGGTGCGCCCTCGCTCGTCGTGGTCCGGGATGCCGCTCAGCCGGCCAGGCAGGACGGCCCGAGCAGCACCTTCAGGTCGCCGAACAGCGCCGGATCGGGCTTCACCCGGTGCCGGTCCAGGCGCAGCACCGTCGTCTTCGTGGGCCCCTGGAGCTTGATCCGCACCTCGCTGTCGCCCCGGTGGTGGGTGAGGATCTCACCGAGCCTGCTGACCATCGGCGGCGTGATGCGGGTCGCCGGGATGGTGAGGACGACGGGGGCGTTGGTGCCCGCGTTGGACAGGTCGGGAATCATCAGCTCCATCGCGACCAGCCGGGGCACGTCCTCCCGCTTGTCGAGGCGCCCCTTGACGAACACCACGGCGTCCTCGACCAGTTGCGTGGACACCAGCTGGTACGTCGCCGGGAAGAACATGCACTCCAGCGAGCCGGCCAGGTCCTCGACGGTGGCGATGGCCCAGGCGTTGCCCTGCTTGGTCATCTTGCGCTGGAGGCCCGAGATGATGCCGCCGATGGTGACGACCGCGCCGTCACCGAAGTCACCGCCGGTGAGCTGGGAGATGCCCGCGTCGGCCTTGTCGGACAGCACGTGCTCCAGGCCGAAGAGCGGGTGGTCGGAGACGTAGAGACCGAGCATCTCCCGCTCCTGGGCGAGCAGATAGGTCTTGTCCCACTCGTCCTCGCCGAAGACCACGTCGAGTCCGAAGCCGGGCTCGTCGCTCTGCTCGTCGCCCATGCCGCCGAAGAGGTCGAACTGGCCCTCGGCCTCCTTGCGCTTGACCGCGACCACGTTGTCGATCATCGGTTCGTACTGCGCGGTGAGGCCCTTGCGGGTGTGCCCCATCTCGTCGAAGGCGCCCGCCTTGATCAGCGACTCCGTCGTCCGCTTGTTGCAGACGACCGCCTCCACCTTGTCCAGGTAGTCGGGGAAGGACGCGTACTTCCCCTTGGCCTTGCGGCACTTGATGATCGACTCGACGACGTTGGTGCCGACGTTGCGCACGGCGGAGAGCCCGAAGAGGATCACGTCGTCGCCCTGCGCGGCGAAGTTCGACATGGACTCGTTGACGTTGGGCGGCAGCACCTTGATGCCCATGCGCCGGCACTCGTTCAGGTAGACGGCCGACTTGTCCTTGTCGTCCTTGACCGAGGTGAGCAGGGCGGCCATGTACTCGGCCGGGTAGTTCGCCTTCAGGTATCCGGTCCAGTACGAGACCAGGCCGTAGGCGGCCGAGTGCGCCTTGTTGAAGGCGTAGCCGGCGAACGGGACCAGGACGTCCCACAGGGCCTGGATGGCCTCGTCGCTGTAGCCGTTCTTCCTGGCTCCGGCCTGGAAGAGGACGAAGTTCTTCGCCAGTTCGTCGGGCTTCTTCTTGCCCATCACGCGGCGCAGGATGTCGGCCTCGCCGAGCGAGTAGCCCGCGATGATCTGGGCGGCCTTCTGCACCTGCTCCTGATAGACGATCAGGCCGTAGGTGACCGCGAGGACCTCCTGGAGGGGCTCCTCCAGCTCCTTGTGGATCGGCGTGATCTCCTGGAGGCCGTTCTTGCGCAGCGCGTAGTTGGTGTGCGAGTCCATGCCCATCGGGCCGGGGCGGTAGAGCGCGGAGACGGCGGAGATGTCCTCGAAGTTGTCGGGCTTCATCAGCCGCAGCAGGGAGCGCATCGGGCCGCCGTCGAACTGGAAGACACCGAGCGTGTCGCCGCGCTGGAGCAGTTCGAAGGTCGTGGGGTCGTCCAGCGGCAGCGACAGCAGGTCGAGGTCGATGCCCTTGTTGGACTTCACCATCTTGACGGCGTCGTCCATGATCGTGAGGTTGCGCAGGCCGAGGAAGTCCATCTTCAGCAGGCCGAGCGACTCGCACTGCGGGTAGTCCCACTGCGTGATGGTCACGCCGTCCGTGTGCCGGACCCAGATCGGGGCGTGGTCGACGATGGGCTCGCTGGACATGATCACGCCGGCCGCGTGCACGCCCATCTGCCGGACCAGGCCCTCGACGCCCTTGGCGGTGTCGATGACCTTCTTGACGTCCGGCTCGCTCTCGTACATCGAGCGGATCTCGCCGGCCTCGCTGTAGCGCGGGTGCGTCGGGTCGGTGATGCCGTTGAGGTCGATGCCCTTGCCGAGGACGTCGGCGGGCATGGCCTTGGTGAGCCGGTCCCCCATCGCGTACGGGTAGCCCAGCACGCGCGCGGAGTCCTTGATGGCGTTCTTCGCCTTGATCTTGCCGTAGGTGCCGATCATGGCGACCTTGTCGGCGCCGTACTTCTCGGTCACGTACCTGATCACCTCGACGCGCCTGCGCTCGTCGAAGTCGATGTCGACGTCGGGCATGGAGACGCGCTCGGGGTTCAGGAAGCGCTCGAAGATCAGGCCGTGCGGGATGGGGTCGAGGTCGGTGATGCCCATCGCGTAGGCGACGATCGAGCCGGCCGCGGAGCCTCGGCCGGGGCCGACCGCGATGCCCTGGTTCTTGGCCCACATGATGAAGTCGGCGACCACCAGGAAGTACCCCGGGAACCCCATCTGGATGATGACGTCCATCTCGTACTCGGCCTGCTTCTGGCGGTCCTCGGGGACGCCGCCCGGGAAGCGGCGCTCCATGCCGCGGCGGACCTCCTCCTGGAACCAGGTGATCTCCGTGAAGCCCTCGGGGATGTCGAACTTCGGCATGAGGTCGCGCTTCTCGAACATGCCGGTGGTGTCGATCATCTCGGCGATCAGGCGCGTGTTGGCACAGCCCTCCTGCCAGGCGTCGGAGGAGTCGATGGCGTACATCTCGTCCGTCGACTTCAGGTAGTAGCCGGTGCCGTCGAAGCGGAAGCGGTCCGGGTCGGAGAGGTTCTTGCCGGTCTGGATGCACAGCAGCGCGTCGTGGGCGGTCGCCTCGTGCGCGTAGGTGTAGTGCGAGTCGTTCGTCACCAGCGGCGGGATGCCGAGCTTCCTGCCGATCTCCAGGAGTCCGTCGCGGACCCGGTGCTCGATCTCGATGCCGTGGTCCATCAGCTCCAGGAAGTACCGGTCCTTGCCGAAGATGTCCTGGTAGTCGGCGGCGGCCTTCAGGGCCTCGTCGAAGTGGCCGAGGCGCAGCCGGGTCTGCACCTCGCCGGAGGGGCAGCCGGTGGAGGCGACGATGCCCTCGGACCACTGGCTGATGGTCTCCTTGTCCATCCGCGGCCATTTCTGCAGCCAGCCCTCGGCGTAGGCGTCGGAGGAGAGGCGGAAGAGGTTGTGCAGGCCCTTGCTGTTCGTCGCCCACATGGTCTTGTGGGTGTAACCGCCCGAACCCGAGACGTCGTCCCGCTTCTGGTGCGGCTGGCCCCACTGGATCTTGCGCTTGTTGCGCCGGGACTCGGGGGCGACGTACGCCTCGATCCCGATGATCGGGGTGACTCCGGCCTTCTTCGCGGAGTGGAAGAAGTCGTACGCCCCGTGCAGGTTGCCGTGGTCGGACATGGCGATGTGCGACATGCCCATCTCGTTGCACGCGTCGAACATGTCCTTGAGCCGCGCGGCACCGTCCAGCAGCGAGTACTGGGTGTGGACGTGCAGGTGCGTGAACGGCGGCTTTGACACGTGCGGCCTCCTGAGAAAACTGGGGACGACTGGCGGCGGTCGATCCGGGGGGTCAGCGTCGAAGTCTATGCCTCGGGACTGACACTCGAAGGCTCCCCACGCGTACCTTCTGGGGCGGGCACTCCCGCTCCCTTTCGAACGTTGGCCCGAGTGGAGATCCGCTCCATCCGTGAGGCACCACCCGCACCAGGAGGCACCAGGCATGTCGGTCCCGCAGCTCAACGAGGAGCACCGCGGCGAGGAGATCCTCGCCGTCTTCGACACCGCCTTCGGCCAGCTGCTGGCCGCGGATCCCGCGGCGTTCCGGGTGAAGTTCCGCAAGATGGCGGCCTCCGCCTTCGCGTTCTACCGCGGCACCGCAGGTCTCTTTTACCGCGATTTGACCGAGGATCCGGACTTCGGTGATCAGCACGGCGGCGCCTACCTGGACGAGCGGACCTCCCGGGTGTGGATCCACGGCGACCTCCACGCGGAGAACTTCGGCACGTACATGGACTCCACCGGCCGGCTGATCTTCAACGTCAACGACTTCGACGAGGCCTACGTCGGCCCCTTCACCTGGGACCTCAAGCGCTTCGCCGCCTCCGTCGCGCTGATCGGGTACGCCAAGGCGTTCAGCGACGAGCAGATCACCGAGCTGGTGCGGGTGTACGCGGGCGCGTACCGCGAGCGGATCCACGCCCTGGCCACCGGCGCCAAGAGCGACGAGGTGCCGCCCTTCACGCTGGACACCGCGGAGGGCCCGCTGCTCGGCGCGCTGCGGGTGGCCCGCTCGCTGACCCGCTTCGGGCTGCTGGACTCGATGACCGAGATCCGTGACTTCGAGCGCCGCTTCGCCCCCGGCGGCGGCTCCATCGAGCTGGACGCCGCCACGCGCTACAAGGTGCTCGCGGCCTTCGACGGCTACCTGGAGACGCTGCCCGAGTCCTCCCTGGCCCGCCCCGACTCCTACCGCGTGAAGGACGTCGTCGGCCGCCGGGGCATCGGCATCGGCTCGGCCGGCCTGCCGTCGTACAACATCCTCCTGGAGGGCAACAGCGACGCCCTGGAGAACGACGTCGTGATCTACATCAAGCAGGCCCAGACCCCGGCCGTCTCCCGGCACATCACCGACCAGGCGATCCGGGACTACTTCCGGCACGAGGGCCACCGCACGGTGATCTCCCAGCGCGCCCTCCAGGCGCACGCCGACCCGTGGCTGGGCTGGACCGAGCTGGACGGCGCCGGACAGCTGGTCGCCGAGGTCTCGCCGTACGCGGTCGACCTGGACTGGGGCGACATCGACGACCCGGAGGAGATCGCCGAGGTCGTCGCCGACCTGGGCCGGGCCACCGCGACCATGCACGCGGCGGCCGACGACCAGTCCGGGGAGTCCCTGGTGCCGTTCTCCACGGAGCGGGCCATCGACGCGGCCATCGCCGCCGACGAGGAGGGCTTCGCGCCGCTGCTGGTCGACTTCGCGCACCGCTACGGCGCACGCGCGCGTGCCGACCACCAGACCTTCGTCGACCTGTTCCGCAACGGCCGGATCCCGGGTCTGTGACCATTCCGGTTCGGTAACCGTCGGCCGTCTCACAGGAACCCTTTAGGGGTCCCTTACCGGACCCCGTGACACACTCTTCTACTGCTATGGACATATCCGGAACCCCGCTCAGAGCCGTACGCGCGGCGCTGTTCACGGCACTCGCCGTGACCCTCAGCACCGCGTCGCACGTGCTGCTGTCCGGGGTTCCGCTGCCGCTGCCCACGGTGGCCGCCGTCGCCGCCGCCGTGTTCCTGATCGCGTACGCCCTGGCCGGGCGGCGCGAGCGCGGTTTCGGGCGGATCGCCGCCCTGCTGATCCCGCTGGAGCTGGCCGCCGACACGGTCTTCACCACCGGCCAGCACGTCTGCTACGGCCGGGCGGGCGGCCCGGTCGCGGGCCCGCTGCGCTCGGTCGGCTTCGACGTGCTGTGCGGCGACGGGACCGGCGTCCACGCCGGGGTGACCGCGCCGCTGACCCGGGTGACCGGGGCGGAGACCGACCGGATGGCGTCGGTGCTGGCCCAGGCCGACCCCGGCACCGCCTGGCTGCTGCTTGCCGCGCACGTCGGGGTCGGGCTGCTGGCGGCGGCCTGGCTGCGGCGCGGCGAGCGGGCGCTGGCCCAGCTGCTCGGCGCGGTGGCCGCGACCACCTTCCGGCCGCTGCTGCTCGCCGTCGCGGCCGTGGGCGTACGCCGGGCCCCGGCGGTGCGTCGCCCGACGCCCCCGGCCCGCCGCACCACCGGTGCCCGTGAGCGGATCCTCACGCACTCCCTGGGACGTCGCGGACCGCCGTGCCCGGTGGCCACCCTCGTCTGACCCGGCACCGGCCGCGTCGTGCGAGCACCACCGAGCACCGCAGTCCCCCGTACGTACTTCCGCACACCCCCGTGTGCGCGTCCCCGGAGAGATCATCATGAGCAAGCGGAACAGCCAGGCGGCGAAGACGGCGGCCCGTGAGCGCCTGCGCCAGGAGCGCGAGCGCCAGGCCAAGCGCGACAAGGTCAGGCGCCAGGTCATCGTGGCCGCCTCCATCGTCGGCGTGCTGGCGATAGCCGGCGGCATCAGCTACGCCGTCGTGCAGGGCAACAAGCCCAGCGGCTGGGACAAGGCCGCCGAGGCGAAGGTGGTGGCCCCGGCCAACACCTCCGGCAAGGACGGCACCACCGTCGTCATCGGCGAGTCCAAGTCCGACCACGTCATCCACCTCTACGAGGACCCGCGCTGCCCCGGCTGCGCGGCGATGGAGCAGAGCATCGGCGAGACCGTCAACAAGGGCATGGAGGACGGCGACTACAAGCTCTCCTTCACCGTCGGCACCTTCCTCGACGGCAACCTGGGCGGCGAGGGCTCCAAGAACGCGCTGAGCGCGCTGGGCGCCGCGCTGAACGTCAGCCCCGAGGCGTTCGTCGACTACAAGACCGCGCTGTACTCCACGAAGTACCACCCCGAGGAGTCGACCGACGAGTTCGCCAAGGACGACTACCTGATCAAGGTGGCGGACTCGGTCGACGCCCTGAAGGGCAACAAGAAGTTCCAGGACGCCGTGGAGAAGGGCACCTACGACGCCTGGGCGATGCGGATGAGCAAGTCCTTCGACAAGGCCGAGGGCGTCGAGTCGACCCCGACCATCAAGATCAACGACAAGGTGGTCGAGACCCCGAGCACGCCCGACGCGTGGCAGAAGGCGCTGAAGGACGCGGGCGTCACCAAGTGACCCGGTGATCCCGCCGCCGGTCCCGGTGGCCGGCCCCGGTGGCCGGTTCCGGTGATCGCCGGCTGACGAGTGGGCGAACTTTTGCGAGTTCGCCCACTCGCGCGCGTACCGATCAGTAACCTGATCGGCCGTGACCAGTCGACACAGAGCCTCCGAGAACTCCCGCACCCCGAGCCGCCGTACGGTCGTCAAGGCCGCGGCGGCCGGTGCCGTGCTCGCCGCCCCGCTCGCCGCGGCGCTGCCCGCCGGCGCGGCCGACGCGGCCCCCGCCTTCCTGCACGGCGTCGCCTCCGGCGATCCCCTGCCCGACGGGATCCTGCTGTGGACCCGGGTGACCCCGACGCCCGAGGCCATACCGGGCTCCGGGACCGGTCCGGACACCGCGGTGAGCTGGGTGGTCGCCACGGACAAGGACCTCACGAACGTGGTCGCCAAGGGGTCCGTCACGGCCACGGCCGCCGCCGACCACACCGTCAAGGCGGACGTCCGCGGCCTCGCGCCCGCCACGGACTACTGGTTCCGCTTCTCCGCGGGCCCCACCGACTCCCCCGTCGCCCGCACCCGCACCGCCCCCGCGCACGACGCGGCCGTCACCGGCCTGCGCTTCGGGGTGGTCTCCTGCGCCAACTGGGAGGCCGGGTACTTCTCCTCGTACCGCCATCTCGCGGCCCGCGGCGACCTGGACGCCTGGTTGCACCTGGGCGACTACATCTACGAGTACGGCACCGGCGAGTACGCCAACCGTGACACCGTCGTACGCCCGCACGCCCCGGCCCACGAGATCCTCACCCTCGCCGACTACCGGATCCGGCACGGCCGCTACAAGACCGACCCCGACCTCCAGGCTCTGCACGCCACGGCGCCGGTGGTGGCGATCTGGGACGACCACGAGATCGCCAACGACACCTGGTCGGGCGGCGCCGAGAACCACACCGAGGGCGCCGAGGGGACCTGGGCGGAGCGGCAGAGCGCCGCCAAGCGGGCCTACTTCGAGTGGATGCCGGTGCGCCCGGCGATCGCCGGCACCACCTACCGGCGGCTGCGCTTCGGCAAGCTCGTCGACCTCTCGCTGCTCGACCTGCGCACCTTCCGCTCGCAGCAGGTGGCGCTCGGCGACGGCGAGGTCGACGACCCGGACCGCACCCTCACCGGCCGCGCCCAGCTCGACTGGCTCAAGTCGGGTCTCGCGTCCTCCGACGCCACCTGGCGCCTGGTCGGCAACCCGGTGATGATCTCGCCGTTCGCGGTCGGCTCACTCCCCGCGTCACTGCTCGGGCCGCTCGCCGAGCTGCTCGGGCTGCCGAAGGAGGGCATCGCCCTCAACACCGACCAGTGGGACGGCTACACCGACGACCGCCGCGAGCTGCTGGCCCACCTGCGCGCGCACGCGATCCGCAACACCGTGTTCCTGACCGGCGACATCCACATGGCCTGGGCCAACGACGTGCCGTACAACGCCGGGACCTACCCGCTGTCCGCCTCCGCGGCCACGGAGTTCGTCGTCACGTCGGTGACGTCCGACAACCTCGACGACATCGTGAAGGTCCCCGAGGGCACCGTCTCGGCGATCGCCGCGCCGGTGATCCGGGCCGCGAACCGGCACGTGCGCTGGGTCGACACGGACCGGCACGGCTACGGCGTGCTGGACATCACCGCGGACCGGGCGCAGATGGACTACTACGTGGTCTCCGACCGCACCGACCCGCGGGCCACCTCCGAGTGGACCCGCTCCTACCGCACCCGCAGCGGCACGCAGCGGGTCGAGCGCGTCTACTCCCCCGCCTGAGCCTCCTGAAGGGACTCGAGGAAGCCGAGCGCCACCCGCCAGGTGGCCTCGGCCGCCTCCGCGTCGTAGTCGTCCAGACCGGGGTCGGTGTACAGGTGTCCGGCGCCGGGGTATCTGTGCACCTCGACGTCGGCGCCGATCCGGCCCATCTGGAGGTACCAGGCGCTGAGCCAGTCGTCCGTCTCGAAGGGATCCGGCTCGGCCACGTGCAGCTGGACCGGCAGTTCGTCGACCGAGGCGTTCGGTGCGAGGTCCGAGGTGCCGTGCAGGAGCAGCAGCCCGCGCGCCCGGTGGTCGCCGAGGGCGAGGGTCTGGGCGATGGAGGCGCCGAGCGAGAACCCGGCGTAGACCAGTCCCCGCTCGGAATAGGGCGCGGCGGCCAGCACGGCCCGCTTCAGCAGCTCCTCGCGGCCGATCCCGTCCTGGTGGGCCATGCCCTCCTCGACCGTGTCGAAGGTACGGCCCTCGAAGAGGTCCGGGGTCCACACCTGGTGCCCGGCGTCGCGCAGCCGGTCGGCGGCCTGCCGCACCGCGGGCCTCGGGCCGAGGGTCGAGTGAAAGAGCACGATGTTCATGGGGCCATGGTGCCAGCCGGGTGTGACAGGCCCGCGCCCGGCGATACCCCGGGCGGGAGATACCTCACAGGTTCACAGCACCGCGCGGCCGGTTACGTTCGAGGGATGGAGACGATACTCCGCCCGCTGATCGTGGTCGGCGGCTCGGTGCTGCTGACCGTGGTCATCGGCTGGGCCACCGACCTGTTGCTGCGCAAGGCCGACGGACGACACCCCGAGACACCGCTGTGGGGGCTGCTGCGCCGTGCCCGCGTCCCCTACCAGATCGTGCTCTGCTCGGGCCTGCTGAGAGGGTCGTACGTCGAGGCCGGGGTGTTCCCGGAGCACCGCACCGGGGTCGGCCGGACGCTGACGTTGCTGCTGATCGGCTCGGTGGCCTGGCTGGTGGTCCGGATCGCCGCGGCGGTCGTCGAGACGTCCTACTCCCGTTACGCGCACGCCCACGCCGAGCGGGATCCGGCCCGGGTGCGCCGGGTGCGGACTCAGGTGTCGCTGATCATGCGGGTGGTCACGGCGGTCGTCGGCGTGGTCGCGGTGTCCTCGATGCTGCTGACGTTCCCGGCGATGCGGGCGGCGGGTGCCTCGCTGCTGGCCTCGGCCGGCATCATCGGCATCGTCGCCGGTGTGGCGGCCCAGTCCACGCTGGGCAATCTGTTCGCGGGGTTCCAGATCGCCTTCGGCGACATGGTGCGCATGGGCGACACGGTCGTGGTGGACGGCGAGTGGGGCACCGTCGAGGAGATCACGCTGACGTATCTGAGCGTGCGCACCTGGGACGAGCGCCGGATCACGATGCCGGTGTCGTACTTCACCTCCAAGCCGTTCGAGAACTGGTCGCGCGGCACCCCGCAGATGACCGGGACCGTGTTCTGGCACCTCGACCACTCGGCACCGATGGATTTGATGCGCGAGCGGCTGCGCGACATCCTCCGCGAGTGCCCGGCCTGGGACGGGCGCAACTACAACCTGACCGTCACGGACACCACCCCGACCACCATGGAGGTGCGGGCCCTGGTGACGGCGAAGGACGCGGACGACATCTGGACGGTGCGGGTCACGGTCCGCGAGGGAATGCTGCGCTGGCTGGCCGACGAGCACCCGTACGCGCTGCCGCGGGTCAATACGGCGGACGCGGCCCTGCGCCCGCCCCGCGCCGGCCTCCCGCACGCCCGCCACGCCCCGGACCCGGCCGCCGGCCGCTCCTCCGACGGGGACGCCCGCCGCTTCCCGGGCCGCCCCGCCAAGAGCCTGTGACCGCGCGGCCGCGCGCCAGGGTCAGCGCAGGCTGCGCACGTCCAGGTGGCGCAGCACCCGGTCGACGATCTCCGGGTCGGCGCCGGGCTCGCTGCGGGCGGCCAGCACCTCGTGCCGGGCGGCGCTGAGCATCTCGCCCTGGATGCGCCGGACCCGTTTGATCCGCCGCGCCCGCTGCTCCTGCGCCTCCCGCCGTTCCTCGTCGCCGAGGTCCGGGCTGATGCGTATGCCGATGTCGAAGGCGCGCCGCAGCATCTGCTCGGACAGCTCCTCCGGCAGCTCCTCCACCGACTCGATCTCCTTGAGCCGCTGTTTGGCCGCCTTGGCCGCCCGCAGCGCCAGGTCCCGCTCGAACTCCTGCTCCCGCTCGGTGTCCGCCCGCACCCCGAGCCGGCCCACCAGCCAGGGCAGCGTCAGTCCCTGCAGCAGCAGCGTGCCCATGATCACCCCGAACGCGATGAAGACGATCTCCTCCCGGTGCGGGAAGGCCGCCCCGTCGTCCGTCTCCAGGGGAATCGCCAGGGCCAGCGCGACCGAGGCCACGCCCCGCATCCCCGCCCACCACATGACCACCGTCTCCCGCCAGCTGGTCGGGATGTCCTCGTCCTGGTCGCGCCGGGCGTGCAACCGCTGGGTCAGCCAGGTGGCCGGCAGCAGCCACAGCAGCCGCACCAGGACGACGACGACGAGGATCGCCGCCGCCCAGCCGAGCAGTTCGGTCCACCGGCCGGAGGCGGTGCGCACGGCGTTGTGCAGCTCCAGTCCGATCAGGCCGAAGGCCACCCCGGTGACCAGGGTGTCGACCACGTCCCAGACGGTGTGGCCGCCGAGCCGCGTCATCACGTCGTCGGCGTCCGAGGCGTACTCGGCGAGGAACATGGCGGTGGTGAGTACGGCGAGCACGCCCGAGCCGTGCAGTTCGTCGGCGGCGACGTAGCTCACGAACGGCACCAGCAGGGTCAGCCCGATCTGGAGCGTCGGGTCGCCCAGCACGCTCATGAGCTTGTTGGAGCCCCAGCCCAGGACGAGCCCGATCGCGACGGCGACGACGGCGGAGAGCACGAGGTCGAACCCGGCCCGCCACGGCGAGAAGGAGCCGCCGACCGCCGCGGCGATGGCCACGTGGTACAGGACGATGGCCGTCACGTCGTTGAAGAGCCCCTCGCCCTCCAGGATGGACACCAGGCGGCGCGGCAGCCCCAGTTGCCCGGCGACGGCGGTCGCGGCGACCGGATCGGGCGGCGCCACCAGGGCGCCCAGCGCGAAGGCGGCGGCGATCGGCAGCCCCGGCACGATCGCGTGGGCCACCGAGGCCACGCAGACCATGGTGACGAAGACCAGGGCGACTGCCAGCAGGAAGATGGGGCGCTTGTTGGCCGCGAACTGCCGCCAGGACGTGCGCCGCACGGCGGCGTACAGCAGCGGCGGCAGCAGTCCGGGCAGGATCAGTTCGGGCGGGATGTCGACGTTGGGCACGAAGTCGAGCAGCGCCAGGACGATCCCGAGGAGCGTCATCAGCACCGGCGCCGGCAGCCCGAGCCGGGCGCCGATCGGGACGCTCAGCAGGGCCCCGAGCAACAGCATGAACAACAGGGCCAGCTGATCCACGGTCACCGCTCCGGTGGGGTCTCGGCGTTACACGGCGGACCTCAAGCGTGCCACGCGACCGGTCTCACCAGCCCGTTCGCCGCCCCGGCTACAGGGCTCGCCGCATCGCGCGGTGCGGAATCCCGGCGTCCGGGAACTCGGGTCCGTATGCCTCGTACCCCAGACGTTCGTAAAATCCCAGGGCGTGCGTCTGCGCGTGCAGGTCCACGGCGGTGAGTCCCCGTGCGCGCGCCGCCTCCTCGACGGCCCGGACCAGCGCGGCCCCGACGCCCAGGCCGCGGGCCGCGGCGGTCACCGCGAGCCGGCCCAGGGAGCCGACGGCCGGGTCGCCGTCGCCGTTCTTCGCGGCGGCGGCCGCGCCGTGCAGCAGCCGGCCGGTGCCGAGCGGCACGCCGTCCTCCCGGACGGCCAGGACGTGCACCGCGTCGGCGTCGTAGGCGTCGTACTCGATGTCCTCGGGGACCTTCTGCTCGGCGACGAAGACGTCCTTGCGCACGGCGAAGCACGCCTCGCGGTCGACGGGGTCCTCGGCGACGCGCACCTCGTAGGCGGCCGGGGCCCGGCTCGGCACGCTCATCCGTAGGTCTCCTCGCGCACCAGGTCGAGGGCCTGCTGGAGGTCGTCGGGATATTCGCTGGCGTACTCCACCCAGTCGCCGGTGCCGGGGTGCTCGAAGCCGAGCCGCACGGCGTGCAGCCACTGGCGGGTCAGCCGCAGCCGCTTGGCGAGGGTGGGGTCCGCGCCGTAGGTCAGGTCGCCGACGCAGGGGTGGCGGTGGGCTGCCATGTGGACGCGGATCTGGTGGGTGCGGCCGGTCTCCAGCTTCACGTCGAGCAGGGAGGCGGCGCGGAAGGCCTCGATGAGGTCGTAGTGCGTGACGGAGGGCTTGCCCTCGGCGGTGACGGCCCACTTGTAGTCGTGCTGCGGGTGGCGGCCGATGGGGGCGTCGATGGTGCCGCTGGTCGGGTCGGGGTGGCCCTGTACGAGCGTGTGGTAGCGCTTGTCGACCGTGCGCTCCTTGAACTGGCGCTTGAGCGAGGTGTAGGCGCGCTCCGACTTGGCCACCGCCATCAGACCGGAGGTGCCGACGTCGAGGCGGTGCACGATGCCCTGGCGCTCGGCGGCGCCGGAGGTGGAGACGCGGTACCCGGCGGCGGCCAGTCCGCCGATGACGGTCGGCCCGCTCCACCCCGGCGACGGATGCGCCGCGACGCCCACCGGCTTGACGACGACGACCACGTCCTCGTCGTCGTGCACGATCTCCATGCCCTCGACGGGCTCGGCGACCACCTGCACGGGAGCGGGCGCCTGCGGCATCTCGACCTCGAGCCAGGCACCGCCGTGGACGCGCTCGGACTTGCCGACCACCGATCCGTCGACCTGCACCTTGCCCGCCGCGGCGAGCTCCGCGGCCTTGGTACGGGAGAAGCCGAACATGCGGGAGATGGCGGCGTCGACGCGCTCGCCCTCCAGGCCGTCCGGCACGGGCAGGGTACGGATCTCGGGAATCGTGCTCACCCGTCGAGTATGCCGGACGGACCGGACACTCCCGAACGCGCGCCCGGTCCCTGTGGACAACCGGTCCTCGTGCCCAGCCGGTCCCTGTGGACAACCAGTCCCTGTGGACAGCCGGACCGGAGGGGTCAGTCCTTGTGGACGGTCCCGTCCGGGTCCAGGCCCCGGAAGGAGAGGATCACGATCAGGATGCCGCCGCACACGATCGCCGAGTCGGCGAGGTTGAAGACGGCGAAGTGCTTGGGGGCGATGAAGTCCACGACCGCGCCCTCGAAGACCCCGGGAGCACGGAAGATCCGGTCGGTGAGGTTGCCGAGGGCACCGCCGAGCAGCAGGCCGAGCGCGATCGCCCAGGGCAGGCTGTGCAGCTTGCGCGCGAGGCGGGCGATCACGACGATCACGGCAGCGGCGATCACCGTGAAGATGATCGTGAACGCCTCGCCGAAGCCGAAGGCCGCGCCCGCGTTGCGGATCGCGGCGAACCGCAGCCAGTCGCCGATGATCTCGATCGGCTCGTGGTGCTCCAGCTTGGCGACCACCAGCATCTTGCTGCCCAGGTCGAGCAGGTACGCGAACAGGGCGACCGCGAACAGCACGGCGACCCGCCGCTTGCCCCGCGTGCGCTCAGGAGCCTGCTCCTGCTCCTGCTGCTCAGGGTCGGCGTCGGGCCGCTCCTGCCCCTCCCCCGCCGCGTCCGGGATGTCCGGAGTACCGATGATGCGCTCCGCCTCTGCCACGTGAGTCCCTCAGCCTAGGTCCTTGACTGAGCACGAGGGTACGGCACACTTCCCGTCCCGGCTGCGGCTCAGTACCGGCGCTCCTGCTTCTGCTTGCACTCGACGCAGAGGGTGGCCCGCGGGAACGCCTGCATCCGCGCCTTGCCGATCGGGTTGCCGCAGTTCTCGCACAGGCCGTAGGTGCCCGCGTCCAGGCGGTCCAGGGCACGCTCGGTCTGGCTGAGCACGTCGCGCGCGGTGGCGGCCAGCGCCAGTTCGTGCTCGCGCGTGATGTTCTTGCTGCCGGTGTCCGCCTCGTCGTCGCCCGCGCCGTCGCCGGAGTCCCGCATCATGCCCTGCAGCGACCGCTCGGAGGTGTCGATCTCGGTGCGCAGCCGGTCGGCCTCGGACTGAAGCTCGCCGCGCGCCTCCTCGACCTCCTGCGGGGTCCAGGGTTCCTCGCCGGGGCGTACCGCGAGGTCGCCGGGGACCGCGGCGGTGCCGCGGGCCTTGGGAACAGCGGTCTTGGCCGCCGTGGCCGTGCCAGGAGTCTTCTTCGCAACCACCGTCGTGGCTCCCGTCTGCTCCGCGGCCTCGGCCGCGCCCACTTTCTTGGCCGTGCTCTTCTTCGCCGTGCTCTTCTTCGCCGCGGTCTTCTCCGCCGGGCTCTTCTTCGCCGCGGTCTTCCTTGCCGGGCTCTTCTTCGCCGCGGTCTTCCTTGCCGCCTTCTTCCTCGCCGGGTCCTGCTCGGCGGCGCTCTCCTCGGCGGCGCTCTGTTTCGCGGCCGTCGTCTTCTTCTTCGCCACCATGGCCGCGGCCCCTTCACATATTGTGATCTTGCGCGCGAATCGTGCTGGGACGATAAATCGACTCCGGTCCCGCGGCAACGGGGCACGCCGCCCGATTCGCCCGCCCACCGTGCGCCGCGCGGCGAGCATGCATGCGTTGTGCCCAGCTCCCCGCCCGGTAATCCGCCGGAACGCCCCCGGGCCGCACGTGCGGGGACCGACCCCCGGACGGCGGCATTCGGGTCACCCCGAAACCGGTCGGCCGTTGTCCGCGCGGCGCCGTACACTGGGCGCAGCGAACGGCATGGATGGGGACGAGTAGCGGCGTCAGCAGCCCAGAGCGACCCGGGGACGGTGTGAGCCCGGGGGCGAGCGCGACGTGAAGATCACCCCGGAGCCGCCGGAAGAAAGCCGTGGCAGGACAGTCACGGCGAGTAGAACCGGCTCGCGACCCCAATGAGGGGGCTCGCCGGAGCACACGACGCACCGGCCGGGCCAAGGAGGGTGGTACCGCGGGAGCACGGCTCTCGTCCCTCCGACGGAAGGCAGCACGTCCGCCGGAGGAAGCTCGCTGATGACAACGCCTCAGTACCGCCAGGTACCCGCCCAGGTCGACCTGCCCGCGCTCGAACACGCGGTGCTCGACTTCTGGCGCGAGCAGAAGATCTTCGCCAAGAGCCTGGAGCAGTCCGAGGGCCGCCCCGAGTGGGTGTTCTACGAGGGCCCGCCCACCGCCAACGGCATGCCCGGCGCCCACCACATCGAGGCCCGCGTCTTCAAGGACGTCTTCCCCCGCTTCCGCACCATGCGCGGCTACCACGTGGGCCGCAAGGCCGGCTGGGACTGCCACGGCCTCCCGGTGGAGCTGGCGGTGGAGAAGGAGCTGGGCTTCTCCGGCAAGCAGGACATCGAGGCGTACGGCATCGCCGAGTTCAACGCCAAGTGCCGCGAGTCGGTGACCCGCCACACCGACGCCTTCGAAGAGCTCACGACCCGCATGGGCTACTGGGCCGACCTCCAGGACCCGTACCGCACGATGGACCCGGAGTACATCGAGTCCGTCTGGTGGTCGCTGAAGGAGATCTTCAACAAGGGCCTGCTGGTCCAGGACCACCGCGTCGCCCCCTGGTGCCCCCGCTGCGGCACCGGCCTGTCCGACCACGAGCTGGCCCAGGGCTACGAGACGGTCGTCGACCCGTCCGTCTACGTCCGGTTCCCGCTGACCTCGGGACCGCTGGCCGGCGAGGCCGCGCTGGTCGTCTGGACCACGACCCCGTGGACGCTGGTCTCCAACACCGCGGTCGCGGCGCACCCCGACGTCACCTACGTCGTCGCCACGGACGGCGAGGAGAAGCTGGTCGTCGCGGAGCCGCTGCTCGCCAAGGCGCTCGGCGAGGGCTGGGAGACCACCGGGCAGTCCTTCACCGGCGCCGAGATGGAGCGCTGGACGTACCAGCGCCCGTTCGAGCTGGTGGAGTTCCCGGAGCCGGCCCACTACGTGGTGAACGCCGACTACGTCACCACCGAGGACGGCACCGGCCTCGTCCACCAGTCCCCCGCCTTCGGTGAGGACGACCTCAAGGTCTGCCGCGCGTACGGACTGCCCGTGGTCAACCCGGTCCGCCCGGACGGCACCTTCGAGGAGGACGTCCCGCTGGTCGGCGGCGTCTTCTTCAAGAAGGCCGACGAGAAGCTGACCGAGGACCTGGAGACCCGGGGCCTGCTCTTCAAGCACATCCCGTACGAGCACAGCTACCCGCACTGCTGGCGCTGCCACACGGCGCTGCTCTACTACGCGCAGCCGTCCTGGTACATCCGCACCACGGCGATCAAGGACCGACTCCTCCAGGAGAACGAGAAGACCAACTGGTTCCCGGACGCGGTCAAGCACGGCCGGTACGGCGACTGGCTGAACAACAACATCGACTGGGCCCTGTCCCGCAACCGCTACTGGGGCACCCCGCTGCCGATCTGGCGCTGCGCGGAGGACCACCTCACGGTCGTCGGCTCCCGCGCGGAGCTGACCGAGCTGTCCGGCACCGACCAGTCGTCCCTGGACCCGCACCGTCCGTTCATCGACGACGTGACCTTCACCTGCGCCCAGGAGGGCTGCTCCCTCGAAGCGGTGCGCGTGCCCGAGGTCATCGACGCCTGGTACGACTCGGGTTCGATGCCGTTCGCGCAGTGGGGCTACCCGTACAAGAACAAGGAGCTGTTCGAGAGCCGCTACCCTGCGCAGTTCATCTCCGAGGCCATCGACCAGACGCGCGGCTGGTTCTACACGCTGATGGCGGTCGGCACCCTGGTCTTCGACAAGTCGTCCTACGAGAACGTGGTCTGCCTCGGCCACATCCTCGCCGAGGACGGCCGCAAGATGTCCAAGCACCTGGGCAACATCCTGCAACCGATCCCGCTGATGGACCAGCACGGCGCCGACGCGGTCCGCTGGTTCATGGCGGCCGGCGGCTCCCCGTGGGCGGCCCGCCGGGTCGGCCACGGCACCATCCAGGAGGTCGTCCGCAAGACGCTCCTCACCTACTGGAACACGGTCGCCTTCCAGGCCCTGTACGCCCGAACCACGGGCTGGGCCCCGAGCGAGGCCGACCCGGCACCGGCCGACCGCCCGGTCCTGGACCGCTGGCTGCTCTCCGAGCTGCACGCACTCACCGACCAGGTGACGCAGGCGCTGGACGCCTACGACACCCAGCGGGCCGGCAAGCTGCTGTCCGCGTTCGTCGACGACCTGTCCAACTGGTACGTGCGCCGCTCCCGCCGCCGCTTCTGGCAGGGCGACAAGGCCGCGCTGCGCACCCTGCACGAGGTCGTCGAGACGGTCACCAAGCTGATGGCCCCGCTGACCCCGTTCATCACCGAGCGGGTCTGGCAGGACCTGGTCGTGCCGGTCACCCCGGGCGCGCCCGAGTCGGTCCACCTGTCCTCCTGGCCGGAGGCCGACCTGACGGCGATCGACCCGGAGCTGTCGAAGCAGATGGTCCTGGTCCGCCGCCTGGTCGAGCTGGGCCGTGCCACGCGCGCGGAGTCCGGCGTCAAGACCCGGCAGCCGCTCAGCCGCGCGCTGATCGCGGTGGCGGGCTTCGACACCCTCTCCCCCGAGCTGCACTCGCAGATCACGGAGGAGCTGAACGTGGCGTCCCTCGCCTCGCTGAGCGAGGTCGGCGGCTCCCTGGTCGACACGACGGCGAAGGCCAACTTCCGGGCGCTGGGCAAGCGGTTCGGCAAGCGGGTCCAGGACGTGGCGAAGGCCGTCGCGGCCGCGGACGCCGCCGCGCTGTCCCTCGCCCTGCGCGAGGGCACGGCCTCGGTGGAGGTCGACGGCGAGACGGTCACCCTCGCTCCGGACGAGGTGATCATCACGGAGACGCCGCGTGAGGGCTGGTCGGTCGCCTCCGACTCGGGCGCGACGGTGGCGCTCGACCTGGAGCTGACGGAGGAGCTGCGCCGGGCGGGCCTCGCCCGGGACGCGATCCGCCTGATCCAGGAGGCCCGCAAGAACAGCGGCCTCGACGTCGCCGACCGGATCGCCCTGCGCTGGACGGCCACGGACCCGGCGACGATCGCCGCCCTGACCGACCACTCCGGCCTGATCTCCGACGAGGTCCTGGCGACGGACTTCGCCCAGGGCGAGGCGGACGACTCGTACGGGGCGCCGTTCACGGACGAGGGCCTGTCCCTGGTGTTCCGCCTGCGCAAGCAGTAGCCACCTGGCAGCATCTGGGCCCGGCCTCCCTCGCCTGAGGGGCGCCGGGCCCCGTGCTTTCCGTCGCGGGGCACCTCCCAGGCCGTTCAGGCACTGGGGGAGGCACGACTGCCCGCAGCTGCATGGACACAAGGGCGGGCCCCGGGTTCAGAAACCCGGGGCCCGCCCTGAACGTTGCCGAAGGCTACGCCGTACTACAGATCAGTTGTCGTCCTCGTCGATCAGGAACCCGCGCATCGGCGAAGGCGCCTGCCCCATCGGCGACGGGCCCTGCGGCCGCACCGGTGCCATCGGCTGGGTCATCGCGGGCGACATCTGCTGCTGGCCGCCGTAGGACGGACCGGACTGGCCCGGGCCGCCACCCATCGACTGGTTGCCGCCGTAGGACGGAGCGCTAGCGCCGGCCGGTGCCATCGAGGGCGCCGGGGACGGCGGCAGAGAGGCGGTCGCGGGCGTGCGCGGCGGGGCGAGCGAGTCGTCGGCCTGGGTCTCCAACTGGCGCAGCTGCGACTCCAGGTACGACTTCAGTCGCGTCCGGTACTCGCGCTCGAAGCCGCGCAGGTCCTCGACCTTGCGCTCCAGCGTGGCGCGGGCGGACTCCAGGGAGCCCATCGCGACACGGTGCTTCTCCTGCGCGTCCCGCTCCAGGGCGTCCGCCTTGGCACGGGCGTCCCGCTCCAGACCCTCGGCACGCGAACGAGCCTCGCCGACGATCTTGTTGGCCTCGGAACGGGCCTCGGCGATCGCCTGGTCGGCGGTCTGCTGAGCCAGCGAGAGCACGCGGGCGGCACTGTCGCCGCCGGGGCCGCCCTGACCGGGCATGCCGGGACCACCGGGGCCACCGGGGCCCTGCGGGCCGCCCATGGGGCCACCCATCGGGCCGGGACCCATCTGGCCCTGCATCGGACCCGGACCCTGACCCATCGGCCCGGGACCCTGGCCCATCGGGCCGGGACCCTGCGGGCCACCCTGTCCGCCGGGGCCGGCGGGCAGCTGCGGGGCACCGCTCGGCAGCTGGGGCGGACCACCCATGGGGCCACCCATCTGCTGCTGCGGCGGGCCCGATATGCCGGCGGGCACCGGAGCGCCGGGACCTCGCATGCCCTGCTGCGGCATACCGCCCTGCTGCGGCGGGCCCTGCTGGTGCTGCGGCGGACCCTGCTGGTGCTGCTGATCCTGCGGAGGTTCCGGAGGCTTGCGCATGTTCTGCTGGTTCTGCGCGGCCGCACGCGTGGCCGCGGCCAGCTTGGCGCGCAGGTCCTCGTTCTCGCGGAGCAGTCGGGTCAGTTCGGCTTCGACCTCATCGAGGAAGGCATCGACCTCGTCCTCGTCATAGCCTTCTCGGAGGCGGACGGTCGTGAACTGCTTGTTCCGCACGTCCTCGGGGGTCAACGGCATCTCTTCACCTCAACGTTGTCGTCGGCATTCGGCAAGCCCGTATCTCTCTCATCGCTCACAGCTGGCTCACGATCGAGATCAGGATGTAGACGATGATCATCAGTACGAAGAAGGACAGGTCGAGCGCCACGCCCCCGAGACGCAGCGGCGGGATGAACCGCCGCAGAAGCTTCAACGGTGGATCGGTGACAGTGTAGGTGGCCTCCAGAACGACCACCATCGCCTTGCCGGGTTGCCACGAGCGGGCGAACTGGAACACGTAGTCCATGACCAACCGGAAGATGAGCACGATGAGGAAGCACATCAGCGCGATGTAGACGACATCCAGGACCACGCTCATGACCTGTGCTTCCCTCTCCCCTGAACCATCTCTCGGGCCCTGTCCCGGGCCCGTGTTCTTGCTCTGTACCGGTAGTGCGTCTCAGCTCTGGTTGAAGAACCCGCCCTCTGCGATACGGGCCTTGTCCTCCGCCGTGACATCGACGTTAGCAGGAGACAGCAGGAACACCTTCTGCGTCACCCGCTCGATACTGCCGTGAAGACCAAACACCAAACCGGCCGCAAAGTCGACAAGTCGCTTCGCATCTGTGTCATCCATCTCAGTGAGATTCATGATCACCGGAGTGCCCTCACGGAAGTGTTCCCCGATGGTACGGGCCTCGTTGTAGGTCCGGGGGTGAAGCGTGGTGATCCGGTAGGGCTCTCGTTCGGACACGACCTTGGGCATGATGACCGGTGCGCTCTTTTCCAGGCTTGCGCGTTCTTGTGTGATGGACGCCACGGGCGCGATGCGCGCCGGACGGCTCGATTCCGCCGCGAGCGAAGCGGCACGGGGCATCGGCTCGCGCTGCGCGGGCGGTTGTACGACTCGTACCTCTTCGTCCCTTTGGGACTGATGCGCACCATGCGACTGGTGCGCCGGTTCGTGGCGCCGGTGATCCCGCTCGGGTTCCGGGTCCAGTTCGGGTTCGAAGTCGTCGTCGGGGTCGAACCCCCGGCCGTCGTACCCATCGTCCTCCACGAGGCCGAGGTAGACCGCCATCTTGCGCATCGCGCCGGCCATGCTCTGAGTCCTCCGCTCTGTGGTGGATCTGCTGACGACTCCAAGTGCCTGCGATCCACGAGGTCGTTGCGTCCGCCTTTCGGCGGTAATGACCATATTTTCTGCTGTGGTCCGACTTCTTGGCGACGTTACCCGAGCCTGGGTCGGACTCCGAGTACCGCAGTGCCGACGCGTACATGTGTCGCTCCGGCGGCCACGGCCTGTTCGAGGTCCGCACTCATCCCCGCGGAGACCATGTTCGCAGCCGGATGGGTCCGGCGCACGCGGGTCGACAAATCCATGAGGTGCTCGAACGCCGCCTGTTGGCGTCCGGCGTACTCGCCGCTGAGCGGGGCCACGGTCATCAGTCCGTCGAGGCGCAGCCCCTCCGATCCGGCGACCAGGTCGGCCAACTCTTCGATTCCGGCGGGCGGGACACCGCCGCGCTCCCCGCGCCCGCCCTCCTCCGCGTCGAGGGCCACCTGGAGGAGACAGCCCACCTCACGTCCGGCCCGTACGGCCTCCTTCGACAGCGCCGTGACCAGCCGGGCCCGGTCGACGGACTGCACGACATCCGCGTAACCGACCACGGAACGCACCTTGTTCGTCTGCAACTGTCCGACGAAATGCCAGGAAAGCGGCAGATCCGAGCAGGCGGCGGCCTTGGGCGCCGCGTCCTGGTCGCGGTTCTCCGCGACGTGGCGCACCCCGAGTTCCGAGAGAATGCGCACATCGTCCGCCGGGTAGGTCTTGGTGACCACGATGAGGGTCACGTCCTGGCGCGGGCGGCCCGCGGCCGCGCACGCGTCGGTGATGCGCTGTTCCACTTTCGCCAGGTTCGCGGCGAGTTCGTGCTTACGGTCCGTCATGCCCCATCAGTCCAGCCACACATAGCCCGCGAGCCGCCCGGTGGTGCGGTCGCGTCGGTACGAGAAGTGGTCCGCCGACTCCCGGGTGCACACCGGCGACTGCGCCCGGTCGTGCACCCCGAGGCGCTCGAGCTGCGCGTGCACTCCGGCGCTCACGTCGAGGGCCGGAGTGCCCCAACCGGTCTCGGCGTACGCCGCCGGCTCGACGGCGGCCACCTCGGCGCGCATCTCCTCGGGCACCTCGTAGCACCGGCCGCACACGGCGGGCCCGGTGCGGGCGACGATCCTGGCGGGGTCCGCGCCGAGTTCGGCCATGGCCCGTACGGCGGCGGGGACGACCCCGGCGACCAGGCCCGGCCGGCCCGCGTGCGCCGCGGCGGCGACACCGGAGACCGGGTCGGCGAGCAGGACCGGCACGCAGTCGGCGGTGAGGACGGCGAGGGCGAGACCGCGCTCGGCGGTGACGACGGCGTCGACCCGCGGGACCGGGCGGTCCCCCCAGGGCGCGTCGACCACGGCGACGTCGGCCCCGTGCACCTGGTTCATCCAGACCACCCGGGCCGGGTCGACGCCCAGCGACTTGGCCGCCAGCTCCCGGTTGGCGGTGACGGCGCCGGGGTCGTCACCGACCGCGCCGCCGAGGTTGAGCTCCTCGTACGGAACGGCGCTCACTCCGCCCCACCTGTCGGTGAAGCCGAAGTGCGCGCCGTTCACGGTGTCGCGCTGTCCTATCACTTCAGGAAGTCCGGCACGTCCAGTTCCTCGGCCGCGCTGTCCGAGTAGGTGCGCGACGGCGGGACCGGCGGCGGGGAGACCGGCAGGTCGGCGACCGGCTCCGGCACGGGGGCCGGCTCCGGCTCCTCCTTCGGCTTGACGCTGCCGAGCGAGCCGAAGGACGGACGGCTCTCGGACGGCCGGGCCGGGGTGGGCTCCTCGCGCTTGGCCGAGGAGGACCCGAGGACGTTGTCCCGCTTGGACGGCGGCTGGCCCCCGTCGAAGCCGGCCGCGATCACGGTGACCCGCACCTCGTCGCCGAGGGCGTCGTCGATGACCGCGCCGAAGATGATGTTGGCCTCGGGGTGCGCGGCCTCGCTGACCAGCTGGGCGGCCTCGTTGATCTCGAACAGGCCGAGGTCGGAGCCGCCGGAGATGGAGAGCAGCACGCCGCGGGCGCCGTCGATGGACGCCTCGAGCAGCGGCGAGGAGATCGCCATCTCGGCGGCGGCCACCGCGCGGTCGTCGCCGCGGGCGGAGCCGATGCCCATGAGGGCCGAACCCGCCTCGGACATGACCGACTTCACGTCGGCGAAGTCCAGGTTGATCAGGCCGGGGGTGGTGATGAGGTCGGTGATGCCCTGCACACCGGAGAGCAGCACCTGGTCGGCGGACTTGAACGCGTCGAGCACGCTGACCTGGCGGTCCGAGATGGACAGCAGCCGGTCGTTGGGGATGACGATGAGGGTGTCGACCTCTTCGCGGAGTTCCGCGATGCCGTCCTCGGCCTGGTTGGCCCGGCGCCGTCCCTCGAAGGTGAACGGGCGGGTGACCACGCCGATGGTGAGGGCGCCCAGCGAGCGGGCGATGTTGGCCACGACGGGCGCGCCGCCGGTGCCGGTGCCGCCGCCTTCACCGGCTGTCACGAAGACCATGTCGGCCCCCTTGAGGACCTCCTCGATCTCCTCGCGGTGGTCCTCGGCGGCCTTGCGGCCGACGGCCGGGTTGGCTCCGGCGCCGAGTCCGCGGGTGAGTTCGCGGCCGACGTCGAGCTTGACGTCGGCGTCGCTCATCAACAGCGCCTGCGCGTCGGTGTTGATGGCGATGAACTCGACGCCCTTGAGACCGACCTCGATCATCCGGTTGATGGCATTGACACCACCGCCGCCGACACCGATGACTTTGATGACTGCGAGGTAGTTCTGCGGTGCTGCCACGTCGAAGGCCTCTCGCCTCGAGTTACGTGTCGCCCGGCCGCCGAAGCACTGATGCCCCCGCGACCCGACGACTGATGCCGATTGGGACGGTCCGTAGCGCCGACCCGAACCCTAACGCTGAAGTTTAGGGTTACCAGTGTGTCTGTTCCTTGGACTCTTCCGAACAGGACACTAAGTCGACAAGTGGCGCACGTTCAACGAACACGCCGAACCTCCCGTTTTTCTTTTCACCCTATGTGATCAGCCGTAGCGCTGCCCAACCAGGGTGCTGGCCTGCACGTATACCCGTCAACTCCCGGATGACGCCGGGGCGGTGGCAACACTCACGTCGAAGTGCCGCGCGTCGGGCGTCGCTTTCATGAGGGCGGTGAGTGCCCGGGCCTTCCGCACACCCTGCTCACCACTCCCCCACGACACGGTCCGACCGCCGCTCAACTCCAGCGAGATGTCGTCGTAGGAACGGACCTTGACGACCCGTGTGTCCCGGGCGACCTTGCCCGGGAGCCGGCCGGCCACCCGCACCGCCTCGCGCACCAGGCGGTCGTCGTCGAAGCGGCGCAGGCTCGCCGCGGCTGAGCCGGAACGGGCCGGTTCCAATTCCAGCGTGGGTACGTCTTTCGGGGCCTTGGAAACCGTGGCGAAACGGACGCCTTCATCGTCCACTTCCACGAAGTTTCGGCCCTTTTGCACAATCAGGACCGGAGTACGCTCCGTCACTTTCAGTCCGATTCCGTGCGGCCAGGAACGCTCCACGTCGACCTCGTCAATGCGGGGCAATTTCCGGCGCAGCCGGGCCTCGACCGCCTCCGTGTCGACCGAGACCAGCGGGTCCCCGACCGGCACGTCGGCGGCCTCGCGCACCTGTGCGGGCGTCAGGACATCCGTTCCCGAGACCGACACCCGTTCCAGACGTGTCCAGTTCGAGCCGTAGAGCACCCAGACGGTTCCGCCCGCGACGAGCACGAGGGCGACGGCGAGGATGATGATCGTACGAAGGCGGGGCCGGCGGAACCGGCGTACCCGGGGCGGGCCGGACGACTCCTGCTGGCGTGCACCGCGCTCGGCGGTGGTCGGTCCGGCCACGCTCCCTGCCTTCCGTCAGACGTGTCTAGCGGCGCGCACGGGCGGCGATCGCCTCGTACACCATGCCGACGAGGAGGTCGTCGGCGTCCCGGCGGCCGAACTCGGCGGCGGCGCGGGACATCTCGTACAGCCGGTGCGGGTCGGCGAGCACGGGCAGGACGTTCTGCTGGAGCCACTCCGGCGTGAGTTCCGCGTCGTCGACCAGCAGTCCGCCGCCGGCCTTGACCACCGGCTGGGCGTTGAGCCGCTGTTCGCCGTTGCCGATGGGCAGCGGGACGTAGGCGGCGGGAAGCCCGACGGCGGAGAGCTCGGCGACGGTCATCGCGCCCGCGCGGCAGAGCATCATGTCGGCGGCGGCGTACGCGAGGTCCATCCGGTCCAGATAACTTACCGGGATGTACGGGGGCATTCCCGGCATCTGGTGGACCTGCGGCAGTTCGTTCTTGGGTCCGACCGCGTGCAGGATCTGGATACCGGCCTGCTGAAGCCAGGGCGCGACCTGCTGGATGACCTCGTTGAGACGGCGGGCGCCCTGCGAGCCGCCGGTGACCAGCAGCGTCGGCAGGTTGGGGTCGAGACCGAACATCGCGCGGGCCTCGGGACGGGCGGCGGCCCGGTCGAGGGTGGCGATGGAGCGGCGCAGCGGGATGCCGATGTAACGGGAGTTGCGCAGCTTGCTGTCGGGAGTGGAGACGGCGACCTGTGCGGCGTACCGCGAGCCGATCTTGTTGGCCAGGCCGGGGCGGGCGTTGGCCTCGTGCACGACGATCGGCACGCCGAGCCGCTTGGCGGCGAGGTAGGCGGGCAGCGCCACGTAGCCGCCGAAGCCTGCTACCGCGTCCGCCTTGGTGCGCTCCAGGATCTGCTCGGTCGCCTTGATCGTCCCGCGCAGCCGGCCCGGGACGGTGATCAGCTCGGGGGTGGGCTTGCGCGGCAGCGGTACGGCCGGGATCAGCGCCAGCTCGTAACCCCGCTCGGGCACCAGGCGGGTCTCCAGGCCGCGTTCCGTGCCCAGGGCCGTGATCCCCACGGTCGGATCCTGCCTGCGCAGGGCGTCCGCGAGGGCGAGCGCGGGCTCGATGTGGCCCGCGGTTCCTCCGCCGGCGAGTACGACAT
The DNA here is from genome assembly GCF_033406955.1 of Streptomyces violaceoruber. NCBI lineage: Bacteria > Bacillati > Actinomycetota > Actinomycetes > Kitasatosporales > Streptomycetaceae > Streptomyces > Streptomyces violaceoruber. Next base: position 6,256,841 of record NZ_CP137734.1, on the reverse strand, counting down.
GCACCGAAATTCACCGCTCTCCGGACGAACGCGCCGCCGAGGCGCGCCGTCGCATCGTGTTCCAACTCCCAGGGCTCCGCTTGGCCGCGGGTCCCCCGGCTCCCCGCTTTCTACCAAAGCGAGGTTGCCGCAGCGCAAGCGCCGCCCGCGCACCGGGTTCGTCACGCGCGAAGGCGATCAGCAGACCGATGGCGAACATGGTCGGCAGCAGGGCGGAACCCCCGTAGGAGAACAGCGGGAGCGGGACACCGGCGATCGGCAGCAGCCCGAGGACCGCACCGATGTTGATCACGGCCTGGGCCGTGATCCAGGTGGTCACGCCTCCCGCGGCATACCTCACGAAGGGGTCCTCCGTGCGTCCGGCCACGCGGATACCCGCATAGCCTAGAGCCGCGAACAGGGCGAGCACCGACAGCGTCCCCGCCAGGCCCAGTTCCTCACCGGTGACGGCGAAGATGAAGTCGGTGTGTGCTTCGGGGAGTTGGCCCCATTTCTCCACACTGGCACCGAGCCCGGAACCGAACAGTCCGCCGGAGGCCAGGGCGTAGATGCCGTGCACGGCCTGCCAGCAGGAGTCGCCGGGACCCGGGTCGGTGGCGCCGAGGCAGTTGAGCCGGGCCATCCGGTTCGCGCTGGTCTTGATGAGGATGAAGCCGAGCAGCAGGGCGATCGAGAGCACGCCCGCGAACAGCCGGGTGGGCGCGCCGGCCAGCCAGAGCAGGCCGAACAGGATCGCCGTGAGGATGATCGCGGTGCCCATGTCACCGCCGATCATGATCAGCCCGAGCAGCATGAACGCGGCGGGCACCAGCGGTACCAGCATGTGCTTCCACTGGGTCAGCAGCTTCTTGTCGTGCTTGCGGGCGAGCAGGTCCGCACCCCACAGCACCAGGGCCAGCTTGCCGAACTCGCTGGGCTGGATCTGGAAGGAGCCGCCCAGCGAGATCCAGTTCTGGTTGCCGTTGACCGCGACTCCTATCCCGGGCACCTGGACCAGGATCATCAGGAAGACGGCACCGGCGAGGATCGGGTAGGCGAGCGCCCGGTGCAGCTTGACCGGCATCTTCATCGCGGCGACCAGGAGACCGGCGCCGATGAGCGCGGCGAGGGCCTGCTTGCGGAAGAAGTACGAGCCGGGCAGCGACAGCTGGAGCGCGGTGATCTGGGACGCCGAGTAGACCATCACCAGGCCGAGCACGGTGATCAGCGCACTGCCGCCGAAGATCAGGTAGTAGGCGGTCAGCGGCCGGTCCCAGGCGCGGCGCAGCCGGTGGTAGAGGCGGAGCACGCCGTTGTCGTGCGGCGGCCCGGGTGCGGCGGGCCGCTTGACGGTCCGCTGCACGGGCGGACGTCCGGTACGGCTCTGGGGACTACCGGGCATCGCGGCCTCCGCTGTACGTCGGCATGGACCGTCCCACGCGTCCTCCCGAGTTCACCCGGCGGCAGGAGGCGGCCGGGTCAGGCGCCGAGTTCGCGAACGGCCTGCGCGAACGCGTCACCGCGCTGGTTGTAGTTGGTGAACATGTCCATGGAGGCACAGGCCGGGGCCAGCAGCACCGTGTCACCGGGCCGGGCGAGCCGCCGCGCCTCCTGGACGGCCTGGAGCATCGCACCAGTGTCGGTCCGGTCGAGGTCGACCACGGGTACTTCGGGCGCGTGTCGCGCCAGGGCTTCGCGGATCAGGGCGCGGTCGGCGCCGATGAGGACGGCGCCGCGCAGCCGCTTCGCCGCGCCCGCGACCAGCTCGTCGAAGGTCGCGCCCTTGGCCAGCCCGCCGGCGATCCACACGATCGACTCGTAGGCCGCCAAGGAGGCTTCGGTGGCGTGGGTGTTGGTGGCCTTGGAGTCGTCCACGTAGGCCACGCCGTCCACGTCGGCGACGTGCGCGATGCGGTGGGCGTCCGGTGTGAAGGCGCGCAGCCCGTCCCTCACGGCGGCCGCGGAGACGCCGAAGGCGCGGGCGAGACCCGCGGCGGCAAGGGCGTTGGCGATGTTGTGCGGGGCGGGCGGATTGACGTCGGAGACCTCGGCCAGTTCCTGGGCGTTCTTCTGCCGGTCCTCGACGAAGGCGCGGTCGACCAGCAGGCCCTCCACGACGCCGAGTTGCGAGGGGCCGGGGGTACCGAGGGTGAAGCCGATCGCCCGGCAGCCCTCCTCCACGTCGGCGGCGCGGACCAGGTCCTCGGTGGCCTTGTCGGCGACGTTGTAGACGCAGGCGACGTGATTGCCCTCGTAGATGCGGCCCTTGTCGGCGGCGTAGGCCTCCATGGAGCCGTGCCAGTCGAGGTGGTCCGGGGCGAGGTTGAGCACGGCGGCGGAGTGGGCGCGCAGCGAGGGCGCCCAGTGGAGCTGGTAGCTGGACAGCTCCACGGCGAGGACGTCGTACTCCTGCTCGCCGGTGACCGCGTCCAGGAGCGAGACGCCGATGTTGCCGACGGCGGCGGTGCGCAGACCGGCCGCCTTCAGGATCGACGCGAGCATCTGGACGGTGGTGGTCTTGCCGTTGGTGCCGGTGACGGCGAGCCAGGGCGCGGGCTTCCGGCCGTTCAGGCCGCGCAGCCGCCAGGCCAGTTCCACGTCGCCCCAGACCGGGACGCCGGCCTGTCCGGCCGCCGCGAACAGCGGCTTGGTGGGCTTCCAGCCCGGTGCGGTGACGATCAGCTCGGTGCCCTCGGGAAGCGTGTCCCCGTCCCCCAGGCGCACGGTGACGCCGAGCGGCTCCAGCTCCGCCGCCTGCGTCCGGGCCCGCTCGTCGTCGCCGTCGTTGACGACGGTGACCTGCGCGCCGAGCCCGTGCAGCACCTTGGCCGCCGGGACGCCGGAGACGCCGAGTCCGGCGACGGTGACGTGCTTGCCGCTGAATTCCGAAGGCACCGAGGAGGTCACTTGTCCGTTGCCCATCCCGCGTAGAAGAGGCCGAGTCCGACGATCACACAGATGCCCTGGATGATCCAGAAGCGGACCACGACAAGGACTTCGGACCAGCCTTTGAGTTCGAAGTGGTGCTGGAGTGGCGCCATCCGGAAGACCCGCTTGCCGGTGAGGCGGAAGGAGCCGACCTGGATGACCACCGACATGGTGATCAGCACGAACAGGCCGCCGAGGATGGCCATCAGCAGTTCGGTGCGCGAGCAGATCGCCAGACCCGCGAGCACACCGCCGAGCGCGAGCGAACCGGTGTCGCCCATGAAGATCTTGGCCGGCGAGGTGTTCCACCACAGGAAGCCGAGGCAGGAACCCATCAGCGCGGAGGCGACCACCGCGAGGTCGAGCGGGTCTCTCACCTCGTAGCAGGCACCCGGGTTGGTCAGGGTCAGCGCGTTGGCGCAGGACTCCTGGAACTGCCAGACGCCGATGAAGGTGTAGGCGCCGAAGACCAGGACGGAGGCGCCGGTGGCCAGTCCGTCCAGGCCGTCGGTCAGGTTCACGCCGTTCGACATCGCGAGGATCATGAACAGCGCCCAGACGACGAACAGCACCGGGCCGATGGTCCAGCCGAAGTCGGTGATGAACGACAGCTTCGTGGACGCCGGGGTGTTGCCCCGGTTGTCCGCGAACTGAAGCGAGAGCACGGCGAAGGCGATGCCGACGGTGAGCTGGCCGATCATCTTCGCCCTGGCCCGCAGGCCCAGCGAACGCCGTTTGACGATCTTGATGTAGTCGTCGAGGAAGCCGACCAGGCCCATGCCCACCATCAGGCCGAGCACCAGCAGGCCGGAGAAGGTCGGCCCCGCGTCGATGTCGGGGTCCAGGTAGCTGGTGATGCCCTTGGCGAGGAAGTACGCGGCGACCGTCGCCAGGATGAAGGCGATACCACCCATGGTCGGCGTACCGCGCTTGCTGGCGTGCTCGCGCGGTCCGTCGTCGCGGATGTACTGGCCGTAGCCCTTGCGGGCCAGGAGCTTGATCAGCAGCGGGGTGCCGACCAGCGTGAGGAAGAGGCCAATGACTCCTGCGAACAGGATCTGCTTCATCATCGGGCGGCAACCTCACCCTCGGCGCCGGTCTCGAGGAGCGCCGTGGCGACGCTCTCCAGACCCACCGAACGGGACGCCTTCACGAGCACGACGTCTCCTGGGCGCAACTCGCTGCGCAACAGGTCGACCGCCGCCTGTGCGTCGGACACGTGCACCGACTCCTCACCCCACGAACCCTCGTTATATGCGCCCAGTTGCAGCCATCGGGCTTCCCTGCCCCCGACCGCGACGAGCTTGCTGACGTTGAGCCGGACGGCGAGCCGTCCGACCGCGTCGTGCTCGGCGAGCGCCTCGTCCCCGAGCTCGGCCATCTTGCCGAGCACCGCCCACGTACGACGCCCCTTGCCCATGGCGACCAGCGCACGCAGCGCGGCCTTGGTGGACTCGGGGTTCGCGTTGTAGGCGTCGTTGACGACCGTCACGCCGTCCGGGCGCTCGGTGACCTCCATCCGCCAGCGGGAGAGGGAGCCCGCCTCGGAGAGCGCGGTGGCGATCTCGTCTGCGGACATGCCCAACTCGTGGGCGACGGCGGCCGCGGCGAGCGCGTTCGACACGTGGTGCTCACCGTACAGGCGCATGGTCACATCGCTTGCACCGGAGGGTGTGTGAAGGCTGAAGGAAGGCTGTCCGGTGTCCGTGAGTCGCACGTTCTCGGCGCGAACGTCCGCTTCGCCGGACTCTCCGAAAAGGATCACCTTCGCCTTCGTTCGGGAGGCCATGGCCCGTACGAGCGGGTCGTCCGCGTTGAGGATCGCGGCGCCGCCCTCCTCGGCCGGCGGCAGGGCCTCGACGAGTTCGCCCTTGGCCTGGGCGATCTGCTCCCGGCCGCCGAACTCGCCGATGTGCGCGGAGCCGACGTTGAGGACCGCGCCGATCTTCGGCGGGGTGAGTTCGGTGAGGTACCGGATGTGGCCGATGCCGCGGGCGCCCATCTCCAGGACGAGGAACTTCGTCTCGTCGGTGGCGGTGAGCGCGGTGAGCGGCAGCCCCACCTCGTTGTTCATGGAACCGGGCGTGAAGACCGTGGGCGCCTTGCGGCGCAGTACCTGGGCGATCAGGTCCTTGGTGCTGGTCTTGCCGGCCGACCCGGTGAGGGCCACGAGGGTGGTGCCGAGGCGTCGCACGACGTGCCGGGCGAGGGCGCCCAGGGCGGCCTGGACGTCGTCCACGACGATCGCCGGCACGCCGACGGGACGGGAGCCGAGGACGGCCACCGCACCCGCTTCGACGACCCGCGCGGCGAAGTCGTGGCCGTCGGCCCGTTCGCCCACGAAGGCGACGAAGAGGCTGCCGGGCCCGGCTTCCCGGGAGTCCCGGACGACCGGCCCGGTGACCTCGGCGGACGCGTCCGGTATGTCGTGCATCCGCCCGCCGACGACTTCTGCGATCTCGGCGAGTGAGAGGGTGATCACAAGTTCGTCCCCTGGATCAGGATCAGGATCGGCTGGATCGTTCGGGATCTCATCGGGATCTCATCCCTGGGTCTTCTTGATGGCTTCGCGCAGCACCTGGCGGTCGTCGAAGGGACGGACGACGCCGGCGATGTCCTGGCCCTGCTCGTGGCCCTTGCCCGCCACCAGCACCGTGTCGCCGGGCTCGGCCCGGGCGACGGCGGCGGCGATCGCGGCGGCCCGGTCCTCGAAGACCTGCACCTCGCCGCGCTCGTGCGCGGGCACGGACGCCGCGCCCTGGAGCATGGTGGCGAGGATCGCGAGGGGGTCCTCGGAGCGGGGGTTGTCGGAGGTCAGTACGGCGGTGTCGGCGAACCGGGCCACGGCGGCGCCCATCGGCTCCCGCTTGGTGGTGTCCCGGTCGCCGCCGCAGCCGAGCACGGCGTGCAGCTTGCCCTCGGTGACCTTGCGCAGGGCCCGCAGGACCGACTCGACGGCGTCGGTCTTGTGGGCGTAGTCGACCACCGCGAAGAAGGGCTGGCCCTCGTCCACGCGCTCCAGGCGGCCCGGCACGCCCGGTACGGCGGCGACGCCGTCGGCGGCGCTCTGCGGGTCGAGCCCGGCGGCGGCCAGGGCGACGATCGCGGCGAGGGTGTTCGCCACGTTGAAGGGTCCTGCCAGCGGCGACTTGGCGGCGATCCGCTCGCCCTTCGGCCCGAGCACGGTGAACGTCGAGTCCAGCGGGCCGACCTCGACCTCGTCGGCGCGCCAGTCGGCGTCCGGGTGGCCCTCGGCGGAGTAGGTGACGACCGGGACGGTGGCCTCCTTGGCCAGGCGGCGCCCGTACTCGTCGTCCACGTTGACCACACCGAGCCTGCTGCGCTTCGGGGTGAAGAGCTGCGCCTTGGCCTGGAAGTAGTCCTCCATGCCGGAGTGGAACTCCATGTGCTCCGGGCTGAGGTTGGTGAAGACGGCGATGTCGAAGACGCAGGCGTCGACGCGGCCGAGCACCAGGGCGTGGCTGGAGACCTCCATGGCGACCGCCTCGGTGCCGCGCTCGCGCATCACCGCGAACAGCGCCTGGAGGTCGGTGGCCTCGGGCGTGGTGCGCTCCGACTTGATGCGCTCGTCGCCGATGCGCATCTCGACCGTGCCGATCAGCCCGGTGGACTTCGCCGTGCGCAGGCCGCCCTCGACGAGGTAGGCGGTGGTCGTCTTGCCGGAGGTGCCGGTGATGCCGATCTGGAGCAGGTCGCGGCCGGGGTGGCCGTAGATCGTGGCCGCCAGCTCGCCCATCCGCGCGCGCGGGTCGTCGACGACGAGGGCCGGCAGACCGGCGGCGGCGGCCCGCTCCGCGCCGGCCGGGTCGGTCAGCACGGCGGCGGCGCCGAGACCGGCGGCCTGGGTGACGAAGTCGGCGCCGTGCAGGCGGGCTCCGGGAAGGGCGGCGTACAGGTCACCGGGGCGGACGGCGCGCGAGTCGTGGGTGATCCCCGTGATCTCGGCGGAGCCGTCCGGCGCGGCGACACCCAGCTGATCGGCGAGTTCCGCGAGGGGTGTGGCGGAGATCCGCACCGGCCGGGGCGGTCCCGGGTATGTCACGGGGTGGCCCTTCTGGGTGGTTTGGGACTGATCAGGGTGTGGCACGGCGGTGAGCGTACCGGCAGTACCCGCCTGGGGGCGAAGCGAGGGGGAAGGGCTGTTCTGGTTCCCGGGGTCGGGGGTGATCGTCGTCACGGATGGTTCCTGGTGGCTCGGTACTGAATCGGCGCTGGTTCGGTACGGCTCGGTGCGGCTCGGTGCGGCTCGGTGCGAGGGGGCGGTACGGCTCAGGGTTTGAAGGTGACCGGGAGCCTCGCGGGGGCGGCCCCGGTCGGCGGGACCTGAAGGGTCTTCAAGGCGAACTCCATGACCTGCTTGTAGATGGGGCCGCAGATCTGGCCGCCGAAGTAGCTGCCCTCGGTGGCGTTCTGGATGGCGCAGTAGACGGTGACCCGGGGCTTGTCGGCGGGGGCGAACCCGGCGAAGGACGAGGTGTAACCGTGGTACTTGCCGGTGGCCGGATCCACCCGGTTGGCCGTGCCCGTCTTGCCCGCCACCCGGTAGCCGGGGATGCGGGCCTTGGTGCCGGTGCCCTCCTCGTCGTCGACGACGGACTCCAGCATCTGCGAGAGGGTCTTCGCGGTCCTCTCGCTGGTCACGCGGGTCTTCTTGGGTTCCGGGGCCGGAGTGAAGCGTCCGTCGGCGCCCTTCGTACCGCGGACCAGCGTGGGTTCGATGCGGACGCCGCCGTTGGCGACGGTCGAGTAGATGGAGGCCGCCTGGAGCGCGTTCACGGAGACGCCCTGGCCGAAAGGGATCGTGTACTGCTGCGAGGTCGACCACTGGTCGGGCGGCGCGAGGATGCCCTTGGTCTCGCCGGGGAAGCCGAGCCCGCTGTAGCCGCCGAGGCCGAACTTGCGCAGGTAGGAGTAGAGCACCTTGTTGGCCTCGGCCTGGGTCTTGCCCAGCTCGCCGGTGGCCATGATCGTGCCGATGTTGCTGGACTTGGCGAGCACGCCGTTGAGCGTGAGGTACCAGGTCGGGTGGTCGATGTCGTCCTTGAAGAGCCGGTCGCCGCGCTTGAGCCGGTTGGGGACCGTGATGTGGGTGCCCGGCGTGGCGACGTTCTCCTCCAGCACGGCCGCCATGGACAGCACCTTGGCGGTGGAGCCCGGCTCGAAGGCGTCCTGGAGCGCGGCGTTGCCCAGCGCCGCGGGGTCGGCGTGGGCGAGGTCGCCCGGGTCGAAGCCGGGCGAGTTGGCCATGGCGAGGATCTCGCCGGTGGTGGTGTCCTGGACGATGACGTAGCCGCCGTCCGCCTTGGACTTCTCCACCTGCTCGCTGATGGCGTGCTGCGCGGCCCACTGGATGTCGCGGTCGATGGTCAGCTCGACGTCGCTGCCCGGCACGGCGGGCGTCTCGGTGGAACCGGCGGTGGGCACCTGGCGCCCCCCGGACTGGGCGTAGCGGATCTTGCCGTCCTCGCCGGCCAGCGTCGTGTCCAGCTTCCGCTCCAGGCCGCCGCCGCCCTTGCCGTCGGCGCCGACCCAGCCGAGGATGCCGGCGGCGAGGTCGCCGCCCGGGTACACCCGCTTGCTGCTGGGGTCGGCGAAGACGCCCGCGAGCACGTTGACCGTCGCCCTGTCGGTCTCCGCCTTCGCGGTGAGCGCGGTCTTCAGGTCCTTGATCTGGTTCCAGACCTGGGGGGTCTGCCGGCGCGCGAGGCGGACGTAGCGCAGTTCCCTGTTCTTCGGGCGGAGCACCTTGGCCAGCTGCTCCTGGTCCTGGCCGAGGATCGGTGCGAGGAGCGCCGCCGCCTGCTCGGGTCCGTCGTCGACCTTCAGCTGCTCGCGGGTGAACATCGTGGGGTCGGCGGTGATGTCGTAGGAGTCCACGGTGGTCGCGAGGGCGACGCCGTTGCGGTCGGTGATCCCGCCGCGTTCGGCGGGCAGGGTGTGCACGACGTAGCGGTTCTGCTCGGCCTTCGCCGAGTAGGTGCCGGCGTCGACGGCCTGCACCTGGAGGAGCCGTACGACGAAGGCGGCCAGCACCAGGGTCAGGGCGAGGCCGATCATGCGCAGCCTGGGGCGCGGACTGCCCAGCCGGAAGGCGCGGGGCGCCGGGCGGGGCGGTCCCGGCCTGCGGGCGGGCCGGGCGCCGGGTCCCGGGCGGCGCCCGCCGCCGGAGCGGACGGGCCTCGCGGGTCCGGGCACCCGGCGGCGCGGCGGTTCCCTGTCGGACACTTCCGTCACCTGCCGGGAGTCGGGGTCGGGGTGGGCGGCGCCGCGGTGGTGGGGGTGGCGGCCGTGCCGGACGGGGCCGCGGTGGGGGGCGGGCCGGAGGGCTCGCTGTAGGGGGACGGTGTGACCGTGGACGCGCCGGCGGACGTCGAGGCCAGCGCCTCGGGGGCGAGGACGAGCGGGGTGGCCGCGGCGGGGGCGGGGCTCGGCACGCCCTTGACGGTGCCGTCGGGGTCGAGGAAGGCGGGGTCGCCGCCGGGCACCATGCCCAGTTCGCGGGCGCGGCGCTGGAGGGCCCGGGGGGCGGAGTAGGCGTCGATGTCCCGCTGGAGCGCCTGTTCCTCGTCGGTGAGCTCCTTGGTCCGCTGCTTGAGGTCGTCCAGCTGGAAGGAGCCCTCGCTCAGGGCGGAGTTCAGCACGAGGAGCCCGATGAGGCCGCCGCCGAGGAGGACGACGACCAGGAGGACGAACGGCGCCCGGGCCGCCTGGCCCCGGGATCCGCCGGTGGGCAGGAGCCGGGCCAGCCGGGCCGCCCTGCCCTTCAGTTCGGGTTTCCTGCTCACACGCCCTCCCCTGGGGGGTGTCGTCTGGATCTTGCCGGGGTCGCGGGGGCCGCTCGGGTCCGCCACGAGGCACCGCCTCCCGGAGCCGGCCTGATCCGGACGACACCCCCTTGGGGCCGTCGTCCGCACCGGTGCCCGGCCTGCCTCGCTCGCTCCGCCCGAGGGACTCCCTTCACCCGAGGGACTCCCTGATGCGCTCGGCGCCGCGCAGCCGTGCCGGTGCCGCGCGGCGGTTCTCGGCGATCTCCTCCTCGGTGGGGAGTTCGGCACCGCGGGTGAGCAGCTTGAGCCGCGGTGCGTACTGCTCGGGGACGACGGGCAGGCCGGGCGGCGCGGTGTTGGCGGCGCCGGCCGCGAACACCTGCTTGACCAGCCGGTCCTCCAGCGAGTGGTACGACAGCACGGCGATCCGCCCGCCGACCGCGACGGACTCGACGGCGGCCGGGATCGCCCGCTCCAGGACGGACAGCTCGCCGTTGACCTCGATGCGCAGGGCCTGGAAGGTGCGCTTGGCCGGGTTGCCGCCGGTGCGCTTGGCGGCCTGCGGCAGCGCCGCGCGGATCAGCTCCACCAGGCGGGCGCTGTTGGTGAACGGCTCCTTCTCGCGCTCGCGCACGACGGCGGACACGATCCGCTTGGCCTGCTTCTCCTCGCCGTACGCCCGCAGGATGCGGACGAGTTCGCCGGGCGGGTAGGTGTTGAGCACCTCGGCGGCGCTCATGCCGGTGCTCTGGTCCATCCGCATGTCGAGCGGGGCGTCCTGGGCGTAGGCGAAGCCGCGGTCGGCCTCGTCGAGCTGCATGGAGGAGACGCCGAGGTCGAACAGAACGCCCTGGACGCGGGGGACGCCGAGCCGGTCGAGCACGTCGGGCAACTCGTCGTAGACGGCGTGCACGAGGGTGGCGCGTCCGCCGTACGGGGCGAGCCGCTCGCCGGACAGGCGCAGAGCCTCCTTGTCGCGGTCGAGGGCGACGAGCCGGGCCTCGGGGAAGCGTTCGAGGAGCGCCTCACTGTGCCCGCCGAGCCCCAGCGTGCAGTCGACGACCACGGCTCCCGGCTCCTGGAGGGCGGGTGCCAGCAGGTCCAGACACCGCTGGAGCATCACCGGGACGTGTCGACTCTGGCTCAAGTGGGGCGGCCTCTCAGGTCCGGCGCGGCGTCACGCACTGCCGGGTCCCCTCCCGCTCGCATCTGAAGGGGAGGCCTGCCGGCGCCAAAAGCGTCGGCCGGCCAGGAGCGGGAGGAGGCCGAGCCGTACGTACGCGCCGCGCACGTGGGGAGATCTGGCGGGACGTCGCCCAGGTCTCCGGGGAATTCAGTCCAGCAGGGAGGCCTCGCCTCCCGCTTCGCGCCACTTTAGTCCACGGTGTCGCCCGGTCAATCAACCGGCCTGCGCGTCGCGGACACCGGTGTCAGCAAACCGGCATCGCACGGCTTTTCACTCGTACGGCCGCAATCCCGCCACCCTGTGGGTTGGCTCACAACAAGCGTCGATGACGTTCTTTGTCCCGCTTCACAGCGGGCCACGGGCCGGGACGGCCAGTAACGTCATGGATATGACGACTTCTGCATCGGTACCCGCCGCCTCCGAATCCGCCACAGTGGCCGACCACACCGTCACCGACCGGCTCGTCGAGGCGAACGAACGCTACGCCGCGGCGTTCGCCGACCCGGGCATGGACGCCCGTCCCGTACAGCGCGTCGCCGTCGTGGCCTGCATGGACGCCCGCCTGGACCTGCACGCCGCGCTCGGCCTGAAGCTCGGCGACTGCCACACGATCCGCAACGCGGGCGGTGTCGTCACCGACGACGTGATCCGGTCCCTGACGATCAGCCAGCGGGCGCTCGGCACCCGCAGCGTGGCCCTCATCCACCACACGGGCTGCGGCATGGAGACCATCACCGAGGAGTTCCGGCACGACCTGGAGCTGGAGGTGGGCCAGCGTCCCGCGTGGGCGGTGGAGGCATTCCGGGACGCCGACCAGGACGTGCGGCAGTCGATCGAGCGGGTGCGCACCTCGCCGTTCCTGCTGCACACCGAGGACGTGCGCGGTTTCGTCTTCGACGTGAAGACCGGGCTGCTGCGCGAGGTCGACCCCGCCTGATCCGGCGGCCCGCCCCGACGATCCCGCCGTGCAAGCTCCGCAAAGGCCGTAAGCGCCGACATATCGCGGCCAGTTGTCCACAGGCGAGTGACACGAATCGGTAACGGCGGCAAGAATGCGGGAAGTGGTGTCGCGCGGAACTTTTTCGGCGCGGTGTCCGTGATTCGGGGTGGGCCGGTCCGCGGTGCGGGGCCGGCCGGCAAGTTGGGGTACCTCCACTTCCCAGGAAGTGCGGGGAAAGGCCGAGGAGGGCCGGGTGACGACCTATGACGATCAGGCGAGCCGTGGAGGCACCGCCGCGCGAGCGTACGGGAGCGTGGGGGAAGATCTGACCGCCGTGGTCGAGCGGGTCCGCGGTTCGGTGGAGGACGTGATCGAGGGCAAGCCCGAGGTCGTCCGGCTCTCGCTGACCGTGCTGCTGGCCGAGGGGCACCTGCTGATCGAGGATGTGCCGGGCGTCGGCAAGACCATGCTGGCCAAGGCGCTGGCGCGGTCCATCGACTGTTCCGTGCGCCGGATCCAGTTCACGCCGGACCTGCTGCCCTCGGACATCACCGGGGTGTCGATCTGGGACCAGCAGCGGCGGGACTTCGAGTTCAAGCCGGGCGCGATCTTCGCCCAGGTGGTGATCGGCGACGAGATCAACCGCGCGTCGCCGAAGACGCAGTCGGCGCTGCTCGAGTCGATGGAGGAGCGCCAGGTCACCATCGACGGCCAGACCTACGAGCTGCCCAGTCCCTTCATGGTGGTGGCGACGCAGAACCCGGTCGAGATGGAGGGCACCTACCCGCTTCCGGAGGCCCAGCGGGACCGCTTCATGGCCCGGGTCTCCATCGGCTATCCGAGCCCGGAGGCCGAGTTGCAGATGCTCGACGTGCACGGCGGGGCCAGCCCGCTGGACGACCTCCAGCCGGTGGCGCACGCGCACGACATCCTGAAGCTGATCGAGGCGGTCCGCGGCGTCCACGTGGCGGATCCGGTCCGGCGGTACGCGGTGGACCTGGTCGCCGCCACCCGCACCCACCCGGACCTCAGACTCGGCGCCTCGCCGCGTGCCACGCTGCACCTGCTGCGCGCGGCGAAGGCGTCCGCCGCCCTGAGCGGCCGGGACTACGCGCTGCCGGACGACGTGCAGGCCCTCGCGGTCGCCGTCCTGGCCCACCGGCTGCTGCCGACCGCGCAGGCCCAGCTCAACCGCCGCACCGCCGAGCAGGTCGTCCAGGAGATCCTGCAGCGCACCGCGGTGCCCGCGGAGCCGCAGCAGCAGACGGGCTTCGGCGTGGGCCGCGGCACGCCGGCGTACGGTCAGCAGCCGCCGCGGAGGGTGTGATGGACGCCGGGGGGACGGACCGGTCCGCGGCCGACGGGGGCGAGGGCGGCGGCATCCGGACCGCCCTTTCCGGTCTGACCACCCGAGGGCGCTCCTTCCTGGCCGCCGGCATCGCGGCCGCGGTCTGCGCGTACGTCCTGGGCCAGAGCGACCTGCTGCGGGTCGGGCTGCTCCTGGGTGCCCTGCCCCTGGTCTGCGCGGCCGTGCTCCACCGCACGCGCTACCGGGTCGCGGGCAGTCGCCGGCTCTCCCCCGGGCGGGTGCCCGCGGGCAGCGAGGCCAGGGTGCACCTGCGCGTCGACAACGTCTCCCGGCTGCCCACGGGTCTGCTGATGCTCCAGGACCGGGTGCCCTACGTACTCGGTCCGCGTCCCCGCTTCGTGCTCGACCGGGTGGAGCCGGGCGGTCGCCGCGAGGTGTCCTACCGGGTCCGCTCGGACCTGCGCGGCCGCTTCCCGCTGGGCCCGTTGCAGCTGCGGCTGACCGACCCGTTCGGCCTGTGCGAGCTGACCCGCTCCTTCTCGACGTACGACACTCTGACGGTGATCCCGCGGGTGGCGGCGCTGCCGCCGGTGCGGCTGAGCGGTGAGGCGAAGGGGTACGGCGAGGGACGGCAGCGCTCGCTCGCGCTGGCCGGTGACGACGACGTGATCCCGCGCGGGTACCGCTACGGCGACGACCTGCGCCGCGTGCACTGGCGCTCCACCGCGCGCTACGGCGAGCTGATGGTGCGCCGCGAGGAGCAGCCGCAGCGGGCCCGCTGCACGGTGCTGCTCGACACCCGGGTCGTGGCCTTCGAGGGCGCGGGCCCCGACTCGGCCTTCGAGTGGGCGGTGTCGGGCGCGGCGTCCGTGCTGGTGCACATGCTGGAGCGGGGCTTCTCCGTCCGGCTGCTCACCGGCAACGGCGACGCGGTGCCGGGCGAGGGCGCCGACGGCTTCGCGGGCGCGAGCCAGGGGACGGCCGACGCGGCCGGTCTGATGATGGACACCCTCGCCGTGATCGACCACTCCGACGACACGAGTCTGTCGCGGGCGTACGACATGCTGCGCGGCGGGAACGAGGGGCTGCTGGTGGCGTTCTTCGGCGACCTGGACGAGGAGCAGGCCACGGTGGTGGCGAAGATGCGGCAGCGGGGCGGCGGCGCCGTCGCCTTCGTCCTGGACAGCGAGACGTGGGCCCGGGAGCCGGCCGACGTGCCCGGCCCGCCGGCCGGGAGCGACGAGCGGCTGCGGATGCTCCGTGAGGCGGGCTGGACCGCCGTGGCGGTCCCCCGGGGCGCCACCGTGGAGGAAGTGTGGCGCATGGCCGACCACGAACGCACCACCCTCGCGGCGCCGGCCGGCGGAGAGGGGGCGTGATGAGCGGGCGCGCGCGGTTGGCGGTGTGTGCCTGGGCGGCCACGTTGATGGCGGCCTGTGCGTTGTTGCCGTTGGTCGAACCGGCCACGTGGATCCTCCAGGCGGCGGTCCTGCTGGCGGTGCAGTCGGGGGTGGGCGCGGTGGCCCGGCGGGTGCCGCTGGCCCGGCCGCTGACCATCGCGGCGCAGGCCCTGGTGACGCTGGTACTGCTGACCCTGGTCTTCGCCCGGCAGCAGGCGCTCGCCGGGCTGGTCCCCGGCCCGCAGGCCTTCCAGCGCTTCGCCGATCTGCTCCAGCAGGGCGGCGACGACATCGCCCGGTACGCGATCCCGGCGCCGCTGGAGTCCGACGGCATCCGGCTGATGCTGGTCGGCGGCGTCCTGGTGATCGGGCTGCTGGTGGACACGCTCGCGGTGACCTTCCGCAGTGCCGCCCCGGCCGGCCTTCCCCTGCTCGCCCTGTACTCGGTGGCCGCGGGGCTGTCCGAGGGCGGCGCCGACTGGTTCTGGTTCCTGGTCGCGGCGGTCGGCTATCTGATGCTGCTGCTGGCCGAGGGGCGGGACCGGCTCTCGCAGTGGGGCCGGGTCTTCGGCGGCTCCCCGCGCCCACCGGGCCCGGAGCAGGGGCGCGCCCTGGCCCCGGTCCGCACCGGCCGGCGCATCGGCGCCTTCGCGCTGGGCATCGCACTGGTGGTGCCGCTCGCCCTGCCCGCGATGGACGGCGGGCTGCTGGACGGCGCCGGCGGCGGCGTGGGCTCCGGCACCGGTGGCGGCGGCACGATCTCCGCGGTGAACCCGCTGGTCTCCCTGCGGGACAGCCTGAACGTCAACGAGGACCGCCAGGTCCTGTCCGTCCAGACGGACTCCGAGGACCTGTCCGACCTGTACCTGCGCATCGTGTCCCTGGACGACTTCGACGGCACCACCTGGAAGCCGTCCAAGCGGCGCATCACCGCCGTGCCGGACGGCACGTTCCCCACCCCGGTCGGGCTCGGTCCCGACATCAGGCGCACGGAGACCCGGGCCCTGATCTCGGCCGCGGACTGGTACGCGCAGGACTGGCTGCCGATGCCCTATCCGCCCAGCGGCGTGCGCGTCGCGGGCAACTGGCGCTTCGAACCCGTCGGCATGACCCTGGTCGGCGACCACGGCCAGAACACCCGCGGGCTGAAGTACGAGGTACGCAGCCTGAACGTGCAGCCGACGGCGGAGCAGCTCGCCGCGGCGCCGCCGCCGTCGGCGGCCCTCACGCGCGAGTACACGGAGCTGCCGGACTCGCTGCCCGACGTGGTCTTCCGGACCGCCCGCGAGGTCACCGCCGGCGCCGCGAACCCCTACGAGCAGGCGGTCAAGCTCCAGGAGTACTTCGCGGTCAACGGCGGCTTCGAGTACGACACCCAGGTCAAGGTCGGCAGCGGCTCGGAGGCGATCGCCCGGTTCCTGAAGGACAAGGAGGGCTTCTGCGTCCACTTCTCCTTCGCCATGGCGGCGATGGCCCGCTCCCTGGGCATTCCGGCCAGGGTCGCGGTCGGCTTCGCGCCGGGCTCCCCGCAGGCGGACGGCTCGGTGTCGGTGGGGCTGCGGGACGCGCACGCGTGGCCCGAGGTGTACTTCGAGGGCGTGGGCTGGACCCGCTTCGAGCCGACGCCGACGCGTGGCTCGACCCCGTCGTACACCATCACGGACCGGCCGGGCAGCTCGGTGCCGGACCCGGCCGTCCCGTCGCAGAGCGCGGAGGCGGAGCCGTCCGCGGCACCCTCGTCGAGCGACACCTGCGCCCCGCAGGACAAGAAGCTGGACGCCTGCCCCAACGAGTCCGCGGTGGCCGTGCCCGTCACCGGGGACGACGGACCGAAGTGGTACGCGCTGCCGGCCTGGGCCCTGGCCGGGCTTCTGGTGCTGCTGCTCCCGCTGGCACCGATGCTGTGGCGGCTGCGCGCGAGGGCGGTACGGCTCGGGGCACACGGCCGGGGGGCGGCGGACGTCGGCCCGCACACGCTCGCGGTGTGGCAGGAGCTGACCGACGCCGCGTGGGACCTCGGCATCCTGCCCCAGGAGTCGCAGACCCCGCGCAAGGCCGCGGCCCGCATCGTCCGGCTGGGCGGGCTCGAGCCGACGGCCGCACAGGCGGTGCACCGGGTGGCGGACGCCGTGGAGCAGGTCCTCTACGCGCCCCACCCGCGCCCGGCGGCGGGGCTGGCGGAGGATGTGCGGCTGGCGACCGCCGGGCTGCGGGCCGCGGTCGGCCGCGGAACGCGGCTGCGCGCACGGTTCGCCCCGCGTTCGGCCATCCGGGTGACCTGGACGGTGTCGGCCCGGTGGACGGCCCTGAAACGGCGGGCCGCGGCCGCCCGGCCCCAGTGGCGCAGGACATCGGACCAGCAGGGCTGAGCCGAACGGGCGCCGACCCCACGCGGGTCGGCGCCCCGGCCGGTGTCTCGGGGCGTCGACGGGCGCTCATGGGTACGCGTGAGGGGGTGACCACCCGGACGGTGGTCACCCCCTCACGCGCATGTGCTGGTGAGCGGCTGCTCGGACGGTGCTACTGACCGCCCTGCTGCTCGTCCCTGCGGCGCTGCCAGCGCTCGTCGATGCGGTCCATCATCGAGCGTTTCTGTCGTCCTTGGCGGCGCGCGGCCTGCGGTCCGGCACCGGCCGCCTGCTGCTGCTCGCCCGGTTTGGGGGCCTTGCGCCAGCCGGTCACGGCGAGTACCGCGCACCCCAGCATGACCAGGAAGCCCACCACGCTGAGCCACACCTGCTGGGCGACCATACCGGCCATGAGGAGCGCAATACCTACAAGGAAGCCCGCGACCGCCTGGTAGACCCGTCGCCGGGTGTACGTACGCAGCCCGCTTCCCTCGAGCGCTGTCGCGAACTTGGGATCTTCGGCGTACAGCGCTCGCTCCATCTGCTCGAGCATGCGCTGCTCGTGCTCCGAGAGCGGCACGGAGTCCTCCTCATCGTGCAGTCGCCGGGGCGACCCGGGGGGTCCCTTCAGGATAGGCAGGGAATCGCCCCCGTGAAACCCGCCCCTCTGCGCCAATTGACCAACCGGACTCCGTCATGGCCGTACCGGCTCGCTGAAGTTCCCATTCCCCAGCGGCCGACCCGTCATGCCGGGCCGTCTCCCTCGATCATACGGCGACTGCCCCCCGTTCGGGGGGCCTGTGGCGTACTCCATCTGCAGTCGCGTCCCTGATCAGCGCCTTACCCCACCGGACGCTCAGGCCTCGCCGGCCCCTCGCGTCTCGCCGAGCACATGGAGCTGGGTGGCCACGGAGTGGAACGCGGCGAGTTCGGCCGCCGCGGCCTCCAGCTTCAGCAGGGCGTCCATGGCACCGGGCTCGGTGTCCACCAGCACGCCGGGAACGAGGTCGGCGAAGACCCGTACCCCGTGCACGGCACCGATCCGGAGCCCGGCGGCCTCGACCAGCCCGGTGAGCTGCTCGGCGGTGAACCGGCGCGGCACCGGGTCACCCGTGCCCCAGCGGCCGTCCGGGTCGGCCAGGGCCTGCCGGGCCTCCGTGAAGTGGCCGGCGAGGGCGCGCGCGAGCACGGCCCCGCCCAGGCCCGCGGCGAGCAGGCTGAGGACGCCGTCCTCGCGCAGCGCCGCCACCGCGTTGCGGACGCCCTCCGCGGGGTCGTCGACGTACTCCAGGACGCCGTGGCACAGCACCGCGTCGTAGCCGCCGCGCTCGGCCACGTCGAAGAGGCCGCGGGCGTCGCCCTGGACGCCGCGCACGCGGTCGGCGACCCCGGCCTCGGCGGCCCGGCGCTCCAGGGCGAACAGGGCGTTGGGACTCGGGTCCACGACGGTGACGCGGTGGCCGAGTCCGGCCACCGGCACCGCGAAGTTGCCGCTGCCGCCGCCGGTGTCGAGGACGTCCAGCGTCGGCCGGCCCGTGGCCTTCACCCGGCGGTCCAGCGCGTCCTGGAGGACGTCCCAGACCACGGCGGTGCGCAGCGCGGCCCGGGAACGCGAGGGCTCGGAGCGCGAGACGGCCGTGTGCGGCCGGGGGTGGGAGGCGGGCGGGCGCATCGGGTCCGACACGGCAGTTGACTCCTCGGCGCGGCACCGCCTCGGACACGGGCGGAGCGAACGGGCTGCCGCCCCCGCCCGGTGCGGGGAGGGGGAGGCTTCAGGCGACTCCCACCCTATTGCCTGCGCCGCGGGCACCGGGCACCCGTACGTCTCCTGCTCAGCCGGCGTCCGGCAGGTCCCGGCCCGGGTGACCGGCGTCGGAACGGCGGGGCCGCTCGGAGCCCTGGCCCGGTGGGTCCGTGTCGGGGCGGGGCTGGGGCAGGACCGGCTGGAGGACCAGCATCCGCTCCACCAGGCGCAGGAACATCGCCACGTCGCGTATCAGGTCGTCGGCGTCCCGGCTGCCCGCCGCGCCCCGGATGCCCGCCTCGGCGCGCGCCCGGCGCGGCGCGCCGGAGGCGAACAGCGCGCTCCACTCGGACAGCTCGGGCGCGATCTCGGGCAGCACCTCCCAGGCGCTGCGGATGCGGGCCCTGGCCCGTGGGCCGGTCTCCGGGCGGCCGCGCGCGGCCAGCACCGCGGCGGCGGTGCGCAGGGCGGCGAGGTGGGCCGTCGCGTAGCGCTCGTTCGGCGTTTCGAGGGTGGTGGCCTCCTCCAGCCCGGCCCGGGCCTGGGCGAGCAGGTCGAGGGCGGCGGGCGGGGCGGTCGTCCGGCGGAGCACGGGGTGCACGTCGCTCGCCGGTCCGGTCAGTGAGGGTGCAGGGCCGGCGGCGCGGTGCCGCCGGGCGGCGGCTGCGGACGAGTGGGCCATGACGATCCTCCTGTCGTCTCCGTGACGGCACGTCCTGGCAGGAGGTGCCGTATGTGCCCATCGTGAGGTATGGCACTGACAATCCGTTCTGACCTGGACTTTCGATTCGATCGGCCGTTCGGTACGGGGCGTGCGCCGGCTGCGGTGACGCCGCCGTGCGGGGGTGCTGTGAGAATCGGGACCATGGAAAGCAGCAGCACCGCCTCGCAGAGCGGCAGCCGTCGCGAGGCCACCCGGCAGAAGCTCTACGAGGCGGCGGTCACCCTCATCGCCGAGCAGGGCTTCTCCGCCACCACCGTGGACGAGATCGCCGAGCGGGCCGGGGTCGCGAAGGGCACGGTCTACTACAACTTCGCCAGCAAGTCCGTCCTCTTCGAGGAGCTGCTGCGGCACGGTGTCGGCCTCCTGACCGCCTCCCTGCGGCAGGCCGCGGAACGGACCGCCCGGGAGGGCCGCGGCCGGGTCGACGCCCTGGACGCGATGATCCGCGCGGGGCTCGTCTTCATCGACCGCTACCCGGCCTTCACCCAGCTGTACGTCGCCGAGCTGTGGCGCACCAACCGGGCCTGGCAGTCCACGCTGCTGGTGGTCCGGCAGGAGGCCGTGGCGGTGGTGGAGGGCGTCCTGCGCGAAGGCGTGGCGAGCGGTGAGTT
Source organism: Streptomyces violaceoruber (assembly GCF_033406955.1). Lineage (NCBI taxonomy): Bacteria > Bacillati > Actinomycetota > Actinomycetes > Kitasatosporales > Streptomycetaceae > Streptomyces > Streptomyces violaceoruber. The sequence continues at coordinate 6,236,884 of NZ_CP137734.1, read as the reverse complement.
CAGCGAGGACATCGACGTGCCGCTGACCGCCGCCGCGCTGGTCGGCATGGTCCTGGTGGCGGCGCTGGACTGGAAGGCGTTCCAGCCGGAGCGCTCGCTCGACGACGTGCACGCCGCGCTGTCCCGGCTGCTCCAGGGACGCGTGAGCGGCCGGGGCTGAGCGGCCGAGGCGGAGCGGCCGGGGCGGAGCGGCCGGAGCCGGCCGGCGGGCGGGGAACGGCGGTGCACGAAGAACGCCGGTCCGTGGTGGCCGCGTCCCCCGCGGGCCGCCGTCGGACCGGCGCCTTCTCCTGCTCCCCCGTACGTCCCCGCGTCGGGACTCCCGTCACCGGTCGTCCCTCCGGGCTCCCCCGTGTCTCGCTCCCGCCGGCCCCGGCCGGCGGAAGGAGCGGATCGCGGGCCCGGCTCCGTTCCGGCGCCCCGTGCCGCCGGTACCGGAGCCGTGCCCCTCTCCGTGTCTCCACTCTCTCGTTCACGCAGGTCGCGGCCCATCCGCGCGCGTACTCATCTACCGCACTAGGTACGGCTACTCAGTCCTGCGCACCCGGCCCCACGGCGCGGCGCCGCCGACCGGTCACCTGGACGTCCGTTCCGGTGCTCAGCCCTCGCACGGGGTGCCGGTGGCGGCGGATAAAGTCCCTGGCATGGCACGGATTGCGGTGATCGGCGCCGGGATGGGCGCGATGGCGGCGGCCGCCCGGCTGGCCGTCGCGGGCCACCGGGTGGTGGTGTACGAGCGGGCGGGGACCTACGGCGGAGCACTGGGCCGTGTCGAGCGGGACGGGTTCCGCTTCGACACCGGCCCCGGCCTGCTCCCGCTGCCCGCGGTCTGGCGCGATCTGTTCGTGAAGACCGGCAAGGAGCCGCTGGAGTCCCGCGTCGAGCTGGTCCAGGTCGACCCGTCGTCCCGGCACGTGTTCGCGGACGGCACGGAGGTCGCGCTGCCGAACGCCTCGCGGGCGGGTGTCGTCGCCGCCCTGGACGCGGTGCTCGGTGCGGGCGCCGGGCGGCGCTGGGGCGACTTCCTGGTGCGGGCCCGGGAGACCTGGGACCGCACGCGCCGTCCCCTCCTGGAGGAGCCGCTGTGGCCCAACTGGCGGGTGCTGGCCGAGCGCGAGCCCTATCCGGCGGTCCCGCACAAGCGGCTGCTGCGCACCCGCCGGGCCGGCACGCTCGCCGAGGTCGGCGCGTGGGAGCTGCGTGACGCCCGGCTCGCCGCCCTGCTGGAGAGCCACGCGCTCGCCCACGGCCTGGATCCCCGCACCGCCCCGGCGAACGCCGCGGTCCTGCCGTACATGGAGTACGCGTTCGGAGTCTGGTACGTGCGCGGCGGCGGTCTGCGGGAGCTGGCGCGGGCGGTGTACGAGCGGTGTCTGGCCCGCCGGGTCGAGTTCCGCTTCGGGGCCGAGGTCACCGGGATCGTCGAGAAGGACGGCCGGGTGGCGGGCGTGGAGCTGGCCGAAGGGGCCGTGGCGGAGGCCGAGTTCGTCGTCTCCGGCGTGGCGCCGGGCGTGCTGGACCGCCTGTGCGGTGGGGCGCCGGTGCGCGGCGGGGGCGAGGTGCCGCCGCAGCGCGGTGGGGCGAGCCGGCTGACGGTGCTGCTGGCCCTGCGCGGCAGCCGCCCGGCGGGCACCGCGCACCGGACGGTGGTGCACGCGGCGGACCGCGAGACGGAGTTGGACCGCCTGTTCGGCGCCGCTCCCGGGATGGCCGCGCGGCCGACCGTCACCGTACTGCGGCCCGACGATCCTGCGCTGGTCCCCGACGCGGACCACGAGGCGGTGACGCTCAGCGCTGCGGTGCCCGCCCTGGACGGTGCCTCCGACCGGGCCACGACCGAGGTGTTCGCCCACTGGGCCGGGCAGTTGATGGAGGTCGCCGAGCGGGCCGTGCCCGGTCTGCGCGACCGTCTCCTGTGGCACGAGGTGCGCACCCCGGCCGAGGTCGCGGCGGACACCGGTACGGCGGACGGGGCGATTCCGGTGCCGTCGCTGGCGGGCGCCGACGGACGGCTGCTGCACCCGGCGAACGGCACGCGCACGGACGGCCTGTTCACCGTCGGCGGCTGGTCCCACCCCGGCGGGGGGCTGCCGCACGCGGGCATGTCGGGCGCGCTGGTCGCCGGACTCGTGGTGGAGGGGCCGGAGTTCCGCGGCTCCCAGTGAGCGGCTCCGGCTTCCTCTTCCTCAGAAGCGGTACTGCTCGTCGTAGCCCTGGCCCTGCGTCTGGCCGTCGCCCTGGTAGGGGTAGGGCTGCTGCTCGGGAGGGAGTTCGCCGCCGTAGGGGTCGTCGGTGCTGCGCTGCTGCGGCACCCACACTCCGCCGGCCGGGGTCTCGCCGCCGTAGCCGCCGGGCGCGCCGGGGGCGCCGGGGGCGTACTGGTCCTGCCCGTAGCCCTGCTGGCCGTAGTTCTGCTCACCGGTCGTGTCGTAGCCGCCGGTGTCGTACGTCCCGCCGCCGTAGGTGTGGGTGCCGATGTACGGGTCGGAGTAGGCGGCGTACTGCTGCTGGGCGCCGGTGTCGTAGCCGTACTCCTGCTGCTGGCCGTAGCCGGAGTAGTCGTAGGCGTACGCCTGGTCGGCGCCCGGCGCGGCGGCCGCCTGCTGCTGGCCGGTGCCGTAACCGGGGTCGGTGTAGACGCCGTACGAGTTGGTGTCGTCCGGCATGGGCTGCGGTTCGTAGACGGCGGTGGTCTCCGCGGCCGAGGGGTCGGCGGTGGGCCGGGCCGGGGTGAAGACGTCGTCGCGGTCGTAGTCGTCGTGCCCGTACGAGCCGGTGCCGTCCTGGCCCGGGGCGTGGCCCGGGGCGTGGCCCGGGGCGGGCTCGTCGTAGCCGTCGTGGTGGTCCTGGCCGCCCTCGGCGGGTTCGAGCCCGGAGACCTCCAACGTCGGTTCCCGGCGGCCCCGTTCGGGACGCCCGCGCTTGCCGACGAGGCTCGCCGGGGCGTTGACCGCCCAGCCGGCCTCGAAGCCGCGGCGGAACGACAGGGTGACGTAGGTCTGGCCGACCGCGAAGGCGGCGGCACCGACGCCGATGACGAGCACGTTCGACATCAGCACACCGGCCACGACGCCGACGAAGCCGGCGAAGGCCAGCAGCCGCCAGCGCAGCCGCGCCTTGTACTGCAGCAGCACCTCGCCGAGCAGCCACAGCGCGACGACGCCGAACGCGATGTAGAGGACCGTCCAGCCCATGTACGCCCCTCTCCCAGTGGCCGTTACGCAGTGTGTCGCAAATACGTGCGGCCGGTCTAGGCCCGCGGTGGGTGGTGCAGGCCCAGGTTCTCGTAGATTTCCAGCGTCGCCGTGGAGTTGTTGAGCGTGATGAAGTGCAGTCCTGGCACACCCTCGGCCAGCAGCCGCGCGCAGAACTCCGTGGCGAACTCGATGCCGATCGAGCGTACAGCCGCCGGATCGTCCTTGGCTGTGAGGATCCGCTCTTTCAGCTCCGCCGGGAACGAGGCGTTGCTGAGCTTCGGCAACCTCTCCAGCATCTTCACACTGGTCACCGGCATGACCTCGGGAATGACCGGGGTCGCGCAGCCGGCCGCGGCGACCCGGTCGCGCAGCCGGAGGTAGGAGTCGGGCTGGAAGAACATCTGGGTGATGGCGTAGTCGGCGCCGGCCCGGCACTTGTCGACGAAGTTCGTGACGTCCGTGTCCCAGTCGGCGGAGCGCGGGTGCATCTCGGGGAAGGCCGCGACGCCGACGCAGAAGTCGCCCGACTCCTTGATGAGCCTGACCAGTTCGGCCGCGTAGGTCAGGCCCTCGGGGTGCGCGATCCAGTCGGCGTTCGGGTCGCCGGGCGGGTCGCCGCGCACGGCCAGCATGTTGCGGATCCCGGCGTCGGCGTACTGGCCGATGATGTTGCGCAGCTCGGCGACGGAGTGGTCGACGGCGGTGAGGTGGGCCACCGGCGTCAGCGTGGTGTCGGCGACGATCTGCTGGGTCTCGCGGACCGTGCCGGCGCGCGTGGAGCCGCCGGCGCCGTAGGTCACGGAGACGAAGTCCGGGGCCACGGCCTCGACCCGCCGCAGCGCGCTCCAGAGGTTCCTCTCGCCCTTGGGCGTCTTCGGCGCCGAGAACTCGAACGAGTACGTCGTCTTGCCGGTGGCGAGGATGTCACGCACCGTGCGGGCGCGATCCGTCCTCGTGCTTGCGGTTCCGAGGGCCATATGGGCAGGTTAGCCAGGGTGCGGCGGTCACCCAACCGGATGCGGGACTTTTGTCCACATTGTCGAGTTGTTGTCCACCCTTTGGACACCTGCCCGCCGCAGACGACGGCCTGCGACGACGTCGGTGGCGAGGTGCGGCTACCCGTGTGCCGGAGCCTGCCGCAGCCGCCGGGCGAACTCGGCCGCCGCCGCGCCCGGGTCCTCGGCGGCGGTGATCGCGCGCACGACGACCACGCGCCGGGCGCCCGCCTCCAGCACCTCGTCCAGGTTGCCGAGGTCGATGCCGCCGATCGCGAACCAGGGGCGGTCGGTATCCAGCGCCGCCGTGCGGCGGACCAGGTCGAGGCCGGGTGCGTGGCGGCCGGGCTTGGTGGGGGTCGGCCAGCACGGGCCGGTGCAGAAGTAGTCCACACCCTCCTGGGCCGCGGCCGCGGCGGCCTCGGACTCGGCGTGCGTGGAGCGGCCGATCAGCACGTCGTCGCCGAGGATCGCGCGGGCGGCGGGCACCGGCAGGTCGCCCTGGCCGAGGTGGAGCACGTCGGCGCGGGCCGCGTGCGCGACGTCCGCGCGGTCGTTGACCGCGAGGAGCTTTCCGTGGCGGGCGCAGGCGTCGGCGAAGACCGCCAGGTGCTCCAGTTCCTCCGCCGCCTCCATTCCCTTGTCCCGCAGCTGCACGATGTCGACGCCGCCGGCGAGCACGGCGTCCAGGAACTCGGGCAGGTCGCCCTGGCTCCGGCGGGCGTCCGTGCACAGGTAGAGCCGGGCGTCGGCGAGCCGGGCGCGGGCGGCGGTCGGGGCGGTGTCGGGCATGCGGGTGTCCCCCGGTCGTTCGGTGGCGTGGGCCCAGGACGGACCCCGCGGTGGTGGCGTGGGCCCACGACGGACCCCGCCATGGTGGCGTACTGGCACGGCGCCCGGCGTGCGTGGCCGCACGCCGGGCGGTGTGGCGGATCGGCGGTGCGGGTCAGACGGCGAGCGCCTGGGCGCGGCGCTTCACCTCCGTACCGCGGTTCTCACTCAGTGCCTGGGCGGGGGTGCCGGGCAGGCTCGGGTCGGGCGTGAAGAGCCACTCCAGCATCTCCTCGTCCGTGAAGCCGTCGTCCCGCAGCAGCGTCAGGGTCCCGACCAGGCCCTTGACGACCTTGTCCTCGTCGATGAAGGCCGCGGGGATGTGCAGCGCGCGGTTCTCACCGCGGCGTACGGCGATGAGCTGGCCCTCCTTGATCAGCTGGCGTACCCGGGTCACCTCGACGCCGAGCATCTCGGCGATGTCGGGAACGGTGAGCCAGGCGGGCACGAGAGCATCGGTCTTTGCGTCAATCTCGGTCACGCCTCCAGCCTGCCACCTGGCACTGACAGTCGGAAACCTGGCTACGCCGTGGCCGCCGTCGCCGCCTTCAACGGCTTCGCCGGGTCGGCCAGCAGGTCCGGGTCCATCGGCGTGCCCGCCTGGATCAGGCGCCTGCCCTGCGCCAGGTCGCGGGGGCGGCCCACCGCGAGCAGGGCGACCAGGCGGCCCTCGCGCAGCCAGCAGACTGTCCACGCCGGGCTCGCGGGCTCGCCGCGCCACAGGGTGGTGTCGGCGGCGGTGTGGTGACCGGCGTACTGGACGAAGCGGCCGAACTGCTCGGACCAGAAGTAGGGCACCGGGTCGTAGGCCGCCGGGGTCTCGCCGCCCGGGGCGCCGACGATGTCGGCGGCGACCGTGCGCGGGCCCTGGAGGGCGTTGTCCCAGTGGTGCACCAGCAGCCGCTCGCCGTAGCGGGCAGAGGGGAAGGAGGCGCAGTCGCCGACCGCGTGGACGTCCGGCGCGGACGTGCGCAGGAGGTCGTCGGCCAGCACCTCGCCGTGCGCGCCGAGGGCGATGCCGGACCCGGCCAGCCAGCCGGTGGCCGGGCGGGCGCCGATGCCGACGACGACCGCGCCCGCGGCCAGCCGGGTGCCGTCGTCGAGGACGACCCGGCCGGACTCACCGGGGCCGCCGGACTCGACGCGCTCCACACGTGCGCGGGTGCGCAGTTCGGCGCCGGCGTCGGCGTACCAGGCGGTCATCGGCGCGGCGACCTCGGCGGGCAGCGCGTCGGCCAGCGGCCGGTCGGCGGCCTCCACCACGGTCACCGCGCAGCCCGCCTCGCGCGCGGCGGTGGCGAACTCGGCGCCGATCCAGCCCGCGCCGACGACCACGACGTCGTGCTGCCGGGCGAGTACCGGCCGCAACCGTTCCGCGTCGTCCAGGGTGCGCAGCAGGTGCACGCCGGGCACGCCCTCCGCGCCGGGGAGCCGCACCGGTTCGGCGCCGGTCGCCAGAACGAGGACGTCGTAGGGCACGGGCCCCTCGGAGGTGTCCAGGACGTGCTCCGCGGGGCGCACGCCCAGGGCCTCGCAGCCCAGCCGCAGGGTGATGCCGAGGGCCTCGAAGTCGACGTCGAAGGCGGAGCCCTCGGCGGTGCCGAGCAGGACGGCCTTGGACAGCGGGGGGCGGTCGTACGGCTGGTGCGGCTCCGCACCGATCAGGGTCACCGGGCCGGTGAAGCCCTGTTCCCGCAGGGCGACCGCGGTCTGCACGCCCGCCATCCCGGCGCCCACCACGACCACACGGCGCTCCGCGTCCGCCGCCGGCCGCCGTCCCCGTTCGCGTCGGTCCCGCTGTTCTCGTTCCCGCGTCTGCTCGCTCACCCGATCACCATAGACACCCGGCGTTTCGCCGGTCGGTGCCCGCACCCCGCGGGCTGCCCGGCGACGCCCCCGGCCCCGGGAGGCTCCCTTACAGGGGCGCCGCCCGGCGGGCTAGGGTGGCCGGAGCAAGGCACTCGCGGGAGCCCGGACGCACCGGGCTGAGAGGGAGGCTGGCGGCCTCCGACCGTACGAACCTGATCCGGGTCATGCCGGCGAAGGGAGGGGCTGGACGCCCATGTCGTCTCCATCACACACGCCTCCGCACACACCTCGTACGTCCCGTACGCCCGACGTTCTCGTCGTCGGCGGCGGGATCATCGGGCTCGTCACCGCCTGGCGGGCCGCGCGGCGCGGGCTGGTCACCGCCCTCGTGGACCCCGAGCCGGGCGGCGGGGCGGCCCAGGTGGCGGCCGGGATGCTGGCCGCCGTCACGGAGCTGCACTACGGCGAGGAGACGCTGCTCGCGCTGAACCTCGCCTCGGCCCGCCGCTACCCGGAGTTCGCGGCCGAGCTGACCGAGCTGACCGGCCACGACCTCGGTTACCGGCGGTGCGGCACACTCGCCGTCGCGCTGGACGCCGACGACCGCGCCCACCTGCGCGAACTGCACGCGCTCCAGCAGCGCTCCGGCCTGGAGTCCGAGTGGCTGTCGGGGCGCGAGTGCCGACGCCTGGAGCCGATGCTCGCGCCGGGCGTGCGCGGGGGGCTCCGGGTGGACGGCGACCACCAGATCGACCCCCGCCGCCTCGCCCGCGCGCTGGTCGCCGCCTGCGAACACGCGGGTGTGGTCTTCCACCGCGTGTGGGCCGAGCGGCTCACCGTCGGGCGCGGGGACCGGGCCACGGGCGTCGTCGGCGCCGACGGCACCGCCCTGGAGGCCGGGCAGGTGGTGCTGGCCGGGGGCAGCCTGAGCGGGCGGCTCGGGGGCGTGCCGGAGGCCGTGCTGCCGCCCGTGCGGCCGGTGAAGGGGCAGGTACTGCGGCTGACCATGCCGCGGACGCCGGGGCCGCTGCTGAACCGGACCGTGCGCGCCGTGGTGCGCGGCAACCACGTCTACCTGGTGCCCCGGGAGAGCGGCGAGCTGGTCGTCGGCGCCACCAGCGAGGAGCTGGGCTGGGACACGACGGTCACCGCGGGCGGCGTCTACGAACTGCTGCGCGACGCCCACGAGCTGGTGCCCGGCATCACGGAGCTGCCTCTGACGGAGACCCGCGCGGGTCTGCGTCCCGGCTCCCCGGACAACGCCCCGCTGCTCGGCCCGACCGCTCTGGACGGCCTGCTGCTGGCCACCGGTCACTACCGCAACGGCGTCCTGCTCACCCCCGTCACCGGCGACGTCATGGCGGAGGCCCTGACCGGCGGGGAGCTGCCGGACGTGGCCCGCCCCTTCGGCCCGAGGCGCTTCAGCGCCGTCCCCGCACGCTCGGAGCAGCCCGCATGAACATCTCCGTCAACGGCGAGCCGCGCGAGGTGGCTCCCGGCACCGCCCTGGACGCGCTGGTGGGCACGCTCACCGCGGCCCCGTCCGGAGTGGCCGCCGCCCTGAACGAGACCGTCGTCCCGCGCGCGCGGTGGTCCGCCACCGCCCTGGCCGACGGTGACCGTGTCGAGATCCTCACCGCCGTCCAAGGAGGCTGACCATGGCCGACGATCCCTTCGTCCTCGGCGGTACGACGTACGCGTCCCGCCTGATCATGGGTACGGGCGGGGCGCCCAGCCTGGACGTGCTGGAGCGCGCGCTGGTGGCCTCCGGGACGGAGCTGACGACCGTCGCGATGCGGCGGGTGAACGCCTCGGTGCACGGCTCCGTGCTGTCCGTGCTGGAGCGGCTCGGCATCCGGGTGCTGCCGAACACGGCCGGCTGCTTCACCGCCGGGGAGGCGGTGCTCACGGCCCGCCTCGCGCGCGAGGCGCTCGGCACGGACCTGGTCAAGCTGGAGGTCATCGCGGACGAGCGCACCCTGCTGCCGGACCCGGTCGAGCTGCTGGACGCGGCGGAGACGCTGGTGGACGACGGGTTCACCGTGCTGCCGTACACCAACGACGACCCGGTGCTCGCGCGGAAGCTGGAGGACGCCGGGTGCGCGGCGATCATGCCGCTGGGCTCGCCGATCGGGTCAGGCCTCGGGATCCGCAACCCGCACAACTTCCAGCTGATCGTGGAGCACGCGCGCGTACCGGTGATCCTGGACGCCGGGGCCGGTACGGCGTCGGACGTGGCGCTGGCGATGGAGCTGGGGTGCGCGGGTGTGATGCTGGCCTCGGCGGTGACGCGGGCGCAGGAGCCGGTGCTGATGGCTGCGGCGATGCGGGCGGGGGTGGAGGCGGGGCGGTTGGCTCGGCGGGCCGGGCGGATTCCGCGGCGGCATTTCGCCGAGGCGTCGTCTCCTGCGGAGGGCCTGGCGGTGCTGGACCCGGAGCGGCCTGCCTTCTAGCGGACCGGTGCTGGGGCTGGGGAGTGCGCGACCCGGCGTTGCGGGGTGCCGCTGCGCCCACCCGTGCCGCCCCAGCGACACGACTGCCCGCAGCTGGGTGCGTTGCGTACGTCACAGGTGCGCTGCAGTACCGGTCCCATTCCGCTCGGCGGCGCGGGGTGTCGGTGGCGGCTCGTACACTCACCTGCGTGGACACGACCCTTCAGGACCCTCTCGTCGGGCAGGTGCTCGACGGCCGGTACCGCGTCGAGGCGCGGATCGCGGTCGGCGGGATGGCCACGGTCTACCGGGCCGTGGACACCCGCCTGGACCGCGTGCTCGCGCTGAAGGTGATGCACCCGACGCTCGCGACCGACGCCACCTTCGTCGAGCGGTTCATCCGCGAGGCCAAGTCGGTGGCCCGGCTCGACCACCCCAATGTCGTCCAGGTCTTCGACCAGGGGGCCGAGGGGGCGTACGTCTACCTGGCGATGGAGTACATCGCGGGCTGCACCCTGCGGGACGTGCTGCGCGAGCGCGGGGCGCTCAGGCCGCGGGCGGCGCTGGACATCCTGGAGCCGGTCCTCGCCGCGCTCGGCGCCGCGCACCGGGCGGGGTTCGTGCACCGGGACATGAAGCCGGAGAACGTGCTGATAGGTGACGACGGCCGGGTCAAGGTCGCCGACTTCGGCCTGGTCCGGGCCGTGGACACCGTGACCAGCACCACCGGCGCCGTCCTCGGCACCGTCTCCTACCTGGCGCCCGAGCAGATCGAGCACGGCACCGCCGACCCCAGGGTCGACGTGTACGCGTGCGGTGTCGTGCTGTACGAGATGCTGACCGGCGCCAAGCCGCACGACGGGGACTCCCCCGCGGCGGTGCTCTACAAGCACCTCCACGAGGACGTGCCGCCGCCCTCGGCCGCCGTGCCGGAGCTGGCGTACGAGCTGGACGAGCTGGTGGCCGCGGCGACCGCGCGGAACCCGGAGATCCGGCCGCACGACGCCGTGGCGCTGCTCGCGCGGGCCCGCGAGGCGCGTGAGTCGCTGAGCGCGGCCCAGCTGGACGCGGTGCCGCCGCAGGCGCTCGCCGCGGAGCACGACAACGCCGAGGACCGCACGAGCGTGATCCCGCGCGCGCTGACGATGCCCCGGCCGCTGCCCGTCAACGAGGACGACGGGTCCGCCGGCCCGGACGGCCGCTTCGCCTCGGACGGCGGGTTCGGCGCGGACGGGGTCAACCGCACCAGCCGGCTGGCCGCTCCCCCGCCGGCCCCCTCCCCGTCCCGGCGGCTGCGCCTGCGCCGCGGGCCGCTGACGATCGTCGTGGCCGTCCTGCTGGTGTTGGGGATCGGCACGGGCGTCTGGTACATCAACTCCGGCCAGTTCACCAAGGTGCCGCCGCTGCTGTCCAAGACCGAGGCGCAGGCCCGGGACCGGCTGGACGACGCCGGTCTCGACGTCGGCAAGGTGCGGCACGCCTACAGCGACACCGTGGAGCGCGGCAAGGTCATCAGCACCGACCCCGGGGTGGGCGACCGCATCCGGAAGAACGACTCCGTGTCCCTCACGGTCTCCGACGGCCCCGACACCGTGAAGCTGCCGGACGTGACGGGCTACAAGCTGGACAAGGCCCGCACGCTGCTCGAGGACGAGGGGCTGGAGCCGGGCATGGTGACCCGGGCGTTCAGCGACGAGGTGGCCAGGGGCTTCGTGATCTCCACCAAGCCCGGGTCGGGCACCACGGTGCGCGCGGGCTCCGCGGTCGCCCTGGTCGTCAGCAAGGGCAGCCCGGTCGACGTCCCGGACGTCACGGGCGACGACCTGGACGAGGCGCGGGCCGAGCTGGAGGGGGCCGGCCTGAAGGTGAAGACCGCCGACGAGCGGGTGAACTCGGAGTACGACAGCGGCCGGGTGGCCCGGCAGACGCCGGAGCCGGGCGGCCGGGCCGCCGAGGGGGACACGGTGACGCTCACGGTGTCCAAGGGGCCCCGGATGATCGAGGTCCCGGACGTGGTCGGGGACAGCGTGGACGACGCCAAGCAGAAGCTCGAGGACGCGGGCTTCGAAGTGGACGAGGACCGCGGTCTGCTCGGGCTGTTCGGCGACACCGTGAAGAAGCAGTCCGTGGACGGCGGGGACACGGCTCCCGAGGGGTCGACGGTCACCATCACGATTCGCTGATCCGGCCCCGGCCCCGGCGCCGGACGCCGGACCGGCCGCCGCGCGCGGCAAGCGGCCGGTCGGGGCCTGCGGTGGCGGGCGGGGAGGCAGGGCCTCTTGACGGCGGCAGCGCCGGTGCGCCGGTACACCAGCGCGGTCCTACCCTGGTCCGGGGTCCGTCCACACGTCCTGGCATCCTTGGTGCCGACATGAGCACCGCATCCTCCTCCTCTTCCCTGCCGCGCAATCCCGTCGGCGGCCACGTCCCCGTGGCCGGCGGGCTGCACTCCGTCGGCCTGTCCTACGCCCGCGAGCTGAAGGCGGAGGCCGTGCAGGTCTTCGTCGCCAACCCGCGCGGCTGGGCCACCCCGGCCGGCAACCCGAAGCAGGACGAGGCCTTCCGCGAGGCCTGCGCGGCCGGGTCGGTCCCGGCGTACGTGCACGCGCCGTACCTGATCAACTTCGGCTCGCACACCGAGGCGACCGTGGAGCGGTCGGTCGAGTCGCTGCGGCACTCACTGCGCCGCGGGCGCGCCATCGGGGCACTCGGCGTGGTGGTGCACACCGGGAGCGCGACCGGCGGACGGGAGAGGCCGGTGGCGCTGAAGCAGGTGCGCGAGCACATGCTGCCGCTGCTCGACGAGCTGACCCACGACGACGACCCGTACCTGCTGCTGGAGTCGACGGCGGGGCAGGGCGCCTCCCTGTGCTCGCGGACCTGGGACTTCGGGCCGTACTTCGAGGCGCTGGACGCCCACCCGAAGCTGGGCGTGTGCCTGGACACCTGCCACATCTTCGCGGCCGGCCACGACCTGACCGGACCGTCCGGCATGCACCAGACGCTCGACCTGCTGGTGGACACCGTCGGCGAGGGCCGGCTGCGGCTGATCCACGCCAACGACTCCAAGGACGTGGCCGGCGCGCACAAGGACCGGCACGAGAACATCGGCGCCGGTCACATCGGCGAGGATCCGTTCCGCGCGCTGATGACGCACCCGGCGACCGACGGCGTGCCGCTGGTCATCGAGACGCCCGGCGGCAAGGAGGGGCACGCGGCGGACGTGGCGCGGCTGAAGAAGCTGCGCGACGGCTGATCCGCGAGGGCCCGCGACGGCTGACCCGCGCGGGCCGTACGGCGGGTCACGGCTCGGGGCCGTCCCCCGGCTCCTCCTGGTAGGAGTAGCGCTGCTCCCGCCAGGGGTCGCCGATGTTGTGGTACCCGCGCTCCTCCCAGAAGCCGCGCCGGTCGGCGGTCATGTACTCGATGCCGCGCACCCACTTCGGGCCCTTCCAGGCGTACAGGTGGGGCACCACCAGCCGCACCGGGAAGCCGTGCTCGGCGGTGAGCAGCTCGCCGTCCTTGTGGGTGGCGAAGAGGGTGCGCTCGGCGGCGAAGTCGGACAGCCTGAGGTTGGAGCTGAAGCCGTACTCGGCCCACACCATCACGTGGGTGACGGCGGGCGCGGGCGGGGCCAGCTCCAGGATCGTGGTGGCCGGGACGCCGCCCCACTCGGCGCCGAGCATGCTGAACTTCGTGACGCAGTGCAGGTCGGCGACGACCGTGGTGTAGGGCAGGGCGCCGAACTCGTCGTGGGTCCAGCCGTGCTTCTCGTCGTCGGTGGTGGCGCCGAAGACCCGGAACTCCCAGCGCTCGGGGCGGAACTTGGGAACCGGTCCGTAGTGCGTGACGGGCCAGCCGCGCTGCAGCCGCTGGCCGGGCGGGAGCTCGGACCATGACGCTCCTTGCGAACCGTCTTCTCCCGATCCGTGTTCCACCGGCTGACCCATGCCTCCATCCTGACAGACCCGGACCGATGCCCCTGACCCACCCCACTTACATTCGGGCGAAAGCCCGCAATACCGACTAAACCGACTAAGCCTGCACTTACTCACTAAGTCTAGACTTACTGGACGATCTTCGACGCCGGTGCAATCATGCCGCGCAACACGCCTGTTCCCGTTCGAAGGAGCGTCAAGCGATGCAGGGCGACCCGGAAGTCATCGAGTTCCTCAATGAGCAGCTGACCGCCGAGCTCACGGCCATCAACCAGTACTTCCTGCACGCGAAGCTGCAGGACCACAAGGGCTGGACCAAGCTCGCGAAGTACACGCGCGCGGAGTCCTTCGACGAGATGCGCCACGCCGAGGTGCTGACCGACCGCATCCTGCTCCTGGACGGCCTGCCGAACTACCAGCGGCTCTTCCACGTGCGGGTCGGCCAGAGCGTGACCGAGATGTTCCAGGCCGACCGGGAGGTCGAGCTGGAGGCGATCGACCGGCTGCGCCGGGGCATCGAGGTGATGCGGGCCAAGCACGACATCACGTCGGCCAACGTCTTCGAGGCGATCCTCGCCGACGAGGAGCACCACATCGACTACCTGGAGACCCAGCTCGACCTGATCGAGAAGCTGGGCGAGTCGCTGTACCTGTCGACGGTCATCGAGCAGACCCAGCCGGACCCGTCGGGACCGGGCTCCCTCTAGAGCCGGACATACGGGGCTAGGCCGCCTCGGGAAGCTCCGCGAGGACCGGGGCGCCCTGGTCGGCCAGCTGCCGGCGGGGGCAGGCGCCGCGCCCGAGCAGGGCCTGGATGCGGCGTACGCAGCCGCCGCAGTCGGTGCCCGCCTTGCAGGCGGAGGCGATCTGCCGGGGCGTGCACGCACCGGCCTCCGCGTGGCTCTTCACCTGTTCCTCGGTGACACCGAAGCAGCTGCAGACGAACACGCGGTTCACCTCCCGGGCGGGGTACAAGGTCGTGCCGTACCGACGACCGGAGGGCCCGACTGGTCGGTGAGGCAAACCTAACCTTACCCATGGCGCAAGGTCGGCAAAAGTGCGAGGGGCGCGGATCCCGTGTGACCCGCGCCCCATTTCACCGCCCCGCGATCATGCCCGCGGGGTCGGACCGTCACTGGTCCCGGTACATCTCCGCCACCAGGAACGCCAGGTCGAGCGACTGGCTGCGGTTGAGCCGCGGGTCGCAGGCCGTCTCGTAGCGCTGGTGCAGGTCGTCCACGAAGATCTCGTCGCCGCCGCCCACGCACTCGGTGACGTCGTCGCCGGTCAGTTCCACGTGGATGCCGCCCGGGTGGGTGCCGAGCGACTTGTGCACCTCGAAGAAGCCCTTGACCTCGTCGAGCACGTCGTCGAAGCGGCGGGTCTTGTGACCGGAGGCCGCCTCGTAGGTGTTGCCGTGCATCGGGTCGGTGATCCAGGCGACGGTGGCGCCGGAGGCGGTGACCTTCTCCACCAGCTCCGGGAGCTTGTCGCGGATCTTGTCCGCGCCCATCCGGACGATGAAGGTCAGCCGCCCGGGCTCGCGCTCCGGGTCCAGCCGCTCGATGTACTGCAGCGCCTCCTCGGCCGTGGTGGACGGGCCGAGCTTGATGCCGATCGGGTTGCGGATCCGCGAGGCGAACTCGATGTGCGCGTGGTCCAGCTGCCGGGTGCGCTCACCGATCCACACCATGTGGCCGGAGACGTCGTACAGCTGCCCGGTGCGCGAGTCGACGCGGGTGAGGGCCGACTCGTAGTCGAGCAGCAGCGCCTCGTGCGAGGAGAAGAACTCGACGGTCTGGAACTCGGCCGGGTCCGTGCCGCAGGCCCGCATGAAGTTCAGCGCGTTGTCGATCTCCCGGGCGAGCTGCTCGTAGCGCTGGCCGGAGGGGGACGACTTCACGAAGTCCTGGTTCCAGGCGTGCACCTGGCGCAGGTCGGCGTAGCCGCCGGTGGTGAAGGCGCGCACCAGGTTCAGCGTGGACGCCGAGGCGTGGTACATGCGCTTGAGCCGCTCGGGGTCCGGGATCCGGGCCGCCTCGGTGAAGTCGAAGCCGTTGACGGAGTCGCCGCGGTAGGTCGGCAGCGTCACGCCGTCGCGGGTCTCGGTCGGCTTGGAGCGGGGCTTGGAGTACTGCCCGGCGATCCGGCCGACCTTCACCACGGGCACGGACGCGGCGTAGGTGAGGACGGCGCCCATCTGGAGGAGGGTCTTGAGCTTCGCCCTGATGTGTTCGGCGGACACGGCGTCGAACGACTCGGCGCAGTCGCCGCCCTGGAGGACGAACGCCTCCCCCCGGGCGACCGCGGCCATGCGGGCACGCAACTGGTCGCACTCTCCGGCGAACACGAGCGGCGGATACGATTCGAGCTCGGCGATCACATCGCGCAGAGCCTCGGCATCCGGGTACTCGGGCTGCTGCGCCGCGGGCAGGCTTCGCCATGTCGCCTGAGCGGCGACGCTTCGGGAATCAGCGTTCACGGTCACGCGCTCAACAGTACGCGGTCGGCCGGAGCGTCCATTACCACGCCCAGTCCGTGAGACGGGCGTACCCCGTCGGCGGGGTACGCCCGTCAGCCCCGTGCGTGCGGGGAGCAAACCGCGCCCGTCTGCAGCAGTGTCGTGAGCTTCGGGCCATCCCCGCACGAGCGGGGAGCACGACGGGACCGACGACGCGTCGGTGCTCCGCGACACGGCTTCTCGCCTGGCACGACAAGCGAGACGCACCCCCGGCGCGGGCCGCCTCGACCGGCTTGGTAACCTCACCCGCCTTCCGAGTTCGCGTCACAGCCGACTCGCGGACATATTCATATCGAGCGCACACCGGGGTGGGGTTTTGAGCGCGGAGCACCGAAGAAACCGCAACAAGAAGAGACTGCTCGTCTACGGCGTCGCCTCGGCGGTGGTCGTGGCCGCCACGACGGGCACCCTGGCCCTGGCCTCGCCGGGCCTCCTCGGCCTGGACGCCGACCAGGCCGCGGCCGCGCCTGCCGGGGCCCGGCTGCAGAGCGAGTTCGAGCAGGCCGCCGAGGAGTTCGACGTTCCGCAGAGCGTGCTGATGGCGGTCTCGTACCGGCAGACGCGCTGGGAGGACCACGACGGGCTGCCGAGCACCACCGGCGCGTACAACGTCATGGGGCTCACGGACGTCGACGCGGACAGCCTGGAGAACGACGGCGCCGCCGAGGAGCGCGAGCACCGGCTCGAGCACATGAACCGCAGCGGCGACCCGGTCGTCGAGAAGCACTTCGACGCCGACAAGGCGCTCGAGAGCCTCGACGAGAAGCCCGTCGACACCGACGACCCGCGGCTGCACACCCTGGACGAGGCGGCCGGCCTCATCGACGCCTCCACCGAGAAGGTGCAGAGCGACACCGGCGAGAGCATCCGGGCGGGCGCCGCTCTGCTGGCCCAGTACCAGAAGGACGCCACCGGCTCGCTGCCCGAGGACCCCGGCGCGTGGTACCCGGCCGTGGCCCGCGCCAGCCAGGCCCCGGACACCAAGGGCGCGCAGCTCTTCGCGCAGCGCGTGTTCGAGTCGATCAAGACCGGTGAGCAGCGCGTCACCGTGGACGGCCAGGCCCTCACCCTGCCGGCCGACCCGGCGGTGAAGCCGAAGAAGACGACGGACCTGGAGCTGGCCGCGGCCTCCGCCGCCCCGGCCCCCGAGTGCCCGTCCGGCCTGAACTGCGACTTCCGTCCCGCCGCCTACAAGCAGAACGGCGGCATCGACGACTGGGGCAACTACAACGTCGCGAGCCGCCCCACGGCCGGCCACGAGATCACCTCGATCGTGATCCACGACACCGAGGGCAGCTACAGCAGCGCGCTCGGCGTCTTCCAGAACTCCCTGTCGTACGCCAGCGCCCACTACCTGATCCGCGCCTCCGACGGTCTGGTCACCCAGATGGTCGAGACGAAGAACGAGGCCTGGCACGCGGCCAACAAGACCCTCAACATGCACTCGATCGGCATCGAGCACGAGGGCTACGCGATCAAGGACGGCAGCTGGTACACCGAGCCGCAGTACGAGTCCTCGGCCGCGCTGGTGAAGTACCTGGCCGGCAAGTACGACATCCCGCTGGACCGTGAGCACATCCTGGGCCACGACGAGGTCCCGGGCGTCCTGGACGGCAACGTGAAGTCCCAGCACTGGGACCCGGGCCCCTTCTGGGACTGGAACCACTACATGGGCCTGCTGGGCGCGCCCACCGGCGCCGGTGGCGCGGGCGGCCCGTACAAGACGGGGCAGGTGATCCGCGTCGTCCCGCCGTTCACCACGGCGAACCAGCCGAAGATCACCAACGGGGGCTCCTCGGTCCCCGCGCAGCCCGCGAACTTCACCTACCTCTACACCTCTCCGTCCACCGGCTCGGCCACGCTCACCGACCCGTACCTGGGCAGCCAGACCTGGACCGAGGGCTGGAACTGGGGCAACAAGGTCCTGGCCGGCGGCGAGTACGTGGTCGCCGAGGCACGGCGGGACTGGACGGCCATCTGGTACGGCGGCAAGAAGGCCTGGTTCTCCAACCGGAACGGCGGCTTCGCCACCGCCGTCGGCACCCCGGACGTGGTCACGGCCAAGGCGGGAGCCAGCTCGGTCCCGGTGTACGGACGCGCCTACCCCGAGGACGGCGCGTACGCCGGCACCGGAGTGCCGGTCCAGAGCAGGAACAACGAGTCGCTGACGAAGTACGGCGTCCTCGCCGGGCAGAAGTACGCCCTGGCCGGCGGCGCCATGAAGGGCTCCTACTACAACAGCGGCAACATCGACGGTTCGGGCGAGGGTTCGCGCACGGTGGTCGTGGGCGACACCTCGTACTACCCGATCCGCTTCAACCACCGCATCGGCTACGTCCGCACGGCCGACGTCCAGCTGGTCAAGGGCACCGCGCCCGACCCCGGCACCGACCGGTACAACCTCCTCGGCCGGGACGCGTCGGGCGTGCTGTGGCAGTACCAGGGCACCGGCAGCGCCTCCTCGCCGTTCTTCGGCCGCTTCCGCGTCGGCGGCGGCTGGGACACCTACAACGCGATAACGACGCTGACGGCGCTGCGCGCCGACGGCACCGGCGACATGGTGGCCCGCGACAAGAGCGGTGTGCTCTGGTACTACAAGGGCAGCGGCAACCCGTCCGCGCCGTTCGAGCGCCGCACCAGGGTCGGCGGCGGCTGGTCCGTCTACGACGTGATCACCGGCGCCCGGGACATCACGGGTGACGGAAAGCCGGACCTGATCGCCCGCGACAAGAGCGGCGGGCTCTGGCTCTACCAGGGCACCGGCAACGCCTCCGCCCCCTTCCGGACCAAGTCCGCCATCGGCAGCGGCTGGAACACGTACACCGCGCTGACCGACACCGGCGACCTCACCGGCGACGGCAGGCCCGACCTCGTCGCCCGCGACAAGAACGGTGTCCTGTGGCTCTACAAGGGCAAGGCCAACGCGGCGTCCCCGTACGAGCGCCGCACCAGCATCGGCAGCGGCTGGAACACCTACAACGTGCTGCGCGGCCCCAGCGACCTGAACCGGGACGGCAGGCCCGACCTCGTCGGCCGTGACAAGAACGGCGTGCTCTATTTCTACAAGGGCACCGGCAGCGCCTCGGCGCCGTTCGAGCGCCGCACCACGATCGGCACCGGCTGGAACACGTACGGCCTGATCATCTGAGGCGTCCGCCGGTGATCCACCGGCGATCCGGCGCACCGTCCGCGGCGTCGCGGCCGTCCCGCATCGCGGGATGTGCCGCGGCGCCGCGCGCGCATGCGCTAGGGTCGGCGGCATGTTCGCGCACTCGACCCGGAACTGGTGGTGGACCGCTCACCCGGCGGCCCACTGACTGCGCGCGACTCAAGACTCGCGAAGGCCGCCCGAGGGGCGGCCTTCGGTGTTTTCGAGCCCGGGTCCGTTCCTCCTCACCGACGAACCGAGAAGGACACGGACCCATGACACCGCTCGACAGCCTGCTGACCGGCACCCGACCCTTCGCCCTGCTGCGCCGCCGCGCGCCCGGCCGCGACCACGACGTCGTGGAACTGCTCCTCGGCCCGGTCACGGAGCACGGCAGACTCGCCGACCTGCCCGACGAGGGGCTGGCGCTCGTCCCCTTCCGGCAGATCCGCGAGCGCGGCTTCGACGTCCGCGACGACGGCACCCCCCTGCTGGTGCTCACCCCCGAGGAGCGCCACGACATCCCGCTCGGCGAGGCGTTGGCGCAGCTGCCCGCGCACGAGGTGAGGGTCGAGGGCGGCGGCTTCGACGTCGGCGACGAGGAGTACGCGCGGATCGTCGGCCGGGTGCTCGACGAGGAGATCGGCCGCGGCGAGGGCGCCAACTTCGTGATCCGGCGGACGTACGAGGGGCGGATCCCCGGGTTCGGGCGGGCCGACGCCCTGGCCCTGTTCCGGCGGCTCCTGGCGGGCGAACGGGGCGCGTACTGGACGTTCGTCGTGCACACCGGGGACCGCACGCTGGTGGGGGCCAGCCCGGAGGTGCACGTGCGGATGTCCGGGGGCACGGTCGTCATGAACCCGATCAGCGGCACGTACCGCTACCCCGCCGAGGGGCCGACGCCCGAGCACCTGCTCGACTTCCTGGCCGACGGCAAGGAGATCGAGGAGCTGTCGATGGTCGTCGACGAGGAACTGAAGATGATGTGCACGGTCGGCGACATGGGCGGGGTGGTGGTCGGCCCGCGGCTCAAGGAGATGGCGCACCTCGCGCACACCGAGTACGAGCTGCGCGGGAAGTCGTCCCTGGACGCGCGGGAGGTGCTGCGGGAGACCATGTTCGCGGCGACGGTCACCGGCTCGCCGGTGCAGAACGCCTGCCGGGTCATCGAGCGGCACGAGACCGGCGGGCGGGGCTACTACGCGGGCGCGCTCGCGCTGCTGGGCCGGGACCCGGGTGACGGGCCGGGGCAGCCGGGCCCCCAGACCCTGGACTCCCCCATCCTGATCCGCACCGCCGACATCGACGCGGCCGGGCGGCTGCGGGTGCCGGTCGGCGCCACGCTGGTGCGCGGCTCGGACCCGGCGGGCGAGGTCGCGGAGACCCACGCCAAGGCGGCCGGCGTGCTGGCGGCGCTGGGCGTACGCCCGTCCCGGCCGCGTACGGAGGCCGGGCGTCCGCGGCTGGCCGACGACCCCCGGGTGCGGGCCGCGCTGGACGGGCGCCGCGCCTCCTTGGCCCCGTTCTGGCTGCGGATGCAGGAGCCGTCGGCCGAGCTGTCCGGGCACGCCCTGGTCGTCGACGCGGAGGACACCTTCACGGCGATGCTCGCGCACGTGCTGCGCTCCTCGGGGCTCGCGGTGAGCGTACGGCGGTACGACGAACCGGGGCTGCGCGAGGCGGTGCTCGGGCACCAGGGCGGTCCGGTGGTGCTGGGGCCGGGTCCCGGTGACCCCTCCGACCCGGCCGACCCGAAGATGCGCTTCCTGCGGTCCCTGACCGCCGAGGTGCTCGGGGCGAACCGGCACGGCGTCCTCGGCGTCTGCCTCGGGCACGAGCTGATCGCGGCGGAGCTGGGGCTGGACATCGTCCGCAAGGAGGTGCCGTACCAGGGGGCGCAGACGGAGATCGACCTGTTCGGGCGGCCGGAGACGGTCGGCTTCTACAACAGCTTCACCGCGCGCTGCGACGACGGAACGGCCCGGGAGCTGGCCGCCCGCGGCATCGAGGTGAGCCGCTCGGCGGCCGGCGAGGTGCACGCGCTGCGGGGCGGCGGCTTCGCGGGCGTCCAGTTCCACCCCGAGTCGGTGCTGACCCTGAACGGCACCGCGATCGTGCGGGAGCTGGCCGGTCAGCTGCGCGGTACGAGCACGTTCTCCGAGCGGCGGCCCTCCCGGTAGTCGAGGACGTTGCGCACCGTCGTGCCGACGATCTGGCCGACGGCGTCCTCGGTGTAGTAGGCCTGGTGCGAGGTGACCAGGACGTTCGGGAAGGTGACGAGGCGGGCCAGGGTGTCGTCCTCGACGGCCTCCAGGGACTTGTCGAGGAAGAACAGGCCCGCCTCCGCCTCGTACACGTCCAGGCCGACGCCGGCGAAGCGGCCCGCGCGCAGTTCGCCGACGAGGGCCGCGGTGTCGATCAGGCCGCCGCGGCTGGAATTGATCAGGATGGCGTCGTCGCGCATCGCCTTCAGGGCGGTCGCGTCGATCAGGTGCCGGGTCTCGGCCATCAGCGGGACGTGCAGGGTGATCAGGTCGGAGCGGGCCAGCAGCTCGTCCTTGGCGACGTAGCGCATGCCCAGTTCGGCGCAGGCCGGGTTCTCGGCGACGTCCCAGCCGAGCAGCCGCATGCCGAAGCCGTGGGCGATCCGGGCGAAGGCCTCGCCGATCTTGCCGGTGCCGAGGACGCCGGCGGTGCGGCCGTGCAGGTCCCGGCCCATCAGTCCGTCGAGCCGGAAGTCGAAGTCGCGGGTGCGGATGGAGGCGCGCACGATCCGCCGGTTGACGGCCATGGCGAGGGCCCAGGCGAACTCGGCGACCGAGTGGGGCGAGTAGTACGACACCCGGGCGACGGTCATGCCGAGCCGGTCGGCGGTGTCCAGGTCGACGTTGTTGAAGCCGGTGGAGCGCTGGGCCACCATCCGGGTGCCGCCGGCCGCGAGGATCTCCAGAACGGCCGCGCCGAGGTCGGCGTTGACGGACGTGGAGACGATCTCGTGGCCGGCCGCGATGGGGGCGGTGTCCTCGTTGAGGAAGACGTCCAGGCAGCGGACGTCCTCGTGGTCGCGGAAGGCCCGCTCGATCAGGGGCTTCTCGTCGGCCTGGACGCCGAAGGCAAGGATCTCCATGACCGCTCCCGTCGTGGTGGGCTCCGGGCCGAATATACGGCCCTCGGACCGCCGTCGCCGGTCAGCGGCCGTTCCGCCGGACGTCAGCCGAAGAACACGCCGACCTCCTCGTACAGCGCCGGGTCGACGGTCTTCAGCCGGGCCGTGGCCTCGGCGATCGGGACGCGGACGATGTCCGTGCCGCGCAGGGCGACCATCTTGCCGAAGTCCCCGTCGTGCACGCAGTCGACGGCGTGCAGTCCGAAGCGGGTGGCGAGCCAGCGGTCGAAGGCGCTGGGCGTGCCGCCGCGCTGGACGTGGCCGAGGACGGTGGTGCGGGCCTCGTTGCCGGTGCGCTTCTCGATCTGCTTGGCCAGCCATTCGCCGACCCCGGACAGCCGGACGTGCCCGTAGGAGTCCAGCGACTCGTCCTTGAGCACCATGTCGCCGTCGCGCGGCATCGCGCCCTCGGCGACGACCACGATCGGGGCGTAGGAGGCCCGGAACCGGGAGGTCACCCAGGAGCACACCTGCTCGACGTCGAAGCGCTGCTCGGGGATGAGGATGACGTTGGCGCCGCCGGCCAGGCCCGAGTGGAGGGCGATCCAGCCGGCGTGCCGGCCCATGACCTCGACGACCAGGACGCGCATGTGGGACTCGGCGGTGGTGTGCAGCCGGTCGATGGCCTCGGTGGCGATGCCGACGGCGGTGTCGAAACCGAAGGTGTAGTCGGTGGCGGACAGGTCGTTGTCGATGGTCTTGGGGACGCCGACGCAGGGCACGCCGTACTCGTCGGCGAGGCGGGTGGCGACGCCGAGGGTGTCCTCGCCGCCGATGGTGATGAGGGCCTCGACGCCGAGTGCGGCGAGGTTGTCCTTGATGCGCCGGATGCCGTCCCGCTGCTTGAGCGGGTTGGTGCGGGAGGAGCCGAGGACGGTGCCGCCGCGGGGCAGGATGCCGCGGACGGCCGGGATGTCGAGCGGGACGGTGTCGCCCTCCAGGGGGCCGCGCCAGCCGTCCCGGAAACCGGTGAAGTCGTAGCCGTACTCCTGGACGCCCTTGCGGACGACGGCCCGGATGACGGCGTTGAGCCCGGGGCAGTCGCCGCCTCCGGTCAGTACTCCGACCTTCATCGCACAACCCCTTTGCCAGGGTGGGTGGTTGAGGCCAATGTCCCGCGTGGGTCAGGCGTCGTCCAGACCCCGTTCGATCGCGTACCGCACCAGCTCCACCCGGTTGTGCAGCTGGAGCTTGCCGAGGGTGTTCTGGACGTGGTTCTGCACGGTGCGGTGGGAGATGACGAGGCGTTCGGCGATCTGCTTGTAGCTCAGGCCCTTGGCGACCAGGCGCAGCACCTCGGTCTCCCGGTCGGTGAGCCGGGGCGCGCCGGGGTCGTCGGAGCCCGCGGCGGGGGCCGGTTCGGAGGCCAGGCGGCGGTACTCCCCGAGGACCAGCCCGGCGAGCCCGGGGGTGAAGACCGGGTCGCCCGCGGCCGTGCGGCGCACCGCGTCCCTCAGTTCCTCGGTGGAGGCGGACTTCAGCAGGTATCCGGTCGCGCCGGACTTGACCGCCTCCAGTACGTCGGCGTGCTCCCCGCTCGCCGAGAGCACGAGCACGCGCAGCTTCGGGTCGGTGCCGACGGCCTCCTTGCAGACCTGGACGCCCGGCCTGCCGGGCAGGTTGAGGTCGAGGACGAGGACGTCGGGGGCGGCGGCCCGGGCGCGGCGCACCGCCTGGTCGCCGTCGCTCGCGGTGGCGACCACGTCGAAGCCGGACTCGGCGAGGTCCCGGGCGACCGCGTCGCGCCACATCGGGTGGTCGTCGACCACCATGACCTTGATCGGGTCCCGGCGGCCGGGGTCCCGCCGCTCGGGGTCGTGTCGTTCGGGGTCGTGTCGTTCACTCATGGTCCGCTGCCTTCCCCCGCGCGGTGGTACCGGCGTTCTTCTTCGGTGCCTTCAGTTCGACCTCCGTGCCCTGTCCGGGCACCGAGATCAGCTCGGCCGTGCCGCCGAGGTCGCGCAGCCGCCCGCGGATCGACAGGGCCACGCCGAGCCGTCCCTCGCCCTCGGCCTCGGCGAGCCGCCCCGGCGGGATGCCCGGCCCCTCGTCGCGGACGGTGACGATCACCTCGTCCGGTTCGTCCTCGACCAGGATCCAGGCGCGGGCCCGCTCGCCGACGTGCTCGCGGACATTGTCCAGCGCGGCGCCCACGGCGGCGGCCAGTTCCCGCGCGGCACCCGGAGCCAGGAGGACCGGGGCGCCCGGATCGGCGAGGTTCACCAGGGAGCCGGCGTACGGGGCGAGCAGGGCACGCAGGTCGACGGGACCGTCCGGGTCCGTCCCCTCCCGTTCCTCGACCACCCGTACGAGCGCGCCGTCGGCGGCGTCCTCGGAGACCCGGGAGACGGGCACCAGGCCGCCGGAGACCAGGGTGCGCAGGGCCACCTCCTGCTCACCGGCCAGCCGGCCCAGCTCGGCCGCCTCGCCGCCGATGACGGCGCCCCGGCGCTGCACCATCGCCAGCACCTGGAGGACGCTGTCGTGGATGTCCCGGGCCAGCCGCTCGCGTTCCCTGGTCGCCGCCTCGATCTCCAGGGCGCGGGCGAGGGTGCGCTCGGAGGCGCGGGCGACCTCGACGACGTAGCCGATGGCGATGGAGGCGACCCAGACGAGGATGACGTTGTGGACGGTGTCGCGGGCCGGGGTGCCGCGTTCGACGAGGTTGGCGACGGCGACGAGGGTGGAGGCGACGGCCGCCCAGCGCCAGCCGCCCTTGACGGCGAAGGCCAGCACGGACCCGGCGGTCCATATCGACGGCAGGGTCGGGCCGCCGTCCGCGACGCGTTGGTGGGCGTCGGCGAAGGGTGTGAGCAGGATGCCGGCCAGCGCGATGGTGAGGTCGGCGGTGAGGAAGCGCTTGGTGCAGCTCGCCGCGTTGGCGAGCTTGGGGAGGGTGGCCAGGGTCCACACGAAGAGGACCGCGTAGTAGGCGACGGCGAGCCAGGGGCGGGCGAAGCCGGAGTAGGCGGTGGCGAAGAAGCCGATCGCGTACAGCATGGTGAGCACGCGGTAGCCGGCGAGCGCGCGCCACAGCGGCTGCTCGACCGACATCCTCATGACTCTCTCGCGCCTGGCCATGTCCCCCCCTCCCCGGGCCCCCGTGTCCGGTGCCGTCCGAACTACGTGCCGGCCCGGTCCGTCCCGGCCTTCGCCGCCTTGTCGTTCTTGGCCGCCTTGTCGTTCTTGGCCGCCTTCTCGGCCTTCGCCGCCTTCTCGGCCTTCGCCGCCTTCTCGGCCTTCGCCGCCTCCGCGAGCTGCCGCTTCATGGCGGTCGCGTACATGTCGACGTACTCCTGGCCGGAGAGCTTCATGATCTCGTACATGACCTCGTCGGTCACCGCGCGGAGTACGAAGCGGTCGTGCTCCATGCCCTGGTAGCGGGAGAAGTCCAGCGGCTTGCCGATGCGGATGCCGGGCCGCATCAGCTTCGGCATCACCTGGCCGGGCGGCTGGATCTTCTCGGTGTCGATCATGGCGACCGGGACGACGGGCGCCCCGGTGGCGAGGGCCACGCGGGCCAGCCCGCCCGGCTTGCCGCGGTAGAGGCGCCCGTCCGGGGAGCGGGTGCCCTCGGGGTAGATCCCGAACAGCTCGCCGCGCTCCAGGACCTCTATGCCGCTCTTGATGGCGGCCTCCCCCGCACCGCGCGCGCCGGAGCGGTCCACCGGGAGCTGGCCCACGCCCTTGAAGAAGGCGGCGGTCAGCCGGCCCTTGACCCCGGGGGTGTTGAAGTACTCGGCCTTGGCGATGAAGGTCACCTTGCGGTCGAGGACGGCCGGCAGGAAGAACGAGTCGGAGAACGACAGGTGGTTGCTCGCCAGGATGGCGGGTCCGTCGGCCGGGATGTGCTCCAGGCCCTCCACCCAGGGCCGGAAGGCGAGCTTCAGCGACCCCCCGACGGTGACCTTCATCGCGCCGTACAACAACCCAGTGCCTCCCGTGTCCGTGGGTCAGACCTTATCCCGGGACACCGTCAATGGCCCCGACGGCCCTGGTCGGTGTCCGTGCGGTCGCGTACGGTGAAAGACCCGCGAGTACCCCTGACGACAGGAGACCGAGACGTGTCGGTCCTGCCCGGAGCCGAGCCGTTCCGCCACGAGGGCGGTGACGTCGGCGTCCTCCTCTGTCACGGTTTCACCGGTTCCCCGCAGTCGCTGCGCCCCTGGGCCCGGTACCTTGCCGCGCGCGGCCTGACCGTGTCGCTGCCGCTGCTGCCCGGGCACGGCACGCGCTGGCAGGACATGCAGGTCACCGGCTGGCAGGACTGGTACGCGGAGGTGGACCGCGAGCTGCGTGCCCTGCGCGAGCGCTGCGAGCGCGTCTTCGTGGCCGGTCTGTCCATGGGCGGCGCGCTGGCACTGCGGCTGGCCGCCAAGCACGGGGACGCGGTGTCGGGCGTCGTCGTCGTCAACCCGGCGAACAAGATGCACGGCGTCGCCCAGCACGCCCTTCCGGTCCTGCGCCACCTGGTGCCCGCGACGAAGGGCATCGCCAGCGACATCGCCAAGCCGCTCAGCACGGAGCTGGGGTACGACCGGGTGCCGCTGCACTCGGCGCACTCGCTGCGCGCCTTCTTCCGGCTGGCCGACGGCGACCTGCCGCAGGTGACCCAGCCGCTGCTGCTGCTGCGCAGTCCGCAGGACCACGTGGTGCCGCCGGCCGACTCGGCGCGGATCCTGGGCCGGGTGTCGTCGACGGACGTGACGGAGATCCTGCTGGAACAGAGCTACCACGTGGCGACGTTGGACCACGATGCGGACCGGATCTTCGCTGAGAGCGTCGCGTTCATCGGCCGGCTCGCGCCCGGTTCCGTCGGGGAACCGGAGTCCGGTCTCGGCAAGGAAGGGACGGCCGCAGGTGGCTGAGCACGACTCCGACCGCGAGGACCGCGAGGAGCGGGACCTGGAGCGGGAGCACCGCGAGGGACGGGAGCGCGCGGCGGACGGCGGGCCCGAGGCGCAGGACGCGCCGTTCGACGAGGACGCCGCCTGGGCCTCGATCGTCGCCGGGTACGGGGAGGAGCCCCCGGACCCGCCGGGCGCCAAGCCGTTCAAGTCGGTCGAGGACCTGGCGCTGCTCGAACCCGAGGTGAACGACGAGAAGCCCTCGGCGGACCGGCCCTCCTCGGACCGGCCGCTGGGGAGTTCCGTCGCGTTCGCCCCCGGCGTCGGCCCCCGCGACCACGCGCCCGCAGAGCCGTCCGACGACGACTTCGACGCGGACGACGAGGGCCACTTCGTGCCGCCCGAGCCGCCGCCGCTGCCCGAGACCGATCCCACCTCGAAGTTCGCCTGGCTGGGCGTGCTCGGCGGCCCGGTGCTGCTCCTGCTGGCGGTGGTGCTCGGCTGGGACATGACCTGGTGGCTGACGACCCTGAGCATCGGCGGTTTCCTCGGCGGCTTCGCCACCCTGGTCGTGCGGATGCGGACGGGCGACGAGGACGACGACGATCCGGGGCGGGGCGCGGTGGTGTAGCCGGGTGGCCGGCCGGACCCCGGGTCAGGCGGTCGCGGGTACGCGGAGGGCGGTCAGGACCGGAAGGTGGTCCGTGGCCGCCCTCAGGTCGTCCTCGGCCACCCCGGCCAGTCCCGACGGCACTCCGCAGCCCAGCACCTCGATGCCCTCGGTGACGAAGACCGCGTCGATCCGGCGGTCCGGGGCGGTCGCGGGGAAGGTGTACTCGCCGCCCCAGGGCGCGGCGGTCCAGCAGTCGCGCAGCCCTTCGCCGAGCCGCCGGAAGGTGCGGCCGCCGGGGCGCTCGTTCAGGTCGCCGCCCGCCACGGCGTGCTTCACGCCGAGGGCGGCCAGGTGGTCGAGGAGCAGCCCGGCCTGTTCGTGGCGCTCGTCCGCGTCCAGGGACAGGTGGGAGCTGAGTACGCCGATGCGGGCGCCGCCGATCCGGACCACGGCGGCGGCCATGCCCCGGCGGTGCCGGCCGGGGGTGAGCGGGAGCAGCACGTCCTCGGTGCGCTCCACGGTGGCCCGCAGGGAGCAGAGCAGCGCGGGGCCGGCGGCGGTTCCGCCGCCGGAGAGCAGGACCAGATCGCCGGCGGCGGCGAGCCGGGTGATCTTCTTGCGCCAGCGGAAGAAGCGGGGGGCCTCCTGGAGGAGGACCAGGTCGGGCGCGCAGGCCTTGATGACGCGGGCGAGGGCGTCGGTGTCGTCGCGCAGTGAGCGGATGTTGTAGCTCAGGACGCGGATGACCGCGGAACCGTCGGGTTCCGTGCGGGAGTTGGGGAGCGCCGGGAGGGATGTTGCCATGCCGTCAATTTACGGGAACGCATGATCAGGCGCCTCATGGGTCGGGGCGCGGGGTTCCTGGGCGACTGCCGGTTCGTCGTGGCTGGTCGCGCAGTTCCCCGCGCCCCTCGGGTGAGCGCAGCTCCCGGAGTCGGGAAGTGATCGTCACATGATCGGGTCGGGTTCTCTCGCCAGGTCGGCGGCGCCGACCAGGCCGGCCTTGTTGCCGAGTTGGGCGGCGATCACGTCGGCGACCGGGCGCCAGTTGCCGCCGACCAGCCAGCGCTTGTAGGACTTGCGGATCGGGTCGAGGACCAGGTCGCCCTCGTCCGAGAGGCCGCCGCCGACGATGAAGGCGGACGGGTCGAAGAGCGAGGCCAGGTCGGCGAGACCGGCCCCGGCCCAGCGGGCCAGCTCCCGGTAGGAGTCGACGGCGACCGGGCAGCCCTGGCGGGCGGCGACCGAGATGTGCTTGCCCTCGATGCCGTCGGGGGTGCCGTCGCCGAGGGCGAGCAGCACCTCGGCGCGCTCGGGGGTGGCGTTGGCGCGCTGCTTGGCGTACCTCACCAGCGCCCGCCCCGACGCGTACTGCTCCCAGCAGCCCTGCGAGCCGCAGCCGCACAGCAGGCCGTCCGGCACCATGCGGATGTGGCCGAACTCCGCGGCCACGCCGAAGTGGCCGCGGCGCAGCTTGTTGCCGATGATGATGCCGCCGCCGAGGCCGGTGCCCAGGGTGATGCAGATGACGTTGCGGTGGCCCTTGCCGCCGCCGAACTTGTACTCGCCCCAGGCCGCGGCGTTGGCGTCGTTCTCCACGACGACCGGGAGGCCGACGCGGGCCTCGACCTTCTCCTTGAGCGGCTCCTGGCGCCAGTCGATGTTGGGCGCGAAGTAGACCGTGGAGCGCTGGCGGTTGACGTATCCGGCGGCGCCGATGCCCACTGCGACGATCTCGTGCCCCACTCGCGCGCCCTCGACCGCGGAGGCGATGGCGTCCACGATGGCCTCGGGTGTGGTGGGGGTCGGCACCTTGTGGGTCGAGAGGATGTTGCCTTCCTCGTCGACCACGCCGGCCGCGATCTTCGTGCCGCCGATGTCGACGCCGATGGTGAGTCCCATGAATCCCTCAGTTCGGTCGAGCCCCGCTAAGGGCAACCGTACCCGAGGCAGGACTCAGTCCAGGTCGATGCGCTGCCCCGGGCCGGTGCCTCCGTCGCCCTCGTCGCGGCCGTCGGTGCCGCGTTCGTCCAGGTCACGTGGGTCGCTCGGGTCCTTGGGCGCGGTGTCCCCGGTGGTCCAGCGGCGTTCCTGGTTCTGGACGGCGGAGCGGTAGGCGGCGAGCAGTTCACCACCGGCGGCGGCGAGGTGGTCGAACAGGTCCGGGTTGCGCTCGATGACCGGTTCGACGGCGGCCTTGGCCTGCTGGACGACCTGCCGGACCACCTGCTGGGCGGCGGGTCCGGCGACCTGGCCGAGCAGGGGGGACTGGAGACCGGACAGCTTGTCCGCGACGGTGTCGACGAGCCGGCGCAGCTCCTCGGCGGCCGAGCCGGGCGGAGGCCCGTACGCGGCCCGGCGGCGGGCCTTCTCGGCCTCCAGGTCCTCGGCGCACGCGGTCGCCCAGGCGTCGGCGTCGCTCGCACCCGGCTCCTGTGCCGCCCCGCGCGTCTCGCCGGTCGCTCGCGTCTCGCCGGTCGCTCGCGTCTCGTCGGTCGCTCGCGTCTCGTCGACCGCGTCGGCCTCGTCGGGGCGGGGGGCCTCGGACGGGGGGAGCTCTTCGCTCATGACGGACTCCTGACTACGGTTCGTCCTTACGACGTTACCCGAACGGGCCCGCGCTCCGGGGCTCCGCGGGTCATCGCCCCCGCGGCCACAGTTCCGGGTCGGGCGCGAACCGGACGGCGAGCGTGCCGTCGCGCAGGGCGGCCCCGTCTACGGTGCAGCGGCGCAGCGCCGACGGCAGCGGGACGGTGCGGCGGAACGGCCCGGCGGCGACGGCCAGTTCGTCGCCGCGGCGGACCAGGTCGAGCTCCTCGCGTACGGCGCCGGGCAGCGGGATGTGCCAGACCAGCACGCCGTCCTCGGCCAGCCGGTCGGTGACGGGCCACTCGACCGGGGAGGCGTCCGGGTTGACGCCCGGCACGGCGAGGGCCGCGAGGTCGTCCGTGCCGCGCGGGTCGTGGCCGAGATGGGCCACGGCGCGGACGTCGTACGCCCCCCGCCACTCCTCCAGGGTCTTGCGCTGCTGGGCGAGGGGGCCGCTGAGCCAGCTGTCCGCCGGGGTGTCCTCGGGCAGCACGCGGTTGGCGACGAGCAGGTCGGTGCGCAGTCCGCGCAGGGCCAGGCCGAGGGTGGTGGTGCGGACGGCGTCGGCTCCGGCGGGTCCGGGCTCGGCGACCAGCCGTACCACGGTGTTCCGGTCGGCCAGGACGGATTCGGCGGCGGCGAGTTCCAGGTCCCAGCGGGCGGCGGCCTCGTACAGCGCCTCGGTCGGCATGGGGACGCCGGCGAGCCGGCCGAGGACCGGGCGCAGGGCGCGGGCGGCCTGCCGCTCGGGCGGGAGCAGGCGGCGCAGGGCGCGGCGCAGTTCCTCGGGGGCGGCGAGCAGGGCGAGGGCGCGCGGGGCGGGCGGCAGGTCGACGACGAGGAGGTCGTGCGCCTCGGCGAGGGCGGCCTCGCGCAGAGCACGCAGCAGGGCGAGGTCGTCGGCCCCGGGCAGCGGGGTGAGTTCCTCGGGGTCGAGGCGGGCGGCGCCGAGGAGGTCGAGCGCGGAGGCGGCGCGGTCCTGGAGGGCGGCGAGGGCGTCCCGGAAGCCCTGGGCGGCGTCGGGGCGCCAAGCGGTGAGGCCGGGTTCGACGGAGGTCGGGGCCGGGCCGGTGCGCACGCCGAGTGCGGCGCCGAGGGTGTCGTCGCGGTCGGTTCCGAGGACGAGGGTGCGGGTGCCCTGCCGGGCCGCGGTGAGCGCGGTGGCGGCGGCGACGGTGGTACGGCCGGTGCCGCCGGGGCCCGTGATCAGGAGGGTGCGCATGGGGGTGAACGGTACCGGTGCGTCGGCGGTGCCGGGGTGCCGCTGCGGAGGAGGGTTCGCAGCCCGGCGGCGCGGGGTGCCGCTGCGGCCCACCCGCGCCACCCCCGGGGGTGCCTCCCGGGCCGCTCAGGCGCTGAGGCAGGCCCGACTGCCCGCAGCTACGGCGGGCTCGGCCGCCCGCGGTTGCGTCGGCGGCGGCGGTCCGCGGCCGCGTTACTTCGACTCGACCCGCTTCTTCAGGCCTGCCAGGGCCCGGTCGATGATGACCTTCTCCGCCTTGCGCTTGATCATGCCGAGCATCGGGATCTTGACGTCCACCGTGAGCCGGTAGGTGACCTCCGTGCCGGTGCCCGCCGGGCGGAGCAGGTAGGAGCCGTCGAGGGAGCGCAGCATCTGGGACTTCACCAGCGTCCAGGACACCTCGTGCTCACCGGTCCAGGTGTACCCCAGCGTCTGGTCGTCCTTGATCGCTCCGGCGTCCATGACGAGCCGGACCTGCTCGGCACGCCCCTGTTCGTCGGTCGCGAGGACCTGCGCCTCCTTCACCTCGCCGGTCCAGTCCGGGTAGCGGGCGAAGTCGGCGATCACCGCCATCACGTCGGCCGGTGCCGCCTCGATGGTGATGCTCGAGCTGGTGTGTTCCGCCATCGCCGTGGCTCCTCCGGATGCGGGCCGCTACTGAGGTCGTCGTGCGCCCGTCGCGCGCACGTGTGTGCCGCGTGAAGGCTATCGCGCACGGGGAGGCCGCATGCCACCACCCACCTGCGCGGCTGAACCGCACCCGGTCACCACTCCAGCGCCCACGGCCGCCCGCTCGACGCGAAGTGGCCGACGTTCACGCATTCGGTCGCCCCGACGCGCATCCGCCGTACCAGCGGCTGGTGGACGTGCCCGAACAGGGCGTAGCGCGGGCGGGTGCGGCGGATGGCGTCCAGCAGCGCGCGGCTGCCCCGCTCGAAGCGCCGGGCGACCGTGTCGTAGACCAGTTCCGGCACCTCGGGCGGGATGTGGGTGCACAGCACGTCCACCTCGCCGACGGCCTCGATCTTCGCGGCGTACTCCTCGTCGCTGATCTCGTACGGCGTGTTCATCGGGGTCCGCAGGCCGCCGCCGACGAACCCGAAGACGCGGCCGCCGATCTCCACCCGCTCCCCGTCGAGCACGGTGGTGCCGGGCCCGGCGTACTCGGGCCACAGCGGGGGCACGTCGACGTTGCCGTAGGTGGCGTACGTCGGGGTGGGGAAGGCGGCGAACAGCTCGGCGTACTGCTTGCGCACCGCCCGCTCGATCAGCTCGCGCGGCTCCCCGCCGGCCTCCGCCCACAGCCGCCTGCCGAACTCCCGCGCCTCCTCGAAGCGGCGGGCGGTGCGCAGCGCGACGATGCGGTCG
This sequence comes from Streptomyces violaceoruber, assembly GCF_033406955.1. NCBI lineage: Bacteria > Bacillati > Actinomycetota > Actinomycetes > Kitasatosporales > Streptomycetaceae > Streptomyces > Streptomyces violaceoruber. The sequence goes on along the minus strand of NZ_CP137734.1, from coordinate 6,204,187 downwards.
GCGTTCGCGACGCCGAACAGGTCGGGGAAGATGCCGCGCGAGTGGTCGGCGTAGTCGAGGAAGAGGACCAGGTCCCCGAGGCAGATCAGGGCGTCGGCGCCGTCGCCGGCCCGGGCCAGGTCGCGGGCATTGCCGTGGACGTCGCTGACCACGTGGACGCGCGTGCTCGTGTTACGGGGCGGTGTGGGTGCCATGGCGATCAAGCGTAAGCAGCGCGCGCGTGCTGTGAACAGTGGCGGTCGGACCTGCGGTTACTGGCTGGTCCGTTGATCCGTCGACTACTGTGCGCAAAGCAAACCCCGTCCGTGTGACGCAGCGAACATCTCGCGGGGACCCCCTGTCGGAGAACGTATACCGGCGGGTAACGTCCGGGCAGTCCAGTCGTGCTCTGGATTTCAACATGTGAATCCCGCATGAGTCCTCCGGAGCCACAGCCCGAGCCTTGGACCGCACCGTCGCATCGCACAACGTCGTGGCGCCGGCGCCTTATGAGGAGCAGCAGTCTTGCGCGAGTTCAGCCTTCCGGCCTTGTACGAGGTCCCCACGGACGGAAACCTGACCGACATCGTCCGCAGAAACGCCGCGCAGCATCCCGATGTCGCCGTCATCGCCCGCAAGGTGGGAGGCGTCTGGCAGGACGTCACCGCGCGCGCCTTCCTCGCCGAGGTGCACTCCGCCGCCAAGGGGCTCATCGCCTCCGGTGTCCAGCCGGGCGACCGGGTCGGCCTGATGTCCCGCACGCGCTACGAGTGGACGCTGCTGGACTTCGCGATCTGGAGCGCGGGCGCGATCACCGTGCCGGTGTACGAGACCAGCTCGCCGGAGCAGGTGCAGTGGATCCTCGGCGACTCGGGCGCCACGGCGTGCGTGGTGGAGTCGGCCGGGCACGCCGCCGCCGTCGAGTCGGTGCGCGAGCAGCTGCCCGCCCTCAAGAACGTCTGGCAGATCGACGCCGGCGCCGTGGAGGAGCTGGGGCGGCTGGGCCAGGACGTCACGGACCGCACCGTCGAGGAGCGCGGCTCGATCGCGAAGGCGGACGACCCCGCGACCATCGTGTACACCTCCGGCACCACGGGCCGCCCCAAGGGCTGCGTCCTGACCCACCGCAGCTTCTTCGCGGAGTGCGGCAACGTGGTGGAACGACTGCGTCCGCTCTTCCGTACCGGTGAGTGCTCGGTCCTCCTCTTCCTGCCGCTCGCCCACGTCTTCGGCCGCCTGGTCCAGGTCGCGCCGATGATCGCGCCGATCAAGCTGGGCAACGTCCCCGACATCAAGAACCTCACCGACGAGCTGGCCGCCTTCCGGCCCACGCTGATCCTCGGCGTGCCCCGCGTCTTCGAGAAGGTGTACAACTCGGCGCGCGCCAAGGCCCAGGCGGACGGCAAGGGCAAGATCTTCGACAAGGCCGCCGACACCGCGATCGCGTACAGCAAGGCCCTGGACGCCCCGTCGGGCCCGTCCGTCGGCCTGAAGATCAAGCACAAGGTCTTCGACAAGCTCGTCTACAGCAAGCTCCGCACGGTCCTCGGCGGGCGCGGCGAGTACGCCATCTCCGGCGGCGCCCCGCTCGGCGAGCGGCTGGGTCACTTCTTCCGCGGCATCGGCTTCACGGTCCTGGAGGGCTACGGCCTGACCGAGTCCTGCGCGGCCACCGCCTTCAACCCCTGGGACCGGCAGAAGATCGGCACGGTGGGCCAGCCGCTGCCCGGCTCGGTGGTGCGTATCGCGGACGACGGCGAGGTGCTGCTGCACGGCGAGCACCTGTTCAAGGAGTACTGGAACAACCCGGGCGCGACCGCGGAGGCGCTGGCCGACGGCTGGTTCCACACCGGCGACATCGGCACCCTGGACGAGGACGGCTACCTGCGGATCACCGGCCGCAAGAAGGAGATCATCGTCACCGCCGGCGGCAAGAACGTCGCCCCGGCCGTCATGGAGGACCGCATCCGCGCGCACGCGCTGGTCGCGGAGTGCATGGTGGTCGGCGACGGGCGGCCCTTCGTGGGCGCGCTGGTCACCATCGACGAGGAGTTCCTCGGGCGCTGGTGCGCGGAGCACGGGAAGCCGGCCGGCTCGACGGCGGTGTCACTGCGGGAGGATCCGGAACTGCTCGCGGCGATCCAGGACGCGGTCGACGACGGGAACGCGGCGGTGTCCAAGGCGGAGTCGGTGCGGAAGTTCCGGGTGCTGGGGGCGCAGTTCACCGAGGACTCGGGGCATCTGACTCCGTCGTTGAAGCTGAAGCGGAATGTCGTCGCGAAGGACTATGCCGACGAGATCGAGGCGATCTACTCCAAGTAGGGGCGCCTTCCGGGGTGCCGGGTCCGGTTCGTCGGCGGCCCGACGTTGTCCGTGGCTTGTCGCGCCCGCGCGGCGGAGCCGCACATGTCACAGCCCCGCGCCCCTGGCGGAGCCGCCCTGCAGCAGCGTTCTCAAGTGCTCTGCCAGTAGGTCCCAGCGCCATTTCTCCTCCACCCAGGCCCTGCCCCGCTCGCCCATCCGGCGGCGCAGTTCCGGGTCTGCGAGGAGGGTGGTGATGCGGTCGGCGGACTCGTTCGGGTCCTCGCCCCGGACCACCCAGCCCGTCTCGCCGTCGAGTACCGCGTCGGGTGCGCCGCCCGAGTCGCCGGCGACGACGGGCAGGCCGGTCGCCGAGGCCTCCAGGTAGACGATGCCGAGGCCCTCCACGTCGAGGCCGCCCCGGCGGGTGCGGCAGGGCATGGCGAAGACGTCCCCGGCGCCGTAGTGCGCGGGCAGTTCGGACCAGGGCACGGCGCCGGTGAAGTGGACGGCGGCGGCGACGCCGGTCTCCTCGGCGAGGCGGCGCAGGTCCTTCTCGTAGGGGCCGCCGCCGACGATCAGCAGGACGGCGTCCGGCTCGGCGGCGAGGATGCGCGGCATCGCCCGGATCAGGGTGTCCTGACCCTTGCGCGGGACCAGGCGGGAGACGCAGACCACGACGGGGCGGTCGGTGAATCCGAGGCGGGCGCGCACCTCGTCGCCGCCGCTGGCCGGGTGGAAGGTCTTCTCGTCGACGCCGGGCGGCAGTTGCACCATCCGGGCGGCGGCCCCGGGGGTGAGCGCGCCCGCGATCCGGGAGCGCGTGTACTCGCCGAGGTAGGTGATCGTGTCCGTCGACTCCCCGATCCGGCGCAGCAGTTGCCGGGTGGCGGGCAGCTGGGCCCAGCCCGCCTCGTGGCCGTGGGTGGTGGCGACCAGCCGCTCGGCGCCCGCCCTCCGCAGGGCCGGGGCCATCAGGCCGAGGGGCGCGGCCGCCCCGAACCACACCGAGGTGCAGCCGTGCTCGCGCAGCAGGCCCACTGCCCGCCGGGTGGCGCCCGGCGTCGGCAGCAGCATCGTCGTGCGGTCCCGTACGACGGTGAAGGGCTGCTCGGCGTCGAAGGCGGCGGTGGCCTCGATGCCCTCGCGGCCGCGCTTCCAGGTGGAGGCGTAGACGACCAGCCGCTCGGGGTCCAGGCGCAGCGCCATGTTGTGCAGGAAGGCCTGGATGCCGCCCGGGCGGGGCGGGAAGTCGTTGGTCACGATCAAGGTCTTGCGCACGCCGCCGACCCTACCGAACCGGCCGCCGGGAGCCTGGCCCGGCCGCCTCCTGTGGCACGCCCACAGGGGTCCGGGTCATCATGGCCGCACCGGGGGACAAGCGGGTACGAGGCGGGGACAGGCAGGTGCGGGCGGGCACGGACGGGCAGGGAGCACGTGGAGACGAGGGACGCGGGGCGGTCACGGATGTGGCTGCCGACGGTCTGGGGCGCCACCCGGCTGGTGCTGCTGCTGTTCGTGCTGAAGGTGCTGGTCTTCCCCGGTCCGGACGTCACCGGCGACGTGTCCGTCATCTACCGGGACTGGGCCGACGTGCTGCGCACCGGAACGTTTCCGCTGAACGACGTCACCTGGCAGTACCCGCCGGCGGCGGCCTTCGCGGTCCTCTCCCCCGGCCTGCTGCCCTTCCTGGAGTACGCGACGGCCTTCTTCGTCCTCGCGTGGGTCACGGACGCCGCCGTCCTGGCACTGCTGTGGCACGCCGGCCGGGGGACGGGGCGGTCGCCGCGCGGGGCGTGGGTGTGGGTGGCGGGCGTACCGCTGCTCGGCCCCACGGTGTACGCCCGCTACGACGTGATGGTCACGGCCGTCGCGGTGGCCGCACTGCTCGCCGCCGGGCGGCATCCGCGCGTGGCGGGGGCCCTGGCGGCGGTCGGGGCGCTGCTGAAGGTGTGGCCGGCGCTGGTGCTCGTCGGGATGCGGGGGCGCGAGCCCTGGGTCGCCGCCGCGGTGAGCGGGGCCGGGCTGGCCGCGCTGTTCGCCGTGTCGATGCCCGGGGCGTTCGCGTTCCTGACGTTCCAGCGCGAGCGGGGCGTCGAGGTGGAGTCGCTGGGCTCGCTGGTCTTCCACGTCGCCCGGCACTTCGGCTGGGAGGGCGGGGTGCTGCTGAACTACGGCTCGATGGAGTTCCTGGGCCCGCACGTGGACACCGTGGGCACGGTCTCGCTGGGGCTGAGCGCGGTGGCGTTCGGCTGGCTGCTGCTGTGGCGGGTGCGGGCCTCGCGGTCGGCGTCCCACCGGTTCGCGGCGCACACGGCGGCGGACGCGGCCTTCGTGGCGGTGCTGATGTTCACGGTGACCAGCCGGGTGATCAGCCCGCAGTACCTGGTGTGGCTGGTGGGCCTCGGCGCGGTCTGCCGGTGCTTCCGGGCGAGCCGGATGCGGGTGCCGGTCGCCCTGGTGCTGGCGGCGACCCCGCTGACGGCGCTGGAGTTCCCGCTCCTGTTCGCGGACGTGGTGGCGAGCACCCCCTTCGGCATCACGCTCCTGTCCGTCCGCAACGGTCTGCTGGTGGCCGCCACGCTCCTCGCCGCCCGCGCGCTGTGGCGGGGCACGGTGCGCGGCGGGACCCCGGCCCCGGCCGGACAGCCCGCCCCCCTCACCCGAGCCGCACCCGCGGACACACCCACCGGCGCGCCCTGAAGCCCTCCGGCGGCGAGCCCGCGCGGCTCATCCGAGCCGGGTCCGCAGGTACGACCGCCAGCGGGCCGTGAAGTCGTCCGGTGTCGTTCCGAGCACCTCGTGCAGCGCGGCTTCCACCGCGCCCGCGCGGTCGTCGTGGGTGCCCACGGAGCGGTAGAACGCGTCCAGCCGGTCCTCGCCCCACTGCTCGGCGATCATCCGGCAGGCCAGCCAGCCGCCCTCGTAGGCGCGGGCCAGTGCCTCAGCGTCGGCGGTGAAGCCGAAGTCCTCGTCGGTCGGCAGCCGGGCGGGCGCCCGGCCCTCGGCGACCGCGCCGGCCAGTTCGGGGGCGGCCTGGGCGGCGGTGCGTCCGCTGCCGCGGTAGCCGACCCAGTCGGCGTAGCCCTCGGAGAGCCACAGCGGGGTGGCGGAGGTGGTGTCGGCGCGGGTGGCGACGTGGGTCGTCTCGTGGGTGAGCACGACCTGCTTGCCCAGGCTGCCCAGCAGGCCGTACGCGTCGGGGTTGACGATGATCCGGTCCGCGGGGGCGTGTTCCCGGCCGCCCGTCTCCCCGGTGGTGACCGCGGCGATGCCCCGGTAGGACGAGGCGGGCGAGCCGAGCAGGCCCGCCATGCCCTCCAGCGACCGGGGGACGACCACGACCACCCGGCGGGACCAGTCGCCGTCCCAGGCGTCCGAGACGGCCGGCACCGCGCGGTCGGCCAGGTCGGCGAAGCGGCGCAGGGCGGTGGTGGACTGCCCGACGCCGAGGACGAGGCTGTGCGTGCCGCGCACGACCCGGACCGCGCCCTGGTCCCAGGGCTGCTGGCCGGACTCCTTGGCGGGGCGGTCGGAGTCGACGGTCCAGGTCCCGGCCGTGCCGTCCCGGCTCAGCCGCACGGTGCGGCCCGCGGAGACGGGGCCCCGGTCGTAGCCCCGGACGCGGTAGCGCAGCTCGACGTCGGCGGTGGCGGTGTCGCCGCTGCGCTCCACGCCCCGTACCCGGTAGGACCAGGCGGCGAGCGGGATCGCGCTCAGGTTGCCGAAGCCGGTGGCGGTGCCGGTGCGCGCGTAGGCGGCCGCGTCGTGGGCGAGGACGGCAGCGGCCCGCCGGTCGAGCACCCGCTGGACGTCGGTCGAGGACGGGTCGGTCGCGGTCCGGCCGCCGCAGCCCACGAGCGCGACCAGCAGCAGGCACAGCGCCACCACCGAGAACCCCGACACCCGCCTTCGACCAGCCACGTTCCCGATCGTACGGGCGCCGGGCCGCGGAAGGCAGCGGGCGATGCGGACGCGGCGGAGGCGGCGGGCCGAAGGGGCCGGGGAGTCACACCCTGGTGATCGAGGAGATCGGCATCATGCCGACCGGGTCGTAACGCACCGGCGCGCCGGGGTAGGGCGCGTGGATCACCTGGCCGTTGCCGGCGTACATGCCGATGTGGCTGGCGTCGTCGCGGTAGGCGACCAGGTCGCCGGGGCGGGCCTCGGCCAGGGACACGTGCCGCCCGGCGCCGGTCTGCGCCTGGGAGGTGCGCGGGATGCCCACTCCGGCCTGCGCGTAGGACCACTGGGTCAGGCCCGAGCAGTCGAAGCCGGAGGGGCCGTTGGCGCCCCAGACGTAGGGCTTGCCGAGGGCGGAGCGGGCGGCGGCGAAGGCGGCTCCGGCCCGGCCGGAGGCGGGCGCGGCGGCACCGGCGAGGGCGGTCAGGTCCTCGCGGCCGGAGCGGGATCCCCGCTGGTAGGCGGTGCGTTCGTCGTCCGGCAGGGCGGCGAGCAGCGCGCGGGCCTTGGCCAGCTTGCGCTCCACGGTCTTCTTGTGGGCGGCCACGGCCTTGCGGCCCCGCTCCAGCTCGGTGAGTTTGCGGGCCGCCTCGGCACGGTCCTGGGCGAGGTCGCGCATCGCCTGCTGGAGTTCCCTCAGCTCACCCGCCTGGCGGGTGGTGATCCGGTCGAGCACGGAAGCCCGGTCGAGGTAGTCGTCCGGTTCGGCGGAGAGCAGCAGCGCCAGCGACGGGTCGATGCCGCCGGAGCGGTACTGCGCACCGGCCAGCGAACCGAGCGCGTCCCGCATGGTGTTGACGCGTTCCTGCTGCCGGGCGATGGACTCCTGAGCGGTGGTGACCTCCTCGCGCAGCGCGTCGGTGCGCGCGTCGGCCTTGTTGTAGGCCTCGGTCGCCTGCTCCGCCTCGGTGTGGAGCCGGTCCACCTCCGCCCGCCGGTCGTCGTGCGGGGCGGCCGTGGCCGGTACGGCGCCCAGCAGTGCGGCGACCACGGAGAGCAGGCCGACGGCGGCGGTGGAGCCACGGTCGAACCCGGATGGTGCAAGGCGGCGATGGGACCCCACGGGAAGCCGCACTCCTTCCGCTGGCGGACGGGGAAACGCGGCAGACAGTAACCCTCCGGCGGGGCACCGGCCAACGACCTCCGGCGCCGCGCAACACGACGCCCCGCCGCTGACGCAGGTCACCGGCGGGGCGGGGGTCACAGGGCCCGGACGTGATTCGCCCGAACGGGCGGCACGGCGGGGGTGACTTCGGGTGGCGCGGGTCGTCCGGGCCGACCCCGGACGCGGGGCACGGTCAGACCCGTACGCCGAACATGAACGGACCGCCGATGGTGCTCATCGACTCGTAGCGGACGTTCGTGCCGGTGCGCGGCGCGTGCAGGACCTGGCCGTTGCCGGCGTAGAGGCCGACGTGGTGCAGGTCACTGAAGAAGAAGACGAGGTCGCCGACCTGCAGCTGGCTCGACGACGAGATGCGCGTGCCGTAGTTGGCCTGCGCCTGGGAGGTGCGCGGGATGCCGACGCCGGCCTGCGCGTAGGCCCAGGAGGTCAGGCCGGAGCAGTCGAAGGAGGACGGGCCGGTGGCGCCGTAGACGTAGGGCGTGCCTATCTTGCCCTGGGCGGCGGCGAAGGCCGCCCCCGCACGGCCGGAGGCGGGGGTGGACTTGCCGCCGGTGAGGACCTGGCGCTCGCTGGCGCGGTTGGAGCGCTGCTCGTCCTGCTGGAGGGCGGCCTTCTCCTGCGCGGTGAGCGTGTTGAGCAGCTTCTGCGCGGAGGAGAGCTTGCCCTGGACTTCCTTCTTCTTCTTGCCCAGCTCGGTGCGGGTGGCGGAGAGGTCCTTGAGCTTCTCGGAGGCCTCGGAGCGCTGCTGCGCGAGGTCGCGCTGCTTGACCTGGATCTTCTTCAGCGCCTCGACCTGCTGACCGCTCAGCTGGTCGAGGGTGGAGGCCTTGTCCAGGTAGTTGTCCGGATCGGCGGACAGGAAGAGCTGGAGGGAGGGGTCGATGCCGCCGGAGCGGTACTGGGCGCTGGCCATCGAACCGAGGCCGTCGCGCAGCTCGTTGAGCTCCTCCTGGCCGCGGGCGACGTTGTCCTGGATGGTGGAGATCTCCTTCTGGAGCTTCTCCTGCTTCTCCTTGGCGCCGTTGTACTTCTCGGTGGCCTGCTCGGCCTCCTCGTAGAGCTTGTCGACCTTGGCCTTGACCTCGTCCTTGCTCGGCTTCTCGCTCGGGGCGGCGTTGGCGGCCTGGGAGCTGAGAACGACAGCGGCGGCGGCAGCGGTGGTGAGCACGGTCACGCGCGTGCGGCTCGGCTGCTTGGGACGACGGTGGGACGCCACGGAGACGAGCTCCTTCTTGAGAGGGATCACCCGTTCGAGGGTTCGAAGGGTGACCCTAGTGACCCACTCGTGATCAGTTCAAATCCTCCGCCGAAAAATCACGGTTACGCACCGCGTTTTCCGCCACAACTCACCTGCAGTGACGCCTTCCTGACACCACGTTGCGTGACGGTTCCGTCAATTCGGGCATAGGGTGCCTACGTTGCGGTTGGTACGGAAGTGAGTGAGGGGCTAGGAAAGCCGCTTGAGGAGCACCACGGACGCCACCGGGCGTGCGCCCGCGCGCGCCACTCCGTCGGCGACCTCGCGGTCGGTGGAGACGACGATGACCGGACGGCCCGGCGGCTCGGCCCGCACCAGCTGGCGGATCAGCTCGTCGGCGGTGACACCCGGCTTGGAGAACAGCACCCGCACCCCGCGCGGCGGCGCGAGCAGCACCGGCGCGACGAGTTCGGCCCCGTCGAAGACACAGGTCATCTCGGCGCCGGTCTGCGCGGCGAGCTGGGAGAGCTGGCCGAGCAGCCTGAGCCGCTGCTTCTCCAGGGGCATCTGCGGATAGCCGGTCTTGGTCACGTTGTAGCCGTCGACGACCAGATGCGCCTGGGGCAGCGCCAGCAACTGGTCGAGGATCGCCGGGTCGTTCTCGGACAGGGCCCGGTTGGCGATGTCCTTCGGCGTCATCCGGCCGGGCTCGACCGCGTCCACGGTCTCGGCGGGCCGCACGGACACCGGGGGCAGCGCCAGCTCGCGGCGCAGCCCCTGGGTGGCGTCGAGGAGGGTGTCAAGCAGCAGCCGTACGCGCATGTCCTCGACGCTGCGCCCCTCGCGGGCGGCCCTGCGGGTGGCCTCCAGGGCCGCCTCGGCCTCCCCCAGGCGGGCCTTGAGCCGCCGGGTCTCGCTCTCGGCCGCGGACACCTGGGTCTGCCCCTCGGCCCGTACGGCGTCCAGCTCGGCCTGGACCTTGCGCAGCGCCGCCTCGCCGCGCTTGACGTCGCTGAGGGCGGAGCGCAGCTTGCGGTGCAGCGACTCGGTCTCCCGCTTCGCCGCGTCCAGCTCGCCGCGCAGCCGCTCGGTCTCGGTCCTGGTGTGCTCCCGGGCCCGGGACAGCTCCTCGTGCAGCCGCTCCAGCTCCGCGCGGCTCTCCTCGTCGGCGCGCTCGGCGTCCGCGCGCTGCGCCTCCTCACCGGCGGCGGTGACCAGCTTCACCCAGCCGTGCGGGCGCAGTACGTAGGCCGCGGCGGCCACGTCCAGCGGGTCGGCGGCCGGCAGCGCGGACCCGGCGTCCAGCGCGTCCGCCAGCTCGGACTGGGCGTCGCGGAACTTCTCGCCGATGCGCTGGCGGAAGAGCGGGTCGGTCTCCACCGCGGTGGCCATGGCGTTGCCGGCGAACTTGATCCGGCGGTTCGGGGCGAACCTGGCGTACTGCCTCAGCTGTGCGGGCAGCTCGCCGAGGGTGAGCGAGCCGAAGCCGTCGGACACGATCTGCACGACCCGGCGGCGCACGCCGTCGGGCAGCGGGCGGTCGAGCACCTCAGCGGCGCCGTCGCCCGGCCCCCCGCCGTGTGTCTCCACCATCCGTCACCCCAATGTCTCAGGGCGATCCCGGGCCGGAATCGCCTGGTGCGGGGCCGCTTCCCTCAGGAGGCGGCACCCGGCCTGTCCACGAGTTCCACCTGGTCCACGGCGTTGCACCAGCGGCACCGCACCGACTCGACGGTCTCACTGAGCACCTCGCGCTCCTCGACCGTCGGCTCGCCGGCCAGGTCGAGGTGGACGTACTCGACGACCTTCGAGGCCCGGGTCACGTCGAAGCGGGTGAGGTTGCCGCAGAGGGTGCAGCGCCACCGCGTCGTGTCGGTCGGCAGGGGAACCGTCATCGTGGCTGTTCACTCTCTTCCAGTGTCGGTGACGCGCCGGGCTCCCCCCGGTGCGTGTGGCACGTAACCCTACGGCCTGGCGGGTACCCGACGCCCGCGTGTCCACGGCGGCGAGGCGCTATGAGCCCTCGCGCCCGTTACGTCATGCTCTGTGTCCATGATCCGCAACTGGAGCACGGCGGTCCGCAGAACGGTCACGGCGGTCGGCGGGCTGGTCACGGCCCGCCCGTCCCGGCGCCGGACGGCGCCCGTGACGTACACGCTGATCACGCTGTGCTGTCTGCTGTTCCTGATCAGCCCGGCGGCGGGCCTGAATCCGGTGTACGGCACCGGGGAGGAGGTGCTGGCGGCGCAGCGCGCCTACTTCCGGCGCTGGGGCGTGATCCCCGCAGAACTGTTCGAGGACTCCCCCGGGTCGGCGCTCACCCCGGCCACGGCGCTGTTCGTCCACGGCAGCTGGGTGCACCTGCTGGGCAACATGCTCTTCCTCTACGTCTTCGGCGCCATGACCGAGGAGCGGATGGGCCGGCTCCAGTTCGCCCTGTTCTACCTCGGCTGCGGCTACCTGGCCCTGGTGGGCTACGCGGGCGCCAACGCCCACTCCCAGGAGTCCCTGGTCGGCGCCTCGGGGGCGATCTCCGCCGTCCTCGGCGCGTTCCTGTTCCTCTTCCCGCGGGCCCGCGTGACCAGCCTGCTGCCCTTCCTCTTCTTCCTGCCGCTGCGCTTCCCGGCCTGGGTCGTGCTGCCGTTCTGGGTTTCCCTTCAGTGGCTGGCCGCCGGGCGGGCCGGTGACGGGCCGGGGGTGGCGTACCTGGCGCACCTGGTGGGCTTCGGCCTGGGCTTCGCCTTCGCCTGGGTGCGGTTCGGACGTACGACTAGAGTTGGTGGCGTTCCAGTGGCGGCGCCCGAGGGAGAGAACCAGCCGTGATCAGCGCGATCGTCCTCATCAAGACCAGCGTGGACCGCATTCCCGAGATCGCGGAGCAGATCGCCGCGCTGGAGAGCGTCAGCGAGGTCTTCTCCGTCACCGGCACCTACGACCTGATCGCCATGGTGCGGGTGAGCCGGCACGAGGACCTGGCCGACGTCATCCCCGGCCGGATCAGCAAGATCCCGGGCGTGGAGGGCACCGACACCCACGTGGCCTTCCGCACCTACTCCCAGCACGACCTGGAAGCGGCGTTCGCCATCGGCCTGGACAACTGAGACACCGCGAGTCGGACGCGCCCCCAAAGGGGCGCGGGGAACTGCGCGACCAGCCACAGCGGACCCGCAGCAGTCCGACGACGGGCAGATGAAGCCTTCTTCATCCAGAACTCATCGGAACCGCCGGGTACCGGACCCACCATCGCGGCATGGTCTTCTCCCGCCGCATGGCGGCCCTCGCGGCCGTCGTCCTGATCCCCCTCGGCATCGCCGCGACCAGCTTCGCCCTGACCGACAGCCCGCAGGAGCCCAAGGTCCCGGCCAAGGTGGAGCTGGAGAGCGGCTCCCCCACCCCGGCGCCGACCTCCTCCTCGCCCGAGCCGACACCCAGCGACCAGGTGGTGACGCGGCCGCCGGTCACCGACGGCCCTTCGGATGACGACGATGACGACGACCGGGGCGGCCGGGACGCCGGAGAGTCCGCGGACTCCGCGGACGACGCGGCCGGGGACGACGGGCCCGGCGACGGGTGAGCGCGAGCGCCGCCGGATCTCGGCCCGGGTCCGCATCCTGCTGTGGCTGCTGCTCGTGATGGCGGTCGCGCTGGCCTCGGTGGCGGCCACCACCCGCTCGATCCTGCTGCGCGACACCGACCAGCGGATCAACGGCCTGCTCGCGCAGGAGGCGGGCGAGTTCGCCAACTTCGAGGAGCAGGGCTTCGATCCGGAGACGGGCCGTCCGTTCACCGACCCGGGCCGGCTGCTGCGGGTGTTCCTGGAGCGGCAGTACGCCGACCTGGACGAGGAACTGGTCGGCCTGGTCGGCGAGGTGGGCAGCCGGCCCACGCAGATCATCCAGCAGCGGGAGATCCCGGTCGGCCGGCCCCTGCACGAGGACGCCGACGCCCGGCGCCGCATCTACGCCTCCCCGGACTCCACCGGCACCCTGGAGCGGCCGGAGGGCGAGATCCGCTGGGCCAAGGTCACCGTGGCCCGCTACGGCGGCGAACCGGCGGCCGCCTTCGTGGTCGCCTTCCACCCGGGGCGCGAACAGGCGCGCGCGGACGAGGTGTTCCGCGTCCTGCTCGCCATCTCCGGCGTCGCCCTGCTGATGACGACCGGCATCGCCTGGGTGGTGGCGGGCCGCATCCTGAAACCGGTGCGGCTGGTGCGCACGACCGCCGCCCAGCTCACCGAGCAGGACCTGACCCGGCGCATCCCGGTGCACGGCCACGACGACGTGGCGGCCCTCGCCGAGACGTTCAACGCCATGCTGGACCGGCTGGAGCGCGCCTTCGCCACCCAGCGCAGGTTCGTCGACGACGCGGGGCACGAACTGCGCACCCCGATCACCATCGTGCGCGGCCATCTGGAGCTGATGGGCGACGATCCGGCCGAGCGCGAGGAGACCGTCCGCCTCGTCACCGACGAACTGGACCGGATGAGCCGCATCGTCGAGGACCTGCTGCTGCTCGCCAAGGCCGAACGCCCCGACTTCGTCACCCCCGAGCCGGTGCAGCTCGCCGAACTCACCGCCGACGTCTTCGTCAAGGCCCGCACCCTGGGCGAGCGGGAGTGGGTGCTGGACGGGGTCGCCGACCGGGAGGTCCACCTCGATCCCCAGCGCATCACCCAGGCGATGGTGCAGCTCGCGCAGAACGCCGTGCAGCACACCACGGCGGGCCAGCGGGTCCGCATAGGGTCCCGCGCCGACGGTTGGCGGATCGAGCTGTACGTCGCCGACTCGGGACCCGGCGTCCAGCCGCAGGACGCCGAGGTGATCTTCGAGCGGTTCCGGCGCGGCACGGCCCGGCGCGGGGTGCGCGGCACGGGCGCGGGGCTCGGGCTGTCGATCGTGCGGGCGATCGCCGAGGGCCACGGCGGCCGGGTCGACCTGCGCACCACCGCCGGCGGCGGCGCCACCTTCGTACTCACCCTGGAAGAGGCACGACCATGAACCGCATCCTCATCGTCGAGGACGAGGAACGCATCGCCTCCTTCGTCCAGAAGGGCCTGCGCGCCAACGGCTTCACCACCACCGCGGTCGCCGACGGCGACGCCGCCTACGAGTACGCCCTCACCGGCGGCTTCGACCTCGTCGTCCTGGACATCGGACTGCCCGGCCGGGACGGCTTCACGGTCCTGCGCGAGCTGCGCGAGGCCCGGGTGACGACCCCGGTGATCGTGCTGACCGCACGGGACTCGGTACGGGACACGGTGGCCGGCCTGGAGGGCGGCGCCGACGACTGGATGACCAAGCCGTTCCGCTTCGAGGAGCTGCTCGCCCGGGTCCGGCTGCGCCTGCGGACGGCGGCCAGGGCGCCGGAGGTGACGGTGCTGAGGTCGGGGCCGCTCAGCCTCGACCTGCGCACCCGCCGCGCCCGGTCCGAGGGCCGCACGGTGGACCTGACGGCGCGTGAGTTCGTGCTCCTGGAGCTGTTCCTGCGCCACCCGGGGCAGGTACTGTCCCGCGAGCAGATCCTGTCGCACGTGTGGGGCTACGACTTCGACCCGGGCTCCAACATCGTGGACGTCTACGTGCGGGCCCTGCGCAAGAAGCTCGGCGCGCGGCAGGTGGAGACCGTGCGCGGGATGGGGTACCGGCTGCCGACCTGGTGAGGCCCGCGTCCGGCGCGCCCCGGTGAAGTTTCCTTCATGTGACCCTCATTGAGGGCTCACCGCGCCCGTGGACGCTCGAGGGCGTGACGTTGAACCTCCGCCTCGCGGCGGCCCTGTGCGCGGCGCTGTCCCTGTGCGCCGTGCTGGCGGTCCCCGCCAACTTCCCCGCCCTGGGCGGCGACGCGCGCCTGACCCTCGCCGTGTTCGCGCTGGCCACCTGTGCCTGGATCGGTACGCCGATCGACGACACGTACATCGCGCTGGGCGCCGGGCTCGCGCTGACCGCGACCGGTGTCATCAGCAGCGACACCCTGTTCGGCACCCTCGGTGAGGACACGGTGTGGCTGCTGATCTGCGCCTTCGTGCTGGCCGCCGCGGTCGCCAGGACCGGGCTCGCGGGGCGGGCGGCGGCGTTCCTGGTGGGCGGGGCGCGCACGGTGCGGCAGCTGGTGCACCTGACGACGGCCGCGCTGGTCGTCACGGCCTTCGCGATGCCGGCCACCTCCGGCCGGGCGGCGCTGGCGCTGCCGGTGTTCCTCGCCCTCGCCAAGGTGCTCGCCGACCGGAAGCGACTGGTCGTGATGCTGGCGCTGCTGTTCCCGACCGTGATCCTGCTGTCGGCGGTGGCGACCCTGATCGGAGCCGGTGCGCATCTGATCACGGTGTCGGTGCTGTGGGAGGCGACCGGGGACCGGATCGGGTTCACCCAGTGGCTGCTGCTCGGCCTGCCGCTGGCGGTCGCCTCCTCCCACCTCGCCGCCGAGACGGTCCTGCTGACGACCACGCGGCGCGCGGACCGCGCGGGCCCGGTCCGCATCACCGCCGAGGAGATACAGCGGCACAGCGAGAGCCCGGTCACCGGCCCCTGGACGCAGGCCGAGAAGCGCTGCGCGCTGCTGCTGGCCACGGTGGTGGCCCTGTGGTGCAGCGAGCCCCTGCACCGGGTCTCCCCCGCAGTGGTGGCGCTGATCGGCGCGGTCGTCGCCTCCTCCCCCGCGCTGGGCACCGTACGGCTCAAGGACGCGCTGAAGACCGTGCCGTGGTCCCTGCTGCTGTTCATGGCGGCGACGATGGCGATGGGCGTCGCGCTGGCCGACTCCGGTGCGGCGGGATGGCTGGTGTCGGGCCTGCCCGCGGACGTCGCCCCGGCCGTCTTCCTCGGCGTGGTGGTCGCGGTGAGCACGACGGCCCACCTGGTCCTCCAGTCCCGTTCCGCCCGCTCCTCGGTGCTGGTCCCGCTGGTGATCGCCGCGGCCGTCGGCGCCGGGGTCAACCCGGTCGCCGCCGCGCTCGCCTCGACGGCGGCGGCCGGGTTCTGCCACACGCTCCCGGCCTCCGCCAAGCCGGTCACGCTCTTCTCCGACGTGCCCGGCGTCCCCACCTACACCCCGCGCGACCTGCTGCGGCTGTCCGCCGTGCTGGCGCCGCTGACCGCCCTGCTCGTGCTGTTCTTCGCCGCCGCGGTCTGGCCGCTGCTCGGCGTGCCCGTGACCCGCTGAAGGAGCCCACCATGTCTCATCCGTCCCCCGTGCTGAACCGAGTGGTCGTGGCCCCCAGCGGATTCAAGGAGTCCCTGTCCGCCCGCGCCGCCGCCGACGCCATCGCGGCGGGCGTCCGCCGGGTGCTGCCGGACGCCGAGATCGACCGGATCCCGCTCGTGGACGGCGGCGAGGGCACCGCCGTCGCGCTGGCGTCGGCGACCGGCGGGCGGCTGGTGGCGCTGGCCGCCACCGGTCCGGTCGGCGACCGGGTCGGCACCCACTTCGCGCTGCTCGGCACCGGGGACACGGCGGTGGTGGAGATGGCGGCCGTCGCGGGCCTGTCCCTGGTCCCCCGCGCTCTGCGTGACCCCGGCGCCACCACCACGTACGGCGTCGGCGAGCTGATCCGCGCCGCTCTCGGCACCGGGGTGCGGCGCGTGCTGGTCGGCTGCGGCGACTCGGGGACGTCCGACGGGGGCGCGGGCGCGCTCCAGGCGCTCGGGGCCCGGCTGCTGGACGCGGACGGCTTCGAACTCGGCCCCGGCGGACGGGAGCTGGACCGCCTCGTCCGCATCGATCCGTCCGGTCTCGACGCCCGGCTGAAGGACACCGAGCTGCTCGTCGCCTGCAACCCGTACAACGTGCTGTGCGGCGAACGGGGCGTGGCCCGGGTGTTCGGCCCGCAGAAGGGGGCGACGCCCGCGCAGGTCGAGGAGTTGTCGGCCGGGCTGGAGAACTGGGCGCGCGTCCTCACCCGCGACCTCGGCGTCGTCGGCACCGACCTGCGGACGGGGTCCGGCACCGGCGCCTCCGGCGGTCTCGGCGCGGGGCTCGCCGCCGTCGGGGCCCGGCTGCTGCCCCGCTTCGACGTGCTCCTCGGCCACCTCGACCTGGACGCCCGGCTCGCCCGGGCCGACCTGGTGCTCACCGCCGAGGGCGCCCTGGACCACCAGACGCCGCGCGGCAAGGTCCCGGCCGAGGTGGCCCGGCGCGCCAAGCTCTCCGGCAGGCCCGTCCTCGCCCTGGCGGGCACCCTCGGCGAGGGCGCGCACGACGTGCCGGGGGTGGACGCCTGCCACGGGATCATGCCGGCGCCGATGGCCCTGGCGGACGCGTTGCTGCGCGCCTCCGAGCTCCTCACGGACGCCACGGAACGGGCGCTGCGGATGGTGCTGCTGGGGGCCCGGTTGCCGGCCGGAACGGCTCAGGCGGCGGTGCCGGTCACCGGTGCCGTCCCGCGGGACGCCGGGTCGCCGGACGCGTGGTCGCCGGACGCCGTGTCGCCGGACGCCGGGTCGGGCACGCAGCGGCCGTCCTCGGTGCGGTAGTTCCAGCGGGCGCCGTCGCTCACCAGCTCCCGGACGGCGCTCACGAACCGCTCCACGTGCTCGTCCGGGGTGCCCGCGCCGAAGCTGACGCGGATGGCGTTGAGGGACTTCTCGCCGGGTGCCGCCTCGGGCGCGCCGCACTCGCCCTGCGTCTGCGGGTCGCTGCCGAGCAGGGTGCGCACCAGCGGGTGGGCGCAGAACAGGCCGTCGCGCACGCCGATGCCGTACTCGGCGGAGAGCGCGGCGGCGAAGTGCGAGCTGTTCCAGCCCTCGACGACGAAGGAGAGCACCCCGACGCGCGGCGCGTCGTCGCCGAAGAGGGACAGGACGCGCACCTCGGGCACCTCGGCGAGGCCCTCGCGCACCTTCCGGATCAGGTACTCCTCGCGGGCGACCAGCGAGTCGAATCCGGCCTCGGTGAGCGCCTTGCAGGCGGCGGCGATCGCGTAGGCGCCGATGACGTTGGGCGACCCGGCCTCGTGCCGGGCGGCGCTGTCGTGCCACCGCACGTCCACGCCGCCGTCCGCGCGCCGGGAGACGCTGCGGCTGGCGCCGCCGCCGGCCAGGTACGGCTCCGCCTCGCGCAGCCAGTCGGCGCGGCCGGCCAGCACGCCGGAGCCGAAGGGCGCGTACAGCTTGTGCCCGGAGAAGGCGACCCAGTCCACGTCCAGGTCGCGCACGCTCACCGGGTGGTGCGGGGCGAGCTGGGCGGCGTCCAGCACGATCCGGGCACCGTGCGCGTGCGCGGCGGCGGCCAGCTCCCGCACCGGCCACAGCTCGCCGGTGACGTTGGAGGCGCCGGTGACGCAGACCAGGGCGGGCCCGTACGGCTCGCGGGCGGCGAGGGCCCGCTCCAGGGTCTCGACGGCCTCGGCGGGGGTGCGCGGGGCGTCCAGGTAGGTCACGTCCGCAGCCCGCCAGGGCAGCAGCGAGGCGTGGTGCTCGGTCTCGAAGACGAAGACCCGGCAGTGGGCGGGCAGCGCGGCGGCGAGCAGGTTCAGGGAGTCGGTGGTGGACCGGGTGAAGACGACCTGGTCGTCGTCCCGGCAGCCGAGGAACCCGGCGACGGTCCCGCGGGCGTTCTCGAACAGGTCGGTCGACAGCTGCGAGAGGTACCCGGCGCCCCGGTGGACGCTGCCGTAGTACGGGGCGTAGGCGGCCACGTCGTCCCAGACCCGCTGGAGCGCGGGCGCGCTGGCGGCGTAGTCGAGCGCGGCGTAGGCGACCTGACCGCCGGTGACGAGCGGCACGGTGACGTCCCGGCCGAGGACGGGCAGCGGGGTGGCGACAGCGGTGGGTACGGACATGGCGGACTCCCGTGAGGACCAGCGCGCGGCAGGGCGCTGTGAAAGAGAAGAAAAGGGGTGTGCGGAGGCGGGGCTCTGCGGCCAAGGGCCTGTCCTACGGACCGGCCCTATCGCATTCGCTGGTTCACGGGAGACTCCCTCGGACGACCCAGGACCCCTGGACCCACACTCTTGGAAGCGTGCGAGGGGTCCGCGCTTGCCGTGGACCTTGCTGTCCACGACCTGGTCTTCACCCGGGGCACCCCGCCACGGACGGAGGGTTGCCGGACAGTCGGCCGGGGCCTCATGACTGTCACTCATGACCTGTCGAAAAACCTAGGGGAAATGATCGGCGTCCCGCAACCCGGGTCCGGATCGCGGGACGCACGTCACATGTACTGCCTGCCGTACTGCCGCTCAGGCGTTGCTGACGGCCACCCAGCGCTCCAGCACCCGCCGGGCCGCCCCGGAGTCGATCGCCTCGGCCGCCCGGTCCATCCCGGCCCGCAGCCGCTCGGCCAGCGCCCCCTCGCCGGGCTCCAGGGCCTCCAGGGCCGCCGCCGAGTTCAGCAGGACCGCGTCCCGCACCGGACCCTTCTCGCCGGCCAGCAGGCGGCGGGCGACGTCGGCGTTGTAGGAGGCGTCGGCCCCGCGCAGCGCCTCGACCGGCACCAGCTCGATGCCGACGTCGCGCGGGTCGAAGGTCTCCTCGGTCACCCGGCCGTCGCGCACGACCCAGACCCGGGAGGTGGAGGTCGTGGTCAGCTCGTCGAGTCCGTCGTCGCCGCGGAAGACCAGGGACGAGTGGCCGCGCTCGGCGAAGACACCGGCGACGATCGGCGCCATCCGGGCGTGGGCGACCCCGACCGCCTGGGCCTTCACCCGGGCGGGGTTGGTCAGCGGACCCAGGAAGTTGAACACCGTACGGATGCCGAGCTGACCGCGGGCCGTCGCCACGTGGCGCAGCGCCGGGTGGAACTTCACGGCGAAGCAGAAGGTGATGCCGGCTTCCTCGGCGACCTCCGCCACCCGCTGCGGCGTCAGCTCCAGGTTGACCCCGAGCTTCTCCAGGACGTCGGAGGCCCCGGACGCCGAGGAGGCGGCCCGGTTGCCGTGCTTGACGACCTTCGCCCCCGTGCCGGCCAGGACGATCGCCGACATGGTGGAGATGTTGACCGTCTTGGCGCCGTCGCCGCCGGTGCCGACGATGTCGACGGTCTTCCCCGGCACCTCGATCACGTTGGCGTGTTCGTACATGGTGCGGACCAGTCCGGAGATCTCCTCGACCGTCTCCCCCTTGAACCGCAGGCCCACCGCGAACCCGGCGATCTGCACGTCGGTCGCCTCGCCGCGCATGATCACGTCCAGCGCCCAGGCGGTGTCGTCCGCGCTCAGGTCGCGGCCGTCCAGCAGTCCGTTCAGCAGGGCGGGCCAGGAGCGGTCCGCCGTGGTGTCGCCTCCAGCGGGGGTCACAGCGCTCATAGCCGCTCCTGAATCGTGTGGGTCGTCGACGGGGATCGTGCTCCCACCCTATCCAGCCCCGGACACGGCGAAGGGCCCCGTCCGCAGAACGGAACGGGGCCCTTCGACCGTGGTGTGGCGACGCTGGAGGGTCAGTGGTGGCCGTGGCCGCTCGTGATCTCCTTGTACTCCTCGACGGTCGGCTTCGGAATCTGCGACTCCTCGCCGTAGTACGACTCGCTGAGCTTGGCACGGAGCTTCTGCGTGCCGCTCACCTTGCGCTCGACGCCGTTCTCGTCGACCGTCGGGCCGATCTCCGCCGGCTGGTACTGCTCGTGCGCCGTGAGCGTGTGCAGCTGCTCCTGGCTGAGCGGCTCGTGCACCTCGATGAACTCACCGTGCGGCAGGCGCTTGATGATGCCGGACTCGCGTCCGTGCAGCACCTTGTCCTTGTCCCGGCGCTGGAGGCCGAGGCAGATCCGCTTGGTGGCGATGAAGGCGACGACCGGTCCGACGAAGAACGCGATGCGGACGAACCAGGTGATCGCGTTGATCGACAGGTGGAAGTGGGTGGCCCACAGGTCGTTGCCGCCACCGATCAGCAGCACGAAGTAGACGGTCAGCCAGGCGACACCGAAGGCCGTACGGGTCGGGGCGTTGCGCGGGCGGTCCAGGATGTGGTGCTCGCGCTTGTCGCCGGTGACCCAGGACTCGATGAACGGGTAGACCGCGATCGCCGCCAGGACCAGCGGGAAGATCAGCAGCGGGACGAACACGCCCAGGACGAGTGTGTGACCCCAGGCGTTGATCTCCCAGCCGGGCATCACCCGGATCAGGCCCTCGGAGAAGCCCATGTACCAGTCCGGCTGGGCGCCGGTGGAGACCTGGTCGGGCCGGTAGGGCCCGATGGCCCAGATCGGGTTGATCGTGGCGATGGCCGACACGACGGAGATCACACCGAAGACCAGGAAGAAGAAGCCTCCGGCCTTCGCCGTGTACACCGGCAGCAGCGGCATGCCGACGACGTTCTTGTTGGTCTTGCCGGGACCCGCGAACTGCGTGTGCTTGTGGTAGAAGACCAGGATCAGGTGGCCCACCAGCAGCCCGAGCATGATGCCCGGCAGCAGCAGGATGTGGATCGAGTAGAACCGGGACACGAAGTCGTGGCCGGGGAACTCGCCGCCGAACAGGAAGAACGAGATGTACGTGCCGACGATCGGCACGGACAGGATCGCGCCCTCCATGAAGCGGATACCGGTGCCCGAGAGCAGGTCGTCCGGGAGCGAGTAACCGGTGAAGCCGGTGAACATGCCGAGGACGAGCAGCAGGAAGCCGAACAGCCAGTTGACCTCGCGCGGCTTGCGGAACGCGCCGGTGAAGAAGACGCGCATCATGTGCACGAACATGCCGGCCAGGAAGATCAGCGCGGCCCAGTGGTGGATCTGCCGGATCAGCAGACCGCCGCGGACGTCGAAGCTGATGTCCAGAGTGGAGGCGTAGGCCTCACTCATCATCTGGCCCTGCAGCGGCACGTACGAGCCGTGGTACTCGACCTCGGCCATCGACGGGTGGAAGAACAGCGTCAGGTACACACCCGTGAGGATGATGATGATGAAGCTGTAGAGGCAGACCTCACCCAGCATGAACGACCAGTGGTCGGGGAAGATCTTGCGCATGTTGGCCTTGGCCAGGGAGTAGATCCCCAGCCGGCCGTCGGCCCAGTCGGCGACGCGCTCGCCGGCCGGTGCCTTCCCGCGCGAGCGGGACGGTTCGTTTGCTGCAGTACTCATCCGCGCTCCCAGTAAGCAGGACCGACGGGCTCCTCGAAGTCGCCGAGCGCTTCGAGGTAACCCTCGTCGTTCACGCCGATGCGCAGCTGCGGCAGGGCGTGACCGGCGGGACCGAAGATGACCCGGGCACCGTCGGCAAGGTCGAAGGTGGACTGGTGGCAGGGGCAGAGCGCGTGGTGCGTCTGCTGCTCGTACAGGGAGATCGGGCAACCGACGTGGGTGCAGATCTTCGAGTACGCCACGATGCCCTCGTGCGACCACTCGAGCTCGCGCTTGTCCTTGATGGAGTCCGGCTCCAGCCGGATGATCATCAGGGCGGCCTTGGCGATCTCGTTCTGGAAGTCCTCGTCGTGCTCCTCCAGGCCCTCGGGCATGGCGAAGGTGAGCGAGCCCACCGCGACGTCGGAGGGACGCAGCGGCTCGTTGGTGTTCATGTTGACGAGGAGCTTGCCCTTGGACCACAGGGTGTGGCGGAGCTTGGTCCCGGGCAGCGGACCGAGGTCGCGCAGCAGGACGACGCCGGAGAGCGGCACCAGGGTGAGCGCGCCCAGCATCGTGTTGCGGATCAGCTTGCGGCGCCCGATCACGGACTCCTTGGCACCCTGCTTGAAGTCCGCGTGGACCTTGGCACGGACCTCGGGGGACGCCTCGATCGGGTGACGCTCGTCGGCGACCTCCTCGTCGGACATCAGGGTGCGGGCCCAGTGGACCGCGCCCGCGCCGATGGCGAACAGCGCGACGCCGAGCGTCATGCCGAGCGCGAAGTTCAGCGCACTGATGTGACCGAGCGGGAAGATGTAGACCGACTTATCGACGTCGATCGCCACGAAGGCGGCGATGAAGGCGATGGTGGCCAGCATCGACAGCGTGAACAGCAGGGCGACCGTGCGCTCGGACCGCTTGGCGGCCCGCTCGTCGACGTCCTGGACCCGCGGCTCGTGGGGCGGCAGACCCGGGTCGGCGAACGGGTTGGTCTCGTCCGCGGGCCGGGCGGCCGCGCCGTGCGGGCGGTCCTGCTCTGCCGGCAGGTTCTCTTCTGGAATGTCTTGGCTACTCATGACTTCTTGGCCTTTGCGGTCCGAGCGGCGACCCAGACGGCGACGGCGATCAGCGCGCCCAGTCCGAACACCCAGGCGAACAGACCCTCACTGACCGGGCCGAGTCCGCCGAGGCTGAGACCACCGGGGCTCTCGGTGTCGTCACCGTTGACCGCGTCCAGGTAGGCGATGATGTCCTTCTTGTTCTGCTCCGACAGCGTGGTGTCGGGGAAGGAGGGCATGTTCTGCGGGCCGGTCTGCATGGCCTCGTAGATGTGCTTCGGGTCGACACCCTCGAGGCTCGGCGCGTACTTGCCGTGCGTCAGGGCGCCGCCCTTGCCGGTGAAGTTGTGGCACTGCGCGCAGTTGGTGCGGAACAGCTCACCACCCTTGGCGATGTCCGCGCCCTCGGGGCCGTACTTCTCCTCCGAGGGGATCGCCGGACCGGCGCCCAGCGACGCGATGTACGCCGCGAGCTGGTCGATCTCCGCCTGGGAGTAGATGACCTTCTTCTTCGGGACCTGCGCGCCGGGCTGCTGGGCCGGCATGCGGCCGGTGCCCACCTGGAAGTCGACGGCCGCGGCGCCTACGCCGACCAGGCTCGGACCGTCACTGGTGCCCTGCCCTCCGGTGCCGTGGCAACTGGCACAGCCGACGGCGTAGAGCTTCTTGCCCTCGTCGATGGCGAGGGACTGGGCGGATTCATCGGCCTGCGCCTTGCTCGCGGGTGCGAACGCGGCGTACAGCCCCCCTGTGCATGCCAGCGCGAGGAGTAGGACGACGAGGGCCGCCAGCGGATGGCGTCGTCGTGCGGAGAGCTTTTTCACGGATTACCCCGGTGTCAGGATCTTCTGCGTCGATGCTGTCGATGCTTCTGGTGTTGCGCGGGTGCGCGCCGCGACTACTTGATCAGGTAGATCGTGGCGAACAGGCCGATCCAGACGACATCGACGAAGTGCCAGTAGTAGGACACGACGATGGCGGCGGTCGCCTGCTCGTGGGTGAACCTCCGGGCCGCGTAGGTGCGGCCGAGGACCAGCAGGAAGGCGATCAGTCCGCCCGTCACGTGCAGTCCGTGGAAGCCGGTGGTCAGGTAGAACGCCGAGCCGTACGGGTCGGACGAGAGCGAGATGCCCTCGTGCTTGACCAGCTCGGTGTACTCGAACACCTGACCGCCGATGAAGATCGCACCCATCACGAAGGTGACGATGAACCACATCCGGAGCTTCTTCACGTCACCGCGCTCGGCCGCGAACACGCCGAGCTGACAGGTGAGGGAGGAGAGCACCAGGATCGTGGTGTTCGTCGCGGAGAACGGGATGTTCAGCGCGTCGGCCTTCTCGGACCAGAAGTCCGGGCCGGTCACCGATCGCAGGGTGAAGTACATCGCGAAGAGGGCCGCGAAGAACATCAGCTCGGAACTCAACCAGATGATGGTTCCGACGCTGGTGAGGTTCGGCCGGTTGACCGACGGGTGCGCGTGCCCGGTTTCTACTGTCGTTGCTGTCGCCACGACCGACATTATGTCGGTCGCTTATCCCGCCCTCACCCCGGGGGGTGCCGTTCGGTGTGTTCCCCCTGCTTGTACGGCCCGGATGGCCCATCGAACGGCCCGTCGGAGGCCTGTCGAAGGCCTGTCCGAACCAGTGCTGACGGGACGTTCGAGGGAGTAGCATCCGCCCCAACGGGCTACGACAGCCTTCACCGGTCTCACCGCGTATCGGAGGAAGCATGCAGGCGACCGCCACGGTGCTGGTCTACAGCGACGACTCCAACACCCGCGAACAGGTGCGGCTCGCGACCGGCCGCCGGCCGGCTCCGGACGTGCCCGTGGTCGAGTTCGTGGAGTGCGCCACCCCGGCCGCCGTGCTCAAGGAGCTGGACCGGGGCGGGATCGACGTCTGCGTCCTGGACGGCGAGGCCGTGCCCATGGGCGGCATGGGCATGTGCCGCCAGATCAAGGACGAGGTCTTCCAGTGCCCGCCGGTGCTGCTGCTCATCGCCCGGCCGCAGGACGCGTGGCTGGCCACGTGGAGCCGCGCGGAGGCGGCTGTGACGCTGCCGGTGGAGCCGGTGGAGTTCGCGTCCGCGCTGGCCGCGCTGCTGCGGGAGAAGCGGCTGCAGAGCGCCTGAGAGCTCGGCTCTCGACGTCGTTCGGCGGCTGCCGGCCGGTGGGGGTTGCTCGCGCTCACGCGGCGGAGCCGCACATCGGTGCGGCCCCGCGCCCCTTTCGGGGCGCTACACCGCCGTCGGTCGCAGCCTTGCCGTCTCCTGATTGTCCGACGCGCCCGCGGTGCCCGTCAGGGCGCTGCCCGTGCGCCATTTGGTCCAGTCCATGTTCCAGTCGCCGAAGCCGTTGCCGAAGGGTTCCATCGTTTCGCCGCCGGAGTTGACGACCTCGACGAGGTCGCCCTCCTGGACCGTGTTGAAGAACCACTCCGCGCTGTCGGTGCTCATGCCGACGCAGCCGTGGCTGACGTTGGCGATGCCCTGGGAGCCGACGGACCAGGGGGCGGCGTGCACGTACTCGCCGCTCCAGGTCACCCGGGTGGCCCAGTAGACCGGCAGGTCGTACGCCTCCGAGGAGCCCTCGGCGATGCCGACGGTGCTGCTGCGCATGCGTACGAAGGATTCCTTGCCGAGGACGACCTTGACGCCGTTGCGGGTCTCGAAGCCGGGCTTGCCGGTGGTGACCGGGATCTCCCGGATCGCCTCGCCGTCCTGGTAGACCGTCAGGGTGTGCGCGGCGGCGTCGGTGACGGCCACCACCCGGTCGTCCGTGGTGATCTTCAGGGGCTTGGCCTTGCCGCCCCACATCCGGTCGCCGATCTTGATGCCGTCCAGGGTGCTGTGGACCTTGACGGTGGCGTGGGCGGGCCAGTACTCCTCGGGCCGGTAGTGGAGCTTCTTGTCGTCCACCCAGTACCAGGCGCCCCGCACGGCGGGCGTGGAGTCGACCTTCAGGGCGCGCTCCACTATGGCCCGCTGCGCCGGGTCCCGGACCGGCTGGCTCAGCTCCGCCGTGATGGGCTGCCCGACGCCGTACGCGCCCGCCTTGGGCCCGAAGGCGACGTCCAGGGTCTTCTTCGCGCCGGGCTTGCCGGTCTCGAAGGTGAGCACCTTGCGGCCGGGCGCGCCGTCGCCGTCCTCGGTGCTGACCCGCACCGTGTAGCTGGCGTTGGCCGCCAGCGGCGAGGTGCTGTGCCAGCGGGCGCCGTCGGCGGACAGCTCGCCCGCGACGTGGCGTCCGGCCGCGTCCATGGCCGTGACGTCCGTGATGCGCCCGTCGGCGCCCTCGGCGACCACCTCCAGGGGTTTGTCCGGGTCGGCCTTCTTCCCGGCCTCCGTGGGGCCGTTGAAGGAGATCTGGCCGGCCGCGTCGTAGGGCGTGGCCGACAGCGGGTTGTCGTCGTCGCCGAGGCAGGCGGTGACGCTCGCGCCGAGGGCGATCACCAGCAGGGTGCAGCCGACGACCGTACGCCCCCGCGCCTGGAAGTGAACCGTGTTGCTCATGGCCTCACGCTAGGGAGAGACGTCAGCGGCGGCGCGGTGGGTAAGCCGGAAGGGTGAGCGGCCGTACGGCAGACGAAGGGGCCCGGACGCTCCTGGCGGAGTGTCCGGGCCCCTTCGTGCTCGACGCGTGCTACTGGGTCCGCGCGCTACTGGGTGCGGTTCTCACCGCGGTAGTACTCGAAGACCCAGCCGAACAGGCCCACCATGAGGATCGGTGCCGAGAAGTACATGACCCACCAGCCGACGGCGATGCCCAGGAAGGCGAGGGCGCCGCCGACGGCGAGGGACAGCGGCTGCCAGCTGTGCGGGCTGAAGAACCCGACCTCGCCGGCCTCGTCCGCGACGTCCGCCTCCATGTCGTCCTGCGCACCCGCGTCGACCCGCCGCGCCGTGAAGGCGAGGTAGAAGCCGATCATGATGGCCAGGCCGAAGGCCAGGAAGAGCGCCGTGGTACCGGCCGGCTCCTTGGACCAGTAGCCGTAGACAACCGCCACGGCGAGGATGAAGACGCTCAACCAGATGAACATCTTGCCCTGGATCTTCACTTCCCGGCCTCCTTGCCGCCGGCGAGGGCCTTCTCACCGTGGCCGACGTTCTCCAGCTGGTCGATCGCGGAGATCTCGGGGTGGTGCAGGTCGAAGGCGGGGGATTCACTGCGGATGCGCGGCAGCGTGAGGAAGTTGTGCCGCGGCGGCGGGCAGGAGGTCGCCCACTCCAGCGAACGGCCGTAGCCCCACGGGTCGTCCACCTCGATCTTCTTGCCGTACTTGGCGGTCTTCCAGATGTTGTAGAAGAACGGCAGTATCGACATGCCGAGCAGGAACGAGCTGATCGTCGAGATCGTGTTCAGGGCGGTGAAGCCGTCGGCTGCCAGGTAGTCGGCGTAACGCCGCGGCATGCCCTCGGCGCCCAGCCAGTGCTGGACCAGGAACGTGCCGTGGAAGCCGACGAACAGCGTCCAGAAGGTGATCTTGCCCAGGCGCTCGTCCAGCATCTTGCCGGTGAACTTCGGCCACCAGAAGTGGAAGCCGGCGAACATCGCGAACACCACGGTGCCGAAGACCACGTAGTGGAAGTGCGCCACCACGAAGTACGAGTCGGAGACGTGGAAGTCCAGCGGCGGCGAGGCGAGGATGACACCGGTCAGACCACCGAAGAGGAAGGTGATCAGGAAGCCGGTGGACCACAGCATCGGTGTCTCGAAGGACAGCGAGCCCTTCCACATGGTGCCGATCCAGTTGAAGAACTTCACACCGGTCGGGACCGCGATCAGGAAGGTCATGAAGGAGAAGAACGGCAACAGCACGCCGCCCGTGACGTACATGTGGTGGGCCCACACCGTCACCGACAGACCCGCGATCGCGATCGTCGCGCCGATCAGACCCATGTAGCCGAAGATCGGCTTGCGGGAGAAGACCGGGATGATCTCACTGACGATGCCGAAGAACGGCAGCGCGATGATGTACACCTCTGGATGCCCGAAGAACCAGAACAGGTGTTGCCACAGCAAGGCCCCGCCGTTGGACGAGTCGAAGATGTGGGCACCGAACTTGCGGTCGGCCTCCAGCGCGAACAGGGCCGCGGCCAGCACCGGGAAGGCCAGCAGGACCAGCACACCGGTCAGCAGCACGTTCCAGGTGAAGATCGGCATGCGGAACATGGTCATGCCGGGCGCGCGCATGCAGATGATCGTGGTGATGAAGTTGACCGAGCCGAGGATGGTGCCGAAGCCGGAGAAGGCCAGACCCATGATCCACAGGTCTCCGCCGATGCCGGGCGAGTGCACCGCGTCGGACAGCGGCGAGTAGGCGAACCAGCCGAAGTCGGCCGCGCCCTGGGGGGTCAGGAACCCGCCCACCGCGATGGTCGAGCCGAACAGGTACAGCCAGTAGGCGAACATGTTCAGCCGGGGGAACGCCACGTCCGGCGCGCCGATCTGCAGCGGCATGATCCAGTTCGCGAAGCCCGCGAACAGCGGCGTCGCGAACATCAGCAGCATGATCGTGCCGTGCATCGTGAACGCCTGGTTGAACTGCTCGTTCGACATGATCTGCAGACCAGGTCGAGCCAGCTCGGCGCGCATGAAGAGCGCCATCACGCCGCCGATCACGAAGAACGCGAACGACGTCACCAGGTACATCGTGCCGATCGTCTTGTGGTCAGTGGTCGTGAGCCACTTGATCACGACGTTGCCGGGCTGCTTGCGCCGTACCGGCAGCTCGTTCTCGTACGAGTCCTCCGCTGCCGAGGCACCCTGGGGTTCGTTGAGGATGCTCACAGGTTGTTCGTCTCCCGGTTCTTCTCGTGGCTCGTCTGAGCGATGCCCGCGGGAACGTAACCGGTCTGCCCCTTCTTCGCGAGGTCCTGGAGGTGCTGCTCGTAGCGCTCCGGGGAGACGACCTTGACGTTGAACAGCATCCGGGAGTGGTCCACGCCGCACAGCTCGGCGCACTTGCCCAGGAAGGTCCCCTCCTTGTTGGGGGTCACCTCGAAGGCGTTGGTGTGGCCCGGAATCACGTCCTGCTTCATGAGGAACGGCACCACCCAGAAGGAGTGGATGACGTCACGCGAGGTCAGGACGAAGCGGACCGTCTTGCCCTTGGGGAGCCAGAGGGTCGGGCCGGGGTTGCCGGTCTGCGGGTTCTCCGTACCGGGGGTACCGCAGTCGTAGACACCGCCGGCGTTGGCCGGGAAGTCCTCGATGAACCGGTCCGGGATGCCGGCCAGTTCCTTGGAGGTCTTGGCGTCGCCGGTGGAGCCCGGGACGTCCTCGATGTGGTTGAAGCACCAGCTCCACTGGAAGCCGACCACGTTGACCGTGAGGTCGGGCTTCTTGTTGAGGCTCATGAGATCGGACTCGTCACGCGCGGTGAAGTAGAACAGCACCGAGACGATGACGAGCGGAACCATGGTGTACAGCGCCTCGATGGGCAGGTTGTACCTGGTCTGTGGAGGGACCTCGACCTTGGTGCGGCTGCGCCGGTGGAAGAAGACACTCCACAGGATCAGGCCCCACACCAGCACGCCGGTGGCCAGCGCGGCTGCCCATGAGCCCTGCCACAGGGAGAGGATCCGCGGAGCCTCTTCCGTGGTGGGGGTGGGCATGCCGAGGCGGGGGAAGTCCTCGTATGTGCAACCGGTGGCGGTCGCCAGGACCAGGCCCGCGGTCAGTGCCTGCAGCAGCTTCCGCCGCATCGGGCGCCGCGGCGAGCGGTCGGAGCCGTTGGGACTCACGTAGCGCCTTCCCGAGAGTCTCGCCCGCGCGGTTGGCTGCGGCCTGCCTTCTCGCTGGTCGGTCGCCGCCCTGCGTCGGGCAGGGGTTTGATGTTTATGCGGACCAAACCCTAGCCGACGCCCTCCGGGGGGTCGCGGGGAGGGTGGCATACGCGCCGGGGGTCACTCCCAAGGGTGCGGTCGGGCGCCTACGGGGGTGGATGCCAGGGGTTGTTCGGCGGCTGACGGTTCGTTGTGGTGACTCGCGCCCACGCGGCGGAGCCGCACATGTCACAGCCCCGCGCCCCTTGGCGGCGCTTTCCTGCCCTGCGTCATAGCGTTGGGCTGTGGCCTACTTCGACGCTGCTTCCGCTGCTCCCCTTCATCCCGTTGCCCGGCAGGCGCTGTTGGCGTCTCTGGACGAGGGGTGGGCCGATCCCGCTCGGCTGTACCGCGAAGGGCGGCGGGCGCGGTTGCTGCTCGATGCCGCCCGGGAGGCGACGGCCGAGTGTGTGGGGTGTCGGCCGGACGAGTTGGTGTTCACTCCTTCGGGGACGCGGGCGGTGCATTCAGGGGTGGCGGGAGCACTGGCCGGGCGGCGGCGCGTCGGACGCCACCTGATCGTGTCAGCCGTCGAACATTCCTCCGTCCTGCATGCGGCCGAGGCGCACGAGGCCGGCGGCGGGAGTCTCACGCAGGTGGGCGTGGACCGCGCGGGCGCGGTGGATCCCGCGGCGTACGCGGCGGCCCTGGGCGAGGACACGGCGCTGGCCTGTCTCCAGTCGGCCAACCACGAGGTGGGCACCGAACAGCCGGTGGCCCGGGTGGCGGAGGCCTGCCGGGCCGCCGGTGTGCCGCTGCTGGTGGACGCGGCCCAGTCGCTGGGCTGGGGCCGGGTCGAGGGCGACTGGTCGTTGCTGACGGGCAGCGCCCACAAGTGGGGCGGGCCCTCGGGGGTGGGGCTGCTCGCCGTGCGCAAGGGTGTCCGGTTCGCGCCCCAAGGGCCGGAGGACGAGCGGGAGTCGGGGCGGGCGCCCGGTTTCGAGAACCTGCCGGCGATCGTGGCCGCGGCGGCGTCGCTGCGGGCGGTGCGGGCGGAGGCGACGGCGGAGGCGGCCCGGCTGCGGGAGCTGACGGAGCGGATCCGGTCCCGGGTGCCGGAGCTGGTGCCGGACGTGGAGGTGGTCGGCGATCCCTCTCGGCGGCTGCCCGGGATCGTCACCTTCTCGTGTCTCTATGTCGACGGGGAGACCTTGCTGCACGAGCTGGACCGCGCCGGTTTCTCCGTGTCGTCCGGTTCGTCCTGCACCAGCAGCACGCTGACGCCGAGCCACGTCCTGCGGGCGATGGGGGTGCTCAGCGAGGGCAACGTCCGGGTGTCGCTGCCGCCGGGGACGGCGGCCGAGGACGTCGAGCGGTTCCTGGAGGTGCTTCCGGGCACGGTGGCCGCGGTGCGCGAGAAGCTGGGGGCGCCGGCCGCGACGGAGAACGTCCGCGCGGCCGGCCCCGGCCTCGTGGTGGACGCGCTGGGCCGGCGCTGCCCCATTCCGGTGATCGAACTGGCCAAGGTCATCGGCGACGTCCCCGTCGGCGCCACCGTCCGCGTCCTCTCCGACGACGAGGCGGCCCGCCTGGACATCCCGGCGTGGTGCGAGATGCGGGGCCAGGAGTACGTGGGAGAGGAACCGGTGGAAGGAGGAACGGCTTACCTGGTCCGCCGGACGAGGTAATGCCGATAAGGGGCCGCGGGGCTGTGTCGATTCGCGGCTCCGCCGCGCGGGCGCGACAAGCCCCGACGCACCCGCACACGACTCCGCTCGTCAAGGGGCGCCTCGGTGGTCGCCCCCTCCGCTTCAGCCCAGGTGCGCCTGGACCTCCCCCGCGGCCTCGTCCCCGTACGCCTTCGTGAACCGCTCCATGAAGTGCCCGCGCCGCAGCTGGTACTCCTGTGTACCGACCGTCTCGATGACGAGGGTCGCCAGCATGCACCCGACCTGCGCGGCCCGCTCCAGCGACACGCCCCACGCCAGTCCCGACAGGAACCCCGCGCGGAAGGCGTCGCCGACGCCCGTGGGGTCGGCCTTGCGCTCCTCGTCGGGGACGCCGACCTCGATGGTCTCCCCGCCGGCCCGCTCGATGCGCACGCCCCGCGCGCCGAGGGTGGTGACGCGGTGGCCGACCCGGTCGAGGATCTCGGCGTCGCTCCAGCCGGTCTTGGTCTCGATGAGCCCCTTCTCGTACTCGTTGGAGAAGAGGTAGGTCGCCCCGTCCAGCAGTATCCGGATCTCGTCGCCGTTCATCCGGGCGATCTGCTGGGAGAAGTCGGCGGCGAAGGGGATGGACCGCGCGCGGCACTCCTCGGTGTGCCGGAGCATCGCCTCCGGGTCGTCCGCGCCGATGGAGACCAGGTCCAGGCCGCCCACCCGGTCGGCGACGGTCTTCAGCTCGATGAGGCGGGCCTCGCTCATCGCGCCCGTGTAGAAGGAGCCGATCTGGTTGTGGTCGGCGTCGGTGGTGCAGACGAAGCGGGCGGTGTGCAGGGTCTCGGAGATACGGACCGAGTCGGTGTCGACGCCGTGCCGGTCGAGCCAGGCCCGGTACTCGTCGAAGTCCGAGCCGGCCGCGCCGACCAGGACCGGACGGGTGCCGAGCTGACCCATGCCGAAGGCGATGTTCGCGGCTACGCCGCCCCGGCGTACGTCCAGCTGGTCGACCAGGAAGGAGAGCGAGACCGTGTGCAGCTGGTCCGCGACGAGCTGGTCCGAGAAGCGGCCGGGGAAGGTCATGAGGTGGTCGGTGGCGATGGAGCCGGTGACTGCGATGCGCACGGCGTGGACTCTCTCCTGAGGGGAGGCGGGTTGACGGTTCACGCTACCCGGCGGTGCCGCCAGGCTGAAGCAGGCGAAACTACCCGGTAGTACAACTTTCTTCGCGGCGCGGGACGTGCCTACGGTTCTGTTATGACGAACCCGAGGACCGTCGACCCCGCTCCGGCCGACCTGGACGGCGACCTGGCGTCGCTGCGCGGTGACTGCGCCCGGATGACTCCGCGCTGGTCGGCTCCGGCCGACGCCTCCGCCCGGCCGGTGCCGCTCGCGCTCATCCACGGCGTCCGGGTGCCGCCGGCCTCGGCCCGGTTGCTGGACGCGATGTCCGACTACGGCGACTGAGCGCCGCCGCCGGGCGGCCGCACGGCCGTTCGGGCGACGCGCGCCGTCACCGGGAACCGGATCCCGGCCCGCCGCGTCTCATCGCTGTCCCCAGGAGCAGCCGAAGGAGCGATGCGGTGAACACCGAGCGACCCGACAACGACGACGCCGCCGACGAGGCCGGCGGCGGGCGTCCCGCGCGGCGGCGCCCCCGGGCGGTCGCGGTCGCGTCGGTCGCCGCCGCCGTGCTGCTGATGGGTGGCGGCGGCGCCTACCTGGCCACGTCCGCCACCGGCGACGACGCGGACGGCGGTACGGCGTCCGGGGCCCCGGGCGACGACACTCCCCCGCCGCTCCCGCTCGACGACCACGGGGCGTCGTCCCCGGAGGGCGGCCCGAACGGCATCGCGCCGGGCGAGCCGGACCCGCACGGCGTCACCTACCGCGCCGACGGGCCGCTCCCCGAGGGCCCCGGCTCGGCGCCCGTGTACCGGGCGAAGGGCGACGTCACGGAGGCCGAGGTGGCCCGGCTGGCCGAGGCGCTGGGCGTCGAGGGCGCGCCCCGTACGCAGGGCGAGGCGTGGAAGGCCGGCAACGCGAAGGACGGTTCCGGGCCGCTGCTCACGGTGAGCCGTCGGGCGCCGGGCACCTGGACCTTCCACCGCTACGCACCCGGCACCGACAACTGCAAGAAGGGGCCGGTCTGCAAGGCTCCCTCCGCCGACGGGACCCCGGTGGGCGAGGCGGCCGCGAAGAAGGCGGCGGCACCGGTGCTGAAGGCGCTGGGGCAGGACGACGCCAAGCTCGACGCGAGCCAGGTGATGGGCGCCGGACGCGCCGTGAACGCGGAACCCGAGGTGGGCGGGCTGCCCACGTACGGCTGGACGACGGGGATCGTCGTCGGGGCGCAGGGCGAGGTGATCGGCGGCAGCGGCCGGATGAAGGCGCCGGTCAAGGGGGACGCGTACCCCGTCCTGAACGCGGAGGAGACGCTGGCGCTGCTGAACGCGCCGGGTGCCGGTTCCGGCGCGGACGCCGGGGGCGTCGGTGGTGTCGGGGGCATCGGCGGCTGCGCGAGTCCCGTACCGCATCAGGACGGGGCGGACACGCCCTGCGGGCCGCCGACCGGTGCTCCGGAGCGGCCCGGGGCGGGGAAGAGGCAGACCGCCACGGTCGAGGACGCGGTGTTCGGCCTGGTCGCGCATCCGGTGCGGGGGCAGCAGACGCTGGTGCCGTCCTGGCTCTTCCAGGTGCGGGCGCCGGGGGCGCGGGACGCGGTGACGGTCACGTACCCCGCGGTCGAGCCGAGGTTCCTGACCACGGCGGCCCCCGCCACGCCGCCCACCTCCCCGTCGGCCCCGGACGAGCCGACCGCCGGGCCCGGGGAGCCGCGGGACGTCCGCGTGAGCGGCTACACGGCCGCCGACGGCGAGCTGACCGTGCACTTCACGGGCGGGGTGTGCTCCGACTACGACGCGAAGGCGAAGGAGAGAGGCGGGAAGGTGACCGTCACGGTGACCGAGACCCCGCATCCGGACCAGGTGTGCATCCTGATCGCCAAGGAGTACGAGCGGACGGTGCCGCTCGACGAGCCGCTCGGCGACCGGACGGTCGTGGGCTCGGACGGCAAGGACGTCCCGGTGCACAAGCCGGGCGCGCGGCTGCCGGCCCCCTCCGGGGCCGGGTGACACCGCACCGAGGCATGGCAGAAGGGCGGTGGCCCGGGGACGAACCCCGGGCCACCGCCCTTCACGCGCACTCGGACGCGGCGCGACTCCGCCTGCCGGCTGTCAGCTGAAGGAGTCGCCGCAGGCGCAGGAGCCGGTCGCGTTCGGGTTGTCGATCGTGAAGCCCTGCTTCTCGATGGTGTCCACGAAGTCGACGGTGGCGCCGCCCAGGTACGGGGCGCTCATGCGGTCGGTGGTGACCTTCACGCCACCGAAGTCCTTGACCACGTCACCGTCGAGGGAACGCTCGTCGAAGAAGAGCTGGTACCGCAGGCCGGAGCAGCCGCCGGGCTGGACGGCGACGCGCAGCGCCAGGTCGTCACGGCCTTCCTGGTCGAGCAGGGCCTTGACCTTGGCCGCGGCGGCGTCGGTCAGGATGATGCCGTCGGTGACGGTGGTGGTCTCGTCCGATACGGACATCTACATCTCTCCCGGGTTGTACGGAGACTGCTTGCCGACGGTTCCAACCGGCGGGACCGCGGATTCATTCCGGGACGGGCCCGTGTCTTGCCCCTCGGCCTTCCCTTCATGCTCGCACACGCCGCGGGGAGCGGACAGCGCCTGTGGACGGAGGCCGTGCACGGGGCTTGCGCAAGGGGCTGTGCATGGGCGCCGGGCGGAGCGCCCTGCGGGGCCGCTCGGGCACCGGGATTCATGTCACACCGACACTATGAACATCGTCAAAGTGACGTGAACCGGTTATGATATATAGCGTCAGTTCGACGAAAAGGGTCGACGAGAGTAGAAAGGGTGCGTGTCGTGACCACCGCCCAAACCCAGGAGCTCGACGTACAGCCGACGCCCCTCGCCCTGCTGCTGCTCGGCCGCGAGGCCGACCCGAGGAGCGAGCGCGGTGTGGAGTGTCCCGGTGACCTGCCCTCGCCCTCCGACCCGGACCTGGTCGCACGCGCCCGTGCGGCCAAGGAGAAGCTCGGTGACAAGGTCTTCGTGCTCGGTCACCACTACCAGCGCGACGAGGTCATCCAGTTCGCCGATGTCACGGGCGACTCCTTCAAGCTGGCCCGGGACGCGGCGGCGCGCCCGGAGGCCGAGTACATCGTCTTCTGCGGTGTGCACTTCATGGCGGAGTCGGCCGACATCCTGACCTCGAACGACCAGAAGGTGGTCCTGCCCGACCTGGCGGCCGGGTGCTCCATGGCCGACATGGCCACGGCCGAGCAGGTCGCCGAATGCTGGGACGTGCTGACCGAGGCCGGAATCGCCGAGCAGGTCGTGCCCGTGTCGTACATGAACTCGTCGGCGGACATCAAGGCGTTCACCGGCAAGCACGGCGGCACCATCTGCACCTCCTCCAACGCCGAGCGCGCCCTGAACTGGGCGTTCGAGCAGGGCGAGAAGGTCCTCTTCCTGCCCGACCAGCACCTGGGCCGCAACACGGCGGTGCGGGACCTGGGCATGTCCCTGGAGGACTGCGTCGTCTACAACCCGCACCGGCCGAACGGCGGGCTGACGGCGAAGGAGCTGCGCGACGCGAAGATGATCCTGTGGCGGGGTCACTGCTCGGTGCACGGCCGCTTCAGCCTCGACTCGGTCAACGACGTGCGCGAGCGCATACCGGGCGTGAACGTCCTGGTGCACCCGGAGTGCAAGCACGAGGTCGTCGCCGCCGCGGACTACGTCGGCTCGACCGAGTACATCATCAAGGCCCTGGAGGCGGCCCCGGCCGGTTCCAAGTGGGCCATCGGCACCGAGCTGAACCTGGTCCGCCGCCTGGCGAACCGTTTCGCCGCCGAGGACAAGGAGATCGTCTTCCTCGACAAGACGGTCTGCTTCTGCTCGACCATGAACCGCATCGACCTCCCCCACCTGGTCTGGACGCTGGAGTCCCTCGCCGAGGGCACCCTGGTCAACCGCATCGAGGTGGACCAGGAGACGGAGGCCTTCGCCAAGCTGGCGCTGGAGCGGATGCTGGCGCTGCCGTAGGCGGTTCCCGCGGCGCGAGAGCACTGAGGGTGTCCCCACCGAGCGGTGGGGACACCCTCCTGCGTTCTGCCGCCGCCGTCAGACCTGCGCCGGCTCCGGCTCGTCCGACGCCGCCGGCTGCGGCGGCACGTCGCCGCCGCCCTTCTTCGCGGCCCGCTTCTTCGCCCGGCGCTCCTTGCGCAGCTCCAGCATGGCGTAGAGGGTCGGGACCAGGAGGAGGGTCAGCAGGGTCGACGTGATCAGGCCGCCGATCACCACCACCGCGAGCGGCTGGGCGATGAAGCCGCCCTCGCCGGTGACGCCCAGCGCCATCGGGAGCAGGGCGAAGATCGTCGCCAGGGCCGTCATGAGGATGGGGCGCAGTCGGTGGCGGCCGCCCTCGACGACGGCCTCGACGACGCCGTAGCCCTGCTTGCGGTACTGGTTGATCAGGTCGATCAGCACGATCGCGTTGGTGACCACGATGCCGATCAGCATCAGCATGCCGATCATCGCCGGGACGCCCATCGGGGTGCCCGTGGCGATCAGCAGGCCGATCGCGCCGGTCGCCGCGAACGGGATGGACACCAGCAGGATCAGCGGCTGGGCCAGCGACCGGAAGGTGCCCACCAGCAGCATGAAGACGATCGCGATCGCCGCGAGCATGGCCAGGCCCAGGTTGACGAAGGCATCGTCCTGGTCCGCGGTGACGCCGCCGATCTCGGCGGTGGCGCCGGCCGGCAGGTCCAGGCCGTTGATCTTCGACTGGAGGTCCGCACCGACCGCGCCGGTGTTGTCGCCGGTCGGCTTGGCGGTGATGGTCGCCGCGCGCTGGCCGTCGATGCGGGTCATCGAGACCGGGCCGTCCACCAGCTGCACGGTGGCGATGTCGCCGAGCTTGGCCGCGCCCAGGTTCAGCGCCTTCAGCTCGGCCATCGTCCGGGCGGGCTGCGCCGACTTGATGACGACGTCGCGCTCGGTGTCGTTCAGGGTCGCCTTGGCCGCCGGGGTGCCGCGCACCGCCTGGGCGACGGCCGCGCCGAGCGTCTGGTCGGTGAACCCGGCGTCGGCGGCCTTCGCGTTGGCCTTGACCGAGATGCGCGGGACGCTCTGCGCCAGGTCGCTGGTGACGTCGGTGACGTCGTCGAGGCCGGCGACGGTCTTGCGGACCTGCTCGGCGGCGTCGCGGAGCACCTGCGCGTCGGCCGCCTTGACGACGACGCTCAGGTCCTGGCTGCCGAAGCCGTCACCGGCGGCGAGGGTGGTGGTGCCGATGCCGTCGCCGAGCTTGGCCAGCCCGTCCTCGATGTGGTCCTGGACGTCGTCGGCGTTCGCCGAGTCCTCCAGCATCAGCTGGTACGAGGCCTGGTTGGTGTCCGTGCCGCCGCCGAAGGCGGCCATGAACCCGGACGAACCGATGGTGACCTGGTAGTCCTTGACGCCCTCGGTGTCGCCGAGCAGCTTCTCGACCTTCTTCACCTGCTCGTCGGTCGCGCCGAGGCTGGTGCCGGGCTTCAGCTCCTGCTTGACGCTGAGGACCTCCTGCTCGCCCTGGTCGAAGAAGTTGGTCTTCAGCAGCGGCGCCATGCCGAAGGTGCCGACCAGCACGACGATCGCGATGGCCACACTGGTCAGCCGACGACGGGTGGCGAAGCGCAGGACGGGGACGTAGAAGCGCTGGAGGCGGCTCCTGGCCTCCTTCTCCTCGGCGAGGCGGCGGGCCTCGGCCGCGTCCTGAGGCGTGCCCTTCGGGGGCCGCAGGAACCAGTACGACAGCACCGGGACGACCGTCAGCGACACCAGCAGGGAGGCCAGCAGCGCCGCGGTGACGGTGAGGCTGAAGGAGCCGAACAGCTCGCCGACCATGCCGCCGACCAGACCGATCGGCAGGAACACGGCGACCGTGGTGAGGGTGGACGAGGTGACCGCCCCGGCGACCTCGCGGACGGCGTTCAGGATGGCGTCCTTGCGCTCCTCGCCGTAGCCGAGGTGCCGCTTGATGTTCTCCAGGACCACGATCGAGTCGTCCACGACGCGGCCGATGGCGATGGTCAGCGCGCCCAGGGTCAGCATGTTGAGCGACAGGTCGCGCGTCCACAGCACGATCAGCGCCAGCACCACCGACAGCGGGATGGAGACGGCGGTGACCAGGGTGGAGCGGATCGACGCCAGGAAGACCAGGATGACCAGGACGGCGAAGAGCAGACCGAGCCCGCCCTCCGTGGTCAGGCCGGAGATGGCCTTGGAGACGGCCGGGCCCTGGTCGCTGACGACGGTGAGGGTCGCGCCGGAACCGAGCTGCTCGCGCAGGTCGGGGAGCTTGTCCTCGACGGCGTTCGAGATGGAGACCGCGCTGCCGTCGTGGTCCATCGTCACGGCGACCGCGAGGGACGGCTTGCCGTTGGTACGGGTGAGGGAGTCGGCCTTGGCCTCCTCCTCCTTGACGGTGGCGACGTCGCCGAGGCGGACCGGCTCGTCGACGCCCTCACCGGTGACCATGAGGTCCTGGATCTGCTTGACCGAGGTGAAGCCGCCGCCGACCTGGACGGTGCGGTTGGCGCCCGCCTCGTCGAAGGAACCGGCCGGGACGGTCGCGCCGCCCGCCTGGAGGGACTGGGCGAGCGCCTGCGGGCTCACCTTGGCCGCGGCCAGCTTCGCCGGGTCCGGCGTGACGGTGACCTGGACGTCGCGGACGCCGTCGACGACGACCTGGGCGACGCCGTCGATGTCCTTCAGCTCGGAGACGACCGTCTTGTCGAGCTGGTCGGCCAGCGCCTGCTGGTCCTTGTCCGAGGTCACGGCGAGGACGACGGTCGGGATGTCGTCCGTCGAGCCGGAGATGACCTGCGGGTCCACGTCGTCCGGGAGCTGGGCGCGGGCCCGGTTCACGGCCTGCTGGACGTCGGCGACGAGCTGCTGGTTGTCCGGGCCGTAGTCGAAGGACGCCATGATGACGGCGTTGCCCTCGCTGGCCGTGGCGGTGACGCCCGAGATCCCGTCGACGGCCTCGAGGCTGTCCTCGATCGGTTCGACGACCTGCTTCTCGACCACGTCCGGCGAGGCGCCCTGGTACGGAGCCAGCACGGACACCATGGGCAGTTCGATGGTGGGCAGCAACTGCTGCTTGAGCTGGGGGATGGCGATCGCGCCGAAGACGAGCGCGACGATCGACACCAGGCCTATCAGGGCCCGTTGCGCGAGGCTGAATCTCGACAGCCAGGACATGGGTCAGGGTCTCTCTTCTGTGGCCGAGCGGGGGACGGGGCACATGGCAGCGCCGGTCGCGGGCACACAGCTGAGCGCCCACCCCAACACCCTGGGCCATGCGGGACCCCGTATCCCTAGGCCCCAGGTCCATTTCCTTATCCCGCGCCTACTCCCTCCGCAGTACACGCGGGCGGAGGTCACTCCACCCTTGGACGGACCAGCCCGGATTCGTAGGCGATGACGACCAGCTGGGCCCGGTCGCGGGCGCCCAGCTTGGCCATGGCCCGGTTGACGTGGGTCTTCACGGTGAGCGGGCTGACCTCGAGGCGCTCGGCGATCTCGTCGTTGGAGTGCCCGCCGGCCACCTGGACCAGGACCTCGCGCTCGCGCACGGTCAGCGACTCGAGGCGCTCCGCCCGGGCCGGGTCGCGGTCCTCGTCGGTGGTGTCCTGCTGGGCGAGGAAGCGGGCGATCAGCCCCTTGGTGGCGGTCGGCGACAGCAGCGCCTCGCCCCCGGCCGCGACCCGGATCGCGCTGAGCAGTTCCTCGGGCTCCGAGCCCTTGCCGAGGAAGCCGGAGGCCCCGGCCCGCAGCGACTGCACCACGTAGTCGTCGACCTCGAAGGTGGTCAGTATGACCACGCGGACGTGGGCGAGGGAGGGGTCGGCGCTGATCATGCGGGTGGCGGCGAGACCGTCCGTGCCGGGCATCCGGATGTCCATCAGCACCACGTCGGCCCGCTGCTCGGCGGCCAGCCGCGCCGCCTCCGCGCCGTCGGACGCCTCCCCCACCACCTCCATGTCGGGCTCGGAGTCGACCAGCACCCGGAAGGCGCTGCGCAGCAGCGCCTGGTCGTCGGCGAGCAGGACACGGATCGTCATACGGGGTCCCCCGTGGCTTCGGTGGCTTGGGCGGCGGCGTCGGCGCGGCTCTTGACCGGAAGGATCGCATGCACGCGGAAACCGCCGCCGTAGCGGGGACCGGTGGTGAGGGTGCCGCGCACGGCGGTGACGCGCTCGCGCATGCCGAGCAGCCCGTGTCCCCCGCCCTCGGTGGTGCCGTCGGGGACCTCGCCGTCGGCGGTGCCGTCGTCGAGGACGGTCACCTCGATGTCCGGCCCGACCCGTACGACGCTGACCTCGGCCTTCGCCTGCCGTCCCGCGTGCTTCTGCACGTTGGTCAGCGCCTCCTGGATGATGCGGTAGGCGGCCAGGTCGACGGCGGCCGGCAGCTCGGTGCCCTGGTCGGTGCGGGCCACCTCGACCCGCAGTCCGGCGTGGTGGAAGGT
The DNA here is from genome assembly GCF_033406955.1 of Streptomyces violaceoruber. Lineage (NCBI taxonomy): Bacteria > Bacillati > Actinomycetota > Actinomycetes > Kitasatosporales > Streptomycetaceae > Streptomyces > Streptomyces violaceoruber. The sequence goes on along the minus strand of NZ_CP137734.1, from coordinate 6,163,558 downwards.
GGCGACGAGTTCGTCGAGGCGGGCGAGGCCCGGGGCGGGCTCGGTCGGTGCCTCCGGATCGCCCGACTGGCGCAGCAGGCCGACGGTGGCCCGCAGCTCGTCCAGCGCGGAGCGGCTGGCCTCCCGTACGTGGGCGAGCGCCTCCTTGGCCTGGTCGGGCCGCTTGTCCATGACGTGCGAGGCGACCCCGGCCTGCACGTTGACCAGGGCGATGTGGTGGGCGACCACGTCGTGCAGGTCGCGGGCGATGCGCAGCCGTTCCTCGGCGACGCGGCGGCGGGCCTCCTCCTCCCGGGTGCGCTCGGCCTTCTCCGCCCGGTCCCGGATGGCCTGCACGAAGGCGCGGCGGCTGCGGACGGCGTCCCCGGCGGTGGCACCGATGCCGGTCCAGGCGAAGACGGCGAGGTTCTCCTGCGCGTACCAGGGCAGCGGGCCGGCCAGCATGGCGGCGCCGGTGAGCACGGTCATGGTGAGCAGGCCGACCCGCCAGGTGGTGGGCCGGTCGGTGGAGGCGGCGACGGTGTAGAGGGCGATGACGGCCGACATGACCACCGGGGCGCGCGGGTCGCCGGTGATGCTCTCGACGACGGAGACGCAGCCCGTGACGACGAGGACCGCCATCGGCTGGCGGCGCCGGAAGACGAGCGCGGCGGCGCCGGCGGTCATCAGGGCGAGGCTGAGCGCGTCGGGGGTGCGCAGCCCCCAGCTGACGCTCTCCGGGCCGTGCGGGTCCACGAAGGAGCCGGCGACCATGCAGACCAGGACGACCACCGCGAGGACGGTGTCCATGGCGGAGGGGTGGGCGCCGAAGACGCAGCGGGCTCTCGCGAGGGTGCTCACGGTCTTTTACGGTAGCCGGAGTACGGGTCTCCCATGAGCGGGCCTGCGTTTCAGTGATCGTTGGCCGGGGGCTGCGGCCCCCGGACCTCCGCTTCGGCCCTGAACGGGCCTCGTCCTCAAGCGCCGGACGGGCTGTTCGTCGCCTGCCTGCGAAGCAAGGCGCCGTCACGCACCGCCCGGAATGAGGCCGTCGTCGCTCAGGAGCTCCTGGACCTCCTCCAGGGTGGCGTCCGGGGACGGGAGGATGAGGTCGGACGGTTCCAGGGTGTCGTCCGGGAGGGGCTCGCCCAGTTCGCGGACCTTGGCCAGGAGGGCCTGGAGGGTCGCGCGGAAGCCGGGGCCGTCGCCGTTCTCCATCTCGGCCAGGAGTTCGTCGTCCAGCTTGTTCAGCTCACCGAGCCGGCCGTCGGCCAGCGTCAGCTGTCCCTCCCCCATGATCCGTACGATCATGTCGGCCCTCCTAGCCGTGGGCTACTGCTTGTCGAAGCGCGGGGTGTCCTGCGGCTGCTGGGACTGCGACGAGGCCTGGCCCTGTCCCTGGCCGCCCTCGATGGCCTGGCGGTCGGAGGTGGAGCCCCCGGCCAGCTCGGCCTTCATCCGCTGCAGTTCCAGCTCTACATCCGTACCACCGGAGAGCCGGTCCAGCTCGGCCTGGATGTCGTCCTTGTGCATGCCGGACTGGTCGTCGAGGGCGCCGGAGGCGAGCAGCTCGTCGATGGCGCCGGCCCGGGCCTGGAGCTGGGCGGTCTTGTCCTCGGCCCGCTGGATGGCCAGGCCGACGTCGCCCATCTCCTCGGAGATGCCGGAGAACGCCTCGCCGATGCGGGTCTGCGCCTGGGCCGCCGTGTAGGTGGCCTTGATGGTCTCCTTCTTCGTGCGGAAGGCGTCCACCTTGGCCTGGAGGCGCTGAGCCGCAAGGGTGAGCTTCTCCTCCTCGCCCTGGAGGGTGGCGTGCTGCGTCTCCAGGTCGGTGACCTGCTGCTGGAGCGCGGCGCGCCGGGAGAGCGCCTCGCGGGCCAGGTCCTCGCGGCCCAGCGCCAGCGCCTTGCGGCCCTGGTCCTCCAGCTTGCCCGACTGGGACTGGAGCTGGTTGAGCTGCAGCTCCAGCCGCTTGCGGCTGGTCGCCACGTCGGCGACGCCGCGGCGCACCTTCTGCAGCAGCTCCAGCTGTTTCTGGTACGAGTAATCGAGGGTCTCGCGCGGGTCCTCGGCCCGGTCAAGGGCCTTGTTGGCCTTCGCGCGGAAGATCATCCCCATACGCTTCATGACACCGCTCATGGGCTTCGCGCGCCCCCTTCTGACCGACTCCAGCTCCAGCGACTGCAACAGAACCCACAGTACGGGCCCTGCATCCATTACCGCACTGTTCGGGGACGGATGCGCTCATCCCCAAGGACGACTGCGTACGTTCCCCGTCCGGCGCAGGGAGTAGGTGCTCCCCGGGTTGTCCGGAAAATCCCGGTGTCCGGGGCTGTACGCGGCATCCGCTCCGTACATCCGCTCTGTCCCCATACAGACGACCGGCGTTGCCGGATCGTTCCCCACCGGACTGGGGTCCACACCCCCGCACCCCGTACCCTTGGGTTTTGTGTTCCGTAGCCGTGCCAAGGATGAGAAGGCCCAGAGCGCCGTCAGCGCGCAGGTGACCGACTCCAATCAGCCCCGTGACCCGCAGGCCCCGAAGGGCAGGCCCACACCCAAGCGCAGTGTGGCCCAGTCCCAGCGCCGCAGCGTCGCCAATACGCCGATGACCCGCAAGGACGCCGCCAAGCGGCAGCGCGAGGAGCGGCGGACCGCGATGGCCCGGCAGCGCGAGGCGCTGGCCAAGGGCGACGAGCGGTACCTGCCGGCCCGCGACAAGGGCCCGGTCCGCAAGTTCGCGCGCGACTTCGTCGACTCGCGGTTCAACATCGCGGAGTACTTCCTGCCGATGGCCGTGATCATCCTCGTGCTGAGCATGATCCGGGTGGCGTCGTTGCAGAACGTCGCGCTGCTGCTGTGGCTGGTCGTGATCGTGCTGATCGTGCTGGACTCGATCGTCACCGGCTTCCGGCTGAAGAAGCGGCTCGCGGAGCGCTTCCCGGACGAGCGCCGCCGCGGCGCGGTCGCGTACGCGCTGATGCGCTCGCTCCAGATGCGCCGGCTGCGGCTGCCCAAGCCCCAGGTCAAGCGTGGGGAGCGGCCCTGAGCACGACGCCGTTCACCGAGGGCGCGGCCGAGGCCTGGACAGCGGGACTGTCCGGGCTTCGCAACGTCGTACGGCAGGAGCTGGTGGCCCGGCAGCTGGACGAGCAGATAGCCGGGCGTTTCGCCGTGGGGCGGCGGCTGCGCGTGCTCGACGTCGGAATGGGCCAGGGCACCCAGGCGCTGCGGCTGGCACGGGCCGGGCACCAGGTGACCGGCGTGGAGCGGGACGCGACGATGATCGCCGCCGCGCGTGACGCCCTGGCCGGCCAGCCCGAGGGCATCCGGGAGCGGATGCGGATCGTCGAGGGCGACGGCCGGGACACCGGCGTGCACTTCCTGCCGGGCAGCTTCGACGTGGTGCTGTGCCACGGCGTGCTCATGTACGTCGAGGAGCCCGACCCGCTGCTCGCGGGACTGGCCCGGATGCTCGCGCCCGGCGGCCTGCTGTCGCTGGTGGTGCGCAACGGCGACGCGCTCGCGCTGCGCCCGGGCCTGCACGGCGACTGGCCGGGCGCGCTGGCCGCCTTCGACACCACGAGCTACCGCAACCGCCTGGGCCTCGACGTCCGCGCGGACCGGCTGGCGACGCTGACGGCGAAGCTCGCGGGCATCGGCGCGCCGCTGCACACCTGGTACGGCGTGCGGGTCTTCACGGACACGGCGCCCGACGGTGCCCCGCCCCCCGCCGACCTCGATGCCCTGCTGGCCGCCGAGGAGCGGGCCGGCCGGACGGACCCGTACCGCTCGGTCGCGGCGCTGCTGCACCTGTGCGGGGTGCGCGGCTAGCTGTCGCCCCACCCGGCCCGGTGCCACCACCCGCCCGGCCGCGGCGCCCGTTCGGGTGTGCACGGGGCGCCGGGCGCCGGGGACGCGGTGAGACTCGGGCCATGGACACTTCCCGCACCCGTCTGCGCCGTCTGCTCGCTCCGGTGGCCGTACCGGCCTGCGTCCTGTTGCTGGCGACCGGCTGTTCCGACGCCGGTGCGGGGACCGACCGGGGTTCGGGGAGCGCGCGGGAGGGCGACACGGCGCAGGCCGCGGCGCCGCGCGCGGCCAGTGAGCTGGAGGCCGACTACGAGCGGGTGATCAAGGACGTACTGCCGTCGGTGGTGCAGATCCAGGCGGGCGACTCCCTGGGGTCGGGGGTCGTGTACGACGACAAGGGCCACGTCGTCACCAACGCGCACGTCGTCGGGGACGCGAAGTCGTTCCGGGTGACGACGGCCCGCACCGAGGGCGCCCTGACCGCGAAGCTGGTCTCCTCCTACCCGGAGCAGGATCTGGCGGTCATCAAGCTCGACAAGGTGCCCGAGGGCATGAGGGCGGCCCGCTTCGCGGACTCCGCGAAGGTCGAGGTGGGGCAGATCGTGCTGGCGATGGGCTCGCCGCTCGGCCTGTCCTCCAGCGTGACGCAGGGCATCGTGTCGGCGACCGGGCGCACCGTGACGGAGGGCAGCAGCGGCGGCGGCACGGGCGCGACCATCGCCAACATGGTGCAGACGTCGGCGGCCATCAACCCGGGCAACAGCGGGGGCGCCCTGGTGAACCTGGACGGGCAGGTGATCGGCATCCCGACGCTGGCGGCGACCGATCCGGGCCTCGGCGACAGCGCGGCGCCCGGCATCGGGTTCGCGATCCCGGCGTCGATGGTGACGACGGTGGCCGGGCAGATCGTCCGGGACGGCAAGGTCACCGACTCGGGCCGGGCTGCGCTGGGCATCACCGCCCGCACGGTCGTGGACGACAGCTACCGCCCGGCCGGGGCGGCCGTCGTCGAGGTGAGCGACGGCGGGGCCGCCGACGACGCCGGCCTGCGCCCCGGGGACGTCCTCGTGAAGCTCGGCGACACGGACATCACCACCATCACCTCGCTGTCCGAGGCGCTGGCGTCGATGCGGCCGGGCGACCGGACGAAGGTGACCTACACCCGGGACGGCAAGGAGCACACGGCCGAGGTGACGCTCGGCGAGCAGTGACGGGGGCGGGGCCGCCCCCGCCCCCGGGCCTCAGGCCTCGGTCCCCGCCTCGGCCTCGGCATCGGCCTCCGCCTCCTCGGCGTGCAGGCTCATCGGGCCGTAGATCTCGGTGGAGTCCTCGAAGAGCCGCACCTGGTCGGTGCCGCCCGCCCGGAGGTCCTTCCACTGCTCCCCGATCCAGGACTCGGCGTCCCCTTGCGTGGTGAACTCCTCGGGCTGCACCGCGGGCTGGACCTCCGTCCCGTCGGCCGTCTCGAACCGCCACGTCCATGCCGCCATGTACGCCTCCAAGGTGTGAGCACATGCAGAGCGGAAGCCGGACCTTGATCCGTCCTCCGCCCGCAGCCTATGCGCTGAACCGGGCGCACCGTAGAAGGCCCGGGGAGAAGGCCCCGCAGGGGGCCCCGGGGGCGGGAACGGTCGCGGCATCCGCCCCTCGGGGGGACTCGGGCGCGCAGGTCGCCGGGTGACCGGCGAAAATCGGTGCGTGGACGTGACTCTGCTCGGCACCGGTGCCCCCGCGGGACTCCCCCGCCCCGACTGTCCCTGCGCGGCCTGTGCCGCGGCACAGGGCGAGGACGCGCGTGCGGCGACCGCGCTGCTGGTGGACGGCGCGCTGCTGCTCGACCTGACGCCCGGCGCCGCGTTCGCCGCCGCGAGGGCCGGGCACTCCCTGTCCGGCGTACGGCAGGTGCTGCTCTCCCACCCGCACGACGGCCCCGCCGTGGAGGTGCCGGCCGGGCTGCCGCAGCCGGGCCGGGTGCCGGACGGCCGGGAGCTGGCGCTGCTGACGGGGCACCGGGTGCGGGCGGTGGCGCTGGACGCGCCGGGCACGGGCTACGCCGTGACGGGACCCGACGGCCGGCGGCTCCTCTACGTGCCGCCGGGCGGCGCCCCGGCGGGCCTGGAGGAGCCCGTGGAGCCGTACGACCTGGTCCTCGCGGACGTCGTGGGGCGGCCGGACGCGCTGGCGCGGCTGCGGGCGGTGGGTGCGGCGGGCCCGACGACGGACGTCGTCGCCGTCCACCTGGACCACGACGCGCCGCCGGGCCGGGAGCTGGCGCGGCGGCTCGCGGCGGCGGGCGCACGGACGGTGCCGGACGGCACGACGCTGGCGGTGGGCTCGTACGAGGACGTGCCCGACGTCCCGCGGCGCACCCTGGTCCTGGGCGGCGCGCGGTCGGGCAAGTCGGTGGAGGCGGAACGCCGCCTCGAGCCCTTCCCCGACGTCCTCTACGTGGCCACCGGCGGCTCCCGCAACGGCGACACCGAATGGGCGGCCCGGGTCGGCGCGCACCGGGAACGCCGCCCCGGTTCGTGGCGGACCGCCGAGACCTGCGACCTGGTCCCCCTCCTGAAGGACGAGGGCCCGCCCCTCCTCGTCGACTGCCTGTCCCTGTGGCTGACGGACGCGATGGACGCGGTCGGCGCGTGGGACGACGAGGAGTGGGCCGACGGCGGCGAACGGGCGCTGAGGGACCGGGTGCGGGAACTGACCCAGGCGGTCCGCGGTACCCGCCGCACGCTGGTGGCGGTGTCGAACGAGGTCGGTTCGGGCATCGTCCCGGCCACGGCGTCCGGCCGCCGCTACCGTGACGAACTCGGCCGCCTGAACGCGGCGTTCGCGGCCGAGTGCGAGCAGGTGCTGCTCGTGGTGGCGGGCCAGGCGCTGGTGCTACGGGGCTGAGCCGTCCTTGCGCGCGACGACGCGGTGCCCGCGGGAGCCGGTCAGGATCGTGCAGCCCTGGGCCACGAGTTCGGCGCCCAGTCCGAGGGGGTGGACGGGCAGCAGGCGACGCGGGTCGGCCACGTCGACGAGCAGATGCCCGCCGGGCCTCAGCACTCGCAGCGCGGCCCGCAGTTCCGCCCGGGGGTCCACAACCCGCTCCAGATACTGGAAGAGGCTCACGACGTCGTAGCGTTCCCGCAGCCGGGCCGCGATGTGCGGATCCGTCAGCCGCCCGACGAACGCCTCCTCGACCCGTTCGACGGCGCGGGCCCGCAGCACGCGGTGGGTGGCGTCCAGGCCGTCGAACGCGGTGTACGGGAAGTGCGTACGGGCGGCCCGGGGGAATTCGGCGTCGCCGGTGCCGACGTCCAGCCAGCTCTCGGGCTCGGGACAGTGGCGGTACAGCGCCCGGGCGGCCAGCCGGTGTCTGAACCGGACACCCGCCCGGACCAGGGGATGCTCCGGGCCGGGGGTGAGCGGCGGGTTCCGGAAGACGTGGCGGCAGTCCGCGCACCGCTCGACCGGAGACCGGTGGGGTGCCCCCTGCCGCGGCCCGTCACCGCGCAGCCGGGCCCGCAGCCGCCGCGAGCCGCACCAGGGGCAGTCCTCGCGGTACGGCCCGTACGGGGGGACGGGAGGCACCGAGGGGGCGGAGGTTGCGGACACGAGCGGCTCCCGACACGAGACGTACGCGGGCACGTAAGACATTCAAGGCAAAACGTTACGTAGGTGAACGCGATCCGGGGCGCAACGACGCCGCCCGGACGTGCCGCCCACGGGCCCTCCTTCGCGTTCGACCGGGGCCGGTACTGTTCGGCGAATGAGCTCGCTGAATCTCGACGACTTCACCGACCTGATCGAGCGCCCCGACGGCGGGGTACGTCGCGACGCGGAGGCGCGCCGGGAGCGTCAGGTCGTCCCGCCCGGATCGCTGGGCCGCCTCGACGACCTGGGCGAGTGGCTGTCGGCGGCCCAGTCCGCCGTACCGGTACGCCCTGTCGTACGCCCCCGGGTGGTGCTCTTCGCCGGCGACCACAAGGTCGCCGAGCTGGGCGTGTCGGCGCGGCCCGCGGGCAGTGCCGGTGAGCTGGTGCGCGAGGTACTGGAGGGCGGCCGGCCGGTGTCGGTGCTCGCCAGGCGCCTGGACGTACCGGTGCGCGTCGTCGACATGGCCCTGGACTGCGATCCGGAGACGTTGCCGGCCGAGGTGGCGGGACACCGGGTGCGGCGCGGCGGCGGCCGCATCGACATCGAGGACGCGCTGACCCCCGAGGAGGCGGAGGCCGCCTTCCGCGCCGGGATGGCGGTGGCCGACGAGGAGGCCGACTCGGGCACCGACCTGGTGGTGCTGGGTGACGTGAGCGTGGGCGGTACGACGGCGGCGGGGACGCTGGTGGCCGCGCTGTGCGGGACGGACGCGTCGGTCGTCACCGGCCGGGGCGGGCTGCCGATCGACGACCTGGCCTGGATGCGCAAGTGCGCGGCGATCCGCGACGCGCTGCGGCGCGCGCGACCGGTCCTCGGCGACCAGCTGCAACTCCTCGCCACGGTCGGCGGCGCGGACCTCACCGCCATGACGGGCTTCCTGCTGCAGAGCGCGGTGCGGAAGGTGCCGGTGATCCTGGACGGCGTCGTGACGGCCGCGTGCGCGCTGGTCGGGCAGCGGGTCGCGTTCCGGGCACCGGACTGGTGGCTGGCCGCGCACGACAGCGGGGAGCCGGGGCAGGCGAAGGCGCTGGACCGGATGGCCATGGAGCCGCTGCTGACCCAGGGCGTGAAGGTGGGCGAGGGCGCGGGTGGACTGCTGGCGCTGCCCCTGGTCCAGGCGGCGGCGTCCTTGGCAGCGGAGCTGCCGACGACCGCCGACGGCGAGGCCGTGACCGACGGCGAGTAGCCCCGGTCCGGTGGACCGGGGTGGCTTGGTTCCCCGGCATGGGTGCGGGCGCGAGGGGGGACGCGGCCCGGCGTAACGGGGTGCCGCTGCGCCCACCCGTGCCGCCCCAGCGGCACGACTGCCCGCAGCTGCGGCGGCGTGGCGGCGGCGGCCCGCAGCCGGGGCGGGGACGGGCGGTCAGCCGCGTACGGCGAGAAGCGGGACGCGGAGCGAGAGCGGGCCGCAGCCGCGTACGGCGAGGAGGGAGACGCGGAGCGAGGGCGGGGAGAGCCGCGTACGGCGAGGAGGGGGCGTGTCGGGGGGTGTCCGCCCGCAGCGGTTGGCGCGTCAACGGAGTTCGCTTCTGCGGCCGACCGATTCCGCGCCGTTCCGAGGACGGACACCCCCCGGCGCGACCCCGACCCACCCACCGCACCCACCGCGCAACGCGCACCCCCACCGCACCCGCACAGGCCGCCGCAGGCATCCTCACCGCGGATCCGGGCGCCCGCCGATCCAGTCCTGGACGACCCGGCGCGGTCCGGACCAGCGGCGGTCGTGGCGTTCGGCGCGCAGCCGGGCCCGAGCGCGGGCCCGCGGCCGGCGGGCGTAGAACCGGCGGGCCCACGGAGAGCCCGGCCGGGCCAGGCGAACCGCGCCGACCAGAGCGATCAAGGGCACGATGACCCCGAAGATCGCCAGCCGTGCCTTGCCCTTGGCCAGGGCGAGGAGGGAGAACAGGAAGTTCCCCGCGACGGTCGCGATGACGTTCGCGCGGTCCTGCAACTCGTCCTGGGACATCCCGTCGACACCGAACGGCGTGAACCCCGCCAGCACCAGCCCGACCAGCGCCGCGGTGAGCACCACGGCCTCCACGCTCTTGCGCCCCGCCTCGCTCCAGTACACGTCGTCGAGGTGCAGGATCAGCGCGAACTCGTCCAGGACCAGCCCCGCCCCGATACCGAAGACCACCGCCGCGAGAGCCGACCAGACCCCGTGCCGGCCCCCCGCGACCGCGCCGAAGCCGCCGACGACGGTGAGCACGACCCCCGGGACGACGTGGTGGATGTGCACCCCGCCCGCCTTGACGTTCCCGAAGGGCCCCTTGCCCGCCCGGATCAGACGGGTGATCACCCGGGTGACCGCGAACGTCAGCACGAACGCCGCCAGCGCGAGGAGCAGCGGCAGCTTGCCCGGCTCCATGATGTTGCGCTGCCACCAATCTCCCATATGCGCACTTTATCCCCAGCACCCGCCCGCACCCCGCCGACCGCCGGGTAGTCTGCGCCGGTGCTCAGGACCCCCTCCCCCGACGGCCTCCGTTTCGCCTTCGGCACCCTCACCGTGCTCCCGGTCAAGGTGACCCGCTGGGACCGGGACGCCGCGCGCGGCGGCATGCTGTGCGCGCCGCTGGCCGGGCTGGCCGTCGGTGCCGCCGCCGCGGCCGCCGGGCTCCTGCTGCTCGCCCTGGGCGCCGGGACCCTGCTCGCCGCGGTCGCCACGGCCGCCGTCCCCGCCGTACTCACGCGCGGACTGCACCTGGACGGACTGGCCGACACCGCCGACGGACTGGGCAGCGGCAAGCCCGCCGAGGACGCCCTGCGGATCATGAAGCAGTCGGACATCGGACCGTTCGGCGTGCTCGCCCTGCTGTTCACGCTCCTCGCCCAGGTGGCCGCCCTCGCGCAGGCCTACGACGGCTCGTGGGCGCGGGGCGCGCTCGCCGCCGTGGTGTCGGCGACCGCCGCCCGGCTGGCGCTCACGACGGCGGCCCGCACCGGAGTGCCCGCCGCCCGCCCGGAGGGCCTGGGCGCGGCGGTCGCCGGGGTGGTACCGGCCGGCGGGGCGCTGGCCGCGACGGCGGCCGTCACCCTCGCCGGCGCGGCGGCGGGCGCGTACCTGGGCCCGTACGACGCGCTGCGCACGGCGCTCGCCGTGGTGTGCGCCGTCGCGGTGGCCGAACTCCTCCTGCGCCACTGCGTCCGCCGCTTCGGCGGGGTCACGGGCGACGTCTTCGGCGGCGTGGCGGAGACGGCGGCCACCACCGCCCTCGTGGTCCTCGTCCTCGGCTGAGCCGCGGGCTCACGGGCTCAGCAGGCCTCCCGCCACGCGTCCAGTTCGTACTTCTTCAGCATCGAACTGAGCCGCAGCTCGCGGGAGTCGGCGCAGAAGCGCTCGGTCGGCAGCTCGTACTCGACGTGGAACACCGCCTTGTCCGCGTCGACGAACGGCCGGTTGTCGGCGCACTCGCCGTACTGGGCGCACTGTTCGTTGACGGCGAAGTCGAAGTCGTCGACCAGGTCCGGGATCTGGTCCAGGTCGTTCTTCAGCCCGACGGCCATCCCGCGGTCGTGGGCGAGCTTCGCGATCAGCCGGTTGTAGCGGAGCTGGTCGTCGCCGGTGAGCGGGAAGCCGGTGTCGTTCTTGTAGCCGTCCATGTTGTCCGGCTCCACGGCGTCGAAGCCCTTGTCGCGGCACATGTCGAGGCGCTCGGCCATCAGCGGCTCCAGGACGTCCGTCGCGCGGATGTCCAGCCACCGCTCGCCCTCCCAGCCGTTGCCCTTGCCCAGCACCTTCTTGGGGAACGCGTCGGCGTCGGGCCGGAAGTCCTCCCAGGCGCCGGTGGAGACGTAGCAGATGACCTTGCGCCCGTCGTCGTGCAGGCCGGCGACCGTGGCTTCGTCGTGGTCGAAGCCGTCGATGTCGTAGACCGGTACGTCGACGGAGGTGTCCAGCCTGCCGCTGAGCTGCCACTGCCAGGCGGTGCCGGGCGTCGGCCGCCAGTGGCCGGCGGTCGCGCCGACGCCGCCGTCACCGCCCTCACCGCCCTCACCGCCGACGCCGCCGACGCCGCCGTCACCACCGGGTGCCGACGTGCAGCCGGCAAGCAGCAGCAGGAGAAGGGCTGTCGGCAGGACCGGACGTCTCACGGGAAGTGCTCCAGAGTGCGGAAGGGGGGTGGGCGGCATGCCCCCCGGAATGATCCCCCACCCGCACAGCCGCGGGGAAACCACGGCCCCGCGGGAGGGAGCGCGCCCGTGCGCGAGCGTAGGCTCGTGCCGAGTGTTCGCCTGCCCAGGCGAGGACCGCATCGCAGGAGGGATCTAGGGTCGGATGTCGGGCCCGGTCGACCCACCCGCATTCGGCCACACCAGACTTCATACGGAAGCGAGATTTCACCACCGTGACTGCTCTCACTCTCTCCACCGCCGCGGCGCCCGGCCTGCGGGCCGACGCGATCGTGATCGGCGTCGCCAAGGGCGCAGGCGGCCCGTCCGTCGCCCCGGGCGCCGAGGCCGTGGACAAGGCGTACGACGGCCGGCTCGCCGCCGTCCTGGAGACCCTCGGCGCCTCAGGTGCCGAGGGCGAGGTGACGAAGCTGCCCGCTCCGTCCGGCTTCAAGGCTCCCGTCGTCGTGGCGGTGGGCCTCGGTGCCGAGCCCGAGAAGGACGCCGGTTTCGACCCCGAGGCGCTGCGCCGGGCCGCCGGCGCGGCCGCCCGCGCCCTGGCCGGCGCCAAGAAGGCCGCCTTCGCCCTGCCGCTCGCCGAGGCCGCCGACGCCGGTGTCGTCGCCGAGGGCCTGCTGCTCGGCGCGTACTCCTTCGACGCGTACAAGGCGTCGGCCAAGGAGGCCAAGGAGGCCAAGGGTGCCAAGGCGAAGGCCAACGGCAACGGCAAGGCCCCGCTGGCGGAGGCCGCGCTGCTCGGCGGCAAGCCCCGCGACAAGGCGTACAAGGCGGCGATCGAGCGTGCCACGGCCGTCGCCGAGGAGCTGAACCGCGCCCGCGACCTGGTCAACACCCCGCCGAACGACCTCGACCCGGAGGCCTTCGCGGCGGTGGCGCAGGCGGCCGCCAAGGAGCACGGCATCAAGGTGCAGGTGCTCGACGAGAAGGCGCTCGTCAAGGGCGGCTACGGCGGCATCCTCGGCGTCGGCGCCGGTTCGGCGTCGGGTCCGCGGCTGGTGAAGCTGTCGTACACCTCGCCCAAGGCGAAGAAGTCCCTCGCCTTCGTCGGCAAGGGCATCACCTACGACTCGGGCGGCATCTCGCTGAAGCCGGCCGGCCACAACGAGACGATGAAGTGCGACATGGCCGGCGCCGCCGCCGTGTTCGCCGCGGTGGTCGCCGCCGCGCGGCTCGGCCTGGAGGTCAACGTGACCGGCTGGCTGGCGCTGGCCGAGAACATGCCGTCGGGCTCGGCGACGCGCCCGGGTGACGTGCTGCGCATGTACAGCGGCAAGACGGTGGAGGTGCTCAACACCGACGCCGAGGGCCGGCTGGTGCTCGCCGACGCGCTGTGGGCGGCCTCGCAGGACGAGCCGGACGCGATCATCGACGTGGCGACGCTGACGGGCGCGATGATGCTGGCGCTGGGCAGCCGCACGTACGGGATCATGGCGAACGACGACGCGTTCCGCTCCGCGGTGCACGAGGCGGCGGAGGAGTCCGGCGAGCCGGCCTGGCCGATGCCGCTGCCGGAGCACCTGCGCAAGGGCATGGACTCGCCGACCGCGGACATCGCGAACATGGGCGAGCGGATGGGCGGCGGCCTGGTGGCCGGTCTCTTCCTGCGGGAGTTCGTCGGCGAGGGCATCACCTGGGCGCACCTGGACATCGCGGGTCCGGCCTTCAACGAGGGCGGGCCCTTCGGGTACACGCCGAAGGGCGGTACGGGGACGGCGGTGCGGACGCTGGTGCGGGTTGCCGAGCTGGCGGCCGCGGGTGAGCTGGGCTAGCCGGGCCGGAGGCGCCTGAGGGGTTGCCGGGCGCGGGTGACCGTGCGGCCGCGGGTCCGTCGTGGCTCGTCGCGCGGTTCCCCGCGCCCCTGACGGGGTGTCCTGGCGTGGGTGACAAGTGCAGCCTGCTGTTCCGCTCACGTGAACGTGGGGTGTCTCACACCCCGGCCCCACGTCTCGTTCGCCTCTCACAAGTGCGAAGATGGAGCCCGGCAGGACAGGGCCCACCCAAGGGCCGAGAACAATGAGCGGCCGGACACCAGCCGCCGACCGGTCACTGGAGACCGGCGTGGCGCACATGCATGGAGGACGTGACGTGGCGAACGACGCCAGCACCGTTTTCGACCTAGTGATCCTCGGCGGTGGCAGCGGTGGTTACGCCGCGGCCCTGCGCGGGGCGCAGCTGGGCCTGGACGTCGCCCTGATCGAGAAGAACAAGCTCGGCGGCACCTGCCTTCACAACGGTTGCATTCCCACCAAGGCCCTGCTCCACGCGGGCGAGGTCGCCGACCAGTCCCGCGAGAGCGAGCAGTTCGGCGTCAAGACGTCCTTCGAGGGCGTCGACATGGCCGGCGTGCACAAGTACAAGGACGAGGTGATCGCCGGCCTGTACAAGGGCCTGCAGGGTCTGGTCGCCTCCCGCAAGATCACCTACATCGAGGGTGAGGGCCGGCTCTCCTCCCCCACCTCGGTGGACGTCAACGGCCAGCGTGTCCAGGGCCGCCACGTCCTGCTGGCGACCGGCTCCGTGCCGAAGACCCTGCCGGGCCTGGAGATCGACGGCAACCGGATCATCTCCTCGGACCACGCCCTCACGCTCGACCGCGTGCCGAAGTCCGCGATCGTGCTGGGCGGCGGCGTCATCGGCGTCGAGTTCGCCTCCGCGTGGAAGTCCTTCGGTTCCGAGGTCACGGTCATCGAGGGCCTCAAGCACCTCGTTCCGGTCGAGGACGAGAACAGCTCCAAGCTCCTGGAGCGCGCCTTCCGCAAGCGGGGCATCAAGTTCAACCTGGGCACCTTCTTCCAGAAGGCCGAGTACACCCAGGACGGCGTCAAGGTCACCCTCGCCGACGGCAAGGAGTTCGAGGCCGAGGTCCTGCTCGTCGCCATCGGCCGCGGCCCCGTCTCGCAGGGCCTGGGCTACGAGGAGAACGGCGTCGCGACGGACCGCGGCTTCGTCCTCGTCGACGAGTACATGCGGACCAACGTCCCGACCATCTCCGCCGTCGGTGACCTCGTTCCCACCCTCCAGCTCGCGCACGTCGGCTTCGCCGAGGGCATCCTGGTGGCGGAGCGGCTCGCCGGCCTCAAGACCGTGCCGGTCGACTACGACGGCGTGCCGCGGGTGACGTACTGCCACCCGGAGGTCGCCTCCGTCGGTCTCACCGAGGCCAGGGCGAAGGAGGTCTACGGCGCGGACAAGGTCGTCTCGATCAAGTTCCCGCTGGGCGGCAACGGCAAGAGCCGCATCCTGAAGACCGCGGGCGAGATCAAGCTGGTCCAGGTCAAGGACGGCGCCGTGGTCGGCGTCCACATGGTCGGCGACCGCATGGGCGAGCAGGTCGGCGAGGCGCAGCTGATCTACAACTGGGAGGCGCTGCCGGCCGAGGTGGCCCAGCTCATCCACGCCCACCCGACGCAGAACGAGGCGCTCGGCGAGGCCCACCTGGCGCTGGCCGGCAAGCCGCTCCACATGCACGACTGACCGCTTCGGTCTTCGGGCGCGACGACACAGACTTCCGCAATTTCGTAAGGAGCAACCGAAACCATGGCGGTTTCCGTAACCCTTCCGGCGCTCGGCGAGAGCGTCACCGAGGGCACCGTCACCCGCTGGCTGAAGGCCGAGGGTGAGCGCGTCGAGGCCGACGAGCCGTTGCTCGAGGTCTCGACCGACAAGGTCGACACCGAGATCCCGGCCCCCGCCTCGGGCGTGCTGTCCTCCATCAAGGTCGCCGAGGACGAGACCGTCGAGGTCGGCGCCGAGCTGGCGCTGATCGACGACGGCAGCGGCGCCCCCGCCGCCGCCCCGGCCCCGCAGGCCGAGCAGGTCGCCGAGCCGGCCCCCGAGCCCGCCCCGGCCGCCCCTTCCACCGAGCAGGCCGCCCCGGCGCCCGCCCCCACCGCCGACGCCGCCGCCGGCGGCTCCGCCGAGGGCACGGACGTGGTCCTGCCCGCGCTCGGCGAGTCCGTCACCGAGGGCACCGTCACCCGCTGGCTGAAGTCGGTCGGTGACAGCGTCGAGGAGGACGAGCCGCTGCTCGAGGTCTCGACCGACAAGGTCGACACCGAGATCCCGGCCCCCGCCTCCGGCACCCTGCTGGAGATCGTGGTCGGCGAGGACGAGACGGCCGAGGTCGGCGCCAAGCTCGCCGTCATCGGTGCGGCGGGTGCCGCCCCGGCGGCTGCCCCGGCCGCCCCCGCGGCCCCGGCCCAGGAGGCCCCGGCCGCCCCGGCCCAGCCCGAGCCCACCCCGGCTCCGGCGGCTCCGGCCCCCGCTCCCGCGCAGGCCGCTCCGGCTCCGGCCCCGCAGGCGCCGGCGGCTCCGGCCCCGCAGCCCGCCGCTCCGGCGCCCGCGCCGGCCCCGGCCGCCGCTCCGGCTGCCCCGGCCGCCGCCCAGCCGGTGGACGACGGCGCCTACGTCACCCCGCTGGTGCGCAAGCTCGCCGCCGAGAACGGCGTCGACCTGTCCACCGTCAAGGGCACCGGCGTCGGCGGCCGCATCCGCAAGCAGGACGTCGCCGCCGCCGCCGAGGCCGCGAAGGCCGCCGCCCCGGCTCCGGCCGCCGCCCCCGCCGCGCCCGCCGCGAAGAAGGCCCCCGTCCTGGAGGCCTCCCCGCTGCGTGGCCAGACCGTCAAGATGCCGCGCATCCGCAAGGTCATCGGCGACAACATGGTCAAGGCGCTGCACGAGCAGGCCCAGCTGTCGTCGGTCGTCGAGGTCGACGTCACCCGTCTGATGAAGCTGCGCGCCCGTGCCAAGGACGCGTTCGCGGCGCGCGAGGGCGTCAAGCTCTCCCCGATGCCGTTCTTCGTCAAGGCCGCGGCCCAGGCCCTCAAGGCCCACGCCCCGGTCAACGCCAAGATCAACGAGGCCGAGGGGACCATCACCTACTTCGACACCGAGAACATCGGTATCGCGGTGGACTCCGAGAAGGGCCTGATGACCCCGGTCATCAAGAACGCCGGTGACCTGAACCTGGCCGGCATCGCCAAGGCGACCGCCGACCTGGCGGGCAAGGTGCGGGCCAGCAAGATCAGCCCGGACGAGCTGGCCGGTGCGACCTTCACCATCAGCAACACCGGTTCGCGCGGCGCGCTGTTCGACACGATCATCGTGCCGCCGGGCCAGGTCGCCATCCTCGGCATCGGTGCCACGGTCAAGCGTCCGGCCGTCATCGAGACGGAGGACGGCCCGGTCATCGGCGTCCGCGACATGACGTACCTGACCCTGTCCTACGACCACCGTCTGGTGGACGGCGCCGACGCCGCCCGCTACCTGACGGCGGTCAAGGCGATCCTGGAGGCGGGCGAGTTCGAGGTCGAGCTCGGCCTGTAGTCACCCTCGCCAGTGGGCCTGTACGGTGCCCCCGCCCGGAAGTTCCCGGGCGGGGGCATCGCCGTGTTTCGACCGGGGCACGCTGTGTAAGTCTCGTCTCACCTGCGTCAAAGCGCCCCCGTGCGCCCTTCCCGCCCCCCGTGACGGCCGTATTGTCTAAACGTCAGTCCCCCAGGGGGCCGAAGGGGCCCTCTCCCGAAGGAGCTCTCATGACCGCGCCCGTCGTCCACTCGCTGCGCGAACAGATCCGCGAGCACATCCTGGAAGGGATCATCAGCGGGCGCTGGCAGCCGGGCGAGCGGATCGTGGAGCGGCGGATCGCGACCGAGCTGGAGGTCAGCCAGACGCCGGTGCGGGAGGCACTGCGGGAGCTGGAGTCGCTGCGGCTGATCGAGTCGGCGCCGAACAAGGGCGTGCGGGTGCGCAACCTGACCGCCGCCGACCTGGAGGAGAGCTACCCCGTCCGGGCCGGTCTGGAGGCCATCGCGGCCGAGCTGGCGGCGGACCGGCTCGCCCTGGACTGCTCGGCCCTGGAGCCGCACGTCGCCGCGCTGTACGAGGCCGACCGGGTCTCCGACGGCACCGGCCAGGTGCGGCACACGGTGGGCTTCCACCGGGAGCTGGTGCGGGCGGCGGGCAACTCGGTGCTGCTGCACACCTGGGAGGGGCTGGGGATCGAGGTGTTCACGGCGCTGTCGATACGGTGGCTGGGGACGGTGCAGCAGTCGTACGCGGAGGAGCACGAGGAGCTGGTCGCCGCGTTCCGGCGCCGCGACCCGCGCATCCCGGAGATCGTGAAGTCCCACGTCCTGGGCTGCGCACCCCGCCCCTGACGGCCTCCTTCGCCCCGTTCCCGCGCAGTTCCCCGCGCCCCTGGAGAAGGGCTGCGGACACCACTCGGCCGGCCCCCGAGCTCATCCGCGCCCACCCCCTCTCACCTGCACATATCCCCGACGGGACCGTCACCCCGTGCCACCGCCGGAGGCACCCCGTGCCGACTTTCTCGTGATCAAGAGGTTTTGCCCCTCAACCCTTTGATCGATCATCGATCAACGAGTTACAGTCACAGACGGGCTTCCACCCAAGCCCCAGCCCTGTCCTGCCAAAGACCTAGGGCACCCCCGAACCCTTGCCGATGAGGGAACCCCCTTCGACTGAGGAAGGCGGCGACATGACGACCGACCCGAAAGCCATCCAGCCGAGCGAGCTCGACCAGCTCCCGGACCGCGACCCCGAGGAGACCGCCGAGTGGCAGGCCTCCCTGGACGCCGTCACCCAGGCGGCCGGGCCGCACCGTGCCGCGTACCTGATGCGCCGCACGCTGGAGCGCGCCGAGGGCGCGGGCCTGGCGCTGCCCAAGCTGCTGGAGACCGACTACGTCAACTCCATCCCGACCGCCGACGAGCCCACCGTGGACGGCGACGAGGCGATGGAGCAGCGGATCACCGCCTGGAACCGCTGGAACGCGGCGGCGATGGTGACCCGCGGCAGCAAGTACGGCGTCGGCGGCCACATCGCCACCTTCGCCTCCGCGGCCTGGCTCTACGAGACCGGCTTCAACCACTTCTTCAAGGGCAAGGAGGGTGACGGCTCCGGCGACCAGCTCTACATCCAGGGCCACGCCTCCCCCGGCATCTACGCCCGCGCCTTCCTCGACGGCCGCCTGAACGAGGAGCAGCTGGACAACTTCCGCCGCGAGGCCGGCGGCAACGGCCTGCCGTCCTACCCGCACCCGCGCCGCCTGCCCTGGCTGTGGGAGTTCCCGACCGTCTCCATGGGCCTCGGCCCGATCTCCGCGATCTACCAGGCGCGGTTCAACCGCTACCTGACCAGCCGCGGGATCAAGGACCTGACCAACTCCCACGTGTGGGCGTTCCTCGGCGACGGCGAGATGGACGAGCCGGAGTCCACCACCGCGCTCACCCTCGCCTCCCGCGAGGGCCTGGACAACCTGACCTTCGTCATCAACTGCAACCTGCAGCGCCTCGACGGTCCGGTCCGCGCCAACTTCAAGATCGTGCAGGAGCTGGAGGCCCAGTTCCGCGGCGCCGGCTGGAACGTGATCAAGTCGCTGTGGGGCACGGCCTGGGACGAGCTGTTCCAGCTCGACACCACCGGCGCCCTGGTACGCCGCCTGCGCGAGGTACCGGACGCCCAGGTCCAGACGTACCAGACCCGCGACGCCGCCTACATCCGCGAGGACTTCTTCAACAAGGACCCGCAGCTCGCCGAGATGGCGAAGCTCCTGTCCGACGACAAGATCCTCGACTGCTTCCACTTCTCCCGCGGCGGTCACGAGTCCCGCAAGGTGTACGCCGCCTACCGCGCCGCGCTCGCCCACAAGGGCGCGCCCACCGTGATCCTGGCCCAGACGGTCAAGGGCCACACCCTCGGCCGCGGCTTCGCCTCCAAGAACGCCAACCACCAGATGAAGAAGCTCTCGGTGGACGAGTTCAAGGACATGCGCGACCTGCTCGGCCTGCCGATCGCGGACAGCGCCTTCGTCGACGGCGTGGTCCCCTACGGCCACCCGGGCGCCGACTCCCCCGAGGTGCGCTACCTCCAGGAGCGCCGCGCCGCCCTCGGCGGTCCCGCCCCGGCCCGCCGCGTGCACCCCCTCGCACCGCTGCCCGCCCCGGCCGACAAGGCGTTCGCGTCCTTCGACAAGGGCTCCGGCTCGCAGAACGTCGCGACGACCATGGCCTTCGTCCGCCTGGTCAAGGACCTGGTCCGCGACAAGGAGACCGGCAAGCGCTGGGTGCCGATCGTCCCCGACGAGGCCCGCACCTTCGGCATGGAGAGCCTCTTCCCGTCCCTGGGCATCTACTCGCCCAAGGGCCAGACGTACGAGCCGGTCGACCGCGACCAGCTGATGTACTACAAGGAAGCCAAGAACGGCCAGATCCTCAACGAGGGCATCACCGAGGCCGGCTCGATGGCCGACTTCATCGCCGCGTCCACCGCGTACGCGACGCACGGCGAGGCGATGATCCCGTTCTACATCTTCTACTCGATGTTCGGCTGGCAGCGCACGGCCGACCAGATGTGGCAGCTCGGCGACCAGCTCGGCCGCGGCTTCCTGGTGGGCGCCACCGCGGGCCGCACCACCCTCACCGGTGAAGGCCTTCAGCACGCGGACGGCCACTCCCCCGCCATCGCGGCGACCAACCCCGCCGCCCTCTCCTACGACCCGGCGTTCGCGTACGAGATCGCGGCGATCGTCAAGGACGGTCTGCGCCGCATGTACGGCGAGGCGGCCCCGGGCGAGGACCCGAACGTCTTCTACTACCTGACGGTCTACAACGAGCCGATGCCGCAGCCGGCCAAGCCGTCCGGTGTGGACGAGGGCATCGTCAAGGGCCTGTACCGCTTCAACACGGCGGAGACGGCGGGCCTGACCCCGGCCGCGAACGCCCCGCGCATCCAGCTGCTCGGCTCCGGCACGGCGATCCACTGGACGCTCAAGGCGCAGCGGCTGCTCGCCGAGGAGTGGGGCGTGGCCGCCGACGTGTGGTCCGCGACCTCCTGGACGGAGCTGCGCCGGGACGCCATGGACGCCGACGCGGCGCTGCTGCGCGGCGAGGACCGGGTGCCGTACGTCCGCCGGGCGCTGCAGGGCGCCGAGGGCCCGGTGCTCGCGGTCTCCGACTACATGCGCCAGGTCCCGGACCAGATCGCGCAGTGGGTCGAGCAGGACTACTCGTCGCTCGGTGCCGACGGCTTCGGCCTGTCGGACACCCGGGACGCCGCCCGCCGCCACTTCGGCGTGGACGCCGAGTCCATCGTGGTCGCGGCGCTGGCCCAGCTCGCCCGGCGCGGCGAGGTCAAGGCGACGGCCGTGAAGGAGGCGCGCGAGCGCTACGGCCTGTAGAGGCACGTCACGACGAACGGAAGGCCCCCGCCCCGGCGGGGGCCTTCCGCGTCTCCTGCATCATGTGGGAATGCGCGCTGCCCGCCTCATCAAGATGGTGCTGCTCCTCCAGTCCCGCCCGACCATGACCGCCGCCGAGCTGGCCCGGGAGCTGGAGGTGTCGGAGCGGACCGTGACGCGGGACGCGCAGGCACTGTCGGAGGCGGGCGTGCCGGTGTACGCGGAGCGCGGCCGGGCCGGCGGCTACCGCCTCGTCGGCGGCTACCGCACCCGCCTGACCGGCCTGGCCCGGGGCGAGGCCGAGGCTCTGTTCCTGTCCGGAGTCCCCGGGGCGCTGCGCGAGATGGGCCTGGAGGACGCGGCCTCGGCGGCCCGCCTGAAGGTGTCGGCGGCCCTGCTCCCTTCCCTGCGGGACGCCTCCCGTACGGCGGCCCAGCGCTTCCACCTGGACGCGCCGAACTGGTTCCGCGAGCCGGAGACGCCCGAGCTGCTGCCCGCGGTGGCGGACGCGGTCTGGGACGACCGGCGCGTCGCCGCGCGCTACCGGCGCGGGACGGACGAGGTCGTCCGGGAGCTGGAGCCGTACGGGCTCGTACTGAAGGCCGGGGTCTGGTACCTCTGCGCGCGGGTCGCCGGGACGGCGGGCGACGGACCCTTCCGCGTGTACCGCATCGACCGGTTCACGGCGGTGGAGGCGGGCGAGGAACGTTTCGTCCGGGACGACGGCTTCGACCTGCCCGCGTTCTGGGCCGAGCGGGCCGAGCAGTTCGCGCGGTCGATCCTGCGGGCCGAGGTGGTGGTGCGGCTGTCGGGGCGGGGGGTGCGTGGGCTGCCGTACGCGGTCGACGCGCTGTCGGCCCGGGAGGCGCTGGAGGCCGCGGGGGCGCCGGACGCGGACGGCTGGGTGACGGTGGCGCTGCCGGTGGAGTCGGAGGAGGTCGCGCACGCGCAGCTCAGGGGGCTCGGGCCGGAGGTGGAGGTGCTGGCGCCGGCGGCGCTGCGGGAACGGTTCGCGCGGGAGGCGCGGCGGTTGGCGGAGCTGTACGGGGGGTGAGTGCGGGGTGCCGCGGGCCGGCGTGGTCCGGGGGGTGGGTCACGTGACCCGGCGTGGTCTTGGCACCCGGGGTGGGTGCGGGCGCCAGAGGGACGCGGCCCGGCGTTGCGGGGTGCCGCTGCGCCCACCCGTGCCGCCCCAGCGGCACGACTGCCCGCAGCTGCGGCGGCGTGGCGGCGGCGGCCCGCAGCCGGGGCGGGGACGGGCGGTCAGCCGCGTACGGCGAGAAGCGGGACGCGGAGCGAGAGCGGGCCGCAGCCGCGTACGGCGAGAAGCGGGACGCGGAGCGAGAGCGGGCCGCAGCCGCGTACGGCGGGGCGGGGGACGCGGAGCGTGGGCGGGGAGAGCCGCGTACGGCGAGGAGGGGGCGTGTCGGGGGGTGTCCGCCCGCAGCGGTTGGCGCGTCAACGCCCCGAGCCTTTTCAAGTGACCGATTCCGCGCCGTTCCGAGGACGGACACCCCCCGGCGCGCCCCCGACCCACCCACCGGACAAGCCGCGCTACGCGCACCCCCACCGAACCCGCACAGGCCGCCGCAGGCATCCTCACATAACGATCCGCCGCACTCCGCGTGCGCCGCCCCCGCCCAGGGCCGATGCTGGACCCGTGATGGACGAGACGGAGTTCTGGGAGCTGATCGACGCCGCCCGGCAGCGCGCCGACGGCGATTCCGAGGACCAGGCCGACCTGCTCGTGGAGCGGCTGCTCGGCATGGACCCGGACCTGGTGCTCGACTTCGCCCGCCACTTCGAGGCCCGCTACAACCGCGCCTGCACCTGGGACCTGTGGGCTGCCGCGTGGGTGCTGCTCGGCGGGGCGAGTGACGACGCCTTCGACTTCTTCCGGTGCTGGCTCATCGGCCAGGGCCGTGAGGTGTACGAGGGCGCGGTGCACGAGCCCGACTCGCTCGCCGAGCTGCTGGACGACTTCGACGAGGAGCTGGACGGCGACGGCGAGGAGCTGGGCTACGCGGCCGACGAGGCCTACGAACAGCTCACCGGCACCGTCGCCCCGGACCTGGGCATCGCGCCCGCGCCCCCCGAACCGCTGGGCGTACCGATCGACCTGGAGAACGACCGCGCCCTCGCCGAGCGCCTGCCCCGCCTGTGGGCGAGGTTCGGACCGGAGTGACGCGCGGACTCGGGCGCACCGCCCGCCCGGGCGGTCAGGCCCGGCCCTGGAGGCGGGCCGCCGTGTCCCGGATGTCCGCGAGGCGGGCGGAGAGAGCCGCGCCCGGGCAGCTGGTCTGGTAGCCGTCGTCGTGCCCCGCGACGGCGGGCAGCATGGCGGTGGCACCCGCGGCGTACCGGCTGAGGCCGTTGCTGGAGACCAGGGCGACCTTCGCCCGCGGGTCGGTGCCGGTCTCGCCCAGCTTCCAGGCTGCCACGGCGGCGATCGCGTCGGTCAGCTCGTCGGGCACGGGCACCCCGGCGGTGTAGGTGCCGAGGGCGGCGATCCCGGTGGTGCGGTGGTTGAAGCCCTGGGTGTGGGCGCCGGTGACGGGCCGGTCGATGCCGCCGGCGCGGCCCTCGTAGACGGTGCCGCAGCGGTCGACGACGAAGTTGTAGCCGATGTCGTCCCAGTCCCGGGCTCCGGTCTGGCCCTGGTACACCCCGCGGAGGATGGCCGGCACGTCGGCGCAGTCGTAGCCGTTGGGCGTGTCCGTGTGGTGGACGAAGACGGCGACCACCTCGTCGTCGTAGCGGGGGGCGGGCTGGGCGCGGGCGGCGTCGCCCAGCCAGACCGACCGGGGCACGATGTCGGGCCGGGGCGCGGCGTACCGGTCGGTGGCGGCGGCCGGAACGGCCTCGGCGTCGGCGTCGGCCGCCCGTTCCACCCCGTTCGCGCACAGGAAGAGCGCGGCGACGGCGGCCAGCCCGGGCAGGGCGCCGAGCAGCGCCCGTGCCGCGGTCGGCATGCGCACGGCGCCGGGTATGCGGGCGGCCCGTCGCTCCCGGGCCCGGCGCGGTCCTCGGAAGACTCGCATGGTCCCACTGTCCGGCGGATCCGCTCTGTCCGCGATGTGTGCTGTGCCACCCGGTGGAACCATCGTCCCGGTGCACGGCGTTTCACCCTTGACCGGCCCGCACACACTCGCTCGCCCAGGTGGCCGTTTTCCGGACAGTCGTGCGCACCGGGCTGATCACCGGCCCGGTACGGCACGTACTGGGGGTCCCGGGCCCGGCAGAAAGGCGGTTCGCGCGTGGACCTGCTCGACATCGTGCTCGCGCTGGTGGTGCTGGCCTACGCCGCCTCCGGCTACCGGCGCGGCCTGGTGGCCGGCTGTGTGTCGCTGGCGGGCTTCGTGGGCGGTGCGGCACTCGGCGTGTGGGTCCTGCCGTGGGTGATGGACCTGGTGGAGCGGGGCTCGACGGCGGCGACGGTGGTCGCGGTGGTCACGGTGCTGCTGCCGGCGATGGCGGGCCACGAACTGGCGGGACGCCTCGCGCTGCGGCTGCGCGGCGAAATGACCGCGGGCCCGCTCCGGGTGGCCGACGGGGTCGGCGGCGCGGTCGCGAACTCGGCGGCGGCGCTGATCGTGGCGTGGGTGGCGGCGAGCGTGCTCGCGGCCTCCTCGTCCTCGCTGCTCACCTCGGCGATCCGGGACTCGACGCTGCTGGGCGCGGTGCAGCGGGTGATGCCGGACACCACCCCGGCGTGGTTCTCCCGGGCGACGTCCGCGCTGGCCGACGCCGGGTTCCCGCAGGTCTTCAACCCGTTCGAGAACGAGTCGGCCGCCGAGGTCGCCGAGCCCTCCGGCGACAGCGTCACGCCCGCGGCCACCCGTGCGGCCCAGCTCAGCACGGTGAAGGTGGAGGGCGTGAGCGGCACCCAGGGCCGGGAGGGCAGCGGCTTCGTGTACGCGCCGGAGCACGTGATGACCAACGCCCACGTGGTGGCCGGCATCGACGACCCGAGTGTCCGGGTGGGCGGCGTGGGCCCGGCGTACGACGCGCGGGTGGTGCTGTTCGACCCGGACAAGGACGTCGCGGTGCTGTACGTCCCGGACCTGAGCGCGCCGGTGCTGCGGTTCGACGAGGACGCCGCGCGGGGCGACGCCGCGGTGGTGGCGGGCTATCCGCAGAACGGCGACCTGGATCTGCGGGCGGCGACGGTGGCCAACCGGGTCCGCGCCACCGGCCAGAACATCTACAGCGACGAGAGCGTGACCCGGGAGATCTACTCGATCCGCTCCACGGTCCGCCCCGGCAACTCGGGCGGACCGCTGCTGACCACCGACGGCCGGGTGTACGGGGTGGTGTTCGCCCGTTCCACCTCCGACGCGGAGACCGGCTACGTGCTGACGGCGGCCGAGGTGGCCCCCGAGGCCCGCGACGCGGCGGACGCCACGCGGGCGGTGGACACGGGCGAGCCGGTCACGTCGTGAGCGCGGTCACGAGGTGAGCGTGGTCACGACGTGAGCGCGGTCAGCATCTGTCCCATCAGCACGTCGTCGACGTACCGGCCGTCGAGGTGGAACTCCTCGGGCTGTACGCCCTCCACGACGAAGCCCTCCGACTCGTAGAGGCCCCGGGCGGCCGTGTTGTGGCCGAGGACCCGCAGGGTGATCCGGCGGAAGCCCTCGTGCCGGGCCTCGTCGACGGCGGCCCGGACCAGTGCCCGCCCCACGCCGTGGCCGCGGGCCGCGCCGGCGACGGCGAGGCCGCGGATCTGCCGGACGTGGGTGTTGGAGGCCAGCGGAGTGGGAAACCCGAGGCGGACGTAGCCGACGACGGCACCGTCGAGTTCGGCGACCAGGTGGGCGTCGGGGCCGCAGGTGTCCCGGAAGAAGGGGTCGTCCGGTCCCGGTGGGGGCGAGACGGCGTGCAGGTAGGACCAGGTCTCGAGGTCGATCCGGCGCAGCGGGTGCTCGTCCTCGGACCTGGCGCGGCGTATGTGCGGGGCTGGCATGGCGATCACTGTACGACGCGGTGTCGGAGACCGGTCCGGGGTTTTTCCGGGGTCACCCGGCAGGATGGCCCCCTGGAGGACGGCCACGTGGGCGGCGGGCACGTGGCCGCCGGTCACATGGGCGGCGGGCACCTGGGCGGCAGGCACATGGCCGCCGGACACATGGGCGGCAGGCACATGGACGACGGACACACGGACGGCGGACGGGACGGCAGGCACATGGGCGACAGGCACATGGACGACGGACACACGGACGGCGGGCACACGGACGCCCGACGCACACACAACGGACGCACGAACAACGGACGCCCGCCCAGGGACCGTCCCCGCATCGTGGTGGCCGGCGCGTCCGGTCTGATCGGCGGCGCCCTGGCGCGGTCCCTGACCGCGGACGGGTACCGGGTGGTGCGCCTGGTGCGGCGCGCGCCCGAGGGCCCGGACGAGGTCCGCTGGGACCCCGAGAACGGGCGGGTGGACGCCGCCGGACTGGAGGGCTGCGACGCGGTGGTCAACCTGGCCGGGGCCGGGGTGGGCGACCGCCGCTGGACCGACGCGTACAAGACCCGCATCCGCAGCAGCCGGGTGCACGGCACGACGGCGCTCGCGGAGGCCGTCGCCGCGCTGGAGCGGCCGCCGCGGGTCTTCGTGAACGGCAGCGCGATGGGTTACTACGGGGAGACCGGCGACCGTCCCGTGGACGAGAGCGCCCCGCCGGGCGAGGGCTTCCTGCCGGGCCTGTGCGTGGAGTGGGAGGCCGCGGCGGCCCCCGCGCAGAAGGCGGGCGTGCGGACGGTGTTCACGCGCACCGGCCTGGTCGTCGCGCGCGGGGGCGGTGCCTGGGGACGGCTGTTCCCGCTCTTCCGGGCGGGGCTCGGCGGGCGGCTGGGCGACGGGTCGCAGTACTGGTCCTTCGTCGCGCTGCACGACGAGGTGGCGGCGATCCGGCACCTCCTGGACCGGGACGACCTCTCCGGCCCCTTCAATCTGACCGCCCCTCAGCCGGTGACGAACCGTGAGGTGACGGTGGCCATGGGCCGGGTGCTGCACCGCCCGACGCCGTTCGCCGTGCCCGCACCGGTCCTGCGCGCCGCGCTCGGTGAGATGGCGGGCGACGTCCTCGGCAGCGCCCGGGTGCTCCCCGCCCGCCTCATGGAGTCGGGCTTCCGCTTCGCGTTCCCGGAGATCGACGGGGCGATCCGGGCGGCACTGTGATCCACGCGCCGCCACGCGCCGCCACCCGCCGCCACGCGTCACCGCACTCCGACCACTCGATGGCCATATCGCACCCGCATGCGACCGCTGTGCGACCGTGTGCCGCCCCCGGGTGATTCCCGTTGACCGTTTCGCACCCTAACCTCGTCTCGAACTCGAGTATTCCTCAAGCCTGTTGGGGGCATGACGTCTCCAGCGGCCGCGCAACCTCGAGGAGGGGCACGTGCTTGAGCCCGCGTACCAGGCGGACGTCGTCGTCGTGGGGGCCGGGATCGCCGGACTCGCCGCGGCGCAACGGCTGACCAGCGCAGGAGTGACGACCACGGTCCTGGAGGCCGCCCATGCGGTGGGCGGCCGGATGGCCACCGAGAAGGTCGACGGTTTCCGGCTCGACAGAATCGGACAGCTGCTGTCCACGGCGTATCCCGAACTGCGCCGCACCCCCGGGCTCGACGGTCTCGCGCTGCTGCCCTTCGCCCCCGGGGTCCTGCTGCACAGCGAGGGCCGCCACCATCACGCGGGCGCCCCGTCGGGCGTACGGAGCGCACGGGGCGCACTCCATGCGGTGCGCGCCCTCGCGAGCGCCCCTCGCTCGATGCCCGCGCCCCGGCGCACGGTGAACGCGCCCGGCACGTCCGGCAGGCCGGCCGCCGCGCCCCGCAGCCGCGCCGGCGCCCCGCTCGGCACCGCCGTGGACCAGGCCCGGCTCGGTGCCGCGCTGGCCCGGCTCGCGCACACGCCGGCCGAACGGCTGCTGGCCCGGCCGGAGCTGCCCGCCGCCCGGGCGCTGGCGGCCCGCGGGCTGCCGGCCCGCACGATCGACGGCTTCCTGCGCCCCCTGCTCGCCGCCCTGCTGTACGACCCGGACCTCACGACGTCCAGCCGGTGCGCGGACCTCGCGCTGCGCGCCTTCGCCGGCGGACGGCTCACGCTGCCCGAGGGCGGCGCCGAGGCCCTGCCGGAGCACATGGCGCGGTCGCTGCCGCCGGGCACCGTGCACACCGGAGTCCGCGTCACCTCGGTCGCGACCAACGCGGTGACCACCGCGGAGCACGGCGTCATCCGCTGCCGGGCCGTGCTGGTGGCGACCGACGCCCGCGCGGCGGCCGAGCTGCTGCCGGGCCTGCGGGTGCCGGACTTCCACCCGGTGACGGTGGTCCACCACACCACCGACGAGCCGCCGACGACCGGCGCGGCCCTGCTGCTCGACGCCGACCGGGGCGGCCCGGTGGCCCACACGGCGCAGGTCAGCCAGGTGGACCCGTCCCGCGCGCCGGCCGGCCGCACCCTGGTCTCCTCGACGGTCCTCGGCCCTCCCCCGCCCGACCTCGACACCGCCGTACGCATCCACCTGTCCCGCCTCTACGGCACCCCGACCACCCGCTGGGAGACCCTCGCCGTGCACCACACGCCCGAGGCGGTGCCCGCGATGCGCCCGCCGCACGATCCACGCAGGCCGGTACGGCTGCTGGCCGGGCTGTACGTGTGCGGCGACCACCGCGACACCAGCACCGCCCAGGGCGCCCTGCACTCGGGCCACCGGGCCTCGGCGGCGATCCTGAGGGACCTCGGCGCGGGCCGTCCGATGCACTCGGCGGAGCCGGCGCCGACGGCCCACGCGGCCTAGGACCGGGCCGTTCGGGGCCGTTCGGGGCCGTTCGGGGCCGTTCCGATCCGGTCCGGGCCGGCGCCGCCGCTACCCCAGGGCGGCGACCTTGTCCCGGTACCCCCGGACCGGGGCGGCGTCCCGGTACGGCTCCAGGCGGCGCTCGAAGTCGCGGACGTACTCCGCGGCGCGCACCGAGCGCATCTCGGCCGCCTGCCCCGCCGCCTCGGCGGCCAGCTGGCAGGCCTGGTCGAGCTCGCCGAGGCCGAGCCGGGCGGTGGCGAGGACGACCCGGCAGAAGAGCCGGCTGCGGGCGTAGACGGGGGCGCGCAGTTGCAGCGAGCGTTCCGCGTGCTGGGCGGCGGCGCGGAACTGCTGCAGGTCGCGGTGGCAGTGCCCGAACTCGTCGGCGAGCTGCGCCTCGTCGAAGAAGCGCGCCCAGTGCGGCACCTCGTCGCCGGGCCGGGCGGCCTCCAGCGCCCGCTCGGCCCGCACCAGGGCCGCGGTGCAGGCCCGCACCTCGCCGAGCAGGCCGTGCGCCCGCGCCTCGGCGGCGTGCAGCAGGGTCTGCACGACCGGCGGCGCGGAGGTCCCCACGCCCTGCTGCGCCACCCGCGCGAGCTGCACGGCCTCGCGCCCGTGGCCGAGGTAGACGGCCTGCCGGCTCATGGTGACCAGCACGTACGAGCCGTACGCCCGGTCCCCGGCCGCCTGCGACAGCCGCAGCGCCTGCACGAAGTAGCGCTGGGCGAGGCCGTGCGCGGCGATGTCGTACGAGGTCCAGCCGGCGAGCCGGGTCAGGTCGGCGGCGGCGGCGAAGAGGCGGCGGCCGGTCTGCTCGCCGTAGGTGCCGCGCAGCATCGGTTCCAGTTCGTGCTCCAGGTAGCGCACGAGGGCCTGGCGGGCGTGTCCGCCTCCGTAGCGGTCGTCGAGGCTGCGGAACAGCTCGCCGACGGAGCGCAGCGCGGCGAGGTCGCCCCCGCTGACCTTCTGGCCGGGGCCGCGCTCGGCCGGGGCCCGGCGCCTGGACGGGTCGAGCGGGACGGCGAGCCGCGGGGTCGCCGGGCGGCCCTGCGCGGGGATGCGGACCGGCACCTCGGCGCGGGCCACCTTCTCGTCGGGGCGGCCGATCAGCCAGTCGCGGCTGGGTACGACGAGCCCGGCCGGGGTGAAGGCGATCTTCCGCAGCTCGGCGTGGCTGCCGGAGTCCTTGCGCCACAGCCCGCCGACGATGTCGACCGCCTCCTCCGGGCTCCCGGCGAACTCCAGGCCCGCGTAGACGGGCGCGCAGGCGTCCAGGCCGAGGTCCTGGGCGGTCAGGCGGCGGCCCAGGCGCCGGGTGAAGACCTCGGCGATCAGGGCCGGGGTGGTGCCGCGGGGCTGCTGACCGCGCAGCCACCGGGTGACGGACGTCTTGTCATATCTCAGGTCCAGGCCGTGTTCGAGTCCGAGCTGGTCGACGCGACGCGCGAGACCCGCGTTCGAGAACCCCGCTTCGGCGATGAGCGCGGCGAGCTGGCGGTTGGGGGTGCGCTGCGCGGGTCGTTCCGTCATGGTGCGGTGCGGTCTCCTGCCTTCCGGGCGTTCGATTGCCCGGAGCGCCTGTGAGCAGCCCTTATGGCCTCGTGAACGGCGTGAATGTAGCGGAGAGTAAGCACCCGATCGCACAATTCGCCCGGCATTCATCCGATCGTGTGAGAATTGCCCGCCCGGCTGACGACGCGCGGACGGTCGTACAGTGGCGTGGGCACGCTTCGTGCCTTACGACCTTGCAGGGAGGCACGTGCCGTGAGTGAGCTGCGCTTCGTCCGGATGGGGTTCGGTGCCGATCGCGTCGAGTACCAGGAGGCGTGGGACGAACAGCGCCGGGTGCACGCCGCGCGGTTCGTCGACGAGGTCCCCGACACCGTGCTGCTCCTCGAACACCCCCCGGTCTACACCGCCGGCCGGCGCACCGAGGACAGCGAGCGTCCGCTGGACGGCACCCCGGTGATCGACGTGGACCGCGGCGGCAAGATCACCTGGCACGGCCCGGGCCAGCTGGTGGGCTACCCCATCCAGAAGCTCCCGCGCCCGGTCGACGTGGTGGCCCACGTCCGCCGGCTGGAGGAGGCCCTGATCCGCACCTGCGCGGAGTTCGGCCTGGAGACCTCCCGAGTGGAGGGCCGCAGCGGTGTCTGGGTCCTCGGCGACCCGGTAGAGCAGCGCCCCGTGCTCGGCGGCCTCTCCCTGGACTTCGACCCCCGCCTGAGCGACGACGAGTTCGACCCCCGCCTCAACGGACCCGAGTACGCCCCGTCCAACGCGGGCCAGCGCCGCGAGGACCGCAAGATCGCCGCCATCGGCATCCGGGTCGCCAAGGGCGTCACGATGCACGGTTTCGCACTGAACGTGAACCCCGACAACAAGTGGTTCGACAAGATCATCCCCTGCGGCATCCGCGACGCGGGCGTCGCCTCCCTGGCGAACGAACTCGGCCGCGACGTGACCATCGAGGAGGTCCTCCCGGTCGCCGAACGCCACCTGAGGGACGTCCTGGAGAACGCGGAACTCAAGCCCCGGGTCATCGAGAAGACACCGGCATAAATCCAGCCTGTCCGGCGTTTGGGGACAAGGCCCGTTCAGGGCCGAAGCGGGGGCCTGGGGGCGGCAGCCCCCAGAGCCAGCACCCTCGCCGGGCATTCAAATCCACGGGCGTACGCTTAAAGGCGCCGAAGAATCAAACGCTAGGGAGCCGGTCGTGTCCGCAGTCGCACCCGACGGACGCAAGATGCTGCGCCTGGAGGTCCGCAACAGCCAGACCCCCATCGAGCGCAAGCCCGAGTGGATCAAGACCCGGGCGAAAATGGGCCCCGAATACACCAAGATGCAGAACCTCGTGAAGAGCGAGGGCCTGCACACGGTCTGCCAGGAAGCCGGCTGTCCCAACATCTACGAGTGCTGGGAGGACCGCGAGGCGACCTTCCTCATCGGCGGCGACCAGTGCACCCGGCGCTGCGACTTCTGCCAGATCGACACCGGCAAGCCCGAGGCGCTCGACCGCGACGAGCCGCGCCGCGTCGGCGAGTCCGTGGTCACCATGGACCTGAACTACGCCACCATCACCGGCGTCGCCCGCGACGACCTCCCCGACGGCGGCGCGTGGCTGTACGCGGAGACGGTGCGCCAGATCCACGAGCAGACCGCCGGCCGCGAGGCCGGCCGCACCAAGGTCGAGCTGTTGGCCCCGGACTTCAACGCCGTTCCGGAGCTGCTCCGGGAGGTCTTCGAGTCCCGCCCCGAGGTCTTCGCGCACAACGTCGAGACCGTCCCGCGGATCTTCAAGCGCATCCGCCCGGGCTTCCGCTACGAGCGCTCCCTGAAGGTGATCACCGACGCCCGCGACTTCGGCCTGGTCACCAAGTCGAACCTGATCCTCGGCATGGGCGAGACCCGCGAGGAGATCAGCGAGGCGCTGAAGCAGCTGCACGAGGCCGGCTGCGAGCTGATCACCATCACGCAGTACCTGCGCCCGTCCGTGCGCCACCACCCGGTGGAGCGCTGGGTCAAGCCGCAGGAGTTCGTCGAGCTGAAGGAGGAGGCCGAGCAGATCGGCTTCTCCGGCGTGATGTCGGGCCCTCTGGTCCGCTCGTCGTACCGGGCCGGACGGCTCTACGGAATGGCCATGGAGCAGCGCCGGTCCGCCACCGTGTGAAGTCCCGCACAAGTCACTACTGGCCAGTAACGGCCGATACGCCGCGGCTCCGACCGTCCTCGCTGATGAGGGCACCGGTCGGGGCCGCGAGTCCGTTCCAGGACCCGGCGACGCGACTTCATGTGCGTTTGACCGGCGGGTCACGCCCTGGTAACACCAATCAGTGACCCTGGAATCACAGCACGTACACCATCACGTACACCCGTCTCCGTACCCGGAGCCGTACCGAGGGGGGACCTCCACGATGCAGGCCGCGCCCGTTCGCCCCACCACCGTCCGCGCCACCGCCATCCCGTCGTTCACCACCGCCCTGCGGGCCGTCGAGTCGCTGCTGATGAGCGGCGGCCAGCGCACCGCCCGGCGCAACGCCTGGAACTCCGTCCTGGAGGACCGTCGCCGCGCCAAGGACCGGATCGAGACCGAGCGCGCGCTGCGGCAGTCCGTCGCCGGCCGCCCCTGACCGCGTCCCGCCCGCCCCCCGACGGGCACGGCCGGGCACTGCCGTCGTCGGCGCTTTCGGGGACACGTAGACTTCGTGCCATGGCGAGGAAGGAACCTGCAGCGGACGCTGCGAATCCCGGGCGACTGAAGCAGATCGCTCTGACCTACAAGATGACCCGCAAGGCCGACAAGAAGATCGGTCTTGTGCTCGCGGGTGTCGGCATCGTCGTCTTCGGTGTCCTCCTCGCGATCGGTTTCTGGATCGGTCACCCCATCTATCTCGGCATCCTGGGCCTGCTGCTCGCCTTCCTCGCGACGGCGATCGTCTTCGGGCGCCGGGCCGAGCGGGCGGCCTTCGGGCAGATGGAGGGACAGCCCGGCGCCGCGGCGGCCGTGCTGGACAACATCGGCCGGGGCTGGACGACGACCCCCGCGGTGGCGATGAACCGCAACCAGGACGTGGTGCACCGCGCGGTCGGCAAGGCCGGCATCGTGCTGGTCGCGGAGGGCAACCCGAACCGGGTGAAGTCACTGCTGGCGGCCGAGAAGAAGAAGATGAACCGCATCGTCGCCGACGTCCCCGTGCACGACCTGCTCGTGGGCACCGGCGAGGGGCAGGTCGAGCTGAAGAAGCTGCGCACGACCATGCTCAAGCTCCCCCGCGTCCTGAGCGGCCCGCAGGTCACCGTGACCAACGACCGGCTGCGCGCCCTGGGCGACCTGATGAGCAACATGCCGCTGCCGAAGGGCCCGATGCCGAAGGGCATGCGGATGCCCCGCGGCGGCAACCCCAAGCAGCGCTGACCCGCAGGACTCCGGAACGCCGGTACGGCGAGGGGGGCGGCCCGATCACTCGGGCCGCCCCCCTCGCCGTACCGGCGTCGTACCGCGCGAGACGTGCGGCGCGCGGCGGGTCAGATCCGGACTTCCACGGTGCGCGCCAGCCGGTCGTGCAGGCCCCGGCCGTCGCGGTCCCAGATCAGGGCCGGGAGGGCGAGGCACAGCAGGACCGAGCGGAGCAGGGCGCGCAGCGGGCTGGGGCGGCCGGTGGCGAGGTCCACGACGCGCAGGCCGAACAGGCGCTTGCCCGGGGTGAAGCCGACCGTGCCGACGGTCAGCACGCTCAGCACGAAGAAGATCAGCAGGGCCCAGTTGCTCGCCGTCTGCCCGTAGCTGCCCGTGATCAGGCCGTATGCGATCAGGGAGCACAGGGCCCAGTCGACGGCCAGGGCGCCGAGCCGCCTGCCCGGGCGGGCGATCGAACCCGGTCCCTCCTCGGGCAGGCCGAGCTGTTCGCCGCGGTGTCCGAAGTCGGCGCCGGCCTCTTCCACGGCCGCGCGGGGGCCGGAGAGCCACGATCCGATTGCTTGCCTGTTGTCCACCCGAACACGGTACTGCGCCCGTATACGTACCGGGAAAGGCGGGGTGTGCGGGCCCCCGATCCGGCCTAGGCTGGGGAGGGAGCCGGTTAACTTCTGCGAAACAAATGGGTCACGCCCGAGAAATCACCCGTCCCTAGGGTCGAGGAAGCGTGTGCCACCCGCACTGGCCGCACGAACGATCTACCAACCCGGCGGGACGGTCGGGAGTAGGAGGAGCTGGATGTTCCAGAACGCCGACGACGTCAAGAAGTTCATCGCGGACGAGGACGTCAAGTTCGTCGATGTCCGGTTCTGCGACCTGCCGGGCGTCATGCAGCACTTCACGCTGCCCGCCACGGCGTTCGACCCCGACGCCGAGCAGGCCTTCGACGGATCCTCGATCCGCGGCTTCCAGGCCATCCACGAGTCGGACATGTCCCTGCGCCCCGACCTGTCCACCGCGCGCGTCGACCCGTTCCGCCGGGACAAGACCCTCAACATCAACTTCTTCATCCACGACCCGATCACGGGCGAGCAGTACTCCCGCGACCCGCGGAACGTGGCGAAGAAGGCCGAGGCGTACCTGGCCTCCACGGGCATCGCCGACACGGCGTTCTTCGGTCCCGAGGCCGAGTTCTACGTCTTCGACTCCGTCCGCTTCGCCACCCGCGAGAACGAGTCCTTCTACCACATCGACTCCGAGGCCGGCGCCTGGAACACCGGTGCGCTGGAGGACAACCGCGGTTACAAGGTCCGCTACAAGGGCGGCTACTTCCCGGTCCCGCCGGTCGACCACTTCGCCGACCTGCGCGCCGAGATCTCCCTGGAGCTGGAGCGGTCCGGCCTCCAGGTCGAGCGCCAGCACCACGAGGTGGGCACCGCGGGCCAGGCGGAGATCAACTACAAGTTCAACACGCTGCTCGCGGCCGCGGACGACCTCCAGCTCTTCAAGTACATCGTGAAGAACGTGGCCTGGAAGAACGGCAAGACGGCGACCTTCATGCCGAAGCCGATCTTCGGTGACAACGGCTCGGGCATGCACGTCCACCAGTCGCTGTGGTCGGGCGGCGAGCCGCTCTTCTACGACGAGCAGGGCTACGCCGGCCTGTCGGACACCGCCCGCTACTACATCGGCGGCATCCTCAAGCACGCCCCGTCGCTGCTGGCCTTCACCAACCCGACGGTGAACTCGTACCACCGCCTGGTGCCGGGCTTCGAGGCGCCGGTGAACCTGGTGTACTCGCAGCGCAACCGCTCGGCCGCGATGCGGATCCCGATCACGGGCTCGAACCCGAAGGCCAAGCGCGTCGAGTTCCGCGCCCCGGACGCCTCCGGCAACCCGTACCTGGCGTTCTCGGCGCTGCTGCTGGCGGGCCTGGACGGCATCAAGAACAAGATCGAGCCGGCCGAGCCGATCGACAAGGACCTCTACGAGCTGGCTCCCGAGGAGCACGCGAACGTGGCGCAGGTCCCGACCTCGCTGGGCGCGGTCCTCGACCGCCTGGAGGCCGACCACGAGTTCCTGCTCCAGGGCGACGTGTTCACGCCGGACCTGATCGAGACGTGGATCGACTTCAAGCGCGCCAACGAGATCGCGCCGCTGCAGCTGCGTCCGCACCCGCACGAGTTCGAGATGTACTTCGACGTGTGATCGGCTCACCGGGGGTGACCAGGGATGTTCTCATTCCGGGTCACCCCCGGTCCGCACAGAGTCCGCAAGACTAACGATCTTGCCGTTCATGGCGCGCTCGACTGCGGTCCGCGTCGACTCGTCGGAGTCGGGCCACAAGTGCCCGTAGGTGTCGAGCGTCGTCTTCGCCGAGGCGTGCCGCAGCCGGTGCTGCACGACCTTGACGTCCGCGCCGGACGCGATGAGCAGCGACGCGTAGAAGTGCCGCAGGTCGTGGAAGCGGAACCCCGCTGGCAGACCGGTGACCTTCCCCCGGATGCGCCGCATCTCCCGCTCGACCTGCCACGGCCCGAGCTGGGCGCCGTCCTCGTCGACCAGGACGTGCGCGCGGTCCGCGCACAGCGGCTTCAGCACCGTGACGAGACTGTCCGGGATCGGTACCGTCTCCCCGCTCATCTCCGTCTTCAGCGGCGCCGCCGGGTACTGCACCGCCGGCGTGATGGCACGGCCCTCGAGGTCGACGTCCTGCGGCCGTAGCCCGCACGCCTCCGCCGTCCGCAGACCGACGAACGCGCCCAGCAGCAGCGCCGGACGGAACGGCGCGCCTGCCCGCTCGTACAGCTCCCACAGCTGCGCCTCGGTCGCGACGTAGGCCCGCGGCTTGCCCGCGCCCGGCGACGTCCGCCGCGAGCACGGATTCGCCGGCACCTTCCGGTCGATGACCGCGTCCTGCATCACCTGCGACAGGCGGGAGTGCAGCGCGAACAGGTACGACGCCGAACGCCCCTCGTTCCGCAGGCGCGCGAGCCAGGCCCGGACCATGGACGGCTGCACCGCCGTGAGCGGCAGCGGCCCGAACTCCTGCCGGATGCGCGCCAGATGCACGCGGGCCTGCCGCACGGTGGACGGCCGGTTCGAGGCGTAGCCCTCAAGCCAGGTGTCGCACCACTCGTCGACCGTGGTCTTCCGGGCCTGCGGGTCGACGTACTGGCCGGTGACGATGCTCGCCGTCTCCTCGTCGAGCCACCGCTGCCCGTCGACCTTCCGCTCGAAGTGCCGCGCGTGCTCGCGGCCGGCCGCGTCCCGGTAGCGGGCGCGCCATTTACCGTTCGGGCGCTTCTTCAGGCTCGCCACCGTGCCCCCTTCCGACGATGTCGGGGTTGCCGTAGCCGCCGTATCCGGCGCGTGCCCACTTGTGCAGGTCCCCGATGGGGGCGTCCGGGTCGGCGTCCTTACTGACCAGGACCCATCGGTGCCCCCATTCCCAGGCCGGCACTTCCGAGAAGAAGGTGCGCAGGTCCGTACCGGGGAGGTTGGCCAGTCCGCGGATCCACGCGCGGGCCTGGTAGCGCGGAACGGTCTCACCGGGCGTTACGTCGTAGGGGAGCGCGGCCTGGTCGTCCGCGTCGGGCCCTGGCACTTCCGGCTCGATGAGCAGATGCACCGGGGCGACGTCGAGGACGCGGGCGAGGGCCAGCCATTCGACCAGGGTCACGTTCTGCCGGCGCCCCGTTTCGAGTTTCGTCACGGTCGCGCGGTCCCACGGCACCCCGACGTCCCGGAGTCGGTCGGCGAGTTGCTGCGCTGTGATCTCGCGGCGGGAGCGTACCTGCCGCACCCGGCGGGCTAGGACGTCGACCGGGGCCGACGGGCTTGGATGTTCCATGAGGGAACCATATGAGCACGTTGCGGAACACGCAAGCG
Organism: Streptomyces violaceoruber; assembly: GCF_033406955.1. Classification (NCBI taxonomy): domain Bacteria; kingdom Bacillati; phylum Actinomycetota; class Actinomycetes; order Kitasatosporales; family Streptomycetaceae; genus Streptomyces; species Streptomyces violaceoruber. The sequence goes on along the minus strand of NZ_CP137734.1, from coordinate 6,126,174 downwards.
TCGTGCATCATCGGGCTTACTCGGAACTCTCATGGCACCTGATGTGCCATTGAAGAACATTCGGTACTCAGGGAGATCGCATGTCCCGTCGCCCACTCGCCACCCTCGAACAGATCGCCGCGTTCACCGGCCTGCCGAAACGCACTCTCTACGACCAGCGGCACCGCGGTGTCGGCGTCGGCGCGCTCGCCTTCAAGGTCGGCACGCAACTCCGCTGGGACTGGGCAGACGTCGACGCCTGGGTCACCCAGCAGAAGGGGCAGGCCGCGGCATGAGCGCAAAGAAGAACGCCCCGGCGGCAACCGGGGCGCACAACGACCAGCAGGCGGGCGGGTCTGAAGCCACTGTAGCGACCGGCGACCCGATCGCGCTCTGCCGCGCGAAGGACACCCGCACCATCGGCGGCGGGCACGTGTGGCTCCTCGTCGTCCGACGCTGCCCGCACTGCCGCCGCTCGCACACCCACGGCGGCGGCTCCGGCGACGAACCGTTCTACGGCCACCGCACAGCCCACTGCACCACCGCACGCCCGGGCGCCGGCTACTGGCTCCAGCCCGCCGAGGAGCCCCAGTGAACGCCGACGACATGACCACGCTGTGGGCAGAGCAGCAGGTAACCAACCTCCTGCCGGACGACGTCGCCGTACCGGTCTACGGCACGCGCGAGTGGCTGCTGCTCCCCGCCGGTGACGCACGGAAGGCCGCCGCCCTGATCACGGCCGCCGAGATGTGGCGCCGCTACGGCGACGAGCAGGCCCTCCTCGACTGGTTCCGCGAAGCGCACCGCGCCCGCCCGGCCATCGCCGACCGCAGGACGCGCGCCGAACTGGACGCCGCAGCAAAGCCGCATCCCCCGCACCAGCTGCGAGCCACGCCCGGCTGGCCGCCGATCGCCGTCCCCGGCCAGCCCGGCCGCTATCTCGTCGCCCAGGAGACCGCCGCATGACGACTGACAACCTCGCCCAGCAGCTCACGGGCGGCCCCATGGACGCTGATGACGACCCGTTGGCGTACATCCCCGACGACGGCCCCGCCGAGGACGACGACAAGAAGGGCCGCGGACCCTCGCAGGCCGCCCAGCTCGTCGCCATCGCCCGCAAGCGGTACGAACTGTTCATGTCCGAGGACGGCCGCCCCTACGGCGTGAAGACCGACGGCGCGAACATCGCCCTCCCGCTCCGCGGAAAGGCCGGCCTGCGCTCCCAGCTCGCCCGCATCTACAACGACGAGCACAAGGGCGCCGTGCCGTCGCAGGGCGCCCTTTCCGACGCCATGACCGTGCTGGAAGGCGTCGCCCAGGACGCCGACCCGCGCGTCCCGCACGTCCGCGTGGCCCGGGACGGCGCCCGCATCGTCGTCGACCTAGCGGACGCCGACGGCCGGTGCGTCGTCATCCGCCCGGACGGGTGGGAGCGCGTCGCCCGCTCCCCCGTCCTCTTCCGCCGCTCCGGCGCCATGAAGCCGTTGCCCGCGCCGGTCCGCGACGGCGACGGCCTGGCCAAGCTGCAAGCACTGCTCAACACCGACGAGGACGGGTTCCGTCTCCTCGTCGCGTGGCTCGTCGCCACGTTCATTCCCGACCTGCCGCACCCCATCCTCACGTTCCGGGGCGAGCAGGGCACCGGAAAGTCGTACTCCGCGAAGATGGTCATCGGCATCGTCGACCCATCCGGGGCGCCGAAGCGCACCGCGCCGCGGGACGTGAAGTCGTGGGCTACGCAGGCGTTCAACTCGTGGGCGCTGTGCCTGGACAACGTGTCGATCATCCCGGATTGGCTGTCCGACGCACTGTGCCGCGCGGTCACCGGTGACGGCATCGTCGACCGCGCCCTGTACACCGACGACGATGTCGTCGTCCTCGAGTTCCGCCGCGTCCTCGCCATGACGACGATCGACGCGGGCGCGCTCGCCGGGGACCTGGCCGAGCGGCTGCTGACCATCGAACTGCACACCATCCCGGACCGCCGGCGCCGTGAGGAAGCCGAGTTGGACGCGGCCTACGCCGAAGCGCACGCGTCCATCCTGGCCTCGCTGTTCGATCTCCTCGCCGACGTCCTGGCCGTCCTGCCCGACGTGCAACTGGCCGAACGCCCGCGCATGGCCGACTTCGCACGCGTCCTCGCCGCGGTCGACAAGGTCAAGGGATGGAACACCCTGGACAGCTACAAGGCGACCGCCCGCGACGCGGTGGCCGACGTCCTGGACGGCGAGCCGTTCGCCCAGGCCGTCGTGGCGCTCGTCGACCGCGCGGGCGCCGACGGCATCACCCTGACCGCCTCCGAGTTGCTGGAGCGGGTGCCCGCTCCCGAGCGGCTGCCGAAGAAGTGGCCGAAGGATCCGACGCGCGCCGGCGGACAGCTCAAGCGGCTCGCCCCGGTGCTGCGGTCGATCGGTATCGAGGTGGACGACAGCAAGCGCACCCCGGACGCGAAGCGTAAGCGCCTGTACACGCTGACCGCGCTTGCGGAGAGAAGGTACGAGACAGCGTCCGCAGCGTCCGCAACCGACCCCGGCACGGTGTCTGACCAGGGGAAACAGGGTGGACGCTGGGGGGTGGACGCTAGCGTCCGCAACCCGACCGGGCCGGACGCTGCGGACGCTGCACCGGACGCTACGAACGTTGCAGCGTCCGGTGTGCTCACCCTGCCTGACCAGGGTGAACGCCAGCGTGCGGACGCTGCGGACGCTGCGGACGCTGGAATGCAGCCACTCTCCGGCCCGAACGTCGGCCCGTGCGTCCAGTGCCGCAAGCCCACCATCCGCTACGGCCAGCACGGCGCACCCCGCTGCCCCGACTGCCGCACCACCACCCCCTGACCCCCTGGGAGGCCCCTGTGCCCACTGCCCGCGTCGCGCTCTGTCCGGCCTGTCGATGCGAACGCGTCACCCGACGAGTCGGCGGCGCCACTGTCCATGGTCAGCCGCAAGATCTCGTGCAATGCCCCGACCCCGCATGCGAACTCATATGGGCAGTCCGACCCGACCACACCCCCCGCCTACGGGCCGCCTGACCACACACACCACGCCGCTTGGCCTGCGACACGTCGTCGCAGGTCAGCGGCGTTTTTGGTGAGCGCTCAATCCCTACCCCGCGCCCCCCTGCCTTTTTTCTCTCCCCGGACCGATCGCGACGGGGTGATCATGGCGGGCGCCGTGCCGGTGCACACCTGTGCACCCGTTCGCCTCCCGCGTGCCGCCTACCCGAGTACAATTCACCACATGATGAATTACTCCGGTGCGTGCGCTCAGTGCGGCCGGTCGCTGCCCGCCCGGTCCGGCCCCGGCCGGCCTCGCCGGTACTGCGGCCGGCGGTGCAGCAGCGCGGCGGAGCGGGAGCGGATGGCGCGCCGGCTGCTGCTGGGCGCGCTCGTCGAGCAGCGGACGCTGAACGAGGAGGACGGGAATGGCTGAGGTACTGGTGACCCTGCAGGAGATCGCGACGGCGACGGGCCGGAAGGCGGACAAGGTCCGCGAGGAGTGCGCCGCCCTGGGCGTGACCGTGCGGGACGATTGGGCGGGGCGGCCGGCCGTCTCCGTGGACGACGCGCGAGGGCTGGCGTCGGGGTCGACGCGGCGGGCGCGGGAGCATGCGGACGAGCAGGCGCGGGTGAAGGCGGCGTGCAAGCAGTGGGTGGAGGACCGCAAGGCGGCCGCCATGGCCGGTGCGGACGCGGCCGAGGAGAAGGTGAAGCGGGGCGGGGTCCGGTCGTTCCTGCCGGGCGCGTTCGTGCGGCAGGGGGAGGTGTCCCCAGGCGAGATCCACGCGGCGCGCCGTGAGGGCTACCAGCATGCGGGGGCGCAGTTCGAGCGGCGCAACCGGCGGCCCGGCCCGTATGTCGGTCTGGTCTTCGTCGACGAGGGCGAGGAGGGCTCGCTGATGGCGTCCGCGGTGGGGGCGCTGCGCGGTCCGGCCAAGGCGCAGGCGCCGGTGCGGGAGGTGGCGTGATGGCTGGAGACGTCGAGCAGTCGGAGATCGGCCGCGGAATGGGTGTCTTCCCGACGGAGTGGGGGGTGCCCGCGGGAAGCCAGTTCTCCGAGGAGCGGAAGCGGTGGGTGGCGGCGCGGGTGCAGGAACACAGCTCCCTGCAGCGGCTGCGCCGCAAGGCCGCGTCGATGGCCTCGCGCAGCGGCGGGACGAGCGACGGTTCCGCCGCGCGGGCGCGGGTCGAACTGCTGGGCAAGCGCTGGTGATACGCGGATAGACTGACTCCTGGTCGACCGGGGCGCATACAGCACCGAACCGGTCGCCATGGGGTTGGAGGGGTCCGCCGGCAGTCCACCGGCGGGCCCTTTCGCTTGCCGTGCCCGTAGAGGGCCCCCGCTACGCCGGTAGCGGGGTGGGTAGTGCCCTCCGACCTGCGCGGTAGTGGGGGTAGAGGGGGTGCGGACGCCACCCCCGAAACCCGAAACTTCGCAGGCCAGCCCCGACACCGGGGGCGAAACCGGTTTCGGGTGGAGGCGATACCGGTTTCGCCTGACGTCGCCTGACGTCAGGGCTGGCCTGACACCCGTTGCCCTAGGCGGGAGCGGGTGTCACGGGGGCTGACGGCGGGCGTGACGTTGCCCTGACGTCAGCAGTGAGGCAGTGACTTTCCACTGGTTGCTTCACTTCGTCGGGTCACTGGCCGTGGCCTGCGGGAACGACCGCTTCAGTGACCCAGTGAGGTGGTCATGTCGCGGCCCGCCGAGGTGGTCATGCGGGCCTGCGGGCGGGGGCTCACTGCCTCACTCACTGGCTGGCGGATTCGCGGGGAGCGCGATCACGAACACGCCTTTCCCCTGCACCCCCTGCACCAGGCCCTCGTCGGCGAGCACCTCGAGGGCGGTCTTGATGGTGCGGCGCGAGACGGCGCCGCCCGTCTCCGCTTCCAGTTCGGACTGGGAGGGCAGGCGCCGGCCTACCGGAATCTGCCCGTGCCGGATGCGGTCGCGGAGCACGTTGGCGAGCTGCACGTACATCGGCGTCATGGCGTCCCGGTCCAGCTCGATCATGCTGTGACCGTAAGAGCGCCTCATGGGCTGGCATAGATCTGCCTAGGCCGTCCGAGGACGTACCAAGACGTACTAAGTTGCCGTACAGTCCCGGACACAGAGAGCCCCCGCGACCGCGCGAACGGCCCGGGGGCTGGCCGACGCTTCGAGGGAGCACCGACATGACCGAGAGTACGCAGAACGACGACGCCACCGACACCCCCATGAGTTACGGGTTCTGTTCGTGGCACAACCGCTTCGCCGCCGACGTGCGGCTGATCGTGGTCATCGAGCAGGGATCCGGGCCCGGCGGCGCGCAGTACGCGTGCCGCCCGTGCCGCGAGGAGCACCGCCTGGTGCCGTTCGCCGATCGGCCGTGACCGCCGAGCTGCCCGACGCCGCGTCGCTGCCTCGTGACCGCTACTCGGGGTGGGCGTGCGTCTGGTGCGGCGCCTCGCTCGCGGTGACGGGCGGGGTGTCCGCCGGCCGGGCACGGGGGCGGTCCGGTGTTCACGTCCTGGACGTCGAGGTGTACGAGTGCGCACCGAAGTGCCCGCGTCGGCCGGCCAGCCTGAACGCGTGAGACCGTGTGTCCGGCACGGTCGGCGCGTCTGCGCGAGGTGCGCCACCCCCGCCCGGATGGCGGGGCCCGGCCACACAGCCGCCCCCGACCCGATTCTGCGGGTCGGGGGCGGCTCCTTGTACGGCCCGGGGAGGCGGGGAGTTCTCCCTACTGCCTCCCTCCGGCGCCTCCCCGTGGGCGACCTGCGCCTTTACCCCGCGAGGGAGGCGAGGGAGGTACCGGCGGGCGGCGCCTGAACGGCCGCCGGGGCGGTGTTCGCCTCCCTCACGGTGGTTCCCTCCCTCACCTGGACGAGCAGCAGCCACACCAGCGGCCACGGGAGGCTGTCGGCCTTCGCGTTGTTGCACCCCTCGCAGGCCGGCACAAGATTCTCGATCTCCCAGGCGGGCCAAATCCGGTACGGGATGTAGTGGTCCAACGTCCTCCGGCGGAGCCGGGTCTTCCCGAAGTTCCGGCGGCAGTAGAAGCAGCGCTTACCGTGCAGCTCCTTCAACCGGCAGTGGAGGAAGCACCGCACGTCGGTCGGCAGGTCCTCGCGGCGACTCATCGGACCCCCCGGCGACTGCGACCGTCGGCGCGGGCCTGCCACGCGCGCACGTGGCGTGCGGCCTGGTGGACCGCGAAGCGTGCTGCGTCCTCCGGCCGCGCACCGTATGCGGCCGTGAGCACGGCCAGGTCGCCGCGCAGCTGCGCGCCGTCGGGCAGCAGCAGACCGGACGCAACCGGCGCCGCAGGCTCGTCGGCGACGGCAGGTGCCGGCGGTGCGCCGTCCCGCAGGTCCCTGCGCACGGTGTCGGCGGATACGCCCAGTTCAGCGGCGATCTCCTGCGGGCTCATGCCGCGGTCGGTGAGGTGCGCGACGATGACGCGTCGCGTAGCACGGGACAGTGCAGCCATCACGCACCACCCTCGTGGGCGTCCTGGCCGTCCTCGCGGAGCAGCGCGGCCAGTCCCTCGTCGACGGCGCGCGCGTGCCCGGCCCGCGCCTTCACCAGGTGCTCGCGGGCAACCCGCAAGGCGCCGGTGTACTCGTCGAGGGCGAGCAGCAGTTCGTCGACCTGGTCGACGTCGAGGCCCGGCCAAGAGCCGTCCCCGAAGAACGCGAGCTGCGGCTGCTCGCCGTCCCAGTGGGCGAGCTCGAACGGCAGCAGCGGCTCGTCGACGAACGAGACGCGCAGGCCGCGTTCGGGCCCGTAGTGCACCCGCTCGCACCCGGTCTGGCAGTCCTGCCCGCGGCACTGCCTGTCGAGGGCGGGGCAGCCGGTGACCTGCGGCGCATCAACGCGCATCAACGGCGCATCAACGGCGGCCGGGGCGTCGTCGGTCTCCTCCGGCTCTCCCGCGTTCCACGCGGCGAGCAGCGCGGCCTCAAGCGGGTCCGGTCGGCGGTATCCGACGGAGTCGTCCGGACGGTGGGGCTGTACGTTGTCCTGCATGGTCGGACTTCCTTGTCGCTGAAGGGGTCTGATCCAGGCGCCGTTCCGGTGGTGACACACCGGGCGGCGCCGTCCTGCTTGAGGGGTGCGGTGCGCAAGGCGGGGGGCCTCGCGCGGTCCGCACACGGTCCGCAGGACAGTCAGAAACCGCCGCCAACGGCCGGTAATGGCCGGTAGGGAATCCGCAGGTCAGACGGCATACGCCGAACGTTTGTGCAGGTCGCAGATGTGCCCGTTTAGTTCGAGATGTACTTCGACGTGTGATCGACGGGTCACGCCGATCCGACCGGCGCCCCCGTCCCCGTTTCCCGGGGGCGGGGGCGCCGTCGTGCGTGGCCGAAAACCCTTCACAGGGTGCGGGCGGGCCGGGATCATGTGTACTGACACGGTTGTTCGAGTCAGGTTGACGCCGGGGGACGGGGAGAGTGCCGGAGATGCCGGATCGCGACGACGAGGAGCGCGAGTACGACCTGAGGTGGGCGGAGGGTGCCGAGCACAAGGAGCCCTCGGCGCGCGCCCGGATGCTCGCCGCGCGCTGGAAGGAGAACCCGCCCGGCCCGGTCCCCTTCCGCGCCGACCCCGACCACGTGGGCTCACGGCGCCGGTCGTCGTGGGTGTCCACCGTCGTGGTGCTCGGCTGTGTGGCCGCGGTGATCGTGCTGCTCGGTTACGTCAACTTCCGGGCGCCCTACTAGTACCGCCCCGCCCGCTGGTACCGCCCCGCCCGCCCGGGACCGCCGCCCCTCAGCGGAACGCGTCGGCGTTGCGGGCCGCCCAGTCGGCGAAGGGCCGCGGGGCCCGGCCCAGGACCCGCTCGATGTCCGGGCTGACGCGCAGCTCGGCCGGACTCGGGTTGCCGAGGATGTCGAGGGTGTCGTCGGCGAGCTCCGCCGGCATGCTCCGGGCCATGGCGGTCCTGGCCTCCTCCCGGGTCAGCTCGTGGAAGGCCACGGGCGCGCCCAGTGCGGCGGCGATGGCCTCCGTCTGCCCGCGCGGGGTGATCACCTCCGGGCCGGTCAGCTCGTAGGCCCCGCCGGTGTGCCGGTCCTCCAGCAGGCAGGCCGCCGCCACCGCGGCGATGTCCGCCGGGTCGACGACCGGCACTCCGACGTCGCCGAAGGGGGCGGCGACGACCCGTCGCGCGCGGACGGACTCGGCCCACCACAGCGCGTTGGAGGCGAAGCCGCCCGGCCGCAGGACGGCCCATTCCAGGCCGGACTCCCGCAGCGTGTCCTCCAGCTCGCGCATCGCGATCCGGGTCGCCCCGAAGGGCCTGGTCACCACGCCGAGCGTGGAGAGCAGGACGACGCGGCGGACCCCGCTCCGCGCGGCTTCGCCGATGAGGTCGGCGGGGTTGGCGCCGAGGGCGTGCAGGTCGCCGGACAGCAGCAGGAACAGCGACTTGGCCCCGGTCAGCGCGGGCCGCAGCCCGGCCGGCTCGGCGAGGTCGGCCACCAGGTGGCGCACGCCGTCCGGTACCGCCGCCGGGTGCCGTGACACCGCCGTCACCTGCTCGCCCGCCTCTGCCAGCGCCCGCGTCAGCGGGCGGCCGATGTTCCCGGTGGCCCCGGTCACGACGATCATGATGAGCTCCTTGTCGGATGTCCTCTGTGGATCTTCACGCTAGGAGCACCGGCTAACTCTTGGTAAGGGCATACCTGAAGGTAAGCTCATGACATGACAGAAGGTTTGCAGCCCGGACGGGTCGAGCCCGGCGCACGGTATGACGTGTTTCACACCGACTGCCTGGCGCGCGACATGGTCGACCACGTGACCAGCAGGTGGGGCATCTGGGTGCTGATCGCCCTGCGGCGCAACGACCTCCGGTTCTACGAGCTGCGCGAGAGCATCCAGGGCATCAGCGAGAAGATGCTCGCCCAGACCCTGCGCGTGCTGGTCGAGGACGGCCTGGTCTGGCGGGAGGTCGAGCCGACGACACCGCCCCGGGTCACGTACGGGCTGAGCGAGTTCGGCCGGGACATCGGCGAGCCGCTGACGGAGCTGTTCGACCGCATCACCCGCCGGCTGGCGCCGTTCGACACCGCCTAGCCTCCGGGGTGCCTGGCCTCCGGGGTGCCGGGTGCACACTGGACAGCGGGACGAGTGCCCGACTGCGAGGTGGTACAGATGCAGAGCCGCTTCCGGAGCGACCGGCGGTTGACCGTGCGCATGGGGGTCACCCTCTTCCTGCTCGGCCTGTTGTACGTGGGTTTCGTCGCCGCGCTGATCGCGCTGCTGAAGTCCTGGGTCCTGGTCGTGGTGATCGTGGCGCTGGTGTTCGGGGCGCAGTACTGGTTCTCCGACCGGATCGCGCTGTTCGCGATGCGCGGCCGGGTCGTGGAGCGGGAGGAGTATCCGGAGCTGCACGGGGTGGTGGACCGGCTGGCGGCGATGGCCGACATGCCGAAGCCGGTGGTCGCGGTGTCGGAGATGGAGATGCCGAACGCCTTCGCCACCGGCCGCAATCCGGACAACGCGGTGGTCTGCGTCACGACCGGGCTGCTGCGGCGGCTGGAGCCCGCGGAGCTGGAGGGGGTGCTGGCGCACGAGCTGTCGCACGTGGCGCACAAGGACGTCGCGGTGATCACGGTGGCGTCCTTCCTCGGCGTGATCGCGGGCCTGATCGTGCGGTTCGCCTTCTACTCCCAGCTCTTCGGCGGGCGCCGGGACCAGAACACGCTGGCCGTGCTGGCGGTCGTGATGGGCGTCTCGGCGGCCGTGTACGCGCTCAGCTTCCTGCTGATCCGCGCCCTGTCCCGGTACCGGGAGCTGGCGGCCGACCGGGCCGCGGCCCTGCTCACCGGACGCCCCTCGGCGCTTGCGTCGGCGCTCACCAAGGTCACCGGCGACATCGCCCGCATCCCGACCAAGGACCTGCGCACGGCCCAGGCCTTCAACGCCTTCTACTTCACCCCGGCCTTCGGCAGCGACCCCGGCCTCGGCCGGTTCTTCGCGACCCACCCCAGCCTGGAGCAGCGGCTCGACCAGCTGGGCCGGATCTCCACCGAGCTGGGCGAGGCACCGGCCCCCGGCAAGGCCTGAGGCGCGGGCATGGGACTGCTGGACATCCTGCTCGGCCGCTCCAGGGCCGTGGGCCCGGATCTGGACCGGCTCTTCGCGCTGCCCTCGGCGGCGGTGGGCCTGGAGGCCGCCGCCGGGTTCCGTCCGACCGGGCAGGGGGCGGTGTGCTTCGCGACGGTCGAGGGCGCCGCCTTCGAGCGCACGCACCGCGAGATCCGCGCCCTGCTGGACGCGGACGCCGGCCGCACCCCGGTGGAGCCGACCCACGACTCCTACGGCTACTCCTGGCTCGTCTCGCAGCGTTCCCCGGACGAGCTGCCCCTCCTGGTGAACGACCTGCACGCGGTGAACAGCACCCTGGAGGCGGGCGGGTTCGGCCCGCGGCTGCTGTGCTCCCTGGCCGGTTTCGTGGACGACGACGGGCGGCGGCTCGCCCTCGTCTACCTCTACAAGCGCGGCACCTTCTACCCCTTCGCGCCCCTGCCCGGCGAACGGCGACGGCGGGACAACGCGCTGGAGCTGCGGGTACGTGCGGTGCTCGGCGACGAACTGCCGGTGGAGGGCGACTTGGGCCGCTGGTTCCCGGTGTGGGGCGCGCCCGGACTCTGACCGCCGTGCGCCGCCGCCTGTCAGTGGGGTCGGGCACGATGTCCGTACCGAGGACGCTACGGACGTGAGGACGGGCGGAGGGCCCCATGAACGACGCCGGACGACGGCACATCGGGACGGCCGAGCGGCGGCACCGGCTGGCCCTGCGGCAGCGGCTGGCGGGCGCCGCGCGGGCGGGGAGCCCGGAGGAGATCGCCGACTCGCTGGTGGCGCTGCACGGCACGGACCCGGCGGCGGTGCACCTGGCCGTGGGCGCACGGCTGGCGGACGCGACGAAGACCGTGGGCGAGACGGAGCGGGCGCTGTACGAGGACGGGGCGCTGGTCCGGATGCACGGCATGCGGCACACGGTGTTCGTGTTCCCCACCGGGCTGACGGCGGTCGTGCACGCCTCCACCGGCCGCACCGTCGCCGCCCGGGAGCGGGCCAGACTGCTCAAGAACATGGCGGCGGCCGGGGCGCCGGACGCCGCCTGGCTGACCGATGTGGAGGAGTCCGCGCTGGCCGCGCTGGCCCGGCGCGGCCAGGCCACGGCGGCCGAACTGGCCCGCGACGAGCCGCGTCTCAAGGAGCAGTACGTCTACGCGGCCGGGAAGAGCTACGAGGGGGTGCACACCGTCTCCACCCAGCTGCTGAGGGTGCTGGGCGTGGAGGGCAAGGTGGTGCGGGGGCGGCCGCTGGGCTCGTGGACGTCCAGTCAGTTCCGCTGGGCACCGGCGCCGGACCATCCCGAGCTGGACCCGGGCGAGGCCCAGGCCGAGCTGTTGCGCCGGTGGTTGACGGCATGCGGTCCGGCGACCGAGGACGACCTCAAGTGGTGGACCGGGTGGCGGGTGACGGAGGTGCGCCGGGCGCTGACCGCCATCGGCGCGGAGGCGGTCTCGCTGGACGAGGGCACCGGATACGTCGTCTCCGGTGACACCGGCCCGGTCGCCGGGCCCGCCGAGCCGTGGGCGGCGCTGCTGCCCGCGCTGGACCCCACCGCGATGGGCTGGCAGCAGCGGGACTGGTACCTCGCCCCCGAGCTGCGGCCGATGCTCTTCGACCGCAGCGGCAACGTCGGACCGACCGTGTGGTGGAACGGCCGCGTGGTCGGCGGCTGGGCCCAGCGCGCCGACGGCGAGATCGTCTGGCGGATCCTGGACGACGAGGGCCTCGGTCGCGAGGCGGAGAGCGCGATCGCGGCCGAGGCGGCGCGCCTGGCGTCCTGGGTGGGCACGGCCCGGATCACCCCCCGCTTCCGGACGCCGCTGGAACGGGAGCTGGCGGCGTAGCGCAGGCCCTCGAACGCCGGGCGCCCGCAGAGGAGAGGGCACCCGGCGTCCCGCTCACCGCGAGTACCGCATCAACGCCCGCACCATGTGGCACGTGGTGTCCGACGGCGGGTGGACCCCGATGGTCAGGGCAGCGCTCCGTATCCTCTCGTTGCGCGCCTGGTTGGGCAGGTAGACGCCGGAGTCGAGCAGGGCGATGGCGAGCCGCATCGCCTTGAGCCGGCGGTTGTGCGTCACGTACCACTCGCGGGGGCGGCCCGCCGGCAGCGGACGCTTCTCCACGGGTTCGTACGGCAGGTCGAGCAGGACGGGCCGCTTGGCGGTGGACTGGGTGGGCAACGGCTTCGGCTTCAGTGCGGCAGCGGGCACAGGCATCCTCCTGTCGCGGTCGGGGCGCCGTCCGGACCTCCCGGCGACACTCTCGAACACTGCTTCTATTTTACTGCCCACCACTGACAAAAGCCCCTGCCCACAAGGCCTTTCGGGGCCGCTGGGACCCACGTGGTGAACGAGTTTCGGCACCCTCCGGCTACCGTGTCCGGCATGGAGATCTGGATCAATCCGGCCTGTTCGAAGTGCCGCAGCGCCATCAGTCTGCTCGACGCCGAGGGGGCCGACTACACCGTCCGCCGCTACCTGGAAGACGTGCCGAGCGCGGACGAGATCCGCGAGGTGCTCACCCGGCTCGGACTCGAACCGTGGGACATCACCCGTACCCAGGAGGCGGCCGCCAAGGAACTGGGCCTGAGGGACTGGTCCCGTGACGAGGCGTCACGCGACCGCTGGATCACCGCGCTCACCGAGCACCCGAAGCTGATCCAGCGCCCGATCATCACGGCGGACGACGGAACGGCCGTGGTGGGCCGCACCGACGAGGCGGTCCGGGACGCCCTGTCCCGGTAGACCGGGGCCCGGCGGTGTGACGCAGGTTACGTGCGCGCGTCGGCGCGACCGGTGAGCAACTCCGTTCGGTATCTCGTACATAGCGGCGTACGCTCCCCTACCTCTTCAGGAGGCGCGCATGTCGCGCAGGAGAACTCTCGGTACGCAGAAGAAGATCGCGCTGCTGGTCGGCGCCGCCGCGGTGGCCGGTGGCGGCGCCTTCCTCGCGGCGACCGCGTCCAACGCCGCGCAGACCACCCCGGAAGCGCGGACCAAGGCCGCCCAGGACTCGGGCGTCTGCCAGGGCCTGGCCACCGCGCTCGGCAACAACCAGCGGTTCATCGAGGGCCAGCGGGCCGATCCCGACGCGCAGTCGCAGGCCCGGATCGAGAACCGCGAGGCCGTCGTCGCGGAGATCGAGCGCAAGCAGGCGGCGTCCGGGTGCGCGGTCGGGGAGTCGGCTCAGGACCCCCGGGCCGCGCAGCCGCCGCAGTCCGGGCAGGACACCGGGGACCAGGCCGGTGACCAGTCCGGTGACCAAGCCGGTGACCAGGCCGGACACCAGACCGGTGACCAGGCCGGGGGCGCCGCACAGGCCGGGGAGCAGGCCGGCGAGCAGGTCTGCGCCGGTTCCACCGTCACCCTCTCCGGCGAGGGCGGCGCGCCCGCCGCCTCCAGCGACCGGTTCCCGGTGGGCACCAAGCTCAGGGTGACCAACCTCGACAACGACAAGTCCACGACCGTGGAGGTGAACTCGGTCTCGGGAAGCTGTGCCCTGCTCAACAACGCGGCCTTCGAACAGGTCCGTGAGGAGGGGAAGTTCCTGATCCGGCGGGCGCTGATCGAGAAGGTCGGCTGAGCTCAGCCGGCGGGCGCGGTCAGGAAGTCGCCGAGGCGGCGGCCGAGGCCGGGCGGCGCGGACTGGGGCAGCGCGTGGTGGGACACGTCCGCCAGGACCTCCGTCTCCACGTGCGGCAGCAGGGTCCGCGCCCGGGCCGCCACCTCGGCGGCGTCGTGCGTCCTGCTGTTCTCGGCCAGGAGCAGCAGGACCGGCACCTCCAGGGCGCGCAGCGCCTCCGGGGCCGGGCGCGGTCCGGTGACCGGCCTGCGCTCCGGGAAGCCGACGGCGGCCTCCTGGAGGGCGACCCAGTCCGCGTCGAGCGGGGTCGCGCCGGTCTCCCACTCCAGGAAGGCGCGGACCCGGCGGGGCGTGGGCCGCAGCAGCATCGGCAGCGCGCGCAGCAGGTAGGCCGCCTCGAACCCGGCGAAGCACTGGGTCGGGTCCAGGAGGAACAGGCGGCGTACCCGGCCGGGCGCGTGCAGGGCGTGGTGCAGGGCGATCCAGGCGCCGTAGGAGTGCCCGCCGAGGTCGGTCTCCGCGATGCCGAGGCCGTCGAGGAGCGCGTCCAGCCAGCCGGCCAGGTCGGCGACCGTACGGGGGTGGCGGTCGCCGGCCGGGGTGCTGCGGCCCGGCGCGCCGATCAGGTCGACGGCGTGGACGCGGTGGGTGCGGGACAGCTCGGCGGCCTGGGCGTACCAGGACGCGGAGGTCGCCGCACCGCCGCCCGGCAGCAGCACGAGGGGGCGACCGTCGGCCGGGCCGGTCAGGTGGACGTGCGTCGCGCCGAAGGGGGTGGGGACGGTCACCGACTCGGTTTCCGCGGGCCACTTGGCCATGACCTTGTCGTAGGCGTCGTGGAAACGGCCGGCGTCGTACGGACCGCGAGCGCTCATGAGCGGTGCCCCCTGTTTCGCTTGCTCCCTGTTCCTGACTCTCCGCTATCATCTCGCTGAACGAGATACTTGTCGAGCGAGGCGATCGTCGCAGAGGCGGAAGAGCCGGAAGTGCCGGAAGTGCCGGAAGAGATGGCAGAGCCGGAAGAGACCGAAGGGAGCACCCGCATGTCCGACCCGGAACCGGAGCTGGAGATCGTCCATCTCCTGCGCGCGGTCACCGTCGAACTGGGCGCGCACAGCGCGCGGTTCGCGCAGCGCAACGGCATGCACCCCACCGACGTCCGCGCACTCATCGCGCTCATGGACGCCGCACGGGCGGGCGAGGCGACGACCGCCGGGCACCTGGGCGCCGCCCTCGGGCTGAACTCCGCGGGCACGACGGCGCTGGTCGACCGGCTGGAGCGGGCCGGTCACGTGCGCCGGGTGCGCGACGAACGCGACCGGCGCAGGGTCACCGTGGAGGTGGACGAACGGGCCGTGGCGCTGGGCTGGTCCCACTTCGGACCGCTGATCGGGCGGGCGGTGGAGCTGCTGCGCGGCTACGACGAGCGGGAACTGGCGGCGATCCGGGGCTTCCTGACCGGCGTGCGGGAGGCCGCCGCGGACGACGGGCGTGAGCCGCGCCACAACGAGCCCGGGTAACACGGGGTTCACCTACGGGCAACGGCCGGGAAATCGCCCGTTGGCACGCTGCACGGCAGTAGACGCGGCACCCCTGCCGCCCCCGCGCCGCCGCACCCGCACGTGCGCCGAGACCCACCCCGAAGGATGTGGCCCCGTGACCTTCAAGGCCGAGTACATCTGGATCGACGGCACCGAGCCGACGGCCAAGCTCCGTTCCAAGACGAAGATCATCACGGCTGCCCCCGCGGGTCTGGACGCCCTGCCGGTCTGGGGCTTCGACGGCTCCTCCACCAACCAGGCCGAGGGCAGCTCCTCGGACTGCGTGCTCAAGCCGGTCTTCTCCTGCCCCGACCCGATCCGCGGCGGCGAGGACATCCTGGTGCTGTGCGAGGTCCTGGACACGGACATGACGCCGCACCCGAGCAACACCCGTGCCGCGCTGGCCGAGCTGTCCGAGCGCTTCGCCACGCAGGAGCCGGTCTTCGGCATCGAGCAGGAGTACACCTTCTTCAAGGGCACCCGCCCGCTCGGCTTCCCCGAGGGCGGCTTCCCGGCCGCGCAGGGCGGCTACTACTGCGGCGTCGGCTCGGACGAGATCTTCGGCCGCGACGTCGTCGAGGCGCACCTGGAGAACTGCCTGAAGGCCGGACTCGGCATCTCCGGCATCAACGCCGAGGTCATGCCCGGCCAGTGGGAGTTCCAGGTCGGCCCGCTGGCGCCGCTGGAGGTCTCCGACCAGCTGTGGGTGGCCCGCTGGCTGCTCTACCGCACCGCGGAGGACTTCGAGGTCTCCGCCACCCTCGACCCCAAGCCGGTCAAGGGCGACTGGAACGGCGCGGGCGCGCACACCAACTTCTCCACCAAGGCGATGCGCGAGGGTTACGACGCGATCATCACGGCCGCCGAGTCCCTCGGTGAGGGCTCCAAGCCGATGGACCACGTCAAGAACTACGGCGCCGGCATCGACGACCGACTCACTGGCCTGCACGAGACCGCCCCGTGGAACGAGTACTCCTACGGCGTCTCCGACCGCGGCGCCTCGGTGCGCATCCCGTGGCAGGTCGAGAAGGACGGCAAGGGCTACATCGAGGACCGCCGTCCCAACGCCAACGTGGACCCGTACGTCGTGACGCGCCTGCTCGTGGACACCTGCTGCACGGCGCTGGAGAAGGCCGGCCAGGTCTGAGCCCGGGCCACCGCCGCCCGGCCGCGTTGTCAGTGGCCCGTGCGAGGGTGGGGACATGGAGATCGACGGTGTCCCCCCTCAGGGTCGAGACGGAGAACGGGCAGTCGCACGCCCGGATCCGGGCGGCGGAGCTGCGGGAGCTGGTGTTGCGCATCGGCCACGCCGGCGACCACTTCCTGGTGGTGCAGCGGATACCGGACATCCCCGACGTGTTCGCGCAGGTGTGGCACGAGGAGGGCGGGGAGTACCGGCTGGAGCACCGGGCCGCCGCCGACGCGTTCTTCGGGACCGACCTCGACGACGCCCACCGCGTGGCCGACCTCATGACCGGCTGGGCCCGCCAGGAGCCCGGCTGGGACGCGGGCGTCGCCTGGGAGCCGATCGACCTGGGACCCCGGAAGGACGTTCCGGAGCTGCCGGACGAGGTCGGGCAGCAGATCGAGCGGCTGATCCGGGAGCGGCTGCGCTGCGGGTACGACGGCCGCAAGGCGCTGGTCCGGGCCGCCCAGGAGCACCTCGTCGGCGGCGAGTACGGCGAGCGGCCGGTGTCCCGGGCCCAGGCCTGGCGGTCGGTGGACCGGCTGTGGCGGGAGCGGCTGGCCGAGCAGGCGGCCTGGGGCGAGGAGACCACCGACCCGGACCGCCTCACCCGGGTCTTCCAGGCCCTGGACGCGGCCGGTGTCACCGCCCGGGAGAACTTCACCTGCTGCCGGGTCTGCGGCACCGCGGAGATAGGCGCCGAGCGCGAGGGCGCCCGCGGCTTCGTCTTCTTCCACCGGCAGAGCACCGAGGCCGCCGCCGAGGGACACGGGCTGATGCTGCACTACGGCGGTTTCGACGGCTCCGAGGAGACGACGACGGCCGTCGGGCACGAGGTCGTGGCGGCCTTCGCGGGGTCCGGACTGTCCACGGAGTGGACCGGCGACCCGGGCAGCGCGATCGCCGTATCCCCGCTGAACTGGCGCAAGAGGCTGGAGGGTTGACCGCCGCGGCGGCCGGTTCCGGCCAGTCGGCGTCCACGCACTGAGAGGAGTCTCCTCTCCCCCGCCGCCGTCTGCTTCAATGAGCCCATGGCCAGCTTCCGGAAGTACGCAGCGACGGGTCGCCATGACCTCGAGCCCTTCTGGCCTTCCCGTCAGCACGACGACTTCGACCGGGTGTGTTGCCGCGCGACGACCGCGCCGGCCCGCTAGAAGCCCCGCCTCACAGGCCTTCTGCGCCTGCCGCCGGTGCGCACGACGTACGTCCCGCGACGCGCCCGACCACGAACTCGCGCCCGTCGCCCCTCCCGACGAACCTCTCGCGCGAAAGAGCTGACGTCTCATGGCGACCCCCCGTTCCCTGTCCACCGTCACCCTCGACTCCCCCACCGCCCGCCCCGACTCCGGCGGCCCCCGGCACCGGCTGCGCGCCGTCGCCCCGGACGAGGTGGCGGACGTCGTGGACCTGCTGCCACCGGGCACCACCTGGCTGCCCGCGCCCGCGCACACCCTGCCGGCACTGCCGGGACACCCGCCGATGGTCGGCTACCTCGTCCTCGTCCCCGCCGACCAGCAGCCGCCGTTCCGGGACCCGGACCGGGCCCAGGACCCCGGCCGCGACGGGGCGGAGAACCCGCTCGTCCGGATCGACCCCGCCCGGCGCACCGCCACCGTGGACGGACGCGAACTCGACCTGACCTACCTGGAGTTCGAGCTGCTCGCCCACCTCGTCGCGCATCCGCACCGGGTGCACACCCGCGACCGGCTGGTCACCACGGTGTGGGGCTACGGACACGTGGGCGACGGCCGCACCGTCGACGTGCACGTGGCCCGACTGCGCCGGAAACTCGGCGCGCAGCACCGGCAGACGATCCAGACCGTGCGGCGCGTCGGCTACAAGTACACGCCGCCCACCGGGCGCTGAGCCCGTGCCGCCGCTCTGCCGACGGCAGAGCGGCGTTCCCTCCGGCCGCCGCGCCCGGCACAGTGGCGGCATGAGGCTACTGGTGCTGGGCGGTACGGAGTTCGTGGGGCGGTCCGTGGTCGAGGCGGCGCTCGGACGCGGCTGGGAGGTGACCGTCCTGCACCGCGGACGGCACGCCCCGCCCCCCGGAGCGCGGGCGCTGCACGGCGACCGCACCGCGCCCGACGGGCTCACCGCCCTGACCGGGGCCGAGGACACGTGGGACGCCGTCGTCGACACCTGGTCGGCGGCGCCCCGCGCGGTGCGGGACGCGGCCCGGCTGCTGCGGCAGCGCGCCGGACGGTACGTGTACGTGTCGAGCTGCTCGGTGTACGCCTGGGCCCCGCCCGCCGGGTACGCCGAGGACGCCCCGCTCGTCGAGGGCGCCTCGGCGGACGCCGGGCAGCGCGACTACGCCCGCGACAAGCGGGGCGCCGAGCTGGCCGTGCTGGACGCCTTCGGCGCGGACCGCTCGGTGCTCGTGCGGGCCGGGCTGATCCTCGGCCCCTACGAGAACGTCGGCCGCCTGCCCTGGTGGCTGAACCGCCTGGCCCGCGGCGGCCCGGTCCTCGCGCCGGGCCCACGGGACCTGCCCCTGCAGTACATCGACGTACGTGACCTCGCCGACTGGGTGCTCGGCGCGGTGGAGCGGGAGCTGAGCGGGCCGTACAACCTGGTCTCCCCGCCGGGGCACACCACGATGGGCGGCCTGCTCGAAGCCTGCGCGACGGTGACGGGCGGCACCGCGGAGCTGCGCTGGACCTCCCCGGAGACCGTCCTCGCCGCCGGCATCGAGCCGTGGGTGCAGCTGCCGGTGTGGACGCCCCCGGGCAGCGACCTGCACGACGCGCTGCACACCGCGGACGTCTCCCGGGCCCTGGCGACGGGCCTGGTCTGCCGGCCCGCCCGCGACACCGCGGCCGGCACCTGGACCTGGCTGCGGAACCTCGGCGGCACGGCACCCCGACGCCCGGACCGGCCACCGGTCGGCCTGGACCCGGAGACGGAGGCGAAGGTCCTCGCCGCCGACGGACCCGGCGGGGGTGTATCTGACACCACCCCGTGATCGGGGTGCCCGGCCCCGTGCCCCGTGCCGTCGCCTCGGCGAGACTGACGCCATGAGCATCGAGACGCAGAGCAGCACACAGGGGCCACGGACACGGGGGCGAGCGGGGAACGTCGCCCTGTCGGGCGCACGGGGACTGGCGCTCATGTTCATCTCCCTGCCCGGCGCGGTGATCTGCTTCTGTTTCACCCTCGTCTCCATCGCCCTGATCCCGATCGGCGTCGGCATCGTCACCACGCCGTGGGTGCTGGCGGGGGTACGGTCCTTCGCGGACCGGCGGCGGCTGCTCGCCGCCGAGTGGGGCGGGGTGCGGATCCCGCGGGCGTACCGGCCGCTGCCCGAGGACGCCAATCCGTGGGCCCGCACCTTCGGGATGCTCCGTGACCCGGCGACCTGGCGGGACATCCGGTGGCTGCCGGTCGACATGACGGCGGGCTTCGTCACCGCGCTGGTCGCCTTCGCCCTGCCGCTCTACCCGCTGGAGGGCTTCGCCATCGCGGCCGGGCTGTGGCGGGTGCTGCCCGACGGGTACTGGTACGGCTTCGTCAAGGTCACCGACCAGACCTCCGCCTTCTACGCCGCCGGGCTGGGCGCCGTACTCCTCGTCGCCGCCCTCTGGCTCGCCCCGCTGCTGCTGCGCGCCCACTTCCGGCTCACCGGTGCGGTGCTCGGCTCCGGCCAGGGCGAACTCGCCGAGCGGGTGCGGGTGCTGACCGAGACCCGGCGCGACGCCGTCGACACCTCCGCCGCCGAACTGCGCCGCATCGAGCGGGACCTGCACGACGGGGCGCAGGCCCGGCTGGTCGCCATGGGCATGGACCTGGGCACCGTCGAGGCGCTGCTGGAGAAGGACCCGGACAAGGCCAGGGAACTGCTCGCACAGGCCCGGCGGTCCTCCGCCGACGCCCTGACCGAGCTGCGCGAACTGGTGCGCGGCATCCACCCGCCGGTGCTCGCCGAACGCGGCCTGGGCGACGCGGTGCGGGCCCTGGCGCTGCGGCTGCCCGTCACCATCGAGGTGGAGGTGGACCTGCCCGGCCGCGCCGAGGCACCCGTGGAGTCGGCCGCGTACTTCGCGGTCAGCGAGATCCTCACCAACGCCGTGAAGCACTCCGGCGCCGACCGGATCTGGATCGACATCCACCACGGCGAGGGGCTGCTGCGCGTCTCCGTCACCGACAACGGCAAGGGCGGTGCGTCGATCGGAGCGGGCTCGGGCCTGGCCGGGGTGGAGCGCCGACTGGGTACATTCGACGGCGTCCTGGCCGTCAGCTCGCCCGCGGGCGGCCCCACCATGGTCACCATGGAGATCCCTTGCGTGTTGTCCTAGCCGAAGACCTGTTCCTGCTGCGCGACGGACTGGTCCGGCTCCTGGAGGCCCACGACTTCGAGATCGCCGCGGCCGTCGAGACCGGCCCCGAGCTGTCCCGGGCCCTGGCCGAACTGCGGCCGGACGTCGCCGTGGTCGACGTGCGGCTGCCGCCCACTCTCACCGACGAGGGCCTGCAGTGCGCGTTGCAGGCCCGCCGCGACCGGCCCGGACTGCCGGTGCTGGTCCTCTCCCAGCACGTGGAACAGCTGTACGCGCGCGAGCTGCTGGCCGACGGGACCGGCGGGGTGGGCTACCTGCTCAAGGACCGGGTGTTCGACGCGGAGCAGTTCGTGGACGCCGTACGGCGGGTGGCGTCGGGCGGTACGGCGATGGACCCGCAGGTCATCCAGCAGCTGCTCAGCCGGCGCGCGGCGGAGGACCGGCCGCTGGAGCGGCTCACCCCCCGCGAGCTGGAGGTGCTGGAGCTGATGGCGCAGGGCCGGACCAACGCGGCGATCGCGGGCAGGCTCGTCGTCACCGAGCGGGCGATCGCGAAGCACACGGCGAACATCTTCGCGAAGCTGAGTCTGGAGGTCTCGGACGACGACAACCGCCGTGTCCTGGCGGTTCTGGCGTATCTGGACCGCGGCCGCTGACCCTGTGACGCGTCCCGGGGGCCCCACCGGCCCCAGCAATTCGCACGTCGGATGAACACCTCTGGAGCGGCTTCCGTATGGATGGGAGCCGCTTCACTCCTGTCGGGCGCCCTCGATGCCCCGCAAGCGATGCCCCCGCAAGGAAGTTTGAGGAGTTCCATGGGACGCAACACAAGAAAACGCCGTACACCGCTGGCGACCAAGATCGTAGCCGGGGCGGCGGCCCTGGCGGTCGGCGGGGGCGGGCTGGTCTGGGCCAACTTCTACGCTTCGGCGCACGAGGATCACGGGGGTCACAACCGGACCAGGTCGGCCGGCGCGCAGGTCGCGACGATCGACTGCCCCGACGTCGGCCAGAAGATCCGTGACGTGCCGGACCGGGCGCGCGGGGAGGTGGACGGCGAACTGGCCACGATGGACAGCCAGATCACCAACGCCTACCAGCGCCTGGCCACCACCCGGCGGGCGCAGGCGGGTGACTCGCAGTTCGTCCAGAACACCATTCTGGGCCCGCTCAAGGACCGGCGGAAGGCGATCATCGACCGGATCCAGCTGGAGATCAACCGGGCCGGCGGCAAGGCCGACGACAACCTGGACGAGCTGGCGGGCTGCCAGGGACGTCCCGCGGACCAGCAGAACGGCGGCGGCCAGAACGGCGGCCAGGACGACGGCGGTCAGGACGACGGCCAGAACGGCGGCGGTCAGGACCAGGAGGGCAACGACGACAACGGCAACGGCGTCGCGGGCCCGGTCGCCGAGGACTTCGTCGACATCAACGACGTCCGGCCGAACTCCCGCGACAGCCGCAACGGTCTGGCCGCCGACGGCGACGGCGGTTCCACCGGCAGCTTCACCACGGACTGCGGCGTCAACGAGAACAACCTGTTCAACAGCGACAACCTGATCGCCGCCCCGGGTGTCGACAACGGCGCGCACCACACGCACGACTACGTCGGCAACCAGGACAACGACGCCTTCTCCAGCGACGAGGATCTCGCCAACGCGGACACCTCGTGCCAGAACCAGGGCGACAAGTCCACCTACTACTGGCCGGTGCTGCGCCTCCAGGACGGTACGCAGGAGTTCGACGCCAACGACCAGGGCGGTGGCGCCGAGGGCAACATCGGCAAGATCCTCAAGCCGGCCGAGGCCCAGATCAGGTTCGTCGGCAGCCGGCAGGGCGACGTGGTCGCGATGCCGAAGTTCCTGCGCGTCATCACCGGTGACGCCAAGTCCTTCACCAACGGTGACGCCAACGCCAACAGCTCGTGGAGCTGCTCCGGCTTCGAGGACCGGCAGGTGACGGACAAGTACCCGCTGTGCCCCGAGGGCAGCCAGGTGCTGCGCACGGTCAACTTCCAGAGCTGCTGGGACGGCCAGAACATCGACAGCGCCAACCACCGGGACCACATGGCGTTCGTCCAGGAGGACGGCAGCTGCGCGAACGGCTTCCAGGCCGTGCCCCAGCTCCAGATCCGCCTCGCGTACGACATCCCCGCCCCGACCGTCGAGAACGGCCAGGTGCGGAACCCGTACGCCGTGGACAGCTTCCCGGAGCAGTTGCACAAGCCGATCACGGATCACAACGACTTCATCAACGTCATGGACGAGAACCTGATGAACGAGGTGGTCGACTGCATCAACCGCGGCGAGGACTGCCAGTAGCGGTACCGGCCCGGTGGCAAGGAGGGGGCCGGTGGCGGATGTCCGTCACCGGCCCCCTTCGCGCGTCCGCGTCCGGTCAGCCGGAATGCCCGGCGTGCTCGCCGTGCCCGGCCGGGTGCCCGGCGCCGCCGCCCCCGTGCTGGACGCCCTGCTCCAGGGTTCCGCCGAGGGTGCCGCGCAGGTCGGCCACCACGTCCTCGTGGCCGACGGCGACCCATTTGCGGCCGACGAGGTAGTAGCCGCCGTAGTCCTTGGCCGTGTTGATCCACTCGCGCTGGCCGCGGTCGGTGGAGAAGGTGGCCAGGACGTACTTCCCGGCGCCCTTTCCGCACAGGGCCTGGCGGATGGTGTCGGCGTCGGTCTGCATGTCCGGGGTGCACTCGGCCTCGGCGGCCAGGTGTTCCAGGCTGCCGGTCGCCGTCGCGGGCACGGTGTCCGCACCGTCCCCGCCGGCGCCGCAGCCCGTCAGCGCCAGCACCGCCGCCAGGGCGGCCGGTGCGAGCATCGGTCGGGTCAGCCTCATGTGTTCCTCCGGTCCGCTGGGGCGACATGCCGCACGGAGCCCCGGCGAGGGGCCCCGTCATCGATACGGGCGCGGGGCGCGAAGTACTCAGGAGTCCGGGTGCCGTTGTGCGGTCGCCGTGCGAGAGTGGGCCCGTGGACCAGGACTGGGAAGAGCGTGTGAGAGCCGCCTGGGCGGCGTTCGACGACTACGCCGAGGAGGACGCGGCCGACTTCCGGGCGGTCGTCGACGCCCTCGCCGACGAGTTGCCCGCGGACAGCCCCCTCGGCCTGTTCGAGCGGGCCTGCGCCTGGGACTCCACGGGCCACTCCGACCGGGCCGTGCCGCTGTACCGCGAGGCGCTGAAGCGCGGGCTCGGCGAGGCGAGCGCCTACAAGGGGCGGCGGGCGAAGATCCAGCTCTCCAGCTCGCTGCGGAACACCGGGCACCCGGAGGAGGGCGTGAAGCTGCTCTCGCCGGAACTGGTCGCCCCGTCGGACGAGTTGGACGACGCCGTGCGCGCCACGCTCGCGCTCTGCCTGTCGAGCATGGGCCGCGACCGCGAGGGCCTTTCCCTGGTGCTCGGCGCGCTGGCACCCCATCTGCCGCGCTACCAGAGGTCGATGGCCACCTACGCGCGGCTGCTGGTGGAACCGGAGGAATAGCGCACCCCCGCACCCCGGGGCGGCGCTCGTACGGTGACCATCGCCCCGTTCGCTCGTTCTGCTGAACGTGCAGCCACAGGATGTCGCCCCGCGCCCCGCACCGTCCTCCGCCTCCTCGGCCGACCCGGTCGTCGACGTCGAGCAGGCCGAGGCCGCGCTCGTCGAGCACTATCCGCGTCTGGCGCGGCTGGCCTATCTGGTGCTGCCGCCGGGCCTCGGCCGGGGCCGCCGCGTCCTGTCCGCGCACGCCCTCACCCAGCGCGCCCTGCCCCGCAACCGGACGACCACGCCGGTGATCCCGGCCCAGTCGACCGGCCGCGAGGTCGACCCCGGGTACGCGCTGGTCCGGCTGCGGGTGGTGCGTACGGCGCTGGAGGCGGGGCTCCCGTTGCGTCGGCGGGCGTGGCCCCGGCGGTCCCAGTTGCCGCCGCTGCTGCCCCACGTCAGGGGCCTCAAGCTCTTCCCGCGCTCGGGCGGCGCGGACGAACTCGCCCTGGACCAGCGGCTGTCCGCGCTCTCCGGGCCGGGCCGGGCGGCGTACGTGCTGCGCGGTCTCGAGCGGCTCCCCGACGACGGGGTGCGGCAGGTGCTGCGGGCCGCCGGCGTCGCCGACCCGGACGCCGCACTGCGCGAGGCCGACGGGGTGCCCGGTCAGTACGGGCTGCTCGGCTCCCCCGAGTTCGACCCCTGCTCGTTGCAGGCGCGGCCGACCGATCTGCTGCGCCGGCGGCAGCACACGAAGGCCGCGCTGGTCGCGGGAGCGGCGCTGGTGGTGTGCGGGGCGCTCCTCGGCCTGCCCGGGGACGGCTGGGGCCCGGACGGTGCCGCGGCGCCGCCGTACGCGCAGAACCCGGCGGCCGAGGCCGCGCTCGATCCGGGCAGGCTGACGAAGGCCGCGCCGGCCGCCTGGGAGACGTCCGCGCGCACGGACTTCTCGGTGTGGCCGGCCCGGGGCGGCCTCACCGGCGACGAGGAGCTGCTGCGCCGCGCCCTGGCCGTCTGGGCCCGGCCCGGGGAGAGCGTGGGGGTGTCCGCGACGCCGGGGACGGCGACCGGCGGTCCGGCCGGTCCGCCGCAGCTGCTGTACGCGGGGGAGGTCGACACCGCGCGGGTGGTGGTCCTGCACGACGGTCTGCGCCTGGTCCGGTACGCGGAGCCGAAGGACGGTTCCGCCGGTGCCGCCCTGGACTTCGCGCGGACCGACGGGGCCGGCCGGGCCGCGGCGACCGCGGTGGTGCTGGGTCGCGCCGACGGCAACGTGCGGTATCTGACGGCGCCCTGGGTGACGAAGGCGGCGGCGCGCGATCTCGTCGAGCCGGACTCCGGGGCCAGGGAGCTGACGCTCTCCGACGGTGTGACGTCCCCGTTGGCCAGCCCGGTGCAGCAGCGGTCCGGGGCCTGCACGTCGTGGAACGCGCTGGAGCTGACCGACGGTTCGGACACCCGGGTGGTGACCGACCTGGGCGAGCTGGTGCCGGCCCGGCTCACCACCGGGCGTCCCGGTGCGGCGAAGGACGCCTCGGGGGCGAAGGCGCTGGACGCCTGGGCGCCGTACGCGTGCTCGCTGGGCGCGGTGCGCGGGCAGGGGGTGCGGTCGGTGAACGCCTGGGAGTTCGCGACGCAGCCGCTGCCCGACGGGACGGGGTCGGGCGCCTGGGTGTGCACCCGCGCCGAGACCTGGCGCGGCGAGGGGGCCCGGGTACTGGCGCAGTTCCGGACGCCGGGCGGCGTGCAGGGCGCGGTGGCGGCGAAGGCGCAGGACGTGCCGGCCTGCGGCGAGCGTGATCCGCAGGTGCTGGCCGGGGTGCTGTGGAAGTCGGAGGGCGGGCACTGGTACCTGCTGGCGGCGGGCGGCCCCGACACCGAGTCGATCGAGGCCACGGGCGGCATCAGCGACTCCGCCGACGGCAACCTGCTGACCGCCAAGGCCGAGCAGGGCGCGCGGGCCGAGCTGAAGGGCACGCTGGGCGGCGGGCGGACGATCGGTGGCCTGCGCTAGGGCCCGCCCTCGCGTGCTCCCTCTCCACCGCTAGCTGACACTGGCGTCAACAAGTACCGGCAGGAGGGTTCCGCCGGACCGTACCCGTCAGTACATTGACGCCATGTCTAACAAGCATGTCCCGCTCAAGGCGCGGAAGGTGTCCTTCGCCTGGGAGGACACCCCGCTGCACTGCCCGCCGGGGAGCGGTGGTTCGTGCACGTCTACAAGCAGGTCCTGCCGTACATCCGGGACGAGCGGCTGCGCGAGGACGTCATCGGGTTCATCGGGCAGGAGGCGATGCACTCCCAGGCCCACGACGAGGTGCTGCCGCACCTGCGGGACCAGGGTCTCGATCCGACGCCGTACACCGCGCAGGTCGACTGGCTCTTCGAGAAGCTGCTCGGCGACCGCACCCTGCCGCCGGGCCGCCCGCTCCGCTGGTGGCTGATGGAGCGGGTGGCGCTGATCGCGGCCATCGAGCACTACACGGCCTTCCTCGGCGACTGGGTGCTGAACGCCGAGGCGCTCGACCGGCGGGGCGCCGATCCGACCATGCTGGACCTGCTGCGCTGGCACGGCGCCGAGGAGGTCGAGCACCGGTCCGTCGCCTTCGACCTGTTCGTGCACGTGGACGGGGACTACGCGCGGCGGGTGCGGACCTGGGCGACCGCGTTCGCCGCGCTGGTGTTCCTCTGGCAGCGCGGGACCCGGTTCTTCATGGCGAACGACCCGACGCTCGTCGACGGCAGGGCCACCTTCCGGGACTTCCACCGGCGCGGCCGGCAGGGCCTGCTGCCGTCCACCGGCGCGATCACCCGTTCCATACCCGGCTATCTGAGCCGCGCCTACCACCCGTCCAAGGAGTGCTCCACCGAGCAGGCCGTCGCCTACCTCGCCACCTCCCCCGCCGCCGTGGCCGCCTCGGCCGCCGAGAAGTCCCAGGAAGGTGCCGCATGAGCCCGAACCCGAGCCCGAGGCCGACTCCGAAGCGGACGACGGCCCTGCTCCTCGCCGCCGGTACGGCCGGTGCCGCGCTCGTCGTCCGCCGGGCGCTGCGGCGCCGCGTCCAGGGCTCGCCGCTGTGGCCGCTGCCCGCGCTGGACCCGCCGGTCTCCGGGCGGCCCCGCTCCCGCGCGCTGACGCTGCTGGTGACCGCGCACGAGCGGCTGGCCGACGGGGTGGTGCGGCTGCGCCTGGAGGGGACCGACCTGCCGCGCTGGGAGCCGGGCGCCCACCTGGACCTGGTGCTGCCCTCGGGGCTGGTACGGCAGTACTCGCTGTGCGGCGACCCGGAGGACACCTCGTCGTACACCGTGGCCGCGCGGCTGGTCGAGGACGGGCGGGGCGGCTCGCGCGAGGTGCACGAGCAGGTGCAGGAGGGCACCGAACTGGAGGTGCGCGGACCGCGCAACCGCTTCCCGCTGGTCGAAGCGCCCGCCTACGCGTTCGTCGCCGGGGGCATCGGCATCACGCCCCTGCTGCCGATGCTGCGGGCCCTGCCCGAGGGCACCGACTGGCGGCTGCTGTACGGCGGGCGGACGCGGGCGTCGATGCCGTTCCTGGAGGAGATCGAGAAGCTGGACCCGGACGGCGGGAGGGTCGTCCTCGTCGCCGAGGACGAGGACGGGCGGCCCGGGCTCGACGCCTTCCTGGCGGACCTGCCCGAGGGCGCGGCCGTGTACTGCTGCGGTCCGGAGGGCCTGATGGCGGCCGTGGAGGAACGCCTCCCGGCGGGCGCCGCACTGCACCTGGAGCGGTTCGCGCCGCGTACGACGGCCGACGGCGACGCGGAGTTCGAGGTGGAGCTGCGCCGCAGCGGGCGCACCCTGACCGTGCCCGGCGACTCCTCGGTGCTGGCCGCCGTGCGCACCGAGCTGCCGAACACCCCGTACTCCTGCGAGCAGGGCTGGTGCGGGACCTGCCAACAGAAGGTGCTGGAGGGCGAGATCGACCACCGGGACGAGTTGCTGACCGACTCGGAGCGCGGCGACTCGATGCTCATCTGCGTGTCCCGGTGCCTCGGCACCCGGCTCGTGCTCGACATGTGAACGCCGATGAAGGCCGATGCCCGGTCCGGCCCGTTCGGGGCCGGATTCGATCGGTAAGGTGTTCGTATGACTACCGGGGTGCGCCGCAGAATGGGCGTCGAGGAGCGACGGCAGCAGCTGATCGGCGTCGCGCTCGATCTGTTCAGCCGCCGCTCGCCCGACGAGGTCTCGATCGATGAGATAGCGTCGGCGGCGGGCATCTCGCGCCCGCTGGTCTACCACTACTTCCCCGGCAAACTCAGCCTGTACGAGGCCGCGTTGCAGCGTGCCTCGGACGATCTGGCGGACCGGTTCGTGGAGCCGCGCCAGGGCCCGCTGGGCGCGCGGCTGCTGCGCGTGATGGGCCGCTACTTCGACTTCGTCGACGAGCACGGCCCGGGTTTCTCGGCCCTGATGCGCGGCGGCCCGGCCGTGGGCTCGACCACGACCAACGCGCTGGTGGACTCCGTACGGCAGGCCGCGTATGTCCAGATCCTTTCGCACCTGGACGTCACCGAGCCGCCCGCGCGGCTGGAACTGGTCGTCCGCTCCTGGATCTCGCTCGCCGAGTCGACCGCGCTGCTCTGGCTGGACGGGCGCCGCATCCCGCGCGCCGAGCTGGAGACGCAGCTCGTGCACGACTTCGCCGCCCTGATGGCGGTGAGCGCCGCCTACGACGAGGAGATGGGCGCCCTCGTCCGCCGGGTCCTGGCCGACGAGCCGGAGGACGGCCCGTTCGGGGACCTGGTGGACCGGCTGCTCGCGCTGTCGGCCCGGTGAGCACCGCGCCGGCGTGGGGGCTGGTCGTGGAGACGACCATGGGCACCGGGGAGCGCAAGCACACGGAGGCCCAGGTGGTGGCGCACGTCGCCGGGTCCCGCGAGGAGGCGCTCGCGGAGCTGGAGCGGCGGGCGCGGAGCTACTCCCCGCCCCACCCGCTCAGTCCCCGGCGCCGTCGCCTGCTGCGGGTCGGCGACGGGTTCCTGCTCGTCGTGGACGGGGCCTGGCAGTCGTTCGTCACCCGGTTCACGGTGGCGGAGCTGCTGACGGACTCCGCGGCCCCGCGGGCACCCGAGCCGGAGCCGGAACCCCGGCCCGAGCCGGCACCCGAGGCCGAGGCGGCCCCGGAGCCGGTGGCCGCGGCGGCCCCGACCGCCCCCGCCGACGCGCGGGGGCCCGAGCTGGACGCGGACGGGGTGCCGGTGCGGCCGGCCTGGCTGGGCCGCCGCGACCTGCCGTGAGGCCCGGCGCCCGTCCGGCTACTCGGTCTCGAACTTCCGGTACGACGGGTCCAGGTCGCGGACCTCGGCGGAGGCGTGCAGGGCGAGGCCGTCGCCCGGCTTGGCGTACTGCCGCAGCAGTTCCAGGACGGCCTCGGTCAGCCGCACCTTGGTCTCGTCGGTGCGGCCGGCGAGCAGCCCGAGCGTGACGTGCACGACGGCGTGCCCCTCGGCGTCGGGGCCGACCACGGTGTCCTCGGTGCGGCGGAACTGGGTCTTGCAGGCCGGCGGCTTCGCGGCCGCGATCTCGACGACGGCCTCGTGCAGGGCCCGCGCGAAGCCGGGCCGGTCGAAGTCGCCGGCGAGCCGGCCGGAGTAGTCGACGGTGATCTGCGGCATGAGCCCTCCCGTTGTGTGAACAGCAGGGCTCACCCTAACCGCAGACCTGGCGCCGTCAGCCGGCCCGCTGGAAGACGGCGACCGTACGGGCCGGCACGGTGAACGTGCCGGTCTTCGCCGCGTACGCCGACTCCTTCACCACCGCGTCCGCGCCCGCCGCCTGCACCGGGTGCAGGCGGTAACCGGTCCCGGCCGCGGCGCCGACGCGCTGCTCCTGCCGCTCGGGCGTGGCGTTGAAGACGACCACGAGGTCCCCGAGGCGCATGGTGATCACGCCGGGGGTCTCGTCCTCGCCGGAGAGCGGGAAGGAGAGCCGGGACTGCACCCGCGCCGCCGTGGCGAGGGAGAAGTCCTGCTCACCGCTGCGGATCCTCAGCAGGTCCCGGTACGCCGCCGAGGCGCCGGTGATCTGCGGGCAGCCGACCTCGACCGCGCCCAGCAGGGGCTTGGCGTAGGGCCACTTGTCCTGGTTGTCGGCGGCGGGCGGCAGGCCCCGGCCGAAGCCGTTGCCGTCGGCGCAGTTCCAGTGCAGGGCGTTGAACCAGTCACCGCTGTCGTAGGAGTTGCGGTCCAGCGACTTGGAGCGCAGCAGGTCGGTGCCCGCCTGGGAGAGCGCCGGTCCCTGCGAGAGGGTGGCGGTCGCCATGGCGAGGACCTGCATGCGGGCCCGGTCGTCGGCGGAGGTGTCCTTGGGCAGCTTGAAGGTGAGCGCGTCGAAGAGGGACTCGTTGTCGTGCGCGTCGGCATAGGCGAGGGCGTCGCCGGGTGCCGCCGCGTATCCGGCGGGGGCGCCGTTGTAGTCGACCTCGGAGCCCTTGACCTCCTTGCCGTGGGTGTCGGTGAAGGAGTAGTCGGCGAGGTTGCCGGTCAGCCCGACCTTGATCAGGTCCTGGTAGTGCAGCAGGCGGGCCTTCTGCTCGGCCTCGGTGCCGTTGGCCGTCGAGGAGTTCGGGTCGGTGTAGAGGCCGGAGGCGAAGCCCTGGACGCCGGGGTCCTCGTCGAAGGGGCCGCCGCCGCGCACGGCGTCGCGGGCCCGGTCGGAGAAGGTGGCGATGCCGGTGCCGGCCATGTTCTTCTGGGTGGCCTGGACGAAGCGCGCGTCGTCGGCGACCTCGCCGAAGTTCCAGCCCTCGCCGTACAGGACGATCTTCTTGCCGTCGACGCCGTCCTTCCTGAGCGTCAGCTCGTCCAGCGCCTTCCTGACCGCGAGGATGTTGGCCTTCGGGTGGTGGCCCATGAGGTCGAAGCGGAAGCCGTCGACCTTGTACTCCTTGGCCCAGGTGACGACCGAGTCGACGACGAGCTTGCCCATCATGGCGTTCTCGGTGGCGGTGTTCGAGCAGCAGGTGCTGTTGGCCACCGACCCGTCGGCGAGCAGCCGCTGGTAGTAGCCGGGCACGATCCGGTCGAGGACGCTGGTCTTGGCCTGGCCGCTCGCGGCCGTGTGGTTGTAGACGACGTCCATGACGACGCGCAGGCCGTCCTCGTTGAGGGCCTTGACCATCTTGCGGAACTCGACGGTGCGCTCGGTGCCGTCCGGGTCGGTGGCGTAGGAACCCTCGGGGACCGTGTAGTGGTACGGGTCGTAGCCCCAGTTGAAGGCGTCCTTGGCGGCGGCCTTCGTCACGCACTCCTGCTGCTTCTCGGAGCCGGCCGGGAGGGCGGCGAGGTCGCAGTCGGGCGTCGTCTGCTCGGACTTCCTCTCGGGGATGGTGGCGATGTCGAAGGCGGGCAGCAGGTGCACGTAGGAGGTACCGGCCTCGGCCAGCTCGCGCAGGTGCCTGGAGCCGTCGCTCTTCTTGTCGGTGAAGGCGAGGTAGGTGCCCCGGTGGTCCGCGTCGGCGGTCCGGTCGGCGACGGAGAAGTCGCGGATGTGCAGTTCCTGGATCTGTGCGTCCTGCAGCGGTACGGCCTCGGGCTTGCGGTAGTGCTCCCAGCCGCGCGGGGCGAGGGAGCGGTCGTCCAGGTCGACGACGAGGCTGCGCTCGGAGTCGGTGGTCAGGGCGAGGGAGTAGGGGTCGGTGACCTTGTTGGTGACGACCTCGCCCGCGGTGGGCGCCCAGACCTTCACGGCGTACCGGTAGGCCTTGCCCTTCCAGGACTTCGGGCCGGTGACGGACCAGACGCCGGTGGCGTCGTCGCGGCGCATCCGCACGGTGCGGTCGCCGATCTCCAGCTTCACGTCCTGCGCGGTCGGCGCCCACACGGAGAGGGTGGGCCGCCCGTGCCGGAAGACCGGGCCGAGGTCGGCCCTGGTCGCCCGGTCCGCGTACAGGTCGTCCAGGGCGCCCGCGGTCTGTACGCCCGTCGCGGCGAGCAGGGCGCCGGTGGCGGTGCGCTGGGCGGCGACGACCTGGCCGCGCAGGGCCTCGCGGACCCGGTCGCGGTCGCGCGGGTCGACGGACCAGGCGGTGGACTCCTTCAGGTGCGGGAACTTCGCCTTCTGGGCGTCGGTGAGGGCGCTCTTGGTGAGGCGGAGCCACTGCTGGTCGTCGCCGGTGAGCCGGCCGCCTTCGGCGGTGATGGAGCCGGTGCGGGAGGCGAGCAGCTGGGTGGAGGCGGCGCCGTCGGAGCCGTTCCAGGCGACGGTGTTCCGGTCGATCCAGACCGCCTTGGAAGTGGTGAGGTCCACGGCCGCCGCCGAGCCCGCGGGCTGCGGCAGCAGGTGGTCCTCCTGCCCGCTCAGCAGCCACACCTCGTGGCCGTCGGCCTTGAGGTCCAGGGCCTGGTCGGTGGGCAGGTCCTTCTCGTCGCCCTTGTGGACGATGTAGCTGAGGCTGCTCGCGCCGTCGGTGAGGGGCACCTCGAAGACCGCGCCGTAGGGGTCGGTCCTGACCGGCTGGAGGGGCTTGGCCCAGTCGGTGGGGTTCGCGGCGTCGCCCCAGACGTGCAGGCCCCAGCCGTCGTAGTTCCCGTCGGCGCGCTTGTAGTGCAGTACGGCCTTGGTGGTGTCCTGGGCGGGGTACTCGGGCCGCTCGGTGACGAGCTGCTCCTCGCCCTGCTCGATCCACACCTCGCCGGTCTCGGTGACGTCGATGGTGCGGTCGGCGGCGACGTCCTTGTTGCCGTCCTTGTCGATGACGAGGAAGCCGACGGTGGAGGCGCCGGGCTTGAGCTTGACGTAGGCGAAGGCGCCGTAGGCGTCCCGGCCGGTGAAGGGGTGGGTGCCGGGCCAGGTGGTGGCCTCGCCGTCGGCGAGGTCGCCCCAGGCGTACAGGCCCCAGTCGTCGTAGTTCCCGTCGGCGCGCTTGTAATGGACGACCGCGTAGTCCCGGGAGGCGGCGGTGGGCACCTCCTCGGCGGGCGGGGTGCCGGTGGTGGAGGCGGCCGTGGCGCTCGCGGTGCGGCCGCCCGAGTCGACGACGACCGCCTTGTAGCGCAGGGCGGTGCCGGCCGGGGTGTCCGCGTCGACGGTGTGGGTGGCCTTGTAGGGGGCGTGGTCGGCGGTGCCGAGAGTGCGCCACTTGCCGTCGCCGGTCTGGGCGGCGAAGACGACCCGGTTGAGCTGTCCGCCCGCGACGTCGGCGCTCAGCTCGACGGTGCCGGTGGCGCCGGGGTCCGGGGCGTGCAGGCTGATCGTCGGCTCGGCGGCGGGCGCGGCGAGCCGCCCCGCGGCCTTGAGGACGACGGCCGACCGGGCCGGGACGGTGACGGTGACCTTGCTGTCGGCGCCCGACTTCACGGTGGCGTCGGTGCCGTAGAGGCCGCGGAAGGTCATGCCGGCGGAGCCGGTGGCGAAGGCGGCGCTCTTCTCGGTGCCGGCGTTGTTGAAGGCGACGACGTACTCGGTGCCGGTCTTCGCGTCGGTGCGGGAGAAGGCGTAGATCCCGGCGCCGTCGGCCGCGTAGCGCTCGGTCTGGACGCCGTCGGCGAGGGCCGGGTTGGCCTTGCGCAGCTCGGCGAGGGCGCTGATCTGCCGGTAGAGCGGGGCGCTCGTGTCGTAGGCGGCCTCGGCGTGGGTGCGGTCGGTGCCGAGCTGGTCGTCGTCGAGGTAGTCGGCGGTGCGGGAGGCGAACATCGGCTGGCGGGCGTCCTTGTCGCCGCCGGCGCCGGTGAAGCCCTGCTCGTCGCCGTAGTAGATCACCGGGTTGCCGCGGCTGAGGAACATCAGCTCGTTGGCGAGCCGGTCCTTCTTCAGCAGTTCGGCGTCGCCGGCCTCCGGAGCGTCCTGCTTCAGGAAGGTCCCGATGCGGCCCATGTCGTGGTTGCCGAGGAAGGTGACCTGCTCGTACGCGTTGGCCTTGTCGGTCGTGTACTTGTAGTCGTCGCCGAAGACCGCGGCGAGCTTCCGGGCGCTGCCGCCCTGGGAGGCGTAGGCGCGGGCCGCGTCCTGGAAGGGGAAGTCCAGGGTGGAGTCCAGGCGGCCCTGGGTGACGTAGGGCGCGGTGACGGAGGTGTCGGCGGAGTAGACCTCGCCGAACATGAAGAAGTCGTCGCGGCCCTTCTTGGCGGCGTAGGCGTCCAGCGCGGTCGCCCACTGGGTCCAGAACTCCATGTCGACGTGCTTCACGGTGTCGATCCGGAAGCCGTCGATGGCGAAGTCCTCGACCCACCGCTGGTAGATCTTCTCCATGCCGCCGACGACCTCGGGACGCTCGGTCCACAGGTCGTCGAGGCCGTTGAAGTCGCCGTAGGTGGCGGACTCGCCGGCCCAGGTGGAGTCGCCCCGGTTGTGGTACATCGCCGGGTCGTTGAGCCAGGAGGGGACCTTGAGGTTCTTCTTGGCGGCCGGGACCGTCGGGGTGCGCGGGAAGGAGCCGGAGTCCACGCGGGGGAAGCGGCGCTCGCCGTCCGCGTAGTCGGCGTCGTCGAAGGGCTGCCCGTCCTTGGTCAGGTACGGGAAGGCGCCCTTGGAGAGGTAGTCGTAGGACTTCTCCTCGTAGTCGACGACGTCGGCGGTGTGGTTGGTGATGACGTCGAAGAAGACCTTCATGCCCTTGGCGTGGGCCTTGGAGATGAGGTCCTTGAGGTCCTTGTTGGTGCCGAAGTGCGGGTCGACCTGGGTGAAGTCGGTGATCCAGTAGCCGTGGTAGCCGGCCGAGGCGTCCTTGCCGGTGCCCTGGACGGGCTGGTTCTTGAAGATGGGCGCCATCCAGATGGAGGTGGTGCCCAGCCCCTTGATGTAGTCGAGCCTCTCGGTCAGCCCCTCGAGGTCGCCGCCCTGGTAGAAGCCCTTGTCGGTGGGGTCGTAGCCGGTGGTGAGCCGGGTGCCGGTCAGGCCGCCGCGGTCGTTCCCGGCGTCCCCGTTGGCGAAGCGGTCCGGCAGGACGAAGTAGAACTGCTCACGCGTCAGGTCGTGGCGTGCGGCGGTCTTCGCCAGCTTCGCGTCGGACGGGGGCGCCGGCGGGGTGTCGGCCCGTGCGGCGAGCGGGGGAAGCAGGGCGGCGGCGAGCGCGGTCACGGTGACGGCCGCGACCCGTCTCACTCGTGCGGTACGGCGCGTGGCAGGCACCGGCCATCTCGGTATCACAGGCGTGAGCTCCTTGCGAGTACGGCTCGTTCGGGTCCGACCCCGGCGAGACCGTAACGCCGCCGCAAGACTTGCGGCAAGGGTCGTGAAAGTATCGGCAAGAACTTTCACGACCGTCGGTCGTGCCGCCGCTCGGCGTCCGGGGCGGTGGTCCACAACTCCTCGTCGTCGTGCACCTCTTCGCTCGGTTCCATGCCCAGCGACCGGGCGATCCCGGCCGACGCCCGGTGATCCGGGTGCACATGGGCCACGAATCGCGCCACTCCCCGCTGGCGCAGCCACCGCGCCATGACGGCGGCGGCCTCCTTGCCGTAGCCCTCGCCCTGGAAGTCGTGACCGACGACCCAGGCCAGCTCGGCCTCGACCCGGTCGGGGCCGGTCCGGTGGAGCGTTGCCTGCACGGTGCCGACCAGTTGGCCGTCGGTGTGCCGGCGCAGCATCCAGTTCAGCCAGCCCTGCCGGCCGTCGGGCGAGTGGCCCACGGCCTGCCGTCGATAGCGCCGCCGCAACTCCTCGCGGGTGGGCGGCGAACCGCCGATCCACCGGTGCAGGCGGACGTCGTCGAGGAAGTCCACCGCTTCGCGGGCGTGTGCGACCGTCAGGGGTTCCAGCCGCAGTCGGGCTCCCCGCAACGGGGCGGCGACCGGCCAGGAGTACGTCTCGGACATGGGGTGTGTCTACCGCACACCGGTCGCCGAGGGCCCGCCACTTCCTCGTCCGGCGAGTGGCGGGCCCTTGGGCGGTGCGGGCGGGGGAGCGTCAGGCGCGGGTCCACCACACCGTCGTGTCCGCCGGTACCTTCGCCTCGCCGGCCGCCTCGGTGATCTCCCCGCTGGCCAGCAGGACGCGTCCGTGTGCGGGCACCGCCACCGACTCGCCGGTGGTGTTGGCGACGCACACGAAGTCCCCGCGCCGGAATGCGACGACGCCCTCCGGGGCGCGCAGCCACTCGACCGCGTCGCCCGCGCCGAGGTCGGCGGTGGAGCGGCGGACGGCCAGGGCCTCGCGGTACAGCTCCAGGGTCGAGCCGGGCTCGCCGGTCTGCGCCTCGACGCTCAGCTCGCCCCAGCCCGCCGGCTGCGGCAGCCAGCTGCCGCCGTCACCGAAGCCGTACGAGGAACCCTCGCGGGTCCACGGGATCGGCACCCGGCAGCCGTCGCGGAAGCCGTCCTGGCCCGCGCCGCGGAAGTAGGCCGGGTCCTGGCGGACCTCGTCGGGCAGGTCGACGACGTCCGGGAGGCCCAGCTCCTCGCCCTGGTAGACGTAGGCCGAGCCGGGCAGGGCCAGCATGAGCAGGGTCGCGGCGCGGGCGCGGCGCAGGCCCAGGGCGCGGTCGCCGGCCAGGCGGATCTGGGTGCCGAGGCCCGCCGGGTTGGCGAAGCGGGTGGCGTGCCGGGTGACGTCGTGGTTGGACAGGACCCAGGTGGCGGGGGCGCCGACGGGACGCATGGCGTCGAGCGTCCGGTCGATGACCGTGCGCAGCTCCTCGGCGTCCCAGTGGGTGCCCAGGTACTGGAAGTTGAACGCCTGGTGCAGCTCGTCGGGGCGGACGTAGTTGGCGGTGCGCTCGACGGTCGGGGTCCACGCCTCGGCAACGAAGATGCGCTCGCCGCTGTACTCGTCGAGGATGCGCCGCCACTGGCGGTAGATCTCGTGCACGCCGTCCTGGTCGAAGAACGGCATGACATCGTTGCCCAGCAGCTTCAGCTGCTCGTGGGATCCGAGGTCGGGCAGGCCCTCCGCCTTGACCATGCCGTGGGCGACGTCGATGCGGAAGCCGTCCACGCCCATGTCCAGCCAGAACCGCAGGATGGAGCGGAACTCGTCGCCGACGGCCGGGTGCTCCCAGTTGAAGTCGGGCTGCTCGGGGGCGAACAGGTGCAGGTACCACTCCCCCGGCGTGCCGTCGGGCTCGGTGACCCGGGTCCAGGCGGGGCCGCCGAAGATGGACTCCCAGTCGTTGGGCGGCAGTTCGCCGTTCTTCCCCTTGCCGGGGCGGAAGTGGTAGCGGTCCCGGGAAGGGGAGCCGGGGCCCTCGGCCAGCGCGCGCTTGAACCACTCGTACTGGTCGGAGGAGTGGTTGGGCACCAGGTCGACGATGATGCGCAGGCCCAGCGCGTGGGCGTCGCGGATCAGCGCGTCGGCGTCCAGGAGGGTGCCGAACATGGGGTCGACGGCCCGGTAATCGGCGACGTCGTAACCGGCGTCGGCCTGCGGGGAGGCGTAGAAGGGGCTGAGCCACACGGCGTCCACGCCCAGGTCGCGCAGGTACGGCAGGCGGGTGCGGACACCCTCCAGGTCGCCCATGCCGTCGCCGTTGCTGTCGGCGAAGCTGCGCGGGTACACCTGGTAGATGACCGCGTCCCGCCACCAGTCGTGGCGCTCGGAGACGGTGGCGACGGCGGAGGTGGGGGCCGGTGCGGCGGAAGGCTGCTGGCTCATGTCGTCCTTGGTACGTAGCGAAACGAAGCGAAACGGAGCGGTACGGAGTCGAGGCGTCGGTGGCGGAGGAGGCGGCCGGCCGCGGTGCAGCGGGGTCGGATGGGCACCGCGGCCGGACGATTTCCGGGTGGGGCGGTCAGCCCTTCGTGCCGCCCGCGGTGAGGCCGGTCACCAGGTTCTTCTGCACCAGGTAGAAGAACGCGGAGACGGGTATCGCGACGAGCACGGCGGTGGCCGCCATCAGGTTGCGCTGGGCGTCGTGCTCGCTGACGAAGCTCTGGAGTCCGACGGCGAAGGTGTACTTCGTGTCGCTCAGCATGAACGTCGAGGCGAAGGCGACCTCGCCGAACGCGGTGATGAAGCTGTAGAAGCCGGCGACCGCGAGGCCCGGCCGGGCCAGCGGCAGGATCAGCCGGAAGAAGGTGCCGAACGGCGTCAGCCCGTCCACCCGCCCGGCCTCGTCGATCTCGAACGGGATGGTGTCGAAGTAGCCCTTGAGCAGCCACGCGCAGTACGGCACCGCGGTCGAGCAGTAGACGAGGATCAGGCCGAAGTAGTTGTCGATGAGCTGGAGCTTCGACAGGATCTGGTACATCGGCACGATCAGGACCGCGATGGGGAACATCTGCGTGACCAGCAGGACCCACATGAGCTTCCTGTAGCCCGGGAAGCGCATCCGCGAGACCGCGTAGCCGGTGGTGGCGGCGACCATGACGCCGATGACCGTGGTGCCCAGCGAGACGATCAGCGAGCTCTTCAGCCAGTCGAAGAAGTTGGTGTCCTGGAGCACGAACGCGTAGTTGTCGAAGGTCATCTTCGACCAGATGCGTCCGGGGTGCAGATAGTCGTTCTTGTCCGGGCCGAGGGACAGGTAGACCAGCCAGGCGACCGGGAAGAGCGCGACGAGGCTCGCGAGGGTCAGCACGCCGTGGGAGGCGAGGGACGCGGCGCGGCTGCGTTCGCCGCGGCCGCGGACCTTGCGCGGCGGCGCGGTGGGTGCGGCGATCTGCTCGGCGGGGGCCTTGGTGGGCGCGGTGCTTGTACTCATGGCGGCTCCTGCCTCAGTTCGCGAGCTGCTGCTCATTGCGGTTCAGCCAGCGGCGGTAGAAGGAGGTGAAGACGATCAGGATGGCCAGCAGCAGGATGCCGTAGGCCGCGGACTGCGCGAAGTCGCGCGGCTGCTGTCCGAAGCCGAGCTGGTACGCCCAGGTGACGAGGATCTGCGCGTCGGGGGCGGTGTTGCCGAACAGCAGGAAGATCACGGCGAACTGGTTGAAGGTCCAGATGATGCCGAGCAGGACGACCGTGGAGCTGACCGAGCGCAGACCGGGGAGCGTGACGTAGCGGAAGCGCTGCCAGGCGTTGGCGCCGTCCATCTCGGAGGCCTCGTAGAGGCTGTTGTCGATGGACTGGAGGCCGCCCAGGAGCGAGACCATCATGAACGGCACACCGCACCAGGTGTTGACCATGATCGCGGAGAAGCGCTGCCAGAAGGTGTCCTCGAGCCACGCGGGCGTCGGCAGGTGCAGCCAGTCCAGGGCGGAGTTGATGATGCCCTGGTCGGCGAGCATGAAGCGCCAGCCGAAGACGGTGACGAAGGTGGGCACGGCCCAGGGCAGGACCAGGATCAGCCGGTAGAAGGTGCGGCCGCGCAGCTTCTGGTTGAGCAGCAGGGCGAGCCCGAGGCCGATGAAGAAGTGCAGGCCGACGCAGACCGCCGTCCACACGATGGTCCAGATGAAGTGCGACCAGAAGCGGTCGTAGGCCGTCGGGCCCCACAGGATGTCGGCGTAGTTGTCCAGGCCGACGAACTTGTAGGTGGCCTCGATCTCGTTGACGCCGATGGTGCGCGCGCTGTTGAGGCTGTTGGCGTCGGTGAGGGTGAGGTAGAGGCCGTAGCCCAGCGGGTACAGCACGAGGACGCCGATCACGACGGCCACCGGCGCGATCATGGCGTAGGCGTACCAGTGCTTCTGGTAGCCGTCTTTCAGACGCCGGCCGAGGCCGGGCCGCGGGGTGCGGTCACCGCGGCGCTTGCCGGTCGCGCGGTCGATGGCGACTGTCATGGTTCGACACCTTCGGGAGCATCGGGAAGGTCAGGGGTCTGCGGTCGGGGTGCGGCGCACGGCCGGTGACCGCCGGGCCCCTCCCCCGGTGCGGGGGCCCGGCGGTCGGTGCTGCTACTTGCTGAAGTCCGGCACCAGCTTGGCGATCGCGGTCTCGGCGTCGCCCAGACCCTCGTCCAGGGACTTCTTGCCGCCGGCGATCTGGGGCAGCTCGTCGTCCAGCGGCGTCCACAGGGAGCTGTACTCGGGCAGCGCCGGGCGCGGCTGGGCGGCGGGCAGGACCGTCTGGAAGCCGGCGATGCCCGGGTCGGCCTTGACCTTCGCGGTGTAGGCGTCGTCGCGGGTCGGCAGCGTGGAGTTCTTCAGGGCGACGGTCTCCTGGGACTTCGCCGAGGTCATGAAGTTCACGAACTTCAGCGCCGCCTCCTGGTGCGCCGTGTCCGAACCGGCGTAGACCGAGAGGTTGTGGCCGCCGGTCGGGGCGCCCGCCTTGCCGGTGGAACCGGCCGGGACGGTGGCGATGCCGAGGTTGTTCTTGTCCTTGAACGCCGTGCCCTTGTAGAAGTTGGTGATCTCCCACGGGCCCTGGATGATCGAGGCGACCTTGCCGCTGACGAACGCCTCCTGGATGTGGGCGTAGGCGTCGGCGGTGGTGTCGGCCTTGTGCAGGCCCTTGCCGTCGAAGAGGCTCAGCCAGGTGCCGTAGCCCTTCTTGGCCGCGGCGGCGTTGACGGTGACCTTCTTGGCGTCGGCGTCGACCGTGTCGGTGCCCTCGCCGTACAGGAACGGCTGCGCGTAGTAGCCGGCCGTGGAGGCCCAGTAGCCGTCTACGCCGGTCTTGTCCTTGACGGTGGCGGCGGCCTTCTTCAGGTCGTCCCAGGTCTTGGGGGCCTCGACGCCGGCCTTCTCGAACAGTTCCTTGTTGTAGACGAAGGCGAGGGTGTCGGTGACCAGCGGCACGCCGTAGGTCTTGCCCTCGTACTTGGCCTGCTCGATCAGGTTGGGCTGGAACTTGTCCTGCTCGGCGAGGGCCTCGGTGCCGTCCAGCGGCAGGAAGAAGCCCTTCTTGGCGAAGGCGGGCGTCCAGCCGACCTCGGAGCGCAGCACGTCCGGGGCGCCCTTGGAGCCTGCGGCGGTGTCGAACTTGTTCTGCGCCTGGTCGAAGGGCACGTTGACGAAGTTGACCTTGACGCCCTTGTTGGCGGCCTCGAACTCCTTGACCAGGGCCTTGTAGGTCGGCGCCTCGTTGGTCGCGTTGGAGGTGTCCCAGTAAGTGATGGTGACCGGTCCGCCCGACTCGCTGTCGCTGTCGCCGTCTCCGCCGCACGCCGTCGCCGCCAGGGCGAGGGACGCCACCAGCGCGGTGGCCGCTATGCCACGCCGCATGAGTTCTCCTTGAGGGTGAAAGCCCGTGTGGTGCAGGGTGCGGGCCCGTCCGCCGCTCCTGCCGACCGCCGACCGCTTCGTTGCTGCCGTCGGGCGACGTGAACGTAACAGCGTTGAAAGCCTGGCGAAAGGTCTTGCTGCAAAAATGTGCAAGAGATCTCCGAAGTTATCCGGGCGTGACCTCTCGGCGACCGTCGTGAGACGCTTGTTTACGGGGCCCGAGCGGTATCGGGCGGGTTGTGCAAGACTCTGCAAGCTCTTGCCGCCACTTTCTCGAGGGAGCGCGATGACGCAGCAGCCCGCGCCGGGCCGTCCGACGGGCCGTCCAACAGGCCGCCCACGGCGCCCGATCGGTGTGCAAGGGAGCGGCCGACAGGTACAGTCCACCCCTGTGACCACACGGCTTGCCGACATCGCCGCCCAGGCGGGGGTGAGCGAAGCGACCGTCAGCCGCGTCCTCAACGGGAAGCCGGGCGTCGCCGCCACCACCCGCCAGTCCGTGCTCGCCGCCCTCGACGTGCTGGGCTACGAGCGCCCGGTGCGGCTGCGGCAGCGCAGCGAGGGCCTGGTGGGCCTGATCACCCCGGAGCTGGAGAACCCGATATTCCCGGCGCTGGCCCAGGTCATCGGGCAGGCGCTGACCCGCCAGGGCTACACGCCCGTCCTCGCCACCCAGACGCCGGGCGGGTCCACGGAGGACGAGCTGACCGAGATGCTGGTCGACCGCGGGGTGGCCGGCATCATCTACGTCTCCGGGCTGCACGCCGACACCACCGCCGACATGCAGCGCTACGAGCGGCTGCGCGCGCAGGGCGTGCCCTTCGTCCTCGTCGACGGCTTCTCGTCGCAGGTGCAGGCGCCGTTCATCTCCCCCGACGACCGGGCCGCGATGAGCCTCGCGGTCACCCACCTCGTCTCGCTCGGCCAC
Organism: Streptomyces violaceoruber; assembly: GCF_033406955.1. Classification (NCBI taxonomy): domain Bacteria; kingdom Bacillati; phylum Actinomycetota; class Actinomycetes; order Kitasatosporales; family Streptomycetaceae; genus Streptomyces; species Streptomyces violaceoruber. The sequence continues at coordinate 6,084,123 of NZ_CP137734.1, read as the reverse complement.
ACCAGGATCGGACTGGCCCTCGGGCCGAAGCGGTTCGTGCCGGTGCAGCGCAAGATCGAGGGCTTCGTACGCACCGTCCAGGACCAGTTGGGGCTGAGCGCCGAGACGGTGGAGAAGGAGCTGGTCCAGCACTCGCTGTACACCCTGGAGGGCGGCCAGGCGGCGGCCTCCGCGCTCATCGGGCGGGACTGCACGGCGGTGGTCTGCGCCAGCGACATGATGGCGCTGGGCGCGATACGCGCGGCCCGGCAGCTGGGCCTGGACGTGCCCAAGGACGTCTCGGTCGTCGGCTTCGACGACTCGCCGCTGATCGCCTTCACCGACCCGCCGCTCACCACGGTCCGCAAGCCGGTCCCGGCGATGGGGCAGGCGGCGGTGCGCACGCTCCTGGAGGAGATCGGCGGGACGCCCGCGCCGCACAGCGAGTTCGTGTTCATGCCGGAGTTGGTGGTGCGCGGTTCGACGGCGTCGGCGCCGGGCGAGCGCGGCCGCCCCTGATTCCCGTCGGGGGCCGACTCCGGGGCGGATGCGGGTCGGTTCCACCTGAGGGATGATCGGTGGAAGAAGGCTTTTCTGGCAGACTTCATGCCTATGGGTGACGCGACCGTGAGGACTCGGGAACGCCTGGAGGACGGCGTTCCGCACCCCGTCGCAGGGACGACGGGGAGGAGCCTCCTGTCCCGGCTGCGCACCCCGCGCCGGCCGCGCCTGTGGTTCGAGATCCTGCTGATCGCGCTCAGCTACTGGACGTACTCCATCGTCCGCAACGCGGTGCCGGAACAGCGGACCGCGGCCCTGCGCAACGCCGACTGGATCTGGCGCGTCGAGCAGCAATTGGGCATCGCCGTCGAGGAGTCCGTCAACCATGCGGTCAACTCGGTGACTTGGCTGGTCGTGGGCATGAACTACTACTACGCCACCCTGCACTTCGTGGTGACTCTGGGTGTCCTGGTGTGGCTCTTCCGCAGCCATCCCGGCCGCTACGCGGCGACCCGGCTGGTGCTCTTCGCGACCACGGGTGTCGCCCTCGTCGGCTACTACCTGTATCCGCTCGCCCCGCCCCGGCTGATGGACGGCGGACACTTCATCGACACGGTGATGGTCCACCAGACGTGGGGGTCGATGGCGTCGGGCGACCTGAAGAACATGTCCAACCAGTACGCCGCGATGCCGTCGATGCACATCGGGTGGTCGGTGTGGTGCGGGCTGACGATCTTCGCGCTGGCGTCGGTGCCGTGGGTGCGGGTGCTGGGGCTGGTGTATCCGGCGCTCACGCTGGTGGTGATCGTGGCGACGGCGAACCACTTCTGGCTGGACGCGGTGGGGGGTGTGCTGTGTCTGGCGTTCGGGTTCGGGGTCGCTGCCGCCTGGTACGGGAGGCTGCCTTACGCGTTGCCTCGTCTGGTGCCGGACGCTGCGCGACGGCGGAGGGTGTGGTTGCCGGGGCGCGCGTAGCCGCGGGCAGTCGTGCCTCCCCCAGTGCCTGAACGGCCTGGGAGGTACCCCCAGGCGGCACGGGTGGGCGCGGCGGCACCCGGCAGGCGCCGGGCACGCGACCCCCAGCCCCAGCAGCGGTGACGCCGGGCGGCGGAGGCACTCCGGCGGCAGCCGTTACGCGTAGAACAGCTCCTCCACCACCGTGCGGGCCCTTCTGGCCGTGCGGCGGTATTCGTCGAGCATGTCGCCCGCGTGGCCCGAGCCGTGGCCGAGGTAGCGGCCCACGGCCGCCAGCTCGCGCGGGTCGGTGGGGAAGGTGTCCCCCGCCCGCCCCCGCACCAGCATCACCGCGTTGCGGACCCGGGTCGCCAGCACCCACGCCTCGTCGAGCGTGGCGGTGTGCTCCTCCGAGATCAGCCCGGCGTCGCGGGCGGCGGCCAGCGCCGTGCGCGTCCGGGTGGTGCGCAGCCCGGCGATCTCGTGGCCGTGGCGCAGCTGGAGCAGCTGCACGGTCCACTCCACGTCGGAGAGACCGCCCGGCCCCAGTTTGGCGTGCAGCTTGGGGTCGGCGCCGCGCGGCAGCCGCTCGGACTCCATGCGGGCCTTGAGCCGCCGGATCTCCCGTACGGCGTCCTCCCCGAGCCCGCCCTCCGGGTAGCGCAGGGGGTCGATCAGCTCGATGAAGCGCCGCCCCAGCTCCTCGTCCCCGGCGACGAACTCGGCCCGCAGCAGGGCGTGCGACTCCCACCCCAGCGACCAGCGCCGGTAGTAGGCCTCGTACGACTTCAGGGTCCGCACCAGCGGCCCGGACCTGCCCTCGGGCCGCAGGTCGGCGTCGATCAGCAGCGGCGGGTCGGCGCTCGGCACCTGGAGCAGGCGGCGCATCTCGGAGACGACCTTGTTGGCGGCGTCGCCCGCCTCCCGCTCGGCCACGCCGTCGCGGGGTTCGTGCACGAACAGCACGTCCGCGTCCGAGCCGTAGCCCAGCTCGTGTCCGCCGAAGCGGCCCATGCCGATGATGGCGAACCGGGTGGGCAGGACGTCGCCCCACTTCTCCCGCACGACCGCCCGCAGCGTGCCCGCGAGCGTCGCCGACGTCAGGTCGGACACGGCGCCGCCGACCAGGTCCACCAGGGCGCCCTGGTCGGCCTCGACGGGCTGGGCCTCGGTGCCGTAGGAGCCGACGATGTCCGCGGCGGCCGTGCGGAACAGCTCCCGGCGCCGTACCCCGCGCACCGCGGTGACGGCCTGGACGGCGTCGTCGGCGCGGCGGACCGCGGCGAGGGTCTCCTGCTCCAGCTGGGCCCGGTCGCGCGGCCGCAGTCCCCCGGCGACACCGTCGCCGAGCAGCGCGACGGCCTCCGGGGCCCGCATCAGCAGGTCGGGGGCGAGCCGCCCGGCGGAGAGCACCCGGGCGAGGTTCTCGGCGGCGGCGCCCTCGTCGCGCAGCAGCCTGAGGTACCACGGGGTGGTGCCGAGCGCGTCGGAGACCTTGCGGAAGTTGAGCAGCCCGGTGTCCGGGTCGGCCGAGTCGGCGAACCAGCCGAGCAGCACGGGCAGCAGGGTGCGCTGGATGGCGGCCTTGCGGGTGACGCCGGACGCCAGCGCCTCCAGGTGCCGCAGGGCGGCGGCCGGGTCGGCGTAGCCGAGGGCGACCAGGCGTTCCCGAGCCGCCTCGGGGCTGAGCCGGGCCTCGCCGGGGGCGAGCTGGGCGACGGCGTCGAGCAGCGGCCGGTAGAACAGCTTCTCGTGCAGCCGGCGTACGACGGAGGCGTGCCGCTTCCAGGCGCGCAGCAGCCCGGTCACCGGGTCGGTGCGCAGGCCGAGCGAGCGGCCGAGGCGGCGCAGGTCGGCCTCGTCCTCGGGCACCAGGTGGGTGCGGCGCAGCCGGTGCAGCTGGATGCGGTGCTCCATGGAGCGCAGGAAGCGGTACGCCTCGTCGAGCTGGGCGGCGTCGGTCCGGCCGACGTAGCCGCCCGCGGCGAGGGCCTCCAGGGCGTCCAGCGTCGTGCCGCTGTGCAGGGAGGTGTCGGCCCGTCCGTGCACCAGCTGGAGGAGCTGCACGGCGAACTCGACGTCCCGGAGGCCGCCGGGCCCGAGCTTGAGCTGCCGGTCGACCTCGGTGAGGGGGATGTTCTCCACCACCCGGCGGCGCATCTTCTGCACGTCCGGGACGAAGTTCTCGCGGTCGGCGGCCTGCCACACCAGGGGCTGGAGGGCGGCGACGTACTCGGCGCCGAGACCGGGGTCGCCGGCCACCGGGCGGGCCTTGAGCAGCGCCTGGAACTCCCAGGTCTTGGCCCAGCGCTGGTAGTAGGCGACGTGGCTGCTGAGGGTGCGCACCAGGGGGCCGTTGCGGCCCTCGGGGCGGAGGTTGGCGTCGACGGGCCAGATGGAGCCCTCGACGGTGGTCTCGGAGCAGATCCGCATCATGTGCGCGGCCAGCGAGGTCGCGGCCCGCATCGCCTTGGCCTCGTCGGCGTCGGGGCCCGTGTCCGCCGCCTCCCCCACGAAGATGACGTCCACGTCGGAGACGTAGTTCAGCTCGTGTCCGCCGCACTTGCCCATCGCGATCACCGCGAGCCGGCACCGCGCGGCGTCCTCGGGTGCGGCGGCCTCGGCGAGGGCCAGGGCGGCGCGCAGCGTGGCGATGGCGAGGTCGGCCAGCTCGGCGGCGGTCTCGGCGACGTCGATGGTGCCGCACACGTCGCGGGCGGCGATGGACAGCAGGCAGCGCCGGTAGGCGACCCGCAGGGTGACCGGGTCGGTGGCCTCGGCGAGCCCCCGCTCGAACTCCTCGACGCCGCGGTGCAGGTCGCGCGGCTCGTACGTCACGAGGGTCTGCCAGTCCCCGGCGTGCCGGGCGAGGTGGTCGGCGAGCGCCTCGGAGGCGCCGAGCACGCCGAGGAGACGGTCGCGCAGCGGCTTGGCCGCTATCAGGGTGTCCAGCAGCTCCTGGCGGGCGGTGGCGTCGGGCTGCGCCTCCAGGAGCCGTACCAGTCCGTGCAGGGCGAGGTCCGGGTCGGCGGTGGCGCCCAGCGCCTCCAGCAGGACGGGATCGGCGCGCAGCTCGGCCAGCCCGGCCCCGTCAAGCAGCCGTTCGGCGGCCGACGGATCGGTGAAACCGTGCCGCAGCAGTCGCGTGAAGGTACTGCTCCTGCGCCCCGGCGTCATCTCGGCCTCCTGTCGGGCTGCGGGGCACGTGGGCCCGGTCGGATCAAGGTCGTACGGGCTGAGCGTAGCCGGGGAACGGCGTGCGGGCGCCGGGACGTACCGCTCCCGCTTTCCGGTGGACCGTCCCAGACTCGTACGATATCTTGTACCAGCCGAGGAAGGGAGGCACTGGTATGTCCATCACCGCCAGCGAAGCCCGTCAGAATCTGTTCCCGCTGATAGAGCAGGTCAACGAGGACCACGCCCCGGTGCACATCACCTCCCGCAAGGGGAACGCCGTGCTCATGTCCGAGGAGGACTTCACGGCGTGGACGGAGACGGTGCATCTCCTGCGCTCGCCGAGGAACGCCCGCCGTCTGCTCGACTCCATCGCGGAGGCCGAGGCGGGCGACGCAGTTCAGCACGACCTGATCGACCCGGACGCGGAGCGGGCGTGAGGATCACTTTCACGTCCCACGGCTGGGAGGACTACGTCCACTGGGCCGAGAGCGACCGGAAGGTGACCAAGCGGATCAACAGACTGATCGCCGACATCGCCCGTGACCCGTTCAAGGGCGTCGGCAAGCCGGAGCCGCTCAAGGGCGACCTGTCCGGCTACTGGTCACGGCGCATCGACGACACGCACCGTCTTGTGTACAAGCCCACCGATGACCAGCTGGTCATCGTCCAGGCGCGCTACCACTACTGACACCCGCCGGTACGGACACGACACCCGCGACCGGCGAATGCCGAAGCCGAAGGAGTCACGCCATGGACTTCACGCTCGAAGTCATCCCGCTCCCCGTCACCGACATCGACCGCGCCCGGGACTTCTACCGCGACAAGGTCGGCTTCCACGTCGACATCGACCAGGAGGTGATGCCGGGCATGCGGATCGTCCAGCTGACGCCTCCGGGCTCCGGCTGTTCGGTCGCCCTCGGCGACGCCATCTGGGACATGGCGCAGGGGCAGACCCGGCCGGAACCGGGCTCCTACCAGGGCCTCCAGCTCTGCGTCGCCGACATCAAGGCGGCCCACGCGGAGCTGACCGCCCGTGGTCTGGAGGTCTCGGAGCCGGTGCAGTACGCCCCGGACGACGGCGCCACCTTCATGTACTTCAAGGACCCGGACGGCAACGGATGGGCGATCCAGGAGTACCGGCGCCGGGTGGCGGAGCCGCTGCACAAGGTGCTGGCCGACCTCCGGCACAAGGCCTAGCCGGTCTGCGGGCCCCGCCGCCTCAGCGGCTCTCCCGCCAGCGGTTGGTGACCGGCAGGCGGCGGTCCTTGCCGAAGCCCTTGGGCGAGATCTTGGTGCCCGGCGGGTACTGCCGCCGCTTGTACTCGGCGGTGTCCACCATGCGCAGCGTCCGCGTCACCAGCTCCCGGTCGTACCCGGCGGCCACGATCTCGTCCGCGCCCCGGTCCCGGTCGACGTACAGGGCGAGGATCGCGTCCAGCACCGGGTAGTCCGGCAGCGAGTCCGTGTCGACCTGGCCCGGGCGCAGCTCCGCGCTCGGCGGCTTGGTGATCGAGTTCTCCGGGACCGGCGGGGTCTGCCCCCTGGCGGCCGCCGCGCGGTTGCGCCACTCGGCGAGCCGGAAGACCGACGTCTTGTACACGTCCTTGATGGGCCCGTAGCCGCCCACCGAGTCGCCGTACAGCGTGGAGTAGCCGACCGCCAGCTCCGACTTGTTGCCGGGGGCCAGCACGAGGTGGCCCTCCTGGTTGGAGAGCGCCATCAGCAGCGTGCCGCGCAGCCGGGACTGGAGGTTCTCCTCCGCCAGGCCGGTCAGCTCCAGCGCACCCGTGTACGCGTCGAACATCGGCTCGATGGACACGGTGCGGTAGTGCAGGCCGGTGCGGCGGGCCAGCTCGGCCGCGTCGTCCCTGGAGTGCCCCGAGGAGTACTTGGAGGGCATGGAGACGCCGTACACGTGCTCCGCGCCGAGCGCGTCGCAGGCGATCGACGCGACCAGCGCGGAGTCGATGCCGCCGGACAGTCCGATCAGCACCGAGCGGAAGCCGTTCTTCGCGACGTACGCGCGCAGGCCGGTGACGAGTGCCGAGTAGACCTCCTCGTCGTCGTCCAGCGGCTCGGCGTGCCCGCCCGACAGCCAGGGCTCACCGGCGGGCAGCGGCTGCTCCCGCCCGGCCTCACCGGGGAGCACCACCCGGTCGATGCGCAGTCCGTCGTCCACGACGCCCGTGGGCGGGTCCGCGTCCGCGGCGGGCAGGTCGAGGTCCAGCACCATGCAGCCCTCGGTGAACTGCGGCGCCCGGGCCAGGACGGTCCCGTCCCGGTCGACGACGATCGAGTCGCCGTCGAAGACCAGCTCGTCCTGCCCGCCGGTCATGGCCAGGTAGGCGGTGGTGCACCCGGCCTCCTGCGCTCGCCTGCGCACCAGCTCCAGCCGGGTGTCGTCCTTGTCGCGCTCGTACGGGGAGGCGTTGACGGAGAGCAGCAGTCCGGCCCGCGCCGAGCGGGCGGCGGGCACCCGGCCGCCGTCCTGCCACAGGTCCTCGCAGATGGCCAGCGCCACGTCCACGCCGCGCACCCGCACCACGGGCAGGGTGTCGCCGGGCACGAAGTAGCGGAACTCGTCGAAGACGCCGTAGTTCGGCAGGTGGTGCTTGGCGAAGCTCAGCGCCACCTCGCCGCCGTACAGCACGGCCGCCGCGTTCTGCGGGGCGCCGGCGGGCTGGCCGTACCTGGGCTGCGCGGTCGCCGAGCGGTCGAGGTGGCCGACGATGACGGGGACGGTGCCGAGGCCCTCGTCCGCCAGCCGCGCCGCGAGCGAGCGCAGGGCGGCGCGGGAGGCCTCGACGAAGGAGGACCTGAGGGCCAGGTCCTCCACCGGGTACCCGGTCAGCGTCATCTCCGGGAACGCCACCAGGTGCGCTCCCCGTTCGGCCGAGTGCCGGGTCCAGTGCAGGACCGACTCGGCGTTGCCGTCGATGTCGCCGA